>NZ_QJTJ01000006.1:0-35776 GCF_003217295.1 Ureibacillus chungkukjangi
ACTTTGCGTTATTCATCTTAATTGAACCGCCGTATACGGAACCGTACGTACGGTGGTGTGAGAGGTCGGGAGTTAATCACTCCCTCCTACTCGATTTCTAAGGAGAATTATCCTAGACATTTAAATTTTGTTTAAACACCGAAATTGCTATAATTGTCATACTTCGTTCATTGATGTTACGATGTAAGCGTTCTATAATAGAACTACTGAAGTTTAAAGGAGCGCATGATTATGCCATTAAGTATATTTGGTTTTCAAGCACTGTGGAGTCCTTATCTAATAGGAGTTATATTATTTTTAACTGTCGTCTATTTTTTAGTAACAGTTGTATGGAGAAAAGATTTTAAAGTGAGTGAACCCTTAAAAAGAGGGGAAGCAACTTATTTTATATTAGCAATGATATTGCTTTATGTCATTAAAGGCTCTCCGATTGATTTAATGTCCCATATTATGTTTTCTTATCATATGGTACAGATGGCCTTTCTATTATTGCTAGTGCCAATGTTTCTTATAAAAGGGATTCCCTGGTGGGTTTGGAAAGTAGTCGTTGAAGCACCAGTTTTCCGTAATATATTTGATTTATTAACAAAACCTGTGATTTCAGCTTTTGTGTTTGCAATGATGTTCTCTTTATATCATATGCCAGGCATTTTTGATGCCATTAAATTAGATGAAACATTCCATGGGATTTTCACTTTCTTCTTATTCCTATCAGCCTTTTTTATGAACTGGCCGTTAGTGGGGAATGTTCCAGGATACAAGCAAATGAAGCCCTTATATAAAATCGCCTATATTATTGCCAATGCGGTTTTAATCACACCAGCGTGTGCTTTAATCATTTTTAACCCAAATCCGATGTATTCAACATACACAGATGGTGAAGCATGGTTAAAAGCAATGGAGCTTTGTGTACCAGCGTCAACATTATCGGGATTAGCATTGTCAGGACCAGAGCTCTTCAATAATATGAAACCCCTTGAGGATCAGCAATTAGGTGGGGTTTTAATGAAAATTATTCAAGAGATTATCTTCGGTGTTGTATTAGCCACTGTCTTCAGAAAATGGTGGATACAAGAAAAGAAAGATGATAAAGCCATCACAGAGAATGCATTACGAGATTTCCAGGCAAATAAACAAAGTCAGCAGTATTAATTGCTGACTTTAGAAAAAAGCATCATATTCTTTCTAAGAAAAGATATAGATTACTAAATGATAGGAGAATGTAAAATGAGCGTACCTATTCTACCTACAATTAGTACTTCATTTATTGTTATTAGTGCTGTGTTAGTCGCAATTGGATGGGGTCTAATTTATAAGAGGAAAATTGAAGCACATAAAAAGGTAATGTTTGCTGCTGGAGTTGCAGCTTTAATCTTCTTTATCATTTATGCTTCTAGAACAATATTTATCGGGAATACGTCATTTGGTGGTCCAGATGATATAAAAGGGTATTACACATTCTTTTTAATTTTCCACATTATTTTAGCTACTTCGGGAGCCGTATTCGGTATTGTTAGTATTACGACAGGGTTAAAAACAAAGCTAAGTATTCACCGTAAAATCGGTCCAATTACAAGTATTATTTGGTTTTTCGTAGCTATTACAGGTGTAGCCGTTTATCTATTACTGTATGTAATTTACCATGGTGGAGAAACAACGTCACTATTTAAAGCAATACTTGGATTCTAATTTGAACTAAAACAGTCTTTTGAGCTTGTCTTAAGGGCTGTTTTTTTTTTCATTCGGGAAAATTGGGGAATTTTTATGTTTTCCAAGGAAATACTGCAAGTAAAAAGGACATGGCGCTTGTCCATGTCCTTTGTGTATTTTTATATTATGCTTCAATACCGAAAGCAGCAAATTCTTTTTTAACACTTTCAAGAATTTGTTCACATTCTGTCACTAGGTGTTTTGGGAATACTTCATCTTCACCATACTCAACACCATGTGGATAGTAGTACTTACCAAGTGCAGGTTTAGCGATTTTTAGAACTGCTGAGCGATTACCAACGTCTCCTGAAATAGCTTGACAGAATACACGTAAGTAGTAGCGCCCTTCTTTTAAATCGAAACGTTTATCGAAAGTCATACGATCGAAATCCCAGCCACCGTCGCATTCTAGACCGTTCTTTTCCATAACGCTTACAAGTAGTTCTTGTTCAGCAGTTATATTTTCAAGTGTTTTGTTTTCGAAATACATTAAAAAAATCCTCCTTTAGCTAAATCGTACAATAAGTATACGCTCATTTTTTATAATAGAGCAAAATTTCTTTTGTTGCAATGGCAACATTGTGTCAACCACTATATTATTGATATAATAGTACCAATAAATTTAAAAGGATAGGAACGAAATGAAAACTCTTTTTCGAATATTAATTGTCCTTTCTTTTCTTGCAATTATCTTTTTTTATTCTTCAAGCTCAGATAATTATCAACCTTTAGAGGGGCCCAATTCTACATCTCAAATTATTCCAAAAACAAGTAGTAACCAAGAAATCTCTCAGGACTCTTTACCTCGTCCAGAAGAAGGCTTATCAACCCTGATTGGTAAAAGTAGTGATGAGCTCAAAAAGCTGTATAAAGAACCTGCTCGTACTGATAAATCTGCCTATGGTTATGACTGGTGGATTTATAATCAAATTCCAACTCAGTTTATGATGTTTGCTGTTGCAAATGGTGTTGTAACGCAAGTGTATACCAATGCAAATGAATCTGATATAAGTCCCTATAAAATGGGCCAGACACTTGAAGACATTTATAGCATGACGATTATCGAATCAGAACTGAATGCAACGATTGAAAATAATATCTATAGTTTTACAATGAGTGAAGATGATATGAATACAAGAATTTTAACGAAATTCGGTGATATCTTTGCACAGCTTTATATCGATAGTGAAACTGGCATGTTAAGTGGAATTCGCTTTATGGATAGCAGAACACTAGTCATACATCGCCCATATGAGATGTCCTTTGTCGGTAAATTATTATCTCCTCCAAGTCCTACTTCCTATTTAATAGAAGAAAGTAATAAGGCAAATGCAACTATCATTTATGATTTACTAAATGTATTCCGAGTAAACAATAATTTACCTATTATTTCTGAGGAGGCTTCTTTAACATCAGTTGCTATGGAGCATAGTGAGGAGATGTATACCGAGAGTTATCTTTCACATGAATCACCAACTAAAGGCTCCTTAAAGGAAAGATTAGATTCAGAAGGAATCCAGTTTAAAAATGCAGAGGAAAATATTGCGACCTCTTATATTGATTCCATTGAAGCTGTTCATGGCTGGCTAAATTCTAGTACACACCGTAAGTACATGCTTGATGAAGCCTATACTCAAGTGGGGTCGGGAACGTTTATGAATTATTATACACAAATTTTTGTAGAAGAAGAAAAAAATGAAATAGAAGAATAGTGTGGTACCGGACCTCTTAGCTGAGTAAATTGGCTATAGAGGTTCTTTTTTTTGAAACGAAAAAATTTAAAGCCCACACAAATTTTAGTGTCACTATTCAAACCTAGGCATAAAATAGGGAAAAGGAGTGACAACTTGCAATTAGCAGAACTTTTAAAGGAATGGCCATGTACGGTAAAAGGTGGTTCTATTCGAGTTGAAGTAACTGGAATTGAGGATTTTGCACAAGGTGTAAAAGAAGGCGATTTATTCATCGTACGTAAAGGGCGAAAGTCTGATGGATTAAAATATGTCGATATGGCAATAAAAAATGGGGCAGTTGGAATTGTTATTGAAGATGAGAAACAGTTGGATTCATTAAAAATTTCTGTTCCTGTCATCTGGGTTCCAAACGTCTTAAAATTTATGTCATATGGTGCTGCAAAGCTAAATCGATTCCCAGCTGATGCAATGCAAGTTATAGCAATTACAGGTACGAACGGAAAAACAACAGTTAGTCATTTTATCGGACAGCTACTAAAAGCACTACATAAAAACGTAATAGTCATTGGAACAAACGGAATTTACATTAACGGCGTTGAAGTAAACATTGATTATGAGCATTTAACGACTCTTCAGCCAAAACATTTGCACAAAATTTTGAAAATCGCTGTCAGTCGTGGTGTTGAGTATGTTGTCCTAGAAGCATCCTCTATGGGCCTTGCAAAGCATCGCTTAGATGATTGTTCGATTGATATTGGAGTCTTTTTAAATTTAGCAGAAGACCATATAGAAGATCATGGTTCCTATGAAAAATATAAAGCAGCAAAACAATTGCTTGCTACACTTTCAGATCAACTCGTGTTAAATGGGGACGATTCTTTTTGTCGTACAGTCGGTTTGCAGGCGAAAAAGAAAAAAGCATATTTTGGCTTAGGTAATCGAGTGGATTATCAATTACAGCTTCTTGCAGAAGGACTATCAACTTCAACCTGCTGCTTGCAGAGTAATAAAGGGCAAAAGGTATTTTCCATTCCCTTTGTTGGGGAGCACCATTTACAAAATACCATTGCTGCCATTACAACTGTAAGTCAATTAGGTTTTGCGATAGAAGACATTTGCGATGTAGTTGAAAAACTAACTTTGCCAAATGGTCGATTAGAAACAATTGAAAATAATTTAGATGTAGATATTTATATTGATTATGCCCATACAGAGGCTGCTTTAAGAGCTGTTCTCCAAACATTAAACAAAACGGTCAAAAGAGATCTAATAGTGGTATTCAGCTGTGGCGGTGATCGAGATAAACACAAAAGAATTAAGATGGGGGCTGTCGCTTCCAAATATGCAGACTTAATCTATTTGACTACTGATAATCCACGTAGTGAAGACCCAGAACTTATCAATGCTCAGATTGCTGCAGGATTTTCGCCTAAGCAGAAATATGAAATGATACTAGATAGAGGAAAAGCAATCGAAACAGCCATTCGTCAAGCTAAGCCTGGGGATACGATATTAATAGCTGGAAAGGGTCACGAAACTACCCAAACTATTGGTTCAACAGAAATTGAATTCTCTGATTTTGAAAGCGTAAGGCTAACCCTGCAAAATTTATTAAATGACCATGTTGATTAATAAATAAGTGTCCCAGAGGTTTGGATAAACAAATCTTTGGGACATTTTTAAATCCCGTAATTTGGAGCCTTTTACAACAAAATTCTAAAACTCCATTAAAATTTATAACTTCTTAATACAAACTTTAATTAAATTCTGCTATGATTGGTAGTAGTAGATTGGAGGAAGTAATGATGATAATGACATCAGAATGGGCCTTCATTTTAGATGAAGCAGATGAATTGAGTGCAATGATCCTTTCTTCAGAACAAGCTCAAAAATTAAGCAATGCATATAACGATGTATATACAGATGATATTTTAGTTCATCAGATTTCTACATTTAACCGCATGAAAGAACAATATGAGGATGTCCAACGTTTTGGTAAATATCATCCTGATTATCATACAATTATGAAGCAAATTCGCCAGCAAAAAAGAAGTCTAGATTTAGACGAACGTGTTGCGAGTTTAAAGATAGCAGAAAACGATTTTCAAGATTTACTTGATGAAATCAGTCTAATTATTGGAAAGTCCGTTTCTGAAGCTGTCAAAGTGCCAGTAAGCAATCCATTCTTTGCAACTAGTGGGTCTTCCTGTGGAACAGGCTGTGGCACTGGTGGAGGCTGCTCTTGCTCAGCTTAAAAATCAACCGTCTCTAAAATTAGAGACGGTTTTTTCTTTTGGAATAGTTTGTACTCAATTAATAGCAAAGCACAACTAAAAAACCTCGCGGACAACCATCCACGAGGCAAATCAAAATTCTATTTATTCAGCTTCTGCTGCTTTCTCTTCTTGTATACTCTGAAGAACACTTACGGCGATATCTGGTCGGTCGGTTACGATGCCTTTTGCGCCATTTTCAATTAGGCTACGAATTGTTTCTTCATCATCAATCGTCCAGTAGTGCACAGGGATGTTGAGCTTTTCCAAAAAGGCGATAAATCGTGGAGAATCCAAGGAAACTCTGCCGTGCTTGGTTGGAATTTGAAATACATCCACCTTTGGATGATATAGATGGCCAAATTGGCTTGTGAATGCTGTAAAGGCTTTTCTTACATCATTCTCGCCTGCACCTAAGGCAACACGATTTTGTGCATATAAGTTAAAGCGGTCGACCTGTTCGCTAAAGAAGCTTGTTAACACAATGCGGTTTTGTGCATCGAATTCTTCAATAAGGCGCCATAATTTAGATGGCATTAAGCTGCCTTCATACGTATCTGGATGATCCTTAATATCGATGTTGATATACATATTAGGGAACACCTCTAACAATTCACGCAAACTTACGATTTCCACTTTTTCTTCTTTATATGGGGATTGCCCATCTAAATCTTCGAAATTATAGCCGAAATTTAGTTGTTTTAATTCCTCCAGGGTGAAATCTTTTATAGAACCAGTCCCGTCACTTGTACGATCCACTGTTTCGTCATGGAATACTACGATTTCTTCATCCTTAGTTAAACGTATATCAATTTCAAATCCATCTACACCGAGTGCCTGTGCTTTCTCGAAAGCCGGCATAGTATGCTCAGGAGCTAAGAGAGAGCCGCCGCGATGAGCAAGTACAATTGGTCGCCCGTATTGTAAAACTTCTTTATCGTCTCTTTTTTGAGGTTTTATAATTGCTTTACTGCCAGCCCAAGCTGCTGCACTGGCAGCTGCAATAGCAATAGCTACTTTTGTTTTTTTACCCATGGATATCCTCCTTAAATCCTGCCTTATCTTGTACAATAATCAAAACCTGTTTCCAGCAAATAATCCTCAGTTGAATGTAGCAGGGACTTCCCCTTAAAAAATTCTAAAGTCCATCTCTTTATTATAGAGGAGGTAAGATTTCTTCTACTGTTGTTATGAGCACAAGTAATAAATCTAATATAATTTTTATGTGTTCGCTTCAACACATAAGTAAATTTAAATGAAAGTAAAAGAATTGTAAACTCTCTACAAAGATTATAACGGAAATTATGCTTTAGTGTCACTAAACTCTGTTGCTATCAAAATTGACATTATGGTATTCTTTTATGTAAGAAATGAGGGAAGTGGAATGCAAGAACGACAAGGTTTAATTGTATACATTCATCAGTTGAAGCATGCCAAAAGTTTAAGAAAATATGGACATGTACATTATATTTCTCGAAAGTTAAAATATGTTGTTATTTATTGTAATCGTCAAGAAATTGAAGGAACGATAAATAAAATACAACGCCTTCCTTTTGTGAAAGACGTTGTAGAGTCGTTTCGTCCATTCTTGAAAACCGAGTTTGAAAATGCCAAACCAGATAAAGCGAAGGAATATGATTATAAAGTTGGTTTATAATCGTTCAATTAAATACAGAAGTATAGTAATTCGAAACAGTGTCTAGCTACAGGTGCTAACAGCTTTTCTTTATTGTTTTGGTGGGATAAAATGATTCATTCGTAAAATGCCAATTAAATGCTGGTAAAACAATACCGTTTCAGAAAATACTGAGGAATGTTTTACTTCCATTGGAATTGCTTTTTTACCTAGTTCATTTAAAGTTTCTTCAAAGATTTCAAGTCGTTTAGAAGGTTTTTCAGGATTATATGGAATACCTTCGCGACATACATATATCGGCATAAATTTACTTTCCCCTACCGGTTTTAACGCAACAGCAATGGAAGCAACCTGCACATCTCCTTTATTCGAGATAAAGATAAAGGCATGATGATATCTTTTTTCATTTGTTTTAATAAGTTCGCAAAGCTCATATATGTCTCCAAACCCGCGACCAAGTTCGATAAATTGTTGAATCAACTTTCACACATCCTTTCCGATAACAATAGTATCACGACGAAAGGGGGGAAGGCACATGAAATATGCAATAAGTTTTTTGGGAATTTTAATGCTCATAATTTGCGGAACGCTCTTCTTCCAGTATCACGTATTCTCTGACAAGCTTGAAGCTGGTGAAGGTGATTTTTCTTACACTCAGGAAATTGAAATTACATATCGAAGTGGAAGTTTAGATATTCGACAGCATTTTCATAATTTAGCGAACCAATCGATTGATATTACTTGGCCAAACTTAAGTGTAAGTGCAGATTGTTTCTTAGAATCTGAGACTAGCTGTGATCGCTTAAGTGAAGATAAAACAAAATTCGAGGCATTTGAAGGCAGAAATGCGTCTTTATCCTACATCATCCCATTAGAGGGTGGGCTAAAATCTAACCAACTTTTAAAGGATATTTTTGTTACTTTACAAAACGGGCATGCTGCATATACAACAGTTCATATCTCAACAGATAGTGATGTACAGGGGCAATGGATTACTGGGTTACCGTTAGTGGGTAGTCAATCGCTTACGCTTGTTAACTATTCGATGTTTGCCGGGACAGGTGAAATATCTGAAATCTATTGGCAAAATGGGGAATTCAATATTCACAAAGCGAATGATGCATTAACGATTTATGCAAAGAATCTATTAAGTTCAGAACTCAGTGAGCATGTGAGGGATTTAAAACTATTAAATGAAGATCATATTGATATTGTACAAGGGAAGAATATTTCGGCTCAGCAGGGGAAACGAATCCTATTTTTAGAAGAGCTGTCGATTGATTCTATTAATGAACAGGTCGTACTTTCACAGGTTAAATTACAATATGATTTAGAGGAAAGTCCGCAATGGTTAACTGAAGTCATTGCTTCATTTTTAACGGATTCAATAGTTGGAAGTAACAAATCTACTGAAATCGTTAATACCTTGAACAGTAAAATGACAGATACTCAAAGGGTGAGCTTTGTAGATATGCTGCAAGATGCGCATGGCACAAAGCTTTCTGCAAATGAATTAGACGAAATGTTAAAAGAGGTTTTTGGACTTCATACTGAATTTTTTGCCATGAATGAGACGACTGAACGTATTTTTCCGTTCTTATTCAATGACGAAAGAGAAGTAATTATTGAAGATGCACTAAACAATGAGGTAAGCGTTGTTTTAAAAGATAGCCAAGTTCTTTACTCTCTAGATCCAATTTTACAAAGCTTAGGCTATCAAACTTCAGTAGGCGAAAACGGCTATTATGTTCAAAATGAAGCGAAGAATTTTAGATTCCCTCAAGGCTATGGGTTTTATGTTTATAATAATCAGCGATATAATACAGTCTCGGACCCACTTACGCTAATAGCGGATAGCTATTACATCGAAGAGTCATGGCTACAAAGACTGTTTAATGTAAGCATCGAAAAAAGTGAAAAAACTATAACAATCAAACAGCAATAAGTTTGGGAATTTCACCTAAGCTTATTTCAAAGGCTACAGCAACTAAAACATAAATAAAAAGGCTTGGTGATAGAATGCGAGTTGTAGCAGGCGAAAGAAAAGGAATGCCTTTAAAAGCAATTACAGGCACAACAACAAGACCAACAACCGATAAAGTAAAGGAGTCTATTTTTAATATAATCGGACCTTTCTTTGATGGTGGGATTGTTTTAGATTTATTTGCAGGTAGTGGAGGGCTTGGCATCGAAACCTTAAGTAGAGGTGCTAGTAAAGCAATCTTTGTTGAGAAGGATGGTCGTGCATTTCAAACATTGCAGGAGAATATAAAAAAATGCCGGTATGAAGATGTATCAGAAACCTTTAAAACAGATGCCACTCGTGCTGTTAAAGGGCTACTAAAAAGAGATATTCAGTTGGATTATCTATTTTTAGACCCACCTTACCATAAAACGGAGTACTATGACTTACTAAATTCTTTAATAGAGAATGACAAACTATCTAGTGATGCCATCATTGTATGTGAGCATGCAGTAGAAGTAAATCTGCCGGAAAATTATGGTCCTTATACTTTAACAAGACAAGAAACGTACGGAAGTACCATAATATCAGTTTATAGAAATGTACTTTAGTGAAAATGCTAAAGGGAAATGGGGAGAAATCGTTGTCTGAAAAGATCGCAGTTGTACCGGGGAGTTTTGATCCAATTACAAATGGACATCTAGATATCATCAAACGTGCAGCAGATGTGTTCGACGTCATTTATGTTGCTGTTTTAAATAATTCTTCAAAGAAGCCTCTTTTTTCGATTGAGGAAAGAATGAGTCTTATTTCAGAAGTGACAAAGGATTTCCCAAATATTCGTATTGAAAGCTCCTCAGGCTTATTAATAGAATATGCAAGAGCTAAAAATGCTAAAGCAATCGTTCGTGGGCTACGTGCTATTTCGGATTTTGAATATGAAATGCAAATCACTTCCATGAACAAATTTTTAGATGATTCTATCGAAACCTTTTTCATCATGACAAAAAACCAATATTCTTTCTTAAGCTCAAGCATTGTTAAAGAGGTTGCACAATATGGTGGCACCGTTACTGGTTTAGTACCAGAAATTGTAGAAAATGCATTGCTAGAAAAGTTTAAGAAGTAAAATAAACGACAGATTCCTATAGCGGAGTCTGTCGTTTTATTTTTTTAAACCCCTCCCTCTCTATAGGAAGAGTAGGTAAAAAAGAGTTGGAATTAAAAATACATATAAGATTCTCATTAAAATATATGGCTTTAAGGACAAGTCTTCACCTTTTGCAATTACAGCAACCTGCATATGGATGCTTAAGCCCTGACTCGTTAAAAAGGTAGCCATCAGGACCAGAAGAATCGTATGGTGATTGGCGAAGAGTTCATGTCCAATTCGTAAACCGTTTGTCATTTCAAGCATTGCTGCAATAAGCAGCATGACATTATTATGTATGTCAGGAACAAAGCTTTTAACAGAATGCATGACAACCGTGTAAATTGTTGTGAAAAATATAATCGTCGCTCCAACTACTAGAACAGTTGGAATGCTATCCTTTACACTGCTTGTAAAAGGATTAGTCTGTTTTTCTGTAGATACAGTTTTGATTGGTTTTCCTTTATCCTCTCTACGAAAATAAAAAAATATACCGGTTAATACTAGAATTGAGACAATATGATATAACGATAAAAACTGCCAGCTAAAAGTTGTGTCATTTAATAAATCATTCCCTACAAAGCCCAATACGAATAAAGGGCTTGGACTATGACAAATACTTAATAGGATATTCGCTTCTCGAAGGGAAATTTGATTGCTTTTTTTTAAATAAGTAATCGTTGCAGCACCTGTCGGAAATCCCCCAAGAGCACTAATCCCATAGGTTTTAAAATAAAGCTTAAATCGTGAAGAAGAGTTACTTTTATTAGGTGTTAATCTGATAAACCATTGAGTTAAAATTAAATAGGGTAATAAGTAAGGGAATAAAGCCTCCATAAATAACTCGACACCTAGATCAGTACCTTCATGTGCGACTCCTGGAAAGAATAATAATAAACAGATTAAAGTAATACAGATAAATAAATAGAGTAGAGGAATAAGCATCATCTCTTTTCAAATTTTTGTTTTCCATTTCTGCAAATGCTAAACTAATATATGCGATGCTTTAAAATTTTAGTCTTAAAAGGTTACTAGTTGGAGGTGCTATACATATTGAAAAAATCGTTAGTTTCTATAATTATTCTGTTCATCGTAGTCTTTTTTCTAAGCTTTTATAGGCTTGACTACTATATTATGAAGCCTGGTAGCGCCTATGATGTAAGTCAATTTGTCACGGTTGAAGACGGTGAGAAAGACCATGAAGGAACCATGAGCTTGATGACAGTAGCAATGGCTGAAGCCACTCCTCTAACATATGCCATTTCGTATTTTAAAGAATTTGAGGAAACGTTCAAAGAAGAAGACGTACGACAAGAGGAAGAAGACGAAGAAGAGTACACTGTGCGTCAGTTAAAACTAATGACGGATTCTCAATTCAATGCACTCTATATTGCCTTTCAAAAAGCAAACCTGCCATATACAATCGAATACCACGGTGTAACGGTTCTAAATGTATTAGCTGAAGGTGCAGCTGATGGTGAGCTTGAAGCAGGAGATGAAATTGTTGAGGTGGACGGTGTCCTAATCGAAAAAGCACAGGAGCTTACACAGATATTAAGTACAAAAAAAGAAAATGATGTAGTCGAATTAGTAATCAATCGTCAAGATAAACTACTAGATCGCACACTCACGCTGAAACAAATCCCAGGCAGTGAAAAGGTTGGGATAGGGATCACATACTCTGAAAGCAAATTCATCAAAACAGAACCAAACGTAAAGGTTGATGCCGATAAAATCGGAGGACCATCCGCTGGATTAATGTTTACCTTGGAAATTTTAAACCAATTAATTGATGAAGATTTAACAAAGGGGTACAGTATCGCTGGTACTGGTGAAATGTATGAGGATGGCACGGTCGGCCGAATTGGTGGTATCGAGAAAAAAGTGGTGGCAGCAGATAAGGATGGGGTTGAAATCTTTTTCGCACCAGATGACGAAATTACTGAAGCGATGCTTAATGTGAATCCAGCTCTAAAATCCAATTACCAAGCCGCAGTTGAAACAGCCGAAAAAATCGACACGCAAATGGAAATCGTACCAGTCAAAACAATCGATGATGCCCTTAACTATATAGAAAAATTAAAACCAAAAGAAGAATAGAGCGGTTGGAGAAAAGGTTGGAGAAAAAGCATTTGCTTTTTCTCCATTATTTTTCATTTGTAATTATAAAATTCCGATTTGCGGATAACTTTCTGGCAGATTTACTGTTTTTTCAGTCTGTTGTTTGTACTGTTATTATACTTTATTGATTTTCGTGTAGGTATCATAAGAGGAGAAATTCCGGTTAATGTAGATATAGAGCACTTAAAAAGCAAATATAAGCGAAATTTAAGCGGAATTTTTCCGTCTATATGGCGGATAAGAAAGTATAAGATTTGAAGGAAATCCGCATAAGAAAAAACACAACTCGACCTATTCTAGTCGAGTTGTGTTTTTCTAATGTTAAAGAAATTATAACCTCCGATTTTTCGGATAACTTTCTGAAACTGACTTAATAGACTTTACAAGGGGACAAATGGAAGCCGAGGTTAACGGGAGGTGTCCCGGAAAGACAAACCGACGCTGCTTTCCGAGCGAAGTGTCCCGGCACTGCCCAAGCCGAGACAAACCGAAGTTGAATCCTAGTTAGCTCACTCCCGTTATTCTCCCATCCCCATTCAATCCAGCATCCTTACACCCGAATCGGAGGTGTCTGATAGTCACTTGCAATTTGCTTGCCTAATGCTAATTCTACGCCAAGTGCATACATGTCTGTTGCACGGATGTCTAGCTGTAGCATCGGGTCGTTCGTGGATGCCACACGGCTGATTAGTGGCAGCTGAAATTGCTTTTTATTTTGTGATAGATAGGCTTGTCCATTTTTAGTCATGCCTAATAATCGAATATAGGATGGCATTTTGGAATAGTGCAATTGTTCCTTTGTGATACCAGTATAGATATGTGTCACCATTCGCTGGAGTCTTGTCCAAGTATAGCGTTTTGACTTGATTTGATTCATAAATTGACTAAAGGTTTCACTTTTTTTAGCTGCCTTGACTAAAGCAAATTCGATGCCCTCGCTCACATCAGCAAATTGAGTGAGCTGCTCTGGCGTGTTTCGCAAAATGGAAAAGCGAAGGTAAGGCCAAAATGTTTCCCAGTTGATAAAGGAAGCATACTTATTTTGCCAGCTTTCCATCTGGTTATATGACTCGTCAGGAACAAATTGTTTAATTTCATGAAGCGAGTGCTGCTCAAATAGAGCCTTTCTTATGCCAGTTGCACTTGCTATTGTAGATTGGGTGTTAATGTCATCATGAAATCCAGCTTGTATTCTCGGGATTGTCATAGGCTCTATTTCAAGTTTTAATCGCTTGGCAGCTTCAATATAGTGATAGCCTAAAATATTATTTGGCTGTGATAAATCGATTGTCTGATTCTCTTCATTTTGACGAAGTTCCTCGTATGCCTTGTATAAACTTTGGGGATAACTAATTCCAGTTGTAACATACTGTTTAATCAGAGCATTATATTGTTCTTCGTGCTTCTTTAATAAATGAAAGGTGTTTAAAAAAGGATCTATAGAGCCCTCCTCACTTCCAAATGCAAATTTGGTACAGCCAATAGCCTCTAACAGTTGAATAGCGCCCTCTGCAAAGGAAGTAGCATGTCCAGTACAAAACACATAAGGGAGCTCTATTACAAGATCTACACCGTTGTTTAAAGCCATCTTGGTACGGTGCCATTTGTCTAACAAAGCAGGCTCACCACGTTGTAAAAAGTGACCGCTCATCACAGCGATAACGACATCAGCATTTGCTTTGCTTTTTGATTGACTTATATGATAAAAATGTCCATTATGAAATGGATTATACTCAACAACCACACCAACAGCCTTCATTATGTTACACTCCTAAGTAGGAAGATTTTTAAAGCATTAACTGAGTAATTTCTTGGAAAAGAAGTAAAAATAAGAAATTAGCTGAAACTATTTTAATAATTTCCTTTTTCTAACGTTTTTCTTCAATTATTTAAAATTATATTACTCATTTTGTATAGTGACAAGAAAATATCTTGACATCTAAAAATACACATTATATAATCAACATTGTTGTCTCGAGGTGATTAGTGAATGAAATGGTCAATTCATCAATTATCGAAGTATCGCCAAAATGGGATGCCGATTGATGCAGAAGTACAATTGGATGATGTAATGAAACGAAACAAAGAAATTCGTCATATTTCACCCGTTCATGTAAAAGGACACTGTACTTTCGGTGCATCGCAAATGACATGTCAGTTTACGATGACAGCTACATTAACTCTACCATGTTCTAGAACATGGGAAGATGTTGAATACCCGATTGAAGTCGATGCAGTTGAAATTTTCAGCTGGATAGATCCTGAGCATCGTGGAAATGACGATGAAGATATACATTATATTGATGGTGACGTGATCGACTTTAAACCAGTTTTAGAGGAACTAGTACTACTTGAAGTGCCTATGCAAATTTTTAAAGAGGATACTGAAGGAAAAGTACAGGGAGGCAAAAACTGGAGTTATTTAACTGATGAAGATGTGGCTCGTCAAAACGAAAATGACGAACCAAAAGTGGATCCAAGACTGGCTGATTTAGCTAAGTATTTTGATCAAACAGATGAATAGATAATCTGTAAGGAGGTGCCAATAATGGCTGTACCGTTTAGAAGAACTTCTAAAACTGCAAAAAGAAAGCGTCGTACGCATTTCAAATTATCTGTACCTGGTATGGTAGCATGCCCAAACTGTGGTGAAGCTACTTTATCTCACCACGTATGTAAAGCTTGTGGTCACTACAAAGGTAAAGAAGTAGTTAGTAAATAATTCAGTATTTACTAATAATAAGGCTATTAGAGAGGCCATGGCTCTCTAGTAGCCTTTTTTAATTTTTATGGACTTTTATAGAAAACCTAAAAGCCTCCCTCGACCTACCAAGCTTGTAAAATCCAATTGTCTCCTTTACTATTTAATAAAGATGTCTATTTATTCCATAAGTATCCATAAAGGGGATGGTAAGTGTGGCTTACAAAATAGAAAATAACGAGGGGATTGTTACTTTTACGATTGACCGCGAGGAAAAACGGAATGCGGTTAATGATGAAGTGATGGAAGGCTTGAAGAAGGTTATTACATATATTAAAGAGCACAATGAAGTGAAATTTCTAGTAATTACTGGTAGTGGCGAACAGGCTTTTTGCTCGGGTGGAGATTTGTCGGAGTTTCATCTTTTGAAAACTGAGGAACAAGCCTTTGGAATGTTAAGTAAGATGGGCAATATCTTATACGAATTAGCGACATTACCTGTACCAACGATTGCATTGGTAAATGGAGCTGCTGTTGGTGGAGGCTGTGAAATTGCGACCGCTTGTGATTTTAGACTTGTGGCCAGTCATGCAAGATGTGGTTTTATACAAGGTACCTTAGCGATTACAAGCGGATGGGGTGGAGGAACCTATTTGTTAGAGAGAAGGCTCAGGTACGACCAAGCCTTAAAAATGCTCATAGATTCGAAAAAATACGATGCAGCTCATCTCCATGAAATCGGCTGGGCAACACAGGTTTTCGAAGGCTCCAAGGACCAAGCCTTAGAGGAGTTTATTTTTGATATAAGAAAAATCCATCCAGAGGTTCACCAGGCATATAAGCAAATAGAGCTTCGAAAATGGCAGGAGCGCAATATTTATGAGCGAGTGATGCAGGAGATTCGGTTATGTGCAAAACTATGGGAAAGTGATGCACACAATGAAGCTGTTAATCGATTTTTAAATAAATCCAAATAAAAATTGGGTATTCTTCTGTCATAGAGGATGGCTGACTCACTCTTTTTGGTAAAAAGGTGGTAGAAGGAAATTTAATACGATTTATCCTTTTTCTATTGTTTGTTATTCTATTTAATCTATTTACCTGCATATAGTAGTAAAAAATGCGAGGTGATAGATATGGATGGAAAAAGACGTAAGGATCAATGGACGGCCGATGATGATGAAAAATTAGCTGAAATTGTTATTCAGGCTGTTCAAAATGGTAAAACACAGCTTGAGGCTTTTGCTGAGGCTGCAAGTATATTAAATCGAACAAAGCAAGCGTGTGGCTTCCGCTGGAACAAAACACTTAGACAGCAATATGGGCAAATGCTAAACAGTGTTCGAAAGCGTCCTAAGCAATTAATGCGTAGCCATTTAAAACTAGCACTAAATAGTTTCGATGAGCTTACAGAAGCTTATAACGAGCTAGAAGTTAGATATCGAGAATTACAAACAGAACACGAAAAGATCCTAAAATGGCTTCAACAGGGTTCTGTTTTTATGGAACACCAGAAATAATAGATTGATAAATTGGTATCTTTAAATTGAAGGGTCAAAGGATGATTAGCCGCTGCTTTTGTTTTTGGAGATTTGAAGTCAAATCGAAGGTGCCATGTTAAATGAGAACGATTTTATTTTTTATTTAATTAAGAAACACATCAATGTATTCAGGGTCGCCTAAATGAGAATAAGTAGCTAAACGAAGTTGCTTTAAAACAAATGGGCGGCACAAAAATGCATTTTATATAGATGTGATCGTTTAAGAAGGTGTGTTACATCCGACAGGTATAATTTTTTGTTCTTATTCTTATAATGTTGTTATCGGATTTTAACATATACCTAAAAGTGGTAATAAATTTTATGAAACATATCGTAAATACTTAAAGCATCCATTATAATTATGTAAAACAAGGTCTGCCATTTGGTAGGCCTTTAATTTTCGTTACGCATTTCAAAGGAAAAGAGGGTGGGTTCATTGGAGATTGTAGTGCTTGGTGCTGGTTCTATTGGGATGCTGATGACTAGCTTTTTGTCAGAATTTAATGATAGAGTAACTCTAATCGTCCATAGAGAAGAACAGGCTAGAAATCTGGAGCAATCTGGGCTTGTCCGTAAAAATATTGACGGTACACTTACAAAGTCTGTCATTAAGGCGAGAACTGATTTCTACAATCTGTCTAAGGATTCAGTAGTAATTATTGCAGTGAAATATGGACAATTACATCAGATTTATGAGACATTACATACTTTAGATTCTTCTATTCCACTCCTTTTCCTACAAAACGGTTTAGCTCATTTTGAGGAAGCGAAATCTTTGCCTCAACAATCAATTGCCTTTGGTTCATGTCAGTTTGGTGCGCAACGTGAAAATGATACAACGGTTCTTCATCGTGGACAAGGCATTTTAAAAATTGCTGTTGAAAAAGGGGATGCCAGTCCATATATGTTCTTGCCGGACAGTACAAGCCCATTATTTCAGGTTGAATTTGTCAAGAGTGCAGAGAAAATGCTTTTCGAGAAAGCGCTGCTGAATTGTTTTATAAATCCTTTAACAGCCCTGTTAGAGGTGAAGAATGGAATACTAGTAGAAAATCCGCAAACTTATAAGCTGCTAGGAAAATTATATGATGAACTGTTTACGGCTTTCCCAGAAGATATGGCACAGCTTTCTTTTCCTGACGTTGAAGGCTTATGCAGGAGAACGGCGACCAATACGTCTTCGATGCTAGGAGATATTTTAAGCTTTAAACCGACTGAGATTGAAACCATTGTCGGGGCTGTTATTGAAAGAGCAGTTAAAAATGGAAAAAGACTACCAATGTTAGAAACCTTGTATTTATTAGTTTTAGCAAAGGAAGGAAGGAGTGATAAAATGTGAAGATGCTGTTTCATTATTTAGTGAGTATTATTATCTTTTTCCCTATAATTCTATTTATCATTACATATTTTTTAGGGCGTAAAGGGAAAAAGAGCAGAGTGAAATCATTCGGGTTGGCAAGTGATGTAACAACTGTCGTATTGTTCTTCTCAGTACCCCTTTCCATTTCGAGCCTTTGGGAGAAAAATTATAATATTATCATTCTTATTATCGCAATAGTTATCGCGATGATTTTTACATACATAGATTGGCGCACAAAAAAAGAAATTGAAGTATTAAGGTTGATTAAAAAGACATGGAGATTATACTTTATTCTGCTAACTATTGCCTTTGTTGTAATATGGATTGTTGGGTTGATACAAAGTATAATTGAATATGCTTTTAGTTAAAGATAAGCATTTTCTTTTGAAGTAGAAGATTGATACTTTACAATAAAGAATATGGAATTATTTATAAATAAGATAGAAATTAGAACAAGGTCGATAACTGTTCGTTGAGTAGAGGAGATTTTTTATGAGACTGGAGCATATTGAATTACCAGTTAACAATAAATTGCTAGCTGATTATTGGTCAGGTAGTGAAAAATTACGTTCATTTTTTGAATACGAGTATAACGATGAAGCATTCAAAACGCGCTTTAATTATTTAAAATCTAAGCATTATTATAATAATGAGTTAAGCAGTATTATCCGTCAATTTATGGAGCCTTTTGGTATTTCTGAAATGGTAGAAGAAAACTTAAATGCTCTAGAAGGTGGGGCGGTTGCTGTAGTAGGCGGTCAACAAGCCGGCATTTTAACTGGTCCATTATATTCGGTTCATAAAGCTATATCAGTGATTCTTTTGGCGAAAGAGCAGACTCTTAAATTAGGTGAGAAAATTGTTCCAATCTTTTGGATTGCTGGGGAAGACCATGATTTAGATGAGATCAATCATACCTATACCGTTGTAAATGGCACGATAAAAAAACGTGTCTACAATAACCGATCTAAACTAAAAACAATGGCTTCCACAACAACGGTTCAAAAAGAAGAGCTGGAACGATTAATAAGCGCGATTTTCAAAGAGTATGGTGAGACCGAATATACACAAGCTCTTTATAAAAATTGTCTCAGTCAGCTGGAGCAAAGTACAACATTTACAGACTTCTTTGCTCGTTTAATGAATGAGTTGTTCAAAACTGAGGGTTTATTAATGGTTGATGCTGCATATACACCTTTCAGGAAGCATGAAGCTGATTTTTTTGTGAAAATTATTGAGTTAAATGAACAAATTTCACAGGCTGTAGTGGCAAAAGAGCAAGCTCTAGATAGTGCAGGTTATGGTACGCCCATCCTTGCAAAGGCTGACAATGCCAATCTTTTTTATGTACTGGAAGGCGAACGGTTTTTACTGGAAAGAACAGGTCAAAATTATCAAGATTCGACTGGATTTATCACATTAACGAGAGAACAGCTTCTAGAGGTTGCCAAAAATAGCCCTGAAAAGCTAAGTAATAATGTAGTGACAAGACCGCTTATGCAGGAAATGACGATACCTGTATTGGCCTTTGTTGGTGGTCCAGGTGAATTAGCCTATTGGGCAACATTAAAGGATGCCTTTAACGCCCTTGATCTACAAATGCCTATATTAGCTCCGCGCATGAATATTACTTTGGTGGAGCGCAAAATTGATCAGCTTCTTTCAACATACGATTTATCGATTATAGATATTATCGAGGGTAAAGCGAAGTCTAAGAAGGAGCAGTATATTGCCAGCGTTCAGGATGAGGGAGCAAAACAACAGCTTGAGACTTTAAATGAATTGGTAAAAGAGCAATACAAAAAGCTAGAAGATCACTTAAAATCGCAAAAGCTTGATATGGATGCTGTTGTAGAAAAAAATATCAAATACCATGAAATGCAATTTGATTATTTGGCTAAGAAGATTGAGCAGCAGGTTTTGACAAAGCATGATAAAACAATTCGCCAATTTGATGTGATGCAGCTTGAAATCTATCCGGATGATAGCTTGCAAGAGAGAGTTTATAACCCGTATCAGTATATGAATCATTATGGACCAACTCTAATACAGGATTTATGTGCACTTCCACTAGAAATTGCAAATAAGCATTATGTAATTCATCTGTAATAATTGTATTGGTTCTTTAATATTGTTAGGTGAATATACCTAATATAGCCGTTAAACCCTGATGTATAGAGCTTTCGGTGCAGAAAAAGAAGTCGTCTCATAAAAGAGACGACTTCTTTTTTGTGCCAATTTTCACATGTGACTAAGTGGAGGAAAGTACTATATACACAATTTGTAAAAAGTAGTTAACAATATCTTTAAAAATGTGGAGGAAAGTGGGGGAATGTGGTACATTATTTACTAAAGTGGGGTGAGTAGCATGTTCATGGGAGAATATCAGCATTCCGTTGATGCAAAAGGACGCCTAATTGTACCTTCGAAATTTCGTGAGGACTTAGGGAATACTTTTGTTATTACGCGCGGACTTGATAACTGTCTATTTGGATATCCTATGGATGAATGGCGAAAACTCGAAGAAAAGTTAAAGGAATTACCAATGACCAAAAAAGATGCCCGTGCTTTTGCAAGGTTCTTCTTTTCTGGAGCTACAGAAGTTGAAATAGATAAGCAAGGGAGAATAAATATTCCTTCAACACTTGCTACTTACGCAAAGCTTGAAAAAGAATGTGTAGTTTTGGGTGTCTCAAGTAAGATAGAGATTTGGGCAAAAGAAGCTTGGGAATCTTATTTCAACGAAGCTGAGGAATCCTTTAATGAAATAGCAGAAAATTTAATTGGCTTTGACTTCTAGTTAAGAATGCGCCAAGAAGGAGTAATGGTTAATGTTCGATCATACAACCGTATTATTAAAAGAAACTGTTGATGGACTGAACATCAATCCACAAGGGATTTATGTGGATTGTACATTAGGTGGCGCTGGGCATAGCGAATACTTAGTACAGCAATTATCATCAGAAGGTCGACTAATTTGTTTCGACCAAGATACAACAGCGATAGAAAATGCAAAAGTACGATTAGCGGATTATTTAGATCGAGTGATTTTTGTACATTCGAACTTCCGTTATGTAAAAGAGGAATTACAGAAATTAAATATTGAGAAAATTGATGGTATCCTATACGACTTAGGTGTTTCTTCCCCACAGTTAGATACACCAGAGCGCGGCTTTAGTTATCATCATGATGCACCTTTAGATATGCGTATGGACCAAACAGCTCCACTTACTGCGTTTCATGTAGTAAATGAGTGGGCCTATGAAGACTTAGTTCGTATTTTTTTCCGTTATGGCGAAGAGAAATTCTCGAAGCAAATTGCTCGTAAAATCGAGGGAGCAAGAAAACACGCACCAATTGAAACAACTGGACAGCTTGTTGAACTGATTAAAGAAGGCATTCCTGCTCCTGCAAGAAGAAAAGGCGGACATCCTGCTAAAAGAGTCTTCCAAGCAATTCGAATTGCAGTGAATGATGAACTTGGAGCTGCAGAGGACTCATTAGTAGATGCTATTAAGTTATTGAAAATTGGCGGGAGAGTTAGTGTTATCACTTTCCATTCATTAGAAGACCGTTTAACAAAATCGATTTTTAAAGAGGCTTCTTCTATTCCAGATTTACCACCAGGTTTACCGGTAATTCCAGAGGAGTACAAGCCCGTTTTAAAACTTATTTCAAGAAAACCAATCTTACCAACAGAAGAAGAGCTTGAAGAAAATAATCGTTCACGTTCAGCGAAACTTCGGGTTGCCGAAAAAATAAACGAGAGGGGATAGGGTAAATGGCAGTGCGTGCTAGGCATAATTCTTATATTAGCCAACCAATAACTACAGAGCAACATGTACCAGTTAAACAGCAGGGTAGTAAAAGAAAGAAATCTATTATCACGGCAAAAGAAAAAATGTTATACATTGCATTTATTGTGGTGGTTGCAGTTTTGGCAGTGACTATACTACATAAACAAAGTTCAATCCAACAAACAACCATAGAAATACAGAAGATTGAATCAGAAATCACAGAAATCCAAAAACAAAATGTAGATTTAAAAGTTCAAGTTAGTGAACTGTCGACATATGAGAGAATTTGGGAAAAAGCAAAAGCACTCGGTTTAACACTTAATGAGAAAAATGTGAAGGTAGTGCCGGGAGAATGAAAAAAAAGAGATTTCGATTCCAATGGGGAGCCTTTCTAATGTTAGTTATTTATGGAGGGCTCTTTTTTGCATTATTTATCCGTATCTTTTACATTCAGTCATCGGGAACTGTAAATGGACAACAACTAGAAGCAAGAGCAGCCGCCCTCTATGGAAAAGATGCAGTGTTAACTGCTGAACGTGGAAAAATTTTAGATCGTAATGGGGGAATCATCGCAGAGGATACGCTTAGTTATCGATTGGTAGCTGTAGTCAATCCTAAAGCAACTGTGGATGAGGACAAGCCACGTCATGTAATAGACCCTGAAAAAACTGCTAAAGTTCTTGCAAACTATATTTCAATGGAAGAATCAGAGATTTATAAGATTCTAACAAAAAAATTAGCAGATGGGAGAACGCCTTACCAAGTTGAATTTGGTGTAGCTGGTCGTAGTATAAGTCATGAACTAATGACAGCTATTAAAAAAGAAGAACTTGAAGGCATCACTTTTGCAAGCGATTCTACGCGTTACTATCCAAATGGTCCCTTTGCATCGCATTTAATTGGCTTTGCTCTAAAGGAAGAACAAGAGGATGGTAGTTTTCATACAGTAGGGAAAATGGGCTTAGAATATACCTATAACAAAGAGCTGACAGGCAAAAATGGCTCAATGCAATATGAAAGTGATATTTTTGGATACTTACTGCCAAACAGTGAAAAGATGGTCACTCCTGCAGAAAATGGAGATGATATCTATTTGACTGTAGACAAAACAATTCAAAACTTCTTAGAAGAATCAATGACCGATGTTTATAAAGAATACAATCCTGAATCTATGGTAGCTGTAGTGGCCGATCCAAAAACAGGAGAAATTTTAGCTATGTCACAGCGACCTACCTTCGACCCGGATACAAGAGAAGGGCTAGATTCGTGGAATAATATTGTTATCGAGTCAGTAATTGAACCTGGTTCTACGGTAAAAACTTTCACTCTAGCAACAGCGATTGAGACAAATAATTGGCATCCAAACGCTTTCTATCAATCCGGTTCTTACACATTATATGGTGATACTATTCGAGATCATAATCTACGAGGCTGGGGACAGATTACGTATTTAGAAGGTTTCCAGCGGTCATCGAACACGGCTATGGCTAATATGCTAGAGTATATCGGAAACGATACATTAATAGATTACTTTAAAAAGTTTGGTTTTGGTCAAAAGACCGGAATCGATTTACCAGGTGAAGCATCAGGTACCTTATTAACAAATAACCCAATAGAGTATGTTACTTCATCTTACGGACAAGGCTCTACGTTTACACCTATTCAGCTCGTACAAGCAATGACAGCGATTGCAAACGACGGTGAAATGATGCAGCCCTACGTAATTGATAAAATAGTAGATTCTGCTACTGGTGATGTAGTTAAGGATGAGAAGCCAACGGTTAAAGGTAATCCAATATCAAAAGAAACAGCTAAACAGGTACGTGAAATTTTAGCTTCTACAGTTACTTCAGAAGCTGGTACGGCGAAAAGCTTCGCAATAGAGGGCTATGACGTAGCAGGGAAAACAGGAACTGCTTATATTCCAAGGACGGATGGATCGAGAAGTTATTTAACTGGAAACAAAAATAACTATCTATATTCCTTCTTAGGAATGGCTCCAGCTGATGATCCTCAATTGATTGTCTATGTGGCTGTAAAAAAACCAAAACTAGAGGCAACAGAGGTTGGTTCTCAACCTGTTTCAGAAGTATTCACTTCTGTTATGCAAAATAGCTTAAAATATTTAAATATTAACCCTGAAGATGTAGCACAGGTAGAAACAACCAAGATAAAGGATTATATTGGTGAAAGTGCAGAGGGAGCTAAGATCGAGCTAGAGAATGCAGGTGTTACACCAATTATAATCGGTGATGGTGGGGAAATAATTGCTCAGTATCCTGAAAAAGATTTAGCCATTACAAAGGGAAGCCTTGTTTTCTTGAAGACAGAAGGATCAGTTACCTTACCATCCTTTGAAAATTGGTCATTAAGGAATCTGCTCGTATATAAAATGATGTCAGGGCTGTCGATTGAAATTGTCGGTGAAGGATTTGTTGAAAGTCAAAGTGTATCTGAAAACACAGTTATTGGTGAGGGATCTCCAATTGTTGTGCAACTAAGAACGCCAGAGGAAACTTACTCTGCACCTCCAATTGAAGAAGAAACATCATCTGATGGAGAAGAATTACCACAAGACTAATTTCAGATATGCAGTATAAACTCTGGACGAAAAATTCGTTAAGGCGAATTTGATTAAATGTATCCGAATAGAACTTGTCTTTCTTTCATACTTTGTTAAAAACGAGGTGTGAAATTAGCATGAAGTGGATATCTACCATTTCTAAGAATCGGTTAAAGTTAATTGTCTATGGTTTTATATTATTTGGATTGGCTGTTGTTATTCGGTTATTTTATGTTCAAGTTATTCAGCATGATGAGCTAACAGAACTTGCTAAGGAAAACTGGGATAGAGAGATTCCATTTGCGTCTGAAAGAGGAGAAATTGTAGACCGCGACGGGGAAGTTATTGTAACAAATAAATTAGCTCCAACTCTTTATTTTATGCCTGCTCAGAATGATAATATTGAGGAAGCTGCCAAGCAAATTGCTTCAGTATTAGAGCTAGATGAAAAAGAGTTATTTGAGAAAATGAACAAACGAACTTATTTAGTTAAACTTGCACCTGAAGCAAAGAATATTACCTACGAGCAAGCAGTAAAAATTCAAAGCCTCAAAATAGACGGGCTATATAGTGGTGTAGATTATGTCCGACATTATCCTTATGGAGACTTATTATCTCGTTTCGTAGGATTTACTGGCTATGATACACAAGGCCTTGCAGGGATTGAATACCAGTATGATAAGGTATTAACATCTAGAGAAGCTGCGATTCGACTCTTTACTGATGCACAAGGGAATTCCCTACCTCATGTGGACGATGAATGGCGTGAAGGAGATCAAGGTGCAACAGTAGAGTTAACCATTGATCTAGAAGTACAAAAGGTTATAGAGAGAGAACTTTCTCAAGCGATGGAAAAATATGATGCCGATCAAGCATTAGCAATTGCTATGAATGTGAATACTGGTGAGATATTAGGGTTGTCATCCTATCCTACATATGATCCTGCTAATTATAAAGACGTAGATCAATCCATATATAACCGAAATCTACCGGTTTGGATGACCTATGAGCCAGGTTCTACCTTTAAAATTATCACATTAAGTGCAGCACTTGAAGAAGGTGTTGTAGACTTAGAGAAGGATACGTTTTATGACAAAGGCTATGTAATGGTTGAGGATTCTCGCCTGCGCTGCTGGAAACGTGAGGGACACGGGCAAGAAACCTTTTTAGAGGTTGTAGAAAATTCCTGTAACCCAGGCTTTATCGAGATGGGACAAAGGGTAGGCTCTGAAAAGCTTCTGCAATATATTAAAGACTTTGGTTTTGGTGAAGCAACTGGTTCTAACATTCCAGGGGAAGCATCCGGGATACTTTTTTCTAAAGAAGCTTTTGGCCCAGTCGAGCATGCAACGACCTCCTTTGGTCAAGGGATTTCTGTGACACCGATTCAACAGGTGCAAGCTGTAGCAGCTGCTGTAAATGGCGGAAAATTATATAAGCCTTATGTGGTTTCAAAAGTAGTCGATCCAGAAAGTGGCAAAGTAATTCTTAATAATAAGCCAGAATTGAAAAAATCTGTAATTAGTGAGGAGACATCCGCACTAGTTCGTAACGCTTTAGAATCTGTAGTTGCAAATGGTTCTGGTAGAGCAGCCTTCCGTGATGGCCTTCGTATCGGAGGAAAAACAGGTACAGCACAAAAAGTTGTGGATGGTCGTTATAAAGATGGCGAATATATCGTATCATTTATAGGATTTGCTCCTGCAGACAATCCAGAAGTTGTTGTTTATGTGGCTATTGATAATCCAAAAAGCTCAACAGTATTTGGTAGTACGATTGCTGCACCAATCGTTGGTCAAATTATCGAGGACATTGCACCAACAGTTGGAATAGAAGTGAACCGTGAAGGACAGATGGAAAAGCAATATCGCTGGGGAGACCCTATTACAGATCGAGTACCTAACTTAGTAGGCTATTCGGTGGATGAATTAGCGAATTTGCAGTATCCATTTAAAATAGAGATACATGGTGAAGGACAGCTTGTCAAAGCGCAATTACCAGAAGCGGACAATATTCTAGAACAAGATGGGACAATACATCTTTATTTAGACGAAAAAAATTAGTGATTAACTTCTTAGTGTAAACACTAAAATTTGATTTTATAAACAATACTAAAAGAAGAAAGAACAGAAATTAGAGGAGATTTAACATGACAATCGCAACAATAGTAACCATTCTAGCAATTTCATTTATCGTTTCAGTGATTTTGGCACCTGTATTCATTCCATTACTTCGTCGGCTGAAATTCGGACAGAGTATTCGTGAAGAAGGTCCACAATCACATATGAAAAAAGCTGGAACACCAACAATGGGTGGCATAATTTTCTTGATTTCGATAATTGCTACAACGGTAATTGTTGGAAATATATCTGATATCTTTACGACTCAATCTGTCGTAATCATATTAGTATTAGCTGGTTTTGGATTGATCGGATTTTTAGATGATGGTATTAAAGTAATTTTTAAACGTAATTTAGGATTAACTTCATTACAAAAGCTGATTGGTCAAATTATCATTTCAATCGCTGCATTCCTATTATTACGCCTGGGATCTTTTGATACATCAATAAGTGTTCCATTTACAGAGTGGTCTATTGATTTAGGGATTTTATATGTGGGGTTTTTAATCTTCTGGTTGGTAGGCTTCTCAAATGCAGTGAACTTAACAGATGGTTTAGATGGTTTAGTTGCTGGAACAGCATCAATTGCCTTTACTGCATTCGGTGTTATCGCTTTATTTAATGAACAAGCAGATGTTGCTTTGTTTACATTTGCAGTTACTGGTGCACTTTTAGGGTTTTTAATTTTTAATGCCAATCCTGCAAAGGTATTTATGGGAGATACGGGCTCATTAGCTTTAGGTGGTGCCCTTGCCCTAGTATCGGTTTTAGTAAAGGCTGAACTGCTTTTACTACTAATTGGTTTAGTGTTTGTTATTGAAACATTATCGGTAATCTTACAGGTAGCAAGCTTTAAATTACGAGGAAAACGTATTTTTAAAATGAGTCCTATTCATCACCATTTTGAGCTATCAGGCTGGTCTGAACGTAAGGTAGTAGGCGTCTTTTGGTCAACAGCAGTAGTTGTTGCGTTAATCGCAGTCGTATCGGAGGCATTGCTATGATTCAATATACAAAATTACAACATAAGAAGGTATTAGTTCTCGGTTTAGCCAAAAGTGGTGTCGCAGCAGCAGAACTACTCCACGAACTAGGTGCTTTTGTTACGGTAAATGATTCAAAGCCCTTTGATGAAAATCCACAGGCACAGAGCCTTTTGGAAAAAGGGATTACAGTTATTTGTGGGCGTCACCCAGAGGACTTACTAGATGAAGGATTTGAACTAGTTGTTAAAAATCCAGGTATTCCTTATTCAAATCCAATCGTGGATGATGCGGTTAAGCGTGGCCTTCAAGTAATAACGGAAGTAGAACTCGCTTATTTAGTTAGCGAGGCTCCTATAGTCGGAATCACAGGGACAAACGGAAAGACAACGACTACTACTTTAATATTTGAAATGTTAAATAGTGGAGGTAAAAAACCATTAATCGCTGGGAATATTGGGACGGTTGCTTGTGGTGTTGCTGCTAGTGCAAGTAAGGAAAATGTGATTGTTACTGAACTTTCCTCCTTCCAATTAATGGGGACGAAGGAGTTTAAGCCAAAAATTGCAATTTTAACAAATCTTTATGATGCTCACTTAGATTATCATGGTACTTTTGAGGATTATGCAGAGGCTAAATTCAACATTACGAGAAATCAAGATGAAACAGATTGGTTAATTTATAACAGAGAGCAAGAGATTGTTCAGAAGTATGCTGCTAAATCAAATGCACAAAAAGTTCCATTTAGCTCAAATGGACGTTCCAATGAGGGAATTAGTGCAGATGAAACAACGATTTACTGGCAGGGTGAGGCCATTTTAGAAAGAGTAAATATTGCACTACCCGGGAAACATAATTTAGAAAATATCTTAGCAGCACTTGCTGCATGTATTTTATATGGCTGTGAAATAGAAGCGTTAGAAGAAGTGCTAAAAACATTTACTGGTGTTCGGCACCGTACCCAATTTGTTCGTGAATGGAATGGAAGAAAAATTTACAATGACTCAAAAGCGACCAACTGCTTAGCGACAAAGGTTGCTCTAGACGCTTTTACACAGCCAACGATTTTACTGGCTGGTGGATTAGACCGAGGCCACTCCTTTGAGGAGCTGCGAGCATCTATGAAAAATGTTAAAAGTGTTGTAGCATTTGGTCAAACTGGTGAAAGATTTATCGAGTTTGCAAAATCCTGTGGAGTGGAAGAAGCGGTATTAGCAGAGAATGTTGAAGTTGCAGTGCCAAAAGCAGCCTCTATTTCACAAAGTGGGGATGTCATATTGTTATCACCTGCATGTGCAAGCTGGGATCAGTATAAAAGCTTTGAAATTAGAGGCGATTTATTCATTGATGCAGTCATGAAGCTTTAAGTCGCGCTAATGAATAGAATATTTGAACGAATGATCAAACCTAGTGCTTAGAGGTAAAGCTCTAAGCACTGTATTAGATATAAGAGGAAAGGATGCCTTAACTGAAGTTTACTTATAAGAGAATCTTCATAATTTCTGCAATCTTATTGTCATTGATAGGAATCATTTTCATTTATTCGGCCGGTACATATTGGAGCTCTATGCATTATGAAGGGGAGTTACCCTTCTATCTGAAGCAAAGTATTTACTTGATATTAGCTATTGTCGTATTTTTATTTATAACAAATATGCCCATTTTTACCGAGGAAAAGACTTGGATAATACTTTATGTCATTTCGTTATTATTGTTAGTTCTTGTTTTAATACCGGGAATCGGTCTTGTTAGAAATGGTTCACAAAGCTGGATTGGTCTTGGTCCCTTAACGATTCAACCAGCAGAGATAGTGAAAATTACGACCTTGATGTATTTAAGCTTTTTACTAAGTAAAGTAAGAAATGATGAACGTGTTGTTCAGCTAAAGCATTTTTTAATTATTATCATTCCCTGTGGATTAATCATGCTGCAGCCCGATTTTGGTTCTGTTTTCATATTAGTTGTAGCATCATTTATCTTGTTATTCATTGCCAAATATCCGATTAAATTATATGTCGGCTTTATTGGACTAGGTGTCATTGGATTGATTGCCTTAATCGTCTCTGCACCATATCGCTTAAAACGTATCCAAGCTTTTCTCAATCCTTGGGAAGATCCATTAGGTAGTGGGTTCCAAGCTGTTCAGTCTTTACTTGCCATAGGTCCAGCCGGATTACTTGGACATGGCTTCCAAGAGAGTCGTCAAAAGTTTTTATATTTACCAGAGCCTCAAAATGACTTTATCTTTTCTATTATTTTAGAGGAGGTTGGCTTCTTAGGTGGCTGTGTCGTGTTAGCCCTTTTTGCAGTATTTATATACTCAGGGTGCGGATTGGCTGTTCAATCATTGAAGAGTTCAGATTTTTATGCGATCTCGGCTTTAGTTGGAATGGTCGGATTCCAAGCAGCGTTAAATATTGGCGTTGTTATTGGGTTAATACCAGTAACAGGGGTGACCTTGCCATTCATTAGTTATGGTGGTACGTCACTAATGATTATTTGGTTTGTAGTAGCGATTATTGTGAGCTTTGCAAATCGAACCGATATCACGTAAGTTTAACAGTAGTTTTTAAACAAAAATAGTGGAGGAAAGGAGGAGTAAAAATTATGGAAAAGGTAATTGATATTGAAGAAAGAATCCCGACCCTAAGGGAAAAAAGAAGAAAAAGAACAAATTTTAAATTTATCTTCTTACTAGTATTATTTTTAGTAACATTATTTTTACTCCTTTACTTTCAATCTCCGTATAGCGAAATCAAAAAAGTCGAAGTGATTGGTGCTGGGTTAGTAGAGGCAGATGCTTATAAAGAACAAGCTGCTTTACAAACAGGAGATTCGATGTGGGGATTTACTACAAATGATATTGAGGACAAAATCAGCGAATATCATTGGGTGAAGGGTGTAAATGTACAAAGAAAATGGTTAACGACTGTTCAAATTGAAGTGGAAGAGTGGGAAAAGGTTGCTTATATCTCCCTTGATAATAAACTTTACCCTATGCTAGAAAATGGGGATGTGTTAAAGGAAGTAAGTAGTCTTGAGCCAATAGATGCACCATTATTTTTAGAATTTGATGATGAAAAATTGAGAAAAAGATTATTAACAGAGCTTGCAAAGCTAGATCCAACGGTTTTATCGCTTATCTCTCAAATCAATTCAACCCCTTCAAGCAGCGACCCATATGCGGTCACTCTTTATATGAATGACGGGTATGAGGTTCGTGCTGAAGTAACAACTTTAGCAGAAAAGCTAAATTATTATCCTTCCATTGTAGCTCAAATTGAAAGTACAGGAAGCTATGAAAAAGGAATAATTGATATAGAAGTTGGTTCATACTACAGATCTTATCTAGATGAATATGCCCAATTTGATTTTAATATTGATGAATCTGGTGAAGCGGTGATCGAAGAACAGGAAGTGATCGATGATGAAGATACCACTTCAGAGTAAAAAAAATAACAAATTTACAAGAAAGCAGCTCATCATACTAATTGTATGTATCACAACAGGATTTATTATTGGTTATTCGTATAAACTAACAAAAAATCACGAAAAAATTAATAATTCCTATATCGATCAGGAAGAATCCTATAGAGAGGATTTGATTGATCAGCAGGAGAGAAATAAGGAATTAGCTGAAGAGCTTAATGATCTGCAAAATCGCTTAAGAGAATATGAAAAATCCTTTGCGGAAAATGAAGTGGAATATGAGCATTTAATAGAAGAGGCTGAAAAATTACGGTTGTTGCTAGGGATAATTCCGGCACAGGGAGGAGGTATTCAGGTTACATTAAAGGATAATGAATATAACCCGAATTCCACAAATCCAAATGAATACATCGTACATGAAAGCCATGTTTTATCAGTTATCAATGAACTGAAAATTTCAGGAGCAGAAAGTATTGCTATTAATGGACAAAGGTTAAAATCGAATTCATATATCAGATGTAATGGCCCGGTTATTACAATTGATGGAAAGCAATATCCAGCACCATTTGTAATCGAAGCAGTTGGTGATTCTAAAACCCTTGTATCATCTTTAAAAATTGTTGGTGGAGTTTTCGACCAATTACTGAGTGATAATATTGTTGTGACAATCGAGGAAAAAAATCTAATACAAATGCCTTCAATAAATGATGAGGCGTAAAATTATTCGAGGACAAGCCTATAACGTTTAGGAGGGGAACCGATGACAAACAAAATAGTTACCAGAATAACGATTATATCATTTATTGTAGGTATTATGATTTCTGTACAATATAATACGGTTCAGAACCCGACTACAAGGGACACACGGGATATTTGGGCTATTAGGCAGGAATTGTCACAGGAAAAAGAAAATCACTCAGAACTATTAAGAGAAATCGCAAATTACAACGAATTTGTTGAACAATATGAAGATAATGATACAAATAACCAAGCTGTTTTATTGAATAACACGGTAGAGGATCTCAAACGTCAAATTGGTTTATTATCAGTAGATGGTCCAGGGCTTGAATTAGAAATTACTCCTGCTGCTGAATTAATCCAATTTGGTTATGAGATTGAACCTATTTCACCTGATTTATTAATTCGATTAGTTAATGAAATTTACCGATATGATGGCCTTTATATTGAAATTAACGGACAACGGCTTACTCATACATCAGCAATTCGAGACATTAATGGTGTCACAACCGTAAATAGTGTTCCAATCGATGACGCAGAAATTACCATCAAAATTATCACTGAAACCTTCGAAAAAGCTGAAAAACTATATGGTTACTTATACGCTTCGACATTTAGGGATGATTTCTATCTCGATAACTTAAATTTAAGTATCAACGAAGCGCAAAGAGCTATTACCATTGCAGAATTTGATGGAAAATTATCAACAGATTATTTAGTTGAAAACAACGAAGGGGAATAACTATGTGGTTACCATTATTAGGGTTAATATTAGGCTTGAGCTTAGGTTTGTTAACCGATATACAAATTCCTGCTATTTATGAAAATTATTTATCAATTGCTGTTTTAGCAGCATTAGATACTTTGTTTGGTGGGATTCGAGCAAATTTACAGCAAGTGTATGACGACAAGGTATTTTTATCAGGTTTTTTCTTCAATATAGCCCTTGCAGCTGGACTAGCATTTTTAGGTGTTCATCTAGGTGTTGACCTTTATTTAGCTGCCATTTTTGCCTTTGGTGTCCGGTTATTCCAAAATATTGCAGTCATTCGACGAATTTTGATAGTAAAATGGGAAGAGAGACATATAAAAAAGGATGAAAATACAGTATAATAGCTGTAAAATGATATCGTATATATGATTTTATTTAGACATTACTATGGAATTACAATAGAATAAAATATAGTAGGAAACGAAGGAGGTGCGGAAGTGATGAATCACCAGGATATTTATATATCACTAGATATTGGTTCATCTTCTATTAAAGTTTTGATAGGAGAGATTACAGATAACCAATTACACGTAATTGGTGTTGGTAATGTAAAATCGAACGGTATACGTAAAGGCGCAATCGTTGATATAGATGCTACAGTACAATCCATTAAAAAAGCAGTTGAACAAGCGGAACGTATGACTGGAATTAAAATAAACGAAGTAGTTCTTGGTATACCCGCAAATCAAACAACACTTCAACCAGTAAAAGGTGTAGTAGCTGTTAATAGCGAAAACCGTGAAATTACTGATGAAGACTTAGACAGAGTAATTGAATCCGCACAAGTGATGTCAATTCCACCTGAAAGAGAACTTGTAAATCTTATCCCTCGACAATTCATTGTTGATAATCTTGATGAAATCAAAGATCCACGAGGTATGATTGGTATTCGTTTAGAAATGGATGCTACAATGATTACAACTTCAAAAACTTTAGTTCATAACGTTTTACGTTGTGTTGAACGAGCTGGGCTGCAAATTAGAGAAATCTATTTACAACCATTAGCTGCAGGATTCTTTGCCTTAACAGAGGACGAGAAAAACCAAGGAACAGCATTTATCGATCTTGGAGGCGGTTCCACAACGGTTGCAGTTTTTGAAGAAGGTTTATTAACAAGAACAGGTGTTATCCCAGTTGGTGGCGAACATATAACGAAAGATTTATCAATTGTTCTTAAAACTCCAACTGAACAAGCAGAAATCATTAAGAAGCAGTTTGGACATGCATTCTATGAAGATGCTTCAGACGATGAAATTTTTGAAGTACCAGTTTCTGGCACAGATGCAATGGATCAATATAGTCAAAAATTCATTTCAGAAATTATCGGTGTCCGTCTTGAAGAATTATTCGAACTAGTCTTAGATGAATTAGCTCGTTTAGGTGTTCGCGATTTACCTGGTGGAGTAGTCCTTACAGGTGGTGTTGCTCAGCTAGAGGGAATTGCACAGCTTGCTCGTCAAGTTATGCAAACACGTGTAAGAATTTATACTCCAGATTATATAGGAGTTCGTGAGTCAGCTTATACAACTGCTGTAGGTTTAATACGCTATGCACATTCAGAGGATGAATTTTATGGTAGAAGTCCAGTTCAAACACCTGCATATGCAACGGTCGGTGCTGGAGCAACGCCTCCAAAAAAACAATCAAATACAGTAGAAAAAGAAAGCAACAATACAAACAAAACAAGCGTAATTAATAAAGCTAAGAAACTATTCGATAAGTTTTTTGAATAATAATTCAAGATTTGTGGCAGGAGGAGAAACTATGTTAGAATTTGATACGAATATAGACCAACTAGCTAACATCAAGGTCATTGGTGTCGGCGGTGGCGGTAACAACGCAGTAAATCGAATGATTGAGCATGGTGTACAAGGTGTTGACTTTATCGCTGTAAACACAGATGCACAAGCTTTAAATCTATCAAAAGCAGAATATAGATTACAGATTGGTAATAAGTTAACAAGAGGTCTTGGAGCAGGTGCAAACCCTGAAGTAGGTAAAAAAGCAGCTGAAGAAAGTCGTGAGCAACTTGAAGAGGTACTTCGAGGCGCAGATATGGTATTCGTAACTGCTGGTATGGGTGGAGGCACTGGAACAGGTGCAGCACCAGTTATTGCTTCTATTGCACGTGATTTAGGAGCGTTAACTGTCGGTGTAGTAACACGTCCATTCTCTTTTGAAGGCCGCAAACGCCAAACACAAGCAATCGGCGGTATCGGAGCAATGAAAGATGCTGTTGATACATTAATCGTAATTCCAAATGATAAATTATTGCAAATTGTAGATAAAAGCACGCCAATGCTTGAAGCATTCCGTGAAGCAGATAATGTACTTCGCCAAGGGGTACAAGGTATCTCTGACTTAATCGCAACTCCGGGTCTAATTAACCTTGACTTTGCCGATGTAAAAACAATTATGTCCGACAAAGGTTCAGCATTAATGGGAATCGGTATTGCAACTGGTGAAAACCGTGCAACAGAAGCTGCGAAAAAAGCAATTTCAAGTCCATTGCTTGAAACTTCAATCGATGGCGCTAAAGGTGTTATCATGAACATCACAGGCGGATCAAACTTAAGCTTATTTGAAGTACAAGAAGCAGCAGATATCGTTGCATCAGCTTCAGATGAAGAAGTAAACATGATCTTCGGTTCGGTTATCAACGAAAGCTTAAATGATGAAATTATTGTTACTGTTATTGCAACAGGTTTCTCTGACGATATCCTAACTCAGCCACAACGTTCAAATACGAATCGCACAATGGGTACAATGCGCGGTGGACAAGCTCAGGCTCAACCACAAGCACCAATTCGTGAACGTGCACAAGAACAACAACAACCAGTGCAGCAGCACCAACAAGAGCCTCAAAGACAGGTTCAACAACAGCAGGATGATGTATTAGAAATCCCAACATTCTTACGCAACCGTCGCAACCGATAAGACAGCGCAGTAAGAGATAAATCGATATAAAAAGAAGCCGTCTCATTAAGTTGAGACGGCTTCTTTTTTGATTTTAACGAGGATATCATAGGGGGATTGAGGGATTGAGGGATGAAGGATGATTGGAGATGGAGATTGGAATTGGATGCGATTTATATGGGAGATGAAACGCGTTAGGGGACGGAGATAGGAGTGGAATGCGTTTCATGTAGGTGATGAAACGCGTTAGGGAGTGGAGATAGGAGTGGGATGCGTTTCATGTAGGTGATGAAACGCGTTAGGGGACGG
>NZ_QJTJ01000006.1:35865-151108 GCF_003217295.1 Ureibacillus chungkukjangi
GGAGATAGGAGTGGAATGCGTTTCATGTAGGTGATGAAACGCGTTAGGGAGTGGAGATAGGAGTGGGATGCGTTTCATGTAGGTGATGAAACGCGTTAGGGGACGGAGATAGGAATGGAATGCGTTTGATGTGGGAGATGAAACGCATTAGGGAGTGGAATTTGTAGTGGGATGCGTTTCATGTGGTTGATGAAACGTGTTAGGGAGTGGAGATGGTAATGGAATGCGTTTGATGTGGGAGATGAAACGCGTTAGGGGACGGAGAAAGGAGTGGAATGCGTTTCATGTAGGCGATGAAACGTGTTAGGGGACGGAGAAAGGAGTGGAATGCGTTTGATGTGGGAGATAAAACGTGTTAGGGAGTGGAATTTGTAGTGGGATGCGTTTCATGTAGGTGATGAAACGCGTTAGGGAGTGGAATTTGGAGTGGGATGCGTTTCATGTAGGTGATGAAACGCGTTAGGGAGTGGAGCTGGTAATGGAATGCGTTTGATATGGGAGATGAAACGTGTTAGGGAGTGGAATTTGGAGTGGAATGCGTTTCATGTAGGTGATGAAACGCGTTAGGGAGTGGAGATAGGAGTGGGATGCGTTTCATGTAGGTGATGAAACGCGTTAGGGGACGGAGATAGGAATGGAATGCGTTTGATGTGGGAGATGAAACGCATTAGGGAGTGGAATTTGTAGTGGAATGCGTTTCATGTAGGCTATGAAACGTGTTAGGGAGTGGAGCTGGTAATGGAATGCGTTTGATGTGGGAGATGAAACGCGTTAGGGAGTGGAATTTGGAGTGGGATGCGTTTCATGTAGGAGATGAAACGCGTTAGGGAGTGGAGATAGGAGTGGGATGCGTTTCATGTAGGTGATGAAACGCGTTAGGCGGTGGAGATTGGATTAGAATGCGTTTCATAACGGGAATGAAACTCATTAGACGATGTAGATGGGATTAGAATACGTTTCATAACGCAGATAAAACGCGTTAGAACTAGAAAAATCACTTAACAAGCACTTCATAACCAGCATCGATCATATTAACGACAAGAGCTTCACGAAAAACGCAATTCACAACCTCTATCCGCAAGCCTCAATTGAAATCCCATCCCCAATTAATCTATCAAATTCCAAAAAATATACATGCTACAGTAAGATAAAATTCGACATAAATAGAAGCTATTCTCCTCCTCAAGAATGTAGTTTATCCAGTAGCTACTCTTTTCCTAAAGCCGCATCCTACCACTTAAACTCCACACTATATCCAGAACCTATTATAAGGGCAGCTATTATCAGCATGCCTATCCATTTTCCAACAAGATAGCTGTAAAGACACTTCACATTGGCTCAAGCCTACTTGTTCACTAAGATTATTCATCGCAAAAATACAATTTTAAATCAACTATACTTACACAACTTTCAATATCAATTTTATTAATCTTTTAATTTTTACTTCTGCATACACAATTTTCCCCAAGTCGAATATTTCTACATATCGTGTCGAAATTACTCAGTTTTTTAAGGGTTATTGTCAAAAAGAAATTCGAGTTTTGTACGATGGTTTGACAATTTCTGAAGAGGCAGGATGGTACTCTATTTACAGGAGGACGCTGAAATGATTGGAGAATTACTCGTACTATACAATACGTTATTTAACTATTTTTTATTAAAATTCACGCAAGAAATAACGGGATTGTATGTGAAAAGGAGTAGGTTGCTACTTAGTGCGTTTTGTAGTGGACTGATTGCCAGCATTTTCTACCAGACATTACTTGGAGCCTTACTGAGTTTTATCGTACTAATTGGAATGGCCTTTTCCTTTAGACTCCAGTCGTTGTTAAAGCAAGGCACTGTACTTTTTATTACAACGTTTTTTCTAGGTGGCGTTTTAACAAGCTTACTGCCCTTTTTATTAAATCAATCCGATGTCACCTTTTTTATATTATGTACAGCAGTCGCCTTTCTCGGTTTAACAGCGATTCATTCAAAGTGGAGAGAAATGATGCAATCAAAGATTCAACATTCATTTGTCGTAGATTGTGACCTCGAATTATTTAAAAACACATATAGTTTAAAAGGATTTATTGACACGGGGAATGAGTGCTCGGAGCCTATGAGTGGAAAGCCGGTACATTTTCTTTCGTATTCGGCAGTCTCAAAGGAGCTACCAGAGGACTTCCATAAAGCGTTACTAGAATGGGATGAAAAGAATCCTTATCAGCTTAAGATGTTTCCTACGTATGTCTATCCAAAGGTAAGGGTCTTAACGCTGTCGACAGTTCAACAGGAACGTTCAACAGTTCTTGCCTTCCGTTTTGACAAACTAAAACTAAGTGGGACAACTACGAAAGAAATTTTCGAACAGTATGTTGTTTTCACAAAGCAGGATGCGAGGTATCCACAAGACGCACAAATGATTCTTCATGTTTTGGCACTTTAAGCTACTAACTTATGGTAGCAGTGAGCTGCTTCGATTCATTTACAAAACGATTTGTAAATGCTGAACGAAGCTACTAGAACCAAAATTTGGACAAGGTGCTAGGTGTATTCAACCCGCATTTAAGGGTACTAAAATCTCCTTCCTAGATGATGAGTAAAGTGAAGAAGTGTAGGAGAGGTAAGTCCACAAGCGCCAAATCAGCTCACCTAACAAAAGCTAGACAGGTTTTAGCTATTGGAGGGTCACTTAATCAAACTTACGCATAAAGGGGGAAAATGATTGTTTAATAAAATTATTGACTTATTTAGAAAAATTTGGAGTAAGTTTCGACTAAAGGGAACGTACTATATAGGAGGGCACGATTCATTGCCAGTACCATTAACTAGAGAAGAAGAGACGACAGTTATTGAAGCCTTTATGAATGGTGATTTAAGAGCAAGAGATACACTAATTGAGAGAAACCTTCGTCTTGTTGTATATATTGCAAGACGTTTTGATAACACAGGTACACCTATTGAAGATCTAATCAGCATCGGTTCCATTGGTTTAATCAAAGCCATTGAGACCTTTAATACAGAAAAGAATATTAAATTAGCAACTTACGCTTCCAGATGTATTGAAAACGAAATCTTGATGCATTTGAGAAAGACAAGCCGTATGAAGGGGGAGGTTTCGTTAGACGAGCCTTTAAATTCCGATCCAGATGGAAATGAATTACTCCTTTCAGACATTCTTGGTACAGAAGAACAAATTATTATGAATGATGTGGAAAAGAAGATTGAACGTCAGCATATGTTCCAGGCGATTAATGGCTTAAGTGAACGTGAACGATACATTATGGAATGTCGATTTGGTTTAAACGGGAAGCAAGAAATGACACAAAAAGAGGTGGCCGACCATTTAGGCATTTCACAATCCTATATTTCACGTTTAGAAAAGAAAATAATTTTAGATTTACGTGAACATTTAAATCAACCAATTTCTTAATTTATATAATAAGAAAGGTTTTATTTTAAACAAATACAATTGAATATTAAGAGCTTTAGTACGAATCCGATTGGATGAAATTGGACGAAAATTTTGTGCATATTCTTTTTTATTCCGGACAAACTTAAAAAACAGTTCAGAGATATATGTGAAACTTTCATAAAAATTCCTTATGAAGGTTGAAGTGCATCTCATGTGCTTCATAGACATAGCTGCATTCATTTATGCTCCTATTTCTGTGCACATAGAAATTCATGCATTTCTTGACTGTATATTCCTTTGGTCATAACAGCAGGAGAATGCGGGGAAAAAAATGACAGTTCGGAGGAAAAGAAGATGGTTCGTACTAAGGTAGAACTTTGTGGTGTAGATACTGCTTCTTTGCCAGTGCTAAAACATGAAGAGATGAGAGAGCTGTTCGTTCGCTTACAAGCTGGAGAAGAATGGGTAAGAGATGAACTGGTAATTTGTAATTTAAGGCTTGTGTTAAGTATTGTCGGTAGGTTCTCCTATCGAGGCGAACAAGCAGATGACCTATTCCAAGTAGGTTGTATCGGTTTATTAAAAGCTATTGATCATTTTGACCTTAAGCATAATGTTCGATTTTCAACATATGCTGTACCAATGATCATCGGTGAAATTAGAAGACATTTGCGTGATCATCATGCATTACGCGTTTCCAGATCCTTAAGAGATATTGCTTACAAAACAATGCAGGCAAAGGAAGCGTTTATTTCAGAAAATCTACATGAGCCGACAATTGAACAATTGGCAGAAGCAATCGAGATGAAAAAGGAAGATGTATTGTATGCACTGGATGCAATTCAGGATCCTTTATCACTGCAAGAGCCAATTTACTCAGATGGCGGTGATGCCGTTTATATTATGGATCAGTTAAGAGATGATGATGTATCAGAGGAACAGTGGGTTGCATATGTAAGTGTAAAAGAAAGTATGCAAAAGCTAGATGAAAGACAGCAAATGATACTATCAAAACGATTCTATTACGGCGAAACACAAACGGAAATTGCAAAATCACTTGGCATATCTCAGGCGCAAATTTCTCGATTAGAAAAAAATGCAATTGAGACAATGCAAAAAGACTATAAATTAGGATAAAACATGCGGCGCACTTATCTTTTAAGTGCGTTTTTATTTGGTAATAAAGCCTTGACACAATAAATCCAGAAAATCCTTTGTATAAGTAAATATTTTGCCTCACCAAGCATAAGTGTTATTAAAGAGTGGTATATGTGAAAATGTACAAGAAGGGAGATCGGATTTGCGTTTTTCTGATGTGCAGCAAAAGGAAATTATTGAAGCTGGCAGTGGTCGTTTTATTGGGTATATTGTGGACGCCGAGGTGGATGAAAAGTCAGGGAACATAGTAGCTTTTCTAGTTTCAGAGCCAAAAAAATTTATGTCCTTTATGCAAAGTGACGAGCAAGTAAGAAAAGTAATGATTAGCGATGTGCTCGTAGTAGGAAAAGATGTTATTTTAGTTAGAGAACTTGTCTGATAGAAGTAGCAATGCATTGAAAAGTAGCATGTAGATTGATACAATAAAAGAAACTAATGATGTAAAGTTGGGTTTAAATTGGCAAAGATTACAGAAAACTTACAATTCATAAATGAAAAAATAAAACAGGCAAAAAATCGTTCTGAAAAAAAGCAGGACGTAACCGTAATTGCTGTAACAAAACAGGTCACTACCGAAAGAGCTTTTGAAGCGATAGAAGCAGGGCTAATTCATCTTGGTGAAAACCGACCAGAAGGATTATTGGCTAAAAAAAGCGAAATTAATAATCAAGCCAAATGGCATTATATTGGCTCGTTACAGTCAAGAAAAGTAAAACAAGTAATCAATGAAATTGACTATCTCCATTCTTTAGACCGTTTTAGTTTAGCTGAAGAAATTGATAAAAGAGCACAAAAAACGATTAATTGCTTTGTGCAAGCAAATGTATCAGGAGAAGAGTCAAAGCACGGACTTAACAGAGATGAGGTAATACCTTTTATCGAAAGTCTAGCGGAATTTGAACATATTCGCATCGTCGGCTTAATGACAATGGCTCCAAATACAGAAGATGAAGAAATAATTCGAAACGTGTTTCGTGAATTAAAAAATCTACAACAGGAAGTTGTTAAGCTCAACTTACCGTTTGCACCATGTCAAGAGCTTTCAATGGGTATGTCAAATGACTACGAAATTGCAGTTGAAGAGGGTGCAACCTTTGTAAGAATTGGAACAGCTCTTGTTGGATAGAAAAGAGGGATATTAGATGAGCATGAAAAACAAAATCAAAAATTTCTTTTACTTAGAGGAAGAAGAGGAAGCAGCAGCACAAGTGCAAGCTCAAAGCCCAGTGAATCTTCCAAAAGAGCAACCGGTAGTAAAATCTCGCACGAAAAAGGAAAGAAAAGTAGTGGAGGTAGAAGCAGCTACAGCGCAGCCACCACGTAATGTTGTAAGCCTGCAAGCTGCAAACTCGCTGAAAAATTCGAAAGTAGTCATTATCGAACCACGTGTATACGCAGAAGCGCAGGATATTGCCGAGCATTTAAAAAATAAACGTGCTATTATTGTCAATTTACAAAGAATTGATCGTGAATCCGGGATACGAATTATCGATTTCTTGAGTGGAACAGTGTATGCTTTAGGTGGAGATATTCAAAGAATCGGTACGGATATCTTCTTATGCACACCAGAAAATGTAGAGGTATCTGGTGAAATCTCTAATTATTTTTCTGAGGAATACTAGCTTCATTCCCTTCCAAGGAATGGAGTTTCCCTCTGGTATTGAAGTACATAAAAGAGCAATCAACTAGCTTGGGTAAGGTTTTACTCCTAGCAATTAAGGGGAATTTAATTTAGAGAGGGTTATCAATTAATATGTTACTATCAATTATAAACGTAATCTCAATTGCATTCTCGATTTATTCGTTTATGCTAATTATTTACATTTTAATGTCCTGGGTTCCGGCAGCTAAAGAATCTGGATTCGGACGTTTATTAGCAAAAGCATGTGAGCCTTATTTAGGCTTCTTTAGAAAGTTCATCCCACCAATCGGTATGATCGATTTTTCTCCAATCATCGGTATCTTATTATTAAGCTTTATCGAGAACGGCGTAAAAATTGTTATTTATAATATCTTTAACCTGATTGCATAGGACAAGCCCCTACGAATGAGTGGGGGTTTTTTATATAAGTTGAAAAGCATTTTAGCTAAAAGGAGTTTACTCCACATATTTAAGTAGAAACCGTTTAAGTAAGAACTTTATGAGAAAAAAACTCTAGCTTTTTACTATAAAACTTAAAAATTTAGGAATAATAATATTTATAAAGAGGGGCTTTTTTCAGATGGAGCATTTAATCCAGCATTTTAGAAAAGATGAACAGACGTTTATAGAAAAGGTCATTGGCTGGCAACGGGAAGTAGAGGACCGTTTTGCTCCAAAGCTAACAGATTTCCTTGACCCTCGAGAGCGCTTCATTGTTTCGTCCATCATCGGTCAGGCTAATGATTTGCAAGTGAAAACCTTTGGAGGGTTTCAAGAAGCAGAGCGGCAAAGACTATTTATCTGCCCAAGTTACTTTGAACCATCCTTAGATGACTTCCAAATTACCTTTTTCTCTATTAACTACCCTTCTAAATTTGTGCAGTTAAAGCATCCGGATGTTCTAGGGGCTCTATTATCACTAGGCATTGAACGCAGTAAATTTGGGGATATAAGAATCGAAGAAAACACTATCCAATTTGCAGCGGTAGGGGAAGTACAAGACTATATTCTAGCTAATTTAACCTCCATTGGAAAATCGAAAGTGAAGCTAGAATATGTAAAAACTACGGATCAATTAATCACCGTAACGGAAGAATGGTTTGACAATACCTATACCGTAGCATCTATGAGGCTAGATGTGATACTCGCAACGGTAGTGAATATATCTAGACAAAAGTCTCAAAGTCTCATCAAGGCTGGAAAAGTAAAAGTAAATTGGACCGTTAGAGAGGATACTTCCTTTGAGGTTCAAGAAGGCGATGTCATTTCAGCCAGAGGTCATGGAAGAATCAAGGTCATGATGACTGAGGGTAGAACAAAAAAGGATAAGATACGACTTCAAGTAGGACGATTAGAGCAAAAATAGTAGTTTCTGGTGAAAATTTACGAAAATTTGATGTCAAGTGACGACACGAGTTGTATAATAGGATTAGTTATTTCAAATGAGAAGGAGTGTTGACCATGCCATTATCACCTCTTGATATACATAATAAAGAATTTACTAGAGGCTTCCGCGGCTATGCAGAAGACGAAGTGAACGAATTTCTAGATCAAATTATTAAAGATTATGAAATTATCCTTCGTGAGAAAAAAGAGTTAGAAGAGAAGATTAAAACAATGACTGTACAAATGGGTCATTATAATACACTAGAAGAAACATTACAAAAATCTATCGTTGTAGCTCAAGAAGCAGCAGAAGAGGTTCGTCGTAATTCTCAGCAGGAGTCTAAGCTAATTATTAAAGAGGCTGAAAAGAATGCTGATCGTATTGTCAATGAAGCATTGGGCAAAGCTCGTAAAATTGCAATTGAAATTGATGAGTTGAAAAAACAATCGAAAGTATTCCGCAATCGATTCAAAATGCTAGTCGAAGCTCAATTAGACTTGTTAAGTACAGATGACTGGGATCATTTAATGGAATATGATGTGGGTCTTACTGAAATCCAAAAGCATGCGAGAAAAGAAACAGATGAAATCGAGCTTACAAGTGAAGAGTTAAACAAGCTTCTATAATATCCGATTTACTTGACGAAAATTATTTGGTTTCATATACTGATAAACGAGATTAAAAAATAACTTAAAATATGCGTTGACGGAGACAGTATTTTTTTGAATGTGGACACAAGCGATTCGAGGATGGTGAAAGCTCGAACAATACCTTCAATAAAAGAAAATCACTCCCGAGCAAAATCCCTGAAAAAGAGCGCGCAAAATAGTGCTGTAAGTAAGTGATTTCGTTAACACTAGCGTTAAAGTGTCTAAGAGGTAATCTAATCTTAGTGTTAGATTGCAAATTAGGGTGGTACCACGAGTTATAGCTTCTCGTCCCTTTTACCAGGGATGAGAGGCTTTTTTTATTTTTAAAAAAGTTCTGAGTCATTTATATTGGATTCAAAAAAAGGCTTCTAATCTACAACATGTTGCCTACTATGTAAGCCCTGCAATAGATCACAATATCCACTTTATTTATTGATTTAAACAACGCTAGTTATTTTAAGAATTAAGAAGTTGAAACTTTAGGAGGACTTAAAATGGTCGAGTACAAAGATACGTTATTAATGCCAAAGACAGATTTCCCAATGCGTGGAAACTTACCGGCAAATGAACCAAAAATGCAAGAAAAATGGAATGAAATGGACATCAACGCAAAGGTGCTAGAGCGTACAAAAGACCGTCCGCATTTCGTTCTACACGATGGTCCTCCATATGCTAACGGAGATATCCACATCGGGCATGCATTAAACAAGGTTATTAAAGATATGATCAACCGTCATCGTTCAATGACTGGCTACCATGTTCCATATGTACCAGGCTGGGATACACACGGTTTACCAATCGAGCAGGCTCTTACAAACAAAGGTGTAAAACGTAAAGAAATGACAGTAGCCGAGTTCCGTGAGCTATGTGAAAAATATGCCTATGAGCAGGTTGAAAACCAAAAATCACAATTCAGACGTTTAGGTGTTCGTGGTGATTGGGAAAATCCTTACATCACATTAAAGCCGGAATTTGAATCACGTCAAATCGAAGTATTCGGTAAAATGGCTGAAAAAGGCTATATCTATAAAGGTTTAAAGCCAGTTTATTGGTCTCCTTCTTCAGAGTCAGCTCTTGCAGAAGCAGAAATCGAGTATCAAGATATTAAATCACCTTCAATTTATGTAAGCTTCGGCATTAAGGATGCAAAGGGAGTTGTTCCTGGGGATGCAAAATTCATTATCTGGACAACGACACCATGGACTATTCCTGCAAACTTAGGGATTTCCTTAAACCCTGAAATTACTTACGTAGTAGTGGCTGTAAATGATAACAAATTTATCATTGCAAAGGATTTATTAGAAACAGTTTCACAAACACTAGAGTGGGAAAATGCAGAGGTTGTTCAAGAAGTAAAAGGGCAAGAGCTTGAATACGTAGTTGCTAAACACCCATTATATGACCGAGATTCTTTAATCATGGTTGGGGATCACGTTACTACTGATGCTGGTACAGGATGTGTTCACACGGCTCCAGGTCATGGTGAAGACGACTTCCAGGTTGGTAAACGCTATGGTTTAGAAGTACTAAGCCCAATCAATGACCAAGGCTGCTATACAAATGAAGCACCTGGTTTTGAAGGTTTGTTTTATAACGATGCCAATAAAGTGGTTACTGAAAAGTTAAAAGAGGCTGGTGCTTTAGAAAAGCTATCCTTCTTCTCTCACTCATATCCACATGACTGGCGTACGAAAAAGCCGGTTATTTACCGTGCTACACCACAATGGTTCTGTTCTGTAGAAGCATTCCGTGATGAGCTATTAAATGCGGTTGAAAGCACTACTTTCACGCCGGCGTGGGGAGAAACACGACTATATAATATGCTTCGTGATCGTGGTGACTGGTGTATTTCTCGTCAGCGTGCATGGGGTGTTCCAATTCCAGTATTCTATACTGAAAATGGTGAAGAAATTATTACACCTGAAACAATTGCTCATGTATCAAAGCTGTTCCGTGAGCACGGTTCAAACATTTGGTTCCAATGGGAAGCGAAAGACTTACTTCCAGAAGGCTTTACACACCCTGGAAGTCCAAACGGAAAGTTCTCTAAAGAAAATGACATCATGGACGTATGGTTCGACTCAGGTTCATCACACCAAGGTGTACTTGTTGAGCGCGGCATGAAATATCCAGCTGATCTTTACCTGGAAGGCTCTGACCAACACCGTGGATGGTTCAACTCGTCATTAATCACATCAGTTGCCATTAATGGCTATGCACCATACAAAGGTCTATTAACGCATGGTTTCGTATTAGATGGCGATGGTCGTAAAATGAGTAAATCCTTAGGAAATGTTATCATTCCTGAAAAAGTAATGAATCAATATGGTGCAGATATCCTTCGTTTATGGGTAGCTTCAGTGGATTATACTGCTGATGTACGTATTTCGATGGATATGCTAAAGCAAATTTCTGAAGTATACCGCAAAATCCGTAACACACTTCGCTTCTTACACGGGAATGTCTCTGACTTCAATCCTAAAGAAGACCGCGTAGCTTACGAAGATTTACGCGAAATGGATCAATACATGTACATGCGTTTACAGGATGTTTTAAAGGCTGTACGTGCTGCTTATGATCGTTATGAATTTGCATCTGTTTACCACACTATTAATAACTTTGTTGCAGTTGAATTATCAGCGTTCTATTTAGATGTAGCAAAAGATGTGGTATATATCGAAGGTAAAGAGAACCATGATCGTCGTGCAATGCAAACAGTAATGTTTGATACGCTTCAAACATTGCTAAAAGTGTTAACACCGATTCTGCCGCATACAACAGATGAGCTATGGTCGTACTTAAACGAAGAAGAAGCCTCTGTTCAATTAACAGACTTCCCAGAGGTTGATGAGCATAGCAACTTCCCTGAGCTACGCGCGAAATGGGAAAAAGTAATTGCTGTACGTGACGAAGTACTTAAAGCACTAGAAGAAGCTCGTAATGCAAAAACAATCGGTAAATCATTAGAGGCTAAATTAACAATCTTTGCAAATGAAGAGGTTACAGCACTTTTAAATGATACAGCGGTTAACTTTGCTCAAAGCTGCATCATTTCTCAGCTGGAAGTAGTAGCAGGTAAAGAAAATGCACCTGAAAATGCTCTAGTTCTAGATAAAACTTCTATTGTAGTTGAAAAAGCAGGCGGAGAAAAATGTGAGCGTTGCTGGTCTTACTCAGAAACTGTAGGTCAAAACGAAGCACATCCTACTTTATGTAGCCGCTGTGCGGATGTAGTAGAAAAGCATTACGTTTAAAATTCATTTTTCTTAGTTGTCGGCTATATTAGTTAAAGTAGCGGATACTCGGACATTAATTGGCGAAAAAAAGCCAAAACTGACGGATATCCTATAAACTATTACGACGCGCAGATAAATAACCGCTCTCGTTTTCGGGGGCGGTTGTTTTATAGTGACACAAAATAATGATGTTTAGTACCTACTGACATCGTTTAAGTGTTAGGATAACAGTATATATTAAATTTAATCTTTGCCATGGTTAATTTGAATGTGAAAAAAGGTAAAGATAATGGCTAATGGGGGAATACTGTGTATAAATACTATGGTATCGCTGCAATCGTTTTAATATTAGATCAGTGGACAAAATGGTTAGTTGTTAAAAATATGGAGCTTGGTGACCGTATCACAATCTGGGATCCATGGTTTGGGCTACTTTCCCATCGTAATCGTGGTGCTGCCTGGGGAATGCTACAAGGGCAAATGTGGATCTTTACCATTGTAACCTTAATCGTTATTGCAGGTATTATTTATTACTTCCATAAAGAAGCAAAAGGAAAGCCCGCTTTTGGAATCAGCTTAATGGTTTTACTTGGCGGGGCTTTAGGTAATTTTATCGATCGAATTTTCAGAGGAGAAGTAGTCGATTTTGCAGATGTACTAATCCCAATTATTAATTATGACTTCCCAATTTTTAATATTGCTGATGCAGCTTTAACAATTTCAGTTATCATGCTAATCATAGTAATGCTTAGAGAAGAACGGAATGAAAAGAAAAAGGTGAAATGATGACACTAGTCACAATTACAATCGAACAAGAAAACGCAGGAGAGCGTATTGACAAAGCGCTTTCAACAATTCAAGAAGAATGGTCAAGATCACAAATTTCCACTTGGATTACAGAGGGAATCGTGAAAGTAAATGGCGAAGATATTAAGCCGAAATACAAAGTAAAAGAAGGCGATGTCATTGAAGTGGACGTGCCAGACCCAGAGGTTCTAGAAGTAATTCCAGAGAATTTAGATTTAGAAATTATTTACGAAGACAAGGATGTACTTGTTGTAAATAAACCTAAAGGCATGGTGGTCCACCCGGCGCCTGGCCACTTAACAGGTACATTAGTAAATGGTTTAATGCATCATTGCAAGGATTTATCCGGCATTAACGGCATTTTACGACCAGGTATCGTACACCGAATCGACAAAGATACATCCGGATTATTGATGGTTGCTAAAAATGACCAAGCTCACCATTCGCTTGTAGATCAGCTTGTAAATAAAACTGTAACGCGTAAATATACAGCTCTAGTGCATGGACATATTGCACATGATAAAGGTACAGTAGACGCACCTATTGGACGTGATCCAAAAGATCGCCAAAAACAAGCCGTTGTTGATAATGGGAAGCATGCTGTCACTCATTTTAGTGTAATGGAACGACTTGGTGATTTCACACTTGTGGAATGCCGTCTAGAAACTGGGCGCACTCACCAAATCCGCGTCCACATGAATTATATTGGCTACCCCCTAGTAGGAGACCCAAAATACGGTCCAAAAAAGACAATCGACTTTGGTGGACAAGTGTTACACGCAGGCGTCTTAGGATTCGTCCATCCAACATCTGAAGAATACATGGAGTTTGAAGTACCACTACCAGATGACTATGTGGCATTATTAGAAGAACTACGAAAAGCATAATCAAAAACCCGTAGAGACAACGCTAAGTTGACTCTGCGGGTTTTTTTGTTGTGGGGAGGTGGGGAGTGGATTTGATAGATATAGGGGATGGATGAGTTTCAGATGTGGGGTGAAACGTGTTGGAAAGATGAGTTAGGGATGGAATGAGTTTCATAATGGAGTGAAACGCGTTGGGAGGAGAAGTTGGAGTTGGAATGCGATTCATATGTTGATATGAGATGCGTTAGGCGAGGGAGCTTGGTGCAGAATGCGTTATATAGTGAAGATGAAAAGTGTTGAGAGGAGAATGCGGAGTTGGAATGAGTTTCATAGTGGAGATGAAACGTGTTGGGAAAGGGAGTTGGTGCTGGAATGAGTTTCATAGTGGAGATGAAACGTGTTAGGAAGAGAAAGCGGAGTTGGAATGCGTTTCATAGTGGAGATGAAGCGTGTTGGTAAGAGGAGTTAGAGGCTGGAATGCGTATCATATGTAAGATGAAACGTGTTGGGAGGAGAAGTTGGAGTTGGAATGCGATTCATAGTGGAGATGAAACGTGTTGAGATGAGAAGTTGGAGTTGGAATGCGATTCATAGTGAAGATGAAAAGTGTTGAGAGGAGAATGCGGAGTTGGAATGAGTTTCATAGTGGAGATGAAACGTGTTGGGAAAGGGAGTTAGGGCTGGAATGCGTATCATATGTGAGATGAAACGTGTTGGGAGGAGAAATTGGAGTTGGAATGCGTTTCATACTGGAGATGAAACGTGTTAGGAGGAGAAGGTAGGGGTGGAATGCGTTTCATAATGGAGTGAAACGCGTCGGGAGGAGAAGTTGGAGGTGGAATGAGTTTAATAGTGGAGATGAAACGTTTTGGGAAAGGGAGTTGGTGCTGGAATGCGTTTCATATGTGAGATGAAACGTGTTAGGAAGAGAAAGCGGAGGTGGAATGCGATTCATAGTGGAGATGAAACGTGTTAGGAGGAGAAGTTGGAGTTGGAATGCGATTCATAGTGGAGATGAAACGTGTTGGTAAGAGGAGTTAGGGCTGGAATGTGTATCATATGTGAGATGAAACGTGTTGGGAGGAGGAGTTGGAGTTGGAATGAGTTTCATAATGGAGATAAAACGTGTTGGGAGGAGAAGGTAGGGGTGGAATGCGTTTCATAATGGAGTGAAACGCGTCGGGAGGAGAAGTTGGAGGTGGAATGCGATTCATAGTGAAGATGAAATGTGTTGGGGGTGAGGAGTTAGGGCTGGAATGCGTATCATATGTGAGATGAAACGTGTTGGGAGGAGAAGTTGGAGTTGGAATGCGATTCATAGTGGAGATGAAACGTGTTGGGAATAGAAAGCGGAGTTGGAATGCGTTTCAAAGTGGAGATGAAACGTGTTGGTAAGAGGAGTTAGAGTTGGAATGCGATTCATATGTGAGATGAAACGTGTTGGGAATAGGCGTTAGGGCTGGAATGCATTTCATAATGGAGATGAGACGCATTAGGCGAGGAGATTGGGGATGGAATGTATTCGGTTGGTAGAAATAGTTTTTATTTTTACGACGTTTTAGCAAGAATCTCTTTCCGCAAGGTAGCAAAAAGTTAGTGAATGCGACAATCGAGCAAGAATCTTACTCCAAAAGGTAGCAAAGTCCTCAGCATTAAGACAATCCAGCAAAAGACATACTTCAAAAGGTAGCAAAAAGTTAGTGAATGTGACGATCCAGTGAGATTCTTACTCCGAAAGGTAGCAAAGTCCTCAGCATTAAGACAATCCAGCAATAGACATACTTCAAAAGGTAGCAAAACGTTAGTGATTGCAACAATCGAGCAAGAATCTTACTCCAAAAGGTAGCAAAACCCTCAGCATTAAGACAATCCAGCAATAGACTTACTCCCAAAGGTAGCAAAAAGTTAGTGAATGTGACGATCCAGTGAGATTCTTACTTCGAAAGGTAGCAAAGTCCTCAGCATTAAGACAATCCAGCAATAGACATACTTCAAAAGGTAGCAAAAAGTTAGTGAATGCGACGATTCAGTGAGATTCTTACTTCGAAAGGTAGCAAAACCCTCAGCATTAAGACAATCCAGCAATAGACTTACTCCCAAAGGTAGCAAAAAGTTAGTGAATGCGACAATCGAGCAAGAATCTTACTCCAAAAGGTAGCAAAGTCCCCCGCATTAAGACGATCCAGCAAGAATCATACTCCAAAAGGTAGCACCCCCCCAGCATTAAAACGATCCAGCAAGAATCATACTCCAAAAGGTAGCAAAACCTCCAGTATTGCAACATTCAGCAAGAATCATACGCCGAAAAGTAGCACCCCCCCAGCATTACTACAATCCAGCGAGAATCTCACTTCGAATGATACCACCAACTCCCCCCAACCCCCACAACAATCTGAATCTACTCCCCTCTTAATATTTTCAAATAATTTTCAAAATAAGGTTGACGAATGACATTTACAATACTATACTAACAACAGTGAAGCCTACAGAGATGGGAACACGAAAAAGTAAAATCAAATAGAATCACCTTTAATGGCAGTCCAGAGAGGCTGAGAAGGTACTTGTAGAAATGTTATGGAATGATTATGCGCTTTTTTCGAATGAGGAATAGTTTAGACTGTTGACTCAAAATAGTAGGGAAAAGATTGCATCACTATACGAATATAGTGCGAAAATTGTCCGAACATGTTATTTCAACACGTATATCCAACCTCTTAAAGCCAAATGCTTTAAGAGGTTTTTATTTTGTGAAAAACTACAACCCTCTTTTGACTGAAACAAGCTATTTGTAAATCGAAATTAGGAAGGAGGAAAAATGATGGGACAAATTACAGAATTATTAGATGGCCCTTCAATGAATCGCGCTTTAACAAGAATTGCTCATGAAATCATCGAGAAGAACAAAGGAATCGACGAATGTATTTTAGTAGGCATTAAAACACGCGGTGCATTTCTAGCTAGAAGACTGGCAGACAAAATCGAGATGATCGAAGGAAAACCAATTCGTACAGGGGAATTAGATATCACGCTTTATCGAGATGATCTTACTACTAAAACCGAAAACGGTGAAGCACTCGTAAAACAGGTTGATATTGATTATGTAGTGGCGAATCAAAAAATTATTCTTGTAGATGACGTTCTGTACACTGGTCGTACAGTGAGAGCCGCTTTAGATGCAGTAATGGACTTAGGTCGACCTTCTCATATCCAGCTGGCTGTCCTTGTAGACAGGGGGCATCGTGAATTGCCAATCCGTGCTGATTATGTAGGAAAAAACATTCCAACATCAGGTGTCGAGAGAATCGTTGTTCGATTAACAGAAGTAGATAAAGAAGATAACGTAACACTTCATAAAGAAGATTAACTGACAAAAGAGGGAAATGAATATGTCAAAAGCGGTGTTAGACATCAATGACAAACCTACAGCAGGACAACTTGTTACACTAAGTTTTCAGCATATGTTTGCAATGTTTGGAGCAACAATTTTAGTACCAACCTTAGTAGGCTTAAGCCCATCAATCGCACTTCTATCAAGTGGGATAGCAACTATCATATTCTTGTTTATAACACAATTTAAAGTACCAGCTTATTTAGGCTCATCCTTTGCATTTATCTCGCCAATCATTATGGTTGCAGGATTAAATGAGGCTGGGGTTGCAGTTAATCCAGGAAATGCGATGATTGGTGCGATGGCAGTAGGGATTGTATATGCAATCGTTGCCTTGATCATTTGGAATACCGGCTATAAATGGTTAATGCGTTTATTGCCGCCGATTGTAGTAGCACCGGTAATTATCGTTATCGGATTAGGTTTATCGGGAACTGCAGTCGATATGGCGATGAACATTACAGTAGAAAACGTTAAACAATATAGTGGATTACATTTCTCGGCAGCACTTGTCACTTTGTTTGCAGCAATTATCTTCAATGTATACTTCAAAAACATATTAAGCGCGATGCCAATATTGCTCGGTCTAATTGTTGGATATATCTATTCATGTATCATTGGTCTCGTAAACTTTGCACAGGTTAAAGCAGCAGCTTGGTTCGCACTTCCAGATTTTTTACTGCCAGGTGTCGATTATGAATTTAAAATCACATCAACAATTCTCCTAGCCATGGTTCCGATTGTAATTGTGACTATCTCAGAACATATCGGTCACCAATTGGTATTAGGTAAGGTTGTAAATCGAAATTACATAAAAGATCCAGGGCTTCATCGTTCTTTACTGGGAGATGGGCTTGGGACATTTGTAAGTGCCTTTATCGGTGGACCACCAAAAACAACGTACGGTGAAAATATTGGGGTTCTAGCAATTACTAGAGTTTACTCAATCTACGTAATAGGTGGTGCAGCAGTACTTGCAATCGTTATATCATTCTTTGGTAAAGCAATGGCAGTAATTAGTACAATTCCAACAGCAGTGCTTGGAGGAATTTCAATTCTACTATTCGGAATCATCGCATCAAGTGGTTTACGTATGTTTGTAGAAAACAAAACAGACTTCGGAAACAACCGTAACATGGTAATTGCCTCTGTTATTTTAGTAGTAGGTATTGGGGGAGCAAAAATCTCGATAACTTATCCGTTTGAAATCGAAATTTCCGGCATGGCACTAGCAGCAATCATCGGAGTACTCATGAATTTAGTCTTACCAGGAAGACCAAAGCAAGAAAATGAATTAGAAGAATAAAGAAAACCTTTTAATGAATTGTCCAGAGAGGCAAAGAAGGGGAATAACAAGTAGGTACATCTAATTATGGGGTACCTTAGCTTGTCATACCTTTTGCCTCGCGAATCGACATTTGCGAGGCATTTTTTCTACTAATAGGGATTTAGTAAACGTGTTTTCTAGAGGAAATACGACAATTAGGAGGAAGAGGTAATGAGAAACTTATTATCGATGGAGCACTTATCAAATGAAGAAGTAATGCAGATTATAGAACGCGCCGCTCAGTTTGAGGATGGTGAAATGACAAGGTTAGAAAAATCCTATAACGTAGCAAACCTTTTCTTTGAGCCAAGTACTAGAACGAAAACAAGCTTTGAAATGGCTGAAAGAAAAGTGGGATGCACAGTAATCCCGTTTGATGCTGACTTTTCGAGTGCATTAAAGGGAGAAACAATGTATGACACTGTCAAAACTCTTGAAATGATCGGAATGGACGCAGTCGTCATTCGAGCTAAAGAGGATGAATATTATAATGAGCTTCTTGAAGGCATCAATGTAGCTGTTATCAATGCTGGAGATGGCGCTGGTCAGCATCCTTCACAGAGCTTGCTTGACCTTTATACGATACATAAGGAATTTAGTTCTTTTGAAGGCTTGAAAGTCACAATTGTTGGTGACATATCACATAGCCGTGTCGCTAAATCAAATGCAACTGCACTAAAACGTTTAGGTGTGAACGTTCGCTTCTTATGTCCACCAGAATGGGCTGGCGATTTTGAAGCATATCACTCCTGGGATGGACTAATCGAGGACAGTGACGTAATCATGTTATTAAGAATTCAGCATGAACGTCATGTTATAAATAAAAGCTTTTCAAAAGAAAGCTACCACGAGCAATATGGACTGACTTTTGAACTCGAAGCAAAAATGAAGAAAAACGCGATTATCATGCACCCCGCTCCAGTAAATCGGGATGTAGAAATCGTATCAGAGCTTGTTGAATGTGAGCGTTCAAGGATATTCGATCAAGTTCGAAATGGCGTTTTTGTGAGAATGGCAATATTAGAGACACTCCTGGAGGGAAGATCGATATGACAAAATATATTCAAAACGTAAAATTACTAAACGGACAAAGTGAACTAGTAGAAAGTACGATAACAATCGTTGACGGACGCATCACAGAAATAGGTGGAGAACAGCCAGCTGGTGCTGAAATAATTGATGGTAAAGGAAACTTCCTGGCACCAGGATTTGTTGATGTTCATGTGCATTTACGTGAGCCTGGATTTGAACATAAAGAAACAATTGCAACAGGAACAGCATCTGCTGCAAAGGGTGGTTTTACAACTATTTGTGCGATGCCAAATACGAAACCAGTGCCTGACTCGGTTGAAAATTTGGAATTAATCAACAGCTTAATCGAACAAAGTGCAAAAGTGCGAGTACTGCCATATGGATCATTAACGGTTGCTCAATCTGGTGACGAACGTACGGATTTAGAGGCGCTTAAAGCGAGCGGAGCAGTTGCCTTCTCGGATGATGGAGTTGGTGTACAGCTTGCAGCAACGATGTACGAGCAAATGCAGGCTGCAGCAAAGCTTGACATGGTTGTGGTAGCACACTGTGAGGATAACTCGTTGATCTACGACGGGGTTATGCATGAAGGAAAACGTAATAAGGAGCTTGGTTTACTAGGTATTCCTTCGATTTGTGAGTCGGTGCAAATTGCCCGTGACGTTCTGTTGGCTGAAGCAGCAGGAGCACGTTACCACGTATGTCACGTATCTACGAAGGAATCTGTCCGTGCAGTGAGAGATGCAAAGGCAGCAGGTATTCGAGTGACTGCGGAGGTTTGTCCACACCATCTGCTATTAGAAGAAATGGATATTCCAAGTGATGATGCGAACTGGAAAATGAACCCGCCATTACGAGCAATCGATGATAAAGACTCACTGCATGCTGCACTACTTGATGGAACAATCGATTGTATCGCAACAGACCACGCACCTCACACAGTTGAGGAAAAATGCTGTGGAATGGTTGGTGCTCCATTTGGGATTGTAGGCTTTGAAACAGCATTCCCACTTTTATATACACAATTTGTAGAAACGAAGAAATGGACTTTGAAGCAATTGGTAGATTGGATGACGGTTAAGCCAGCACAAATCTTTGACCTTCCATATGGAACATTAGAAGTAGGGGCTGCAGCTGACCTAGTATTAATAGATTTAAATCAAGAACAATCAATCAACCCAGATGAATTTGCATCAAAGGGTCGCAATACACCATTTACTGGATGGAAGGCAAAAGGCTGGCCGGTACTAACAATGGTTGAAGGTAACATCGTTTACAACGAGGAGGCAAAATAATGAAAAAGCGATTATTGATTTTAGAGGATGGAACAGTATTTTACGGGTACGCATTCGGCAGCGAAAGAGCGTCACAGGGTGAGGTAGTATTTACAACGGGGATGACTGGCTATCAGGAAACTTTATCTGATCCATCCTTTTACGGACAAATCGTTACATTCACTTATCCGTTAATCGGGAACTACGGCATTAATCGTGATGATTTTGAATCCATTACACCAGCTATTCGCGGCATGGTCTGTCGCGAGCTTGCAAAGGAACCTTCGAATTTCAGAAGTGATCTTTCATTAAATGATTATCTAGTGTCACAGGATATTCCCGGTATTGAAGGAATTGACACACGCAAGCTAACAAGAATTATTCGTTCAAAGGGTGCTGTAAAAGCGATGCTGACAGCAGCTGATGAGGAAGTAAATATAGATGAAATAGTAGCAACGTTACAAGCGACACCATTAATCACAAATCATGTAAAAGAAGTGTCACCTAAAGCGGCTTACCCAAGTCCGGGTCGCGGAAAACGTGTTGTACTAATGGATTTCGGTATGAAGCATGGTATCTTACGCGAGTTGAACAAACGTGATTGTGACGTACTAGTTGTACCTTACAACACTTCAGCACAACAAATTTTAGCATGGCATCCAGATGGCATTATGCTGTCAAATGGACCTGGAGACCCTGCTGATGTGACAGAGGGCATTGAAACAATTCGTAATTTAATCGGAAAAGTTCCAATCTTCGGTATTTGCTTAGGGCACCAGCTGTTTGCTTTAGCTAGCGGAGCAAAAAGCTTTAAGCTTCCATTTGGTCACCGCGGAGCAAATCACCCTGTAAAGGATTTACGCACTGGCCGAACAGAGCTTACCTCACAAAACCACGGATATGCTGTTGATGAAAGCTCATTAGCAAATACCGATTTAGAAGTAACACATGTTGCATTAAATGATGGAACAATCGAAGGATTACGTCATAAAAAGCATCCAGTATTTACAGTGCAATACCACCCAGAAGCATCACCGGGACCAGAAGATTCCAACCACTTATTTGACGAATTTATTGAATTAATGGAATCACATGTAAAGGAAGGGAAACAACATGCCTAAACGTACAGATATTGAAACTATTTTAGTAATCGGATCAGGTCCAATTGTAATTGGACAAGCAGCAGAATTTGACTATGCAGGTACACAAGCTTGTCTTTCTTTAAAAGAGGAAGGCTACCGTGTAATTTTAATCAACTCAAACCCTGCCACAATCATGACAGATACAGAAATTGCAGACAAAGTCTATCTTGAGCCAATTTCACTAGAATTTGTATCACGTATTTTGCGTAAGGAACGTCCAGATGCAATCCTTCCAACACTTGGTGGACAAACTGGCTTAAATATGGCAATCGAGTTAAATGACTCTGGCATTTTAGATGAGCTTGGAATCGAAATTTTGGGTACGAAACTAGATGCCATTCATAAGGCAGAAGACCGTGATTTATTCCGTACTTTAATGTATGAATTAGGTGCACCGGTACCTGAATCTGATATTATTACAAATCTTGAGCAAGCAAAAAACTTTGTAGCTAAAATTGGCTACCCAGTAATCGTGCGTCCTGCCTTCACTCTTGGCGGTACAGGTGGTGGAATTTGCTCAAACGATCAGGAGCTAGAGGAAATCGTAACAAGCGGTTTAAAATATAGCCCAGTAACACAATGCTTACTTGAAAAATCAATTGCAGGCTATAAAGAAATTGAATATGAGGTAATGCGTGACTCTATCGACAATGCAATCGTTGTATGTAACATGGAAAATTTCGACCCAGTGGGGATTCATACAGGTGATTCAATCGTAGTAGCACCTTCTCAAACATTATCGGATCGCGAATACCAAATGCTGCGCAATATTTCATTAGATATCATCCGCGCTCTAAAAATTGAAGGTGGATGTAACGTACAGCTAGCATTAGACCCGAATAGCTTCAATTATTATGTAATTGAAGTAAACCCGCGTGTTTCACGTTCATCAGCATTAGCATCTAAGGCAACTGGTTATCCAATTGCGAAGCTAGCAGCGAAAATTGCAGTAGGCTTAACTTTAGATGAAATTGTCAATCCAGTAACAGGGTCAACTTATGCTGACTTTGAACCAGCACTTGACTATGTTGTTGCAAAAATTCCACGCTGGCCATTCGATAAATTCGAATCTGCTAAACGTAATCTAGGAACACAAATGAAGGCAACTGGAGAAGTTATGGCACTTGGCCGCAACTTTGAAGAAGCCATTCTAAAAGCAGTTCGCTCGCTTGAGACGGGTCATACACATATTGAGCTGAAGCACGCTGAAGAAAATAGTGATAACTGGATTGAAAAACGTATTCGTAAAGCAGGGGATGAGCGTTTATTCTTTATAGGTGAAGCATTACGCCGTGGTGTAACGATAGAAAAAATTCATGAATGGTCAGAAATTGATCTTTGGTTCTTAAACAAATTACAAAACATCATCAAAATGGAAGCTACTTTAGCTGACAATGTAAATAATGCAGAAATTTTGCGCCAAGCTAAACGTATGGGCTTTGCGGATAAGAAAATCGCAGAGCTTTGGAACACGAATCCTGAGGCAGTGTATGCATACCGTAAAGAACAAAATATTATTCCGGTATACAAAATGGTGGATACTTGTGCAGCAGAGTTTGAATCAACAACACCATACTTCTACGGAACTTATGAGGATGAAAATGAATCCATCGTAACAGAAAAACCTTCTGTAATCGTGTTAGGCTCTGGTCCAATCCGTATAGGGCAAGGCGTTGAGTTTGACTATGCAACAGTTCACTCGGTATGGGCAATTCAAGAGGCTGGCTATGAAGCGATCATCATCAACTCAAACCCAGAAACAGTTTCAACTGACTTCTCGATTTCAGATAAGCTATACTTTGAGCCGCTTACGATTGAAGATGTTATGCACATCGTTGATTTAGAAAAACCAATCGGTGTAGTTGTTCAATTTGGTGGTCAAACTGCTATTAACCTGGCTGACAAATTAGCGGCAAACGGAGTGAAGATTTTAGGAACAAGCCTAGAGGATATCGATCGTGCAGAAAACCGTGATAAGTTCGAGCAAGCATTACGCGTGCTAGATGTTCCACAGCCAGCAGGGGAAACAGCTGTATCAACTGCAGAAGCACTGGAAATTGGCAAAAAACTTGGCTTCCCAGTACTTGTTCGCCCTTCTTATGTATTAGGTGGACGTGCGATGGAAATCGTTTATAACGAGCAAGAATTAGAGCATTATATGGAAAATGCTGTAGAGGCTTCACCAGACCATCCAGTATTAGTTGACCGATACTTAACGGGTCAAGAAATTGAGGTTGACGCAATCTGTGACGGTGAAAATGTGTTGATTCCAGGCATTATGGAGCACGTTGAAAGAGCAGGTGTTCACTCAGGTGATTCGATCTCGGTATATCCACCTCAAAAGCTAACAGATGAACAAAAGGCAACAATTGTTGATTACACAACGCGTCTAGCAAAAGGGTTAAACATCGTCGGGCTGATGAATATTCAGTATGTACTTTCAAAAGGGGACATTTTCGTAATCGAAGTAAACCCACGTTCAAGCCGTACTGTACCGTTCTTAAGTAAAATTACAAATATCCCGATGGCTAACATTGCTACTAAGGCTATACTTGGTCAATCCATTGTAGAACAAGGCTACCCAACTGGCTTAGCTAAGGAGCAAAAGGGTGTATTTGTGAAAGTACCAGTATTCAGCTTTGCTAAGCTTCGTCGTGTAGACATTACATTAGGACCTGAGATGAAATCGACAGGGGAAGTAATGGGGAAAGACTCAACCTTTGAAAAAGCTTTATACAAAGGCTTTGTAGCAGCGGGTATGGAAATCAAAACTCACGGAACAGTGTTATTTACAGTATCTGATAAAGATAAAAAAGAGGCGATTGAGCTAGCGAAACGCTTCAACACAGTGGGCTACCGCATTATGGCTACAGAAGGTACTGCACAAAGCTTTAAGGAAGCAGGAGTACAAGCAGATGTAGTTGGAAAAATCGGTTCTAAAGAAAAAACATTACTTGAAGTGATTCAAAACGGCCAAGCTCAGCTAGTTGTCAATACGTTAACAAAAGGTAAGCAGCCAGCTCGTGATGGATTCCGTATTCGACGTGAATCAGTTGAAAATGGTGTGCCTTGCTTAACATCATTAGATACAGCAGAAGCAATGCTAGAGGTTATTGAATCAATGACATTTACAGCAGAAGAAATGCCAAAAGCGGAGGTAGTTCATTAATGATTCAACAAGAACGAATGATTGTCGTTCGTCAAAGTGAAATAGCTCAGCATATTTTTGAACTAACATTACAAGGGCAAATTGTTCAGGACATGAATCCTGGACAATTCGTCCATATTCGTGTGTCAGACAGCTTTGAGCCACTTCTTCGACGACCAATAAGTATTTCCAATATAGACAAAGAAACAGGTGAAGCAACTGTTATCTACCGTGCTGAAGGGCGTGGTACACAGATCCTTTCCCAAAAACAAGTGGGCGATGAAGTAGATGTTCTGGGTCCCTTAGGAAATGGCTTCCCAGTAGAGGCTACACCTGAAGGCGGTACTGCTCTATTAGTTGGTGGAGGTATTGGCGTACCACCACTTTACGAGCTATCCCAGCAATTGAACGCCCGAGGTATCCGAACAATTCATGTATTCGGCTTTTCAACAAAAGATGTGTGCTTCTATGACGATCAGTTTTCAACTTTAGGAGATACTCATTACGTAACAGTGGATGGCACGAAAGGAACAAAAGGCTTTGTAACGGATTTACTTGAGGAGCTAAAGCCTGAATTTGATGTCTTTTATGCATGCGGTCCCTTACCGATGCTTCGTGCACTAGAAAACTTTTATCCAGATAAAACTGGTTTCCTTTCCTTTGAAGAACGGATGGGCTGTGGAATCGGTGCTTGCTTTGCATGTATTTGTAAAACGACGGATCAAACAGACAAGGATTATGTAAAGGTTTGTTCAGATGGACCAGTGTTCCCGAAAGGAGTTGTAGAGCTATGAGTCGACTAAGTATTCAACTCCCAGGCTTAGATTTAAAAAACCCAATCATGCCAGCTTCAGGCTGCTTTGGATTCGGCAAGGAATTTTCTAATCTCTATGATTTGTCTAAGCTTGGAGCCATCATGATTAAAGCTACAACTGTAGAGACACGTCTTGGTAACCCAACACCTCGTGTAGCAGAAACTGCAGCTGGGATGCTAAATGCAATTGGACTTCAAAACCCTGGCTTAGAAATGGTAATGAAAAATGAGCTTCCATATTTAGAACGCTTTGATGTTCCAATTATTGCAAACGTTGCGGGAACAACAACGGAAGACTATGTGGAAGTGGCTGAGAAGATTTCTGAAGCGCCAAATGTAAAGGCACTGGAGTTAAACATTTCCTGCCCGAACGTCAAGCATGGCGGTATCACTTTTGGTACAGATGCCGTTGTAGCTAAAGAATTAGTGGAAGCAGTTAAAAAAGTTTCAAAGGTACCAGTTTACGTGAAGCTGTCGCCAAATGTAACGGATATCGTGGGAATTGCAAAAGCTGTTGAAGCAGGTGGAGCAGACGGTATTACGATGATTAACACATTGGTGGGTATGCGTTTAGATGAACGTACTGGTAAGCCCGTGATTGCAAATGGCACAGGTGGGTTATCAGGTCCTGCGGTGAAGCCAGTAGCAATTCGTATGGTTTATGAAGTATACAAAAATGTAAACATTCCGATTATCGGTATGGGCGGCGTAACAAATGCACAGGACGTAATAGACTTCATGTCTGCAGGTGCGTCAGCCGTTGCAGTAGGTACAGCAAACTTTGTAGATCCTTTCGTTTGTCCAAATATTATCGAAGCATTGCCAGCTCGCCTAGAAGAGTTGGGAGTACAACGCATAAAAGAAATTATCGGAAGGAGTCATCTGTAAATGAACACTAAACCAATCATTGCACTAGATTTTCCAAGCGAAAAGGAAGTATTCCAGTTTTTAAGCAATTTTAATGAGCCGATTTTCGTGAAAATTGGAATGGAGCTATATTTACAAGAGGGCCCTAGCATTGTTCAAAAGGTAAAGGAACAAGGCCATGATATTTTCTTAGATTTAAAGCTTCATGACATACCGAATACTGTAAGGTCTGCCATGAAAGGGTTAGCTCGTTTAGGCGTAGATCTAGTTAACGTTCATGCAGCAGGTGGAATTGACATGATGCGTGGTGCACTTGAAGGACTAGAGGCAGGAACGCCAGCAGGTAAGGAAAGAGCAAAGCTTATTGCAGTAACACAGCTTACTTCAACGACAGAAGAACAAATGCAGAATGAGCAAATGATCAGCTTATCCTTACTTGACTCTGTACTACATTATGCAAGGATTACAAAGGAAGCTGGCTTGGATGGAGTTGTTTGTTCCGTTCACGAAGCAGGACAAATCGGTGAAGCTTGTGGCCAGGAATTTCTGCGTGTAACACCTGGTATTCGTTTACCAGGTGGAGAAGCTCACGATCAAAAACGAATTGCTACACCAAATGGGGCAAAGGCTAGTGGCTCATCATTAATCGTTGTAGGTCGTGCGATTACGGGAGCAGCTGATCCAGCAGCTGCATATAAAAAAGTTTGCGATTTATGGGAGGAAAACTAAATGTCATTACAAAAAGAAATTGCTCTTGGAATGCTAAAGGTGGGAGCTGTCGAATTAAATCCAACTGATTTATTTACTTGGGCTTCAGGAATAAAATCACCAATCTACTGTGACACACGTTTAACAATTTCTGATGTAACAGTTCGTAAACAAATCGCGCATGGTCTTGCACAAAATATCAAAGAATTCTTCCCTGAAACAGAAATTGTAGCTGGTACAGCAACAGCTGGCATCCCACATGCTGCATGGGTTTCAGATGTACTGGAGAGCCCTATGGTGTACGTTCGCTCTAAAGCAAAAGAGCATGGTCGAGGCAACCAAATCGAAGGAAAAATCGCACCAGGTCAAAAAGTAGTCGTAGTAGAGGACATCATCTCAACAGGCGGCTCATCGATTACAGCCGTAGAAGCATTACGTGCAGCTGGCTGTGAAGTAGTAGGCGTTGTCTGCGTTTATACATATAACTTACCACGTGCCGAGCAAGCCTTTGAAGAAGCTGGCATAAAATACGTATCCCTAACAAACTTCGACTACCTAGTAGAAGCAGCAACAGAAACAGGCGCTATCAACGAAAAAGACATCCCATTCTTAAAAGAGTGGCACGCAGATTTGAAGGCAGGGAGATTATAAATCTCAAACGAATAGCTTATTTGGTAAATTTATTTATACTAAACAGGAGCTGTGTCGAAAGCTTGCGACTGGTGCACCGCAGATTTTAAGAGAGTGAGAAAAGGAGTTCATCAGTTTGATGAACTCCTTTTATTAATTTAGTAGAAGTGTAGGAAATGACTTGGGATGTATTTGATTTATAGATTTATAAGGTGAACTGCATCACGCCGCAAAATGAGAGTCGGCATGCAGTTCATTTACCAGATGAACTGCATCACGATGCAAAAACAGAGTCACCATACATTTCATTCGTCCGCTGAACTGCATCACGCAGCAAAAACAGACTCCCAATGTACTTTATACACCCGCTGAACTGCATCCCAAGCCCAAAACAGAGTCCCAATGCATTTCATACACCCGATGAACTGCATCCCGCAGCAAAAACAGACTCCCAATGCACTTCATACACCCGATGAACTGCATTCCACGCACAAATCGAACTCCCAATGCATTTCATTCAATAAAAAATGGAGAAAAACGTCGCCGTTTATCTCCATCCTCCATCTTCAATCTTTAATTATTTCCCATTACCTTTTCCATTACCTTTCCCATTCCCTGGTTTCTCATTCGAGCTTCCAGTTTTTTTGATTTGGATTGTTTGAGTTGTAAGGTGGCCGGCTAGGTCTTCTGCTTCGATTACAAATTCGTTTGTACCGTCAACTAATTCAAGCTTTAGTTCGATTTGTTTTTCGAAGCCCTTCATTGCGTAAGGGGAAGAAAGCTCATGCATGAATCTTTCATCGCCGTTTACAGTTAAACGTAGCTCGTCGAAATTATCCTTTAATGTCACGATAACAGTTGCTACACTATCCTTTGTATTTTTAGGGACGCTACCAAGTTTGATAGTAGGTGCTTGTGTATCGACGAAAATTTGACGTGCAATTTGCATTTCGTTGTTGAACTCGTCAATTGCTTTCACACGAACGTTATGGAAACTATCTTTTAGGTTTAACTTGTGTGAGAAGTTTAGACCATCAAATGCTGCTTTTGCATCATTTACAGTTACTGAAGTAATTTTAGAATCATCTTCAATTGTTCCATATACGTCCACTTCGTTAGTATTGAATACATCGAATAATCCAGGAGACTGGATGTAAATTACAGGTGGTTTTGTTTCTGCTGTGCTGCCTACTTGGAAATCATATGCAGTCGCGTTACGAGCTGCATCCACAACCTGGACTGTAATTTTATCTTTATTTGTTAACTCACCTGCAACTACAAAGCTAGTAGTTGAAGTTGCTAGATTTTGTGAAACAGCTTTGCCATTTACAAGTACTTGCCAGTATTCCACGCCCGTACCAGAACCTACATCAGCAAAATCAGAAGCTGAAACAGTTTTTGTGGCAGTATCGAAGCTTACTTTTGCCGTTGGTGCTGCAGTATCGACTTTTACAGGGTATTCGATGGATTGCCACTGGGCACCCGCATAATCGATTACACCACTTAAGCGAATTTTGTAGTCACCGTCTGCAGCGATTTTATTGTTGATTTTTCCATCCCAGCCGTAATTTGTATTGTACGTGTAAGGAAGAGTAGTAGCTGAAGAAACATAATGCTTTCTTAAATCATTTGCAGTACGAACTGTACGGACAACCTTGCCCTTACTATCTACAACTTCCACTTTAAATTGCTTTGCATTACGGAATAGAGAGTATACAGGGATCGCTTTATCACGAACACCATCACCATTTGGAGAGAAACCAAAGCGAGTAGTGTCAAAGCTGCCTCCACCATCGATGAAATTACCTTGTTCATCTGCTAAAGCAGTATAGCCCCAGTATGTTAGCTCATCCCATGCAAAGTAATCGAAAATACGAGCATCATCCCAACCACCGTTGAATCCAAAGAATGGTACAGATAATGGAACATTGCCTGTAATTTCTTCATTTGGATCAGTTAGCGTAACAAATCCATCTACAAAGAAACCATTTTTATAGATTGAACGAATATCAGCTGGAATATCAGTTACATCCACTGAAATAGTAATTGTTGCTGTACCGTTAGCTGGAACAGTAACAGTTTCTGGAGCTTCAATATCGGCTTCTTCGTCAGTTAACACGTATGAACCGTATGTGTTTGTTGGAGTTACGTATAACCCTCCGCCAGCGTTGGCTGGATAGTCGATTTGAAGCTGAGTATTAACGTCATATGTTGCTGCTTCATCTGAATAGTTTTTCGCTTGTAATGTGAAGGAGAATTGGTCGTTTTTAATTTCTTTTAACGCAACCTTACCTTCTTTTGAATTACTTTCTGTTACTACAACATCTGATGTAAGAGCATTTGCAATCTGCATTAAACCTGCACCCTGACGACGAGGTGAAACATATTCACCTTCAAATAGCTCAATTGGAGTTGCAGTGTTCATTAATAGATTTTTAGTAAGCTGAACACGTTCTGCACCAGTTAGGTCAAATTCTGTGTCAACACGTTCTAAAACTAATGCACTACCACCTGCAACATGAGGAGCAGCCATGGATGTCCCACTCATAATACCGTATTCATTGTCGTTTAAAGTAGAGAAGATGTTGCCTCCTGGCGCTGTAATTTCAGGCTTGAAGTCTAAGTTTGGCGTTGGCCCCCAAGAAGTGAAGCTACTCATTTGGCCAGCGCTTGGATTTTGGACCTCGATGAAATTTCCTTCGAAGGAAACTGTTACAGTTTGCCCATTAGCAATCGCCGTTTTCAAAGCTAATCCATCTGACTGCAATGTTGACATAAACGGGATCGTAATAGCAGGATCTGATGCCATATTGATTGTGCCAGATGTATTATTGTAAACAATTGCAGCTACAGCACCGGCATTTTGAGCATTGACTCCTTTTTCAACGAAAGTATTTTCACCACGGGAAATTAGAGCTACTTTCCCAGTAAAATCCTTCCCGGCGAAATCAGCAGGTGTACCTAAACCAGCATCTACTACTTCAACTGCTCCTGATAAAACTGTTCGTGGATCTGCTTCATTTGCTGCTAGATATAGTGCGCCACCAGCTTTTTCACCATCGAATTGGTAGTCAAAGCTATAAGCAGTAATCATACTGTTTTCAAAGGATGCAACACTGATAGAGTCTTGTGAAATACCAGGAGAGCCTGTTACACCATAATCCTGATTTTCTGCGTATGGATAGAAAGTGCCTGATCCGTACATATCTGAGTTACCAGAAGAAATAGCAACGATAATTCCGTTTTCAGTAGCTCTTGAAACTGCTTGTTGCTCAGGACTATTTGCATCAACATAGCCAGCAGGAGAGCCTAATGACATATTAAGTACGTCTGCATTTAGTTTAATCGCATCGTCAATTGCCTTAATGTAGATATCTCCATAAGTAGTAGAGATTAAAGGGTCATTCCCGAATACCTTTAGAGCTAAAAGCTGCGCTTCTGGAGCTACACCTTTAATACCATTATTTTCTTCGTCGCCATTTGCCGCAACAGTACCACCTACGTGCATACCGTGCATTGAGGCTTCTGGACCTAAATCTAAAATTTCATGGCTTGCATCCATATAGTTATAGCCAAAAGGAACCTTGGCTGTATAGAATTGACCATTTTCGATAGAGCCATCTGCTAACAGTGCGTTTACTTCGCTTTCAGTTAACTCGCCCGTACTGTTGTCAGATAAAATCATGTCCTTATGGCTAGGATCGATTCCTGTATCAATGATACCGACAACCATTCCTTCGCCCTTGAAGCCATAATCATTCCAAGCTTGTTGTGCTTGAACTAATTCCTTTGAATAAACCATGTCTGGCGTCTCTTCTGGTCTTTCGTATTCTGTCGCCTCATATACAGCTTTAACTCCAGTAGTTGCCGCAATTTTTTCTACAACCTTCGCTTCAACCTCGGCAGAGAATCCATTAAATACAACAGTGAAGTTTTTAAGGTATTTCATAGAAGGAGCAGCAGCCTTTAAGCTAGCTTTTGCATTTTTTTGCTCTTTCTCAACTGCAGCTTCAATAGATTCTTTTTCTGCAGCTTTTAATTCTTTGTAAAGAAGACCTTTTTTCGTCGCTTTTTGAATTGCGGGTTCTCCCTCAAGCTCGATTACGATACGAACTTTTTCTTCAGGATTTTCTGGATTGATTAGTGATTTGGAAATGTTCGCTTTTGGTTTTTCTTGCTGAATGGATGGTAAATTTTTAATGCTTTTTGTACTAGCACTTGCAGCACTGACGTTAAATAGTGCTGAACTTAATGACAGCATAAAAATAAGTGCCACTAGTAAGGTCTTCCTTAAATTCATTCGTTTTCCCCCTGTTTCATATAAAAGTTGTTGTAGAAAAACTGATATTAAATCTATAGCGACTTTAGATTTAAGAGAGTTATTTCTATTATTCTATTATTTGATTGATAGACAGAATATTCCTTCAATTGTGTAAATTTTGAATCTAAAGGATGATACTTTTGTTTGGAAAATAAATGGGAAATGAAGTATGGCGTCGTATTAAGTTGCTAATTGTCGAGAAGGAGTGTTGTTGGACCTTTCTGAAGGTAATTTAACTAATGCAAATGGAGTGGTGTGCGGGAGATAATGTACCTATTCTGAAGGATGAAAAAAGATCTAAGAAGGTGAATATCTTCTTAGATCAGCAAAATAATTTTAAATTTATTTTTTTAACTTCATAACAAGCTCTTCATCAGGCGTGACATACAGTGTTTTTTGGTCAAAATAAATAACAAAACCAGGCTTAGATCCATTTGGCTTTTTTACTTGTCGAATTTCAGTGTAATCGACAGGGACGGAGGATGAATCTCTAGCTTTACTGAAATAAGCACTTAAAGTAGCAGCTTCTAATAGCGTTGTTTCATCGGGTTCAGATGAATGAATAACGACATGTGAGCCCGGGATATCCTTTGTATGTAGCCATATCTCTGATTTTTTTGCGAGCTTAAAGGTTAGATAATCGTTTTGTTTATTATTTTTCCCTACAGAAATCGGTATTCCAGTAGAGGAAACAAAGGATTCTGGTGAAGGCTTTGTCGGTTTTTTCTTCTTTTTGCTTGCACGTAGTCGAAGATAACCCTGCTCTGCTAGCTCTTCACGTATTTCCTCGATATCAGCAGGGGAGGCTTGGTTAACCTGTGCCATTAGCATTTCGAAATATTGAATTTCACTTTCCGTTTTTTCGAGCTGCTCCTTAACCATAATAAGTGCATTTTTAGCTTTATTATATTTACTATAATAGCTTTGAGCATTTTCAACAGGAGTTTTCCGTTCGCTTATAGGGATTGTAATTTGTTCACCGGCTTCACTATAGTAATTGGAAACCGTAACCTCCTTCATCCCTTTTTCAAATAGATAGAGATTGGCCATTAACAATTCACCATAAAGCTGGAACTTATCTAGTTTAGACGCATGATCTAAATCCTTTTGCAGCTTTTTGATTTTAAGCTTCAATTTGTTCAGCTCATTTTGTAGCCAGCGCTCTAGGTCACCTGCCTGCTGCTTTACTCGATCACGCTCGGCACGTGCAAAGAAGGTGCGGTCTAAAAGAATACTTAGTGTTTCATAGGCTGTTTCTGCACCTTCTAAATGTGTTAGCCTAGTAGGCGAGAAAAAGATTTTTCGATCAACCTCGATATAGGTTGGACGGGCACTTTTTACAATTTCATCAAGAAATGCACGGAAAGCAGTTACTTTATCGTTACCCTGTAGTCGATGCAATAACTCCTCGGCATGGGTTGGCGAGAATCCTTTAAATTGTTCAACAATTTCTTTAGACGAAGCTTCCTCTGTGAAAAATTGATTTATTTCTTCATCACTAACCATTAAAGGATTCTTTTTGTTTTGCTCGGGTGGTGTGATGTAGAGCTGGCCCGGCAATACCGTGCGATAGCTATTGATAGATGGAGGTAAATGCTTCAAGCTATCGATAATTTTGTTGTTTTCCTTGTCAATCAGAATAATATTACTGTGTCGTCCCATTATTTCGATTGTTAGCTTTCTGAAAATTTGGTCCCCAATTTCATTTTTACTTTCAATATTTAATGTAATAATTCGTTCAAAGGGATCTGTTTCAATTGCGTGAATAAAGCCGCCTTCAATATGTTTACGAAGTAGCATGCAAAACATTGGTGGTTCAGAAGGATTATCGATTGATTGCCCAGTTAAGTGTACTCGAGCGTAAGATGGGTGAATAGAGCTTAATAATTTAAAATTTTCTCCATTTGACCGTACGTGTATGACAATTTCAAGGGCGTTTGGTTGGTGAATTTTCGTTATACGACCAGTTTCCAATTTTTTTAATTCATTTGTCATTGCAAATGTAAATAATCCATCAAAAGCCATGATTGTGTACCTCTTTTCTAAAAATCAATTTAAAAATGGTTAAAATTTTTTGTTTTCTTATATTAGATAAAAAAGTCTATTTCACATTATACTATAGTTCTTGCATGTTTCCTCCAATATTTACTTTTTATAAACCTCCTAGATTAAAAATTTACTTAAATGTGTTATACTTGGAATAGTATGCAAAGAAAGGTGTGATGACCTTGGTGCGTAGTATGACCGGTTTTGGCAGGGGTGTCACAGCTACGAATAACTATCAACTCACTGTGGAGATTCGTTCAGTGAATCATCGTTTTTTAGAAATTTATACGAAGTTTCCTAAAGAGTGGTTTGAGGCTGAAATCGCGACGAAAAAACAATTATCACAATATGTGAAACGTGGGAAAATTGATGTTGCGATTGATTTGAAAACCATTGGGAACGAGAAGTTAGCTATCCAAATCAATTGGCCTTTAGTTGAAGCTTACCAAAAGGCTAAGGAACAGCTTCAAGAAGTCGTTTCGATAGAAGAGAAATGGTCGATGCAAGAAATTCTTTCATTAGATAATGTTATATCTTATGAAAAACAGGAGTTAGCTCCTGAAGAGTTAAAGATGTCGATTGGGCTTGCAGTTAAAGAGGCTGCAGAAAAATTAGTTGAAATGCGGATTCTAGAAGGTCAGCAGCTGAAACAAATTTTGACAAGCTTTAATAGCCAGTTAAAAGAACTGATCCATCGTATTAGAGAATTGTCCGGTGAAGCTGTCAATAAGTTTCGAGATAAACTAATTGATCGCATAAAAGAAATTGGGAATTTAGAGGAACTAGAAGATCGACTATTGGCAGAGGTAGCGATTTTTGCTGAAAAAATTGATATATCTGAGGAACTAGATCGTTTGACTAGTCATTTTAAACAATTTGAAAGTACAATTGAAGAGTCAGATTCAATTGGACGTAAATTAGATTTCTTGATGCAGGAAATGCACCGGGAGATCAATACTATTGGTTCTAAAAATCAAAATTCCGAGATATCACTTGCAGTTGTTCAATCTAAAACAATTTTAGAAAAAATGCGTGAACAAGTACAAAATATTGAATAATACATGTATTACCCTTTCAACTGGTAAGAATCTTCTATATAAAAGAAGTCTTCTTTACTAAAGGGGAATTCACTTCTTGTTAAAACCTCATCGATTTAACTTTATAAGTAGAAGAATAAAAAAGTCCCCACAATTTGAAATTTTACTTTATACTGTAGTAATCATTAAAAATATTGTTGTAAAAGCAGTAAGTAAGGGAGAATTTGAGAACAATGAGAAAAGAACGAGGTTTATTAATTGTTCTATCAGGCCCATCCGGTGTCGGTAAAGGAACAGTACGTAAAGAACTTTTTTCTAAGGCCGGCACTAATTATGAATATTCGATTTCAATGACAACACGCTTGCCTCGTGAAGGTGAAGTTGATGGAGTGGATTACTTCTTTAAATCACGTAACGAATTTGAAGCGCTTATTGAAGAAGGCGGCTTATTAGAGCATGCCGAGTTTGTTGGCAACTATTATGGCACACCACTTGCCTATGTAAACGAAACATTGGATGCTGGCCGAGATGTATTCCTAGAAATAGAGGTGCAGGGAGCAGCTCAAATTCGTGAAAAAGCTCCAGATGCTCTGTTTATCTTCTTGGCGCCACCAAGTATTTCGGAGTTGCAAAATCGTCTAATTGGACGCGGTACTGAAACAGAAGAAATTATTAAAAAGAGAATTGACACGGCACGCAATGAGCTTGAAATGATGAGTTTATATGACTATGTGGTCGAGAACGATGAAATTCAAAACGCATGTGATAAAATAAATGCTATTATTGTCGCTGAGCATTGCCGTCGTGAACGTATTGAAAAAACCTATTTGTCTATGTTGAGAGGAGAATAAATTATATGTTATACCCATCTATTGACGCTTTAAAAAACAAAATCGATTCAAAATATTCTTTAGTGAGCTTAGCTTCAAAGCGCGCTCGCCAAATGCAAGAAGAGGGCAATGAGCAATTAGCAAAATACGTTTCTTACAAACCAGTAGGTAAAGCACTGGAAGAAGTAGCAGCTGGCGTGCTTAAAAAAGAAAAACAAGACGCATCAACAATTTACGAAGACGAAGTTTAATAATCAACATCGAGTTGGCCTTTGTCTTGCTCAATAAATATACGATTATTAGAAGCTTTTTAAGTGTTTATATACTCGTATGTTTGTTTGTACCCAGAGTGTACGGGTACAGAATTTGTTTGTAGATAAGTTGTGATTATGTAGCTCCCGAAGAATTTTTCTTTGGGAGCTTGTCATTTGAAAGGAGATTAGTCATGCAAAAAAATATTTTGCTTTGTGTATCAGGCGGGATCGCAGTCTATAAAGCAGTCGCACTTGTGAGTCAATTAACAAAAGCACATTTCAACGTAAAAGTCATAATGACAAAATCCGCAAGGGAATTTGTAACACCTCTTACGTTTCAGGTCATGTCAAAAAACGATGTATTCTTTGATACCTTTGACGAAAAAGACTCAAGTAAAATCGCACACATTGATTTAGCAGATTGGGCCGACCTAATTCTTGTAGCACCAGCTACGGCAAACGTAATCGGAAAGCTTGCCAATGGTATAGCAGATGACATGGTGACGACTACTTTACTTGCTGCTACCTGTCCTGTCTGGCTAGCTCCTGCCATGAACGTACATATGTATGACCATCCTGCTGTAAAACGTAATATCGCACAGCTTGCAGAGGATGGGTGCTCCTTTATCGAGCCATCAGAAGGTTTTTTAGCCTGCGGGTATGTCGGTAAAGGCCGACTTGAAGAACCAGAAAAGATAACGCAAATTGTGGTCGACTTTTTTAAAGAAGAAGTAAAAGAAGAATGATCACCGTTGCGCAAGTTATCGTGGACGTTGCTGCATATCCAGTCGATCGTCCCTTCGATTATCTAGTGCCAGCTGAAATGACACAAATAATCGAAACGGGCTGTCGCGTTAAAGTACCATTTGGACCACGAAATGTACTCGGATTTGTTGTGGCTATTAAAAACGAAACCGATGTCCCAATAGAAAAGATAAAGCCAGTTTCGCAGGTTCTTGATATTGAACCCGTATTAACTGGTGAAATGCTAGAGCTTGCAAAATGGTTGAAAAATGAAACGATCTGCTATGAAATCGATGCACTTCAGGTAATGCTTCCATCTGCCTTAAGAGCTAAATATGAAAAAATCGCAAATCTGCAAACTGAAGTGGAGCTATTACCTGAGCCACTCCAGGAAATTTTTAGAGATTCTCAACAGATAAATGTAAACGTATTTGAAAAAAACAATCTACTTCCTCAGTTGAAGGCGGCGATAAAAAATAAGCAAGTTTCAATCGCCAATGTCGTAAAGCAAAAGGGGAAAGTAAAGGAAGTTAGAAAAGTTCGAATAATAGAAGACAACCAAATGCTGGCTGACATTCAGGCGAATATTTCAAACCGTGCTAAAAAGCAAAAGCAGCTAGTGGAATGGATGCAGCTTCATGCTGGCGAAATAATGGATCCAGAGGTTATCTATAAAGAGCTGGAAACTTCTGCCCAAGTGTTAAATGCAGTAGTTGACCTGGGTGCAGCAGACTTTGTTCAAGAAGAGGTCTATCGTGATCCTTTTACAAAAGAGATTAAACGAACAAACTTTTTAAATTTAACAGATGAACAATCTGTAGCATTAGATCAAATCATGAACTCAATCGAAGAACAAGAACCAAAAACCTTTTTACTCCAGGGTGTTACTGGTAGTGGTAAAACAGAGGTCTATTTACAAACAATCGCCAAGGTATTAAATGATGGAAAAGAAGCGATTGTCCTAGTTCCAGAAATCTCCCTAACACCTCAAATGACGGAACGATTTCGCTCGCGGTTTGGTGAATTGGTAGCGGTTATGCACAGCGGTTTATCAGTCGGTGAAAAGTATGATGAGTGGAGAAAAATTCACCAAGGCAAAGTGAAGGTAGTTGTTGGTGCTCGTTCGGCTGTTTTTGCGCCCTTTGAAAACGTCGGGATTATCATTTTGGATGAAGAACACGAATCGACGTATAAGCAAGAGGATTCACCAAGATACCATGCCCGCGATGTTGCGATTTGGCGAAGTAAGTATCACAACTGTCCGGTCATTTTGGGAAGTGCAACACCTTCACTTGAATCCTTTGCGCGCGCGAAGAAAAATGTCTATACATTACTGACATTAAAGGAGCGAGCGCTAAAGCAATCATTACCGAAGGTTCAAATTGTTGATATGCGTGATGAATTGAAAAAAGGCAATCGCTCAATGTTCTCTCAAAGCCTGATGGAATCCATTCAGATCCGTTTGGATAAAAAAGAACAAATCGTTCTGTTTTTAAATCGACGCGGCTATTCTTCCTTCGTTATGTGTCGGGATTGTGGAACCGTTCTTCAATGCGAAAATTGTGATATCTCCTTAACCTACCATAGGAAAAATGAAAAATGTAAATGTCATTATTGTGGCTATGAGATACATGTGCCAAAAACCTGTCCACAGTGTCAAAGTGATCACATTCGATATTTCGGTACAGGTACGCAAAAGGTGGAGGAGGAATTAGCGAAATTCTTTCCTGGAATAAGAGTACTGAGGATGGATGTTGATACGACCCGAGCAAAGGGGTCGCATGAACAACTATTAGAGGCGTTTGGTAACGGAGAGGCGGACGTATTGCTTGGTACCCAAATGATTGCAAAGGGCCTAGACTATCCAAATATAACTCTAGTAGGTGTACTTAGTGCAGATACGTCGCTGCATTTACCTGATTTCAGAGCGGCAGAAAAAACATTCCAGCTTTTAACACAGGTAAGTGGACGAGCCGGAAGACATGAAAAGCCAGGTGAAGTAGTCGTACAAACCTATACACCTGAGCATTATGCGATTGAATTATCAGAAGCACAGGAATATGACCCATTTTATGAACGTGAAATGCAAATGCGCCATCAAGCAGGCTATCCACCTTACTATTATTTAGCATTGATACAAGTATCACACGAGGATGTATTGATGGCTGCGGATTATGCAGGAAAAGCAGTAGAGTGGTTACGCTCACAGCTTTCCTTTAATGTTTCAATTATTGGACCGACCGCTTCAGGCATCAGTCGTCTCCAAAATAGATATCGCTATCAATGTTTGATAAAATACAAGGTAGAGCCAGATTTAATCCCAACCTTATTACAACTGATCAAAATTTACCGTTCAGATTGGATTAAAAAAGGAATTAATTTGACTGTAGATTTAGATCCAAACATGATTTAAACAGGATTGGCAGAGTCAGATATGATGCTGCGAATTCTGATAATAATAATAAGCTTAAAGAAGTGTAGAAAGAGGTAATAATAATGGCAATTAAAGAAGTAGTGGAGCATCCGGCAAAGGTGCTTTCAGAAAAATGTAAAGAAGTAACAGAGATTAACGAAGAAATTATTACACTTCTTGATGATTTATATGACACGATGGTTGAGCATGATGGTGTTGGGATTGCAGCTCCACAAATCAATGTCCCATTGCGAGTGGCAATTGTAGAGCTTGGCGAAGAACGTGATGTTTTAGAAATGATTAATCCAACAGTAATTGAAACCTCTGGTGCAGAGGTTGATATAGAGGGCTGCTTAAGCTTCCCAAATCTATTTGGTGAGGTGGAACGCCCAACTTACGTGAAAATTGAAGCATGTGATCGTGAAGGTCGTGTTTATGAGCTGGAAGCTGGTGGCTTTGATGCTCGTGCGATTCTCCACGAAATCGATCATTTAGACGGTATTTTATTTGATTCTAAACTAATTCGAGTTGTCACAGAGGATGAGCTAGCTCAAATGTATGGTGAGGAGGAATAAGAATGACTTCTGTTGTTTTTATGGGAACACCAGATTTTTCGGTTCCAATTTTACGAATGATTCATGAGGAAGGGTACGACATATTAGCAGTTGTTACTCAGCCCGATCGTCCAGTTGGTCGTAAGAGAGTGTTAACACCACCTCCAGTTAAAGCCGAGGCTTTACGTTTAGGGCTGCCAGTCATTCAACCTGAAAAATTGCGTAACTCTGAGGAGCTGCAAGAAATTATCAATTTGAAGCCAGATATAGTTGTTACAGCAGCTTTTGGTCAAATCCTGCCTAAAAGCTTACTGGATGCACCTCCTCTTGGCTGCATTAATGTACATGCTTCACTATTACCAAAGTATCGTGGGGGAGCACCAATCCACCAAGCGATCATTGATGGAGAAGAAAAAACAGGTGTTACGATTATGTACATGGCAGAGAAATTAGATGCTGGGGACATTATTACACAGCGTGCCATCTCTATTGAGGAGGAAGATAATACAGGAACAATGTTCGAAAAGCTAAGTGTAGTTGGAAGAGAGCTATTAAAAGAAACATTGCCTTTAATTATCGAAGGGAAAAATGAACGTATTCCTCAGGATGAAGAAAAAGTAACCTTCGCCCATAATATTTCTCGCGAACAGGAACGTGTGGATTGGTCAAACGGAGCTAGAAATGTGTTCAACCAAGTTCGTGGTTTAACGCCATGGCCAACAGCCTATACAACCTTCCAAGGCGAGAATGTGAAATTATGGTCTGTAAAAGAAGGCGACAGTGTAACAACACACACACCAGGTCAAGTTGTGAAAATTGAAAACGATAGCTTTGAAGTTGCAACAGGTGACGGGAAGTCTATCGTGATATATGAATTACAGCCTGCTGGGAAAAAAAGAATGACAGCACAAGACTACCTGCGTGGGACAGGATCGAAGCTAGCGATAGGGGACCAATTTGAATGACAAAAAAGAAAGAACAAATTTGGGACGGCAATGTTCGAGATGCAGCACTAACAATCCTATTAGCAGTAGACAAACATCAAGCATACAGTAACCTTTTACTAAACCAGACGATAAACAAATATAAAATCGAAGCAAAAGATCGAGCTCTACTAACTGAACTTACTTATGGTACTCTTCAGTATAAGTACACACTAGATTACTATTTAGAGCCGTTTATCAAAGGAAAGATGGACCTTTGGGTAAAGTGGCTTCTTCGTCTTTCACTTTATCAAATCGTTTTTTTAGATCGTGTTCCAGATCATGCCGCGGTAAACGAAGCAGTGGAAATTGCAAAACGTAGAGGTCATAAAGGGATTGCATCAGTGGTGAATGGTGTATTACGCTCTATTTTACGTCAGGGAGTTCGTTCTACTGAGGAAATTACGGATTCTACAAAGCGACTAGCAATTGAAACAAGCCATCCAGATTGGCTAGTAGCACGATTTATCGAAGCATATGGATTTGAAAAAACAAAAGAAATGCTCAAAGAAAATAATCTACCACCAATTGCATCGATTCGTGTAAATACGGCAAAAGCTACAGTAGAAGTAGTACTTGCTCTATTAGAAGAAGAAGGTGTAAAAGCTGAGCAGAGTAAGGTCATTCCTGAATGCCTGCACTTATTGAGTGGCCAAGCTTCTCGTACAAAGGCGTTTAAAGATGGCTATATTACGATTCAGGATGAAAGCTCGATGATGCCTGCAAATGCCCTTAACCCACAGCCGGGCTGGCGTGTATTGGATATGTGTGCAGCACCAGGCGGGAAAACAACTCATATGGCTGAAAAAATGAAAAATGAAGGTTCTATCTTAGCTACAGACCTACATCCACATAAATTGGACTTAATCGATGAGACAAGTAATCGTCTAGGCTTAGAAATCATCCAAACTGCACCAGTTGATGGGCGTAAAGCGGCAGAATTTCTAGAAGCGGAATCCTTTGATGCTGTATTAGTAGATGCGCCGTGTTCAGGATTGGGTGTAATGAGACGCAAACCTGATATTAAATATACAAAGCGTGAAGAAGACTTATCAAGACTTCATGAAATTCAGCTTCAGCTTTTGGATAATGCGGTGAAGGTTCTTAAAAAGGGTGGGAGACTAGTTTATAGTACATGTACTATAAATAAAGAGGAAAACGAAGAAACTGTTCAAGCGTTTTTAGCGTCTCATCCTGAAATGGAAGCTGTCCCGTTAGAAAATTTACCAAAAGAACTTTTAGAAAAAAGCCAGGGTGGTATGCTACAAGTATTCCCACAAGATTTTGGGAGCGATGGATTTTTTGTAGCTGCCTTCCGAAAAAACAAACAAGATTAGACATAAAAGGAGAATCCTAAAGACTAATGGATGAAAATAAATTTATTGAACGTATACAAGACTTGGTAGAAGAGGCTGAACAAAAGCCAGAAGAAAAGTCAGAAGAAAAGCCGGTTCGTCGTGAGAAGAAAGAAAAACCAAAATTAAAAGAATCAATTTATTCACTGCGTCCTGATCAATTAGGAGAATGGTTAACAGCAAACGGTGAAAAAGCTTTCCGTGCTGGACAAATTTATGAATGGTTATATGAAAAACGTGTAAAAACCTTCGAAGAGATGTCAAACCTTTCAAAAGCATTACGCGAAAAATTAGCAGAGAATTTCTTATTAACAACATTATCTACAATTATTAAACAGGAATCAAAAGATGGTACAATCAAATTTTTATTCCAACTTCAAGATGGCTATTCAATCGAGACTGTATTAATGCGCCATGAATATGGAAATTCTGTTTGTGTAACTACACAAGTAGGTTGTCGTATCGGTTGTACATTCTGTGCCTCAACACTAGGTGGGCTAAAACGTCACTTATTAGCCGGTGAAATTGTTGAACAGGTTGTAAAGGTACAACAAGAGTTAGATAAAGAAGGCGAACGTGTTTCTCATATTGTTATTATGGGAATTGGTGAACCATTCGATAACTATGATGCTATGATGAACTTCTTAAAGGTCATCAATAATGACAAGGGGTTAAATATTGGTGCACGTCATATTACCGTATCTACATCAGGTATTGTGCCTAAAATTTACGAATTTGCAGATGAAGAATTACAAATCAATTTCGCGGTCTCACTACATGCACCAAACCAAGAAGCACGTCAAAAATTAATGCCGATTGCTCGTGCCTACAAGCTTGAAGATCTATTAGAGGCGGTTCGTTATTATACGAACAAAACAGGACGTCGTGTGAGCTTTGAGTATGGTCTAATGTCAGGTGAAAATGATTCAGTTGAAGTTGCAGAAGAATTAGCAGCTCTAATAAAAGGCATCAAATGCCATGTAAACTTAATTCCTATCAACTATGTGCCAGAGCGTGATTATATTCGTACATCACGAAACAGTATTTTTGCGTTTGAAAAAACTTTAAAGAAACGTGGCATTAACGTAACAATTCGCCGTGAGCAAGGCGCGGATATTGCTGCAGCTTGTGGACAGTTACGTGCACAAGAACGTCAAGAAGAAACAAAGTAGGCAGGTGACTTATGTGAAGTTTACAGTCGAAAGTGATGTGGGGCGTAAACGTATGGTTAATGAGGATCGGGTTGCTTTTTTTGAGCATCCCGATCGCTTTAAGCTCGCCATTTTAGCAGATGGAATGGGTGGTCATAATGCTGGTGATGTTGCTAGTGAAATGGCGATTGAAGAGATGAAATCATATTTTCTTAACTTAGATGTAACGCAGCTAGACTCAACTGAGGCCAAAAGACAATGGATGCTAGAAACAATTCAGTCAGTTAATGAAAAGGTTTATAACCATTCCTTATTACACGAAAGCTGTAAAGGGATGGGAACAACCTTAATTGCGATGCTAATTGATGAATACGACTGTTTAATAGGACATATTGGGGATAGTAGAGTCTATTATTTTACGGCTGATTCGGTCACGTTAATTACGAAGGATCACTCTTATGTAAATTTCCTGGTGGAGTATGGGGAAATTAGTGAAGAGGAAGCAGAAAATCATCCTCAAAAAAACTTTATTGTAAAGTCGCTTGGTACGGAAAGTACCATTGAACCAGATTTCTATGAGCTACAAGTAGAAGATGCATCAAATGTATTAATCTGTTCTGATGGTTTAAGTAATAAACTTACCACTGAAGAGATGGCAGCCATTTTAACCTTGCCTTTATCAATCGAGGAAAAAGGTAAGAAGCTAATTCAGCTGGCGAATGATTCAGGTGGAGAAGATAATATTTCAGTAATTTTATTATCTAACGATGGGGAGGTGTAGAGATGCTTGAAGGAAAACGATTAAATGACCGTTATAAGATTTTAGACCTCATTGGCGGAGGCGGAATGTCGAATGTTTATTTAGCGCACGATATGATTCTTAACCGTGATGTGGCTGTGAAGATTCTTCGCTATGATGCTACGAACGAAGAAGAGTTCCATCGGCGTTTCCATAGGGAAGCATTATCAGCTACAAGCCTTACACATCCTAATATCGTAAGTATTTATGATGTTGGTGAAGACCAGGATATGCACTACATCGTGATGGAATATATAAAAGGCAAAACGTTAAAACAATACATAAATGAGTTTTCGCCTTTATCACCAGCTAGAAGTGTTCAAATCATGAAGCAATTAACTTCAGCAATTACCCATGCACATGAAAATCAAATTATTCATCGAGATATTAAGCCGCAAAATATATTGGTAGATGTTGAAGGGAATGTGAAAATTACCGATTTCGGTATTGCAACCTCATTATCTGCGACTAGCTATACGAAAACTAATTCTGTCATTGGGACAGTGCACTACCTATCACCTGAACAGGCGCGTGGAGGAACTGCAACAAGTCAATCCGACATTTATGCACTTGGAATCGTATTGTATGAATTATTGACAGGTGAACTTCCATTTTCTGGGGAATCTGCCGTATCTATCGCATTAAAGCATTTACAGGCAGAAACACCGTCAATTAGAGCGATAGATGCCTCGATTCCACAAAGCTTGGAAAATGTCGTGTTAAGGGCTACCGCAAAAAATCCACTTCATCGATATCCTACAGTTGAAGCGATGGAGGAGGACCTGTTAACAGTTTTATCGCCAAATCGTACAAATGAACAAAAATTTGCTCCACCTGTCGATGATGATGAAACAAAAGCTATCCCAATTATAAAAGAGCCAATGCCAATCGGCGATATGGCGAATACAAAAATTTTAAATCAAGAAATAGGTAAGATTGAGAAGGTTGAACTGACAAAAAATAAAAAAGAGCCAAAAGGCGAAAAGAAGAAGAAAAAAAGTCGTGGAAAGATTTTTGGAATAATTCTTGCTTCACTTTTGATTGTCATTTTAGCTGCTATTTTACTATTTAACTTACTTAGTCCAAAGCAGGTTGAAATTCCTGACGTGGCTAATTTAGAGCTTGAAGAGGCTATTGAAACTCTTGAAACAGCTGGGTTTACTATTGGTGAAACGAAAGAGAAGCATTCAGAGGATGTAGAAGAAGGCCTTGTCATTGAAACAAATCCAAAAGCTGGCGTTACACGTGTAGAAGGCACAGAAATTACGATTTACACGAGCCTAGGAAATGAAACTGTTCCAATGGACGATTATACTGGAAAGCAAATTGATCAGGTAATCGCTATCCTTGAAAACAGTGACTTTAAAGTAAATTTAATAGAAGAAGATTCAAATGAAAATGAAGGAATAATTATCGGACAGGAACCAGAGGCTGGCGAAGAGGTTATTCCAGGTGAGACAGAAATTACTTTAACGGTTAGTAAAGGTAAAAGCTATGGTACAGTAGAGGACCTTTCAGGCTATAATAAGGCCTCATTAAAGAGCTATGAACAAAGATCTGGATTTAAGGTTGATATTAAAGAAGAATATTCAGAGGATGTTCCTGCCGGTGAGGTAATTGAACAGGATCCAAAAGCAAACAGAAGCTTAGAGCTTGGCGGTAAAATCTATGTGGTTGTATCATTGGGACCAAAAGAAAAAGAATCTAAGCTATACGTAAAAACTATTAAGATTCCTTATGAGCCAGTCAATTTAGGTGACGAACAACAGGTCCGAATCTTTATTCAAGATAAAACCCATACAATGGTTGAGCCTTTTGCTGAGTTTACAATTACTGAGGATACAGATTATAAGATTGAATTAGAAATTACTGAAGATCAACCAGCAGCTTATCGAATAGAACGTGATGCAATGAGGATTGCTGAAGAAACGATTCCATATAAAAGTGTTGAGGAGTGAAACAATGGCTGAAGGCCAAATCCGTAAGGCGTTAAGTGGTTATTATTATGTCTATTACAATGGAGAATTGCTACAATGTCGTGGGCGCGGTGTTTTCCGAAATCGAGGAGAATCACCGCTCGTTGGTGATTTTGTCGACTTTACTAAAGAAGGGGAATCGGATGGTACGATCATGAAAATCCATCCGCGATCTAATGAGCTAGTACGTCCACCGGTTGCGAATATCGACCAAGCGCTATTAGTCTTTTCAGTAAAGGAACCAGATTTTAATACGATTTTATTAGACCGCTTTTTAGTTGTTTTAGAGTCCTTTAACGTAGAACCAATCATTTGTTTAACGAAAATAGATTTATTGACTGACGTGGAAAAAGAGAAGCTTCAAAGCTATATCGATGATTACAAAGCAATTGGCTATGAAATCATTGAAACCTATAAAGAGGATGCTTCTTTAATGGATCGTTTGCAGCCAATTCTGAAAGGGAATACATCCGTTTTGGCAGGTCAATCTGGTGTAGGGAAATCGACTATGTTAAACACTTTACTTCCCGAGCTACAATTGGAAACGGGAGTGATTTCTCAAAGTCTAGGTCGCGGTAAGCATACAACGCGTCATGTTGAGCTAATAGAGGTTTGTGATGGTCTTTTAGCTGATACACCAGGGTTTAGCTCCTTTGACTTTGATACGATTGAAAAAGAAGAGCTTACGTCTTGTTTCCCTGAATTTAGCAAATTGAGTGAAGGGTGCAAATTTAGAGGGTGCTTACATATAAAAGAACCCAAATGTGCAGTAAAGGATGCCCTTGAAAAGGGTGAAGTAAAGAGCTATCGTTACGAGCATTATCAACAATTCTTACAAGAAATTATTGATCGAAAGCCGAGGTATTAGTGATGATTAAAATTGCACCATCGATATTATCTGCAGATTTTGCAAAATTAGGACAAGAAGTGAAGGAAGTAGAAGCAGCTGGAGCAGAGCTAATCCATATTGATGTTATGGACGGACATTTTGTACCCAATATTACAATGGGACCAATCGTTGTTGAGGCATTACGTCCAATTACACAATTGCCATTGGATGTTCATTTAATGATTGAAAACCCTGATAACTACATCGAACAATTTGCTAAAGCTGGTGCTGACTACATTTCCGTGCATGTAGAGGCATGTAGACATTTACACCGTACAATTCAACTAATTAAATCTCTAAATGTGAAAGCGGGCGTTGTATTAAATCCGCACACACCGATTGAATCGATTCAACATATTTTAGAAGACATCGACTTTGTTCTGTTTATGACAGTAAACCCTGGCTTTGGAGGTCAAAAATTCATCACTTCTGTAGTTCCCAAAATTGAGGCTCTTTCAGCTATCATCAAGGAACGTGGGTTAAATATCGAAATCGAAGTTGATGGCGGCATAACTGCCCAAACGATTGGAGAATGTGCTAAAGCTGGAGTAACAATGTTTGTAGCCGGCTCTGCTATTTATAATAAAGAAGATCGTGCCAAGGCCTTACAGGAGATTAAAGCTGCTGGTGAGGCTGTATTACAATAATGACGTGCGTTGTAGTATGTTCAGGTGGGCCTAAGAGAGAACTTTGCTCATTTGATGATTTCAAAGCTAGAAATGCACTTTTTATTGGGGCAGACAAAGGCGCTCTTTATTTAATAGAAGAGGGCATCGTACCTACTGATATTGTTGGTGATTTTGATTCATTATCGAAAGAAGAATGGCAGCGGGTTTCTACTATTGCACTTAACGCCGAAAAGGTACAGGCTGAAAAAGATGAGACAGATACGGATTTGGCATTATTGAAGGCATTAACCTATAATCCAACAGAAATCTTTTTAACAGGAGTTACAGGAGGAAGGCTAGATCACTTTGAGGCAGCTCTTCGTTCTATGTACCGATTACAAAAAGAGCACCCACAAATTCACATAAAAATTATAAACTCTCATAATGAAATTCGCATACTATTCCCTGGGGAACATACTATAATACGAGATGAAAAGTTTCGATATATTTCATTTTTTGCTTATGAGGATGAAGTAGAAAATGTAACAATACGAGGTCTAAAATACGAGACTACCAAAGAATGCATTGAAATTGGCACTTCTCGCTTTACTAGTAATGAATTGATTTCTAGCCTTGGGTATATCTCCTTTTCATCAGGCATATGTTTAATGATAAGAAGCAGTGACTAAAAAGGAGGGCCAGCATTTGAGAGTTTATACATTTCAATTGCCGAAATTTGTTAGTAGTCTTACACGAAGCTGCATTAATTTATTTACAGGCGGCGGAAAGAACAAAGAGAAAAAATAGTCTAATTGCTTGCATTTCACAGTCCCCAACCTGATCATGTATCAGTTTAGATTGACTAAGATTAGGTGGGGACGGCTGCAAGTAAAGCATGCTTTGAATTGGCCAATATGAAAATTGGTTACATAAGTGATATCACAAAGTGGCCAATCTTAACATGTTGGTAATCGCTGTGTTGTGATGCACTTAGCTCTTGATTTAGTAGCTAATCAGTGGGGACGAGAGCAAACTTAATCTGACTTTTTTGTCTAATGTCTTTATTCTTTCATCCATGTGTTTCTTACCTCCCCATTGATTGGAGTTTCGTTTTAAAGCTTTCAAATTTAAAATTAATGTAGCATATGGTATTTCCGCTAAAACAAAAAAAGAACTGTCCTTTAAGCTTCATGGACAGTTCTTTTTTATCATCACAATAGAAAAAAACATCAATTTCTACAAAAGTAAAAATTGATGTTTTACAGGTTAAAATACGAACAATTAAACGCGTTCAACTTTACCAGATTTAAGCGCACGAGCAGAAACCCATACACGTTTTGGTTTACCGTTCACTAAAATACGAACTTTTTGTAAGTTTGCACCCCAAGTACGTTTGTTAGCGTTCATTGCGTGTGAACGATTGTTGCCTGAACGAGTTTTTCGACCAGTTACTACACATTGTTTAGGCATGTATATTCCCTCCTTACAGATGAATCTGAAAGATTGTTTTTCAGTTCTTTATTTCACATACTTTAATAATTTAACATACACAACAAGGCTATGCAACAGTTTTCACATAACCTTTCAAGAAAAATTCCTTTACAGTATGAAATAGAGTGTTAAAAATGGAATTCTTCTAAAAAAACACTTATGATATTATTAAGGCTAAATTTATAAAATACTAGAAGAATATTAAGCTTATTTGCCTAATGAAGTGGGAAATAGGTTATACTTTATTATCTGTAAAAAGTTAGGAAAACTAGACAATATGTAGACGAATACCAAGGTTTTCTTTTATAATCAATTTTTGTGTAGTACAATAGAATTTAGTGAAAATGAGCCAAGGGGGCAAAGTCATGTCAGTAGAAATTAATAATGATTTCGGCCATATCGATATTTCAAACGATGTAATTGCACAAATTGCTGGTGGAGCAGCAATTGAATGCTATGGTATTGTTGGAATGGCATCTAAACATCAAATTCGTGATGGATTAACAGATATTTTACGAAAAGAAAACTTTGCAAAAGGTGTAATTATCCGTCAAGAAGGACAAGACCTTCATATTGACATGTATATTATCGTTAGCTATGGAACGAAAATTTCAGAAGTGGCTTACCAAGTTCAGTCAAAAGTAAAATACACAGTAAACAAAACATTAGGTATGAGCGTTAAATCAGTTAACATTTTTGTTCAAGGCGTTCGTGTTATGAATGTGTAAGAGGAGGATTTAAATCGGATGAAGTCACTAGACGGAATCAAATTTGCAGAAATGGTGCAAATGGGTGCCCATAATTTATCTCAAAATGCAAATTATGTTGACTCTCTAAACGTATTCCCGGTTCCAGATGGAGATACAGGTACAAATATGAACCTGTCCATGACATCAGGTGCAAAAGAAACAGAAAGTAATGCAGGGAAACATATTGGGAAAACAGCACAAAGCTTATCAAAAGGATTACTAATGGGGGCACGAGGCAACTCAGGCGTAATCTTATCTCAATTATTCCGTGGTTTCGGAAAAGCAATTGAAAAAGACAGTGAAATTGATGCGATTCAATTTGCTAATGCATTCCAAGCAGGTGTAGATACGGCCTATAAAGCGGTTATGAAACCGGTTGAAGGAACTATTCTAACAGTTGCTCGTGAAGCGGCAGCAAAGGCTGTTGAGGTTGCACAAGAAGAAAGCAGTATCATTGCTGTTATGGAAGCAGTAGTAAGTGAAGGTAAAAACTCACTAGATCGTACACCAGACCTATTACCAGTACTAAAAGAGGTTGGTGTTGTAGATAGTGGTGGCCAAGGACTTTTATTCGTTTACGAGGGATTCCTTGCCTCATTAAAAGGTGAAGCGCTTCCAGCTAAAAACGACGCTTCTTTAGATGATTTAATTAGCGCTGAGCATCATCGTGCACAAGATTTTATGAGCACAGAGGATATTGAGTTTGGCTATTGTACAGAAATTATGGTTCGACTTGAAGAAGAGAAGGAACCATTTGATGAAGCAAAATTCCGTGAAGAACTAAATGTAATGGGTGATTCATTACTTGTAGTTTCGGATGATGAAATTGCAAAAGTACATATCCACTCTGAAACGCCAGGTGCGGTACTTGCAGCAGGTCAGAAATACGGAAGCCTAATTAAGATCAAAGTAGACAATATGCGTGAACAGCATTCTGCGATTGTCAATGATCAAGATACGCAAGCCCCTGCACCAAAGAAACTAGAAAAGCATCCTTATGCTGTAGTAACAATTGCTATGGGTGAGGGAATTTCTGAATTACTGCGCAGTATAGGCGCATCTTATGTTATTGAAGGTGGACAAACAATGAACCCTTCAACTGAGGATATCGTTAAGGCAGTGAAAGAAATTAATGCTGAACGCGTCCTGATTTTACCAAATAACAAAAACATCGTAATGGCTGCTGAACAAGCAGTTGAGTTATTAGATATTGAAGCTGCAGTTGTTGCAACTAAAACAATTCCACAAGGGATGGCAGCTATCCTAGCGTTTAACCCTGAAAGCTCTGTAGCCGATAACAAAGATGGCATGACGAATGCATTTGCACACGTGAAAACGGGTCAAGTGACTTTTGCTGTTCGCGATACGAGTATTGATGGTGTAGAAATTCGCAAGGATGACTACATGGCATTGGCTGAAGGTAAAATCATTTTATCGACACCTAAAATGCTGGATGCAGCACAGAAGGTTGTAACTGATTTAGTGGATGAGGATTCAGAAATCATCACAATCATTTACGGTGAAGATGCTTCTGAAGCAGAGGCTAACGAATTAGCAAGCTTCATCGAAGAAAACTATCCTGACGCAGAAGTTGAAATTGTTGAAGGAAAACAATCGTTATATCCATTTATCCTTTCGATTGAATAATTGGTCGGAATATATTTTAAGGCTAAATAAAAAGCTAACCTCAAAAAGTTGTACAAGAAACTTCTTTTTGTGGTTAGCTTTTTTGTATTTTAAAGAAAAACATCAAAAAGAAGTCAATTTAAAATAACCCTTAATATCAATCCAATATTCACCAAGTGGCGTGCCCTCAAGGTTATTTAATCGATTTTCTGAAAAAAGAAGTATTCAAAAAAATATATATTTTGTGTGTCTATGATCCTTCATGATAAACTATGCTTAAAATAATAGATTTAATTTCGATAACAAATCATTTCAGATTTTAATATAATTGAGAATAAGGGGGAGAGTAGGTTGAAATTTACTTCAGTTTTTGACATTATCGGTCCAGTAATGATTGGACCATCGTCTTCTCATACAGCGGGTGCTGCTCGTATCGGACGAGTTGCAAGAGATTTATTTGGCCGAAAACCTAAATGGGCGAAAATCCATCTTTATGGTTCTTTTGCCGAGACATATAAAGGACATGGTACAGATGTAGCGGTAGTTGGTGGATTATTAGATTTTGATACATTTGATGAACGCATAAAAACAGCCTTTGAGCATGCAAAGAATGAAGGACTTGAATTTGAAATCATACCAGAAACAGCAAATAAAGAGCATCCAAATACAGCGAGAATAGTAATGGGTGACGAAACAAGCGAAATGTCGGTAGAAGGGATTTCTATCGGTGGGGGTAAAATCGAAATTAGTGAAGTGAACGGCTTTAAGCTTCGATTAAATGGTGGGATGCCAGCAATATTGGTTGTCCATGACGACCGTGCTGGATGTATTGCAAACGTTGCAAACTGCTTAGCGATGCACCATGTAAATATTGGGCATATGGAAGTATCGAGAATTGAACGTGGCCAAACAGCATTGATGGTAATTGAAGTCGATCAAAATATTGAAGAACGTATTTTGCAACAGATTTCATTGATTCCTAATATTACAAAAGTATCAAAAATTAATAACTAGGGAGTGAGCTTTGTGGACGTATTATTTCACAATGTAAGAGAATTGGTTGAACTTGCTGAAAAAGAAAATAAGCTCATTTCTGACATCATGATAGAACAAGAAATGAATATGACTGGTCGCACGAGAGAAGAGATTTTCGCTCAGATGGACCGAAATTTAGTTGTTATGGAGCAAGCAGTTGAACGTGGGCTAAACGGGGTTCAGTCTGTTTCGGGCTTAACGGGCGGCGATGCAGTTTTACTTCAAAAGTATATTGCTTCAGGTAAAAGTCTTTCTGGGGACCTTTTATTAGATGCTGTAAGTAAAGCAGTAGCAACAAACGAAGTAAATGCAGCAATGGGAACAATATGTGCAACGCCAACCGCTGGATCTGCTGGAGTCGTACCAGGTACACTATTTGCTGTAAAAAATAAATTAAATCCTACACGTGAACAGATGATTAATTTCCTATTCACATCTGGGGCATATGGATTTGTTGTAGCTAATAACGCCTTTATCTCTGGAGCTGCAGGTGGGTGTCAGGCTGAAGTTGGTTCTGCAGCTGGTATGGCAGCAGCAGCAATTGTAGAGATGGCTGGTGGCACGCCTGCCCAAACTGCGGAAGCGTTTGCAATTACATTAAAGAATATGCTAGGGCTTGTATGTGACCCAGTTGCAGGGCTTGTAGAGGTTCCATGTGTAAAACGAAATGCAATGGGGGCAGCAAATGCAATGGTCGCTGCAGATATGGCGCTTGCTGGAATAACTAGCCGAATTCCTTGTGATGAAGTAATTGGAGCAATGTTTAGAATCGGTCAAACGATGCATCCAAGCTTAAAAGAAACAGCTCGTGGAGGACTTGCTGCAACACCAACAGGTAAAGCACTAGCTGCCAAAATTTTTGGAAGTGCAGTACAAGTTGACTAATGTATTAGAACCAATTACGGCATTAAAGGGTATTGGAAAAGAAACGGCTGAGCACCTAAGTGAAATGGGTATTTACACTATCGAAGATCTAATTTGGACGTTCCCCTATCGTCATGAAGATTTTCGGCTAAAGGATTTAGCAGAAACACCGCATAATGAAAAAGTAACAATTGAAGCAAGAGTTGAAAGTGTTCCTTCAGTTCTTTATCTAGGGAAAAATAAATCTAGAATACAAGTAACAGTGCTAGCCGGAAGACATCTTGTGAAGGTTGTATTTTTTAATCAAAATTATTTAAGAACTAAGCTTACGCCAGGTGAAATCGTAACGGTCTCAGGAAAATGGGACCGTGGTCGACAAGTCATTAATGGCACGTCTATAAAATTTGGACCTAAAACAGATAATACTGATTTTGAGCCAGTTTATAGCTTAAAGGGCAATATTCATCAGAATAGATTTCGCAAGTATATGCGTCAGGCTTTAGATTTACTTGATGGTGAAATGGCTGAAACACTTCCAAGTCATTTGATTGAGCAATATCAATTGCCAACAATAACAGATGCCTTGGAGGGTGTTCATTTTCCTAAGGATGCAGATCATGCAAAACAAGCAAGAAGACGCTTTGTTTATGAGGAATTATTACATTTCCAGTTAAGAATTCAATCCTTACGTAAAATTCGCAAGGAAAACGAACAAGGTATCTCCATTCAGTATGATGTGAAAAAGGTTCGTGAATTTATTCAAAGTATTTCTTTTGAGCTGACAAATGCTCAAAAGCGAGTAGTCAATGAAATAAGCAAGGATTTAAAAGAGCCGCACCGCATGAACCGACTTTTACAAGGGGATGTTGGTTCAGGGAAAACAATTGTCGCGGCTATAGGACTCTATTCAGCAGTAACAGCAGGCTATCAGGGGGCACTAATGGCGCCAACTGAAATTTTAGCTGAACAGCATGCTGAATCCTTAAAAGGCTGGTTTGACCCGATTGGTGTGAAGGTGGCTATGCTTTCTGGTTCAACGAAAGCAAAAGACAAAAGAATCCTCCTAGAGCAATTACATAATGGGGAAATTGATATTTTAATCGGTACCCATGCCTTAATTCAGCCGGATGTAATCTTTAAAAATCTTGGCTTCGTCATCACCGATGAGCAACATCGCTTTGGTGTAGAGCAGCGTAGAATTTTACGTGATAAGGGAATGAACCCTGACGTACTGTTCATGACGGCTACACCAATTCCTAGAACGCTAGCAATCACTGCTTTTGGTGAAATGGACGTTTCCATTATCGATGAGCTACCTGCGGGACGTAAGCAGATTGAGACACATTGGCTGAAAAAAGAACAATTGAATTCGAGCATAACGAAAATGGAATCTGAACTGCGCCATGGCAGACAAGCTTATGTAATATGTCCACTGATCGAGGAATCAGATAAATTAGATGTTCAAAATGCCGTCGAGGTTTATGAGCAGCTCGCTACAATTTTTAATGGTCGATTTAAAGTTGGTTTAATGCACGGAAGATTGCATTCTGATGAAAAGGATGCCGTGATGCGTGATTTCTCTAATGGAAAGATTGACGTATTAGTTTCCACAACGGTTGTAGAGGTAGGGGTTAATGTTCCGAATGCTACATTTATGATGATTTATGATGCAGATCGTTTTGGGCTTGCACAGCTTCACCAATTGCGCGGTCGTGTCGGTCGAGGCGAGCATCAATCGTATTGTGTACTTTTAGCTGACCCTAAATCAGAAGAAGGTAAAGAACGTATGATGTCTATGACACAAACGAATGATGGCTTCAAGCTTGCGGAAAAGGATTTAGAGCTTCGTGGACCTGGTGATTTCTTCGGGAAAAAGCAAAGCGGGCTCCCTGAGTTCAAAATGGCCGATCTCGTGCATGACTACCGAACATTAGAAGTGGCTAGACAGGATGCGGCAAAGCTTATTTATGAGGATGAATTCTGGAACTCTGACGAATATCAGCATTTACGTGAAATGCTAGAAGAGTCTGGTGTCTTAAATGGAGAACGAATAGATTGATCTAACGGTTTTCGCTATTATTAGCGGGAATCGTTTTATTTTTTTTGTAAAATATGAAATGGCGAGATTATTTGAAAAAGTACCAGGATTATAGCGTAAAGTGGCTAGATTATCTTTCAAAGTGGCTGAATTCCTAGGGGAAGTGTCTAAATTATTACAAACCCCACCTAGAATCCACCAGCAAGAACGAGAAACATCTAAATTCTCTCTTGCGTTCCTTTTTGTAGAAATGTATACTGGTATTAGTACCAAGTGCTAAAAAAACTAGAAGTAGGTGACGAGTGTTTTGAAGCGTACCAAAAAAGAACGGCAAAGACTACTAACTGAAACAATTGAAGATAACCCATTCGTCACTGATGAACAATTAGCTTCACAGTTTGGAGTCAGCGTTCAAACCATTCGCCTCGATCGCATGGAACTATCTATTCCTGAATTGCGCGAACGTATTAAAGACGTTGCAGCACAAAATTATGAGAATGAAGTAAAATCTTTACCATTAGACGAAGTAATTGGTGAAATTATTGATATAGAATTAGATCAACGAGCATTATCCATTTTTGATGTAAAGGATGAGCATGTTTTTCAACGTAACGGCATTGCAAGGGGGCATCATTTATTTGCCCAGGCAAATTCGCTAGCTGTAGCCGTTATCAATGATGAACTAGCGCTTACCGTTAAGTCAAACGTGGTGTTTGTAAAGCCTGTAAAAGCAGGAGATCGTGTAATTACAAAAGCAATTGTTCGTAATAGGAATAGTGAAAAAAATCGTACATATATAGATGTAGTATCAACTGTAAATAATGAAACAGTGTTTAAAGGTGAATTTGAAATGTACCGCACGAAAGGTTCAGGTGACAATAATGAAGTTAGCAATTGATGGAATGGGTGGGGACAATGCTCCAAAGGCAATCGTTGAAGGTGTATTGCTTGCATTAGAAGATTTTCCAAACCTAGAGGTCCAGTTATATGGTAAACAGCAAGAAATGCAGCCTTTTTTGAAAGAGCATGCCCGTCTTGAAGTAATTCATTGTGAAGAAGTTGTTGAAGCTGAGGACGATCCAGCTCGTGCTGTTCGTCGCAAGAAGGATTCATCGATGACGAAAATTCTTGAAGCAGTTACAGATCTGCGTGCAGATGCGTGTTTATCTGCAGGAAATACGGGAGCTTTAATGGCTGGAGGTTTATTTAAAGTAGGACGTATCGAGGGTATTGCTCGTCCAGCATTAGCTACAACATTACCGACAATTGATGGCCAAGGCTTTTTAATGCTTGATTTGGGTGCTAATGCCGATGCAAAACCTGAGAATATTGTACAGTACGCCATAATGGGCTATATTTATGCAAAAAAAGTTAGAGGCATCGACAATCCTCGAGTAGGATTATTAAATATCGGTACAGAAGATAAAAAAGGGAACGAATTAACAAAGCAAGCGTTTACTTTGTTAAAGGAAGCTGACATTAACTTTATTGGCAATGTTGAGTCTCGTGATTTATTAGACAATGTAGCTGATGTTGTGGTGACTGACGGCTTCACAGGAAATATGGTTTTGAAAACGATTGAAGGTACGGCTGGCGCAATGATGTCTATGCTAAAAGAAGCCTTTATGGCTTCTGCTAAAACAAAAATCGGTGCTGTACTTATGAAAACTGAGCTGAAAAAGCTTAAAGGTAAATTAGATTATTCTGAGCATGGTGGAGCGGCGCTGTTTGGTCTTAAAGCACCTGTTATTAAAGCCCACGGATCATCAAATGCAAGAGCAATCTATAGTGCAATACGACAAGCATCTATTATGGCTGAACATAATGTAACAAAAGATATTGCCGAAACAATTGCACAAAGCCAAGAACAATAATTCCATTTATTTTAAGGGGATAAAGGGATGAAACGTTAGAAAAGGGGATTGGATATGACGAAAATAGCTTTTATTTTTCCGGGTCAAGGCTCGCAGCAGGTAGGAATGGGACAAGAATTCATTCAAACTAGTAAGGAAAGTAAAGCTTTTTATGAAAAGTGTGATGAAGTACTTCAATTTTCATTATCAAACTTAATGCTAAATGGTCCTGCTGAGGAGTTAACACTTACTTACAATGCCCAACCGGCATTATTGACAACAGGAGTAATGGTAGCACAAAAGCTAATCGATGCAGGCATTAAACCAGATTATACAGCAGGACATTCATTAGGTGAATATAGTGCCTTTGTTACTTCAGGTGCGCTATCCTTTGAAGATGCAGTGTTAACGGTTCATAAACGTGGCTTGTTCATGAATGAGGCTGTACCTGCAGGTGAAGGTGCGATGGCTGCAATTTTAGGCTTGGATGCAAAAAGCCTAAAAGCGGTTTGTGATCAGATCACGACTGAAGGAAATATAGTTCAGCTAGCTAATTTAAACTGTCCTGGCCAGATTGTTATTTCGGGCACTAAGGAAGGAGTTGAAAAAGCATCTGTAGCAGCTAAAGAAGCAGGGGCAAAACGCGCCATTCCTTTAGTAGTAAGTGGCCCATTCCATTCTGAGCTAATGCGTGAGGCAGCAGAAAAACTGCAAGAGGTAATTGATGCGATTGAGATTCAAGCTCCACATACACCGATTATCAGTAATGTTGGTGCAGAGCTTTTAGAGGATCCAGCAGCAATTCGAAACGAAATGATTGAACAAGTATATAGCCCAGTTTTATGGGAAGACGATGTTCGTAAATTGTTAGAGCTTGGTGTAACTACCTTTATCGAATGTGGGCCAGGAAAAGTACTTTCAGGGCTTGTAAAAAAAGTCGACCGTTCTGTCAAAACATATTGTGTGCATGATGAAGCGACACTTGAGGAAGTCATCGAAGCGATTGGAGTGAGCCAAATTGGGTAAATTAGACGGAAAAACAGCGATCGTTACAGGAGCATCTCGCGGAATTGGACGAGCAATTGCACTACAGATTGCTAGTGAGGGTGCTAATGTTGTCGTGAATTTTAGTGGAAGTGAGCAAAAAGCTAGTGAAGTAGTTAAAGAGATTCAAAATCTTGGCTCACAAGCAATTGCTGTACAAGCTAATATATCAGATAATAATTCTGTTCAAGAGCTAATGAATGCAACGATGGAACAATTTGGAGCAATTGATATTTTGGTTAATAATGCTGGAATCACTCGCGACAATCTTTTAATGCGTATGAAGGAAGATGAGTGGGATGATGTCATCAACACCAATTTAAAAGGTGTGTTCCTATGTACAAAAGCAGTTACTCGTCAAATGATGAAGCAGCGTGCAGGGCGTATTATTAATATTTCTTCTATTGTTGGAGTAATGGGCAATGCAGGCCAGGCGAATTATGTAGCAGCAAAGGCTGGAGTGATTGGTTTAACAAAAACAACGGCTCGTGAGCTTGCTTCTCGTAATATTTTAGTTAATGCTATTGCACCAGGTTTTATCACGACTGAAATGACAGATACTTTACCAGAGGATGTAAAGAGCTCGATGCTAAACCAAATTCCTCTTGCAAAACTTGGTAATCCAGAGGATGTCGCTAAGGCTGTAGTATTCCTAGCTTCAGATGACGCAAGCTATATGACAGGTCAGACCCTTCATATAGACGGCGGAATGTATATGTAATATTGATGGTATTTGACAATGAATCTATTATTAAACTATGTTTGTAAATATTAATGGAATAATATTATTGTTCTTAGTTTGGCAAATATAGTTTTCTATAATACTTTTTTGAGGGGAGGTGAACGATTTGGCTACAGTATTAGAACGTGTTACAAAAGTTGTCGTTGACCGATTAGGTGTTGACGAAAGCGAAGTAAAAGTAGAAGCTTCTTTCCGTGAGGATTTAGGCGCAGACTCATTAGACGTTGTTGAGTTAGTAATGGAACTTGAAGATGAGTTTGATATGGAAATTTCAGACGAGGATGCTGAAAAAATCGCAACTGTTGGCGACGCTATCAGTTACATTGAAACTAAAGTAAGCTAATCGATATATATCGATAAAAGAGGTGCAGTTTAAGCGAAAAGCGAAAACTTTGTGCCTCTTTTTATATTAGTTTGCAGTATAATTAAAGAAAAGTTGAATTTCTAACGGTTTACAAGGTAAACTATACGTTAGAATCTATTAGGAAGGCCGATTGTTCATGACAATAAGAAAAAAAGGTAATAATCAAAAAGCTGGTGTATTACCTGAAAAAGTAAGACATCAATTTGAATTTCTGCAAGAGGAGTTAAATATTTATTTTCGAAATAAAAGTTTACTTTACCAAGCTTTTACGCATTCATCTTATGTGAATGAGCATCGTAGAAAATTATTTACCGACAATGAAAGACTAGAGTTTTTGGGAGACGCTGTACTAGAGCTTTCTGTATCTAAATACCTTTTTGAAAAGTATCCGCATATGAGTGAAGGAGAGCTAACAAAGCTTCGTGCTTCAATTGTTTGTGAGCCATCTCTTGTTATTTTTGCCAATGAATTAAACTTTGGTAAATATGTATTATTAGGAAAAGGTGAGGAACTAACAGGTGGTCGTGAGCGTCCCGCACTATTAGCAGACGTATTTGAATCATTTATAGGTTCACTTTATTTAGACCAAGATTTAGAAAATGTTGTTGAATTTTTAGAACGAATTGTATTCCCAAAAGTAGAAGTCGGTGCTTTTTCGCATGTGATGGATTTCAAAAGTCAGCTACAAGAAATGGTTCAACAATCAAACAATGGTACATTGCATTATGAAATTGTCGATGAAAAAGGACCGGCACATAATCGTACATTCGTTTCCCGCGTTTTATTAAATGACAAGGAACTAGGAATTGGACGAGGAAAATCAAAGAAAGAGGCTGAGCAACAAGCCGCGCAAAATGCGATGGTGACATTGAATCAGTCTAGCATTAAGGAGGATTAGTATGTTCCTTAAACGACTTGAAGTAATTGGCTTTAAATCGTTTGCTGATCGTATTGGTATTGATTTCGTTCCTGGTGTAACAGCAGTAGTTGGCCCAAATGGTAGTGGGAAGAGTAATGTAACGGATTCGATACGATGGGTTTTAGGGGAACAATCCGCGAAATCACTACGTGGGTCCAAGATGGAAGATGTAATTTTTGCTGGAAGTGATTCAAGAAAACCGCTAAATTTTGCTGAGGTAACACTTGTACTCGATAACGAGGATCAGCAAGCACCAATACCTTTTACTGAAATTAGCGTAACGAGACGTGTGTATCGTTCAGGTGATAGCGAATATTTGCTGAATAACCAGCAATGTCGCCTGAAGGATATTACGGACTTGTTTATGGATTCTGGGTTAGGAAAAGAAGCATTCTCGATTATCTCACAAGGACGCGTAGACGAAATTTTAAATAGCCGACCAGATGATCGAAGAACGATTTTTGAAGAAGCAGCCGGTGTTTTGAAGTATAAAAACCGCAAGAAAAAAGCTGAGCATAAACTAGTTGAAACAGATGAGAACCTACATCGAGTTTTAGATATTCTACATGAACTAGATAGTCGCCTTGAGCCACTGCAAATCCAAGCATCCAGTGCAAAGGATTATGTACGTATGACAGATGAGCTTAAGGAATCTGACATTGCCCTAACGGTGAACGATTTAATGTTCCATGCAGAGACTCTAGAAAGCATCAATGTAGAATATCAGCAATTAAAATCTACAGAGCAAGAGCATGCAGCAGAAATTTCAAAGGATGAGGCAAAGCTAGACGCAATCCGTTTGAAATTAAAAGAAATCGATGCTGTATTGGATACTGCTCAGGAGCAACTAGTGGAAGCAAGCTCTGAAGTTGAGCGTTGGGAAGGTCGTAAAGCCCTTATGAAGGAAAAGCGCTCCAACGCAGAAAAGCAGTTACATCAATTACAGCAATCACTACTATTTGCACAAGAGGAAGAACATTCTCTTACAATTAGTGAGGAAGAGAAAAAAGCACAATTTACTGTCAAACAAAAGGAAGTTCAAAAGTTAAAGCTAGAAATTAAGCAACTAGAACTCACTTTAAACTCTTCTGCCTCTGAAATTGAAAAAGAAATTGACCAATCAAAAGATTTATATATCGATTTGTTAAATGAAGAAGCAACTATCAAAAATGAACTAAAGCATATTGAGCAGCAGCTGACGCAACAGCTAGAATCAGCAGAACGTATGAATGACCGTTCTACTGAAATGGTGAAAAAGCTGGAGGAAATCACTTCAGTGAAAATGGAGCTAGAAGCCGAGCTTGCAAAGGTCGATGCGCAGCTGACGCAAAAGCTTGAACAGCATGAGCTTGTTCAAATGAAGCTCAACAAAACTGCAACATCCTTTGAAGAGAAGCAGAAAATGCTTTATCAAGCTTACCAGCACCAGCAACAACTTAAGAGCCGTAAAGAAACATTGGCTGAGCTGGAAGCTGATTTTTCTGGTTTCTTCCAGGGGGTAAAAGAAATTCTTTTAGCTCGTGAACGTGGCGAGCTCTCAGGGATTGAAGGAGCCGTTGCAGAGTTAATTCAAGTGGAGGGGCAGTACTCAAAAGCGATTGAAACAGCTTTAGGTGCCGCATCCCAGCATATTGTAACGAACACAGAAACAGACGCTCAAAAAGCGATTGGCTGGCTTAAAGCAAAACGAGCAGGACGAGCTACTTTCTTACCGAAAACGGTAATGAAGTCTCGAAAGCTTTCCATTTCTCAATTTGGATCAGCAGCCGACCATCCGGCTTTTATAAGTCTTGCAGTTGATTTAGTTGATTTCGATGAGTCAAATCGAACAATCGCTGAAAACTTACTAGGAAATGTTCTTGTTGCTTCAAATCTTGAAGGAGCAAGCCAAATTGCAAGAAGCAGTGGGTTTAGATATCGCGTTGTAACAATCGATGGCGATATTGTAAATGCCGGTGGTTCTTTAACTGGTGGTGCATCCAAGCAGCAATCCTCTTTATTTTCTCGTAAGGCTGAGCTTGATCAGCTAACAGGTAATCTTGAAAAAATGGAGAATTCCATTGTCCAGGCTGAAAAATCGGTTGCTGCTGAGAAGGAAGAAGTGGCTACTTTACGTGAAAAGCTTGAAGTACTAAAGCTAGAAGGGGAAGTGCTTCGTAAAGAGGAAATGACCCTGCGTGCACAGTTACTTGAAATTGGTATGGAAGAGAAAAACTTAAAAGCAACGGTCAATGTTACATCGAGCGAGCAAACTTCCATGACATCAAGAAAAACTACATTACTTGAGCAAAAAGAAGAAGCTACAAAACGTTTAGTGCAGCTAAAGCAGGAGCTTGAAGAGATTAATGAAAAAGTAGCTCAGCTAAGCGAATTAAAAACGAAAAGCGAAAGTGAAAAGGATTCTTTAAGAGAGTCCTCAGCTCAAAAGCGATCAGAGCTTGCAGTAGTGCAAGAACAGGTTAGCCAGCTGCAAATTGCAACGGCTGAGCTTGCTTTACAGCGTTCTAAAGCCCAGCAGCAGGTTACTTCTCTTTCACAGGAGATTAACTGGCTTCAAAGTGAGGATAATAACGGTCCTACCGATGAAGAAATTGAAATGACTGTTATAGAGTGGACAGCGAAAAAAGAAGCTCTAACTGCTAAAATACAGACCAACCGTAATTTGCGCTCTTCTCAGCAGCAAGCTTTAACGCAATTAGAAGTGCAGCTAAAGGAATTGCAGCGAATCCATAAAGGCTTTTTAGAAAGCTTACGAACTGTGGAGGTTAAGGCGAGCCGAATTGAATTCGAAATGAATCGTCTACATACAGTTCTTGAGGAGCAATACGAGCTTGAATTTGAAGAGGCGCGTGAACAAGCGATCGAAATCGAGGATGTTGACCAAGTTCGCCGTAAGGTAAAGCTGTTAAAACAATCGATTGAAGAGCTTGGACCTGTTAATCTAACAGCAATTGAAGAGTATGATAGAGTTTTAGAACGCCATACTTTCTTAACAGAGCAGCGTAATGACCTTCTAGAGGCTCAAGAGACCTTGCATGAAGCAATCCGTGAAATGGATGAAGAAATGTCGATACGTTTCAGAGAATCCTTCATGATGATTCAAACTCAGTTTAGACACGTATTCCGTGAATTATTTGGTGGTGGACAAGCTGATTTAGTCTTGTTGAACCCTGAGAATATTTTGGATACGGGAATTGAAATTGTCGCCCAGCCACCAGGTAAAAAACTTCAAAATTTAAGTCTTTTATCAGGTGGAGAAAGAGCTTTAACGGCAATTGCATTACTGTTTGCTATTTTAAATACTCGTCCAGTACCATTTGTTATTCTGGATGAGGTAGAAGCTGCATTGGATGAAGCAAATGTCCAACGCTATAGTGATTATTTAAAGAAATTAAGCAGTGAAACTCAATTCATCGTCATTACCCATCGTAAAGGTACGATGGAAGGTGCAGACGTACTATACGGTATCACGATGCAGGAATCTGGAGTATCTAAGCTGGTTTCAGTAAAACTTGAAGAAGAACCAGCACTTGTTAGATAGAATGTGATTATTATGGCTTATCGCTAATTAAGCATTGGCGATAAGCCCATTTTCTAATAGACATAAGGAGCGATAAGTGAATGAGCTTTTTTAAACGACTAAAAGAAAAGTTAACTGGCAGTACAGAAGAAGAAAAAGTCCAACAAGAACAGGCTGAAAACCTTGAGTCTGAGTCGGTGGAAATCGATGAAGTCGACGGTTTAGAAGTTGAACAAGAAGAGCCTGTTGTTATTACTAACGAGGTAATTGAACAGGTAATCGAAGAAATTGTAGAAGTTGAAGAGGCTGAAGCAGAAACAGCTGAAGAATCGGTTGTTGAGGATGAGAATCTACCTGCTGCTGTTGAAGAGGCAGTGGAAGATGAGAAAAAGCCATCAGCATGGTCAATTACTCAAAAATTCAAAAATGGTTTAGCGAAAACGCGTGATTCCTTCACATCAAAAGTGAATGATCTTGTAGCACGTTATCGTAAAGTGGATGAAGACTTCTTTGAAGAATTAGAAGAGCTTTTACTTCAAGCCGATGTTGGCTTCGAAACAGTAATGGAGCTTATGGACAAATTACGCTTCGAAGTACAACGCCAAAACATCAAGGATACAGAAGGCATTCAATCCATTATCTCTGAAAAGCTTGTTGAGATTTACGAAGCAGGCGAGGATAATATTACCGAGTTAAATATCCAGCCAGCAGGCGAGCTAACAGTCATCTTATTCGTTGGTGTAAACGGCGTTGGTAAAACAACAACAATCGGTAAACTAGCTCACCGTTTATCACAAGAAGGAAAATCAGTTGTACTTGCGGCAGGGGATACATTCCGCGCAGGAGCAATTGACCAGCTACAAGTTTGGGGAGACCGTGTTGGTTGTGAGGTTATCAAGCAATCAGAAGGCTCAGATCCAGCAGCTGTTATCTATGACGCCATTGCTGCAGCGAAAAAACGCGGCGCAGACGTATTGATCTGTGATACAGCTGGTCGTCTACAAAACAAAGTAAACCTAATGAAAGAGCTAGAAAAAGTGCACCGCGTAATCTCACGTGAAATTCCAGATGCACCACATGAAGTATTACTAGCCCTTGACGCAACAACGGGCCAAAACGCTCTTATTCAAGCCCAAACATTCAAAGAAGCAACAAATGTAACAGGTATCGTGTTAACAAAACTAGACGGAACGGCAAAAGGCGGTATCGTCCTAGCCATCCGCAACAAACTGCACATCCCAGTAAAATTCGTTGGACTTGGCGAAAAAATGGATGACCTACAACCATTCGACGCAGAACGCTACGTCTACGGCCTATTCGCAGAAGGCTTAGAAAAAGAATTAGAAAAAATCGAAGACTAACCAAGCCAGAAAACTATTTCAGTATCCTGCCACACGCGGGTGCTGGAGTAGTTTTTTGTTTTGGGGTGGTTTTAAAAGTGCCGTGTGTGAAAAGCGTACGGATTTTGTTCGTGAAACGTATTGGGAGCACAGGTGATTTTGGAAGCGAGTTTCACAGGGGGGGATGAAACGCGTTGCGAGCAAGGTAGGTGTTTGAAACGAGTTTCATGGAGTGAATGAAACGTATTGTGAGCAAGGAAAATGATTGGAATGAGTTTCATAGGGGGAATGAAACGTATTGCGAAGAAGGAAAACGATTGAAACGAGCTTCAAAGGGGGAATGAAACGCATTACGAGTAAGCTAAACGATTGGAATGAGTTTCATAGGGGGAATGAAACGCGTTGCGAGCAAGGTAGGTGTTTGAAACGAGTTTCATGGAGTGAATGAAACGTATTGTGAGCAAGGAAAATGATTGGAATGAGTTTCATAGGGGGAATGAAACGTATTGCGAAGAAGGAAAACGATTGAAACGAGCTTCATAGTGGGAATGAAACATATTGAGAGCAAGGTAAATGTTTGAAACGAGTTTCATGGAGTGAATGAAACGTATTGAGAGCAAGGAAAACGATTGGAATGAGTTTCATAGGGTGGATAAAATGCATTGAGAGCAAGGTAAGTGTTTGAAACGAGTTTTCATGGAGTGAATGAAACGTATTGCGAGTAAGGTAAGTGTTTGAAACGAGTTTCATGGAGTGAATGAAACGTATTGAGAGCAAGGAAAACGATTGAAATGAGTTTCATAAGGTGGATGAAACGCATTACGAGCAAGGAAAACGAATGAAACGAGCTTCATAGTGGGAATGAACCGTATTGCGAAGAAGGAAAACGAATGAAACGAGCTTCATAAGGTGGATGAAACGCATTACGAGCAAGGTAAACAATCCAAATGCGGTTCATCGAACAAATGAATCGCATCGTGAACAAGGAGACCGTTTGAAACGAGTTTCATAGGGAAGATGAACTGCATCCCGAAGCAAAAAGGTAAACGCGATGCAGTTCATAAGAGGAATGAACGGCATGCCGAAGCAAAAAGGTAAACGCGATGCAGTTCATAAGAGGAATGAACTGCATCCCGAAGCAAAAAGGTAAACGCGATGCAGTTCATAAGAGAAATGACCAGCATCCCGAACCAAAATTATAAACAAGCTGCCGAATAAACCAATCCCCAATCTCCATCCCCCAACCATCCCCAACCACAAAATCCCCCTACTTAACCTACCAATTGTTTAGTATAATTTAATTGTATACAAATGGAATGTTTTGAAAGAAGGGTTACAAATGGATCGTCCAAAATTGTGGACTAAGAATTTCCTTATGATATGTGGCGTTAATTTTTTCACGCATCTTGTATTTTATAGTTTGCTTGCGACTGTTACGCAGTATGTCATTGGACACTTTGGAAAAAGTCAGAGTGATGCTGGGCTCGCTGTTGGGATTTATGTAATTATGGCGGTTGTAGCGCGGCTTTTTGCTGGGAAAATCGTTGATATGATGGGGCGTAAGAAAATACTTATTATCTCTACAGTGCTTTTCTTCTTGGCTGTTTTAGCCTATCAGCTTGCAACGACCTTTACTTTATTTATGATTGTTCGGGCAATTCACGGGCTTACCTTTGGATTTTTAATGACTGCTACTAATGCGATTATGGCAGATGTTGTACCCGATGAACGTAGGGGAGAAGGAACAGGCTATTATGCTACCGCAATGAATATCGCGATGGCGACAGGACCGTTTATTGGCCTATTTATGCTAAGTATCACAACTTTCGATATGTTTATATGGGTATTGGTTTTCGCGGCTTTCTGTAATCTGCTTGGAATCTTCTTAAAAGTTCCAGCGCCAAAAAGGGAAACACAGCATACTCAAAAGCTTACCTTTTCAATCAGTGATATGTTTGAAAAACAGGCATTACCGATTGCCATCTGTATGTTTTCGTTAGCTTTAGGCTATTCGAGCTTATTATCATTTTTAGCGTCTTATACGGACGAAATCGGGCATGGGGAAGTAGCTACATACTTTTTTGTTGTTTACGCTGTTGCGTTAGTACTCACGCGACCTATTACAGGTAGGCTATTTGATCGCTTAGGGGAAAATAAATTAACCTATCCGATGCTTGTTTTATTAGTTATTGGCTATTTTGTCTTAAGTCAAGCGAGCAGTGGGTGGATGATTTTGTTAGCTAGTGCTTTAATCGGAATCGGCTATGGGACAGTGCAATCCAATTATTTAGCGATCGCCATTAAAGAAGCGTTAAAAAATAGGAAGGCTACTGCCACATCAACATTTTTCATCCTGATGGACTTAGCAATTGGAATTGGCCCGTATCTATATGGGGTTTTATTGGCTTATATGAGCTATCAATCGATGTATAGCTGGACGGTCGTGTGGTTTGTTGTTGCTATAGCAATATATTATTTCTTGCATGGTAAAAAAGCGAGAACAAGACAAGCAAATGCAGAGAAAATAGGTTGATTTTAGGCATATTAAAACTTGAAAATGTGGACAAGGAAATTTCCTTGACACACCTTTTGAAAACGTATATGATACAGTAGACAAAATATGATTGGAGAGATATTTAATGCTACTTGAAAAAACAACACGCATGAACTTTCTCTTCGACTTTTATCAAGCATTATTAACTGATAAACAAAGAAGTTATATGGAACTTTACTACCTAGATGACCATTCACTGGGGGAAATTGCAGAGAGCTATAAAGTTTCACGCCAAGCTGTATATGACAACATTCGTCGTACAGAGGCAATGCTTGAAGAATATGAAGATAAATTACGTTTATTTGAAAAATTTGGTCTACGTCAAGAAATTCTTGAACTGTTAACTAAGTCAATCAAGGACGAAGCTTCTACTATAGAATACCGTCTTGAATTGGTGAAACGATTAAAAGAAACGGATTAGGAGGCTAATACATGGCATTTGAAGGGTTAGCGGAACGACTCCAAGGAACAATCCAAAAGATAAAAGGTAAAGGGTTAGTTACCGAACAAGACGTTAAAGCGATGATGCGAGAGGTTCGTCTTGCATTAATCGAAGCAGACGTTAACTTAAAGGTTGTTAAAGAGTTTGTCAAAAAAGTTAGCGAACGAGCTGTTGGTTCAGAAGTGATGAAAAGCTTAACTCCTGGTCAACAAGTTATTAAAATCGTTCAGGATGAGCTGACATTATTAATGGGTGGGGAACAAAGCCCTATTAAATTTAATACGAAGCCGCCAACTGTCATTATGATGGTCGGGCTGCAGGGTGCTGGTAAAACAACTACTACTGGTAAATTAGCGAATGTATTACGTAAAAAATATAATCGTAAGCCTTTATTAGTTGCTGCCGATATTTATCGTCCAGCCGCTATTCAACAGCTTGAAACATTAGGAAAGCAGCTGTCTATTCCTGTCTTTGCTCTAGGAACAGAAGTATCTCCAGTTGAGATTGCTCGTCAAGCATTAGAGCATGCAAAAGAAGAGCATCATGATGTGGTTATTATCGATACTGCAGGTCGACTGCATATTGATGAAACACTAATGGATGAGCTAAAAAATATTAAAGCACTTAAAGAACCAGACGAAGTATTTTTAGTTGTCGATGCTATGACTGGTCAGGATGCTGTTAATGTTGCTCAAAGCTTTAACGAAACAATCGGTATTACGGGCGTTGTCTTAACAAAATTAGATGGCGATACTCGTGGTGGTGCTGCACTATCTATCCGTGCTGTTACAGAAAAACCGATTAAATTCGTCGGTATGGGTGAAAAAATGGATGCTCTTGAGACATTCCACCCTGAACGTATGGCGTCTCGTATTTTAGGGATGGGTGACGTTCTTTCGTTAATCGAAAAAGCGCAAGCAAATGTAGATATGGAGAAGGCAAAAGAGCTTGAAGAAAAATTTATGTCTCAAAGCTTTACTCTTGATGACTTTGTGGAGCAGCTTCAAGCTGTTAAGAAAATGGGGCCGCTTGAGGATATGCTTAAGATGCTGCCAGGTGCCAACAAAATCAAAGGCCTTGATAATGTGAAGGTCGATGAAAAGCATATGGGGCGTGTGGAAGCGATTATATATTCCATGACTAAGGCAGAAAAAAACCATCCAGAAATCATGAATGCAAGCCGTAAAAAGCGTATTGCACAAGGATCTGGTACATCTGTGCAGGAAGTCAACAGATTGCTTAAGCAATTTGAGGATATGAAGAAAATGATGAAGCAAATGACAGGTATGACTCAAGGTAAAGGAAAGAAAAAAATGAAGCTACCTGGCCTGGATTCATTGTTTAAATAAAAAAAGTTTGCTAAAATATTAGGTGTTAAGAAAAAACACTTTACAAACCAAAATAAACTTGATAATATACTATCTTGTGTGAAACTTATTCGGAGGTGCAATAAATAATGGCAGTTAAAATTCGCTTAAAACGTATGGGAGCTAACAAATCTCCTTTCTATCGTATCGTAGTTGCTGATTCTCGTTCTCCACGTGACGGACGTCAAATCGAAACAGTTGGTACTTATAACCCACTTACTTCACCAGCAACAGTTAACATCGATGAAGAGAAAGCTCTTAAATGGTTAGCTGATGGTGCAAAACCATCTGATACTGTACGTAACCTGTTCTCAGAACAAGGTATCATGGAGAAATTCCACAACCAAAAATTCAGTAAATAATTCTAGAGGTGACACGCGATGCAGAAGCTGATTGAAACAATCGTAAAACCGTTAGTCGATTATCCAGAAGAAGTTCGTGTCGAAACGGACGAGAATTCAAGTCGAGTTGTTTATAAACTTTTTGTTCATCCAGAAGATCGAGGAAAAGTAATAGGCAAGCAAGGTCGCGTTGCAAAGGCAATTCGTACAATTGTTTATTCAGCTGCTGGCAGTCATCACAAGAAAAAGACTTACGTCGACATATTAGACTGAAAAGTGGAGCGCGTTTGTTCAACCGCGACAAGCACTGGAGACTGCTGAAGGGCATGCTTGCATGCACAGAAGAAGTCGAAGTGACCTCGAGCGGTTAACGTGCGAAACTAGACAATAAAGCGGAAAACGGTAGTAAATGCCGTTCAAAGCTTACATAAAAGAAGGGAGCTAAATGCTATCCCTTCTTTTTTATTAACTTTTTTAGTATGATAATGTCGATATAAGCAATTGATATTTAACTTAAGGTGGGCTTAATTAATGGAATGGTATAATGTAGGTAGAATCGTTAATACACACGGAATTCGCGGAGAGGTACGCGTCCTTTCCACAACAGACTTTGAAGACGTACGATTTGCGATTGGAAACAAATTAGCGGTTTTCAAAAAAGATGATAAAAAACCAATTTGGGTAACGATAGAAAGTGCCCGTCGACATAAAAACTTTATTTTATTAACCTTTGAAGGCTACAATAACATCAATTTTGTGGAGCCTTTTAAAGAAGGTCTATTAAAAGTGTCAAAGGACCAATTAGATGAGGATGTACTTGAAGAGAACGAATACTACTACTTCGAAATAATTGGCTGTGAGGTCTTTTCTGAAGAAGGCGAGCAAATTGGAACGATTACGGAGATTCTTGAAACTGGTGCTAATGATGTATGGGAAGTGAAGAATGCTAACGGTAAAAAACACTATATCCCTTATATTGAGGATGTAGTAAAAGAAATCGACATAGAAGAAAAGAAAATCGTTATTCACGTGCTGGAAGGTTTATTGTAATGAATATTCATGTCCTAAGTTTATTTCCAGATATGTTTACCGGTGTATTCGGTTCATCGATTTTGAAAAAGGCACAGGAAAAAAATGCTGTTTCATTGGCGGTGTCTGATATCCGGGATTTTAGTACAAATAAGCATAAACAAGTAGATGATTATCCTTATGGTGGTGGTGCAGGTATGGTGTTAAAGCCAGAGCCGATGTTCCAGGCCGTAGAATCTATTACAGAGGGACGAAAACCTCGAATTATTCTTATGTGTCCTCAGGGTGAGCGCTTTACTCAAAAAAAAGCAGAGGAGCTTGCTAAGGAAGATGAGCTTGTGTTCTTATGTGGGCATTATGAAGGCTACGATGAACGGATTCGTACAAATCTTGTGACCGATGAAATCTCTATCGGGGACTTTGTATTAACTGGTGGGGAATTGCCTGCTATGACTGTAATCGATGCTGTTGTACGTCTTTTGCCTGGTGTGTTAGGACAAGAAGACTCTCATATTCAGGATTCGTTTTCAACAGGGCTATTAGAGCATCCACACTATACTCGTCCTGCTGAATTTAGAGGAATGAAAGTGCCTGATGTATTGTTATCAGGGAACCATGCTAATATCGATAAATGGCGTGAACAGGAGTCCTTAAAACGCACATTTGAAAGACGTCCGGACCTTCTGGATGAAATGGAGCTAACACCACAGCAAAAAGCCTTTGTCGAAAGCTTGAAGTCCAAGTAGCAGCATAGGTTTATTGTGGAAGCTATTAATTCTTTTTTAAAACTAATTGGTGTATCAAAATAAGTCGAATTAGAATCTATATAATACTTGCAAACAATAAAAAGAATATGGTATTATTCAAGTTGTGCTTCTATATGAAGTGCTGAATTACGGTGTTCCGCTGAGTCCATTTAGAGGACTGTAAGAGCATCTGTCTAAGGAGAGAAAATAAATGTCAAACATTATTACAGAAATTACAAAAGAACAGCTTCGTTCTGATCTACCATCTTTCCGTCCTGGTGACACTGTTCGCCTACACGTTAAAGTTGTAGAGGGTACTCGTGAGCGTATCCAATTATTCGAAGGTGTAGTTATTAAACGTCGTGGTGGCGGAATTAGCGAAACTTTCACAGTTCGTAAAATTTCTTACGGTGTTGGTGTTGAACGTGCATTCCCTGTTCACACTCCAAAAATCACTAAATTAGAAGTTATCCGTCGTGGTAAAGTACGTCGTGCTAAACTTTACTACCTACGTAACCTACGTGGTAAAGCTGCTCGTATTAAAGAAATCCGATAATAACTTTTTGAGAGGGGGCTTGTTTTCAAGCTCTCTTTCTTTTTGGTAAAAAAGAAATGGAAACAATAGGCTTCTTATCTAATAAATGCAACAAAAGATATAGCTCCATATTGGAGAAGATATTCATGAGTTTTCAAACTTGTATACATAATTCATTTACAATAAAATGATGTTAGATAGGGAGGAATCTTCCGTGGAGAATACAAAAAAAGAAAAAAACGAACTTTGGGAATGGATTAAAGCGCTTGTAATTGCATTTGTTATTGCTGTGCTCATTCGCTACATATTATTTACACCAATCGTGGTGGATGGAGATTCGATGATGCCAACCTTAAAAGATGGCGACCGAATGATAGTAAACAAAATTGGCTATACAATCGGCAAACCGGATCGCTTTGATATCGTAGTATTCCATGCTCCAGAGGGCAAAGATTACATTAAACGTGTGATAGGTCTTCCTGGTGATACAATCGAATATAAGGACGACCAGCTCTATATAAATGGCAAGGCTTATGATGAGCCATATTTAGATGAGTATAAATCACAAATAACAGAGGGCACTCTAACACAAGACTTCACTTTACAAGAAATTGACCCAACGCTTGACGTCATTCCAGAAGGGTATGTCTTTGTAATGGGAGATAACCGACGCTATAGTAAAGATAGTCGTCATATTGGCATCGTTAGTCAGGATGAGCTTATTGGAAATACAAGCATTATCTTCTGGCCAATCGGTGATATTACAATTGTAAAATAATATTGAATGAGTGAAGGGGGTTCTTTTGCAATCTCCTTTTCTTTTTGGAATCAAGACATAGCACATAAAAATTTTTGGACATAATAATTTTAGGAATACATATAAGGAGGAATACAACATGACTATACAATGGTTTCCGGGACATATGGCGAAAGCGCGACGTGAAGTTTCAGAAAAACTCAAACTAGTAGATATCATTTTTGAGCTTATCGATGCGCGTTTGCCCCTTTCTTCAAGAAATCCAATGATTGACCAGGTGATCAATCAAAAACCGCGTCTATTAATTTTAAATAAAGCAGATATGGCCGATGAGACTGAAACAAATAGATGGGTGCAATATTTTGCAAAGCAAGGACACACAGCAGTAGCCATAAACTCTTTAGAAGGAAAAGGACTGCAAAAGGTAACAAAAGCGGCACAAGAAATTTTAGCTGAAAAATGGGATCGAATGAGAGCGAAAGGTATGAAGCCGCGTGCGATTCGTGCCATGATTGTAGGAATTCCAAACGTAGGGAAATCCACTTTGATCAACCGATTAGCGAAGAAAAATATCGCAAAAACAGGGAATATGCCTGGGGTAACAAAGTCTCAGCAATGGATTAAAGTAGGAAAAGATATCGAGCTACTAGATACACCAGGAATTCTTTGGCCAAAGTTCGAGGACCAAGAAGTCGGTTTGAAATTAGCTTTAACAGGTGCCATTAAGGACACAATCATTAACATGGAGGACCTTGCAGTTTACGGACTGAAGTTCCTTTCTATCCACTACCCATATCGTATGGAAGAACGCTACGGATTAACAGCAATTCACGATGAACTAATAGATACTTTTGACCATATCGGTAAACACAGAAAAGTTTTCGGACCTGGTGGAGAAATCGACTACGATCAAGTGGCTCTAATCATCGTTCGTGATATCCGTAACCAGCACTTCGGCAAAATTACATTCGATATTGTCGCTGAACAATTAGAAAAAGAAGCTTTGGCGGAGGAGTAGTCGCTGGAGTAACTCAATAGTAGTCTTTGAACGCACTTCGTACTTTGTATGAAGTGCGTTTTAATTATTAAAGTGAGAGGTGAAAAAATAGCTCGTGCTTTTAGTAAAATTTGCGCGGTTAGATTGGTTTGGACGTAATGAGTGGGGGAGTCGCACGTTATCGGGTGAAAGTCGCACGTAACGAGATGGAAGTCGCACGAAACGAGATGAAAGTCGCACGTAAAACGATGAAACTCGCACGTAAAGAGAGAAGTCGCACGAAACGGGGTGGAAGTCGCACGTAACGAGATGAAAGTCGCACGTAAAACGATGAAACTCGCACGTAAAGAGAGAAGTCGCACGTAATCGGGTGAAACTCGCACGTAATCAGGGAAAAGTCGCACGTAAATCAACCAAACTCGCACGTAACCAGACCAAACCCGCACGTAACCCCACATCTCCATCCCCACCCCAAAAACCCCAGCAAAAAAAGCAAAGAAAAAACGGTATCGTTTCTCCTTCGCCCTTCACGTTACTTAAACTTATGCTGGCATATCCGTTGGAGTTGGTGCAGCATAGCCTTCTTTATATTTGGAATCAATGGCATCTCTAATTTCCTTTAATGATTTCCCTTGTTGAGCCATTTGCACGGATTCTACAGCAATTTCTAGGCAAACAAGGCAGCGTGTTCCGTGATCATCCCAAACTACGGAACCATCCTCGCGCGTCTCTGCTATGAAGCAATTTAAGTTACTGCGATGTCCTACTGAATCCCCGCACCCACAATAGCAAGGCATCCATTCTAAAATATCTGTAGCTTTACCGGCAACCTGATAGACTAGACGAATATCCTCATGCTGACCGTCTAAAAAGCTTGGTAAAATATCAGCTGATGCAGTCATTTCTTGAATGTCGCCAGAAGCATGATCGTGGGAATCGTGGCTATCACTCGCTTGGCTTGTACCCGTATCATCACCATGATCTCCACTAGCCTCATGCTCTTCTTTTGTATGTTCATCTTTTGCAGCATTCCCGCATGCGGACAATATAAGGAGTATGCTAGCAAAAAGAGGGAAAAGTTTTTTCATAAGTTCTCCTCCAATCAGTTCAAGTTAATTATAGACTGAAATTTACCAGATGGACAAGGAACTGTGTTAATTTGATAGTAGAGAAAATCTAATTGGAAGTTTCGAATAGTTTCTTCTAAATTGAGGAAAAATGCCGATATATATAAAGAGATAAAATAGGGAAGTGTCATACATATGGTAAAAACAATAAAAGAAATTACAATCGCTTTAAACGAAGCGCAAAAATACGAAGCCTGGATGAAGGAAATCGAAGCCGATGAACGTGCAGGAGTTATAAAGGCTTGGAAGCAATGGAATAATCGTATGGAAAAAGAAAAGAAAATGCTAGAAGAGCATGAAAGTAAGGTTAATTTCGACAAAAGCTTTTTAGCCTCACCAGAACATCATGTAGCCGGTATTGATGAAGCAGGGCGTGGTCCTTTAGCTGGTCCTGTTGTTACAGCTGCCGTGATTCTGCCAAAAAACTGTGAAAAATTTATAGGCATCAATGATTCGAAGCAGTTAACAAAAAAAGCAAGAGAAGAATTTGCAGCCATCATTAAAGAGCACGCCTTGGCCTATGCCATTCATTTTCAGAGTGCAGCAGTAATTGATGAGCTTAATATCTATGAAGCGACAAAGCAATCCATGAAAAAAAGCGTTGAAGGATTAGAGATTTGCCCAGACTTTTGTATTGTGGATGCTATGACATTGCCGATTGATATCTCTCAAAGCTCGATTATCAAAGGTGATGCTAAAAGCTTAAGCATTGCTGCAGCATCCATTCTAGCGAAAAATGCGCGAGATGAATATATGGAACAGCTTCACGAAAAATACCCAGTCTATGGCTTTGACCAAAACGCTGGATATGGCACTAAGCAGCATTTGGAAGCGCTCGAAGCATATGGCTTTATGGAAGAACACCGAAAAAGCTTTGAACCGATTAAATCAATGGTTGAAGTAAAGGAGCGGGTATTAATATGACATCCACATCTTTTAATCCAATACAAATACAGCAAACAACAATTGAACAAAATCAACCCCTATCCCTAAAACAGGGACAAGTATTCCATGGGACCATCAAAAAACTATACCCAGATCAAATGGCTGAAATACAGGTTGGACAAAACAAATTGTATGCAAAGCTTGAAACCCCTTTAAAAGCAGGAGATTCGCATTTTTTTCAAGTAACGAACATGAATCCTCAAGCAGAGTTAAAAGTGGTTACAGGGCCAATGCAGCAATCTCAAACAACAGCTCAGCAGTTAAATCAGCTATTAGACACCATGAATCTGCCAAAAACACAAGAAATGCAGCAAGTGCTTTCCCATTTTGTGAAAAATCAGCTACCTCTTTCGAAGGAAACGCTCTTACAGGCTGAAAATTGGCTGAAGAATTTGCCAGAATCCATTACAAAGCAGGAAGCATTGCAGGCTATTCAAAAAATGGCGGAGCTAAAGCTTCCATTCACAAACGAAATATTTAAAGGTTTAATATTTGGTTCCAAAAGTAATGGGATGACTTCTGCTCTTGCCAATTTGTCGACATTATTAGCTCAGGATACAAGTATTGAACCTGCCATAAAATCAACTATTCAGCAGCAACTTCAACTGATTTCTAAGCCCCTTGCAGAAGAAACAGGTGGCAACCTACTTTCAAAGGCTGTGCAAAATTTGTTTAACACAGAAACAAGTGCTTCCCAAAAATCACAGGTGCTCAACCTCTTAAAAAATGCAGATATAGTCCCAAAGAATGCAACGGCAGAGAATTGGCTATCTCAAGGCTTAAAGCAGCATCAAAACCTGGCAAATGAATCGATTAAACCATCTGCGAGTCAGCTGATTCAAACGGTGATGACTTCAAAACCGGCAGATTCGCAACAAATCATCCAGCAGGTACAAACATGGATTAATGATCAGACAAACTTATCAGAGCAGCAAAAAACACAATTACAGCAGCTCGTAAATCGCTATGAAGCATTACCAAAAAACGCTTCAACACTACTCGAGATGTTCACAAAGCAACTCCATGAGCAGCTCGTCAAAGCGTTTGCAGCCCAATCGAGTGAGACTTCTACTACAACACCTAGGGACCAATTACTTTCCCTGCTGAAGCCTGAAGCTACTTATCCCCAAGCTACTCAGTCTACTTTGTTAAATTTAGTGAGAACAGCAGGAGAATCAACTGTAGCAACCGTCCAAAATATGCAGCTGCAAGCAGATGCAGAAGTATTGTCAGCAATGGATGGGAAAATGATGGAACAAGCGATTAAAACAGTCCTAAAGGGCTTGGGCATGAGCTACGAGGCGTCCTTAAATAGTAAAATGTCCGATATGCAAGAACTGGCCCAATCGTTAAAGCCGCAGCTCTTATCTCTTATACATGATTCTCAAATTTCCTCAAATGTCAGAGAAGCAACGGACAATATTCTATCAAGGTTAAATGGGATGCAGTTAACTTCAGGAGAAAACGGTCATCAGCATCAATTAGTCATGCAAATTCCGTTGCAGTTTTTAGGTAAAAAAACAGAGGCAACTCTTCAATGGAATGGCCGAATGAAGGAAAATGGCAAAATTGATGCCAACTACGCGCGGGTTTTATTTTACTTAAATATGGAGGCTCTAGAAGAAACAATGGTGGATATGCAGGTTCAAAATCGCATCATTACCATTCATTTATATAATAATCAGCCACAGCTTGAGAATTTAGCCGAGCCCTTGAAAGCTGTATTAAAAAAGGGATTATCAGATAAAGACTATCAGCTATCCGGATTATTTGTGAAGCCTTTTGAAAAAACTACTGCTCCTCAAACTGTCACGATGAAAAAAGGTGATGAATCGAAATTGAATAGTGGAGTGGATATTCGAATATGAACGATAAAAAGTATGTCAGAAAAGAAGCAATCGCACTAACCTACAATCCAGAGAATAATAATAGCCCGACTGTAATCGCAAAGGGAAAAGGGAAAATCGCTGATAATATCCTAGAAAAAGCAGCGCAAAATGATATACCAGTATATGAGGACAAAAACCTTGTTGAACTGTTAGGGAACCTTGATTTAAACGAATCTATTCCTGAAGAATTGTATGAGGCAGTAGCAGAAGTATTTGCTTTTATTTATCGATTGGATCGCAATTATCAAACAAAAACAAAATAAATCTTCAAGAAACTATAGACGAAAATACAAAAGATAGATAATATTGTAATAAAATATTCTATTTTTATACAAATGATACAAGGATAGACATTGTCAGAATGTTTGTATAGAATGGATTATGTTAAGAAAATAATTTCCACAAAGGTTGATTGGAGGATGTATCATGAATATCCATGAGTATCAAGGGAAAGAAATCCTAAGAAAATATGGAGTAAGTGTTCCAAATGGGAAGGTTGCGTTTTCACCGGAGGAAGCTGTAAAGGTTGCAAAGGAACTTGGTTCAAATGTAATCGTTGTCAAAGCTCAAATCCATGCGGGTGGACGTGGTAAAGCTGGGGGTGTAAAAATCGCGAAGAATTTGGAGGAAGTCCGAACTTACGCGAAGGAGTTATTAGGAAAAATCTTAGTAACTCATCAAACTGGTCCTGAAGGTAAAGAGGTTAAACGTCTTTACATTGAAGAGGGGTCAGACATTAAAAAAGAATATTATTTGAGCTTTGTTTTAGATAGAGCAACTTCTCGAGTTACTTTAATGGGCTCTGAGGAAGGCGGCATGGATATTGAGGAAGTAGCAGAGCACTCTCCAGAGAAAATCTTTAAAGAAGTAATCGATCCTGTTTCAGGACTGCTTCCATTCCAGGCACGTCGCATGGCTTTTAGTATGAATATTCCGGCAAAGCTTGTAAACAAAGCAGCAAAACTAATGCTAGGTTTATATGAAGCCTTTGTTACTAAGGATGCTTCTATTTTAGAGATCAACCCACTTGTAGTAACAGGTAGTGAAGAGGTTGTCGCTCTAGATGCGAAATTTAATTTCGATGGAAATGGCTTATATCGTCATAAAGATATCGTTGAACTAAGAGATTATGATGAAGAGGATCCAAAAGAAATCGAAGCTTCTAAATACGATCTTAGCTATATCTCATTAGATGGCAACATTGGCTGTATGGTTAATGGGGCAGGTCTTGCTATGGCCACAATGGATACAATCAGCTATTACGGCGGAAAACCGGCTAACTTCCTGGATGTTGGGGGCGGCGCTACAGCAGAGAAAGTAACAGAAGCATTTAAAATTATCCTATCAGATCCAAATGTTAAAGGAATCTTCGTTAATATCTTCGGAGGCATCATGAAATGTGATGTCATTGCAGAGGGAGTAATTACTGCTGCGAAGGAAGTAGGGTTAAAAGTTCCTTTAGTTGTACGTTTAGAGGGGACAAACGTAGGACTTGGTAAAGAACTATTGAATGCATCTGGTTTAAATATTGTAGCGGCCGACTCAATGGCAGATGGCGCTGAAAAAATTGTAGAGCTTGTAGGTTAAGGAGGCTAATGACAATTCATGAGTGTATATATTAATGCGGATACAAAGGTAATTGTTCAAGGAATCACAGGGGAAACTGCACTTTTCCATACAAAGCAAATGCTGGAATACGGCACGAAAATTGTAGCAGGTGTTACACCAGGAAAAGGTGGACAAGTTATTGAAGGCGTGCCTGTATTTAATACTGTAGAGGATGCAGTAAAGGTAACAGGTGCTAATGTTTCAGTTATTTACGTACCAGCACCATTTGCAGCTGATGCAATTATGGAGGCAGTGGACGCTGACTTAGATTTAACAATTTGTATTACAGAGCATATCCCGGTATTAGATATGGTAAAAGTAAAGCGTTATATGGAAGGCAAGAAAACGCGTTTAGTTGGACCAAACTGCCCGGGTGTGATTAGTGCAGATGAATGTAAAATTGGAATTATGCCAGGATACATTCATACAAAAGGTCATGTAGGCGTTGTATCTCGTTCTGGTACGTTAACATATGAAGCAGTTCACCAGTTAACACAAGCAGGAATTGGTCAAACAACTGCTGTTGGTATTGGTGGAGACCCTGTAAATGGAACAAACTTCATCGATGTACTACAAGAATTCAACAATGATCCAGAAACTTATGCAGTTGTGATGATTGGTGAAATCGGTGGTACAGCAGAAGAAGAAGCTGCTGAATGGATTAAAGCGAATATGACAAAGCCTGTTGTTGGATTTATCGGTGGACAAACAGCACCTCCAGGTAAGCGTATGGGGCATGCTGGTGCAATTATTTCCGGCGGTAAAGGAACAGCAAAAGACAAAATTAAAGCTATGAATGATGCTGGAATTGAGGTTGCGCCTACTCCATCTGTAATAGGTGAGACATTAATTAAGGTTATCAAAGAAAAAGGTCTATACGAACAATGTAAAACTCATTAAAATAGAGGGTGGGGCGTGTTATAACGCTCCACCCTTCCCTAATTTGCGGTCACTTTTTATAAAAAACGAAGAAATTTCTTCTATTATAATAAGGAGTGATATATTGAACAATTTACATGAAATCCTCTCTTTTCATTACGTTTATCCACTTCCCTTAAACAAATTTCAAATTCTGATGAAATCTATCGAATCTACGCGCAATATAATAGAAACTTCTCCCTTGGTATTAGCTAAAATTCTTTCGATTTCGACAAATCACGCACGAACTATTTTAAAGAATTATCAGCAGGTATTAGATATAAATTTAGTAGATGTATATCATTCTTCCTCTATCAAGGCCATTACGTTTAATAGTGAATTTTATCCTGAAAGCTTACACGATTTGTTAGACCCTCCAACAGTTCTTTATGCCAAAGGGGATATTTCTTTACTCACTCAGCCTAAAAAAATTGCCATTATTGGATCAAGAAAAGCAACAAATTACTCTAGTCTAGCGTTGGAATATATTATACCGCCACTTGTTGAACAAAATATTGTTATAGTAAGCGGTCTTGCAATGGGAGCAGATAGCTTGGCGCATCGGGCTACGATTCAGTATGGAGGCAAAACCATTGCAGTTTTAGGACATGGCTTTTCCCATCTTTACCCGCCAGAAAATAAGGCCCTTGCTTGCGAAATAGGGGAGAATCATTTACTTTTAACAGAATATCCTCCATATGTTGGGGTCCAGAAATGGCATTTTCCAATGAGAAATCGTATTATTAGCGGTATCAGCAATGCCCTCGTTGTAACAGAGGCTTCTCTAAAAAGTGGGACACTCATCACAACCGAGCATGCTTTAGAACACGGAAAAGATATTTTTGTAGTTCCTGGACCTATTTTAAAAGAACAGTCAAAAGGAACAAATAGTCTACTGCGAGAAGGGGCTATTCCAATTTGGGACGGGTATCAAATCATAGAGGAATTAAAATTGTTTTGAAGGTAAATATTGAAAAAAAGTTGCATTCTTATAAAAACTGTTATACATTTTGCAACAGATACATTTTTTAGGGATACTTACCAAAGTATGTCTATACAAAAATAAACAATTAACCTCTACAAGGGGGAAGAATATAGATGGCAGATTATTTAGTGATAGTAGAATCACCAGCAAAAGCGAAAACAATTGAAAGATACCTAGGGAAGAAATATAAAGTCAAAGCTTCCATTGGTCATGTTCGAGACCTACCAAAAAGTCAAACAGGTATTGATACTGAAAATAACTATGAACCAAAATACATTACCATTCGTGGGAAGGGTCCTGTATTGCAGGATCTAAAATCAGCTGCTAAAAAAGCAAAAAAAATCTATCTCGCAGCCGATCCCGATCGCGAAGGAGAAGCAATAGCCTGGCATTTAGCCCAAGCATTAAATATTGAAATAACTTCCGATTGTCGTGTGGTATTTAATGAAATTACAAAGGATGCTATTTTAGAATCCTTCAAAAGTCCACGTCCCATCAATATGGATTTAGTGGATGCACAACAAGCAAGACGTATTTTGGACAGGCTTGTAGGGTATAACATTAGCCCAATCCTTTGGAAAAAAGTAAAAAAAGGATTATCCGCAGGACGAGTTCAATCCATTGCACTAAGATTTATCATTGATCGTGAAGAAGAGATTAAAAACTTTGTTCCTGAAGAGTACTGGTCGATTGAAGCCATTTTTGAAAAAGGGAAAAAGCAATTTGACTCTTATTACTATGGCAATGGTGAAGAAAAAGTAAAGCTTACAAACGAAGAGCAAGTGAAGACGGTTTTAAGTGGCCTAAAAGGTGATGCGTTCCGTGTTGCCAATGTGGTGAAAAAGGAACGTAAACGTAATGCGGCACCATCATTTACAACCTCCTCTCTTCAGCAAGAGGCTGCACGAAAATTAAATTTCCGTGCTAAGAAAACAATGATGCTGGCTCAACAGCTTTATGAAGGTATTGATATCGGGAAAAAAGAAGGTACTGTCGGGTTAATTACATATATGCGTACTGACTCTACTCGAATTTCGGACACTGCTAAAGCTGAAGCGGTAAATTATATCAATGAAAAATATGGTAAAGAATATGTTGTTGGAGAAGCAAAGCAAGCTAAAAAGGCTGCCAATGCTCAAGATGCCCATGAAGCAATCCGCCCAACAAGTACAATGCGTACGCCAGAGGAGCTAAAGGCAGTATTAAGCCGTGATCAGCTTCGACTATATCGACTAATTTGGGAGCGTTTTATCGCAAGTCAAATGGCTCCTGCGGTTTTAGATACAGTAACAGTAGATTTAGTGAATGGCAATGTTCAATTCCGTGCAAATGGGTCTCATGTAAAGTTCCCAGGTTTTATGAAGCTTTATATTGAAGGAACTGATGACCAAACAGAGGAAACAACAAAGCTGCTTCCAGAGATGGAAGTTGGAGATACGGTGAAGTCGTTAGAGATTGAACCGAAGCAACACTTCACACAACCGCCTCCACGCTTCACAGAAGCACGTCTAGTGAAGGAGCTTGAGGAAAGAGGCATTGGACGCCCTTCTACGTATGCACCGACTCTGGATGTCATTCAAAGACGAGGCTATGTTCAATTAGACGCAAAACGATTTGTACCGACAGAGCTTGGGGAAATCGTCCATCAAGCAACATTGGAGTTTTTCCCGGAAATTATCAACATTGAGTTTACAGCACAAATGGAGCATGATTTAGATGCTATCGAGGAAGGCGCACGAAGATGGGTAGAAGTCATTGATGCTTTCTACAAAGATTTTGAACCTCGAGTAAAGTACGCTGACGATGCAATGGAGAAAATTGAAATCAAGGATGAACCAGCTGGGGAAGATTGCGAGAAATGTGGATCTCCAATGGTTTACAAACTAGGTAGATACGGAAAATTCATGGCTTGCTCGAATTTCCCTGATTGCCGTAATACTAAAGCCATCATGAAACCGATTGGCGTAAAATGTCCAAGCTGTGACACAGGCGAAATTGTGGAACGAAAAAGTAAAACAAAGCGTTTATTCTATGGATGTAACACATATCCAGAGTGCGACTTTGTTTCATGGGATAAGCCAATCAACAGACCTTGTCCAAAATGTAGCTCATTATTAGTTGAGAAGAAGATTAAAAAAGGTACTCAAATTCAATGTACTAAATGTGATTATGAAGAAGCGCCGACACAATAAGAGGCTTACCTGTTTACAATGAGCTTTCTCTTATACTCGGGAGATTCTATTAAGAAAAAATACTTTGCTATGTAGAGACGTAGATACTGACTGAAGCATAATTCTAAATTTTATGAATTCTCACACAATATAATTGCAAAATGCCTTTATAAATTGTTATAATTTATGAGGCATTTTCTTTTTGTCCAAAAATAATAACCAATTCAGTAAAAATAAGTAAGCGTTATACAGGTTTATAGTTAAAATGATGCTTGTTCACAAATATTTTACAAATTTTATTTACTAAATACTTGATATCTTTCCAAGATAGGTTTAGTGTCATAATGTATGTTTTCAAAAGGTGATAGAAAATTTTACAGCCACAAAAATAGTGAATAAAATTATGGTCCATTTATAAACACAATCATTTTTTTATGTAGCGCCTTATTTCATGTGAATTCGTTGGAGGTGTTTTGCTATTGTTTCTAACATTTGCAGAAAGCCTAGATAAGTTTCTCAAATATATTCAACTCGAAAAAAACTTCTCAGTACATACTGTTAGGGAATATGAGTTTGATTTAAATGATTTTCTTAACTTTTTAAAATCAGAAGGAATTTCTAATTTAGAAGAAGTTGAATATATCCATGCGCGGATATATGTAACTAAGCATTACGATGAACAGAAGGCAAGAAATTCGATCTCTAGAAAGATTTCTTCGATACGTTCCTTTTTTAAATACTTAAATCGGGAATTTAATTTAGATGATTCGTCATTCCGTTCACTTTATCATCCGAAAAAGGAAAAGCGATTGCCTAACTTTTTCTATGAAGAAGAGCTTTCACAGTTATTCGAAAGAAATATTGGCGCTGATGACAAATCTGTGCGCAATATGGCTTTACTTGAATTATTGTACGCCACAGGTATCCGTGTAAGTGAGTGTACAGAAATCGATATGCAAGATATTGATTTTCACTATTCAATTATTCGAGTAATGGGAAAGGGTAGAAAAGAAAGGATTATCCCCTTTGGTCAGTATGCACACGAGGCTTTAAGTATCTATCTTGAAACGGTTCGTCCAAAGCTTATGAAAAATCAAAATCACAAAAAGCTTTTTGTGAATATGCGCGGAGGAGAACTTACTCCTCGAGGTGTACGTTATATACTTGACGACATGATAAAGAATGCATCAATGCATACGAAAATTTACCCTCATATGTTGAGACATTCATTTGCCACACATTTGTTAAATCAGGGAGCAGATTTAAGAACAGTTCAAGAACTACTAGGTCACGCAAGTTTGTCATCAACACAAGTCTACACACATGTTACGAAAGAACATCTTCGAAATACTTATATGAATACTCATCCACGAGCTTGATTTTAGGAGGAATGAAAATGGAACAATTCCATGCAACTACCATATTTGCTATTCATCACAACGGAAAGTGTGCGATGGCAGGAGATGGGCAGGTTACATTAGGAAATTCAGTTGTCATGAAGCATACCGCTAGAAAGGTCAGACGTCTATTCAATGGTAAAGTATTAGCTGGATTTGCAGGTTCAGTAGCTGACGCGTTCACGTTATTTGAAATGTTCGAATCGAAGCTGAATGAATATGGTGGGAATTTACAACGAGCAGCAGTCGAGGTTGCAAAGCAGTGGCGAGGAGATAAAATGCTACGCCAGCTAGAAGCTCTTCTTTTAGTAATGGATCAATCGACACTTTTACTTGTATCTGGTACTGGTGAAGTAATTGAACCTGATGATGGTATATTAGCAATTGGTTCGGGCGGTAATTATGCACTATCTGCAGGGAGAGCGTTAAAACAATACTCTGGAGATCACCTAACAGCTAGTGAAATAGCAAAAGCTGCTCTTACAATAGCTGCTGATATTTGTGTTTATACAAACCATAATATTGTAGTGGAGGCGCTTGAAGAATGACAAAACAAAATTTAACGCCAAGACAAATTACAGAACAGTTAAATCGACACATAGTGGGACAAAATAATGCGAAGAGAGCTGTTGCGATTGCTCTTCGTAACAGATATCGCCGCTCACTTCTAAGTGAAGATTTGCAAAATGAAATTATTCCAAAAAATATTTTAATGATTGGTCCAACTGGTGTTGGTAAAACAGAAATTGCACGCCGTATTGCCAAACTAACGAATGCACCTTTCATTAAAGTAGAAGCAACTAAATTCACGGAAGTTGGTTATGTTGGTCGAGACGTTGAATCGATGGTACGTGATTTAGTTGAAAGCTCGAAAAGATTAGTTACAGACGAAATGACGGAAGCTGTAAAAGATGTTGCAGAGCAAAATGCAAATGAGAAATTAGTAAAATTACTGGTTCCATCAAAAGTGAAATCGAAAATGGCTCAAAACCCATTAGAAATGCTTTTTGGTCAAAAAAATGAGACAACTGATGAGGATTCAACTCATGAAGAAACAGAGGTTCGTTCAAAACGTTCGCAAGTTTCGCAAGATTTGAAATCGGGTAAACTTGAGGAAGAATGGGTAACTGTTGAGGTAACTGAACAAAATACACCATTTTTAGATATGATGCCAGGTATGGGAATGGATATGGGTGCTTCTGGAATGCAGGACATGCTTTCTAGTCTTATGCCGAAGAAAACCAAAAAGCGTAAGATGAAGGTGAAGGATGCACGTCGAGTACTAATCATCGAAGAAGCGAATAAGCTAATCGATTCTGATGAGGTAGCCGCCGAAGCAATTCGTCGTGCAGAGCAATCAGGGATTATCTTTATAGATGAAATTGATAAAATCGCTAGTCGAGGAGGCGCATCTTCCGCAGATGTGTCACGTGAAGGCGTGCAGCGTGATATCTTACCGATTGTCGAAGGATCAACAGTTACGACAAAATATGGTCCTGTTAAAACAGATTTCATGCTGTTTATTGCAGCAGGTGCCTTCCATATGTCAAAACCAAGCGATCTTATTCCTGAATTGCAAGGTCGATTCCCGATTCGTGTCGAATTAGATAAGCTTACAAAAGATGACTTTGTTCGAATTCTGAAAGAACCAGATCAATCGCTCATTTTGCAATATAAAGCATTGTTAGAAACAGAAGGTGTAACAATTGAGTTTACAGATGATGCAATTGACAGGATTGCTGAGATTGCAACAGAAGTAAATCAAGAAACTGATAATATTGGTGCTAGAAGACTTCATACTATTTTGGAGCGACTTTTAGAGGAATTATCATTTGAAGCATCTGAAATTACACCTGCACATATCGAAATTACACCAGCATATGTCGACAAAAAACTCGAAAAAATTTCAAAAAACAAAGATTTGTCACAATTTATCTTATAAATCGAGCATTATTAGTTACAATAAATTGTAGAAACCTTTAGAATATTAAGTGAATTATTATAAGCACCCCTTAGGAGGAAATTTTCAAAATGAATTTATTAGCAAAAACACGTAAGATTAACTCGATGCTTCAAGCATCAGCTGGAAAACCTGTAAACTTTAAAGAAATGGCAGACACTCTTGGTGATATTATAGATAGCAACGTATTTATCGTAAGTCGTAAAGGGAAATTGCTAGGTATTTCAATTCACCAACAAATTGAAAATGCTCGTATTCAAAAAATGGTTGAAGATCGTCAATTCCCGGAAGACTATGCACAGCACCTTTTCGATATCTCTGAAACGTCACCAAATATTGATATCAACAGCGAGCATACAGTGTTCCCTACGGAAAACCGTGATCTTTTCAAAAACGGCTTAACAACAATTGTTCCAATCATCGGTGGTGGTGAGCGTTTAGGTACATTAATCTTAGGTCGTATCACTGCAAGCTTTGAAGATGACGATTTAATCTTAGCTGAATATGGTGCAACAGTAGTTGGTATGGAAATTTTACGTGAAAAATCAGAAGAAATTGAAGAAGAAGCACGTAGTAAAGCAGTCGTACAAATGGCTATCAATTCATTATCATATAGTGAATTAGAAGCTATCGAGCATATCTTTGAAGAACTAGATGGTAACGAAGGTTTACTAGTAGCTTCTAAAATTGCGGATCGCGTTGGAATTGCTCGTTCAGTAATCGTAAATGCTTTGCGTAAATTAGAATCAGCTGGTGTGATTGAATCTAGATCTTTAGGTATGAAAGGGACTTATATTAAAGTATTAAATGATAAGTTCTTAACTGCATTAGCTGAAATTAAGATGAAATAATTACGAAACAATAGTAAAGGCTCTGTCACATTTAAATGGCAGAGCCTTATTTTTATGTCTAAAATAATATACATATTTTACTGGGTGCAATTTACTAGTTAATAATAGATAATAGATTAGCTGACCAAGATGCTTAGATTTTTACTGGTTTACACTGTCGAAATAATGGAAATTATGGAGAATTGTGAATCGAAATAAGTCTAAAAAGCGCAAAAATAGTGCAGATTAACTATTAAAAAACAGCAATTGGCAATAGACACTTTGTAGTATTATACTTTAAAATTAAGTTATTGAATTGAAATATAATGTAATATAAAAATAGATTTTGAGGTGAATGGTTTGAATTTATTCGGAGGAACAATCAGCAGCCTAGAAAAAGGTCTGAATTATGCTTCGTTAAAGAATAAAACAATCGCTCAGAACATAGCGAATGTGGATACTCCTAATTATAAGGCGAAAAATGTCAATTTTGAGCAAATGTTGTCGGATGCTAAAGAAGCTTCTACTATATCTGCAAAAAGAACTGATGCAAGACACTATGATTTTCAAATACAACAATCAACTCCAGGTGTTTACAGCTATGATAACTTCAACTATCGCAGTAATGGGAATGGTGTTGATATGGATGCTGAGCAAGCAAGCCTAGCAGAAAATACAATTTACTATAATGCGTTAGTAGAACGAGTTTCTAGTAAGTTCAACACTCTTAACACAGTTATTAAAGGAGGTAGATAGATATGTCTATATTTACTAGCATGAATACAACTGCCTCAGCTTTAACAGCTCAACGCTTGCGAATGGATGTTGTTTCGTCAAATATCGCAAATGTCGACACGACTCGCGCTAAACAGGTGAATGGTGAATGGGAGCCTTATCGCCGTAAATCTGTAACGTTATCTGAAGAAAATGGACAATTCTCTAGTTTCCTAAACCAAGCTATGGGGAAAAAGGAAAATGCGGGGAATGGTGTGAAGGTGACAAAAATCAACGATGATACACAAACACCTTTCAAATTAGTTTACAATCCGACACATCCAGATGCGAACGAGGATGGTTATGTTGAAATGCCAAACGTCGATCTTCTAACTGAGATGGTCGATCTAGTTTCCGCTACACGTTCTTATGAAGCAAATGTAACTGTATTTAACGCTAGTAAATCTATGCTAACGAAAGCATTAGAAATAGGAAAATAATAGACGTGGAAAGGATGAGTTAATTTGGCAATAAATCCAGTATCATTATCTGTTGCAAATACGCAAATAATAGATGAAACAAATAAAATAAAACCAGCTGCTACACCGTTTGAGGCACAGCAATCTTTTGCTAGTACATTAAAAGATGCTATTGCTTCTGTTAATACTCAACAAGTTCAATCAGATGTAATGACGCAAAAGTTAATCAATGGTGAAGATGTTGATTTACATGAAGTAATGATCACCGCTCAAAAGGCGAGTGTAACTTTAAATGCTACGATGGAAGTTCGCAACAAGGCAATTGAGGCATACCAAGAAATTATGCGAATGTCTATTTAACTTCATTTAGCAACTCTTTATCTGCACCGTTTAACTTACGTTATGTAAAATTATTATGCGCAAATGTAAGTCGAATAAAGGTGTATTCATAAAAATCGGGGGATAGCTAATGAATGAACGTTTTACAAGAGTGAAAAGCGACTCGACTCAATTTTGGAAGAGTCGAACTAAAAATCAAAAAGTTGCAATTGTTGGGACATTGATAGGTGTAATTGCACTTGCAGCTATACTTACATACTTCTCAACAAGAACAAAAATGGTACCTCTCTTTACTGAATTATCAGCTACTGAAGCAGGAGAAATCGCTGAGGTTTTAACTGCACAGGGTGTAAAATATGAAATCGCTCCAGGTGGAACGAATATTTTAGTGCCTGAAGAGCAGGTCGATTCATTAACGGTATCACTAGCTGCACAAGGATATCCTGAATCAGGAGAGATTAACAACTCCTTCTTCACTTCAAATGCGGGATTTGGTATGACAGATAATGAATTTAACGTAATTAAGCTTGCTGCTACACAAACAGAATTAGCAAACTTGATCAGAAAAATTGATGGTGTGAAAAATGCCAATGTAATGATCAATATGCCTGAACAAGGTGTATTTGTTAATGACACAGGACAAGAGGCAAGTGCATCCATCGTATTGGATACTGAGCCCGGTCATCAATTTTCAAATGAACAAATTTCCACTTTATATAATCTAGTTTCCAAAAGTATTCCAAACCTTAGTCCAGAAAATATTGTAATCACGAACCAATACTCAGAGTATTTCGATTTAGAATCTGCATCCTCTGGGTCTAATTCAATTGATTCTGTTGATGGTCAAATGCAAGTGAAGAAAACTATTGAACGTGATTTACAAAGACAAGTTCAACAAATGCTTGGCACTCTAATGGGGAATGATAAGGTAGTTGTTTCAGTAACAACAGATATCGATTTCAAACAAGAGAACCGTCAAGAGAATCTAGTTCAGCCTGTAGACGAGGAAAACATGGAAGGACTTGAAATTAGTGCTCAACGAATCACTGAATCCTATTCTGGTGTAGATGCTGCTGCTGGAACACCTGAAGCAGGTGCAGGTACAGATAACTTTGTCGATTATAGTTCAGTAGGAAGCGGTGATGGCGACTACGAAAGAGTCGAAGAAACGATTAACAAAGACGTAAATCGTATCACAAGAGATATTCAAGAAAGTCCATATAAACTGCGTGACATCGGAATCCAGGTAATGGTAGAACCACCAACTCCGACAGATCCTGCTACACTTTCTGAGGATGTAGTAAATGATATCGAGCAAATCCTTACAACTATTGTTCGTACGTCGATTGATAAGGAAGCTGCCGGGGAGCTAACAAACGAACAAATCAATGACAAAGTAGTTGTTTCAGTTCAGCCATTCTATGGTAATGACGCTGCAACAGGTGAAGAAACACCAATCATTCCATGGTGGATTTGGGTAGTCGGTGGAATCCTAGTTGCTGTAATCTTATTACTTGTATTCTTTATCGTTCGTTCTAGAAGACGTAAAGAAGCAGAAGAAGATTACTCAATTATCGAAGAACAAGAAGAGCTAATAGTTAGTGACATAAATCAAGAAAAAGAAACTGAAGGAACAATACGTCGTAAACAGCTTGAAAAAATGGCGAAGGAAAAACCAGAAGACTTTGCAAAGTTGTTACGCAGTTGGATTACCGAAGATTAATGGGGGTGTTCGAACATGTCCAAAAAGGAGAAAGAATTGTCAGGAAAGCAAAAGGCTGCTTTGCTGTTAATTTCTTTAGGGCCAGAAGTTTCTGCTTCTGTATATAAGCATTTAAACGAAGAGGAAATCGAACGTCTTACGTTAGAAATCTCAAGTGTCAAAAAAGTAGAACCCGGTATTAAGGAAGATATCATTGAAGAATTCCACCATATCGCGCTTGCACAGGATTATATTTCGCAGGGTGGTATTGGATACGCAAAAACGGTATTAGAAAAAGCATTGGGGCAAGATCAAGCACAAGCAATTATTAACCGTTTAACATCATCTCTACAGGTACGCCCGTTTGACTTTGCTAGAAAAGCTGACCCTGGACAAATCTTTAACTTTATACAAAATGAACATCCTCAAACAATTGCACTTATTTTATCTTATTTAGATCCTGGACAAGCTGGTGTCATTTTGTCGTCTTTACCACAGGAAGTTCAGGCTGATATAGCAAAACGTATTGCCATGATGGATTCTACTTCTCCTGAAGTAATCAGTGAAATTGAATCCATCCTAGAACGTAAATTATCATCCACTGTTACACAGGATTACACAGAAACTGGTGGCGTGGACGCAGTTGTTGATGTATTAAATGGAGTAGACCGTCAAACAGAAAAAACAATTCTCGATGCGCTAGAGATTCAAGATCCAGAGCTAGCTGAAGAAATTAAAAAGAGAATGTTTGTATTCGAAGATATTGTTACATTGGATAATCGCTCGATTCAACGTGTTATTCGTGACTGTGAAAACGAAGACTTACTATTATCCATGAAGGTAAGCAGTGAGGAAGTTAAGGATATTCTATTCCGCAACATGTCACAGCGTATGGCTGACACATTTAAAGAAGAAATGGAAATTATGGGACCTGTTCGACTGCGCGATGTTGAAGAAGCCCAATCAAGAATTGTGGGTGTGATTCGCCGCCTAGAGGATGCAGGAGAAATCATCATAGCTCGTGGTGGAGGAGATGACGTAATTGTCTAGAATCATCCGCTCAAACAATGCAATTCAAAAAAAACAAGAACAAGTAAAAATCCAGGTGCGTAATTTGTTCAAGGTTGATTTTGAAGGAGAAGGTAATTTTCAAGAACCAACCTTAACGATGGAGGAAATTAATGCGGAAAGAGACCAGATTTTATCCATTGCCAAAATGGAAATTGAAGCTCAAAAGCAAGAATTTGAACGATATCGACAGGAACAAATAGAAAATATTGATCAGCTCAGAAAAATGTGGGAAGAAGAAAAACTTGTTTTAGAGCAAAATGCTTACGATCAAGGCTTCCAGCAAGGCTATGAAGAGGGTATGAAAAAAGCTCAAGTCGATATGCAGGAAGCATATTCTCTTGCAAACAAAATCATTGATGATTCTCGTTCAATGGCACAAAGCTATATCGAAGAGCAGGAGCGAGTTATTTTAGAGCTTGCAATATCAGCCTCTGAACGTATTATTGGCACTTCTTTAGATAGAGATGATGAGGTTTTCTTATCAATCATTAAAAGAGGTGTAAAAGAAGCTAGAGAAATGAAAGAAGTTAAAATCTATGTTTCACCAAGATACCATCAGCTTGTTTCACAGCATCGCGAGGAGCTAGTTGAAATGTTCCCAACAGATGTTCCATTACTAGTTTTTGTTGATGAAGAATTGAACGAAACCGAGTGTTATATAGAAACTAACCATGGTCGAATCGTTGTATCAGTAGATGAACAGTTAAGTGAACTACGTATAAAGCTAAATGAAATTTTAGACAGTAAGGAATGATAGGATGAAAGCGGCTCAATTAATAGATACAATTCCAGCTATTGAAACGTTCAAGAAATTCGGTAAAGTTAATCGAGTTGTCGGTCTGATGATTGAGTCTCAAGGTCCTGAAAGTTCAATCGGTGATGTGTGTAAAATTCATGTACAATCACCGAAAAATGGTCACCAAATAATTTTAGCAGAAGTGGTAGGATTTAATAATGAATTTGTTGTTCTAATGCCGTATACTTCAATTCGTGAGATATCAATTGGATGTCTTGTAGAAGGGACAGGAAAACCACTTGAAGTAAAAGTTGGTCCTGAGCTTATCGGAAAAGTACTAGATTCGATGGGTAATCCTTTTGATGGTTCAGCTCTTCCCAAAGGATTAGCAACTGTTCAAACTGAACAGGAGCCTCCTAATCCTTTAAAGAGACCACCTATTGAAGATCAGCTTGAGGTTGGGGTAAAAGCAATTGATGGAATGCTCACTGTTGGTAATGGTCAGCGGGTTGGGATTTTTGCTGGCTCGGGTGTTGGAAAAAGTACATTGCTTGGAATGATAGCTCGAAATACCAAGGCTGATTTAAACGTTATTGCTTTAATAGGAGAGCGTGGACGTGAAGTACTAGAATTCATCAAAAGAGATTTAGGTGAAGAAGGCTTGAAGCGCTCGATTGTAGTAGCAGCTACAGGCGATCAGCCAGCACTAATGCGTATTAAAGGAGCTTTTACAGCAACTGCAATTGCCGAGTACTTTAGAGATCGAGGAATGAATGTCATGTTAATGATGGATTCAGTTACTCGTGTTGCGATGGCCCAACGTGAAATCGGTCTTGCAACAGGTGAACCACCAGCTCAAAAAGGGTATACGCCATCTGTGTTTTCGATTCTACCGAAGCTACTAGAACGAACAGGTACAAATCAACATGGCTCCATAACTGCATTCTATACAGTATTAGTAGATGGTGATGATATGAATGAGCCTATCGCTGATACTGTTCGAGGAATACTTGATGGACATATAGTTTTAGACCGTACATTAGCAAACAAAGGACAATATCCAGCTATCAATGTTCTCAAAAGTGTAAGCCGCTTGATGAATCATATATCTCTACCAGAACACGTCAAGGCAGCTGAAAGACTTCGAGAACTATATTATACGTATGCAAAATCTGAGGATTTAATAAATATCGGTGCTTATAAACGAGGTACCTCAAGAGAAATAGATGAAGCAATTCAATATGAACCACTGATTACTAACTTTTTAAAACAAGGCTATAAAGATAAAGTATCGCTAGAAAGTACTGTAGAAGAAATTATCGCATTATCAAATGGTGGAGGTAGGTAATGGTTCAATATACATATCGTTTTGAGAAGATATTGACGATCCGTGAGCAAGAGAAGCAACAAACAGAGGCAAGCTATAAAGAGGCGGTACGTGCCTTTGAGGAAGTAGCTACTAAACTATACGATCTTTTAAAGAAAAAGGAAGATTTAATTACCTATCAAAATGATCGTTTAGCTGTTGGCTCGTCTATTGATCAAATTCACCATTTTGCTACTTTTATAGATACTTTAGAGCGCTCAATTGCAGAGGTTCAGCAAAAAGTGGTTCAGGCTCGTGCGAAGATGACTTGGCATGAACAAAAGTTATTAGAGAAAAATCTAGAAATACGTAAGTTTGAAAAAATGAAAGAAAAAGATTTTGCAACCTTCAAGAATGAGCAGGATAGAGAAGAAATGCTTTATCTAGATGAGCTCTCAACACTTATGTACTCAAAAAAAGAATTTAGGTGATTTCATGGCAAAGAGTAAAACTAAAAAAGTAAATACAGCAACGCATGAAGATAACTCACCAGGTATTTTTCAAAAGCTCATCTTTTGGTTCATTATCCCGTTATTATTTGTTGTTGCGATTCTATTAGTAGTAGCTACCTTTACTAACTTTAATGTTTTTGAGAAAGCAGCAGAGCTTACGAATCTAAAGGATACTACAGAGGAAGCAACAGCAGGCAATGATACGGAGCAATATAATGAGAAAATCGTAGGCTTAGAAGCAGAAGTGAAAGAAAAAGAAGCTGAAATTGAAAAGCTGCAAGGAGATTTAGAGAAGGCGAAGGCTGAAAATCAAGAAGGTCTTATAGTACAAGAGCAGCTACAATACGAGATTGATAAGCTTCAGCGTGATCAAACAGAAGCGAAGAAAGAATATGAGGATATCTTAAAATCCTTTGAACAAATGTCTGCAAAATCAGCTGCACCAATCTTAGTTGAAATGAGCGATGATGAGGCAGTGAAAATTTTAGCCAATATGACGCCAGATGTTTTATCGGAAATATTAGCTAAAATGAGTCCAGCAGATGCGGCTCGTTACACTGAACTATTATCGAAATAGACCTTAAGGAGGTGAAAATGTGAATATCGGAATCATGCAATTATCAAATATTAGCATCAGCTCTAAACCAACTGCTAAAAGCCAAGGATCAGCTACTTCAACTCAAACAGCTGAGAAGACAAATAGCTTTGGCGATGTTTTTAACAAAGTGATTAATGCTTCCTCTAAAACTGAACAGACAACTGTAAAGGAAAGTAAGATTGAATCTGTAGATGTGGAAAAGCTAGATGACCTATTAAACTCTCAATCTATTGAAGAAGTACTAGATTTACTGGGCATTCCACAGGATGAAGGGCTACTAATGCTTCAGGACGGTCAAGCAGTTGCAACAGAGGAGCTCATGAATTTAGATAGCCTATTAGCAGTGTTAGGAATTGAACAGGCGCAATTAGTAGAAACTATCAAGCAGCTTACAGGTAGCGAAATGGAAGGCTCACAGGATTTATGGCAGCTTATTAACGAAGTGTTAGGGCAAGATACAGAAATCGTACAACAGCTAATAACTGCTTTACAGGGTGAACAAAAGGTGACCCCAAAGCAAGCAGAGGAGCTATTACAGTTTTTAAAACTAGCTCAAGTAAGTGGGAAGAATACAGACTTGTTTAGTGGACAAGCTGCTACTTTGGATCAGTTAAATAACATGCTAAAAAATGTTGCAGCACAAGCTAGTACACAGATTACACAAACTACTGAAAATAAAGTATCTTTACAGGGCTTTGAGCTGGTAGTTCAAAAAATAGTTAAAACAACTACTGAAACTGTAGAAAAAACAGAAACAGCCGATACTAATAAAGCAACAGTGGTTCCAACAACTAGTGTGACAAACGCAACAAAAACCATAACGATTACGCTTCCAACAGAAAAGGGCGCGCAATCGGAAGCACTTGCTAAAGAAATGCAAAACTTGCTTAATAGAAGTCAAATTTCTAGCACACCTGGTATGACGAAGCTTCTACTCAAGTTATATCCAGAAAATCTAGGGTCAATTCGAATTGAGATTATGCAGCAGGATGGCGTTCTATCTGCTCGATTGCTGACAACAACAGCAATGGGGAAAGAACTACTAGATAGTCAATTGAACCAGCTGAAAAATGCATTTGCAAATGCGAATATCCAAATGGATCGCATTGATATAGCACAAAGTCTTCAGGAAACCGACCGTAACAAGGAACAAAATCAATTTGGTCAGCAGTTTAAGCAACAGTCAAAGCAACAAGAGCATGAGCAGGATGACCACGAAGAGGAATCAGAAAAACTATCCTTTAGTGATTATCTAATAAACGAGGAGGTGTAGAGAATGGCAACTGCAGGTATTACTAATGATTATTACTTAGCTTCAACTAAAGGGCCAAAGATTAGTACAACGGGTGATAATTCTACTTTAGGTAAAGATGCATTCTTGAACATCCTAATTACTCAATTACAAAATCAGGATCCAACAAAGCCGATGGACGATAAAGAATTTATATCTCAAATGGCTCAATTCTCTTCTTTGGAGCAAATGCAAAATATGACGACATCCATGCAGAACTTACTAGTTTCGCAGAATGAAACTCAACTAATGGGGTATACATCATTTATCGGAAAAGAAGTGAAATGGAACGAAGTAACATCTGAATTTGACGATAAAGGAAACTATATTGTTAATGAAGGTACTGGGGTAATTAATGAACTGAAATTTAAAGATGGTGAGCCTGTTTTCATTCTAGCTGATGGAAAAGAGATTACAGCAGGAAATATCTCATCACTTTTAAATAATAGCTCAAAAACAAACGAAACTACTGAAAATCCATTAGTAGCAGCTAGTCAGTTAATCGGGCAAATGGCGCAATACCAATTAAACGGTGAACAGCTAACTGCAAAAATAGAGTCAGTTTCAACAAATGGTAGTTTAATAGAATATATTTTAACGAACGGTACACGTTTGCAAAAGGATCAATTTAATTTATTAAGTGAATAGGTTGGTGACAATGATGAATCGATTTTCTATTCAGCACTTGCCATTACAACCAACTGTACAGACTCAAAAGAAATCGACAGCAATCACTCAAGGAAATCCAACTTTTGTCGATCATTTACATGAGGTAAGCAGCAAAAAGCTTAAAATCAGTAAACATGCAAATGATAGAATACTAGAAAGAAAAATTTCAATTTCAGACCAAGAGTGGCAGCAAGTGTCGGACAAGGTATATGAGGCACGTTCAAAGGGCGTAAATCAACCACTAGTCTTGATGGATCAAGCGGCATTAATCGTAAGTGCTAAAAATGAAACGGTTATAACAGCGATGGAACGCTCAGAAACAAAGAATCAGTTATTTACAAATATCGATGGAACAATCGTCTTATAAAGGCAGGACCAGTATGAAGTAACAAAAAGCTTCAGATAGGATGCCTTCCGTGTTGCCGAATGACAGACGTAGCACACCAAAACAAAAAACAAACAAAAATAACGGATAAATCGAGAGGAGAACATAACAATGTTACGTTCAATGTATTCAGGTATTTCTGGTTTAAAAAACTTCCAAACTAAGCTTGATGTAATCGGGAATAATATTTCAAATGTAAATACTTACGGATTCAAAAAGGGTCGTGTAGTATTCAAGGATTTAATCTCACAAACAACTGCTGGTGCTTCTGGTGTAACTGATACACGCGGGGGAGTTAACGCTAAACAAGTTGGGTTAGGCTCACAAATTGCTGCAATTGATACAATTCATGGTACTGGGGCACTTCAAACAACATCTCGCACATTAGATTTAGCTATCTCTGGCGATGGATTCTTTATGGTTGGTGATAACACTGGCGCAGCAGCCACTTCTACTGTCAATGAAGTAGATAACGTGAGATATACAAGAGCAGGAAACTTCTATATGGATGCTGAAGGCTATATTGTTGACGGTGAAGGTAAATATTTAGCTGGTGAAAAGTCAAGAACTGGTACTGCTCCAAATATTCAAGTTGTTACAGAGAGAATACAGGTCCCAACTGATGCTCAATCTATGAGTATTGGACAAGATGGTACTGTAAGCTATGTAGATTCAACTGGAGATTTACAAACAGCAGGTAAGCTTGTATTAGCGAAGTTTCCTAATACAGGAGGCTTAGAAAAAACTGGTTCTAACTATTACCAACCATCATCTAACTCTGGTGACCCATTATTTGGTACAGCGACTGAATCAGGTATCGGCTCAGTTCAATCTGGATTCCTAGAAATGTCAAACGTTGACCTTTCTGAAGAATTTACAGACATGATCGTTACACAACGTGGTTTCCAAGCAAACTCTCGTATCATTACAACTTCAGACGAAATCCTGCAAGAGCTTGTTAACTTAAAACGATAATCTAGATAAAAATAATTCATTTGACGGATAAGTTAGCGTAAAACTTTCTTATCCGTATAATTGCAACTAAGGCTCAACGCAAAAAGGTAAGGCGATTACCCAAGTTTTCTAATAAGGGAGGGTCGGGTCGGCTTCACAGGACACGAGTCCCGGCCCAATTATAATGATCCAATTAACAAGATTAAATGGAAAAACTTTTTCATTAAATGCATTATACATAGAATCAGTTGAGTCATTTCCGGACACAACAATTACATTAACAAATAGTAGAAAATATATTGTCGTTGAAAGTGAAGAAGTGGTAGTAAGTAAAATAGCAAAATTTTATCAAAGTATTCAAGTATTATCCAACCCGCATATCCGAGGTGATGACGATGAAAAACAATAAATTATTAACTGTAATGCTGATTATTTTAGTAACTATTACATTAATAGGGGTTGTAGTTTTTGTTTTATTAACACAATTTAATAAACAAACAACAACAGCTTCAGAAGAGCCGACAATTGATGAGATTGTAGAATCTTCTGTTGATGTAACAGAAATCACAACAAATTTAGCTGATAATCGAATTATTATGCTTTCACTAAAAATTCAAACTGATAGTAAAGAAGCTGCTGCTGAATTAACAAAGCGTGATTTCCAAGCAAAGAATCTTATCATTACACAGCTGTCTGAAATGACAGAGGCCGATTTAAAAGGTAAGGATGGTAAAGCAACTTTTGAATCTACTTTAAAATCACAACTAAATGAACTGATGCAAGAGGGAGAAGTTAAGGAAGTTTACATTACCTCCTACATCATACAGTAACCCAAATGTGAAACATCTTGAAATGGAGGTGGGCAAATGGCAGGAGATGTATTATCCCAATCCGAAATTGATGCGCTACTTTCTGCAATATCAACCGGTGAAATGTCAGCGGATGAAATGAAAAAAGAAGATGAAACGAAAAAAGTTAAGATTTATGACTTTAAACGAGCTCTTCGTTTTTCAAAAGATCAAATCCGAAGTTTGACCCGTATACACGAAAACTTTGCAAGGCTATTAACAACATTCTTCTCAGCACAATTGAGAACCTATGTACAAATTACAGTAGCCTCTGTCGACCAAATACCTTTTGAAGAATTTGTTCGGTCAATTCCTAACATGACATTAATAAATGTGTTTGAAGTACCGCCGCTAGATGGTAATATCTTAATGGAGATCAATCCAAATATCGCGTACTCCATGCTAGATCGTTTAATGGGCGGAAGTGGTTCAAGCTATAGTAATGTAGCTAATTTAACTGAAATTGAACAAAAAATAATGACTAGTTTATTTGAGCGTTCCTTTGATAACCTACGAGAAGCTTGGGATACAATTGCTGAAATTGACCCAATCTTAGTAGAACTAGAAGTGAATCCGCAATTTTTACAAATGATTTCACCAAATGAAACGGTAATCGTTATTTCGTTAAATACAATTATTGGCGATACAACTGGAATGATTAATATTTGTATTCCACATGTTGTGCTAGAGCCGATTATTCAAAATTTATCAGTTCAATATTGGATGCAATCTAATACAAAAGAAGCTTCACCAGAACAGGCACAAATGTTAGAAAGACGAGTAAAGCAAGCAGAATTACCTTTGATTGCCGAACTTGGTACAACTAATATTACAATTGAAGATTTTCTTTATATGAGCTTTGGTGATGTCATTCAATTAGACCAAAATATTGAAGAACCACTTGTTTTAAAAGTAGGTAGTATACCGAAATTTACTGCACAGCCAGGAAAACGAAATAAAAAAATGGCAATCCAAATTATCGCACCATTAGAAGGAGGAGACGAAGATGAGTGATGGTATGCTCTCCCAAGAAGAAATTGAAGCGTTATTAAGGGGTGAATCGTTAGACGATAAGATTAACGATTTAGCATCTGAATCTTCTACAGAAAACGAACCACTACGTGTTGAAGACTATTTAGATCCTATGGAGCAAGATGCTCTGGGTGAAGTAGGAAATATCTCGTTTGGTAGCTCAGCAACAGCTCTTTCTACACTTTTAGGACAGAAAGTAGATATTACAACACCAGTCGTTTCAATTCTTAATAGAAATTTTTTAGAAGAAGAATTTCCACACCCTTATGTAGCCGTACAAGTGGAATATACGACAGGCTTATCTGGAGCAAACCTTTTAGTTATTAAACAAGAGGATGCTGCAATTATTGCAGACTTAATGCTTGGTGGAGATGGTTTAAACCCAAGTATTGATTTAAGTGAAATCCAGCTTAGTGCAGTTCAAGAAGCGATGAACCAAATGATGGGCTCAGCTGCTACTTCAATGTCAACTGTATTTAACAAAAAAGTAGATATTTCACCACCATCAATTGATTTAATGAATATCTCACAAAATGAGGGAACTGATCAAATTCCTGAAGATGACCTATTAGTGAAGGTATCATTCCGACTTAAAATTGGGTCATTAATCGACTCAAACTTAATGCAATTATTCCCACTTCAATTTGGGAAAAAACTTGTTAAGTCACTACTTGGTGAAGACGATTCTGCAGGAGAAGCCCAAGTACAGCAGCCAACGCAGCCTGTTGCACCTGCACCACTAGCACAACAACCGGTACAACAGCAAATGCAACAGCCGCCAGTACAGCAACAGCCTACTTATCAGCAGCCACCTGTTTACCAACAACAAGCTGCTACAACTTACCAAGAACCACCAACAAGCTATGCGATGCCTACATATCAACAACCGCAGCAGCCTGTGAATGTTCAACAAGCACAATTTGCATCCTTTGGAAACGCACCAATTTCACAGGATGAGGCACGCAACTTAAATATGCTGCTTGATATCCCATTACAAGTGACGGTTGAACTTGGACGTACAAAGCATTCGGTTAAAGAAATATTACAATTAGCATCAGGTTCAATTATTGAGCTGGACAAGCTAGCTGGTGAACCAGTGGATATTTTGGTGAATAGCCGTTTGATAGCAAAAGGAGAAGTAGTCGTAATCGATGAAAACTTCGGTGTACGTATTACGGACATTATGAGTCAGGCAGAACGATTAAACAATTTGAAATAGGATTATTTGGAGGGAATTTACATGTCTAAAAGGATTTTAATAGTAGACGATGCAGCATTCATGCGCATGATGATTAAGGATATTCTAACTAAAAACGGTTATGAGGTAGTTGGAGAAGCAGCAGATGGACTTCAAGCTGTAGAAAAATTTAACGAGCTTAATCCGGATTTAGTAACAATGGATATTACGATGCCTGAAATGGATGGAATCGCGGCTCTTAAAGCCATTAAATCATCACACCCAAATGCTACAGTAATTATGTGTTCTGCAATGGGACAACAAGCAATGGTAATCGACGCTATCCAGGCTGGAGCAAAAGACTTTATCGTAAAACCATTCCAAGCTGATCGTGTAATCGAAGCAATTCAAAAAGCATTAGGTTGATAAAATGAAAAGAAAAGGTTTTGCAATAGCGCGTGTTCTTTTTGCGATCATGATAGCATTAGCTTTTCTAGCACCAATGAATTTTGCATCTGCAGCAAAAGGTAGCCAATCGGTTACTGAATGCTGGCAAAATCCTGAAGCAGAAGGTTGTGAAGACTCAAACCCTGCTGCCGAAGATGAGAATTCTACTTCGGCAAACGTGGGTCTGGGTCTTTGGGATTACATGAAAATGTTATTCTCCCTTGTCTTTGTACTTGCACTTTTAATCTTTGTTCTTAAATTTCTCAACAAAAAAAGTGCAAGCTATCAACAAAACAGTGTCGTGCAAAATATCGGCGGCATTTCTGTTGGGGCACAAAAATCAGTTCAATTGCTTCATATTGGCGATAAATTATATATTGTCGGTGTTGGAGACGATGTACAACTCATTAAAGAAATTGATAATCCAGAAGAAATTGAGCGATTATTAGAAATTTATAATGAGAAGCAATCATTTGTAGATAGCACGACACCATATATTTTAGACCTAGTTAAAAAGCTAAGAGGCAAAAATACAGAAGAACAAACAGAAGAAAAAAAGTCAAATCAAAACTTTGGTGAAATGTTCAATAAACGACTTACAGAGCTTACAAAGACACGTAAAAGCGAATTGGATAAATGGAAGGAAAAGGAGAGGGATAAGTAATGGAAGATTTTATGTCCTTCTTTTCTGAAAACGATCCGACCAATGTTTCGACTTCTGTTAAGTTACTTCTATTATTAACTGTACTATCATTAGCACCAAGTATTTTAATCTTGATGACATCCTTTGCACGAATTATGATTGTGCTTTCCTTTACAAGAACCGCGTTGGCAACCAATACCTCTCCACCAAATCAAGTGCTAATTGGATTAGCATTGTTTTTGACGTTCTTCATAATGGCCCCAACCTTCCAACAGGTAAACGAACAAGCACTTCAGCCGTTATTTAATGAAGAAATAGGTCTGGAAGAGGCGTACGAAAAAGCTGCCCTCCCTTTTAAAGAGTTTATGGCACAGCATACACGGCAAAAGGATTTAATGCTTTTCTTAGATTACAACCAAGCCGAAAGACCAGCTTCAGTGGAAGATATTCCACTAACCATGCTCGTACCGGCATTTGCCTTAAGTGAAATAAAAACAGCCTTTCAAATAGGATTTATGATTTTCATACCATTCTTAGTGATTGATATGATTGTAGCCAGCGTCCTGATGTCTATGGGGATGATGATGCTACCGCCAGTTATGATTTCACTGCCTTTTAAAATCTTATTATTCATACTAGTAGACGGATGGTATTTAGTAATTAAATCTTTACTTCAAAGTTTTTAGGGGATGATATAAATGACGCAGGAAATGGTCATTGCAATTGCAGAGAGAGCGATATGGATTGTCCTCCTAGTTTCAGGACCGTTGCTTCTAATTGCACTTGTCGTTGGTTTGATTGTAAGTATTTTTCAAGCAACAACCTCCATACAAGAGCAAACACTGGCATTCGTACCAAAAATAGTTGCAGTTTTAGTAGCGATTGTCTTTTTTGGGCCATGGATGATAGAGCAATTGACTACTTATGTGACTGACATTTTAAATAATTTGACACGGTATATAGGGTGAGCTAATGACAGAAATCATTCCTGAAATCTCCGTCTTATTATTAATTATCGTCAGAGTTTCTGCTTTTTTTGTATCAGTCCCTTTTTTTTCTTACAGTAGAATCCCTCCTCAGGTGAGGATCGGATTAGCCGTTATTTTTTCTTGGATGATTTATTACACATTTAGTGATGTACAAGCGATTCCAATGGACGGAGATTACATATTACTTGTTTTAAAAGAAGCAATCATTGGGGTACTGATTGGTCTTGTTGCCTATATAATGATGACGGCTGTTCAAATTGCAGGGGGCTTTATCGATTTTGAAATGGGTTTTGCCATGGCTAATGTAATTGACCCACAAACCGGAACACAAACTCCTTTAATGGGGCAATTTTTTAATTTCCTTATCCTGTTTGTTTTAATTTCCATAAACGGTCATCATTTGATTTTAGATGGGATTTACTATAGCTATCAATTTTTACCCATGAATCAAATTTTCCCTGATTTTACGAATGACAATATCATCGAGTTTGTTATTAGAACGGTCGGCTCTGTATTCACGGTAGCATTTCAAATGGCAGCCCCGGTTGTTGCCACATTATTCTTAGTAACGATGGCTTTGGGGATTACGGCAAAAACAGTACCTCAGCTCAACATATTTGTTATTGGGTTTCCCATAAAGATTGCAGTAGGTTTCCTGGTTTTAATTATTTCAATGGGTGTAATGATTGAAGTAATGGAAAAAGTAATAGAAATGATGATACTTTCAATGCGAGATTTCATGCGTTTGTTAGGTGGTGTATAAAGCTTGAAGCTATTAATGACGTTAGATCTGCAATTTTTTGCAGGGGATAAGACGGAAAAAGCAACACCGAAAAAGAGACAGGATGCCAGAAAAAAAGGACAGGTTTTAAAAAGTCAGGATGTAACAGCTGCCATCAGCTTGTTATTGCTTTTTATGTTTTTATATTTTACTGGTCCTATGATGATTGAAGGGTTTTTTAGCTTTTTACATCAGTTCTTTGAGAGAAATATCTTAATTGAGACAATAACAGCTGATACAGTCATGCAAGTATATACGGATTCATTAAAAGAAATGGCACTTATTATTTTACCGTTCATGGCTGTTGCAGTAGTTGCTGGTGTAGCTGCAAACTTCATGCAATTCGGCTTTCTTTTTACAATGGAGCCCATGAAATTAGATTTAAAAAAGATGGATCCTATTAAAGGTATTAAGAAAATAATCTCTGTACGAGCAATTGTAAACTTAATCAAATCTCTATTGAAAATATCATTTATAGGGACTGTGACTGTTGTTATTATTTGGATGAACCTAGAGGAAGTATTATCGTTATCATTCCAAAGCCCTTGGGATACATTAACTACAGTGGCTAAACTAACAGGCATTATGGGGATAGCCGCTTCTTTAACACTTGTCGTTATATCATTAATAGATTACATATATGAAAAATATGAGTACGAAAAACAATTGAAAATGTCAAAGCAAGACATTAAAGATGAATACAAAAATGCTGAAGGTGACCCGAAGATCAAATCGAAAATTAAGCAGCGTCAAAGGGAAATGGCTATGCGAAGAATGATGCAGGAAATTCCAAATGCAGATGTAGTCATTACTAACCCAACCCACTATGCAATCGCCTTAAAATATGACGATCAAAATATGGAGGCTCCTAAGGTTATTGCAAAAGGAACAGACTATATTGCTCAGAAGATTAAATTGATTGCAAAGGAAAATGACGTTGTAATGGTAGAAAATCGTCCACTAGCTCGGGCGATGTACGACCAAGTAGAAATCGATCAGCAGGTACCAGAAGAATTTTTTAAAGCGATAGCAGAAATACTAGCGTATGTATATCGTATAAAGCGTAAAATTTAGACCATAGTAGGAGGGAAAAACATGAAGATTCGTGACATAGGTGTTTTAGCTGCAGTAATTATGATTGTAGCTATGCTCATTATCCCTCTGCCGACATGGTTATTAAGCTTTTTAATCATTATCAATATTACATTGTCATTATTAGTATTATTAGTGGCCATGAATATGAAGGAAGCATTAGATTTTGCCATCTTTCCCTCAGTTATTTTGTTATTAACATTATTCCGTTTGGGTTTAAGTATATCTACTACCCGAGCAATCCTTGCACAAGGGGATGCTGGGGATGTTGTTGAAACGTTTGGTCAATTCGTAACTGGTGGGAATATTTTAGTCGGTTTAGTAATTTTCATGTTATTAGTTATTATTAACTTTATCGTAATTACAAAAGGTTCTGAACGTGTAGCTGAAGTAGCAGCACGTTTTACTTTAGATGCAATGCCTGGGAAACAAATGAGTATCGATGCAGATTTGAATGCAGGGATGATTTCTGACAAAGAAGCAAGAGAACGCCGTGACAAAGTATCGAGGGAGTCCGATTTCTATGGAGCGATGGACGGGGCAACAAAATTCGTTAAAGGTGATGCGATTGCCTCGATTATCATGGTTTTTATTAACTTACTTTTCGGTATAATTATCGGGATGCTTCAGCTTGGCTATGAAATGGCAGATGCGGCTACACATTTCTCTACTTTAACTGTAGGGGATGGATTAGTTGCACAGATTCCTGCGCTATTAATATCGACAGCAACAGGGATTGTTGTTACCAGAGCTGCTTCTGAAGGAAGTCTAGGAGCAGATATTTCAAACCAATTATTTGCTCAATCGAAGTTACTTTATATTGCTGGTGGCTCAATTCTTCTATTAGGTTTATTCACGCCACTACCAGAATGGATTACGATGCCAATCGCTGCAGTCTTAATCGGTGGTGCATACATGATTAATAGCAGGGAAAAGAAAACAGAGGATCCAGAAGAGTTACTTGAAATCGAAGAAGAAGTGGCAGCTGATACGATGAAAAGTCCAGAAAATGTTGTCAATCTGTTAAATGTAGATCCGATTGAATTTGAATTTGGATATGGTCTGATTCCTTTAGTTGATGCAAGTCAGGGCGGGGATTTACTAGATCGGGTTGTAATGATTCGAAGACAATTGGCACTGGAGCTTGGAGTTGTTATTCCAGTTGTTCGTATTCGGGATAATATTCAGCTACAGCCAAATGAGTATCGTATTAAAGTAAAGGGTAATGAAATGGCAAGAGGCGAATTACTTCTGGATCATTATCTATCGATGAGCCCAGGAGATGACGATTCGATTGAAGGAATTGATACAATCGAGCCTTCCTTTGGTTTACCTGCAAAATGGATTACAGAGAAGGTAAAAGAGGACGCGGAAATGCTTGGTTATACCGTAGTAGATCCACCTAGCGTAGTTTCCACTCACTTAACTGAAATTATCCGTGCGAATGCTCATGAATTACTAGGTCGTCAGGAAACAAAACAACTGATCGACCACCTACGAGAAAATTACCCAATTTTAGTGGAGGAATTAACGCCAACACCTTTATCAATTGGAGAAATTCAGAAGGTATTAGCAAAATTATTAAGAGAAAATGTATCTATCCGTAATTTACCTATTATTTTTGAAACATTAGCGGATTATGCCAAATTGACAAGCGATACAGATGTTTTGACTGAATACGTTCGTCAAGGCTTAGCAAGACAAATTACATCGCAATATGTTGCTGGTGGAACAAGCTTAAAAGTTATCACGATTCCGGGGAAAATAGAGAAGCTAGTTGCCGATAGCATTCAGCAAACAGATCACGGCAACTATTTAGCAATGGATCCTCAGGATTCTCAAAATGTATTAGAGGCAATTGCAAGGGAAGTAGAGAAGGTATCCTTTATGGAGCAATCTCCAATCATTCTATGTTCACCAGGGATACGAATGTATTTAAGACAGCTGACTGAACGTTACTTCTCACAAATCCCGATATTGTCCTATAACGAATTAGATTCTAATGTTGAAATTCAAAGTGTTGGAGTGGTGAATGTAGAATGAAAATGAAAAAATATACAGCACCATCTATTCCAGAAGCCATGAAATTAGTACGAGCGGAATTAGGTGAAGATGCAGTTATCATCAATTCTAAAGTTGTCGTTACAAAAAAGCTGTTCGGTCTGATAAAACAAAAGAATTTTGAAGTACTTGCTGGAGTGGACCAGGTGGAGACAAAAATAATGTCTCCACGTCTTCCGGATTTACAAACAAATACAAACCAATATCAGGAACCTGAGGAACAGCCGAAGTTACATATTGATGATACATTATCGAAAGAGTTGAAAAATGAAATAGCAGACTTGAAGTTGATGATGAAATCGATGCAAAAGCATACAATTCAATCCGAATTGCCAGAGAATTTCTTGCCTTATATTGACTTCTTGAAACGTCAAGAACTTAGTGAAGAGCTCATCACGGCAATAAGTGATGAGCTTTTTGTGCATCAAAAACGAAAAGGTACACTATTAATGAGAGAAGACATGAAGGAAATTACGAAAGAAGTACTCCGTAAAATGCTTTTTGACCTTCCAATGGGTGGACTTTCTTATGAGAAAAAGTATATTAATGTTTTTGGACCAACAGGAGTTGGGAAAACAACAACAATTGCCAAAATGGCAGCAAGAGCAGTATTAGAGAAAAAGAAAAAAATCGGATTTATCACGACAGATACGTATCGAATAGCGGCCATTGAACAGTTAAAAACCTATGCGAATCTTCTGCAAGCTCCAGTTGAAATCGTCTATAATGCCAATGATTATAAGAAAGCGATTGAAAATTTTGCTCATCTTGATTTAATCTTTATCGATACTGCGGGCCGAAACTATAAAGAAGCAAAATATGTAGATGACCTTATGCAAATGATTAACTTCGATGAGGAAGCAGAATCGTATTTGGTATTAGCTTTAACAGCTAAAGAAAGTGATATGGAAGCAATAATCCAACAATTTAGTGAAATACCAATAGGTAAATATATCTTTACTAAGATAGATGAAACAAATTCTATTGGCACGATGTATAATTTAATGATTAAATATAATAAAGGACTTGCTTACTATACGAATGGACAAGAAGTACCAGAAGATATAGAAGTAGCCGAATTAGAAAAAGTACTTGAATTGTTCTTTCAAGGAGAATTTTAATGAGAGACCAAGCTGAAAACTTACGAATGAAGATGCTGGAGAGTCAAGGTGTGCTAGGCCGATCAATTGCAATTGTGAGTGGAAAAGGTGGCGTAGGAAAAAGTAATTTCTCTACAAACTTTGCCATTAATCTCTCAAAATTAGGTAAGAAAGTCGTCGTTTTAGATATGGATATTGGTATGGGGAATGTTAACATACTGATAGGTAAAACTGCTCAGTACAATTTAAAGCATTATTTGTTTGGTGAAGCAACTTTAGAACAAGTGATGTATGAGGGTCCACATGAATTAAAATATATTTCAGGTGGGTCAGGCATGTCGTCTGTAATGGAATGGTCAAAGGATATGGTGGAGGCATTATTCTCTGCATTTGAGCAATTACAAAAGTCCTTTGACTATATACTTTTCGATATGGGAGCTGGTGCAACAAATTGGTCCCTAGATTTGATCAACTCAATTGATGAAATTATTGTGATTACCACTGAAGAACCAACGGCCATAACAGATGCTTACTCTATGATGAAGTATATCCATGTAAGAGATCCGGAAAAAACAGTTTACTTATTATGTAATCGAGCTTATTCCAAAGAAGAAGGCCAAGAAACCCTAAACCGTTTGGATAGCACGATGAAGCAGTTCCTTAAAAAAGAAGTCATTATTCTGGGTTCATTACCAGAAGATCCTGTAGTACGAAAATCAGTACGTGAACAAGTACCATTTTCTATTGCATACCCAGAGAGTCATATTTCGAAAACATTAAAAGAGATGGTTCAGCAATTTGTAGACCGTAATCAGGTTGAGGTTCATGGATATAATAAGAAAAATACGTTTTTATCAAAATTACGCGGCATTTTTTCGAAGGGGAGTGATTAATTGGAATTCTCAGGAAAAAGCAAGCTTTTAGTTGTGGATGACTCTGCTTTTATGAGAAAGCTAATTAGTGACTTTTTCATAGACCATCCGAAAGTAGAGGTTGTTGGAACTGCACGTAATGGTAAAGATGCGATAAAGAAAATTCTGAGCTTAAAACCTGATGTTGTAACAATGGACGTTGAGATGCCAGAGCTAAATGGTCTGGATGCATTAAAGGAAATTATGAACATCTCTCCAGTGCCAGTCATTATGCTGTCCAGTACGACCCTTCAAGGAGCCGAAAACGCACTAATCGCGATGGAAAACGGTGCAGTTGATTTTGTAGCTAAGCCAAGTGGGAACATTTCACTGGATTTACACAAAATCAAGGAAGAATTAGTACATAAAGTGGAGTATGCAGCACATGTCTCAGTTAAAAAGCTGAAAAATACAAAGCAAATTGATGTGCCTAGTCAAAATAAATTACCAGTGGAGAGACCTTTAAGTAAAAGTCAAACTCCACAAGTCACACAATCTGACGATATAAAAAAGAATGCATGGAATAAAGTGAGTAAAAAAATCGTATTAATCGGAACTTCAACTGGGGGGCCACGAGCTTTACAAGAGGTTATTACAAAGATACCTGCCTCCATTAAAGCACCAATTTTAATCGTACAGCATATGCCCGCTGGTTTTACAAAATCTCTAGCAGACCGGTTAAACCAACTGAGCCAAGTTAAGGTAAAGGAAGCGGAGCATGGTGACCTATTACAAAACGGTGTTGCATATGTAGCTCCAGGTGGTAGTCACCTAAAGCTTGAGAAAAAAGGAGTATCCTTTGAGATTATTTTAGATCCAAATGAGCCTCCTAGATCAGGGCATCGTCCAAGTGTAGATGTTATGTTCGAAAGTGTAAGTAAAATCACTGAATTCGATAAGGTCGCTGTCATCATGACAGGTATGGGATCGGATGGTTCAAAAGGTCTTATTGAACTAAAGCAAAAAGGAAATGTAATGGCGATTGCAGAGTCAGAAAAAACGTGCATTGTATATGGAATGCCCAAAGCAGCCGTAGAAACAAAGCATGTCAATGAGGTTGTAGATGTTGACAATATCGCTGCAGCTATTATGAAATATTTGCCCTAAAAAGGAGTGTTTTCTAAGTGGAACTTAATCAATATATAGAAATGTTCATCGAAGAAAGTAAAGAACATTTACAAGCATGTAGCGACAATTTGTTAGAGCTTGAAAAAAATCCAAATGACTTAGCAATAGTAAATGAAATATTCCGTTCAGCTCATACATTGAAAGGTATGTCTGCAACAATGGGGTATGAGGATCTTGCTGATTTAACTCACAAAATGGAAAATGTACTTGATGCGATTCGTAACGAAAAGATTCAAGTTAATGCTGAAATTTTAGATGTAGTTTTTGAATCCGTAGACCACTTAGAAGAAATGGTTATGAACATTGCTGATGGTGGCGATGGGAAAAAGGATGTTTCAGCAACCGTTGAAAAGCTAAAGCGCATTGAATCAGGTGAAGCGATTCAGCAGGCTGCAACGACAGCAACAACAGCTGCAGCAGAGGTTGCAGCTTCTTCGGCTGTATTAGATAGTGCACTTCAATTACATTATGATGATTTTGAAAAAACAGTAATACTACAATCAACAGAGCAAGGCTTCAATGCTTTTGAAATCGCTGTAACGCTAACTGACAGCTGTCTTTTAAAGGCTGCTCGTGTGTATATGGTATTTGACATTTTAGAGAAAAATGGAGATGTCGTAAAATCCTCTCCAACAGTAGACAAGCTTGAAGAAGAACAATTTGACCAAGACTTTAAAGTAGCTTTAATTACTCAAACAGATGCTGACGAACTACGTAGCAAAATCATGAAGGTTTCTGAGGTTGAAAAGGTTTCAATTACTCAGATCTCTAATGATTTATTTGTTCAGTCTGCAGTTGTAGCAACAGAAGAGTTTGTAGAATCTGTAACAGAGGAAACTGCACTTGTTCCAAAAGCAGAAGTGAAAAAAGAAGAGGCTCAAAAATCGACTTCAGCAAAGCATGCTGCAAGTAAAACAATACGTGTAAGTATCGAGCGTTTAGATATTTTAATGAATCTTTTTGAAGAATTAGTAATCGATAGAGGACGTCTTCAGTCTATCGCAACTGAAGTTAATCACTCAGAGCTCAATGAAACAGTTGAACGAATGAGCCGTACAATGGGTGACCTTCAAAATATCGTCTTAACAATGCGTATGATTCCGATTGAAACAGTATTTAACCGATTCCCTAAAATGGTTCGTACATTATCTCGTGATCTTAACAAAAAGATCAACCTAGAGGTTATTGGTGCTGAAACGGAATTAGATCGTACAGTTATCGACGAAATTGGAGACCCATTAGTTCACTTAATTCGTAATTCAGTTGACCATGGTATCGAAAGCCCTGAAATTCGCCGTGCAAATGGTAAGCCTGAAGAAGGTAACGTTACATTACGTGCATATCACAGCGGGAACTATGTATTTATCGAAATTGAGGATGACGGTGCCGGCATCAATCGTGAAAGAGTTCTGAAGAAAGCCATTTCTAAAGGAATTGTAACGAAAGAATCTGCACTTTCTATGTCCGACAAGCAAATTAACGAATTAATCCTGGCTTCTGGATTCTCAACAGCTGAGGTTATTTCAGATATTTCTGGACGTGGGGTAGGTCTTGATGTTGTAAAAACAACAATCGAATCTCTAGGCGGAAATATTTCAATTGAATCAACAGAAGGTGCTGGATCGATCTTCTCAATTCAGCTTCCATTAACACTATCGATCATTTCTGTAATGTTGGTTGAAATTGAACAAGAAACTTATGCTATACCGTTATCTTCCATCATTGAAACATCCATTATTAAAAATAGCGATATTCTCAATGCACATAATCAAAAAGTAATCGATTTCCGAGGAAAAGTAGTTCCACTTATCTTCTTAGATGAAATCTTTGATGTACCAAGAACTGATAACAATGCGGATGAATATCATTCAGTTGTTATTGTTCGTAAAGGAGACAAGCTTGCCGGCTTAGTAGTGGATACATTCATCGGTCAGCAAGAAATCGTATTGAAATCATTAGGTGATTACCTATTGAATATCTTTGCAATTTCAGGTGCTACGATTTTAGGAAACGGTAAAGTTGCTTTAATTGTGGATTGTAATGCGTTAATGAAGTAATGAATTGAAATGAAAGAGGTGTAGTTTATGACTGCTGTAGACCAAGAGTACTTAAAGGTGATTGTTTTCCAACTTGCGGATAAAGAGTATGCCATTCCAGTAGCGAATGTACAGGGAATCGAAAAGCTGATGCATATTACTCGTGTTCCGAAAACGCGCGAATTCATTAAAGGTGTTATTAATTTGCGCGGAGTCGTAACACCAATAATCGATTTACGCGAACGCTTTGGTATCCCAGTATCCAATCATGAAGAAACAACAAGAATTATTATTATCACACTTGAAGAAATGGAAGTCGGCTTTATCGTTGACTCTGCTAATGATGTTATCGATATCCCGGCTGATGCCATTGAAGCACAGCCAGAGGTAGTAGGTTCAAATGAAGAAGAATTTATATCTGGTGTGTCGAAATTAGAAAACCGTTTATTGATCTTATTACATCTAGACAAAGTGTTAAATCCATAAATAAGAGCTGGCTAATATGTTATAGACTGGGGATTTTGCGTGATGAATGAAATTCAAAAAATAACATCATTGCATTTAGATATCCTAAAAGAGATTGGAAATATAGGTGCTGCCCATGCTGCGACAGCACTTTCCAGTTTACTCGCTAGGAAAATTGATATGCAAGTTCCGAAGGTGGAAATGGTGTCATTTGAAGAGATGATGGAGCTGGCTGGGGGAGCTGAAACCGTAGTTGTTGGAATTTTCCTTCGAATCGAAGGTGATTCTGAAGGAAGCATGTTCTTCATTTTACCAATCGAACAAGCAGACAGATTTATTCAAAGTTTAATCAATGATGACCAATTTAGCTTTAGTGATGGCAAACTAACAGAGCTAGGTGTTTCGGCAATGCAGGAATTAGGGAATATTCTTTCTGGATCTTACCTTTCTGCATTATCAGATTTTACAGGCATGAAACTATATCCAACAGTTCCTGGTTTAAGTGTTGATATGTTTGGCGCGATTATCAGTACCGGGCTAATCGAAATTTCAGAGGTAAGTGATCAAGTCATTGTCATCAATACATCCATTTTTGAAGAAGGTTTTGATAATCGTAATGAAGTTCACGGGCATTTCTTCTTACTCCCAGATCCTGATTCATTCACTAGTATTTTTAAGGCGCTAGGAGTTTCGTAAAATGATCCAATCGCGTACTGGTCAAGTTATCAAGGTTGGAATTGCTCAATTAGATATAGTTAAAATGCCAGACACAATTCGTACATCAGGCTTAGGTTCATGTGTAGGGGTTGTGTTATATGATGAAACAAAAAACATTGCAGGATTAGTTCACATCATGTTACCCGATTCAAGTTTAGCGAGAACGGAAACCATCAATGAAGCAAAATTTGCCAATACAGGCATTAAGGCACTCATTGATAAGCTGAAATTAGCTGGAAGCCAACCATCCCGATTAAAAGCCAAAATCGCTGGTGGTGCACAAATGTTCAAATTTACATCTGACAAAGATTCCATGCGCATCGGGCCACGGAATGTAGAAGCAGTAAAAAATGAACTCAGAAAAAACAATATCCCAATTATCGCTGAAGATACGGGCGGCAATAGTGGAAGAACGATTGAATTCAATCCTGACACTTGTCTATTAAATATAAGAACAGTAAATCAGGGAGTGAGCGAAATATAATGTATGGATCAATGTTTTACAACTTTTGGGCAGCCATCATTGGTTTTTCAATTTATTTCTTCAGTACGCTCTCAGGTACTTCGCTGCCATTCAATAATATACTTGGCTCCTTGATAGCGGCTGCAGTAGCATTTGTCGGCATGTTCGCCTTCCGATTTCTGCTCGGCTATATATTATACATGCCAGGCGATGAACTATTCAAAGGCTTAGACAAAGAAAACGAACGAATGCGTGAGCAATTGGCAAACAATGAAAGCGACACGGCCGATTCGGGAGTAAACAACTCAACTATGGAATTCAAGGACCAAAGCTCCGAAGAAATAGCAAAAGTCGTCCAATCCATGCTACAAGAGGAAGAATCTGTTAAGAGCTAGGTATTGACGGGAAGAAGTATCGGGGAAGTGTGATTGGGTCTTGAGCAGAAGCTTAAGATTCGAGATAACGTTTAGGGTTATTGAGGATTGAATGCGGCCGAAAATTTTGTAACACCAAAGAACCAATTTTCCTTAAGTTACTAAATACTGATACTCCAGCGAACGTATTACCACGTTTTCAAGCACAGCCCAAAGATTGAACCTTCAGGAGGATATTGTGATGTCCTCAAGGAAGCAATTCAGAATATTCAATGCCGAAAATGATAAAACTTTAAGAGTCGAGATAACGGCTCTTTTTTTTATTATGGTAGGAGGAATAATGCGACAGTAGTGGCGGAAGTTAGTGGTGAAAAGTAGCAAAGAGACGGTTAATGCGACGATTGAGCCGGATGTAAGGAGCAAAACGTCGTAAAGTGAGTGACAATGCGACAATCGAGCCGGATGTGAGGAGCGAAACGTCGTAAAGCGAGCGACAATGCGACGATCGAGAGTCAAGTCCTAGTTATTGTGTAAATTCAATACAGATGTTTTCAACTATATTTTGTGGGCATGTAAACCAACCCCCACTACATTTTTCATCCTT
>NZ_QJTJ01000007.1 GCF_003217295.1 Ureibacillus chungkukjangi
ACTGTAAAATACTAAAATATAAATCTATAAAAAATAATTTTATGAATTGATAAAAACGGGTTAAACCGTTGATATATCAACATTTATAGAGGGAGGGACGAAAAGAGAAAAATAAAATGAAGGCAAGGACTGAAATAATCGTCACTGTAAGAGCTATTTTTTTCTTTTTTCGAAAGATAAACCAAATAATAGCGAGGACAATAATGAGTATAGCGCCGAAAAATAGCATTCCTATAATCTCTACAGGTCTCATCCCTCATCCCCCTACTTTTACATAATAAAAAAATTTAAACCCACTCTAAAATCTCGATTCTATTTCCAAATGGATCAGATACATAGAAACGTTTAGCCCCTGGAAGGTTATCATCCTTGGTGATTGTGATATTGTTTTTTGTTAAGTGCTGTTCGAGTGCCTCGATATTATCTACTTCAAAGGCTGGGTGTGCTTTTTTTGCAGGTGCGAAGGGTTCTTCGATACCAATATGAATTTGCTGATTGCCAAATGCAAACCAAACTCCACCGCGCTTTTTCAGTTGTTCAGGCTTTTCAATTTCAGTAAAGCCTAGTATCTCACTGAAGAATTTTCGAGCCTCCATCTCACTCCCCATTGGTGCCGCTAGTTGAATATGGTCAATTGCTTTAAAATGAAAAGTCATTTAGTTTTCCTCCATTCATTTGTTTTACATCACCTTCTCTTCCAATTTTAAACAAATCCACAACATAAAGAAATGTTATTAAATTTATAATTTTCCATAAATTATAATTATGACCCGAAATTACAAGAAAAGCGTCAATCTCTTTGATCAACGCTTTTTCGCTTATTTAGTTTTGGATATACTTTTGGAAAACATCAGAGAAATCCTTTTTCTCGTTTTGATCGTAGGTTTGCTTCAACCAAGAATTTGTGAGATTAACAATTTTGTTAAATTCGATATTCGTTGGTGTGTCTGTATTTCTTTGACCGTAATTTACATCACGAGCGATTAACACTGCTTCTTTGGCAAACTCATTTAGACGAGCATTCTTTTCTTGAATTTTTGAAATTGCTAGTAAGGATTTGTAAAGATCTGCAATTTCCACACCAAATTTCTTAGCAATATCAATTGAGAATGAATTGTGACCAATTTGGAATTTAATTTCAAGATCAAGGTCAATCGTACCAGCAGTTTCCAGCATTACATTTTCAATATGATGTTTATAAAAATCATAACGCTTTAACACGCGCTTTTTGCTTAAAGCCGAATCTCCATCTAAATGTAATAATGCCATGTTAGTGAAGCAATACTCATCTGATTTAGATTTAATAAGGAAGAAAATCTGTTCTCCATCTTCTGTTAGGATGAAATCGTCTGATTCCGTTTTATTATAGTCCTCAGGCTTAATCACCTGCCCGATATCGCTTAATCCTAAAGCATCTCCAACTGCATTTCCTACTAGGTTTTTAAACATTCCTTTAACCCCTTTCCATACTTACCTCTATTTTAAGAATAAATTGAAAAGTCCAAACTAGCAAGAAGGTATTTCCAACTAATTTACAATTCCCGTCATTCTAAGCCAAGCGCTTTTTTATTAACCAAAATATGAGCATAAAGAATACAAGCCAATAATAGTCCTACAGCTGCAAAACACACTGTTGTAATCTGTAATGAATACCACTCTGCAAGCACACCTATTACAAATGTTAGTGTTACCTGTAGAGCACTTTGCAAAAGATTGATGGCACTACCGAAGCGCCCCATAATTTCTGTTGGAATGGTTTTCTGGTACAGCGTAGCATAGCCTGTATTGCAAAATGCCATGAACAGCCCTAATGTAACGAAACTGACAATAGCCAACCAAAGTGTATTGGAGGCGTAGAAAACTGTATAGCTTAGTAAAGTAAGTGAAAACCCTAGTCCTATATAGGTTTTTAAGGATAGCTTGTTTACTAAAGTAGTCGCAAATATGCCTCCGATAATTGCTCCCACTCCTGCAACGCTAACAATTATTCCATAAACACTATCAGATGCATCCAACACATCCTTTATAAATGTCATTTCCTGAGAATCTAGGGCAAACGCGATGATTAATGCAAAATTGAAAAGTAATAAAAAGTATAATAGGGCTGGTAGCTGCCGAATAAACGACCAAACGACTTTAAAGTCTTCGATAATCGTATGTAACCTAACAATTTCCCGTTTATCAGACGTTACATCATCAAATTTAGGCAATAAATAAATGGCAAGAGCACAAACAAAAAATGTTAAACTATTAATCCACATTGCGACACTTGTATTACTTAGAACAATAATCCCCCCTGCTAAGGCAGGTCCTATCATAAATGAACCGGAATTTATTGTACTAAGAAGCGCATTAAAACGTTGCTTATCATCATCATTTACTAATTTTGTAATTACATATGTACTACTCGGACCAAAAAAACTGCTCGCGATATTCGCTATAAATATAAGACTATAAATCAACCAAATAGAAGTTGAAAACGGCATTATAAATACAAGGATTCCACGGATGATATCTGACCAAATCATTAGCCTTCTTTTATTATTACGGTCAATAATTGAACCAGCTACTAAATTACTTAATATTCGCGCTATGGGACCAACCATATAGATACCAGCAACAGCTGCCGGCGAATGGGTAAGATGCCATACAGATAGGTTTAATGCGATTAGATAAATCCAGTTCCCTAAATTCGAAAAGCCTAGTCCTCCTAATAACAGCCAATATTTCCTCACTACGTTCATTGTCACATCACTCCCTATATAAAAAGCATATGGAAAATATTAGACTTATATAATAATTCGACAAAAAAGAGCATCATCCTTCTTTGGATAAATGCCCTTTTTAAAACCAATATTAATTTAACTAATTAACCGAATTTGCAACATCCATCAGAGCTTTTGAGGGATCTATATCGCTAGCGTTTTTATCAATTCTTACAATGTACTGTAAATTGTTTTTTTCAAAGACAAAAACGTGAAAGATATGGTGTTCCACATAAATACCTTTACTGCCATCCTGAAGCGTATATTCTTTCCCTTCATAGCTCACTTTACTAGGACGAACATCAATCTTAAAAATATTATTTTTCTGTTCTCTATTTACAAAGCGAATTTGCAGCAAATCTTTTTGTCTATCCTTGTGATCCTTATAATATGCTCCAAATTCATGGGTAAACTTAAGGTCAGGAATCATTGCAGGAAGTTTTACTACACAATCACAATTCTTTTCAAACTCACTAACTGCTTCATCTACCGTTTTATACCCAACCCTTACTGAATGGTCTTCATAATAAGGCGTAGTTTCTTTAGAATTTGCAAAAACTTTTTCGTCACCTGTCTCTATAGTAAAACCCATTACGAACAATAATAATAAAGGAAATATTTTTTTCAAGTTATCATACCTCTAGTATTTTTATTACTAAGTTTGTCCAACTTCATATAAATTATCCTCATATAGTTCAATTATTACTATTTCTGATTTTCTCTTTCACAACATAAAACTCGCGAATGAAGGCTCCCAAAACAGCAGCACTACTTATCACAAGAAAAAGATTAATGCCTCTCACAAAAAGGAATGGTGAAGACATTATTTGAATGCTTCCTCCAATAATAAATAGTACAAAAAATAAAGAGCTAATTATCAATTGTTTTTTAGTCTCTTTTACATTCAATTGACTTCCCTCCTCAATCTACTATCATGTTATATATGTTTACTTAAAGGATCCTAAGATTTCCCAATACATTTTCAGCTCATTTTTCCGGTGAAATACTCCAATTACCCTCTCTACATCCTTCACATTGATGCTTCCTAAACTCAAGATGTGGGGAATATAAACAAACATCCCCATCTGGCTGCCATTTTTATGACCTTCTTTAAAGTATTCGTAAGTATCTACCGGTAAGGAAGAACACTCCTCATACGAAATAATATCGATGAGTTCCACTTCATCTTCTGGAATTTCAGAAGCTGGACCGTTATCCTTTTCCTTGCTATACAAAAATACTGCATTTTTATTTTCAAGCAAGCGTTCTGTAGGAATCTTGTAGAACATTAAGTCCTTTTTCACACTGCTTCCGATTGAATTCAACGCTTCGTAGATATAGTACGGATGCAGGGGCAATAAAAAAATGACGTCATTCCACAAACAATTTAGCTTAGGAACGCTTTTAGCTAATAGCTTCGGTCTGTCAGGATGATCAAAATACTTTTTCGCATAGTTTTCATAAAGTGTTGGTTCACTTAATTTCATTTCATTTAAAGAAATAAGATTTTCTCCCACCATGCTTTTAGGTACCATATGATAAACGTATTTCATCTCTCCACCCCGTCCATAATATTATTGGAAATGAATCCCACTTATTTACTTATCATAACCACCAAAAAGGAGAAAATATAGACTGAAATTCTTTGGGAAATTATGCTATAATTGAATTAACTTAAAGCTAGAAAAAAAGCAGCCACCTTCATATTAGAAAGGTGGCTGCTTCTTTAGTTTTATCCTGCCATTACTTCTTTTTCTTTAGTTCCATGAATTTGGCTTAAAATTAATGCACCAAACATTTGGATCACTGTTTTTACAATTACTTGACCTAAAATAGCTGCTGGTACCGCCTCCCATGGCAGGAACCCTGCACCGAGTGGACTTAAACCGACAATTACAAATACAACTGAATCAAAGAAGCCGCCAACAATCCCACTGTAAAATACTCGCCAAGCCATTGGAAGCTTTAGACGTGTATAGATTTCAGTATCTGCTGTTTCAGCGATTAAAAATGAAAGAGCTGAAGCAGCTACTATCATAAGAGTATCTCCTAGAGAATAGGAAACTATCGCAGATAAAAATAAAGCTGTAAAAATAAATAGGTATGTTTTCTTACGACCATATTTATTTTGAACAAGATCTCGGAAAATGAAGGTTGCTCCAACAAAAAGCGTCCCCATTGGAACGATAAACATCCCAAATTCTAATGGAGCAAATCGCGCTGTGACTACATTAGCAATCACAATTGATAATAAATAAAATAATATTCTCATGTCTATCTCCTTAAATTTAAATTTGCACATCAAAGCTAGACGCCTCTTTTATTACCCCAGATCAGCGTATGTAGCTGCGGCAAAACTCTAACATTCCGTAGTTCCTCATCTGCAACAACCTTATCAACTAATACCTCGTATTTTTCAAGTAAACGACTAACCAGCTTCTCATTGTCACTCTCTGAAATATCGTCGTTACCAACTTGAAGGTAAAAAGGGATTTCTGGGTATCTAAGGTGAATATCCTTTGCATATGCATAATCAACTTCGCTAAAGATGACGATTTTTAATGAAATATTTTGATTGCTATTTTTACTATTTAGCTTTTCAATTATTTCAGTTAGCATCGAATAGTTCGTTACCATCCCCGAACTAGGAGGCTTAGGTGAAATAGTTAATTCATCTACCTCATATAACCACTCTTGCCATTTACTCCCCTGTGTCTCGACACCAATTTTAATGTTATTTTCTTTCAATCTATTAACCAGACCCTCTAAATTTCGGAGAAGTACTGGATTGCCTCCTGAAATCGTTACAAAAGAAAAACCGTTTCCGCCAAGTCGTTTTAACTCAGCCCAAATTTCTTCAGCTGTTAGTTGAGAAATCAAATGCTTTCCACTACCATCCCATGTAAAGGCTGAATCACACCAGGAGCAGGAATAGTCACAGCCAGCCGTTCTTACAAACATCGTTTTCTGTCCAACAACCATCCCTTCACCTTGAATGGTCGGACCGAAAATCTCCATAACAGGAATTTTACTCAAGCTCCATCCACTCCCGTCTTGCCTCTGCATAGCTAGTTGGCGTTTCATATAAACGAACGAATTCCACACGAAGCCCGTTATAATCTTGAGTATTCAATAATGCCTCTGCCAGCTTCCCATATATCCAAACCACAATATTTTCTGCCGTTGTATTCATTAATGGGAGTGTTTCATTTAAGTAACGATGGTCTAAATCAATTTCAATTTGCTGCTTCCAGATTTCTTTGATATCACCGAAATCTATTACTAACCCACGTTCATCTGTATAGCCACTTATTCCTAAAACTGCACGATACGTATGGCCATGTAGGTTTTTACATTTACCTTCATAATTATGTAAGTGATGTGCTGCATCAAAGGTAAATTCTTTACTTACGAGAACTCGCTTTGAATGATACTTTAATTGATTTTTTTTGATATCCACATCAAGCTTCTGCAGCTGGTCGACAATTCGAAACTCTCTCATGCCTTAAGACCCTTTTTCAAGGTTAAATATTCATCTAATCCATTTTGACGCAATTTACAAGATGGACATTCACCACACCCATCTGCAATTACACCGTTGTAGCAAGTAAGGGTTCTTTCACGTACAAAATCAAGTGCTCCTAATTTATCAGCTAGCTCCCAGGTTTGTGCTTTGTTCAGCCACATAAGCGGTGTTTCAATCACGAAGGTGTCATCCATAGATAGATTCAGTGTTACGTTTAATGATTTTATAAAAATATCGCGACAATCAGGATAACCGCTGAAATCTGTTTCACAAACACCTGTAACGATATGCTTTGCTCCCACTTGACTTGCTAAAACTCCTGCGAAGGACATGAAAAGTAGATTTCTTCCAGGTACAAATGTAGATGGCAGCTCCCCATCCTCTCCATCTGCTACTTCAATGTCAGTTCTCGTTAATGCATTCGGTGCCAGCTGATTTAAAAGGGACATATCCAAAATATGATGCTTTACGTCAAGCTCCTTTGCAATCTCTTTTGCACATTCAATTTCAAGACAATGCCTTTGACCATAATCAAAAGTCACCGCTTCCACTTCAGCATAACGCTCCTTCGCCCAGAACAGACAAGTGGTACTATCCTGCCCACCACTAAATACTACAATTGCTTTACCTTGTTTCATCCTTAAAACTCCTTTAAACGAAAAAACAGCACTCTAAGAGAAATGCTGTTTCTTCTTAGTTTTTTTAAGAGGGTAGCTAAAACCTCTTCCTTCCAATATGAAGGATTATTTAGTTATCGATTATCGACTTTTTCTGGATTTAAATCATGATTCATTAAACGGTAATTCGCCATTTCTTCATACTTCGTGCCTGGCTTACCATAATTGCACCATGGATCAATCGAGATTCCTCCACGTGGCGTAAATTTACCCCAAACCTCAATATATCTTGGGTCTAGTAAGCTGATAAGATCATTCATAATAATGTTTACACAGTCTTCATGAAAATCACCATGGTTTCTAAAGCTAAATAAATACAGCTTTAATGATTTACTTTCTACAATTTTCTGATCCGGAATATATGAAATGTACATTGTCGCAAAATCAGGCTGACCCGTAATTGGACAAAGACTTGTAAACTCTGGGCAGTTAAATTTTACAAAATAATCACGGTTTGAATGCAGACTATCTACAGCCTCCAGAACCTCAGGAGCATAATCAGATGGATATTGCGTATTTTGGTTTCCTAATAATTTCAAATCATTTAAGCCTTCTTCATTTTTACGGCCAGACATAAAAAAACCTCCTAGAAAATGTATCCCAACACTTTCAAGAGAGGCTGTAGCAATGGCAATATAAAAAAATATGAAACAAGCAAATAAAAAAAGCCACGTCCTGTTATGGACATGGCGAATCGTCATGTTTCCATAGTTTTTTATAGAGGGTATCAGCTATGAACCTCTCCCGACTCGCTCGGGTAATTTATTCTTCATCATATTAAAGAAAATTTTGGAGGAAGTCAATACATTTTTCCAAATTTACTATTTTACAAGTGATCGAGAATTCCTTTTTTCACTCTCAATTAAATATTCAGCATTCATTTTAATCATTTCGATGTATTCTGCATCATTCAATTTGAGCTTATTTATGATCAAGGGGTTGAGTTTAATGGTTTCTACACTTCCGTTTACTTTGATTTCGTGAGTTTTCACATTGTATTGAACTCTCATATATAATTTTTCATTGTATGTAATATAAGCTGTCACTTCATTCTTCTCTATATCAATAACAGGGTATTCAATTTCGATTCCACTAGAAACAAAGAGTGTTTGACCTTGTTTCGATTTTCGTTTTTTGAAAAGCAAAATACACGCGATGACAAATCCCGATAGAGTTATTAAATTACAAGTTTTGCGCTTCATATTTCCTCCTTTTATTTTCTTTATTTGACACTTTAATAGTACCATAAATTTCCAATTCGCAAGTAATCTTTATTCAATTTTGATAGCAATTTTCATATTCATCTTTCATTAAAAGGCTTGTACAAGCGATGCCGGTTTCATCGTAAATATCAGTACTTACATCTAATTCAATACTATCTTCAGCATCTATATGATTTGATGATTCATGAGAAATCGAAATTGTCTCCTCATCAATCCAATACATAAAAAAGTTACTGCTAGCTTCACCATAATAGACAGTTTTAATTTGATCATTATCTTCATGATTAGTGATATTCACCCAGATTTTAACGCCACCAACAGCGCCTCCATAGTTTTGCAGATAAGCATTTGCAGTATATTTTTTTGTTGGCGAGCTCACAGGTTCTTTAAAAGTTTCCCCTATAAGCTGATCGAAGGTAAAAAAATAATTGAGATAAACGAAAATGCAAAAAAACATACCTATTCCTACTAATGAAGCAATTAAAAGCTTTTTAGGAAATCTATTTTTCTTAAAGAAGAAGATAATTAATCTAATAAAAAATATTAGTAACAACAACCCAGTGATGAAAAATATAAAAGATCCTAGTACATTTAGTTGTATAATCATAGCATTACCTCCTTATGAACTCCATTGAATTTCCTGAATAAATAATGCAAATAAGAAGCTACCAAAAATGACAAATAAAATTATTGAAATAATTAACAGCAGCCAGCAAAATGCTAAAAAAGCTTCATCAAAAATTTTCAAATTTTTCATAAAATCTCCTTAATTTCAGCTATATTTTATAAACGAATAAAATGGGATAAAGTTACAGATTGTGTAGTTTTTTGTTAAAACACTTGGCTAAGCTTAGTTGAACTTATACGTTTTAGCGAGTTTTATACCTTCTAATCCATAAAAAAGAAACCTATATAAGGTTTCTACTGTTTTGTGATATTAAGTGCAGCTACATAAGTTGCTCTGCTTTCTTCCCAGTTTCCTACTACTTCAACAATATAGTTTCCTCTTTCCTTGATCTCTTCAAATGAATTATAGGTTGCAATCACTTCTTCACTGTTCCACAACCTCAATTCGTAACTAGATGGTTCAATAGAAAATCGTACATCTATATGTTCGGTTAGGTTCACAGTGGTACCTTCTTCGATATTGACCATTTCGTATGGAGGTGCATGATCTGTTTGAACTTGAATCACCTCCCCTGTACTCTTCTTTATATAATGCCAAGAATAAGCTCCAGTATAAGTTTTTATAACCTCTTCCCCAATCATTATTATTAACGTTGGTGGTTTTTCTTCGTGTATATCAGATATGGCAGGAATTTTTGTCGATGCTATCTGAGCTGATTCGTCCATATTACATCCTATCAAGAAACATATCATTAACAGGCACACTATGATTTGGATTTTCATCAAAACCCTCCTTTTAAGATTAGATTGTTTTTTTTTAAAAATATTACAAAAGAAAGGACAAATTTACCGATTATTATCTCCAATTGTCCAAAACACCATTTTTTATAGCAAAAACTTTAACTATAAAATGTTCCCTAAATTTAACTTTAAATTGAACCAACCTCCTTTCTTTCCAAAGCCGCGAAAATAGATTATACTTGATTCAACATGTATTCCATAAGGAGGAATTTCCTATGACAGAGAACAACCAAAACGAAGCACCAAAAAAGAAAAGCCTGCAAGAGCTAGTAAAGCAGCAGCTTGAGAACAAAAAAAACAATGCGAACAATGGTAACGGGAAGAAGAAAACTGATCTTTCTGGCCAAAAAATGAAGAGCCAGCAGACTAAGAAGGCTAGCAATACTCGTAGAAAAATGGGTGTTTAATGAACGGGCAAAATCGTAAGGATGTAATACCTGGTATTACGGTAGATATTGTTTTAAAGAAGGATCAAAGAACTGGTACGCTTACACGAGGTATTATAAAAGATATTTTAACTAAATCGCCTAACCATCCTCACGGGATTAAAGTAAGGCTAACTGATGGGCAAATTGGACGGGTACAGCAAATTCATTCAACATAAAGATAAACAAAAGCATTCAAGAGCTACATCACTCTTGAATGCTTTTGTTTAATTACTGATCATATATAGAAGAGACTCATATAATCTAAATTCAGTTTACATAATAATATTATATATATATATTTTAACATCTTACATATTTTCGTTTAAAACCTAGGCGTCCTTTATCAAGATCCTTTTGAATTGATTCAGCTGAATTCACAATCGAACTTTTCTTGTTAGGACGTTTGATTTCAACTGAACCAATAGCATGAGCAATTTCAAGAGCCTTCTCGTGTTTTGGAATATATGAAATGCCTGCGGTATATACAAAATTATTCATTGAGGCTTTCGTTCTTTCTGGAGCATCATGAATTGTTTTTTCAATTTGGTCTAACATAATTGAGACTTTTTCTGGATCAAATTCATGATCTGGTCGATTCCCAAATAGCCAGCAATAACAGCTCCAGCCAGCCGACATTTTAAGCTCTTCCCCACTTGCAATCCATTTGTCAGCAACCTGCTGTGCAATACTTGCTTCTGCTAAAGTTACTGCAACTACATAATCCGATAGCATATAAAAATACGCACCATCAATCCAGCGCTCAAAATCTTCTTCAGTCATATACATTGGATCCGCTATAACCCCTGCAAAGTACATCGCATCGTAGTTTCCAGTAGCATATAATTGTTCTGCTAATGCTTGATCTATTTTTATTTTCTTAGCAATAGGCTTCATAGCTCCTGTTGCCACTCCAAAAATTGGTTCATGTGCTCCATTACTTATATACATCTTTTTCATGCGTTCTTTTCCAAGAGCCTCTAGCTCCTGCATAACCGTTTCGAAATTCATTTAGCTACACTCCCTCTCAATTTAAATAACAATTCACTTTAAACCCATTTAAAAAAGAGCTGCAAGGAGATACAACTCTTCGTTTTCAAGTACTTATTATAAGGATAGACTGGCACTAATCTAAATTGGTCGAAAGCTGCCAAATCACTCCGAATTTATCTTTAACTTGTCCATATGAAGGACTCCAAGGTGTTTCTTGTAAAGGCATAAGCACTTCTCCACCGACTAGTAACTTTCCATAGACCTCTCTCGACTTTTCTACGTCATCAAAAAGGATCGCTATATCTACCTGTGAGCCAGTTTGATATGGTTGGCCCGGGAATATATCAGAAAGCATAAGAAATGTATTATTAATTCTCAATTGTGCGTGGATTACACGGTCTTTTGCTTCTTCAGGAAGTGGAAATTCCGGATTTTCAGGTAATTCTCCGTAGGTTTGAACCCCTAAATTCTCAGCCTGTAACGCATCTTCATAAAATTTTACCGCTTCTTTACCGTTGCCATTCATTCTTATATAAGCATGTATACCTAAAGTCATCAAATACACCTCTTTTGTAGTTTGTGGTTTAAAACATTTATTTCAAATATTGCTACTTCTTACATGTAGATTACCATAAATATCATGCCCACTTTCAATTTATTTAACGATTTTTATAAAAAAATGTATAACAATTGATGTGTGAGCTATACTATTAAAGATTTCACTTCGACTCCAACGAATTGGGAGGGTTAACCCGATGGATGGGATTCATTGTTTTCATTGAAGAACATTTTCTGAACAGCTAAAGCGGTTTTCTTAGGTTAAAATCTTAAGAATCAATGCGAAAAGCGAGGCAGCGTATCGTGGATAACTTAATGCAAGTGTAATCAAAACCCGGAATTTATTCCGGGTTTTTAATTATGCCAATTTTTGGACTCTCTAATTACAGCAGCTTTCTTGGCTAACTATATTCACACTACAAACTCCAGTTTCAGGAAGCTCAAGTTCCACTTTTTTTGATGCTTCAATATCACCTCTTAAATAGGAAACAATTGAACGAACTTGTTCATAGCCTGTTGCCATTAAAAATGTTGGTGCTCGGCCATAGCTTTTCATACCTACAATATAAAAGTTCTTTTCCGGTTGTCTTAAGATTGCTTCACCATGTGGTCTTACTGTACCGCAGCTATGAAGATTTGGATCGATTAAAGGAGACAGCGCCTCAACACTTTCAGTTGATGAGTCAACACTTAATCTGATTTCACTCAAAAATGAGAAGTCAGGTCGGCTACCCGTGTTCGTTATAATTTCATCAATTTCTGAAATAGCAAATTCTTCACCGAAATATTCCCCTCTTAGCTCAATCCCGTTACTTTTCCGAGCTAGCTGATTTATCATGAATGGTGTATAGACCTTCACTTTACCACTCTCAACTAACTGATGAATTCGAATTCCAAGCTCACCCCTTGCTTTAAGGGCATCTTTTTCCTTCCCACCATACACATTTTCGACATTCAGCTTTCTCATCACCCAATAAATTTCCACGTTTTCGCCTAAAGTAGAAAGTTCAAGAATTGTATTAATCGCGGAATGACCGCCTCCAATCACTGCAACTTTTTTCCCAATATAACGCTTACGTTGTTTCCCAGATACATCTGGTATGCCATAGAAAATTCGATCTTCAAGCTCTCTTTCTTCAGTAGTCCAAATATTATCAGCATTTACTGGATTAGGCTGTGCCCATGTACCTGTTGCATCAATAACAGCTTTTGCCTCTATTCTTTCTGTAACACCCTGCTGCTCAACATAAATAACAAAAGAACTTTGCTCTCTCCCCGAATTTTTCATCTTATCTAGACTCTTTTTGCTTACAGATAAAACTTTTGCATTCAGCTGAAGATTCTTTTTAATTTGAGGTAAGCTTGCTAATGGCTCTAAATAGTTTTCTACAAGCTCTTTTCCCGTTGGAAGCTCTTCAGCTTGTGGCTCCATCCAACCACTTTCTTTCAGTAATTTTCTCGCTATCTTATCAATATTATACTGCCAAGGAGAAAACAGTCGAACATGAGCCCACTCAAGAATATTGTGGCCTACTCTACTGCCTGATTCTAAAACAATGAAATTTTGTTGCTTATCAGCTAAATGAGCAGCAGCTGCTAAACCTACCGGACCGGCGCCGATAATTGCTATTGGTAAGTGGTTATTTTTATTTAATTCAGAGTTCATCATATTTTTCTTTTCATTCACTGCCCCACAAAAGCTATTTTCAACTCCACTACCTTTTACACAATTACTCATTACATAACCTCCCAATTTAAAATTAGTTGCATAATACAAGTATTTTTTATAAATAAAAGCAAGATTTCTCTTGCCTAATACAAAGGTTTACAACATACAGAGGATTTTGACATAGCTTCGTTTAATAAATTAAGTGAACGAATAACTGTTTCCCGTTCAAATTCATTCATATGAGAAAAGACCTCTTCTAAATAGGTATTCATAGAGTGATCAATATTGGCTGCTACAAATTTACCTTGCACTGTTAAACTTAAAATCGAAACACGTTTATCATGTGGTGAAGGTGTTTTCTTTACTAGATCCATTTGGACTAAGGTTTGTATTTGTCTGCTAAATGTAGTTATATCCATTGCTAAGGATTCAGCTATTTGCTGCATGGAGGGCTCATTTCGCTTATCGATTTCATAAATAATATGGCTTTGAACAAGTGATATCTCAAAGTTTCCAACAGTACAGCAATTTTTATCTAATAAGCCAAATCTTCTCGTTAGTACATGGAAAATTTCACGTTTGTTTTCCATAAATTCACCTCTTGATTTATTTATACTCTACATACTTGTAATTTGCAACTATTTTATTTAAAATTTTATTAATCTTAATTTGGAGGCTATTAATTATGACAATTGAAATACGATTAACGGCTAAATCGGATTGGCATCAAGTAAAATTCATTTACGAAGCAGGTATTGCTACTAAGAATGCAACCTTCGAAACCGAGGCCCCCTCGTCATTTGATCAGTGGTTCGGAAATGCTATTCCATCATGTACTTTAGTAGCAGAAGAAGATTCAACTATTCTAGGCTGGTGTAAGCTTACTCCTGTTTCTTATCGGAAAGTGTACGAAGGTGTTGGTGAATTAAGTATCTATATACACCCAGACGCTAAGGGAAGAGGTGTTGGGACGTTGCTACTAAGCAATCTAATAAATGCCTCTGAAACAGGAGGATTTTGGACATTGGAAGCAAAAATTTTCTCAGAAAATGAAGCAAGCATTCATTTACATAAGAAACAAGGCTTCAAAATAGTGGGCATTCGGGAGAAAATTGCAAAAAGAGATGGAGTTTGGAGAGATGTTTTGCTGCTTGAGAGAAGAAGTCAGATGGTTGGAGTAAATTAAGAAAGATAAAAATCTCTACTTTACCTTTAAAGCAGAGATTTTTCTATTACTTATTCAACAGTTCTCCTAAAAATCGCGCTTTGATTTCTGGCCACTCTTCAAAGATGATGCTATACATTACAGTATGGCGAATGGTACCTTCCTTACGTATCATGTGATTTCTTAAAACCCCTTCTTTCGTTGCTCCGAGTCGTTCGATTGCTTTTTGAGAGCGTACATTTTCGTGACCTGTCTTAATTTGTACTCGATTTAGCTTTAATTCTTCAAAGCAATATTTTAATAATAAAAACTTACAATTTGTGTTAATGCTTGTTCGCCAATAGCCCGGTTGTATCCAGGTTGAACCAATCTCTACCCTTTTATGATTCTCAGCTATATCTAGAAAAGAAGTACTTCCGATGATTTGATTTGTCGCCTTATCGATAATAACAAATGAATATGATATATTTGCTTCCCTTTCCTTAATAGCATTTTCAATATAAAGTTCTACCGCTTCTTTTGTTAATAATGAAACCGATAAATGCTCCCAAATTTCAGGATACATACCTGCTCTCAATATCCCCTCAGCATCCTCCAACTGGATCGGTCTTAATTCTACTATTTCATTTTCAAGATTAATTATTTTTTCCAATTTACTTCCCCCCTATTTCTAGTTAACTGGAAATTTGATATGATTAAAAGTATCAAAAGTGAATATATTTACCATACCAGAGGATGTGAATAATTGGACATTTCAATCATTTTTTCGAACAAACAACCGAAATATATGGATATCTATGATCAAATGAAAACGATGATTATAAATAAAACATTGAGTGCAGATGAAAAGCTTCCCTCAAAAAGAAGCCTTGCAGTTAATTTAAATGTCAGTATTCATACCGTCAAAGAAGCCTACGAGCAACTAGCAAGTGAGGGCTATATATATGGAATCGAGCGTTCTGGCTATTTTATTTCTCATTATGACATGGAATGGGAGCAGCCTGCCATATTACGAGAAAGCAAAGTGCTAAAGGAAGCGCCGAAAGTTCAATATAACTTTAAAAATGGACAGGTCGATTCTGAAACATTTCCCCTTAATGCGTGGCTAAAAATTTATAAAAAGCATTTAAATGCTGATAATATAGCTAACTGTTCTTGGCAAGGAGACTTGGCATTAAGAGAGCAAATTTCTTTATATATAAAGAAATCCAAAGGCTTTAGTTGTGAGGCCGATCAAATATTCATTTATAGTGGTACGCAGCATCAGCTCAATGAATTGTGTCGTTATTTTGGCATTGTAAATGTGGCAATTGAAGAACCCGGTTTTAAAAGAGCAACGGCTATTTTCCAACAAAATGGATTGCCTATTGAATATGTTCCCATTGATGAAAAAGGAGCATCTATCCCTACAAAACCATGTCAGTATTACTACATAACACCTGCTCACCAATTCCCGCTAGGAGGTGTTATGCCTATTGAGAGAAGGATTGAATTATTAAAATGGGCAGGAGAAGCTGATTCCTATTTAATTGAGGATGATTATGATTCAGAATTTCGCTATAAAGGTAGCCCGATTCCACCATTAGCTCAAATCGACCAGCTTGAGCGTGTAATCTATTTTGGAACTTTCTCGAAAACCTTAATGCCTTCGCTCCGTATCAGCTATATGATTTTGCCAAAAACCTTATTAGAAAATTTCAATGCCTTTTACACTGATCAAAAGACAACTGTATCTAAAATCGATCAGCAGGTGATTGCTGAATTTATGGAGAGTGGCTTATACACAAAGCATATCTCGAAGATGAGGACCTTGTACCGAAAGAAAAGATTGAAGTTAATTGAAAGTTTACAGTCTTACCTAGGTTCAGAATTCGAAATTATTGGGGACGCTGCGGGGCTACATATTGTCGTAAAGCTACCGAATTGGCTGAATGAAACCGTTGCAATTCAACTTGCTAACAAGGTCGGAATTGCAATCGATCCTATCTCAACCTCCTACCAGCTCAACAAAAAAGAGAATTTCGTAATGATTGGATATGGCGCAATTTCCTATGAAGAAATTGAACATGCTACCTCACTACTTGCTTCACAATGGAAAAGTCACCATCCAGTTTAATCTTAATGGTGACTTTTTAGAGCTTGTTTAAATTAACATTCAGGTCATTGTTTTTTCATAAATGAATATTAAAATGATTCAATACAAATTTTTGAATTCCTAAAGATAAACCCCAAGCGATTGCTCCTGCAACTAGCGCTACTAATAATGGAAACGAATGTTTTAACATCACATAGACAACTAATAATAAAATAATGGTTGCCGGTAAACCAATAATAACACCTATTGTAAAGGTTTGAATTTGTTTGACTGTTTCTCCTTGTACAGTTAACCAAAAAATACTTAGTAAGCTTATCAAAGGCAGTGCAGCAATAATTCCACCATATAGAGGAAATTTTTTAGCAAGCTCTGTTACACAGGCAATAATTAAAGCTGAAGTCAAAAGCTTTACCCAAATCATCATTTTGCCGCCTCACTCAATAAACGAAAGGCTTGTATTACTTGAGTTTTTTCGTCTTCTTTTAACTTATTTAGAGCTTTTTGTAGTTTAAGCTCGTCCAATTCTGTGTTTTCTTTAAGTACTGCTATGCCAGCTGATGTTAACTCTAAATATACTTTTCTTTGATCTTGTTCACTTCGATTTTTAATAATCCAGCCATTCTTAACAAGTTTTTTAATATGTTCAGACGCTGTATTATGGGAAATTTTTAATGCTACCGATACAAAACTTACAGTAACATCGTCTTCCTTCTGTATCATTTGTAAAATTCGTACGCTTTGATGTGAAATTGTCTGCTCATGTGTTGGGTGGAGATAATAGTATATATCTGTAAAGTATGAATTCAGTTCCATATTGCACCTCTCAATAATATCGTCTCAATAGATTATATCGTATTTTACGACATAATTAAAGTCCATTAATTTTTAACTGCTCGAGAATCTGAATTGAGGGTACATAAACCAAAATGAAAATACTCATATTAGTCTTTGAAGGGAGCTGAAATTATGACTAATAACAAAGAATTCAATTCAAAAAGTAAAAATCCATTAGACCTTTCAAACGAAGAGGTTCGTTTTAGTAAAGATGAAGAGTTTGGGTTGATTACGGTTGAACACCCAGAAAAAAACAACTCTAAAAAGCTACCGATGAAGGATGTTATTAAGAAGATGGATAACAATCAAGGCGGCATGGCTTAACAACTATAAAAAATAGCCTGTTAGGAATATTATCCCCAACAGGCTTTTTCGTATGAGATTTATTAGCTTTTAATGTTTGGGAGAGGCTGTGTTTGGTAAACTCTTGAATTATCAGGCACAGATTGAGTTAACCAAATATTCCCTCCAATTACTGAATTCTGTCCAATCGTTGTGTCTCCACCCAGAATTGTTGCACCAGCATAGATGACTACATTATCTTCTATATTAGGATGGCGTTTAATTCCTTTGATTGGATTACCGTGTTCATCAAGCGGGAAGCTCTTCGCTCCTAAAGTAACCCCTTGATAAATCTTCACATTTTTTCCAATTGTACAAGTTTCACCGATTACAACACCAGTTCCATGATCTATAAAGAAGTACTCGCCAATAGATGCACCTGGGTGAATATCGATACCTGTAAGCTGATGTGCGTATTCTGACATAATTCTTGGAATTACTGGTACGCCCTCTTTATAAAGCTCATGTGCAATACGGTGAATCGTCATTGTTTGAATTGAAGGATAGCTTAGCAAGATTTCTTCAGTTGAAGTTGTTGCTGGGTCTCCATTATAGGCAGCTTGTATATCTGTTTGTAGGACTCTGCGAAGTTTCGGAAATTTATTGATTAAATTCATCACGACTTCTTCAGAATGTTTGGTAATTTCACCTAGCGGGATATTGCTATCATTTAAAAGAACCTTTTCAATTAAATCCTTCAAATTTAATGCAGAGATTCTTAAATTATTACCTATTGTAATATTCAGCCTTGTATCATCATGTGTGACCTTATCACATAAACATGGGAAAAGTGCTGAACGAAAATTACGCAGTATTTTATAAATCGTTTCCTGCCCTTCAAAACCAATTGTCTTATCTATTGAAAAATAATCCTTATGTATCTCTTCAAGTGATTTCGAAATATTTGGCACTTCATTATTCAGCCATTCATTCAATTTCATCGTACTTTTCCCCCTTAATACGAATTTTTTAGCAAATGTATTTTTCTCGCCTGTCTATTATTCTATGACACTCTTAGCTTTAAGTAAATAACTTCGGTTTGAAAGAATTTTAAATATTCCAAATCAATTGCTCGACTTACAAAATTTTGTTTAAAAAAGAGCAATCTCCTTTATAAATGCAAATTGCTTTGTATTAAAAATACTATTTATACACTTCTTCATTCACCGTATGCAGCAAGCGCTCACCTTGTAAGCCCTTTAAAATATTTATCACTCCAATTTCAACCATTTTATCCCTAGTCTCTTTAGTAGCACTTCCAATATGGGGTACAGCTATTACATTGTCTAGAGTAAGTAGTGGGTGATTGTGTCGAATCGGTTCTACTTCAAAAACATCCAGACCCGCAGCGAAAATCTTGTTTTCACTTAAAATCTTATATAAACCCTCCTCGTCTACTGTAGAGCCTCTAGAAACATTAACGAAAATACTTGTTGGTTTCATTTGCGAAAATTGTCCGTAGCCCATCATATGGTAAGTTTCTGCTGAAGCAGGAGCTAACATGACTACATAATCTGACTCATTTAAAAGAGCTTCTAAATTACGATATTCAACATTAAGTTCATCTTCAATTTTTGGGTTAGGTCGTCGGTTCGTATAAATTACCTCCATATTCAAAGCCTTTGCCTGCTTAGCGAGGATTTTACCAATTCGCCCCATCCCGATGATTCCTAATTTAGCCCCAGAAATTTTTTGACCGGCAAATAAAAACGGTCCCCAGCTTTCCCACTTATTATCTTTAATAAATTGTATACTTTCCCCAACTCGTCTTGCACAGGCAAGCATCAGTGTTAATGCAAGTTCAGCAACGGCTTCAGACAGTACATCCGGCGTGTGACCAACCGGAATCCCGCGCTTTGTTGCCTCTTTTATATCAATATTGTCAAAGCCAACTGCCATCGTACTAACAATTTTCAACTTTTTGGCATGCTCAAAAAACTCGGAGTCTAGCTGATCCGTAACATTTGTGAAGATTGCATCTGCATCAGCAACTTCTTTAAGCAGCGCTTCTTTTGGCATAACTCTATTTTCTTCTGTCCACATGAACACTTCATAATCTTCTGGAATCAGCTTTAAGAGAGGAGATTGAATCGAACGAGTAAATAATATTTTCATACTTTCACTACCTTTTAGTATAATTTTACAGCATTTTCCTAACTGAGACTACGGTTGATTTAATTAGAAACTCTTTTTATAAGTGATTTTATGATGATTTTGAAATGTGGTGGGGATGATAGTGGGGATTTTGCTATTTGAATGCTTTTCATTTTCGCTATGAAAAGCATCCGGGGCTGCTTCTTCCTGTGGTATGCGTTTCATTTTCACTATGAAACGCATCCGGGGCTGCTTTTTCTTGTGTTATTCGTTTCATCCACTCTATGAAACGCATCTCACTCTCTTTCTCCCCTCACTACACTTTTCTTTTCTACTATCAAACGCATCCGACACAGCTCCTACTCTAAAAAATCAATTCCATAAACTCGCTCAAGCGGATTAATAGAAAACTTAAGAAAGCTGCGATTGATCGAAGTAATCCGGTTTTCACTAATACAAAAAGTGTGAAACCTACTACGATTACTGTATTTACGACTGCTAATATACGAGTTAAACCATTAAATACTCTTGCTTTTGCCAATAAAAATAGCAATGCGTATAGAATTATTCCGATGAAAAATAGCTGAAACACAGTCTGTCCTCACTTTCACTTATATTCCAAACATTCAAAAAACAACGCTGTATTAGTTACAGCGTTGTGACTTGGCTATTATCTACTTTTAAGTAAATGACTAATTCCTGACGATAGACCGAGTTCTCTAGATAGTGATCTAAGGTATGGAAATCGTATTTAAAGCTACCGAATGGAAATGTTACATTTTCACCTTGAACTGCAGCAAGTAACCCCGATACGTCATTCGATACCATTTCCAAAACTTCTTCTCCTGTCGCTGTTATAACAAAGATAACGTTCATTAAAATCTCTCCTTCATTAAGCGCCAACAAATAATGTTGCTTGGCATATCCCTACAAAAAATTCAGGCTGTTGAATTGGGCTGTTTTCATGAATCTGCAATGTCATATGAAATTCCCCCAACTCTTCGCTAAATTCTGCTTTCCATTTTGCAATCTCTACTTCATCTAGTAGGAAATTTGACCAATCTTCGAATTCTTTTTCGAGTTGGATTTTAAGCTTCCTATCTGTGATAAAAAGTGTTGGAAGTCCGATTCGCCAGTTTTCGTACGAGATAATGTACTTTTTCTTAGAGGCTACTTCCACAGCTTCAAACCAAAGCTTTCCTCTTCTACTGATTTTTTTTACTGTGAAAAGCATTTCTCTTTGACTATCGAGCACCTCATATTTTAAAAAATATCGAAAATCAAACATTTTATCAAAGGTTCTTTTCAAATAGTTTTCATAAACTCGCTGCGAATATAAAATCACTTGCCCTTGCTCATCCATTACAGGAACCTCTCCTGTATGCTCAATAGCTTCTGGATGACGATATGTATAAGTCTTCATGTAATCTCCACCAAAATAATATTTAACAATCATAATAGTAGTAGATAAATTACATTTTAGAAAGCTTGAGGGACTAAAATACAAAAAAAGATTCTACAGCTGTTAACTGTAGAACCTTTTAAAGGAACTAGATGTTGCCTAGCCCACTGTTATGGGAGCAAAAAATTCGTCGTAAAGGGCACGCAGGATTTGGTTTTCTGTTTGTGAAAGAACGCCAAATACTAGGCTTACTTCTGAGGAACCTTGGTTGATCATTTCGATATTCGCACCAGTTCTAGAAATTGCTGCTGCTGCACGAGCTGCTAGGCCAGTATTATTACGCATACCTTCGCCTACAATTACAATCATAGAAATACCATGACGGAAATATACATCATCAGCATGCAACTCTTCTTTTACACGAGTAACAATTCGTTGTTCTTTTTCTTCCGTCAATTGGTTTGAACGGATAATTACAGAAATATCGTCTAAACCTGATGGTGTATGTTCATATGAAATTTGCTCTTCTTCAATAATTTGAAGAAGCTTTCGTCCAAAACCAATTTCACGATTCATCAGATATTTAGAAACATAAAGAATTGAAAAACCATTATCTGCTGAAATCCCCGTTACAGGACGACCTGTTAAAGTACGAGTTGGAAGAATTTTCGTTCCTGGTGCAGATGGATTGTTTGTATTTTTAACGTTTACAGGAATGCTTAATTTATATACTGGCATTAATGCTTCGTCATGGAATACTGAAAACCCAGAATACGAAAGCTCTCTCATTTCACGATAAGTGATTTCTGAGATACCAACAGGATCATTTACAACCTTAGGATTTGCCGAGAATACACAGTCAACATCAGTAAAGTTTTCATACAGATCTGCTTTCACGCTAGCCGCTAAAATAGAGCCTGTGATATCAGAGCCTCCACGGTCAAATGTGCGTAGGATACCCTCTTTTGTATAGCCAAAGAAACCTGGGAACACAACGATTTCATCGCCGCTACCTAAGTTCTTAAGATTTTCATATGATTCAGCAAGAGCATACGTACGCTCTGGGAAATCATTTAGTACTAATCCATCTTTAGGACTCACATATTTTGCAGGCATACCAATAGAAGTGAAGTATTCCGCAATCAATTTTGCGTTATTGTCTTCCCCACTAGCTTTTATATTGTCAATGAATATAAATTCATTTGTTTTATCATAAGCGATACGTTCTTGCAAATCCTTTGCAATCACTTCGCAAATTGAATTATCTAAACCAAGATCCTCTGCAATCTCTTTAAATCGATTCACAACAGCTTGTAACTTTTTTGTTACGTCCCCATTATTAAGAGCTGCATCAGCTAATTCGATTAACATATCCGTTACTTTAATATCGTCTCCGAAACGTTTACCTGGAGCTGATACTGCAATAATCTTTCTTGCAGGATTGGATTTTATAATATTTGCTACTTTTCTAATTTGTTCAGCGTTAGCAACGGATGTACCACCAAATTTACATACAATCATTTCACCAAATCCTTACTATTCAAAATTGTATTTCCCGAAAAAACATTTGATTGTTCACAGTGTACAAACTTTATATCCTGACGTCAAGACTATTTAGAGAAATCAGTAAGTTTTGTACTAAAAGTGAACTTAAATTTAGAGCGGGATATTCATGATATTTAAAATTACTTATACAGCTTTTTAGATAAGTCAGTATATAATATGTAATTTCTCGATTTAGGAAAGCATAATTGCCTAAATCCAGGAGAAATCAGCATTAAATTTTAGACTAGATTAGTTCCATAGTAATCAGAAATCTAAGAAAAGAAAACCGTGTACATCGTTTGCACACGATGCACACGATTGATTAACAATACGGTTACATAAATCTCAAATTTTTGATACGTCAATTTATTATATAACATCTTGACTGTTTCGCAAGACACAATAATTGTAATTTGTATACAAATTTATATCATAAGGATAATTGAAGGTAAATTTGACTGTAAGTTTAGGGTCACAAAGCTTGCGATAAAGATGGTTAAAATGAGAAGCAACATAAATTCAAGCTTAAATATTGTGATTAAATCTGCAACTACTTTCCCTTTTTTCCGCCTTTTCCAAATTACAGCTCTTAAAAATAACAAAATAATTATGACAAAGGCATTTACAAGTAATGCAATTCCCCAAGTTGTGCCTATGAAATCTATATTGGGAGAAAGCAAATACACTCTTCCACTGCAAAGAATTATTAATAAAAGAATGCTTAAAAAAGCAGCTTTGTTGAAAAAACGTAAAAAGTATTTTATATAAAGTCTTTGCTTTCGCCAAAATAATAGGATAAATACAATGCCTGCTGCCCAAAAGGATACTACAAAAAGCTGGATAATATTTAATCCCACTAAAATATAATTTGCTGAATTCATTTCATCTATATATCCACTTATACCTTTTATGATGCCTATTAAGATAACCCAAAAATAATTAAATAATTGATTTTTAAATAAAAATATTAATCCAATTATGGAAATAAGGAAGGAAGCAAATAATAACTTTCCGATATTCGTTCCAATTAGCAAAACTAATTTATCAAGTATCTCGTAGAAAGAAGAAGCTTCCAAATAGATAAAAAGTATAGTTAGTATGCCTAACAAGTGAAGAATCTGAAAAAACCTACCATAAAGTACATATTTTTTTCTAAGTTCAAAGGAATACGTCCGAACAATTTGCCAGAGAAGTGCCCAGCCTATCATCAAAAATAATCCTAGAAAATAAATGCTTTTCGAAGTTATTGACAAAAGCTGTTCTGTCAGTTGTCGTTTCTCCCCATCTTGCACTACCATTGTCCCAGGGGCATCTTCCAGATGATCTATACTTCCTGTAATAGCAACTGACGAATCCAGCGCTGCTACCTGGCTCCCTTCTACCTGAAAGCCCATTGTAACAAATAACAAGCCAATTAATAATAAGCAACTAGATAGTCTAAAAATTTTGTGAGTCAATTTTCATTCCCCTTTATTACTACTTATTTTATTCACGAATTTTATTTTGGGGAGCAAAAATCCAATTGATTGCTTATAAATTAGCATTTTAAAAAGAATTTCTCTAAAAGAGGAAAAATGAGGTCGAGAGATACAAATAATCTCATATTCGGGGCGATTTCACATAAACACTTAAATAAAAAAGCAAAAGGATAGGTCGAGTTTAATACCCACCTATCCTTTCGTTTGTTTTGTAGGAGCCGAGAATACAAATTCTAGTTTTTCGTTCACTAGCTTCAGCTTGGCTTTTCCTTTTTTCCCGCTTTTCCATGTAAATCGAATTTCTCTTGTTTCTTTTCCTGTTAATAATTTTTTTGCATCAGTTGGGGTAATTTTCCCCTTCATGATCATCTTGCTGATAAAGAATTTACAAGCTTTATTGGAACAAGTATAGCCCTTGAAGCCTTCTACAACTGGTTGTCCACACTTTAGACATTTGCCTACTACGACAACTTGTTTTTCTGCCACACTCATATCTAAGCAGATAAAACCATCAGTCGTTTGCTTCACGTATGTGAGCATTTCTTTATAAAATTGGCTTGAGCTTAGCTGTCCATCCACTATATCCTTAAGCTTTTTACTCCAAATGGCTGTTAGTTCTGGGGAAACAATATCATGCTTTCCAATGCTCTGTATAACATCGATACCAAATTGAGTTGCTTTAAAGGACTTTCCTTCTCGAGCAATCATCCCTATTGATATTAGCTTTTCAATAATTTCCGCGCGGGTTGCAGAGGTACCAATTCCCTCAGCATCCTTGAGAACTTTCTGAAGCTCCTTGTCTTCGATAAACCGTCCTGCATGGAACATAGCATCCAATAGTGTGCTATCTGTATACCTTGCAGGTGGCTCTGTCATTTTTGACAAGATTTTTGCATCCCTTATAGGAAGCTCCATATTTACCTGAAGCGTTGGTAAAGGTGTCTCCTGTTTCTTTTTGAAAGCATCATATAAAACAGTATAGCCCTTTTCAATGACCATATTGCCATTTGCTTTGAAAAACACATCATTCGATTGCAAAACAACCGCCGTTTTATCGATTACGTAAGCAGGCATAAAGATTGCTAATAATCTTCTCGCAATTAAATGATAGATTTTTGATTCTTGTGGTGATAGCTTTTTCCTTCCAATCGCTACCTCTGTGACGGTAATGGCATGGTGATCTGTTAATTTTTTATCATCAACATACTTTTTCGAACGGATTGTCTTTTGAATATTATCTGGGCGACTTATTAAATTTTGAACAGTTGAACCGTACTCTTCTAAAGTTGCAAGAGACTGTAGATTTTCCCTAATATTTTGGGCAAAGGCTGTTGGCAAATGCTTGGACTCCGTACGAGGATAAGTAATTAGTTTTTTCTCATACAAGCTTTGAGCAATTTTTAAGGTTTCAGAGGAAGTAAAGCCAAAAAACTTATTTGCCTCCTTTTGCAGTTCTAGCAAGGAATGTAATGGTGGTGCACTTATTGTTTTTCGTTCTGTTTTAATATCTCGAACTACAGCACCTTGTCCAATTCTTGAAATTACCGCACGTGCTTCTTCTAAATTCTTCAGCTTATTTTCATTAGTTTCTGGATTAAACCACATAGCTTTGAACTGGCCTAAATCCAGCTCAATTTGGAAATAAGGTTCAGGCTTAAATTGTAAAATCTCTAGTTCTCTTTTCACTACAATTGCTAGAGTCGGGGTCATCACTCGACCAATTTTAATGATGCGTCCACCCTTAACAGTCGCAGCTCTTGTAAGATTTAGACCAATCAGCCAATCAAAAATCGAACGATACATTGCCGCATTTCGCAAATTACGAATTAATAGATCCTGTTCATCTATTAAATTTAATAGTGCCTTTGAAATCGCACCATCTGTCGTTTGTGATGTCCAAAACCGTTTCACTGGTAGCTTACAACCAGCCCGCTTATAGAAGGAATAAAAAATATTTTCTCCTTCCATTCCAGCATCACAGGCGTTAATGATAAAATCATATCGATTCGTTTTTAAAATTTGTTCAATCTCTTTATATACCTTATAGGCTGATTTTTTCACTCGAAATTCATAGCGTTCTGGAATCATCGGTAATACGTTCAAATCCCACTTTTTCCACTCCGACTTATATTCATGTGGCTCCTTCAATTCTACGACGTGACCGACAAAGGACGTAAAATCAATTTCAAAAGGAAGCTGCATCTTTTTATATACTTTCTGGATATCACGCATGAGAGACGGTTTTTCTGCGATAAGTAATCCTTTCATTAGCAGATCCCCCCTTTCACTTAATAATATAAAAAATAGCTCCATTTTTTAAGTGTAATTGCGAAAATAATTTTTTGGGCACTTTTTGCCAGTTTAACGCGACTTAATCATATGATAGACTTTCATTATCAGCATTTTCCAAAAAAGAAGTAATTTTGGTAAAATCAATCGCTGGTTAGAAGGTGAAGAGAATTAAGAAATTTGGTTTTTTATTGATTATTTTAACAGTTGTATTATTAGCTGGTTGTGTGAAAGAAGAAACCTTGGAGGAATACTTTCATAAAGAAATGACGAAAAATTTGGATGCCGAAGTAGTTAAAGAAACAAATTATTCTTATGCTCTTGTGCATCAGGAACTAAATGTAGTTCATGAAAACGATGGGATTGCTATTTTCACTCAAAACTCTACAGACGGAGAACAAATATATATAGCTTATATGGAGAAAGAAAAGGGAATCTGGAATTGGAGGCAATCAAGGGGAGCTGAGTGGGATACTCCTGTAAAGTGGTCTGCAATGCACCAATCTCCTTACATTTATTCTGGTGCAATAAGCGACAACGCCATAAAAAAAGTGTATGCCGGTGATATCCAAGCGAAAATCATTCAAATTGAAGGCGATAAAAGGTTTTGGTACGCCAATAGCAGTGAAAAAGATGTTGAAGTCAAAATGGAAATGCTAGATGGAACTCAGCAGGTGGTTGATAAAGTTGACGTAGAGATGCTGAAGAATTGGAATTTCGAAGACAGCGAATAGATGCTCAGCATTTTTTTTACAAAGTATGGGGACCTTTAAAGTAATAGGCTCCCCATTTTAATGTAATCTGTATTGGATTAGTTGGCTGTTCTTCCCACAATATTCCTCACTACCATTTCTACTAATTTCCTGGAAGCCTAGCTTTTCCAGCATTTTTCTGGAACGGATATTCGCTTCATGTGTTTCTGCACTAAATGTTGATATCCTCATATTCGTTGTAGCATAATCCATCAAAAGTTTTGCAGCAGCGAAGCCAATCCCTTTCCCCCATAACCTACTTTCACCAATTGCAAGACCAAGCTCAGCAGATTTACCCTTTATACAAGCCAAGTCTGCATAACCTACCAAGTCCCCATTGACCTCTATACCCAATCTTATAAATTCATCAGTAGCATTATTTACGCATCGAAGCCACCAACTATAAAGCTCTTCTGGACTTCGATTTAACTCCCAACCATTTGCTAGACAAAAAGATGTATCCTTACTCCATTTCAAAACAGCTTCAAAATCTTCATCGGTTATCTGCCGCAGCTTTATGCTATAGGGTGAACTATACGTATCCATATCTTGCCTCCCATCTAATTTAATATGAAGCTCTATGACTATCATCCGCTCACCCTCATTACGGAAAGTTAACTTTCCATAAAAGTTATAGACAAAAAAGTGAATGATCTCAATCTCCTAGATCATCCTCTATTTCTATGACGATAAAAACTTATCAAATCTTACCTTGTTCAATATGGTTCGCAAATTCGTTTAGAAAAGTGCGAAGTCCTTTTCTAAATTCAATTACCACCGCTCTATCTTTAAATAGTAAAAGATTTTCTTTTTTTCTTAAAATGTCCTCTAAGCTCCAGGACAGGAATTTAGGGTTTATTTTTTTGTCTGTTTTTTGCTCTAAGTAATACAAATAATTCGTTTTAAAAATCCATCTCATTGTAAACGGTGCTGGTCGACCAGTGAATTGAACCTGATCCCTATTAGCTACCTTAATAAGCTTTTCATAAAACTCTGAGTCCCCTATATAATTAACGTAAACTCGATACGGTAATTCAGCGTTTTGATCCTCTTCTACCATTACTTTAAATTCATATGCTGCTGTATTATTTTTCAATTTGTCCCTTCCTTTTCAATAACTAGGTTAGATACATAAAATATATCATAAACAAGAGGGGACTTAACGGCTTTTGTCGCATTATCTTTCTTTTGAAAACGCTTCATTTTTCTTACTATTCAGAATTACAAATGGTATAATAAGGTAAGAACTTTTTCTGAAACGGAGATGGTTAGGGTGAAGTATTTTAAATATGCAATTTCTGGTATATTAGTAGGAATATTCATCGTTCCAATAGTTTTTAATTGGTTAGCAATTCCACTGTTCGACCAAGTGCTTTACATGTTATTTGGAGAGCCAGATAACCCATTAAGCATAAGTTTAGCCATCATTTTCACTTTAGGGATTATTACATTAGCCATCCTCTTACCTATATCAAGAAAAAAAGCGGATACTTAAGTCTTCTACCTCACTGACGAAGTGAGGTATTTATTTTGAATTCTAATTTCACTCCGCTTCAGGGTAGAATTTCTTATCCCAAAAATAGTATTGGCTAGCCACTTCGTCTGTAAGCTTGTAGAAATATAGACTGACTTGTTCGTCATTTGCAGCACCGAGATCGTTGCTTGTAGCATCAATATGTCGCCAGCCCTCATCCGTTTTTACTAGATTCCATGCATGGGCTGTATTATTATCAGACTCAGTAAGATAACCGACTACAAACTGACTTTCTATTCCCGCTTTTTCCAATAGCATTTGCATAGCAATTGCATAGGCCTGACATACCCCTTCCCCCAACACAAAGAATCCATAAGGAGAATGGTAACGGAAATCTCCTCCATCCACATATTCTATCTGCTCAATGACCGCTCGATGAATAATTGAGATTTTCTCATCATTTGTTTTCCCATCTAATTCAAGACCAGTGTAAAACTCTTCTAATTTTGGTTTAATCGTTGCCATTTCAATATTATTCGTTGTATAGAGTACGTTAAAGTGTATAAAATATTTGCCTTCCACTGCTTCTACCATTCCATATTGTAGATAAGGGACTGTTGCTAAAATCATCGGACTGCTATAATACGCATCCGCTACCATTTGTTCTAAATTTTCCAACGCAGTTCCAGAATAGGCTATAAGAAAACGAAGATCATAATCTAGCATAGCTGATTGAATCGTTTCCTTAAGTGTTGCTTCATCCTTTGCTTCCATGATTGAGCCATATGTATTCCGGACATACCTCTCATCATCAAATAACTCTATAAGTGTTTTCCCTTCCGTTTCACTAGCCAACCTATTTACGGGTATATCAATAAAATCAGAAGTCATATGAAACCATTCATAATTATCCGGATCCTGTTTCACTACCGCCTCATCAGCTACCACAGGGATTACTTCGTTTTCATCCTCTGTACATCCTACTAGTAGCACAGCTCCTAAAATAAAAAATAGCTTTTTAACTTTGTCTAATATCTTAAGCCCACCTTCCCTTAATTGAGTAAGATCAATCAATTATAGCTATTTAAATCATACTATCATTTTCAAGTTTTTTCCTTATTTTTTATAATTTTAGTGATAATTCTCTTTATGCGTTTTGATTGTGGATGTATTTAGGTGAATTAGGAATTGAGCTAAAAAAAAACGCTTGAAATAAGCGTTTTTTCTCGGGAGGAGCTATCTTAGCAATCCTTGCTATTATTTTTCACTAAAAAATAGGCCGTGATCCAGGAGGTAACAGGTATTACAGCTGTTACTCCAATTGCAGCACACAGAATTGTTATCATTTCCGAGCTAAAAATTTTTGAATTGACGATTTCACCAAGTGAGTAAGATAAATCTTTAAACCATATCAGGAGTGCTAGGTAGGCACCGAAAAAGGCAAAGAATAATGTATTTGTACTTGTACCTAAGATGTCTCTGCCGATACTAAGTCCAAAGGCGAATAATTCTTTTCGACTTATGTCGGGATGATGATACTGCATTTCGCGCATGGGCGATGCAATAGCCATGGCCGCATCAGTAATGGCACCAATTGTACTCATGATTATTACTGAAACAGCAATTTTCACAAAATCAATTCCGATTAAAAAGGAAAACATGCCCATTTCTTCGGTTTCCTCTTCACCAAAGCCCTGAATCATTGCATTGTTCGTAATGATGCTTATAAAAACGACTAGAATCAAGGTAGTGATCATCGTTGAGATAAAGGCAGTCTTTGTTTTTTTGTTCACTTCATTAATATAAAAAAGATTGATGCAGCTAATGGCTACACATGCAATCATGGTTAAAATGATAGAGTTAATATCAGGAACATTCATAAAAAAGAGTGTTACGATAATAACCCCAAAATTAAGAAATAAAGCGATAAATGACCTTACGCCTTTTCTTCCTCCAATCAGACTCATTAATAGGAATAATATTCCTGCTAACAATACTAATACATTCATTGTCTTGCCCTCTTTCTATTTACAAAAAATATCGTCGTATAGAGTCCAATTGGGATAGTGAGTACAATCCCAATTCCTCCTGCCAATGCTCGAGCCAATTCTAAAGATAGATTTAAGGAAAGAGTATAGCCAAATGGAGACGCATTTTTAAAATAGAGAATAAGCATAGGAATTGAACCACTCACATAAGCAAAAAATAAAATATTGGTCATCGTTCCCATAATATCTTTTCCAATTTCCATTCCCGAATGAATCAGTGCCTTAACGGAAATATTATTATCCTTCTCATACAGCCCAAAAATAGAGGAGGACATTGTAATAGCTACATCCATCACTGCACCAAGAGACCCTATGAATAGTCCTGCCATAAATACCGTTTTATAGGGTCGAGTTATAAATTGTAATTCCTCATATCGAAGACCATGCTCTCCGGTTACCAATAATGCTAGATAAGTAATGAGAAGTGAACTAAAGGTTCCGAGTAATGTGGCTATAATGGCTGCATATGTCTTCTCATTCAAGCCATTTACGAGTAATAAAGAAATTACAGTAAATAAAATAATACTTATACTGCAAATCAATATCAGACTCCGCTCAGAATTATTGATATATAAATCCAATGCGTAAGATAAAATCACAGCATTCACAACTAAGCTAATAATCGACAATAGCCCCTGCCGTCTACCAACAAGCAGTAAAACAAAAATGAAGACCCATGCAATCATGACCAAATATTTATCACGCTTGACACCCGTAATAGTTCCCGTTCGCTCCGAACCTGCTGCAATTTTTTCATCGATTTTGATAAATAACTCATTGCCAGCTTCAAACTTATGGTCAAGTGCTTTGGAATCCGAAAATTCATTAACTAATTGAATCTCTGTACCTTTGTCTTTCCCATTCATCAATTCTGCTACGAGATGTTGGACATGTACAGCATCTGTATTATTATTTAAATCCTCTATTTCTGTTGATTCTACTATATTTGTTTTAACAACCTTAGCTATTGGTTCTTCATAAAATGAATAGTTATTATGTACAAAAATAAGCGAGCCTACAAAGGAGCATAGTAGTAGGATGATAAAAATTTTATGTTTGTAAGTCATCTTGTCATAGATGTTTTTAAATGTATGCATGCTTAAAACCTCCTACAAAATCATATCTCAACAAAGTAAATGATGTATAGCTTAAAGTCCTGTTTACATGAAAACGTAGAAGCAAATGAAAATAGCCCAAGGAATTCTCCAGGGGCTTGGCTTTTCAATATTTTCTTATCCTCCTAAAATTGTTCAGCCTTCACCTACCTTGTAGTCAATTGTATTTGCAATTTGCACAAGTACATCGGCTGTAACTATATTTGCCACGTCCTTATCTATGCTAAAGATATATTGCCAATTTTCTCTTTCAAATATTAAGAGGTTAAATCCAAGAGCTGCCTTCTCAGAATAAAATGCATCCTTCCCATTCTCTAGCTTCAATGACTTTAAACCATGTTCTTCTCTAAATGGTATCTTATACTTAATAGGTCTAACTTCGATTTTGAAATGGTGCTGAGGATTTTGATCACTAATCATGGTCAATTCAAAATGATCATTCATTTCCCCATCCGCATCAGTAAACCTACCAAAGTGGTGTGTGAATTGAATTGGAGGAATTCTAAGTGGAAGCTTTAGCTCCTCTTTAAAATGCTTTTCAAACTCTCTTGCTGCTGCCTCTGCTGACTTATAACCGAAACTAGGAAGAATTTCTTCTAAAGGCTGAGGAGAATCACTTGAATTAGCTAAAGTAGTTTTATAACTTAGCCCACCTAGAATAGCTACGAGCAATAATACGATAAGCGGAAACTTGAGTCTCAATATAAACGCTCCTAATTGTATTTAGGATTATTTTCTACTATTTAAAAGGAAATATTCACTTTATGAATATCAATTTAATACATAAATTTCCAAAATCGATTATAATGAGCTAAAAGGCTTAAATAGGTGATCGAATGAAAAATATCAAATCCTCAAATTTTTTATTTATCTTAGGTGTATTTATTTTGGTTTCTGCTTATTTGATTCAATTAGTAATTACTTCTGATATACCTGTCATTTTCTCAATTTCTGAAGCGATTTTTTTACAGCTAGTTTTATTTATTTCTACTGTCTTATTTATTTTCGCTTCAATTTTACTTTCTAAAAAAAGTACACGCTATGTTGTTATAGCTATGTTCACTCTCATATTCGTGGTTACCTTATCAAGCTTCTTAACCGATACTGATGCAGAGTACTTTACTGTTTCATATGCACTCCTTACACTTCCCTTTGTGCTACAGCCTCTACTGCTTGTATTATTAAATGGATTTTTAATAATTAAATTTAGAAAAGTCACGGAGTAATCGAATCAGATCTTTTTTTCTATTCCAGAGATTTTTTCATTTCAAGCAAACATAATTCCTTTACAAATTGGGAAACTTAATATCGTTAAAATTATATGATTTTAAAGGGAGAACTAATGAAAAGAAACTACTTTAGATACCTTTTACTGCTTTCAAGTGTTTTGCTGGTGTTAGGTTTATTTGCTGATGCTTCAAAGGCGCGTTCTTCAAAAATGACGAAGGATGAGCTATTTAGAGCCATTGAAAAATACAGTGAAGAAAATAATCGAGAGCCAGTCGATGCAAAAGTCGATTCAATCTGGAAGGCAATACCTGGTTATAATGGGCGTACAGTAGACATTACAGCCAGTTATAAGAAAATGAAGTCAAAAGGTAAGTTTGACGAAAAAAAAATCGTTTATAAGGTAATTCCACCGAAATTCCATTTAGATGATATAGAAAACCAGCCCATCTATAGAGGAAATTCTCAAAAGCCGATGATTGCTTTCTTGATTAATGTAGCCTGGGGGAACGAATATATTCCAGGGATTCTCGAAGCATTAGAAAAACATGATACGAAGGCTACCTTTTTCTTTGATGGTAGCTGGGTGAAGAAGAATCCTGATGTAGCTAAACAGATTAATGACGCAGGACATGAGATTGGAAATCATGCTTATAGTCACCCAGACCTCCAGCAGCGTTCTTTGGAAGAAACAAAAATGGAATTAGTGAAAACAAGTAAGGTAATCGAAGAAACTATTGGAATTAGACCGAAATGGTTTGCTCCCCCTAGTGGAAGCTTTAACGATACAACGGTAAAGGTTGCAGAGCAATTAGAGATGAAAACAATTCTATGGACAGTCGATACGGTGGATTGGAAAAAGCCGGCTGCTGCTGAAATGGTTAATCGAGTAGTATCTAAAGTAGACAATGGCTCCATGATTCTCATGCATCCTACACAGCCTGTTGCTGAAGGGATGGAATCAATGATTAAACAAATTAAAGAAAAAGGCTATAAACTAGGTACTGTTAGTGAGCTTATGAGTGAGGAACGAATCGATTAGAAGCTGAAAGCGTTAGATAAAGCCTAAAGCTAGTTGGAGTTTACTTTTTAAAGTAAACTCCTCTTTTTAATGGACCACAAAAGCGCGGTTTATTAAATAAAGTAACTCGAACATTACAGAGTATTTTCTTTAAATGATAGCCCTAATTCTTTTAATGAGCTTCTTAAAATAGGCAAGGATGCTGGTCCAATTCCATGGATTTTTAATATTTCTTTTTCAGAGTACTTCGATAGTTCCTGCAAGGTCTCAATCCCATCGTGGAGCAATGCATTTCTGGCAGGTGAACTAAGTTTTGAAAGAAACCCAAATTCAGGCCTATTCTCATCATTACATTTTGGACAGCTTTGACACTCGCTACTTTTGTAAAACTTATGTCCCTTTACACAAACCCTTAAGCTTTTTTCTGCTTTCAAAATAATTCCTCCAAACCGATCCTTTATTCAATTCTAACCTACAGTGATAAATGAATTGTATTATCTCTAGCAAACCTCCAAAATAGTTCAGAACAATTATAGGTTTATTGAGTACCTTCAAATTCATAAAATGCAGGTATTTTGTGAGTTTCTGGATTGATTCTTAGCATGTCAAATAAATGTGCCATGAGTTCTCTAGCAGTTTCAATATCAACCCACTTCACTTCTTCAATCTCACCATCAGGGTCATTAATATTTATTTCTCCTCCAATGATTTTGGCAAAGAAAGTGACGATTAAAGCATGGTGATTTTTTTTATCAAAAAACACCTCTCTTAATGAACTTAAACCAGCAACCTCTATAGTAAAACCAGTTTCCTCACTTACCTCTCGAACGACAGCCTCCTCTAACGTCTCTCCGCTTTCAACTGCGCCTCCTGGAAGTCCCCAATAAAATGAATCCCCTTTTCGATTTTTTACCAACAAAATATTTCCTTGAACATCGTAGATTAAAGCTGATACAACATCTATACGTTTCAAATGAACTCCCCCAAATAATTTAAATTATTCACTCTTATTTAAACGAAGCAACTCTTCAATTAGAACCCCATTAATTTTCAAACCCTTGATATTACAATTATTATTAGTCACCAGGTCCATTACTTAGTGAATCAGATGTCCAGCCGCCCCATTTTTTAGCGTGATCATCAAAAGCTCGTTTTTGTATATCTGTTAAAAGTTCTATATCAGATAATTCAGCTCTTACTAGATTAACTTCATTAACTATATTGTTAAGCATATTTATTTTGTCTCCTTTAACTTAAATAAAATTTTCATTAGATTCTTAATGGAAATCTATGTAACATATATTTAATGACATTAGAAAGGATGTTTTCAAAATGTTTTATCGAAGAAAGTTTTATATTGTTAAGAGTGAATTTGTTGAAATATTTAACGATCATTTTAACAATACAAATCTACCTAATCAGTTAAATCATGGCTCGCGACTAGTAGGTAGATGGATGAAAGACAACAAAAACAATACTGTTGAAATTTTTGCTATTTGGGAATATGACAGTTACGAAGATTATGAGCAAATTGAGCACAAAATAAGAAATGATATAGCTCATGTCCAAATGGTTAAAGACTGGTATGAAAGCAATGGTGGTAGAGATTATGTACTTAGCAATTTCATACTTGAAGTTAAAAATGAAGTTCTTATGTCTACTATTAAATAATTTCAATTTATATAAGATACTCTCTATTTTTAGTAATCTAATTTCAAAGAGAGTATCTTATCTTGTTTTACCTACAATTTTGCTCCTTCACCTTTTAGTAAATTCAAATGCATTAAGCCCTTATCGACCGAAGTCTCAATATAGCCAACTATCTGCTGCAAGGCAAAAACATTTAAGGGCTCATTAATCATTTCCTCGTTATAATCCATGTCACTGAATATATAAGGAATGAAATGCTTAATTTCGTTCGATTTGACCTCTACTATGTCAATAATGGCAGGAAACTCATTTAAGCCTGATTTTAATTCATCTGTAAAATCGTAATAGTCAAGTAATTTACCATTCAATAATCGAAAATCGTTATGATATTGTGTGAATATTTCTTTATCAGCTTCCATTCTGTTTCTCAGCCATGGCAAAAAGAATCCTTTCAGCCATATGTCATCGGCTATTAAATGAGTATAGTAGCCTAAAATATAATAGTTTTCATTATGCAAATAATACTTACGCAGGAATCCTTCAAAATCCACAAATCTTGTATAATCCTTTACTTCTCCATTAAAGCAATGTGACAAATCTTTATTTGACACAGCATCCGGTGCAATGCTACCCAGTAGAAATGCTTTTTTGTAATCGCCGTTTATCGCTAATTGTTCAGCAATCTTATTTCCAATGATTAAGTGCATGATTCTTGAACCCATATTTTCACCATCCTTCTCCATATACTTTTCACTCGATTTTTAAGACCAGAAACTACTCATGCCTAAAATCAAACTTTTCGTTCGGTACTTTCAACTTATGGCCATTAATCTCGACTTCGTTATTAGAGATCCAATTGATATGAGCTGTATCCTCGCGGTAATTCCAATAGATATTTTTGGATTTATGCTCTTTTTCATTAAATACAAGCTCTCCGCGGACAGCATAAGCTACTGTAGCACCACCGTTTGTCACGTATGCCTTTACTGTATATTTACCATCGGGAGAGGTTTCTCCAGTCAGAAATTCCCCTGTTGCTAATCGATCCATATCATAGAACGCCCAGTAAATTGCATAGCCTATTAAAGAGATAAATAGTAAGAAAACAATTAGAAATCCTAGAAGTATTTTTTTATAAACTCGCTTTTTCTTATTCACAAGAGCTATCTCGCTTATTGTCAACTCACTCATCCTCTAAAAAATATTGTCATATTTGCGGCCGCTCGGTATTACATATATATAATTTATCAAACAGATTCGAATCTATTTATTTAATCGTTATATCAAAAATATAAGTAAGCTTCCCTTCAGCCCACCCAGCAGTGACCTCATAAATATATGTCCCCGCTTCGGCAGGGATAGGAATTTCATTTCCTGTCATTTCGATTGCCTCAAATTCCCCTTCTTCATCCCATTGGTCAACAATGATAGATGAAGGGTTTTGATCAATTTCAATTGTCAAACTATCCTCTTTATCAACCTCAATCGTATCGAACTCTTCTGCTAATTCATTAATATCCGGTGAGTCCAATTTTCTAATTTCAAAATCCTCTTCCACCCATTCAAACTCACTAACCAGCATTGGATATTCATTATCATTCATCACTACTTTGCCCTGTGGCTGTTCATATGTATTAGCCGGCGTAAGCTTATTACAACCAGAGAGAATAATAGCTAGAATAAGAATCATCATTTTTTTCATTACTTTTCGCTCCTTAACCCATAAACAATGCACTCGAGTTCTTTCCAACTACATTTTTAAAGTTAATATTTTACAATTCAATTATATAATATCCAACGCTATAAATGTTTAAATGTTGCGTAAAATCTAACAATTCAACCAGAAATAGGTTATTCTTGTATTGTGCAAAAAACTGGAAGGGGTTATGTGATGGCAAGCAATATTAACCTTAGAATTATCATTATTGTTCTCGCATTTCTAAATGTGTCCTATATTGGTATCGAAGTAATTAAAAATAATATACGTGTACCTTTTTTAACTGTAGGCGAATTGCCTCAGGCTATCTATTTTAAGCTAGAACGACTAAATCTAGTGACGAGTTTTCTAGAGTTTTGTATAGCGAGTTGTTTAATTTGCGGGATTTTATTTGTGGTTTATCAACAAAGGGGAAATATTAAACTGTTCATTGGTGGAATTGTTGCAATTTTGTTCGTTCTGATTATAGCAAGTTTTTTAGTTTCAATGTTTTTCAATGCTCCATTAGGAAATTTAATGCAACAGTTTTTAAGCCAAATAGCGATTCTAATACTTTTCGGATTCTATGTTTTACTGGCTCCTATCTTTAAAAAGAAAACCGTATTTGAAAGCTGAAGTAAGGATAGCTTAGATAGAATCACTTGTATTCTCCCGATAGAATTGCAACAAGAGCTTGGAGTACTTGGCAATGGAGAAATATTGTCTAATGGGCTATTGGTGATATGAGGCTCTTTTAGCATTGAATAATAAAGCAGGTGAATTATGAAGAAATATCAAACAACTATATTAATAATAATTATGGCGATTGTGTCAATTGGAATAAATGTTTGGCCGAACTATGAAAGAATTTCAAAAGAAGAAGCTGAAGAAATTGCATTGGCTGAAGCTAAATCCTCAGGATATGATTCTGCTACCCTATGGACAGAATTTGAACAGGAAACTTATAAGGCGTACGTATATTCAAGTAAATATAATAAAGACATAAAAATTTGGAAAGTATCAATAGATACAGATGAGCATCCCGACATTTTAAACACACCTGCTTTAGTTTATTTTATAAGTAGGGATACGGGTGAAGTGATTGCATTAATTAATGCAGTAGAGTAGCGTGGAGGAAATTTAAAATATATTACTTTTCTTTTAAATTTTTTATAAAATCTAAGGCAAGTTGAGTCGACTTAATAAGTTCTTCATTACCTTTATATTCTCTCAATTTCAAAGCCTCTTTAAAACATTTTTCAGCTTCAATCACTTTATTAAGTTCCAATAAACATTTCCCTTTATGTTGTAGCACATAGTCTAAATATAAGGAATCGTGAGCTAGACTCAACTCTAATGCTCCGTCGAAAAATTCCAATGCTTTTAGATGATTATTATTATACTTTAACGCTTCACCTAAACGGATTTTGCATACGATTTCTCGTTTAAAATTCAGTTCTGTAGATGCAATCTTTAAACACCTCTCTAGTATATTGATTGCTTTCTGAGTTTCCCCAAGGATTCTATAAAGATTACCTAATGTTCCCATGATAAAATACTTTTCCTCTAAGATATTAGTAGATTTTAGTAATCCTTCAGCACTTTGAATGTACTGTTTTAGCTTTGAAGAATTAGAAGTCTTTTCTCGCAGAAAATGCTCTCTATCAAAATAGATAAGTTCATTTATCTTTGAAAGAGATTTCTTGAAATCAGCAAAATTCAACCTTACCCCTCCATCAAAAAAAGAGCATCTATCTAATAGATAAACACTCTCCTGCATTTATTACTTCACTCGTACTAATGGAACTTTCTTTTTTAGGTTAAAGATTAATACACCTGAGATGATTAGCAATACACCCACAATGTCCTGCCATTTCAGATCGACTTGAGGTAATGTTAAAAATCCTGTGACGTCAAATAATAGCGAAAAGGCTAGCTGTGCAATGATACTTATTAAAACCGTTTTCGTTGGGCCAAGTCGTCTCATTGCCTGAATCATCGTGTAAATGACACCGACTCCTACTAATCCAAAAAACCAGTAGCTCGGTTTCATGCCACTTACGTCAAAAATCTTTGTTCCCTGAAGTAGTAATCCGATTATCAAAGCAGCAACGCTACCTGTTAATAAAACAAATGTTGTAGCGAACCATGAGCTTACATGTTCATTTAAATGCCGATTAAAAATATTTTGCAAACCGACAAACGCCCCTGCTACCAATGCTAAAAGTATACCTATAATCAACGTATTCTCTCCTCGTATATGTTATGTTTCGCTAGTTCAATAAGTCGGTCGTGCTGGATGATTAGAATTGAATCCTTTCGCCGTTCAATAATGTTTTCATTAACCAAGTCCACAAGTACCCGATTCATATGGCGCTTACTAGTCCCTATTAAATCTGCTGCATCCTTTAGCTCCTTATTGGAAACGGTTCTATCATTTAAGGCTACCGATAGAAGATAACTGCACAAACGCACTTCCACTGGATACATTAGATTAAAAGCTAAGGCATTGGAGTTCACATACAGCTTCTCTGTGATTCTTTCCAATACAAATTGAACAAATGGTAAATGATTCATGCCAACGCTTTGTGCAATGTGCACCGGTATAGTGAGTATTAGTACATCCGTCATCGCCTCTACTGTGTTGATATATGGAGCCTGCTGAACAAATTCAATATCACCTAAAATATCAAATTTCTCTTTAAAGGATAAAATCAGCCTTTTTCCTTCGTCAGAGGTTTTATAGGTTTTGATTTTCCCTTTTACTAAAAAGAATACGTATTCCGGCTCTTCACCCTGCTGAATGATAATATTCCCCTTGCTATAGCGATTAAGTGCCAATGAGCTGATTAACTCATCATTTAGAACACGATCCAACGAAAACTTTTGTATGTAATTTTGCAAGTAGTCGTCACTCCTATAAGCTGATGAAAATTGCACCAAGCATCATTAATGCTAGACCTACCCATTGTTTACCAGCAATTTTTTGTTTTTTAAGATCGAATAATCCGTAAGCTTCAATCATAATTACGATTCCTAATTGGGCCAATAATATTAATGCATTTGATATTGTTGCTCCGACATATGAAACGGCTATGACACTTGAAGCAACTACGATTGCTCCAAATGAACCACCAAACAAGTATAATGGCTTTACTTTATTTAACCCTAAAGTTTGATTTTTCTTGGAAAATAAGTAAATGATAAATGCACCTGTTGCCCCAGCTGCCTGTGTTATCATAGCTGTTGTCCAAGTGCTGAGCTCTGAACCGATAGTTGCGTTAGTTACATTTTGGAGTGCTATAAAAAATCCTGAAAGTATAGCCAAAATTATTCCCATGCTTAAAATCCTCTTCTCGATGTAAGTATACTCTTATTACACCATTTGCCATTCAATTATAAAAGGACATATGTCTCGTTTTCAGAAAAAGATAAAAGCCTATCCCAAAATTCCTGGAATAAGCTCTTAGAATGTTAATCTTATGTATTCCTTACTGTAACTCTTTCCACCCTATTCTCCTTGTTGTTCCATTCTACTTGTATTTCAAATGTACCTTCTTCAAAGAAAAGAGGAAATCTTCTACGTATCGATTCCTGCATCGGCAAATTGAGCGCATCCTCTAGATTTACCCAAACTAATTTACCTTCTGGTGGATTTTCAAGAAGCTCTCCCTCAAAATCCTTTGTTATGTAATTGAAAATCATATATCTAGCCATAGAATCGGGATTTACATATTCATATAGTCCTTTATATACGAGATTTCTAACCTTTAGCCCGGTTTCCTCCTTCACCTCACGAATAGCACTTTCCACAATGCTTTCAGGAAATTCAACTTTACCTCCAGGTGGAATAAACCCCTTGAAATCATCATGCTGCCTATCTAAAAGCAACACCTTACCTTCCTTTTGAATCATACAAACTGTCCAAAGCTTATAATTTATCGAATTATTCATGACTTCCTCCTGTGTAATTAGCAATTTTAGCCCATATGAATGTCAGTGCCAAATTGAATCAAATCTAATTTTCTAGCTAAAGCTTGAGAGGCAAAATTGTCCCAAGATGTACTATATAAAGCGACTCTTCCTTGTCTTTGAACCTCAGCTGCCCATGCATTCGTCACTTCAATTCCATATCCTTTTCCTCGGTAATTTTCATTTGTAAAGACACTTGCTTCAGCAGCCTCTTCTGTTTGTCTTGCGCTACAGCAAATTGAAATCGGTTTGTTGTCTTTCATAACGACAAAGCAAGGCTTCTTATATTCAAAATCCTCAAACGTATATGGGAAGTAAGGCTTCAACAGCGCTTTGTTTTCGTGTTTCACTTGAATGATATTTGAAGAATTGCTTTCTTTGATGTCTGGAAAAACAAATGCAGGTCCCATCCAGAAATCATTAACTTGTCCAACTTCATTTAAAATCTTAATAACTTCTGCTAAATCAGTCCCTGCATTTTCCTCAAACACTTTTTCTAGCCTTTCAACAATGTTCTCATCAAGTAAACTGGAAAATCTTACTATATTTCTCAACCTAGTTGCCCCGATAAAAACTTTAGGCGCTAAATCAAATGGCGGTTCATTTATCCTAGTTATACGATTTTCAATATCATGCTGAAAAAGCACCTTGGCATGAATATCCATCACTATGTCATCAGTTAGCATTTTCAAACCTCCGAAAGTATCAATAAACTTATTATTCGTGGTGACACGTCCCGTCCCCTGCTTAAAATTTCTTAGCACGAAAAAAGCGTCATCCTCTTTGTAAGGACAACGCTCGCAATCTTTTTATAGCTGAATACTACTCACTTTATTTTTCCCATTAACCTTTGAATTGTATAATGCTTTATCAGCCTGGTCGATAAAGCATTTAGGTTCCATATTATTATTAGGTATAACAGAAGAAACCCCAATACTAATCGTCACAAAATCAGAGATTTCTGACCCGCTATGATCGATGTTCAAATTTTCTACTGCTCTACGTAATACTTCAGCTTTGGCAATTACTTTAGCAATATCTTGCTCTAATGTGATAATGACAAATTCTTCTCCTCCATATCGTGCTGGAAGTTCTGCAGGATTTTCAAACAAGTCTAATACCGTTTTCGATATTAAAATCAAGCATTCGTCACCTAAAACATGGCCATACAAATCATTATATCTTTTAAAATAATCAATATCGAAAATGATAAGATTTATGTTGTTTCTAGCATTTAACTGGCGCTTCCACTCTTCCTCAAACTTTTGGTTAAAGTAACGCCGATTATAAAGACCAGTCAAACCATCTTTGTTGGCCAAATTATCCATATACATACGATTTACTTCTAATTGCATTCTCATTGAATTGACATTCGAGATTAGATCAGCAATTTCATCGTTCTTAATATACTTTGGTGGTTCTTTTATAAAAATATTATTGGAATAATCTTTAACACATTCACTTAGCTCTACGATTGGACGTGTAATAGAGTTGAATTTCTTAAATAGAGTACTCCACAAAACACCAATGGTTAAAATAGTAAGTAAGGAACTGCCAATGATGAAAACAATCACTTTATGTATAAAGACCTCTTGTATATGTTTACTTTCTGTTTCAACGTGATTATGTGCAGCTGTATAGGATAATCGAAAAGAATCAAAAGCTGTTTTTCCGATTTTTAGTTCCTGTTCAGTAAGGTGTTCATTCACCTTACTTGACTGCACATGTGGAATCCCAAATTGATTTGTCCAGATTTCGCCATTTTTAATTGTATCTAATACATATAAGTTAAAGCTTGGATACTTATTTATTTGCTTCTGCAAATCTGCTTTTTTAGTTTTAAATACTATTATCCCATTATAAAATGGTTGTAAAAACTCAATATTCCCTGTTAAGTTATATCCCCTTTGACCAGTTTCTTGATCAATTACAGCGATATAAAGAGCAGTTAAATTTTCGTCAATCTCAATTAGTTCCTTTTGTCTCGCTCCATGCTTATCGACCTCTTTTACTAAATAAACCAAAGAAAGAAGTATCAAAATTATAAACAATATTGCCGTTAAACCTGTCCTAAACAATAGTCTTTGTCCAAGAGTATGATGTGTATTCTTCATATGATTTATCACCCTTAATTACTATAAAAACACCTACTAAATTTTATCTTATCAAGTTTTAGTAAGCAATAATAAAAAATACCCGAGAATAGTATTTAGAGACTGATACTTCAAGAATAATAGGCGACTATTCAAAAAAATATAAAAATATATAAAACTCAATAACACAATTAGCCAGTCTACCTATAGAGGATAGGAATACTTCTTTTTAACGATTCTTTCTTAGAATCCGTGTACAAAAAAGCGTAAACAAAATCTTTATGAGATTGTTTACGCTTTGATAGAGTTATTGTGATTACTTAAATCTTATGTAAGAGTAGCCGCCCTGCCGTAATTATTATAGAAAGTTTTTAACCACCACTCCTCAAAGTGGGTGTTTGCAAAAGATTTTCTGTGTATCATCATTCACCGCAGTGTGATGCTCGCCATGCCATCTTCGATCTAAAACTCCCTTTTACAGCTTAAAGGTTAAAACTTAATATTCTACGTACAACGCAGCTTTAATATTATATTAAGATAAACTTTTCGCCTGCACAAGTAAGTATATTAGAATAATTTTTTCAAGTTAAACTTTATAGAAAGAGAGGTTTTATTTGCTAATAGTTTTATTTATTCCTTTGAGCTCTTTTCCCGTATTCAATTCCCACATTAAAGATTGCCGAAACCATTGCTATAAAGAAAATTGCTTGAACAACTAAGTTAGCAGTCCATATTTCTAAATAGTTCATAAAAACAAAAAGCATTAATAATATCGCAGTTAGTATATTTATCAAGAAACGAGCCTTCATAATCTACTCCTCTTCCATAAAGGTTTGTAAGTTTTTTTCTAAAACAATTTTATGCAAACCATTTTCATCAGTATACGTCTCAATAATGTCAAAGCCATTCTTAATATTTAGAATCAACATACCTCTCCATTTATTCATCGTTTTTGTCTGGACAATGTTATAACCACTGTTTTTTAAATATCGATGCTGCATTTCCATTAAACTAGCGGCTATACCTTGATTTCTATATAGGAGATTCACTCCACCTAACCAGCTATAAAACTTATCATTAGTAATCTCATAGCCCATTTTGTAGCCCACTACCCTTTCCCCATCCCGAGCAGTTATGATTAATAGCTTTGATTTACTCGACATTTTAGTAATCAAATCATCTGAATCTCCGAAAATCGCAACATGTAGGTTTAATATTTCATTTAATATATTGGTATCTGGTATTGAATCAAAAATATTATATTCCATTAGTTATTCCCTTCTTTAAATGAGATTGAAATTATTACTTAAGAAAGAAATTATCAACCTTTTGTAGAAAAACAATACATAGATTGATATAATACTTTTACAAAGGTAAGGGAGAGAGCTACTATGCAAAACGTATCCAAACGCACTATTCTGTGGATTGTCCCAATAGCTATTATAGCAATTTTTTGGTATTTTTATGGCCCACAGGAGGAAATTACAGATAATGAGTACATTACATATATAAAGGAATCGCCAATTCAGGAATCTGGTGCATCATTTGATAGCGCGTTAGCCACTACCTGTACCGATAATAAATGGGTGTATTTTAAAACTCAAAAGAATCATAATGTCGTTGAGTTTAAAGGAAAATGTGACATTGATAGTCAAGTGAATGATGTGAATTTGCAATTTGTCGTTGAAGATGACCAAAAAGGATTTGAAACCGGAGTTTTACTTCTAGATGGTAAACAGCAAACTGAAGATCAGCGTGATGAAGTTTTAAAATTAATAGTTTCTAAGTAAATGGTCGTTACCTTAAAGGCATAAAGCTTTTGAGGTAACTTTTTTATTCTCTTAAAATTCGGGTAAAAATTTGATATATTTTAATAAGATAAACATGTGAAAGTAGGAAATTTTATGAATGTTGCTTCTGTTGCGAAGATGTCTATCGCAATGGCGATTTTTGGATCTATTGGCTTTTTTACAATTCATACAGGGATTCCTGCTGTTGAACTTGTATTTGTACGCTGTATTTTTGCAACTATATTTTTAAGTGGAATGTGGTATTTTACTGGTGGACACAAAACCGAAGCTTGGAGTAGACGCGAGGTGCTCCGAACCTGTCTTTGCGGCATTTTTCTTGTACTGAATTGGGTATTCTTATTTAAAGCGTTCGAGGAAATGTCCATCTCGATAACAATATCCATTTATAATTTAGCACCGATTTTTGTGTTAATCTTAGGAACTTTATTCTTAAAAGAAAAAATGACGCTTCAAGGAATTCTAGCTACAATTGTATGTTTCATCGGAAGTATTCTTATTGTAGGAATTGATAGCTTCCAATCTGTTGATCAGCTATTGAATTCAGGGTTTATTTGGGCATTACTTTCAGCTCTTTGCTATGCATTAACAATGATTACGAGTAAAACTATACAAAATCTATCACCCTATTCTATGACCTTTATTCAAACTGCTATTGGGATCGTGATGCTGTTACCATTTTGCGATTTTGCTGTGTTTAACGGTTTAACAACATCTAATTGGATTTACATTATTGGCACAGGCTTGATACATACAGGTTTTGTCTACTATTTATTCTTTGATAGTGTTCGAAGTTTACCTACATTTTTAGTATCTGTACTAACATTTGTCGATCCTGTTGTTGCGATTTTACTGGATATAATTATTCTGTCATTTAATCCAACAGTGCTTCAAGCATTAGGTATTTTGTTAATCTTTGGTGGTATTTTATATACCATAAAACCAAGGAAAGAAAAGGCTCAGATATAGATTTAGCGACAAAGTCCTTTGATTTATGAAGGACTTTGTTTTCACATGTAATTTACATACCACTTAAAACAAAACTGTTTAATGACAAATCTTCTTCACTTGTTACATTCATCTGCTCATAGAAGCTTGTAACAAGGGTCTGTATCATAGGCGGTGCACTAATAAAATCACTACGAATACTATTGGCATAGTTCTTCTCCCACAGTCCATCCTGTAAATAAGTTGCATCTACATTACCTTCTTTTATACTTTGAAAACCTGCCTTTTCAAGTAACTTTTGAATTTGCTTTTTATGAAACAGATTTTGTATATTGCCATCATTTTGTACAAAATTTGCGTGCAAGGCCAGAATGGAGGCTGCAAAAAAATGAGGACGCTGTGATAGATAAATAAAATCAAGATCCCACTCAGCAAGGCGAATGTTTTTTGCTATTTTACGTAGCTTGTGAAAATAAGCTAGTAAATCTTCTGGTCTTTTAAAATACCAGGAACAATGAGATAGCACAGCTACATCAAATATTTCACTTGATTCAAAGGTTTCTAAATCCGTTTCAAAATGGAATGTTATCCGTTCTCCCAATGCAGACTTCTTAATTGTATCTGTCGCTTCTCCTAATGTCCAAGGTGCCCCATAGTCTCTGCTTGCAATATCTATGGCGACAACTTTCCCTTCATTCCCTACTGCGTCAGCTAATGCTACGGAAGTATCCCCCTGTCCACAGCCAATTTCTAGAACTCTCATACCTTTTATAATCCCAAAGGCTTCTACTAATTCTAAACGGTGTTGTAATTGAACCTGCTGTACCTCATCTGTTTCAAAGAGCTTATATTTAGATAAAAAGTTATTTGTATTACTACTTAATGCAACAATTGCCATAGTCCACCTCCAGAGTATTTAAGTCTCTTACTTTGTATTCTACTTAAAAGAGGTATTTCCCTTTACTTAAGAAAAGCCTAATTTCTCACTTGAAAAAGAGAAATTAGGCTTTAAACTTAAGATTTAAAATAGAAATTTTTTAATTATTCTTTACTGAATCTAAAACAAAATCTGCTTTTTCTAAATCATGCTTCATTTGTTCATCTAAATCATATGCATGGTACATTTCGTTTTTAATCATATATTGAGCAATCTTATCATGCGTATCAATTGCAATATCCAATTCACGGCGCAACAGCTTTTTTAATGAAGGAGTTGCTGTTTCTGTAATAGCTACAGAAAGATTTCTTACTCCTGCTTTAGCCGATACAAGTAAATCAGTTGCAATTGCTAGGTCATCAATCATTGGCATTTCAAGCTGTTCGTTATTGGTTTCATCTGATTTTTTTGCTGCCATTTTATATTTCCTCCATTCTTTTTAGGCACTTGCATCAGCAAGTACTTTTCTTAATTCTTTAACCGCCTTTGTTGATAGTTCTAGGTCTTCCTGGATAATGTCTTTAAGCTCCTCATCTTGAACCATATCCACAAATAATTTACTTTTTGTTACACAGGCAGTTTTAAAAATTAAAACTTCATGTGCCTCTAATTGCTCGTGTAGTGCAAGTTTCTCAGTTGCCATTTCATTACCTCCTAGTTCGATTATGTACTACAATTACCCTGTAAAACTATTTTCAATCATAGATTTAGTAGTATCCACACAAAAAAACAGACAAAGAAAAGTCTCCTTTTCTTCGTCTGCTACACCTACATATTATCTCTCCGTCATTTGCTTCCAAACTGAGCCTTTTGCTTCTTCGCCTTGTTCGATACGGGCGATGGCCATTTTAACTTGGAGCTTTACTTCAAATTCTTTGTCATCTTCAGCATCGTGTAATGCTGGTAGACAGCTTTCTGTCCCTGTTTCAAATAGATACATTGCCGCACGCCAGCGAACAAGCTTATTTTTATCCTTTAGGGCTTCAATCATATATGGTTCAAATTCAACTAATCCTAAGTCACTCATGCAATCTCCTGCTGTACGGCGAACCGCGGAGCTTTTGTCCTTTAATGCACGAGCTAAATATGGAACAACCGCTACATCGTCAATCATGCCTAGGTATACTGTTGCTAAACGACGAATAGACATTTGATCGTCTTCTAATGCTTTTTCAAATAATGGCAGATCGTCTACCTCTGGATCTGGTAGCTGGTCTAATAATTGATAGCGTTTTTGCCAATCCTCTGCGGCTAAGTATTGCTCTAACGTTACTTTTTCTCTTTCTAGTGTAACTGTGTTTTTCTTACTGGCACCTTCTACAATTTGAGCGACGCGTTGTTCTGGATATGTCGCATTGAGTTCTTCAATAATCTCATTAGCGATATCTTCTTTTTCACCATATCGAACACCGAAATCTACCCACTTACGTTCAAGAAGGTAATTATCATCGAATTTGTCGACTTCGATTGATTGAAAGGCTTGTACGAAACGCTCCCCTGCTGAAACACGATGCTCAATCGCTGAATCAAATACTTTTACCTGAAGAGGCAGACCTCTAAACATTTGTACATGAACAAACACTTCTCCAAAATGATCGTCAGCTTGTACGTCTTCTTGGCTAGCAGCTTCACCTTTTTCGCCTAATGCTACTCGTACACTCGCTAAGATTGGCTCCCACTGAAACTTGGCATTTCGTTCAACTGCTAAAAAGTCAGCTACATGGTAAACTCCTTTAACTCCTTCGATTTCTAGGATAGCTTTGATTTGCTCAGAGGCACCCTCTGTTTTTTCCTTTGTGAAGTTAAAGGCCTTTCCAAATGGAAGCTCCTCGTCTACCACAATTTTCATCGAATTCGGACTTGGTGTTGGCTCGATTGTTACAATTTTCATAGTATCTCTCCTATCCATTGACGATGTCGTCTAAATACGTCCATCTTTCTATTAATTCTTCATAGTTTTTGTTTAGCTCATCTAGTTTTTCAGTTAACTGTTGAAGCTTTGTATAGTCTGCTCCTGCTGTAGCTATCCCTGCCTCAGTGGCTTCAATTTCCTCCTCCACTTTGGCGATCGTATCAGAAATTGTTTCCCATTCCTTTTGCTCTTTAAAGCTAAGCTTTTTCTTTTCTGTTTTAGCCTTTTGTGCTTTTGGCTTCTCCACTTTTACTTCTTTTGCTTCCTCTTTTTGAGACTGCTGTTGTTTCTCTAGATAATCGCTATATACATCAAGGCTCTCATTCACATTTCCTTGGCCATCTAATATCCATAGCTTTTTTGCGATTCGATCCAGGAAGAAACGATCATGGGAAATGGTCAGGATAACACCAGGGAAGTGCTCTATAAAGTCTTCCAGTACTCCTAATGTTTCAATATCTAAATCATTTGTTGGCTCATCCAATAATAAAACGTTTGGCTGCTCCATCAGTAAACGCAATAAGTGAAGTCTTTTTCGCTCCCCACCGGATAATTTTCCAATCGGTGTACCATGACTATGTAGTGGGAATAAAAATCTCTCAAGCATCTGTGCAGCAGAATAGCGAACCCCTTCTGCATCTGTTATGTCATTTGAAGCCTCGCGGATATATTCAATGATACGTTCGTTTTCATTCATCGCAGGAATCACTTGCTTGAAATGTGCTCTTTTTACGGTAGAACCAACAATCACTTCGCCTGAATCTGGCTCCAGCTCCCCAGCAAGTATGTTTAATAATGTAGACTTACCGTAACCATTGGCACCAATTATTCCAATACGGTCGCCCTGCTGTAATAAGAAGTTAAAGTCTTTTAGAATAACACGCTCGCTATAAGCTTTTGACAGTTGTTCGCCTTCAATAACCTTTTTCCCAAGTCTTGATGTGGCAAGAGACAATTCTAGGTTAGCATCTTTTGAGCCGCGCTCGATTTTGGAATCTAACTCATCAAAGCGATCGATTCTAGCTTTTTGCTTTGTTGTACGAGCTTTAGCACCACGACGGATCCATTTCAGCTCAGAACGATAACGATTTCGCAATTTGTCTTGCGTAGCTGCTTTCATTTCTTCACGCATTGCACGTGACTCAAGATAATCTGCGTAATTCCCTGTATGACGATAGAGCGTTTGATCGGCAAGCTCAAAGATATGTGTTGAAAGCTCGTCTAAGAAATAACGATCATGGGTAATGAAAATAACTGCCCCTTTTAAGCGCATCACCATTTCCTGTAGCCATTCAGTAGATTGCACATCCAAGTGGTTCGTAGGTTCATCCAGTAGGTAAAGATCTGCAGGTTCTATTAATACCTTGGCTAGTGCAACTCTTTTTTGCTGGCCACCTGATAGGCTTGTCACTTGGCGATCAAACATATCTATTCCTAATTTTGTCAGGGCTTGCTTTGCAAGAGCATTGACATCCCAAGCCTTATCATTATCCATTTGCTGCTGCAGACGGAATAATTTATTTTGCAATTCCTCTGACTCAGGATTTCTTGCTAGCTCTGTTAATGTATCTTCGTATTGTCTGTTTAGCTGAAGAATCGGTGAATCTCCCGAGAACACTGCCTGTAAAACAGTTTCTCCTTCGTTGAACTTAGGTTCCTGGGGCAGATGGGATATACGATATTTGTTTGGATGATCCATTTCCACTGTATCTGCATCCTGTAGACCAGCTAAAATAGATAGCAATGTCGATTTCCCTGTTCCATTTATGCCGATTAAACCAGCACGTTCACCCTCATAAATAGTAAACTCAATTTTTTCAAATAGCGTTTTATCGCCAACGGTTTTAGTTAAATTTGATACGATTAAATGACTCATAAAGTTCCTTCACTTTCCTTTTTTAGCTGCTGTAAATCTGGTATCTTGCAAAGATAAACCCTACATTTCACAACATCAACAATACCAAGCGTTTTATATAATTCTAATTATAAAGGATAATGAAAAATAAAGCATTAAAGCGGATTGGGTTTGATAAGTTCGAAGTAAAACATTAGCACAAGAAAAGAACTATCCGATAGTGGATAGTCCTTTCCCGCAATCTATTGTTCGCATGCCCAACCATCGTTATCACGATCATGTCTGCTTGCATATGCCGGGTGAGTGGATTTGACCCCACTCGGATAAAATTGGCGAAGCGTAGTACAGTTATCAAAGCTTGTTGGTGCTCCCGGTATTATATATGTCCCAGAGTTCGCATCTCCAACTGGAGGCTTAGGTGTTGGTGTTTGACTTGTATTAGCACCTTTAAACTCACTAGCATCAACATTATAGGTTTCACCGTTTGTTTTAACCGAGATTGTTCCATCTTGAGCTGTTGAATAAACCCTAGAACCAACTGATCTCAGGTTATTAAGTACCGTTGCATGAGGATGACCGTAACTGTTCTCTTTTCCATAGCTTAACATTGTTGCTTCCGGCTTTACTTCTTGCAGGAAGCTTAGAGCACTGCTCGTATTTGAACCGTGATGCCCCGCCTTTAGGATAGTAGAAGAAAGGTCAAATTGTGTTGCCATTTGAGATTCTACTTCAGTATCTGCATCTCCCGTTAGTAAAAACGAAACCTTATTATATGTTAGCTTCAATACAATCGATGCATCATTATTGTCTATTGCATTTGGGTTACTATATAGCACTTCTACCTTTAGCGAAGGGTCTAGATTGATTGTTTGACCTTTCACCGGTTCAAGATAAGCTGATCCCTCATTATTAGCTGCTGTTAATAATTCTTCATACGTTACAGTAGTATGGTTCTTACCACTATTTACAAAATTATTAACATTAAATGAGGCAAACACATCAATCAATCCACCAATATGGTCTGCATCAGGATGAGTTGCCACAACATAATCTAAATCCAGAAGTTTTTGCGATTTCAAAAATAAAACAACAGCATTACCAGCGGCTTTCGTCCCACCATCAATCAGCATAGTTTTTCCATTTGGAGACTCGATTAATATTGAATCCCCTTGACCAACATCAATAAAGTGAACCTCCATACTGTTGCCTTTCGTTCCGATTGCACTATACAGGAAAACAGCAAAATGAGACCGCGTTATATTGGCATTTGGTTTAAAGGTTCCGTCTGTATATCCGGAAGTGACATTATTATTGGCCAGTGCTTGAACGTATTTGTAAGCCCAATGACCGCTTGCTACATCCTTGAATTGTTTAGCAGAAATACCCGTTAATTTGTACGCGTTCGTTAATATAACAGCCATCTGTGTCCTTGTCACAAAGCCATTCGGGTCAAATTTATTATTTCCCTTTCCACTCATGATTCCGGCATTTGCAATACTAGCTATTTGCTTATAGTAAGGGTGAGAGGTTGGTACATCTGAAAAGTGAGGATTCGGCACATCAGTATTCTTATCTAACTCCATGACGTTTGCAATAATCAAAGCTGCATGTGCTCGTGTCAGTTTATTTTCTGGCATAAAGGTGCCGTTGGGATAGCCACTAATAAATCCATTATCAACTAAATAAGAAATTTGTTTTTTATATGAGTGAAACATAGGAACATCACTAAATTTCACAGCTGCATTTGTAATAGTAGGAATGATTCCGATAGTTAACAGCATGATAATAATTATTGAGGATGTTTTTCTCATTTAACTCTCCTTGCCTAACTGTCATTTTGTTTACAGTAAGTAGTATACTAACTACTTAAAAAATAATGATTGTTGTATTTTTAACAAAAAGAGAAAAAATGGAAACTCTTTAGGAAATAAAAAAGGTTGAAGCGAGTAAAATACTCGTTCAACCATTTTATAGCGTACAATAAATCAGCCATACATATTCGGTAATACCTCTTTAGGTATAGGATTCACGTATTGTCCCTTTGTTTGCTCACGTAATTCATTTTTAGCCTGAACAATTAAATCAGGATTATCTAAAAGTTCGATAGCCGTTAATGCAAGCACTTTACTAGCATAGAGCATTCCCTTATGAGCCAGTCCAGTTCTTCCTTGCGATACAAGCTGCCAAGTATGAAGAGGTGTTCCTAGCACAAAGCATGTAGTAAAGAATTGTGATGTCGGTACAACCCAGCTCACATCAGCAACATCTGTTGATCCAGCCATTGTGATAGTTGATTTTTGATAAGGTATTACCTTGGGATAGAAGGTAGAGTCTTTTTCGATTAAATCCTCTACATGGCTATCTTCATTGATCGATTTGATTTCCTGCAGCGCACTTGTAAGCTCAGACGGCGTAATGGTTTTAGCCATTTTCTTTGCATAATCAAGCTCTTCCTCGCTATACGTTGGTAGTCCCACTAACTGTAATTTATCATATACAATTTTGTTGATTGTATCGTTTGCAATATAGTTGGAGCAGGCTTTGTCAAATTTCACTTTTACTTTTGTTTCTGTCATTAATGCAGCGCCCTCTGCAATTTTCAGAACACGTTTGTAGATATCATCAACCTCTTGAATCGTATTAGCTCTAATTAGATATAAAACCTCAGCATTTGCTTGCACGACATTCGGTGAAATCCCACCTGAATTCGTTACGGCATAATGCACTCTCGCATTACTTGAGATATGCTCTCGCAAGTAATTGACCCCAACATTCATTAATTCCACAGCGTCCAAAGCACTTCTTCCAAGATGAGGCGAATTAGCTGCATGGGAAGCAGTACCTTCAAATTCAAAATAAACTTGATAATTTGCTAGTGAAGAATAATTAAACACACTTGTGAAGGAATTGGGATGCCAGGTTAACGCAACATCTACATTATTAAAAACACCTTCTCGAACCATGAATGTTTTGCCTGATCCACCCTCTTCAGCTGGGCAACCAAAGTAATGAATCCTTCCCTCTACTTCACCCTTATCTATTAAATCCTTTAGAAGTCGAACTGCCCCAATGCCTGCAGTTCCTAATAGATTATGACCACAGCCATGACCATTGCCACCTTCAACATGAGCTTCTCGAACATCGCTACCTGCTTTTTGACTTAGTCCAGGAAGAGCGTCAAATTCTCCTAAAATTCCAATGATTGGACCCGTACTACCATATTTAGCAACAAAGGCAGTATCGATTCCACCAATGCCCATTTCAATTTCAAATCCATTTGCCACTAAATACGTCTTTAAAATTTTTGCTGACTCAACCTCTTGATATCTCGTCTCAGGAACATCCCAAATTCGATCAGCAAGATGAATAATCTCATCCTCATACTGCTTATATAAACTATCAATTTGTTCTAACTTACTAGCCATTTACTTTCAACTCCTCATATAGCTTGAAGGGAACATTCACCCATATCTCTAGAGCTGAAAGCATATCCTCTTCTTCAATATCAAACTCCTCGTGATGATGTCCTGCTGCTAAATTTGTTCCAATAATAGAGTAGCAGGCTAAACCACCCTGCTTTTGTACTTTTTGCATTAAGAAGGTTGCATCCTCTGAGCCAGCTTTAAAGTCTCTATATTCAATAACTTCCTTTACTGAAGGCTGTTGTATAGCTGTTTCCTTTAGAATTTTCGCTAATTGTTGATCTGATGGAATATTCAATGCATATCCAACCTTTTCTAGTTGAACTTCGACATCGTACATTGCTGCAACCCCATTGAATATTTGTTCAACCCGCTCTTCATAGAAGCTGTTGATAGCTGTTGTTTCACCACGTATTTCCAGCTGCATTTTGGCCAATGAAGGAATGATATTACGACCACTTCCGGCTTCTAATGTTCCAACATTTACACGGGCTACTCCTTCACTATGCGGAGGTAAGCTGTGTAGGGCAAGAGCAGCTTGGGCACTTGCTAAAAGCGCATTTTTTCCTTGTTCAGCATTAATGCCAGAATGGGCGGCAACCCCTTTAATCGTTACATCAAATTTAGTTGTGGCCAAGAATCCATCAACCCCTGCGACAAAGGTTCCTTTTGGAATACCAGTACCGATATGAAGGGCGCATAAGTAATCTATCTTGTCTAATAAAGGAGATGCAACAATGGCACTCCCTCCCCTTACGCCTTCTTCTGCTGGCTGGAAGATGATTATAATCTTTCCACAGAGCTTATCTTTTACTTTCATGAGCTGCTGTGCTAACCCTAATCCGATCGTAGCGTGACTATCATGACCACATGCATGCATAAAACCATCATTTTGAGAACGGAAATTTAATTGCTGAGGAACATGTTTTTCTTCGGACGATTCTAGTATTGGTAGTGCATCAATATCAACTCGATAAGCAATGGTTGGTCCTTGAATACCTGTATCCAAAACAGCAATTACGCCTGTTTTTCCTGCTTCCATTTTCTCTAACCATTTGCTTGATACATCACTCTCAATTGCTTTTTTATAGAAAGCATCTGCTAAGACTTTATCCGGAACACCCATTGAGTCGCCATGCACAATTTCTTTGCCTACATATACCTCATAACCCCAAGCTTCAAGGTTTTCAGCTATAATAGCAGAGGTACGAAACTCAAGCCAGCCTGGTTCTGGAAATTTATGAAAATCTCTTCTCCATTCTCTTAAAACCTGTAAATAATCCTTTTCTACAGTTAAAAAGTTCATCTAAGACATCTCCTATTTTAATAAGTAGTGAATACCTGGACCAATCGGAATATTAAATAGTACAAACACAAGCATTAATAGAATCCAAGAAATTAAGAATACAATTGTATATGGAATCATCAATGACATCAGTGTCCCAATGCCTGCTTTTTTGTTGTAAACAAGCATGAAGCCCAGGATGATGGCGAAATATTGATTTAACGGCGTAACCATATTTGTTGAAGATTCCCCAACACGATATGCTAATTGAATAAATGCCGGATGGTACCCTAGCAGCATAAATGTCGGTACAAAAATAGGTGCAACAAGAGACCACAGTGCAGATCCACTGATTATAAATAAACTTAAAATAGCTACTAGCAATACAAATAAAACAACCGCAAAGACATTTGTTAGTTTAATAGCCGTTAATATATCTGCTAAATGTACTGCCATCCAAGTAGCAATATTTGTCCAGTTAAAATATCCGATAAACTGACCAATAATGAAGATCAATACAATATAGCTCGATAAATCACGAATAGCCTCAGCCATAATATTTGGAACGTCAGCTACCTGAGTAATTTTCTTAACCGAAACACCATATGTAATCCCTACTACCAAAAAGAAAGCAAATAGAATCGGTACTATACCAGATAAAAATGGTGAACGTAAAATTGTCCCATCGTCATTAAGTAGAGGAGAATTTGGAATAAACATTAGAACAAGTATCGCACCGACAAAGAGGATTGTTGCAATACCAGTATTACGTAAAGCACGGTTCTCTAAAGGTGATAATTCATGCAAATCTGCCTTCTTCTCACCGTTGTATGGCCCTAATCGCGGTTCTACGATTTTGTCGGTAACAAGTGCTCCTAGAAATGCTAGTAAAAACGTTGAAGCACTCATAAAGAACCAGTTATCTAATGGTGACACAATCATTGTTTCATCAATTGTTTTTGCAATTTCCGTTGTAATTCCAGATAATAACGCATCTGTACCTGCTACTAGAATATTAGCTGTAAAGCCTATACCAGCACCAGCTAGTCCAGCAGCTAAACCGGCAAGAGGATGTCTGCCCAAGGATAGAAATACTAATGCTGCTAAAGGAGGAATAACTACAAAAGCTGCATCTGAAGCAATATTTCCTAAAATTCCAATGAAAACGACCATAAATGTAACGATTCGTTTAGGTGTTTTAACAATCGCCTTTGTCATTAAAGCCGAAAACAGTCCTACCTTTTCAGATAAGCCAATACCTAGCATCATTGTTAGTACTAAGCCTAATGGTGCAAAGCCAGTAAAGTTTGTCAAAGTATTAGCCAAAATGTAGCGAATACCATCTTTTGAAAGTAAATTATTAACTGTTACTGTTTCTCCTGTATTAGGATGAATAACAGAAGCTTGCATAGTACCTAAAATAAATGAAATTACTACCAAAATCAGTGTAAGATACAAAAAGAGCATAAATGGATGTGGCAGCTTATTACCGATTTTTTCAACGGTATTTAGAAATTTGTTGAAAGCTCCATTGTTTTCAACTTCAATTTCGGGATTATTTTTCATAATCTATATTTCCCCCTTTATTATTTTCGGACAATTTATTACAATGTCTTAAAATAAATATTAAAAAATTAAGAAAATTTACACAATGGTAAATAAGGAGGGTTTTATATGTATAAAATTTGCGTCTTTTCAACTAATCTATCTTTTCAATGGGTAAAAAACTGTGAAAATATTAAAATTGATAATATTAATCTGCAAATCTTCATTTATGAGGACCTAAGACATTTAGAGAAACTATTTCTAGACAATATAAAAACTTATGATGGTGTTATATTCAGTGGACAGATTCCTTACCTACATATTCAAAAACATTTAAGTGAATATTTCACGTCAATTCCTTGTGCTTTTTTTGATATTACCGAACGAGATTTTTACTATAAAATAGCAGAGCTACAATATAAGCACCCAGATTTCTCGTTCAAGCATTGTATGATTGACTTTCTTTATAAAGAAAATAACTATTTAAGCCTGGAAGAACTGCTTTTACCAGAGGATTTTCCCCATCTTCTAAGTGAGAGCATTGAAGTTTTTGGGTTACCAAATGCTTATGACGTTGTCTATAATGCCCATGCAAAGCTATGGAAGGAACAAAAAATTCGGTTCTCACTTACTCGTTTAACCAATTTGTATACGTATTTTGAAGATGAAACTATTCAGCCTATACTAGTAACCCCTACTGTAGACAGCATGGAGATTACCATTTTAGAGGTAATGAAGGAGATTGAAGTGGCTAACCTATTAAATAGCCAGGCTGTTGCTGGTTATCTTGAATTTTCGATGTCTCAAAATGATCCAGCTGAAATTGAATATCGACAAATTGCCCTTTATAAATCAATTTTAGATTTTAACCGAAAGCTAGGGACATCGTTAATAACATATAGAAGTGCTATTCACTACGAGCTAATAACGAATTATAGTGATTTTCTGATGATTACAAATAACCAAGAAAAATGTTCTTTAGTTGAGTTTTTAAGAGATGAGCTTTCTTTTAAGGTGAAAATTGGATGGGGTATCGGAAAAACATTACAAGAGGCTAGGTTCCAGGCAGAGAAGGCCGCAGCCTACTGTACAGGCTCTTTAACAGAATCCTATATTTTAACAAAGGAAAATCACTTAATTGGGCCATTGGATGGTAATTCTTCTATATCGGTAAAAGAATTTCAAAATGATAAGCTGATAACCATTGCTAATGAAACGAATATTTCCTTGCTTCATTTACAGAAGATTTATGGGTTAATATACAAACTAAAAAAGGATACATTAACCGCCGAGGAGCTAAGTATTCACCTATCGATATCTGTACGTACAGCAAGCAGAATACTAAAACGGCTAGAAGAATTTAATTATGCCTCCTCCCTTTTAAACAAAGTGACAAAAGCTAAAGGTCGTCCAAGTAAATCCTACAAATTAGAACTCTAACATTAGTAAGTGCTAGGTAACATCGATTTGCTAACTCCGTAAAACAATAAACCCTAAACAAAGAAGTTTTTCGCTTTCTGTTTAGGGTTTTTTATTATTATGTAAAACGTACTTTGTTAATGTGTTCTTTTGTAAGAAAACTTTTATATTTTGTTATTCTATGCTCTGCCTTCTCTTTCAGCCTTCAGCTGCTCTAAAAATCCTACCATGAATGTGTGACGTTTTTCAGCCATTTCCTTCCCTTTTTCAGTTGTCATTAAATTCTTTAATAATAGAAGCTTTTCATAGAAATGCGTCACAGAAGCTGTACTTTTCGAACGGTAGTCATCTTCAGACATTTCAAATCTTACTTCCTCATTATCATCATAGAGCTTACGACCCTTAGCCCCACCATAAGCAAATGTACGAGCGATACCTACCGCACCGATGGCATCCAAACGATCGGCATCACGAACAATTTTCGCTTCAATCGATTTAGCTGCAACTTCATTTCCCCCGTTGAACGACACACTTTCAATAATCTCCTTGATATGCTGCTTTTGATTAGCTGAAAGGTTTAACGAGTTAAGTAGCGTTTCTTCATTTTCTTTAGAATCAGTATATTTTTTATCGCTTACATCATGTAAAAGTACCGCAATTCGAACAATTTCCGGATCTGCTTTTGGCTCTGTTTCTAAAATACTCTCTGCATTTTGAAGAACCCTTTCAATATGCTGAAAATCATGACTCGCATCAAACTGATCATAGATTTTCTGTACTGCTTCTTTAAGTTGATTAATCATATTCATCACTCCTATTTCTTCTATTATAAATAGATTGAATTGAAGTTGCGAGTTTTGGGTTTGCTTGCGAGTTTTGTACATTTACTTGCGACTTCACTACACTTACTTGCGACTTTCACAACTTTACACTACACTCACTTACGACTCGCCATTTCACTTTCCAAAACTATTTCATCTGAACGAGTATTATATTGGGACGAGCCACAATATGATAGTAAAAAGGAGTTTTAAAGGGGAGATTATGTATGTATAAGAATGAAGTTGGTGGATTTGTGCTGAGGCTTGTTTTAGGTGGGATTTTTTTACTCCACGGCATTGTGAAATTTAAGGAGGGTATCTCTGAAACCATTACTAGATTTCATGAATATGGAATACCCTACGCAGAAATCGTAGGATTTGGGGTAGCCGGCATAGAAGTGCTCGGGGGCTTCTTTTTGATAATCGGCTTTTCGGTTCGATTTGTTTCCTTCCTATTAATTTCTGTCATGGCGGGGGCAATTGTATTTGTTCACTTTGAAGATGGCTTTTTAAATGGCTATGAGTTTAATGTCGCATTAATTGCAATGGCACTTTACTTACTATTTGCTGGAAGTAATATGATGTCACTGGATCAGCTATTTAATGCAAGTGAAAAGAGCTCGAAAGGGAAAATTCAATTCCGCGGCTAATATAAATTGGAGAATTAGCCGTCCGAATTGTACCGACATAAAGAATGCGACCTCGCAACCAAATATAACAAACAAAAAACTGCAGCTCTAATTGTATGGAACAATTAAACTGCAGTTCTTTTATTATTTAACTAGCTCTAATTCAACAGGAACAAATTCCTCTACTGTTTCACCATTTAAATAGGCAACAGCTGTATCGATTGCTGCTTTCCCGATTTCATCTGGCTTTTGAGCAACTGTTGCCGCTAGTTTGCCTTCTTCTACCTTAGCTAGAGCATCGTCGGTTGCATCAAAACCAATGACCTTGATATTCTTACCGCTAGCTTCAATTGCTTCTAACGCACCTAACGCCATCTCGTCATTTTGTGCAAATACACCTTGAATTTGTGGATTGGCCTGAAGCATATTTTCCATTACTGTTAAGCCTTCTCCTCGGTCAAAGTTTGCTGTTAAGCTTGAAACGATTTCCACTTTGCCATCGACTGCCGTCAAGAAGCCTTCCCCACGATCACGTGCTGCTGAAGAGCCTGCAACCCCTTCTAGCATTGCCACTTTAGCACCTTCACCTACTAATTCAAGTAGATATTCTCCAGCTAAAACGCCACCTGCTACATTATCTGAAGCAATATGTGAGACTACTTCACCACTTTCAGCAGAACGGTCAACTGTAATTACAGGGATCCCAGCTGAGTTTGCCGCCTCAACGGCAGAACCAACTGCTGAAGAGTCTACAGGATTTATAAGAATCAAATCGACACCCTGTTGGATTAAATCCTCTATGTCAGAGGCTTGTTTTGATGCATCATCCTGGGCATCTACGATTGAAATCCCTACACCTTGCTCCTGTGCATTCGTTTTTGCGCCCTCACTTAATGTTACAAAGAATGGATTGTTTAATGTAGAAATCGAAAAACCAATTTTAAATGACACTTTTTCATTTGCAGCATCATCCTTTGCATTTTCTAAAAATGGAGATTCCATAGAACATGCGGAAAGGACTAACGCGACAAGTGCAACAAATAATATCGTAAGCTTTTTCATATTTTGTACTCCTTAAGCAGTTTTTTTGCGATCCATCAAGACAGCGATTAAAATAACAATCCCTTTTACAACCTGTTGCCAGAATGAAGAAACTCCTATTAAGTTCATTCCGTTATTTAAAACACCAATGATTAACGCACCGATTAATGTTCCAATAATCCAACCCTTACCACCATTCAAGCTAGTACCACCTAACACAACAGCAGCAATAGCGTCTAATTCATAAGACTGTCCTGCTGTAGGTTGAGCTGAATTTAGTCGAGAAGTTAAGATTAAGGCTGCAAGAGAAGCTAGTAACCCTGTAATTGCATAAACAGCAATCTTAACTCGATCTGTATTAATGCCTGAAAGCTTTGCTGCTTCTTCATTTCCACCGACCGCGTAAACACGGCGACCAAATGTTGTTTTTTGTAGGATGAAATACAAAACGATAAACGCAATGACCATTGTCACAACTGGTACTGGGAACCCAAGGAAGTAACCCTTACCAAATAATTGGAATGAGTAATGATTCCCAAGATCAGAAATTGGTCGACCGTCGGTAAACACTAAAGTCAAACCTCGATAAATTGTCATTGTTGCAAGTGTAGCAATAAATGGAGCTACCTTACCTTTTGTAATAATTACACCATTAATAGCACCTAAAATTAAACCGATGATTAATGAAATCCCTATTGTTAAGAATGGGTCCATTCCACTTGAAAGTAAGCTTGCTGCAATAGCACCAGTTAAAGCTAGTGTTGAACCGACGGATAAATCAATTCCACCTGTTAAGATAACAAACGTCATACCAAAGGCAATAATTGCACTAATGGAAACCTGGCGTAAGACATTGAATATATTTGCGATTGATAAAAAACTTGGATTTAATATGGATACGATAATGATTAATAAAATTAAACCGAATAGTGGTCCAAGCTTAGAGACTAATTCCTTTGATTTATAATTAGACAACTTGTTCTCCCCCTGTTGCATATTGCATAATGACTTCCTGTGTCATATGCTCTTTGTTTACTTCGCCTGTTAATTTTCCTTCTTGCATAACAATTACACGGTCTGCCATGCCAATTACTTCAGGTAACTCTGAAGAAATCATCAATATTGCCACTCCCGATTCAGCTAATTGGTTAATAATATGATAGATTTCTTTCTTAGCGCCGATATCCACTCCACGAGTTGGTTCATCCAAGATCAAAATCTCCGGTTCTGTGCCAAGCCATTTGGCGATAACTACCTTTTGTTGATTCCCACCACTTAAGGATTTTGCGCTTTGCTCCGGACCAGAAGTTCGTATCTTTAGGTCTTTAATATATTTTGCAACCATCGAATTCTCGTGTTCCTTCTTCATAATTCCAGAAGACGAACATTTTTCAAGGTTGGCAAGTGAAATATTATCTTTAATAGAGAAATCAAGAACCAACCCTTCAGTTTTACGATCTTCTGTGACAAAGCCGATTCCGTGCTTCATAGCATCAATTGGTGACTTAACGTTAATCTTCTTGCCATCTATGAAAATCTCACCATTGCTTAGCTTTCGATAGCCAAAAATTGTTTGAGCAACCTCAGTTCGTCCTGAACCCATTAAACCAGCTACACCAAGAACCTCTCCTTTTTTCAGCTTAAAAGAGATGTCTTGGAACAAACCGTTCACTGTCAGGTTCCTAACTTCTAATTTCGTCTCGCCAATTTTACAGTTTCTTTCTGGGAAGCGTTCCCCTAGCTCACGTCCAACCATCATCGCTACGATTTCATCAAAATTCGTTTCAGGAATATTACGTACGCCCACATATTGACCATCTCTTAAAATTGTAATGCGGTCACAAATTGCAAAGATTTCTTCCATTCTATGTGAGATATAAACAAAGGAAATCCCCTTTGCTTTTAGCTCATTTACTGTTTTAAATAACGTTTCGATTTCTCGATCCGTTAAAGCGGCTGTCGGTTCATCCATTACGATATATTTCGCATCACTTGCTATAGCTTTAGCAATCTCGATAATTTGCTGTTTACCAACTGATAGGTCACCCGTACGCGTTCGTGGATTAATAGTAAGACCTAATTTCGATAGAAGCTTTATTGCTTCCTTTTCCATTTGACGCGTTTTTAATATCCCTGTCTTGCCATATGTAAGTTCTTTGCCAAGAAATAAATTTTGTGCAACTGTTAAATCTGGTAGCATATTTAGCTCCTGATGGATAACAACAATACCGAGCTTTTCTGCATCCTTTGGTGATTTAAATTGAACTGTTTCTCCATCTACCATGATTTCTCCAGCATCCTTAGTATAAATACCGCTTAGAATTTTCATCATTGTAGATTTACCTGCACCATTTTCGCCCATTAGCGCATGGATTTCACCCTTTGCTAATTCAAACTGAACATTTTCTAGTACGACGTTTCCATTAAATGCTTTAGATATGCCTGACATTTGAATCATGCAACTTCACCTACTTTTATAGTTTCTAAAAAATGACACCACTTTGTAAAATCACGTTTGCATATGGTGTAGTTTCACCAGTACGGATAATAAGCTTTGTTTGCTTTGTAAGCTCTTTAAATTCTTCATGAGTGACATACTTGATATTTGGTAAGCTCTCTTTTAATTTATAGGCAACCTGATCATTCTTTGTTTCTATTTCTTCAGCTATTACAGCTGCCTCTACAACTAAATCCTCTAAAACTACCTCTAGAATGGATATAAATGATGGTTCACCTAGCTTATATGCAAGGTCAATACATGGAATTCCATCTGGGATTGGTAGACCACAATCTGCAATGACAATTCGATCAGTATGACCTAATTTCGCAAAACGTCCTGCTAATTCCCGATTTAAAATACCATGCTTTTTCATTTCAAGCCCTCCAAGCGTTCATTCACTTTTTCAATTTGTGGCATGCCACCTTGAGCACCAAATTTCTCTACTGATAGAGAGGCTGCGATATTCGCAAATTGAACAGCTGCTTCAATTGTTTTACCAGCAGTAATTGCATGAGCAAAAGCACCGTTAAACGTATCACCAGCACCTGTTGTATCCAATGCTTTTGTCTTATAGCCAGGAACATTTACTAGTTTTGTACCATCAAAGTAAGCTGCCCCTTCACCACCAAGTGTTACAATAAGCTTATTTGGATATTGTTTTAATACCGTCTCATAATCTGTGCCAAAGATTTGTTCACATTCCGTTTCATTAGGCGTTAAGTATGTCACTTTTTCAATCCACTCAGGCTTATAATTTGCTGCTGGAGCTGGGTTTAATAAAACAGGAATCGATAATTTTACACAAACATCCAAAACAAAATCGATCGTTTCGACGGGTATTTCTAGTTGGAGTATTACTAAGCTACTTTGCTTGATTAAGTCCATATGGCGTTCAATCATTTGTTGATCTAAATCGAAGTTTGCACCTGGTACCACAATAATTCGATTATCATTATCGTGTAATAGAATATTAGCTATCCCTGTAGAATTGTTTGTTTTCTCAATGCCACCTACATTGATATTTTCATTTTTCAAATTAAAATATAACTCATTTCCAAAGGCATCTTGGCCGACTGCACCAACCATTTGAACCTGACTGCCAAGCCTTGCTGCTGCTACTGCCTGATTTGCCCCTTTACCTCCTGGAATCGTAGTAAATAGGTTGCCTAGTACTGTTTCCCCTTGCTTTGGAAAAACATCTGTGCGAATCGCTATATCCATGTTAATACTGCCAATTACAGTAATCATTCACTTCTTTCCTTTCTTGTCGTTTCTCTTATTATGAGCTCAGGATCAATACAAATAGATTCTTGGGCTAATTTTTGACCTTCAATTTGTTTAATCAGTAGCTCTGCTGCCGTCTGCCCTAATAAATAAATGTTTTGTGCAACGGTCGTCAAACTTGGCGTCACTACATTACCGACTTGTATTCCATCAAACCCTACTATTTGTATGTCCTCTGGAATACGAAGTTTTAAACGATGGGCTGCTTTTAATGCACCTATTGCAGAAGCATCACTACAAGCAAATATCCCATCTATAGAAGGATTCGCCTTTAAGTAGTCATATAATATCTTTTCAGCTATTTCAAAATCATATGGACTTTCTATAATGTGGGCATCTACTCCATTTCGGTGGAGAGCTGCTTTGAAGCCTTCAATTCTCGTTTGAGAGGATGTCATGTTTTTAGGTCCACTTATACATAGTAGATTTTTTGCTCCACATTCCAGCAAATAACTTGTTGCAAGTTCTGCACCCTTCTGATTGTTCGTTGTCACTGTTGCGACTTTCGAATCGATTGGTCTATCCAATGCAACAATCGGTAATTTTACATTTTGCCAATGATTTTCTTGTTCAATAATGGAGGTTAAAATAATTCCCGCTACATACTTTTTTGTGAGCTTTTCTAAATAATGTTTTTCTTTCATTGCATTTTCATCTGAATTACAAAGAATAACGGTATATCCGTATTCAAAGGCTGTGTCCTCCACTGCTCTTGCTAATTCAGGAAAGAATGGGTTTTTAATATCAGGAATAATTAGACCAATAATATCCGACTGTTTTGTTGAAAGGGAGCGCGCTACCTCACTCGGAACATAATTTAATTCTTTTATAGCATTCTCAATTGATTCTCGTGATTTCGTTCCTACATACCCGCTATCATTTAGAAATCTAGATACTGTAGCAACAGATACTTTAGCTAATTTTGCAACATCACTAATTGTAGCCATCGATTTCTCACTTTCAAAAAATAATTAGTCATTGTGGTATCGGTTACACATTGCTTAAAAAATAAAAAACGCTATATGTAATCGGTTCCACATTTCTCGTAATTTATATTATAAATAACTTATTAATACCTACTATTTGCGTTTCTACTTCTTATTTACCCAAAAGCTATGAAATTACTCAATTATGTTTTACTTAAACAAACAATAGCTTTCAAAACTTTTTATAGTATGTCACATTTTATTTAATTAAGCTATACTTAAATTGCAATTTCGATATAAATTCACAAATTCCATATAAAAATATTGATAGATTAGCATATCTTTCTATTTTTAATCGAAAGTAGTGCTAAAGTGATAGACATTATGCCATACTGCTGTGCTATAATCATAGTTACAAAGTAGTGATAATCTATTATTTTTTGGATTTTTAGGAATGAAAGGAGATGTTAATGTGAAGAAAATTTTCAAACTATTCAAATTAGATTCAATTCGCAAAAAAATATTAGTAAGCTTTGCTATAATTGTTTCCTTTACAGCAATTTATGGTGTTTTATCTTACATAATTAATACCTCCTTGATGAACTCATCTAAAGAGATTATTGAAGAAAAGCTGGTTATATTAAATGCCGAAAATGCACTTGCTGAATCTATAAATGTTCGTGCATCTGCAGCCAGAGCCTACGTTTTAAAGGGTGATGAAGCCTATAAGGACATGTATTACGAATACAGTAAACAGGCCGATGAAAGCATGGCAATTATTGAGAAAAGTGGACATTTCGGTTTGCTACAAAATGCTAACTTTACTGCAGCAAACTGGAGCAAATTTATCGAAGAACGCGTCTTTGCAGAGTATGATGCGGGAAATATTGAAGACGCTAGATTCAATATAACAATGAGAGATTCAGATGTTGAAAGTATTCGCTCACAATTTGAAGCAGTCGCACAACAAACAGAAAATCAGATTATCGAAATTGGACATATGATGATTGAGGATACAGAAAATGCAAAATTATTACTTATAATTATGTCAGTAATAATTATCGTCGTTGCCATTATCACACAAGTCGTTCTTTCCTCACTGGTCTCAAAACCAGTTGTACGATTAATGAAGCAAATGCATAGAATTTCAGGTGGGCAATTGGATGTCGAACCCTTGCCGATAAAAACTAAGGACGAATTTGGAAAACTTGCTGAATCAACAAATAATATGACAGATCAGTTAAAAGCGATCATTGGTCAAATACAGCAGGTTTCTTCGAATGTTGAGAATAGTAGTATGAGTTTAAAATTATCAGCGGCTGAGGTTACTGAAGGAACTCATCAAACAGCCGTTACTGTTAGTCAAATTGCTGAAGGCACAGAAGAACAAGCGTCGAGTACGATGGAGCTTAGAAGTACTATGACAGCCTTCTCTGGTCAAATTGAAGAAGCAAATAATAATAGTCAACAGGTTTATCAGCATTCTGAGGTTGTAAGAGATATGACGGAAAATGGTCGTCAGCTTATGACTGATACAACCACTCAAATTGAAAGAATTAATGCTATCGTTAAAACAGCCGTAACAAAAGTAGAAAACTTAAATAATCAATCAAAGCAAATTACAAATCTTGTAAAAGTAATTACTGATATTGCTGATCAGACTAATTTATTGGCTTTAAATGCTGCGATTGAAGCTGCAAGAGCCGGCGAGCATGGGAAAAGCTTTGCAGTAGTGGCTGACGAGGTGAGAAAATTGGCTGAGCAAGTTTCTTTAAGTGTTTCAAATATCTCAACTATTGTAACGAGTATCCAAAAAGAAACAAATGAAGTTACAACCTCTTTAATGGCTGGTTATAACGAGGTTATAAAAGGCTCTGAACAAACTAATCTATCAAAGGAAACCTTTGAAAAAATATCGCTGGCGATTACTGATATGGTATCAAATATTCAAACGGTAGCCTTAAACCTGACAAATATATCACAACAAACACAAAGTATTGATACGTCAATTGAAACAATTGCTAGTGTTTCCGAGCAATCTGCTGCAAGCTCTGAAGAAGCAGCTGCCACGGTTGAAGAAGTCGCCTCCTCTATGGAGCAAGTCTCTTCTAATGCTGATGAGCTAGCAGCTAATGCTGAACAGCTAAATGACCTTGTAAAGCAATTTAAAATTTAGTTTCAAGGTATATTATTATGTAAACAAAAATTAGTCCCCTCTTAAAAAACCTGTAGATGAAACACTTTTATAGTGCCGATTCTACAGGTTTATTTTATTGCTTTCTTGTTTTGTATTATTTACTAGAACTCTTTTTAACTAGCATATAACTTACTAGAATAATAAGAACTACTACAATCGCAAAAATTGAAATGGGTATCGTCATTGACTGATCACGAAGGGCATTTCCGCCTTTTATCTCCTCCCCCTTACCGACTTCTACAGAAGGCTTTTGTCCCTCCCCTAATGAATTCAAATCAGCTGCTTCACTCAATAAAGTCGTCTTCGAACAAAGACTAGCTCTCTTTTTTCCACCCTCATTATTGCCATAAACTAAAAATTCTTCATCTATCGTAAAATTAAATCCACAGCTTGCCGATTCACGCTCGGTAAAAATTAGAGCTTCTGTTTCACTTAAACCCTTCCAAGTATTCGAAACCTCAAAGCGTATTTCTAGTAAATCCGCTGAAGACTGCAAAAATAGACTCTTATTGTTATCCTTGATATCTAAAACCTTACCCGAAAATACAAAGTCACTTCTATTCATTTCTTCCTCTGCACTTCCTGGTTGACTACAAGAGCATGCAAAGCTGGAAGTCGTAGAAAGATTCACTACAAAAGGAAATATTAAAAGAAAAGCTATTAACAATTTTATTTTCATGATGTAATCCTCCTTTATTTATTCGACTAAAAAATGGAAATAAAGTTACATTTGAAATTGGGTAATTATAAAAAAAGAAACTACCCAATTGGATAGTTTTAAATAAAATATGCTTATTATTTGTTAGATAGATATAATTTTAGAATTTGACAATCATTCTTTTTGTCAACTGACGGATGAGCCATAAACAGATAGAAAGTATTAGCAGAATCGCTACAATTGAAATGACAATCGGGATTTCAATTTCGTCGACAAAACCTGGAACATTCAAGCCTAGGCTTATGGATAGTAAAATATCTTCTACTTGAACTACAATAAATCCAAGAATAATGAATAATAACCCTACAATCACACCGAATCGACTAAATGCAGCACCAATTAACCAACCAACAACGTAATAAGTAAAGATATTTATAGCAAAAACTAAAATTGCAGCTATCCAGTTCGAGCTCAGCTCAATATATGGTGTAAAGATAACAGAAGTAATTATATCCGCTACAATATGATTATCTGCCTCATGAAGTGGATTTTCAAAAGACTCTAGATTAATAAGTAAATTGAACAAATTAATGACCAATTGTATAGCTCCTGTAATAACTGCGCTTATTATTGGTAAAACCAGGGCAAGCCCGATTGTTCCAATAATTGTACCTTTGAAATAATCCTTTCTTGTTATACCATTGCTCACATAATGTGGTATAAATCCAACAGCTGAAATGATTCCAATAACAAGCATGAAGATATTAGATGCTATAAAAGTAGCTGTAAAAAAAGTGTTAACCTCATTCCCATTGAAATAGGACGTTATCATCTTTATAATTTGAACAATTAGCATGACGCCTAAAAAACCTGACGCCCATGTCCCTTGTAAAAAAAACATATCACTTGCAACTTTTGGATAATTTCTTGGTTGCTTCATTTTATTCCTCCCCCTCTGTTAAATGGATGAACAATTCTTGTAAAGAAATGGGACCAACTTCAAGCCCTTTAGCCTGTGCAGCTTTTCGCTCAGCATCGCTTAGTTCCCCATATATCATGACTGATTTTGTATTTCCTAATTGTTTTGTATTGAGCTGGTTCATCGATTGTACAAATGAATCTACATCCTCTGCTGGACCCGTAATAGATGCCCCTTTGGTAACAAGTGATTCGTATTCTTCTTGAAGAACAAGCTCACCTATATTTACAATCAATACTTCATCAAACAAATAATCCATTTCGGATACAAGGTGAGTTGACATAATAATAATACGGGGATGTTCAGACTGGTCTTCTAGTAGCTCTTGATAAAAAATTTCTCTTGTAGGTGCATCCATCCCATTATAGGCCTCATCGAAAATAGTAATTGGTGCGCGGCTCGCCAAGCCAATCGTTACACTTACTGCGGACTGCATTCCTTTTGAAAATTGCTTTAATGGTTTATCCATCGGTAGTTTGAATCTTTGGATTAGATGGTTGGCATAATCGAAATCAAAATACGGACGATATCTGTTCACATTTTCCAAAGTATTTTTAAGGTTATCTGTTTCATCCTTATAATCCTTGTTGAACACAAAGTTGACATGCTGCATCAGCTTTGCATTTTCAAAGGGATCTTCTCCCTCAATGGAAATAGAACCACTAGAGGGCTCACGGAATGAGGCCAATAGAGATAATAAGGTTGTTTTCCCTGCACCGTTTCTCCCTAATAATCCATAGATTTTGTTTTCATTTATAGTAAAAGTAATATCCTTTAAGGCATATCGGTTTTTAAATTTAACGGACACGTTATTCACTTCTATACGCAACGTTATACACTTCCTTTACATTTTTTGATTAGTTCAAATAGCTCTTGGTCGGTAATCCCCAACTTATTCGCTTCCTGTACAAGTCCCACTACGAAGTTTTCCAGAAAAGTATCTTTTCGATTTTGAATTAGCCTCTCTCTTGCCCCTTCTGCCACAAACATTCCAATTCCTCTTCTCTTAAAAAGGATTCCTTCTTCTACCAATTGATTGACGCCTTTTGAAACGGTTGCATGATTGATTTTATAAAAATTCACAAGCTGTGTTGTTGAGGGTGCTTGCTCCCCTTCTTTTAACTGATTGTCTACAATTTGATCTTCAATTCTTTCGCGAATTTGAAGATAAATCGGTTTATCCTGCTCAAACAAATTACTCAATCGTATCACCACTTTTCGATTTGTACTTTCATGGTTTTATAGTTAAACGGTTATACACTTATGTATATAACCATAACAGCATATGCTGTACTCGTCAATTAATGACCAAGAATTTGTATAAAAAAATGCCCTAAAAAGCTGCAATGCAGCCTTTTAAGGCATTTAAATTTTATGTTAAGTTAATTGCTGTTCAGCATATTTTCGATATAAATCGTGGGATTCCGTTAATTCAGCATGAGTTCCCATTCCAGTAATTTGTCCTTTTTCTATAAAGATGATTTTGTCCGCATCCACAATTGTAGAAAGTCTGTGGGCAATGACAAATGTTGTGCGTCCCTCCATTAACCGAGATAGTGCTTGCTGGACAACACTTTCTGATTGACTGTCCAGACTTGCAGTTGCTTCATCCATTAGAAGAATTTTAGGATCCCGTAAGAAGGCACGTGCTATAGCAATTCTTTGCTTTTGACCGCCTGAGAGCTTAACACCGCGTTCCCCCACTTCAGTATCAAGATCGTTCGCGAAGGAGCGAATAAATTCATCTGCATATGCCATTTTGGCAACTTCCCATAGGCGTTCATCAGAAATCTCTTCACTTAAGCCATAGCACAGATTGTCGCGAATCGTTCCAGACATCATGGCACTTTCCTGTGATACATAACCAATTTGACTTCTCCATGAAGATAAGGAAATTTCATTGATAGGTGTATCCCCAACCTTTATAACTCCCTCTGATGGAATATAATAACGTTCAAGCATAGCAAATAAGGTAGTTTTCCCTCCTCCACTAGGACCTGCAAAGGCTATCATCTCACCTGGTTTAGCTTCAAAGGATACATTTTTAATAACAGGTTCGTCTTCGTTGTAGGCATAAGATACATTCATAACCCGAATTATTTCGTTTTTAATATCCTTTTCGATTCCCTCTTGCCCATCCTCTAGAGGCATTTCTAAAATATTAATAATTCGCTCTGTTGCCCCTTTCGCTTTTTGGAGCTGTGTAAAGAACATTGCAAAGGATGTTATTGGGAAAATAATTTGGAACAGATATAATAGGAAGGCAACAAGGGATCCAGTGGACATCGTACCTTCTGCTACACGTATACCGCCATAGCCAATGATCATTACAATTACAAACATGACTACTGTATACATAAAGGGTCCGATTAAAGCAAAAATCTTCGCTTCCTTAAGACCAAACTTTAAGAGCGAGCTGATGCCCGTCTTCCCTTTTTGTTCTTCAAACTTTTCTGCATTAGATGATTTCATCAGTCTAATTTCACTAATTGTTTGTTGAATATTACCCGAAAATGTAGCTGTTTCATCCTGCAAACCTTTTGAAATTTTCGCCATTTTTGAGCCAAGTGGAACCATAATAACTACAGTAACCGGCACAGATATAAGCATGATTAAAGTCATTTTCCAATCCATGATAAATAAGATAATGACTGCCCCAATAATTGAAATTAGCCCTGAGATAAATTGCGGGAAATGCTGTGAGATTAAATCTTTCACAATTCCTGTATCATTGACAACGCGGCTAACCGATTCTCCACTTTGCTGAGTATCAAAATACGAAACTGGCAATCTAATCATTTTAAGCCACATTTTTTCACGCATATTAGCTACTACCTTTTGTCCTACAAAGGCTAGTAAATATGTAGAAACACCATCGATGACAGCCTGTAAGATGAAGACTCCTACGATAAGAATGATTAATGTAGTGCTAACAGTTGAAAGCGAAAATCCATCGACAAAATCTCTTGTCAATATAGGAATAGTTAGACCGACAATTGTTGTAATGAGGCTAAATATTAACCCAAAAGTAAGTGCAACTTTAGGAATGCCGATAGAAAATATCAAAGATAAAAATGGTTTAAGACTATTATTTTGTTTGTCCATTTTTTAATGCTCCTAAATTTATATTTTGGTATCTTTATACAGGAAAAACTTTCATTTCTATCATACAACATAAATAGGTATTTCTTATCAGAATTACTCCACTAAAATTTTCTCTTATAATAATAAAACGAACTCCCTCTTAACTTTTAGTATCTTAAGAGGGAGTTCTAAAGTTTTTTAGATTCTATTTAGAATAATCCGAGTGCTTGTCCATCTTCTGTTACGTCCATACGTAGAGCTGCTGGTTCCTTTGGTAAGCCTGGCATTGTCATAATGTCACCAGTCAAACAAACAAGGAAGCCTGCACCTAATTTAGGAATCACTTCTCGTACAATGATTGTAAATCCTTGCGGGCGACCTAACTGCTTTGGATTGTCTGATAATGAATATTGGGTTTTAGCCATACAAATCGGTAAATCATCCCAATCGAATTGCTCGATTTGAGCCATCTGTTTTTTCGCTTGATCTGTAAATTGTACTCCTTCACCACCATAGACCCTTTGAACAACTGCATTAATTTTTTCTTCAATAGAGTCAGTCGTCTTATATAATGGCGCGAAGTTTTGCGGCTCCTCGAGTATCTCAAGCACCTGTTGAGCAAGCTCAAGCCCTCCTTTACCGCCTTCCTCCCATACATTTGTACGTGAAATTCTTACATTATTTGCATGAGCCCAGTTTAAAATAGTAATCAGCTCTGCTTCTGAATCCGTAACAAAACGGTTCAATGCAACGACAGGTTCGATTCCAAATTCACGTATCGTCTGAATATGTTTTTCTAGATTCGGAATTCCATTTATTAAAGCCTCAACGTTTTCTTCGGATAAATTAGTCTTTGTTACGCCACCGTGCATTTTTAGCGCACGAATCGTTGTAACAACAACTACAGCATCCGGTGCAAAACCACCCTGACGTGCCTTAATATTCATAAATTTCTCTGCACCTAAATCCGCCCCAAAACCAGCTTCAGTAACAACGATATCAGCTAGGTTTCGTGCAGTTTGTGTTGCAATAATAGAGTTACAGCCATGAGCTATGTTAGCAAATGGTCCTCCATGAATAAGAGCTGGTGTACCTTCTATTGTTTGTACTAAATTTGGTTTAAAAGCATCCTTTAGCAATAAAGTTAGAGCTCCTTCAACCTTTAAATCACGAACAAATACAGGCTCCTTCATGTAGGTGTAACCAATTACGATATTTGCAAGACGTTCTTTCAGGTTTTCAAGGCTTGTCGCTAAACAGAAAATTGCCATAATTTCAGAGGCTACTGTAATATCAAATCCATCTTCTCTTGGTACCCCCTGCATAGGTCCACCTAACCCTACTACAATGTTACGAAGAGAACGGTCGTTTATATCTAATACGCGTTTCCATATAATTCTTCTTGGGTCAATTTGGAGCTCATTGCCCTGATGTATATGATTGTCGATAAGAGCTGCTAGTGCATTATTTGCAGAAGTAATTGCATGTAAATCACCAGTAAAATGCAGGTTTATTTCCTCCATAGGGACTACCTGTGAATACCCTCCACCTGTTGCACCGCCCTTAACGCCCATTACCGGTCCTAATGAAGGCTCACGTAATGCCACAATTACTTTCTGGTCGAGTTGCTTTAACGCATCAGACAACCCAACTGTAATAGTTGACTTTCCTTCACCTGCTGGAGTGGGACTTGTAGCTGTAACAAGCACGACTTTTCCTAATGCACTTCCGGAAATTTTAGTTGTATCAATTTTGGCTTTATATCTGCCATATTGTTCAATTGCATCAAGTGGAATTTGAGCAGACTCTGCAATTTCCGTAATTAGCTTCATCTCTGCTTGACTCGCAATTTGTAAATCCGTTAATTTTTTAGTCGTTGTCATATTCGCTGCCTACTTTCTCTCTACGTCTAAATTTATTATAAACTTTTTATGACAAACAAAAAGGGCTGTTATACTTGCAGAAATGTCAAAATGTTGACACTATTATTACAATCATGTATATTTTAATTCGTAATAGCTCCATATTAATAAATGCCATACTAACGATATAGGAGGAGAACGCCTCTATGCACCAAGGAAAAGTGAAATGGTTCAATAATGAAAAGGGCTATGGTTTTATTGAATGCAACGACGGTGAAGATGTTTTCGTTCACTTCACTGGCATACAAGAAGAAGGATTTCGTACGTTAGATGAGGGACAAGATGTATCATTTGATATTGTCGAAGGTAATCGCGGTCCCCAAGCGTCAAATGTTGTTAAACTATAAGTTGGTGCCAGTCAGACAAGCAAGTAAGACTGGTTTTTTTATTTAAATTTTCGTAATAATAATGACAGCAATGAAGTATCGAAAAGCCGATACTTCATTTTTATATTTATGCTGTAAAAATTGCTGGTAAATGAGGGCTTGGCAATAGCATGTACATAAACAGATACATTTGTGGTCAAATTACATTTTTCTAATCATTCACTGGGACATAACCTGCTTTTTCAACTAATTCTTGTCCTTGGGGTGATACTATCCAGTCGATTAGTTTTTCTACATTTGGATTTTTTGAACCCGCTGTCACTATATAGAATTCCGAAGCAATTGGATAGCTATTATTACGAATATTTTCCTTAGTGGGAGCAACCCCATCAATTTCAAGTAATTTGATCTTGTTATTTTGGACCATTTCAGTTGAATAAAATCTAAAAGTATAGCCTATTGCATTCTTAAAATTTTTATACTGAGAGACCTCACTAATGATACCCCCCATTGCAGATGCGATATCGTCTGTAGGTGCTTCCATTATTGGCGTTTCTCCCATAAAGGACTGTAAAGCTGACTGTGAACCACTATCCTCCGGTCTTTGAAAAGCACGAATACTATCGTTCCCGCCTCCAACCTCATTCCAATTAGTGATTTCACCGGAATATATTCCTTTTAACTGCTCACTTGATAATCCCTCGATATCATTCTTTTTATTCACAAAAAATACGAAGGCTTCCCTACCAATTGGAGTCAGCTTCAAATCTAACCCTAGTGATTCCGCTCGATTCAATTGTGATTTAGATGGTGCTGCGACGAAAATCATATCCACCTTTCCTTCGAATAAATTGGTGTAAGCATTAGGAGTTGTCGTGACAATGATTTCACTGCTATGTAAATCGTATTCTTTTTCTGGATAAGTAGCCTGTGCAATTGCTGAATACAAAGGGTACAAGGCAGTTGCACCATCAATTCTAGGCAAATTTTCTTTCATGGTGAATGTAGAAGGCTCACTTAAGGTAGCAGCCTTTGAATCCTTTGAAAATGGCATATAATCATAAATATCAACCTCGGAATCTACTGTTGCTAATAGCTTTGTATACCCCACTTCTATTGGTTTAATAGATGTAATACCAATTGCAGCAAAGGCGACTATGAAGAAAACTAGCTTACCTTTTTTCTTTTTGAATAAGTGAAAGGCATTAAACACATACGTTATAAACAATACAAAAGCGATTGCAAAAATTAGTGCTATATAATGCATTTCCCCCATTAGCAAGGTAAAGAATGCAGCTAGTCCTGAAAAAAACAACAGTGAAATAAATACAAAAATAGACATAAAAACTCGCTCGGAAATTGAATTGTTTTCCAAATGAAAACCTCCTTTTACATAATTCGCTTCTTATAATAAGCAGCCCCTGCTCTCACAATAACATTTTTTCCCAAGCAATTCCTCCTTTGTTTAAATATTTTGAAAGACTATGTATCTTCTTCCTAACAATCTCATAATTATGGTATAGGCATAGGAAGGAAGCATCCTTACTTTCCCATGCCCACTATACATATAAGGAGAACTTACTTGAGATCAAAAAAACTCTATAAATATTATCTTAAAGATTTACTGACAAAAATTCCTTGGATTATTGCAGGTGCTTTTATGGCTGCTATAAGTCTTGAAGTCATCCTTGTTCCCAATGGATTGATCGACGGCGGAATTACAGGTATTTCAATTATGCTTTCGAAAGGTTTAGGTTTATCATTAAGCACGCTTATCTTCTTACTTAATATTCCTTTTATTTACTTGGGCTATAAACGATTAGGTAAACGTTTCGCTTTCTGTACGATGTTAGGCATTATTTCGTTGACTGTCTCAACAGGCCTTTTAGATGCATTTCCTCCTTTTCTTCATGGAAATTCCTTTTTGTTAATCTTTATCGGTGCTATTTTACTTGGACTGGGCATAGGAATTGTACTTCGAAATGGTGGAGCGATAGATGGGACAGACGTGCTTGCAATTCTGATTTCTAGAAGAACCTCTTATTCAGTGGGAGAATCTATTTTCATAATCAACATTTTTATATTCATGGTAGCCTTTCTTCTGTTCGGTCTGATGGGTGCAATTGTTTCAATCATCACTTACTTTATTGCAACAATTGTTGTCGATGTAGTGAGGACTTAAATTTTTTCAGAAGGCTGAGAATACCTTTTGATTGGTAAATTCAAAAATGGCTTTGTTCCTTTTTTAACTATTAAATGTAGAACGTGTTCTATTTCCTCTCTAGACCTTTCTTCAAGAATTGGCATGATTTCAGCTATTATTTGTTTTCGCTCTTGTTCAGTAAGACCGTATTTGTTCTCAATGCTATTCATGAATTATCACACTTCCCACTTACTTTTTTTAATACAAGATTGATTTTCCGTTCAACCTGCCCTTTCAGAACTTCCCCAGTGTACTGAAAGGGTATAATGTTACCGCGAAAATTAAAGCTATAGAAACATTCATTTCGATTGAAGCATTGATAATTTTCGTAGGCTACACCCCTCTTATAAAGAGATTTTGATACATGGTTAAATTCGTCCTTTAAAATTTCTAATTGCTGTGTACAAAAGTTAAGATAAGGACGTTTTACCTTAAAGGATTCAAATAATCTCTGATCATGCTTCACAGATTTAATGGCCAATTCTAAGATTACATACAAATGAATCATTGATTTTATTTCATTTGGTAAATCCATGCTGTTCACTTACCTTCCTCTAGTTCATTTTCTTATTAAATACATTATACGAACAAATGTTCTATAATTCAACATTAAAAAGAGCATGTTTTGAATCTTACTCAAAACATGCTCTACTTCAATTACTTTTCACTTTCGAAAATATATTTCGTTCCTTCTATAACGGCATCCTGCTCTTTGGCTGCACCCGATATAACTACTTGTGAAATTTTATCACTATCAGCTGATTGTTTAAATGTAAATAAACAATTGGGTATATTTAATGTTTTAGAAGTGCCTCTCTCTTTGACATCTAAACCAAAAGCTATAGCCCATTCTGTTGCTATCGATAAATCCTTTACCTCGAACTCAATTTCTTTCAATTTAACATTACCAAGTGTATGCGGTTTAATCGCCCCTGACTCGACAAGATCGTTATAGCGAGCCTCATCCTCTCCGTCCCATTGAATGATAAATGGGAATTCAAGAGCTTGTCCTTCTTTACCAAAATGAAGAAGCTTCCAACTCAAAACTGACCCATCTGGACGCGTTCTCGAAAATTCTTCAGGTCCGTAAATGTCATAGCCTAAGGATTTAAGGCTTTCTGCATCCTTCTCGATAGAATTTGTTCTTAAAGCTAGTCGTACTACGCCATTTTGATAGTTTTTATTTTTATATGTTTCATGTAATGTGTATGGCTCAAGAGCAGATTTCTCAAACAAAGGTTCATCATAAATACCGATAAACTCAATATACGATAAGCCAAAATAACATAATGAATTATACGTTCCCCACATTTCATGCTTACCACCATTAACAGTATGCAAGCCAAGCTCACTTGTTGAAGCAACGAGCTGCTCAGGTCTTCCTACAAAATGAACAAGATGATCTAATAGATACACAGTCTCCCCCCTTGAATTCATGCATTACACTTTTCCACATAAAAAAGAACAGCTAAAATCCCGTTTGTTCGACTTTATTTATTCGTTAATATTTCTACCAGCATGTTTGCTGTTTTTTCTTTTCCTTCCACTTGTACTATTTCTCCATTTTTAGAAACAATAAAATGTGGCTCGTCCATCCCGTAGAGTGATTTTGAACTATTGGCAACCATAAATTCTGCCTTTGCTGAATCCATTCGCAATTTAGCACGACTAATCAAATAATCGATATCATCAGTCGCCTCTAGCTTAAAGCCTATTAAGGTTGTATCAGGTGACCATCCTTTAATCTGCCCTAATACTTTTGGAGCTTTTTTAAAATGAATGATTGGTGGCTCATCTGAAGGCATTTTACCCTTTTCCTCCATAAGATTTCCCTGTGTGTCATATACCTTATCAATAATCCAATCAGAGCCAGCTGCAGCCATTATGACAAAATCAACAAATTCCTTTTGGACGATTGATTGAATTTTGGAGCCCAGATCCTCAATTCCCTCAAATACTACTAATTGCATTTTGGATGCATTTTCTGGAAGCTTCGCAAAATAGCCATGTAGGTAAATCACCTCGGCACCAGCAGCTAAGGCAGCCTCTGCAAGAAAGCAGCCCATCGCCCCTTTAGACAAATTCGTATGGCCTCGCACATTATCCCATTTTTCCAATGTACCGCCACTTGTTATTAAAACCTTTTTACCATTTAATGTTTTCACTGTAATCACCTATTTTATCTCGATAAATTCATTATCACCATTATATATTAATAATTACAAATAAAGTTATCATTAAGATTAAAAAGTATAAAATCCCTCAAAATCTATTAATGCTAGTTTTCTTCTGAAACTGCAACAGTCCTAAATTAGTAAAATCCAAATCTATTAAATATACTTTTTTATGTCTATTTTCAATTCTCAAATCATATATTTAAATATATTTCCGATATTTCAAATAGTTTAAAATAAACTATTATTTCCCATCCAATTATAAAGCCGTTATTATTATAATTGGATAGTAATATCGAATTAGCTTATTCTATTAAACATTCAACTAGAATTATTGAGAAGGAAGTGTTGTTCATGATAGGACGAAATGACCCTTGCCTATGTGGAAGTGGGAAAAAATACAAAAAATGTTGTGAAGGAAAACAGCAGGTTACGACTGAACAAGTATTTTTAGACGAAATCGAAAGCGTACTTCAGACATTTTATAACGTCTATCCTGAGAAGAAAGATGTTAAAGATTACCTTGATATAGTCAGTGAATGGTCGCCAAAGCTGGAAACGCACTTACAACGCGAACTAATTGAAGCGGTAGCACTTGACGACTTTTTCTTCCATAAACGTATGGATATCTGGGAAAATTATATAAAGCGAACAATGAAGAAAATGCTCCGTCCAAAAATGGTTGAGTTATTGAATAGCTGGTACCGACCAAGTTTATTTATCGGTGAGGTTGTGGAAATTGAAGAAAAGTATTTTAAGGCTGTCCATGCTTTAACAAAGGAAGAGCTTTATATTCGTCGTGAATCAAATCGCGTAATTCCTGAGGGGATGCAAGTATTTTCTTTCTTACTTCCTGATGAATCTGATAAAGAAAATCATTTCTTAGCAGTATCAACTTTGATTTTCTTCCCAACAAATTACAAGCAAGCCTTTGAAAACTTTGCAAGTCAATTCGATGGTACAGGCTCAGTAGCTGAGTATCTACAAAAGAATCATTTGAATTTCTGGGTTGGTCTTGTAAATTCAGGCTACAGTGGTGAAGAGTATTCATCCTTTGAAATTGAGGTTGTTGATTTGGCGAAGCAATTCTTGGAGGAAAAATCTATAGAAGCGCCAGAATTACTTGTAAAGCTTGAGGATTACTTAGTTGAGAAAAAACCAAAAGCACGAAAACCAGCTGCAATCGCTGCAGGTGCAATCCGTTATGCTCAAGAAAATGATCTACTGAATGGAGTAACCTTCACAATTAAAGAAATTGCTGAAAGCTTTGGTGTTTCCTCTTCATCTCTAAACAAATACTATCAAGAGCTTTTAGAATATGATGCTGTTTTAGTTTAAAAATTTAACCCTCTCAATTGATCCTTTGAGAGGGCTTTTCTTGTTTTTACATAGAAAAAAAGAGGCACATGTGATAACATATGCCTCTTTTTTATCCCTACTTAATAGGGAGTAGAAGAATCTCTACTATGGTAACCAACCAAATATATTGTTAACCCTTATTGGGTTTTTCATTCATAAGAAAGCACTATTCCTCATACTTAATCGATTAAGCTTATGAGCGGTAGTACTTACAAAAAATATATTATCAAGAAGTAATGTTGAAATCAAATAAATATCAAAAAATGAATACTTTTTCTATAGCTTTTCACACAAATACTACATTCATCATTTTAAAACAAAATCTATTTATAGGTATTAAGCATTATAACTTTACCTTTTTTCATATATTTTTAACAATTCTTGCCCTAGAAACTGTAACTGTTCCCCAACAGAACAATGTTCGATGCAAAATCTGTGTGCACCTGATTTACCTCGTTTTTTTCGTAAATCCCCTTTTATAGGACAGTCGTTGCAATAAGTGTCTGTCAATTCATCAATATCCTTGATTACTGTATTTTTATTCACAATACTCCCCCTTTACACGAGCATTCCCCTATTTTACTATTTCTATTTTTCATTTGTCAAAATGATCACCCTGTGGCTTGAAATACTTATTTTTTATTCAATAAGATATAATATGGTTAAATTGAAATAATTCATTCGAAAAAGTGGGGATCTTATTGTTAGAAGTTTATATTGATGGTGCAAGCGCTGGTAATCCAGGACCAAGTGGAATTGGGATATTTATAAAAGGTGAAGGTCATCACATTAAAATTAGTGAGTATATTGGAGAAACAAACAATCATATCGCTGAATTTATCGCTCTCAATCGTGCATTAGAAGAAGTAAACAAAATCGGTTCTTCTCTAATCTCGATGCGCTCTGATTCTAAAATCGTTGTTGCATCTATTGAAAAACAATATGTGAAAAACGAAGAATATAAGCCATACTTAGAAAAGGCACTTCAGCTGATTGAATCCAATGATATGTTTTTTATAAAATGGATACCAGATAGTCAAAACAAAGCTGCAGATGCTTTGGCAAGAGAGGCTATTCTAAAAGGAAAGTAACTTTTGCACTTCATCCTACCATCCGCTTTAAAATGTTATATTGGTATATGCTATGCAAATCACACCTAATTGTATAAGGCAAATAAAATGGAATGTCGTAAAGCATAAACAAAATTGGTTCTAACAGTTGTAGTCAATCATTAATGATACAAACATTTATAATGAAGTGTACTTTAAAAGTAAAAGACAGTAAATAAACTCTAAATTTCAAAGAGTTTATCTACTGTCTTATTTGTAAGTTAGGAAGAAATACCTTAGTTAGGTGCCACTCCACTGTGCAGCAACTAACTTATGATGGCCACCTTGCTGTTTCACTATATGGTCCAATTGTGGAAAAAGAAAAAATCCTGCGTATATAAAAACACAGGATTTCTAAATAATTTATTATAATCTAACGAGGTAGCATCTTCTTTTTATCTAATTTATAGCTGGCCATCAATGAATTATTTATGCTCTACATTTACTCGTTTAACAAAGAAAGCAAGAACCAAACCAATTAAAGCTACAATAATAGCAAAAGTAAATGATCTATGTAACCCTTCTGTAAATGCGATTAGAGGATTTAACGGGTTCACTGCGTCCACAGGATTGCTCAGATAAGCATTTGTTCCCGACGCTAATAATGAAATAGCAATCGCAGTACCAATTGCTCCAGATACTTGCTGTAACGTATTCATAATGGCTGTTCCATGTGGATACAGCTCAGGAGGCAATTGATTTAATCCATTTGTTTGAGCTGGCATCATTATCATGGAAACACCAATCATTAACACAATTAGTAGTCCAATAATGAAACCTTTTGAAGTCTCAATGTCAATTGTAGTGAAACCAATTAAAGCTGCCATAATTAATACAAATCCAGGAATAACTAGCCATTTAGGGCCAAATTTATCGAACAACCCACCCATAATTGGAGATAGCAAACCATTTATTATACCACCAGGCAGCAAAAGTAATCCTGCTGTAAAGGTACTAAGTGCAAGTACAGTCTGTAAGTAAAGTGGTAGTAGGATCATAGAAGAAAGCAAGATCATCATCACGATGACTAAAAGAATTAAACCAATTACAAACATTGGGTATTTAAATGCTCTTAAATCCATGATTGGATGCTTCATTGTTAACTGACGAATGGTAAATAGTAACAAGCCTAGAACACCAGCTACTAGAGCAATGATTACTTCAAGGCTTCCCCAGCCTCCACCTTCTCCAGCACTACTAAATCCATACACTATTCCTCCAAATCCTATAGTCGATAATAGAATAGATAGGATATCAATTTTTGGCTTTGTTGGTGTAGTAACATTCTGCATATAGTAACTACCAAATACAATGGCTACTCCTAACAACGGTAAAGAAATCCAGAAAATCCAGTGCCAGCTTAATGTTTTAAGAATCAGACCAGAGATAGTTGGTCCTATTGCTGGCGCAAAGCTGATAACCAGACCCATTAATCCCATGATCTTACCACGATTTTGCGGTGGAATTAGGACAAGAATTGTATTAAACATAAGAGGTAGTAAAAGTGCTGTCCCAACAGCCTGAACTACACGAGCAATCATTAGCACAGCAAAAGTAGGTGCGATGGCCGCTATGAACGTACCGATAATAGAAAAAATAAGAGAAGCTATAAATAACTGTCTAGTTGAAAACCATTGTAAAATCATACCAGATACCGGTACCAAAATACCCAGCGTTAACAGATAACCGGTTGTTAACCACTGTACGGTAGTTTCCTTTATTCCAAAATCAATAATAAGACTATTTAATGCCATATTTAACGCTGTTTCACTGAAAAGACCAACAAAACCGGCTATTAAGAAGGACACGATAATAGGTACAGTTCTTATATTATTCTTTTCAATGGTTGACCCATTGTTTGCGGATATATCTATGTTCATTTTTGTTTTTTCCCCTTTTATTGTTATAGAAATTTATAAAAGAAATACTAGTTTTTTAGAAATGTAGCGTCATAAACCGTAAGAACACTGAATCATTCCCATCAAAAAGAAGGCAAATTTGAAAGATGCTTAATCAAAATTGCCCTCCATTTTACGCCAACCATTCGCTTGGCAGGATTTTCATAATATAATTTTTGGGAATGCTTGTCAACACCATTGTTATAGTGTGTTCAACCCTTATTTTAGTTGCTTGAATTAATTCATCTGTGGCTTCATAAATTTAACAGCTAATTAGCGTTCTCCTTTTCCAAAAATAGAGCAAAGCACAAAGCAAATCTATGTATCCAATTTATAACATCCCTTAGAGTTTAACATAGATAAATGGGTTTTATGAAATATTCTAACTCTATTTCTGTGTGCTAGCTTAGATTAGTTGGCCCTTCTCAATTCAATATTCATAAATTCGCCAAGTCCTGTAATATTAAACATTCTCATTATTCGTTTAGATAGTAGTAATTTCAAACCAACCTTCTCTTTAATTAGTCTTTTATAGAGAGCAACAATTACTCCAAGACCACTACTATCCATATAAGTCACATTAGACAAATCTAGCTCTATTAACATGCCCTCTGTCAAAACAATCATTTCTAATTCATTTATTAATATAGGGGCTGTATGAATATCGATTTCACCTTCGATAAACCCTTTTAATATATTTTCAGCTTCATGACACTGTATACTTAGTCTCATAAATCCACCTCCATAATAGCTAATTTACTAATACCCCCTTTCGATAGAACTAAACCTTTTTAACTACTTTCGAACAATTCCAATAATACTAAACTCCCTTTTCACTTTATAATCCAACTGATTTCAATTTCAATCTTTCTAGTTTGGTGTTATTAAATACAATAAAAGCACTTTCCTTCTTTTCATGGAAAGTGCTTAAAAGCTCTATAAGATTAGTCAGATTTAATGGAGTAAATATAAATAGAACTCCCACAAAACAGGAAGTTCTATTAAAAAAATTAATTTGGTGATTCAATTGTGTTAGAAAGTTCTACCTTGTAAAGTAAAGCTCCGATTGCACCTGTAAATCCACAGTCGTTCAAGAATATGGGTGTATGCTTTTTTAAAATTGTATAGTTAGCAATAACCTGTTTTAAGTGCTCGTTATTTGTTAAGGTTGAGCCAATATAAATGATACTTTCACATCTTTTTTCTTCTGCAAATTGAATGCTCAAGGTCGTAATAACCTCACCGACTAAACCTTGAATCGTTGCTAAAAGGTCATTCGTTTCGTGTTTTTTCTCTTTAAGGATGTTAACGTTTCCAAAATTGCTTGCTGTTAAATGCCCTTCGATCGGCGGCTCCATCCCTTTAAATATATCCTTAACGAATAAATCAATTCCTTCTCGGCTTCCAATAGATGCGTTAGCAGTAATTTCATCAAAATCTGAAATTCCAGTTACAATCGTTGAAAGTCCTGTTAGTGTACCTCCACCGACGCCTGTTCCACCAACACGCATATGACTATCCCCATCCATGTAGTGAATGGATGTTCCTGTACCAATGTTCGTAATAACGGACTGTTCAATGTTATGGCCATTTTTCTCCAGCAAATACTTAACACCTTTAAAGGTAGCTTCAAACTCTACTAAATATTGAATTGACTTCATTGTTTTTAATACATCTAAAAGCTGTTTTGTTCGCCCACCTGTTAAACCGATTTCTTCTATATGTGGATGACCTTCAATCCAGGCCTTTACCTGTGAAAAATCATTTGAAGGAAATACAACAAAATCCATTTCATTTTGCTCATTTATATAAGCTATTTTAGTTAAAGTTCCCCCAGCATCAATACCTATTACATTTTGCATAACCGTTCTCCTTTGACCTGCAATAACTTGCAGAAACGCCCAATTCTTTGGATTGAAGCTGCAAGCTAATGCCTGTTAGTTCAACTGACCCTGCAAATAAAAGAATATCAATTTGCTTGGTAGCTGGACTGTATCCCTCACTAAACTTTAACTTTCTTTGATTTATCGTGCAATTATTTTATCTTAAAATATAATTAACTAATATACCAGAAGAATCATACCTCACGTATCCTTTAGTAAAGATTAGCTAATACTAAATATGTATCTCTTCTTTTTTAAAGAGAAGCCTTTTCTCGAATTCACTTACGATATGTGGTTCATATTTTTTTAGTAAAGTGTAAAGTTTATTTTCGTAAGATGGAATTGTTAGGCTATTCAAGGTGAATTCATTTACAGCTTCTTCTGTCTGTAAAATTTGCTGTAATGTCATGGCTTCTGTCTTAGGGAAAACTGCACGATGTAAACGGTTAATCTTTGATAGCTGTTTAAGACCACTTCGAGTAATAAGTACTTTGGTTTCGACATCAGCAATTATATTCTTTATAAAGACTTCTACCTCACTACTTGAATGTATAATAGTACGTTGCACTGTCTCAGTTACACCTTCAGTTATTTCACGTTGTTCTTCTATTGTTTCATAGGCTAATTGTTTATTAATCGATTGAACAGATTGAATGTTAACAGTACCAGCTGGAGTGATTTCACCTACAATATAAGTCAGGAATAAATCGTAAACTTCCTCCTGCTGTCTAAATTCGCTTAGAACAAGACCAAATTCGTTTGTTTGTTGTTTTTCAATTAACTGTTCCCCATTAATTTCTTTGAATATATTAAACAGACTTATAGCATCAGCTAATGCACGATGCTGTATATCTACTTCAATGTTATAAGTTTCTAATAATTTTAGTAGACTTGGCTGCTCTTTCTGTTTGTTTTCAATCATATATTTTTGCTGGAAATCTACGAAGGGATATAGGAAGCTTGTATCCAAGTCATATCGCACTAATTCGTCTTCTAGCACTTTACGGTCAAATTCACCAAAGGCAACTAAGATTGTATCTCCCGCACACCACTTCATAAAGTGTGGCATCACTTCTTTTATGGAGGGAGCTCTTAATAATTCTTCAGTTGAAATCCCTGTTAATTTTTGAATATGAGCATTTAATTTTCGAAATTTATATGGTTGAATAAGCTGCGAAAACTCTTCAGTTGTTCCATCTGGTAACCATTTTATGGCCCCGATTTCAATAATGTTCTGTTTACCACGTATCAATGTAGCCTCTACGTCGATAAATATGTATGTGTATTTACGCACCATCATTCCACCTTAACTGTTGAAACAGGTCTCTACCTGTCTTATTGTAAAAACTAAGAAGTCGCATTTAAATGTAATTTAAGAATAATTTACATTCTATTAATCTAATTGTAACATTACCGAAAAATAATGACATGTGTATGTCATAAAACACATTATATCACTCATTTTCAATAGAATATACACCCATAATCTGTCGATATATCCTTCTATCAATTCCTTAAGAGTTGAAATGGATTTATAAAAAGTTAGATTATCTATTTTTCATTTTAAGGAATTTAAGGTACCATTATATAGATGGATTTTATGAACGAAAGGAAATTCAAAATGTCTGATAAAGAACTCCAAAAAGATGCAATGCGAGTATTAAAAGAAACTAGCCGTACATTTTATATTCCGATTACATTCTTGCAAAAAGAGCTAAAGGCTGCAGTTGCTAATGCCTATTTAATGATGAGAGCTATCGATGAAATTGAAGATAACGAGCATCCTGAAGTTACAGGTGAGTTAAAGCATACGATTTTAAATGATGTAAGTGAGCTTTTAAAGGAAGAACAATTTAACGAACAAAAGTATTTTGAAATTATAAAACCTGTACAAGAATATTTAACAGAAGTTACATTACGTCTGGCAGATTGGATTGCCCTTCTTCCACCAGGTTCTGAAAAAATCGTTAAGACTTCTACAAGTGAGATGGCTGAAGGTATGGGGAAATGGGCGAAGAATGATTTCAAGGTCCATACAAAAGAAGATCTAGACGAGTACACTTACTATGTCGCTGGGTTAGTTGGGGTAATGCTGTCAGAGCTATGGGAATGGAATGCAGGCGTTAAAACTGATCGCGAGTTAGCTATTAGCTATGGTCGAGGACTTCAATTAGTAAATATTTTACGCAACCAGGAAGAGGATTACCGTGAACGTGGTGTAAGCTTTGTGCCAGAAGGCTGGACAAGGAATGACCTATTTGCTTATGCAGAGGAAAATTTAGAAAAAGCTGATTTATACATGAAGGATATTAATAAACGTACGATCATGCTATTCTGCCGACTACCTCTTGCTTTAGCACATAAGACATTAAAATCTCTAAAAGAAGGCAAAGAAAAAATGTCTCGTGCCGAGGTAGAAAAAACTGTAGAAGAAATTCAAGCAGACTAGATAGGAAATGGAGAGGTTTCTAATATACATGAGACCTCTCCATTCTTTCTGTTATGCAGTTGGTATTTCCTCTTTAAATACTTGCACATTGTTTCTACCACTTCTCTTAGCTTCATAAAGAGCATGGTCAGCATTTCTTAACGCTTCTTTAAACACCTCTCCCTGCTCTACAGGTGTAATTAGAATAGGAGAAATCCCAAAGCTGGCCGTTACTCTAATGTTATTGTTATCAATCCTTATAAGCGTTTCTGTGATACTAGTTCTAATTGTATTTGCTAATTCCATTGCATCTTTCGAATCTAGTGCAGGTAAAAGAATAATAAACTCTTCCCCCCCATAGCGGCCAATCGAATCCTCTGGTCGAATGCTAAATTTTACTAAATTGGCTATTTCGGATAAGACGATATCCCCCGCCTCATGTCCATATGTATCATTAATCATTTTAAAATGATCTATATCAAACATTATCAACGAAGCGTTTTTTTCTTTTTTTATAATCGATTCTAAAATGTTAACAGATTGTTCCATAAAAAATCTTCTATTGCAAACCTTTGTTAAACCATCATAATTTGCTAGTATTCTGAGCTGTTTCTGCATCTCTACTGTTTCAGTAATGTTGACAAAGGTAATAATATTGCTTATAGCAGTACCCTTTCTATTCACAACTTGTGAAAACCGCACTTGATAATGCTCGCTTTTATTTCCATCAATACGCTCATATTCGCACTCTTTCCCACGTGAAATAAGCTCGGCAAGCCTGACATGCTCTTGTGCAAGCGCCAGCTGAATACCCTTACCAATAGAAAAAGAATTGAATGATGGAATTATACGAAGGATTGCCCTATTAAAGTCGACGATACGGTCATTTTGATCTAAAACGATCACTCCCTCATGCATATTATCAAATACCCTTTCTCTTGCCATAGGTACGACATTAAACATTTTAAATGTAAAAAGTGCTATCCCATGAAGAATAAACGAGACACTCATAGAAACTGGCCCTAAATCTATTCCGTATGGACTCAAATTATTTAAATAAAAGGAATTTGCTAAAATGGGGACAAATAATCCTGCAACCATTGTTAAAAGCTGAATTCGAAACTGAAGTAGCGATTTTTTCAGCTGTAACAGCAAGACAATTATACTAATTGAAAGACATAAGAATAAATAAATAGAATGCAAATAGAAAAAGGGACCATATTCTAAATCAATAATTGGAAAAGGAGCTTCAACTAATAACCCAACAGTTACATAATATAAATGATGAAGTTCATTTGTATGATGCATAAAGGTAGTTATTAATGGGACGCCAAACAAAAGAAATACATGCCTTTGTCTTAGCTTAATGCCCACATACTCAAAGCACATCAATAATATAAAGCCCGGTATAAAAGGCATCACGATATACTCAATTCCAAGCCAAAACCTAATTTCCTTGAGCGTGGTACTTGTTAATTCAAAAGCGTAGGAAAAGGTGAATATAGCTGATAATAACGTAACAATTGTATAATGTCGGGCACCTGGTGCGTTTTTAAGCTTAAAATATGAAAAGATTGAAAAAAATAAGCTTAAAACACCTGCCAGGATTATTAGTAGTCTATAAAAATATAACTCATCGACCATTTATATTCTCCAAACTAGATAAAATCAATTTTCTTTTATTATATAACTCATTTCCAGAGGCTGACTAGTAATTTTTTCCTTATAAATATACCCTTCACATTATACTTTCTTCTTTAAAAATTCCTGCCTTTGCTCTTCCGGTACCATATTACCACCTGTTGACCAGATTAAGTGAGTAGCATTCTCCGGATTTACGATATTTTGCTCAAAATAGGACATGCCTTCGTTGAATAATGCGATTGGACCAAACACAGCTGCATGGGCTGACGGCTCCATAAAAATTTGCTCCTCTTCCCATATAGCTCTCATACTTTTAAACAAAAAGGAGTCTTCTACTGTATAACAGCCACTTAGAATTGGCTCCATCATCTTACCAACAAATTTAGAGGCTCTACCTACAGCAAGTCCATCTGCTTCTGTTTGATTTGTTAAACCTAGATCGGCTACTGAAATTTCGTCATGGAGGCCGGTCATCATCCCGAGCAGCATACATGGAGATTCAGTTGGTTCTCCAAAGAAAAGATGAACATTGTCCCCATAAATCTTCTTTAAACCATAAGAAACGCCTCCAGGACCTCCCCCTACACCACACGGCAAATAGACGAATAAAGGATGGTCGGCGTCGACGATTATATTTGCATCGTGTAACTGTTTTTTTAGTCTTAGAGCTGCTACTGCATAGCCTGCAAAAAGTGCCTTGGAATTTTCATCATCAATAAAATGGCACATCGGATTCAGCGCAGCTTGTTTTCTACCTTCTTCAACCGCTTTACTATAGTCAGATGAGTATTCAATTACTTCAACACCTTTTTCACGTAGCAGCTGTTTTTTCCATGCTTTTGCATCACTGGACATATGAACTGTTACTTGAAAGCCTAGCTTTGCCCCCATAATCCCTATACTTAACCCTAAATTCCCAGTTGAGCCGACTGCTAATTTATAGCGATTAAAAAATTGATGGAAGGAGTCTTCATTTAACCTTGCATAGTCATCCTGATAGTCGAGTAAGTTATTTTCAATCGCAAGCTCCTCTGCATACTTGAGCACTTCATAGATTCCGCCTCTAGCCTTTATAGAGCCTGAAATCGGTAAATCATGATCGCATTTCAGTAGCAGCTTACCGGCAAAATTCGAATTACATCTTGCTTCAATCCATTTACTCATCGCGGGTATCTCTCGGATATTAGATTCAATTATCCCTTTTGAAGCTACAGTCTCAGGAAAAGCTACTCTTATATAGGACGAAAAACGATTTAGTCTTTGCTCAGCCTCTAAGACTTCCTTAAAGCTAAACTCAGCTTCAAGAGCAGGATTCTTTCCCTTATTTTCGTTCAACCATAAAACAGTTTTTAATGATTGGAGATCTTCTAGTAAAGGGAATTCTTGAAGAAGTTTATTTACCGAAATATTTTCAGCCATTTTAATTCTCCGCCTTTGCTTTAGTTGATACTGCTTTTTCACAAATTTGTTGAAAGGATTTTTCAAAGGAAAGATTATTTTGTGCTGTACGTTTTTTAGGGCCCTTCGTACGTCCCCCAGCTCTTCGTATTTTGGCACTTTCATATCGAAAAGCAAGCAATTGGTCAATATTATCGGATGACATCTCTCTACCATTTTGATCGACAACAAATGCGCCTTTTGCTAAACACATCGCTGCAAGTCCATAGTCCTGTGTAATGACAATATCATATTTGTTAATCGCATTTACTAGCTTAAAATCAACTGAATCAGCCCCTTTAGGAACCATAACTGTTATTGCATTTTCTCTTTCAATTCGGTGTGATGTATCGCAAAACAAGGTTGATTTAATGTCGTACCCTCTTGAAATCGAAAGAGCTAAATCTATGACCGGACATGCATCTGCATCAATTAGTAATTGTAAAATAAATTTTTCCTCCTTTATAAAGGATTTTTTCTGCGTTTTGTTGAATGTCTTCATCTCTAATTTTAATAATGATTTTTGAAAAAGTCATTTATTTCATAATCAAATATAAAGTTTAGAATTTTCTATCAATGGATGTTCATTTTCAGATAAATATGATACAATTTATTTCGAATATCGGAATTAATGGAGGGAAAAGAATGCAAAAAAGAAGCGAAGTAAAAGTTGAAGAAACTTGGGATTTAACTCCTTTATTTGAATCAGAGCAGCTTTTTGAAGAAGCAATTGAAGCATTATTAACAAAAGCGAGTGACATCGAGCAAGAATTCAAAGGGAAAATTAAGAGTGCTCAGGATGCTGTTAATGTGATTACAGCCTATCAAACACTTTATGAAGCACTTATTCCTGTCGGCACGTATTCAAGCCTATCATTAAGTGAAGATCAAACAAATGATGAGTCGCAATTGCGTTCAGCAAAAGTTGGCCAAAACTTCTCAAAAATTAGTGCCCAGCTTTCATTTATTACAAGTGAACTACTGTTACTAGATGAAGCTGTTTTAACAGAAGCAAAAGGCCTAGCACCACAATTTGAGCACTACATCGATAACTTAATTAAAAAGAAGCCTTACCAATTGCATCCTGAGGCTGAAAAAGCATTAGCTGCTTTCGGTACGACTTTCGATGCCCCTTATGGACTTTATAACACTACAAAATTAGTAGATATTAAGTTTGATAATTTCGAAGTGAATGGCCAAAGCTTCCCTCTTAGCTATAACTCATTCGAGGGTGATTGGGAATTAGAAAGCGATACGGAGATCCGACGTGCCGCATTTGCTGCCTTCTCAAACAAACTACGTGACTATCAAAACACTACAGCTAAAACGTATGATACACATTTAAAAATTGAAAAAACAGATTCTGATCTACGTGGCTATGATTCTATTTTCGATTCCCTGCTATTTGACCAAGAGGTAGATCGCGAGCTTTATAATCGTCAAATCGATTTAATTACCAAAGAATTAGCTCCGCATATGCGTCGCTATGCTAAGCTTTTACAAAAAGAGCATGGCCTAGATAAAATAACTTTTGCTGATTTAAAGATTTCACTAGATCCAACTTATGAGCCAAAAATTTCAATTGAAGAATCTCGTAAGTATATGAACGATGGTTTATCAATCCTTGGTGAAGATTACCAAAACATGCTGGACCGTTCATTTGAAGAGCGTTGGATTGACTTCGCTCAAAACGAAGGAAAATCAACTGGTGCCTTTTGTTCTAGTCCCTATGGAAAGCATCCATATATCTTAATTTCTTGGACAAGCCGTATGAATGAAGTATTTGTACTTGCTCACGAATTAGGGCATGCGGGTCATTTCTATATAGCTCAAAAAGAGCAAAATATCTTTAACTCAAGACCATCTCTATACTTCATCGAAGCACCATCTACTATGAATGAGATGTTAATGGCGAATCACCTATTATCCAACTCGAGTGATGCACGCTTCAAGCGTTGGGTAATTTCAACAATTATCGCTCGTACTTATTACCATAACTTTGTTACACATTTGTTAGAGGCAGCTTACCAGCGTAAAGTCTATGAAATCATTGATGGCGGCGGAAGTGTAAATGCTTCTATCCTAAATAAGCTAAAACGCGAAGTATTAGAAGACTTCTGGGGTGACACTGTTGAAATCACAGAAGGTGCAGAGTTAACTTGGATGCGTCAGCCTCACTATTACATGGGCTTATATCCATATACGTATTCAGCTGGTTTAACAATCGCAACTCAAGTATCACAACGTATTCTTAACGAAGGCGAGCCAGCAGTACAGGATTGGCTTAAAGTTCTAAAGGCAGGCGGAACAAAATCTCCTGTTGAATTAGCTAAAATGGCTGGTGTAGATATTACAACAGAAAAACCATTAAAAGATACAATTGCTTATATTGGTTCATTAATCGACCAATTAGAGGCATTATCTGAAGAACTAGCAGTGGAAAATGTTTAATTTATAATTATGGAAAGGTGTCTCGACTAACTAGTTAAGACACCTTTTTTTGATCCATTTATAAAAAATAGGGCTATTACATTTTATTTTGATGGACTAGATTGGACGTATCAATTCTCCTCTAGCTTCTACTATTAAATCACAACTTCATCCTCCATCAATTGTGGATATAAATCTGAAACACCAGACTGAACCGCAGCATTCCCCACCGCTTTTGCTACTGCTAACGCTACCCTTTCATCCATCGCTTTTGGAATGATGTATTCTTCAGAAAGCTCTTGTTCAGATACGAGGGATGCGATTGCTTCTACAGCTGCCTGTTTCATCTCCTCGTTAATATCCGTAGCTCTTACCTCTAGCGCCCCTTTAAAGATTCCTGGGAAAGCTAATACATTATTTACTTGGTTTGGATAGTCTGAACGGCCAGTACCAATAATTCGTACACCCCATTTTTTCGCATTTTCATATGTGATTTCTGGATTTGGATTAGCTAAAGCAAACACGATTGGATCGCTGTTCATAGAGTCAATATGTTCTTTTGTTAACAGATTAGCTACAGATACACCGATGAACACATCTGCCCCTACAAGTGCCTCGCCTAGATCTCCTTGTAATTTGTTAGGGTTCGTTAAATGAGCAATATTTTCTTTATGAGGATTCATCCCTTTTTCTCTACCACTATATATAATGCCGGTTGAATCACACATCACAATATTTTTAAAACCACGTTGAAGCAGTATTCGTAGAATTGCTATTCCAGCTGCCCCTGCCCCATTAATGACAATTTTAGTGTTTTCATTGTCTTTCTTAACGATTTTTAACGCGTTTTGTAACCCTGCTCCTACTACAATTGCCGTCCCATGCTGATCATCATGAAATACAGGGATATTACATTCTCTACGTAAACGTTCCTCTATCTCAAAGCATCGTGGTGCAGAGATATCTTCTAGATTAATGGCACCAAATGCTGGTGAGATAATTTTTACTGTTCGAACAATTTCGTCGATATCCTTTGTGTCTAAACAAATAGGAACAGCATCTACATTACTAAATCGTTTTAATAATAAGGCTTTGCCTTCCATTACTGGAAGTGCTGCCTCAGGACCAATATCTCCTAAGCCTAATACTGCCGTACCATCAGTTACAACTGCAACAAGGTTCCCTTTAACCGTGTAATCATAGACATGAGAACGATTTTTTTCAATTTCTAGACAGGGTGCAGCAACTCCTGGTGAATAAGCTAAACTCAAATCATATGAGTCTACTAAGGAAACTTTTGAAACTATCTCCAATTTCCCTTTGTGCTGACCATGCATTTCAATCGATTTTTTCATTATATCCATAATACCCACCCTATCTGTTAGAATTTTCTAAAAACTTTATATTTCAGAATGATAGAGCTTTAATCCGTTAAAGTCAAATGGAAATATTGAATAAAACAGCTATAAAGTTAATAAAAACAGAAATTTTTATCATTTTTTATATTTCGAAATTATAATTTATATATCGTTATAATGAAGTGAAATTTTATTAGAATAGTATAAGATTCTAATTCAGTTTTTCAAATCGCTATTTACCTAAGTAAATTCATGTGAAGAACTACACGTATTGTTTTATTGAGGGTAATATGAAATATTTCACAATGTCATTTGCTCATTTTTTCACACACCATAAAAAATTTTTTTTAAAAAAAATGCTACATACATATATAATGTACATAGCATTCTTTCATTTTTTTCAACTTCGGTTAGTTCAATCTGTTGGTCTAAAAATTGGTATGGTACATAAACTTTAAATCGTTGCAGGATTTTGTTTAAAATAAATTAATCGGTTGCTTTATTTCATCGATAATTGATGTCACAATATGAATCGAATCCCATTCACCACTAGATAGCTTTGTTATTGGATATTTGCGAGGAAAAATAGTGTCATGAATTTGTTGTGGGGATAACCCCTCTTGATGATGTTCTATCACTTGCTGCTGAATATGGAGTAAATAATCTCTTTTATTTTCTAAGCTTTTTCTGCCATCCTTTATATACCCAGCATGACTGCAAAACATCTCATCAAATTCATAAGTTAAGAGATGCTCTATGGAACGAATTATCGTTGGAATACTTTCTTCTCTTAATACTACCTTCGTTTTTGTTTGAACATAGAGATCCCCAGAGAAAAGCTGTCCTGTTTCTTTATTAAGAAATGCTAGATGGTCTTTTGCATGGCCGGGCGTTTCGATTACATCCCAATCACCAGTACGTGAGGAGAAGCTTGAGCCTATTGTTTTAGCTTTAAACGGCTTTCTTTTTCCCCAAAACACTTTCCTATAAAGCGGATAATCAGGATTTCGCTCACAATCTTGTACTGACATGTCATGTATGAATATTGGTATCTCTCGTGTTTGCTGTAAAATGGATGCACAGCCAGAATGATCTTCATGAATATGTGTTAACACAACCTGGTCAATATCCGCTCCAAGCAAAAATGGTTCAAAATATTTACTAAGCGACTTAGAGCCCGTATCAATTAAAACACCGTCTATCATATAACAATAAACATTAAGAGATACCTTCCCCAACTTCACCATTCCGTTCGCATAGGTGACATTTTGATGACTCCCAAAATCTATAGATTTTTTTAGTAGCATATATTCCGCTCCTTTGAATGATGATTCATTCATTTTTTGATAGGAAAGAAACGTATAACTGTTACATTATACGTTTCTCTAATTGACTATTTAGGTTTGCCTACTTCAATCTCATACTGAGTAATCCAGTCACTATAACTTCCTACATAAAGCTTTAAATTCTCGTAGCCTGAATCAGCTAGAATTGCATATAAAGGAGATGCTGTTACACCTGAACCACAATACACAATAATTTCTTCATCTTTCTTCAATTCGGTAAGGAGTTGTTCATTCGCATGTAGCTGAGTACCCTGCTTTAGCTGTTCCCAATCGAAGTTCTTGGCTGTTGGGATATGTCCTGCTACTTTATCAATAGGCTCGTTTTCGCCACGATATCTTTCCGCTGAACGAGCGTCTAATAGAAGCCCTGTTTGAGCACCATCGACAATCCCTTTTACATCTGCTCGACTGGAATAGATTGATTCATTCCACTGTAATGTCAGATTGGTAGCTGGATAAGTTAGCTCTTCATCAGTGACAGTAAGTCCAGCTTGTTCTAACGCTTCTAATCCACCATTTACAATATAAACCTTTGGGAAGCCTGCATATTTTAACATCCACCAAGCACGAGCAGCAAAGGGCGCCCCACCCTGGTCATAAATATAAATATCATCCTCATAACTTAATCCGCAACGTTCAAATAACTGCTGTAGCTGTTCTTTTGAAGGCATTGGATGACGCCCTTCTGTTTTAGCCATATCAGATAAGTCTTTTTCTAAATCCCAAAAGACTGCACCTTGAATATGTCCATTCTGAAAGGCTTGTTTTCCCCAATCCCGATTCTGTAAATTAAAACGAGTATCAATGAAACGACCGGCCTTTACAGCTTCTGCTGCAACGAACACTTTCCCCATTTATTTTACCTCCGATTTTTGTAAATCATTGTAGATAGATTTCCACACCTCTAAGCGATTTACCTCTTCCAGAAGTAACTTTTCTGTTTCAATTTGTTTCAATGCTTGTTTTAATAAGTAGTTATTCAAGTTTTGAGATTCTTGTTCAACCAATTCCATGGCCCAGCCTGAAATCTTCTCTTTTTCTACATCAACATAGATTTGAGCATCTGGCTTTGTTAACTCTTCTAATGCTAGTTTAAGATTTTCTTTTTCATTTTTCTCAAAGAATGATTTTGTGTTTTTGAAATAAGATTTAACCGAAGCATATTTCTTTTCATCCTCGAATGGTCCTTTAAAGTCTAGTAGCTTTGGCTCTTCAGGCTCAAAGGTAATGAACGAGAAGCTTGGATTTAATTCTTTTAACGTACGCACCTCATCCTTAAAGCGCTCAACAATTTTCTTTTGGATAAATTGCGCTAAACGGAAATTCGTTACACGCAGTTCTTGTGCAAAGTCAAATCTTAATGCACTAACCGTTTCCTTTAAAGCTTGCTCAAGTGCAGCTTGAACCGGCATAGACGAGAAAGTTGATGGATTATAGTTTTCTCTAAAGAAATCCGGATAACGATAATAAACTCGCTGCATCACGTAGTAAAGAAGCTCATCCAATTCCTGCTTCATATCACTCTTTACCATGTTAGTTGACGTACTGCTATACGTTTTTTGAACATGCTGTTCTAAATCAGCCAACTCTTTTAAACGCTCGTCTTTACGTTTTAAATTCTCTTCCGTTTGATTTATCAAATCAGAAAGACGTGTATGTGTTTTCTCAACTTCTTCATGTAATGCTTGAACAGCTATTGCAGCAAGCTCTTCATTTAAGAAGTGGTGGAAGGATTTTTCAAAAGGCTCCATACCGGAATCCAATGAATTACCTTCTACCTTTTCACGTAACGCTAAGAGACTTGAAACCCCGAATAATTTTGGGAAACGAATACCAAATCGTTGTAATTCGGTTTTCACATAGTTTTTAACATCTTCTTCCTCATCAGGTGTCGATGCTAGGTCAATAGCATTTACGATAAAGAACATTTTGTCTAATTCAAACGCATCCTTGACACGACCTAACTGAATTAAAAATTCACGGTCGGCTTTGGCAAAGGCATGGTTATAATAAGTGATAAATAAAATCGCATCTGCATTTCGAATGTAATCGAAGGCAACCCCAGTATGACGGGCATTGATGGAATCAGCTCCTGGTGTATCAACTAATGTAACACCCATTCTTGTGATTGGGCTATCATAATAGAAATCAATATTATCGACAAAGCATGAGCGACTCTCTTCTGCTACAAATCGTTCAAACTCAGAACGTTCTACTCGAATTGTTTGCCCAAGCTGAGCTTCATAGGCTTTAAATCCTTGACTAAATGCACGGATAAAGGATTTATGAACATTTAAGCGTTCATCCTTTAATTGAACAGCCAGCCCCTCATCAGCACGTTCAAATGCTTCTTGTAGAGATTGAACTTTTAGACCAATTGCCTCATAAGAGTCTTTAATATCCTCTAATAACTGCTCTCTAGTTTTTAGTTGAACATCAGCCGTTTCATGTGGATGATCTTTTGTTACCGGGCGAATTTTATTAATAGCTGCTGTTGTTGGGTTTGGAGAGACTGGTAAAACGTTCGACCCCATTAATGCATTAGAGAAACTCGATTTCCCAGCACTGAATGCACCGAACAAAGCAATTGTAAAATCCTTTTGCTGCAGTCGCTCTACTTTTTTCTGTAAAAATTGTGCGACTTCTTCAAAGCCATCAACTTTCTTAACGGCATTAGCAGTACGAATCGCCGCTTCTATTATATCATCACCCTTTTGATGGTTAGTTGATACTTGTTGAATTTGGCTTGAATCTTCCTCTACTTCAGCTTCTTTTTTCACAAGCATAGACTCTTCAAATGGTCGAATTTCATTTAAAGCTTGCTCGAAATCGTCATGCCATTGTTCGAATTGCTGTTTAGCGCCTGAACGCGTATCCTTTGCAGCTGTAACGATTTCTTTTTCAGCACTCAATTTAAAGTGATTTAGCTTTTCAATCGATTGAATAGCATCCACTTTTTCTTTTAATACTTTTAGTTTTGCTTGAACAGGTGTGGATAAGCTTTGAGAAGCCTCATTTAATACAGTCTCCTGTTGATCCTTCCATTCATCTGTTGCTTCTATAAAGTAGCGTTTCGTAGCTTCAGCAACACGATTGGCAAAGTTTAATAAAGCATCTGCTGTTAGAAGTGCTCCCTGCTTTATTTGACCCTCTATTAAAGAAAAAGGCACATCAAATTGAAGCCCATCAATAACATTAGCTCGCTCGTCAGTTAAGACTCCAACCTCTTTCAAGGATTGCTTCATTAAATTCTTTAAGTGACCAATGATTTGGGATTGTAAAATTACTTTATATTGCTCAAAAACGTCTTCGATACGGCGTTTCTTTTCTTCCTCTGTTTTCTTTTTAGCAGAGAATAAACCTCCGACTTTAAAGCCTTCCTGTGTACTTTCAAGATATGCACGCAGTTTTTCACGGAAATCTGCTGGAATGATTGCCGCGTTATCCAACAATTCCTTGCGGCGCTCCTTGAAAGTATCATTCCAATTCTCATTTGAGAATAACTCGGTTTGTAGGTTTAGCTTTTCAAATTGCTCTAAGATATCCTGGCGATTTTCCCACTCTTCGGTGCTTAAAACATTTTCATAATCAGAAAGTAAGGTTTCTTTTTCTTCCTCTAAATAAGTAAGATGCTCATTTTGTAGCTTACGCAAAGTATTTTCAGCTGTAAGGATTAGCTGCTCCTGCCAATCGTTCATGGAATCCATCACAATTTTCTTCACTGTATCAAAGTCATTATGAGGGTGGTCAAAATCTCTTAGAGACGTGAAAAAGATTCCCTTTGGTTCAACACCCCATGCTGCAAAGGATTGCTGTACAGAGTTTTTAAATGCATCAAAGGATAGCTCATTATCTTTGTGCTTATCAATTTGGTTTACAATTAAGTATACGTTCGGATTGTATTTCATTAATTGCTTTGTAAATTGAAAGTTTAACTCTGATTGAACGTGGTTGTAATCCATCGTATAAAAAACGACATCAGCAATGTGAAGAGCTGATTCAGTAGACATCGCATGAGCATCATCTGTAGAATCAACACCAGGTGTATCCATTACTGTAACACCTAAAGGAAGCGAGGATCCACTGTGTCCAATTTCAATTTGGGACACAAGCTCACCATTTTTACTTAGCTCCTTTACCGTTTTAAAATCATAGCCAGCTTCAAACTTAACAGGCTTCTCATGATGCATATAAACAATGGCATAATCTTCTTCTGATTTATGCACCTTTACTATGTTTGCACTCGTTGGAATCGGACTTGCAGCTAAGATGTCCTCTCCAGATAATGCATTGATCATACTCGACTTACCTGCAGAGAAATGCCCAGCAAAGCCAATTACATATTCTTTTTGTAATAGTTTTCGAGCAAATAAATGAAGCTTCTCCATTCGTTCTGTATCTTCATTGTTTTTGTAAATTATGTATTGTATCGCAGATTGCTGTAATAATTCCTGTAATTTGTCTTCAAAAGAACCCATGCAACTAAATACCCCTTTGCCTCATTTTTGTCACAATTATATACTATTTTGATTAAATAATAAAATGAGAGAAAAAGAAAGCTTGTAGGAGAATATTTTTTTAATATATTAAAGAAAGATTTTGGAGAATCTAGGAGATTAGTGGATGAGAGTTGTTTCTTTAGGATTTAATAGTTTTCTTCACTACATAAGTACCAATACCAGCATATATTACGATTGTTGCCCCAACAAAAATATAAACCATTATCTCTCCTCCTATAATGAGAATCATTTTCATCCATTATAATGCATAATAAAAACCCCCACAACTTTTATGTGAACGGGTACATTGGTATAGGGTGGTATTATTTTACATGTACTAATGGACTAGTATCATGGTAAGATGGAAAAAAAGTTTAAAAAGGGGTGATTCTATGAAAAATTCACAGCATATACAAACCATCCTAAATGGTTCAATTAATTCTTTGAAAAGCATTCTTCCAATGGAATTAAATATTCAATCCCCTTCAGTCTTAACGGAACCCTTCATTCAAAAAGAAATGGGCGTTTTAATCGGACTAATAGGAGATATCAAGGGAAGAATTATCATCGACAGTACTGCATCCTCCTTCAGTGCCATTGGAGCGAAAATGTTTGGCATGCCTATTGAAGGTGAAATGCTTGAATCCTTTGCTGGAGAACTGGGCAATATGTTTGCTGGTAACCTGTGTACACATGTAGGACAACAAGCACTAAATGTCGATATTACTCCTCCAACTGTTATGGTGGGTAACACAAAACTTTTCGGTTTTGAGAAAGCTTTTAAACTACCGACAATTATCGACGAAGTGGGCACTCTTACAATTCTATTCACAATAGATGAAGAATAATCCTCCCTTACATAAGAAAACTAACCGAAAATTTTTGGTACATAATAAGGGCATACTTACAAGAACACGCTGATCTATATAGATCGGCGTGTTTTTTTGTTTGTTGAAAGCTACTGGTTAGGATATACTGCGATTCCCGTTTTAGGGTGTAATGATTCTGATTCTTGCAGTCTCCTCTACTCTCTCTAACTAATCATTTTTTTAAGCTATAGAGCCCCTAATAGGTATTTCATGAAAAAAATAGTAAAAACCGACCAGTAAATAATACCTTCACATTAAGTTCACATTTAGGTGTGATATGTGTGATTTTTATCACAGCGTGGGCAATCGATTTTTTATATGATTTGTTTGTAAATTACTTAACTACTTTATTTCTTCACTTAGGGGGGAGAGTTATGGCAAACCATAAAAAGACGCCAGATGATAATTTAAAAGGTACACTATATGCAACTTTTGGCATCGGAATTATCATCATAATCGTTTGGGCACTTTGCTTTAATTTATTCATTGATCGTTTCTAAATCATCTTAAAACAATTCCTAGGAGGGAACATCCATGCACATACACAAGTATGAGAAATGGTGGCTTGTATTTGGTACAGCAACACTCATTTCGTTTCTAATAATAATCGGTGTGAGCGCATTCCATGCAGGCGCACATCCAAACAATTCAAAATGGACAATTGACTATGAAAAAGTTGATGAAATTGCTCCATTCGACAACCCAGGCGTTCATAAGGTTGAAGACAAGGACTGGGATTATGAAGTAGTTTTAGTCGCTTCTGCCTTTAGCTATAATCCAATGGAAATCAAGGTTCCTAAAGGCTCAAAGGTTCGTTTCATTGCTACAACTAAAGACGTTATTCATGGATTTGAGGTTGCAGGTACTAATATTAATATGATGCTAGAGCCTGGCTACGTATCAGAGCTTGTGACTACAGTTGATAAGGTTGGCGAATTTGTAATTGTATGTAATGAGTATTGTGGCGTTGGTCACGCAATGATGTATTCTACGTTAAAGGTGGTGGACGCTGATGACAACAGCAATCACTAGTAAAGAAGTTAAACAAACAAACTTACCAAAAGAAAAAACTTCTATTCTAAAAGATAAATTTATTCAAGTAGATCGTAAGGATGCTAAATTAGCTTTAGCACATATGTATGTCGCATTTACTGCCCTATTAGTTGGTGGTCTTGCAGGCCTTTTACAAGTATTTGTTCGTTCTGGTGCTTTTGAGCTGCCATTTGGCATTGGTTATTATCAAGTTTTAACTGTACACGGTGTTCTATTAGGACTTATTCTTACAACTTATTTCATTCTAGGATTCCAATTGGCTGCAGTAAGTCGTACAGCTGGACCCCTTTCTAATACACAACGTAAATTAGGCTGGATTGGTTTCTGGTTAATGGTCGTTGGTACTATTGCAGCTGCAACAATGGTACTTTTAAATGAAGCTTCTGTGCTTTACACATTCTATGCCCCACTACAAGCACACTGGATTTTTTATGCTGGTCTTGCTCTAGTAGTTGTTGGTTCATGGATTGAAGGATTTGCACAAATTATGCGCTATGCTCAGTGGCGTAAGGAAAACAAGGGCCAAACTTCTCCACTATTAGCATTCATGGCTGTTGTAAATAACTTGATGTGGTTTGTAGCTTCTCTTGGAGTTGCAGTTGAAGTATTATTCCAATTACTTCCTTGGTCTTTAGGTTTCGTTGAACGTATTGATGTATTATTATCTCGTACTTTGTTCTGGTATTTTGGTCACGCACTAGTATACTTCTGGCTATTACCTGCCTATATGATTTGGTACGTTGTTATTCCTAAGGTCATCAGTGGTAAGCTATTCTCTGATGCACTAGCTAGACTCTCATTTATGTTATTCTTATTATTCTCAGTTCCTGTTGGTGTCCATCACCAATTAACTGAGCCTGGTATTGATGGTTTCTGGAAATTCTTACAAGTAGTCTTAACATTCTTTGTTATCGTGCCTTCACTTATGACTGCCTTCTCGATGTTTGCTACATTTGAATTACGTGGACGCGAATTAGGTGGAAAAGGTGTATTAGGCTGGTTTAGACAATTACCTTGGAAGGATAGTCGCTTCTTAGTACCATTTATCGGTATGGTTGCCTTCATCCCTGGTGGTGCTGGTGGTATAGTCAATGCTTCCTATCAAATGAACCAATTAATTCATAATACAATTTGGGTTACAGGTCACTTCCATTTAACAGTTGCTACTGCGGTAGTATTAACATACTTTGGAGCTGCATTCTGGCTTATCCCCCACTTAACTGGGCGTAAGCTAACTAGTAAAATGAATAGCCTTGCCAATACATCTGGTATTCTATGGGCCGTTGGTATGTTCATAATGTCTGGGGCAATGCATCTTGCGGGATTACTTGGGGCACCTCGCCGTTCTGAATACTCTACTTATGGAGGATCTGAGCAGGCTGCTGAATGGATTACTTATCAGTTTGCACAAGCAATCGGTGGTACAATTCTATTCATCTCAATTCTACTAATTATTGGTGTTGTTATTAACCTAATCTGGTTTGCACCTAAAGGAGAAGAAGAATTCCCAATTGCAGAGGCTGCTGCTGGAGGCGGTAAAACACCAGCGATTTTAGAGAACTTCAAGGTTTGGGGCGTTATCTTAGTTGCATTAATCTTGATTGCTTATACATTCCCAATTTTCGATATCATCAGCAATTCTCCTGCTGGCTCAAAAGGCTTTAAATTCTGGTAAAAAATCAACCTCTCCCCTTTTTTAGGGTGAGAGGTTATATTATTGTCTTGTAACTTAAGAGAAAAATTTCATTACCCCTACACTTAGCTGTGGTAATAAATACAGGAGAACCACATCTAATACCATAATGAGGATGAACGGTAATACCGGTCGAATCATTTTTTCTGGTAGCACATTACCCACCTTCGATGCAACGAACAGACTCAATCCAACAGGTGGAGTAAGAAGACCAATCGCTAAATTTATAATCATCAACACACCAAAGTGAACTGGGTCAATTCCTACTGCTGTAACGATTGGCAATAAAATTGGTGTTAAAATAATTATTGCTGAAATTTCGTCGATAAACATACCAACAATTAATAAGAAAATAATAACCACCAGCATGACAACAAAAGGATGAAGATTGAACTCAGAAATAATCGAAGCGATTTCATGTGGCAATCTTTCTATTGTTATATAGAATCCAAAGAAAGAAGCCGATGCAATAATTATTGATAAAGTTGAAACCACTACTACTGTATCTAGCAATATCTTTTTCATGATTGCCGATGTAATTTTTTTGTAGACAAATTTACCGATGACAAAGCCATATACAACGGCTATTACAGAAGCTTCTGTCGGTGTAAAAATCCCACTATAGATTCCGCCTAAAATAATAAGTGGCATTAATATTGCTAAAAATGAGCTTAGTCCACTGCGTACTGTTCTTTTAAATTCAAACTTTTCATCGCTTTTAATATTATTCTTTAAAGAATAAATATACACCCAGACCATTAATGATACCCCTACAAAAATACCAGGAATAATACCAGCAATGAATAAATCACTTACTGAAACTCCGGCACTTACAGCAAACATGACCATTGGAACACTTGGAGGAATAATTACTCCTGTCGTCCCTCCTGCTGCCTGTACACTAGCCGAAAATTCTCTACTGTAGCCAACCTTTACCATTGAAGGAATCATTAACGCCCCAACAGCTGCTGTAGTCGCGACAGCTGATCCCGAAAGTGCCGCAAAAAACATACAGGCAACAATCGATACATGAGCAAGACCACCTCTAAAATGCCCTACTAGACTCGAGGCAAACTCTACTATCTTATCAGAAATCCCACCATGCTCCATAATTTTCCCAGCTAAAATGAAGAAGGGAGCTGCAAGTAGCGGGAAGGAATCCAGCGTAGTAAACATTCGATGAGGTAATGTACTCAACTCAATACTACCAGTTAAAAATACGATAATTACAGTAGACAAACCAAGCGCCACTGCAATTGGCACATTAATTATGAATAAGACAAGCAACAGGATAAACAGGAGAATACTCATTTACTCACCTCATTACTGCCTACTATATTTTTATATACTAATAAATCAATAATGTTCAGGATTTGTAGCAACGCACCAATTGGAATAGCTAAGTACACTAATCCCATTGGCAAATGTAAGGCAGGTGATTTATTCATTAAGTTTTCTAAAACCAACTCACCACCAGTGGTAATAAGAATGATTGCAAAAATGATTGCAATGACCGTACCTATAATTTTAATCGCTCGATTTAGGGTCGGTTTTAATTTATTTACAAATACCTCGATACTAATATGCGCGCCATATTGATAAGCAAACCCGCTAGATATAAAAGATACCCACACCAGCATGTAACGTGCAGCTTCCTCTGTCCAAGAAAATGAATAATTTAAAACTTCTCTCATGACAATTTGCAGGAATACAAGAAAAACCATTATAACCAATAAAAGCATGGCAATATACTGAGAATACCGATTCAAACCGTGAACAAATTTATGATACATAATTGGTGTCCTCCCACACTTATGGATAAAGGTCCCTCAATTTAAGGGACCTAGAGCTTTAACGACTTTCTTTTATAATCGAGATAAATTCACTAAATTTAGCTTCGTGCTTATCATAGACGGGCTGAACAGCTTCTTTAAATGATCCTAGATCTATATCTTCAGCTTCAATAATGTTAACCCCATTTTCCTTCATCAGCTTTTCAGCACTAGCTTCATATTCCGGATAAATCGTATCATGATAGTAATCTCTTCCATCTATAATCATCGAATCAAATTTAGATTTTAAGTCATCCGATAAAGCGTTGTACTTATCTAGATTCATGACAATTACACCTGCTCGGTAGCTAATCCCGACCTTTGATAGATGCTTGTTAACCTCGTAGATTTTCCCACCCGTCATTGTTACATTTAGTGGATCAGTACCATCCACTACTCCCTGTTGGATAGATGTGTACAATTCAGGATAAGGAATTGGAACGGGATCAGCTCCTAATGCACGGAACGTATCCATAAAGATTTCGTTTTCCAGTGTACGCAGCTTTAAACCTTTCACATCATTCAATGTATAAATATCTCTTTTATTATTGGAAATGTTAGCAATGCCATAGTCAAAGAACGTTAGTAATTTTATGCCCTTTTCTTCTGCTTTTGCCTTTAATTTATCCCCTACTTCCCCCTGCAGGATTTCTCTAGCATGCTCGAAATCTTCAAAAAGAAAAGGCATATCTAAAAAGGCAACTTCCTGTACAAAGTTAGATAAGGCCCCACTTGTAACGATAGCCATATCGATTGTGCCTGAACGAACCTGCTCAACCATTTCTACCTCTCCACCTAATTGAGCACCTGGGAAGACCTCCAATGTAATCTGTTCAGAAGTAAAAGCCTTAATATCATCAGCCATTTTATTTGACAGTAAGCCGGCTGGATCAGTCTCTGGAGCAGCATGTCCCAAACGATAAACAATTTCATCCCCACTTGCATTCTCGTTGCCTTCCTTGTTTCCACAAGCCCCCATTAGCAAAGAAAGACAGCATACAACAAACAACAAGATTATCGATTGTTTTTTCAAATAACTACACCCCTTTTTTAAATGCAATTTTATCCGCAAGACGAACAAATTATTTCCCCTAATTTTCATCCTAGTTGTATTGTTTTCTAATTCTACGCGTGAAAGCGCTTTAATTCACCACTAAAAACTATGTAAGTTCGGGGGAAAATTCGTTATCTATTGATGAAGGAGCTATATTAGGATAATTAAGTTGATATTCAGCAACGGTTTTCAGTTATGGAAGGTTATATGGAGGGGACTTGCTACAGGTCGTATAATAAACAGGCTTTCATCCACCCGCTTTAACTAATAGCTAATTCTTCCCAGTACACGCAAAAAAGCAAAAGCCTAATAACAAGGCTTTTGCTTAAAGTTTTATACTGGTTGAACTGGTAATATATTTACAAATGTTGATTTATATTGGACTTCGTTTTCATTCATGAAGATATGAATCTCCCCATGGTCATTCGATGTACGGATTAGGCGTCCGATTCCTTGTTGAAGTCGAAGCTGCATGAATGGTAATTCCACTTCTTCAAAAGGATTTTCGGAGAATACTCTTTTTGCATCGAATAACGGATCCTGTGGAGGGAATGGCAAATCGTAAATGATTACACGTGTTAGGGCTTCTTCTGGTAAGTCTAACCCCTCCCATAGGTGATAAGAGCAAAGTGTTTTCACTGCTCCATCCTGGAAATCACGTACGATTGCCGATAGCTCACGATCACCTTCAAAGGCCATAGTTAATTTAGACATCATTGGTAATTTTGCTTTAAAGTTCAGCATGGATTGCTTTGATTTAAATAAAATTAACGTTTGCTGCTGTCCATCTTTTAGTAGCTTCTCTGCCTTAGAGGCTTTTTCTTCTTGCTTAACTTCATGTAAATGCACCTTCATTACTTCATCATAATCGAATGGTGATGGCACACTAAATGATTGATACTTTTTAATTCCTAAACTATATGCAATATAAGAGAAATCTTTGTTAACAGATAATGTAGCCGATGAGAATACGATTGGCGTCTTTTTAGAGAATAGTTTCTCCTCTAAAACGTCCGTTATTAGTCGTGGCATGATGACTAATGTCTCCTCACCATCAGTTTCCTCTAGCCAGTCAACTGCATCTCCCTGGGCAACGAAAATACGAATCGCTGCTTGATATTGTTCTAGAAACTCTTCTGCCATATTTAGCTCGTATTCTGGAATCATATATAATTCAGATTCAAAAACAAACTCTTCTAACAGTCGTTCTACATCAACAAGCAATTGTTTCCCTATAGTAAGAAGTCGATCTGATTTTTTAATCGTTTTTCTTTCTTCTTCAGAAGGGACAACATCATCTCGTAATTGGTCAAAGAATAATTCATGATGCTCCTGTAATGTTTCCATTGCATAGAGAGTTTTTTCACGTACACCATCAACCATTAGACGTTCTAATAAGTTAACGATTGTATAGCTTTGAACTTTAACTGTCATCGCATTTTGAGCCGCATATTCCAATAAATGACCTTCATCTAGCACCATCATCGATACTTCTGGTAGTAGAGGCAATTGACCTTCACGTTCACGAGATTCTTTAGTAGCTAAATGCTCCATAAGGAAATCCTGTGAACAAATGATTAAATCAGAAGAGCCACGATAATGTGAACGATGTAATGTTTGACCACAGCGATTACGCATATCACAAACAGAACATTGCATAATGGCATTGTAATTGACTCTTTGCCAATCCTCATCACTAATAGCGGAGTAATCACTTCTTGCTCCATAAGGACTTACTGTAAGCATCGACCCTTGTGCATAAACGCCATCTGGAATTGTCATGGCAATATCATCAATCCATTCTTCGGTTACAACTTTTTCAGTTTCCTCGAAGCGTTTTAAGCATAAGTATTGATTTCTTGATTTAGCTAAACGAACATCAATTGTTAAACCAAGATGCTCTGTTAATTTATAGATATCGCCGCCCTCTTTAACGAGCTGATCGATTAATGTTTCATCTGCACATGCAATTAACGCAGGACGACCTGTATATCGTGCATAAGAAATTGCAGGTAGCAAATAGGCAATGGTTTTACCTGTTCCTACACCTGCTTCTGCGAATAGTACATTTTTTTCTTTTAGTGCCTGTTCAATTTGGTATGCCATAAAGATTTGTTCATCTCGGCATTCGAATCCCTTTTCAGGTAATTCATCATATAAAACATCGCCCATCCAATCACCAAGTGAATCGAAAAAGGAACGATCCTTTGAAAGCTCAAACGGTAAAGACTGTCTCATTCTTTTAATCTCCTTCATTGAAATGCGCAAGATACTAGCTCATTGTAAAAAGAATTGGCACCTGCAGATAAACGCTGTTCGTAATCAAGACAACTAAACGGAAGGAGTAATCCCCCTTCCGTTAAAGCTTACAAATTAGTTATCGCGTTTTGATTTTTGACCCCAATATTGATAAAGGTCTGTACGGATAAAGCCATTAAATAGTTTACGCTTCTTTGTTGCTTTTTGACCATACAATTCTTCGAAATTTTCCATAGAAGAAAGCATATAAACGGACCATGTAGGATAATCCCTCATAACCTGTCCAAAATCACGGATTACTTTTTCAATCGCTTCTATTTCACCAATACGTTCTCCATATGGTGGGTTTGAAATAATTACACCATCTGTAAGACGAGTTGTAAAGTCCGTTGCTTGCATTTGTTTAAATGTAATGATATCGCCAAATCCAGCTTCTAAAGCGTTCTCCTGAGAAATAGAAATCATTCGATGATCGATATCTGAACCGATAATTTCAAGCGGCTCATCATACTTCGCTAAATCATCAGCTTCATTGCGAGCATCATCCCAGATTTTCGCCTTCATCCAAGACCATTCCTCAGATATAAATTCACGGTTATAGCCTGGGGCAATATTCTGTCCAATCATCGCTGCTTCTAATGGAATCGTTCCTGATCCACAAAATACATCAACAAGTGGTCTACTTGAACTCCATTTTGAAACCTTTATAAGAGCTGCCGCTAACGTTTCTTTTAACGGCGCTTCCCCTTGTGTTTGTCGATAGCCGCGCTTATGTAAGCCAGCACCGGAAGTGTCTATTGTTAAAGTTGCTACATCTTTAAGAATGGATACTTCAATTTTATAAGTAGCGCCAGATTCATCTAAAAAGCCTAGACGCTTATAGTGAATTTTCATGCGTTCAACAATGGCTTTCTTAACGATTGCCTGACAATCTGGAACACTATATAGTTTTGATTTAACAGACTTACCAGAAACAGGGAACGCTGCATCTACAGGTAAGTATTTTTCCCAGTCAATTGATTTTGTACTTTCGAAGAGCTGATCGAATGTATGCGCAGGAAATGACCCTACAACGATTTTTACACGGTCAGCAACACGTAGCCAAAGATTACATCTAGCAATAGCTGTCTCGTCACCTTCGAAATATACTTTCCCGTTTTCTACACGTGTCTCATATCCTAATTCTTGTACTTCTTGCGCAACAATTGACTCTAGTCCCATTGCTGCTGTTGCTACTAATTGGTATTTTGTCATGATTCAATTTCTCCTTGGTGTTCATATTCCCAAAATTGAAGGAATTCGATTAGCTCCTCTATAGGAACCGGTTTACTATAATAATATCCTTGGATAAAATCACAGCCCATTCGGCTTAACTGGTTCAACTGCTGAATGCTTTCTACTCCTTCAGCAATTACCTGCATGTTTAACCGATGTGCCATCTGTATAATTGCATCAACAATTGCCTGTTTATCTGCAAGGTTTACAATATGCTGTATAAAGCTTTTATCTATTTTTAAATAATCTACTGGGAAACGGACTAAATAACTTAGAGATGAATAGCCAGTACCAAAATCATCTATTGAGATTTTGAAGCCAAGTTGCTTCAAGCGAACGAGCTTGCTGATTGTATCTGCATCATTATTCATAACCGTTCTTTCCGTAACTTCAATCTCAAAATTATGGGCTGATGTATTATTTCGTTCCAGAATAATCTGAATGGACTCCAAGAAATTAGTTTGCTGGAAGTGTATACTTGAAATATTAATGGAAATTGGCAGCTTAGAATAGCCTGCTTTTCTCAGAATGCTCAATTCCTCACAGGCTTTTTCGATAATTACTTCGCTTATCGGTATGATCAACCCTGTTTCTTCAGCATATGGGATAAATTCAGCAGGTGAAACAAAACCCAGTTTTTCACTATTCCATCGTACCAAAGCTTCAAAGCCGATAATTTTGTTTTCTCTAACATTCACCTTTGGCTGGAAATACAATTCAAAATCATGATTGTCAATAGCCTTTCTAAGTTCGGAATCTAATAAAATTAGACGATTTGCATCAGTATTTAATTCGTCAAAGTAAAATGAAAAACGATTTCTTCCTGATTGTTTCGCATAATACATTGCTTTGTCCGCTCGGTTTAAAAGCTCTTCGGTTGTATCTCCATCATGCGGATAAATACTAATTCCTATACTCGTAGAAACAAAAATTTCCTGGTTATTTATTTTTACAGGCTTTTCAATCTCTTTAATGATTTGCTCGGCGAATTTAGCTGCTTCACGAGGGTGACGAAGTTCTGTCAAAGTAAGTACAAATTCATCTCCACCGTATCTGGCTACGATATCCTTTGCACCTAATAATCTTTTCAAGCGATTCGCCACATCTACTAGAAGATAATCACCGATTTCATGACCTAACGTATCATTTACCTGTTTAAACCGGTCTAAGTCTAAGAAGAAAATAGCATGCTGCTCTTCCTCATGTCTCGAGTCTTCATTTAAAAGCAGGTTCATTTTTTCCAAATAGCTAAAACGATTATTTACATCTGTCAATGAATCTGTTAGTGCTCTTTTTTCTAGCTGTTCTTCTACTCTTTTTCGTTCGGATAAATCTGTAAAAATTCCGCAGTAGTTGGTTACATTATCGTTTTCATCTTTCATTACCATAATGGATAGCCATTCGGGATAAATTTCTCCAGACTTTCTTTTATTCCAGATTTCGCCCTGCCAATTACCTTCTTTACTGAGAATTGCCCACATTTCTTTATAAAAGTCATGATTATGTATACCTGATTGTAAAACTTGTGGTCCTTTCCCGACGACCTCTTCTTTCTTATAACCAGTAACAGATTCAAAAGCATTATTCACAAATAAAATTCTCATTTGTGAGTCAGTGACCATTATACCTTCTTGTATGTTTTCAAATACCCTTAATAACAGGCTAGTAGTATGTAGTAAATTTCCATTATTCATGTTCAATTTCAAATTATTTAATAATTCCCTCATAATTGACTCTCCCATTCACTAAAAGAAAAGCTCTCCAATTTGAATGGAGAGCCTCTTATGTGACTTTAGTAAACTCAATTTGAATTTACCTGAATAACTTTTTATTTGTATGAAAGTATTTGTATTAATAATCATAGAAATTCATAAGCCATGTTTTGTTCCCGGGTACTCAAGCGGCGTTAGCCTCGTACGTATCGGGTAGTAATCATCTATCTACGAGAATTAGGCTTCTCGTCCCTCCATCCGTTCAATTCCTTTTGGAGAGTGCCCCTACCATAATTTGGGTTTCTCACTCGTGGGGTTTACCTCGTTCCACCTTTATTGTTTCCAATAAAGCTCCGTCACTGTGGCACTTTCAGGAAGTGTCAACCATATCGAAACCGACTTAGGTTTTCCTTCCGCCGTCAAGGTGAATCACCTTGCCTTACCTTATTTTTTCAGTAAGCACGAACACTACGGTCATCTCAGAGCCGTGTGAGCATGGACTTTCCTCTACAATAAATTGCAGCGATTACTCGAATTTGACTATGATAGTTAATACTATACTAAAAAATCATCAAAATAACAACATTTTATTATATTTTGGCATAAATTCGTCTTAGTTTTAACAGCATACAGACTATTAACTCATTACAAGCTTACTCGAATAATTTACTGCCAAAAACATGCTTCTCTAAATTTGAAAGACGTTTTAAAATATCAAAATTAGTATTTCCCACAGCTGGAGGAGGTGAGACTTGTGTTCTTCTAGCTGTATTATTTTCTAACTCTTCTTTTAATCGGTTATTTTCTGAACGTAATTCTTCGACAATTTTTTCAAAAGCATCATAATCTTCCATAATTTGATCTAAAAATTGGTCTACTTGGTCAACACTGTAACCTTTCATCGCCTTTTTAAATTCTTTTTCTAATATGATTTTTGAATTTAATTTAATTTCCATTCACATCGCCCTTCCATCCCATACAGTACATAACCCAATTATATCATATGAATGTCATAAAAGGCATTTAAAGTAACTATTTCTTAGAAAACTTGGCTAATCGAAAAGACCTTTATTTGTGATTAACCGAAGTTGCACTTTGAAGTTATAAATGCTTCTACTTACCTTATGCCTAAAATAATTTTATCTTCCTTTGACTCGAATCGACACAAACCTGGTTTGTTGTCAAATTATGCGCTTGCCTGGGAAATTATTTTTGTAATTTTCTAAAATTTCCTCAATGTTAGAGATTAATTTTATTTTTTAATAGCTTCATCTCAAGCCTTTGAAGTCTTTTTAACCAAACACCTCGAAGTTTAACAGCTTGGTCCCTTTTCATAAATAGATTGTTATCTATCACAGTTATGCCCTTGTTGGTATAATGTAAAGCTTTTTCATAGTCTTTAAATTGATGCTCAAATACAATTGCTAACTGCTCCAATGCTTTTAGTTTTTCTCTATTTCCAATAAATAATAAGGCTTTTTCAAAAGAATTTACTGCTTTTGCATATTGCCCGTTTCTTTTTTGTTGAAGTGCTAAATAATAATTTGCTAGCCCTGTATTTTCATCATCATAATTATTTGTAACCGTTGTTAGTACCTGTTCACTTTGACCTGAATCCTTTAAATCTCCAAACCATTTCCCGATATTTGTATAGGTAGTGGCCGATTCACTCAATTCCTGTTCTAGTAATAGATTAGTAGAATGGATATAGAGTGTGACTAAGGATAAAAGATCCCATTCGTTATGATGCAATACCTTCATTAAAGCATCTGCATTTCCACTTTTAATCGCGTCTGAGTAAATGATAGGCGCTAAGAATCCAGGAATATCACCTTGTCTTGTAAATCCAAGCTTTTCTTCCTCTACCTTTGTTAGCTTCATTCTTTCCAAATTATTTTTCCATATCCGTTTTGAGCTATGTAATAAATCAATTTGTTTTTGTGAGCGTAATTTCGGTAAAATTTGTTGGTTTAAAGTCCATCTTGTTTCCAATTGTGGCCAATCAAAGCTTTTACCGTTATAGGTAACCACCGTCTTTGAATGCTGCCAGAATTTCGATTCAAATAGAAAGGATGCTTCATTTGCCGGGTCAGCTAATACATATTGCGTTAAAACAAATTGATCATCCAAAGCATCTAACAGCCCTATTAAAAAGATGTTCGTCCCCACACCTTTTAGGCCGGTTGTTTCCGTATCGAAAAAAACAATAGATTCATCAAAATTCATGGCATAGGGATGCTGAATGGATGATTGCTCCCATTTTTCAATCGCATCATACAATAACCCTAATTGGTAGGAACCATGGAGATAATCAAGTGGATACGTCACTACCCGTTTAAACAAAACACCAAAATCATTTTCAACTAATGTTAATCCTGCGCTTTCCCATTCTTTTATATAAAATGGTTTTTCTGGTCGTCGAAAGGTCGGTTTCTCTTCTTTTTGCTGTTCTTTCTTTTTGCCGAGCTTTTGTTTTAACTGCAGCATTTTATTTTCGTAAGACATGGGAAATCACCCTATTTCATTCTTTAAAATTGAAAGCACTTTGATTACTTTGTCCTTGCTCTCATTTAAGCTATCCTGTGCACCAATACAGGATGGGCAGCCACTTTTACATGGACAATTTTGAACATGATGGATTGTTGCATCTAAAATGGGCCCCAAAATATCATATACTCTTTCAGCTAAGCCTATTCCACCAGCGTAGCTATCGTAGATAAATAGTGTTGGCTTATCATTATGCGTGGATTTTACCTGCGGCACGACCGATAAATCACTTCTGTCACATTGAATATACAACGGTATAAATGAACCAATGGCATATGCTGCGCCCGTTAATGCATCTGTTAACATCTCCTCCGACCAATTTTCTGGTAAGTTAAAGGACATCCACGTAGCATTTGTATGCATTTCAAGTGGTGGAATATGAATTTTCCCCGAGCCAATATTTTCATGGGTCTGGAAGCGTATTTTTTTAAAGATTGTCGGTATCGCTAAAATACTTATATCACCATAGCTAATCGTTGCAGAATTTAATGCTGCACTTTTATCTTCATTGAGAATTTTTAATTCTACTGCTAAATTCGCATCTGTAAAATAGTCTACATCTACTTCACGTACATACGCTTTCTTTTCTTCCCAATCTAATATTTCAACCTGGAATTGAGTTCCCTGATGGAGATAAATTGCTTCTTCATGTAAAAGAGTCATTGCACTATAGGTATCCATCTCACCGATAACCTTGGTTCCAGCGGGAATTGTCTGATCAATAATAACCACATTCTCTTGTGCAGCAGAACGCAAGCTCACCTCATGCGCAGGGAAGCGTTCACTCATCCAATACCAGCTTGAGCTAGTTTTAACAAGGACACCCTCGTCTTGTAAAAACTCCAGCAACTCCTGTACATCAAACTCTCCGTAAGTATCTGTCACTGTAAATGGCAATTCAAAAGCCGCACATTTCAGGTGATCCATTAAGATTAAGATGTTCTCTGGATTGATTAGCGCCTCTTCTGGTGAGCTGCCTAACATATATGTAGGATGATTTACCACATATTGATCAAGGGCTGTTGAATTTGCTACATAAATTATGAGCGCTGAGTCTTGTCTTCTTCCAGCCCTTCCTGCCTGCTGCCATGCACTTGCGATGTTACCTGGGTACCCCGTCATAATACATGCTTGCAATTGACCGATATCTACACCCAGCTCTAAAGCGTTAGTACTGACAACCGTTTGTATCGTTCCATCTCTAAGACCTTTTTCAATCTTACGACGTTCTGTTGGTAAGTAGCCGCCTCTATACCCTCGAATAGATTCATCTTGGATTTTGTTCTTTGTAAGGCTTTTTAAATAGGTTACTAGCATTTCCACCCGAACACGTGATTTTGCAAATACGATGGTTTGAATTCCTGCTTCAAATAAACGTGTGGCTAAATCACGCACCTCTAAAACACTACTCCGCCTCACGCCAAAGGTTGGATGCACAATTGGTGGGTTATAAAATAAAAAGGTCTTCTTCCCAACCGGAGCTCCTGAATCTGCAATCAGCTGATGCTTTGTATTTGTTAAGCTTTCAGCCAGCTCTTTCGGATTTTTTATAGTAGCAGAAGTACAAATAAATATCGGATCACTTCCATAAAAAGCACAGATTCTTTTTAGTCGACGAATAACATGTGCTACGTGACTTCCAAAAACTCCTTTATATGTATGCAATTCATCTATGACAATATATTTTAAGTTTTCAAAGAGTGAGACCCATTTTGTATGATGAGGTAAAATCCCCGAATGGAGCATATCTGGATTTGTCATTACAATATGTCCTGCTTTTCTAATTTTTTGTCGAATTGCAGGTGCAGTATCTCCATCATAGGTATAGCTTAAAATTTCCTCCCCCATTTCCTCTACCAGCTCATTTAAATCGGATTTTTGATCCTGAGCTAACGCCTTTGTGGGGAATAAATATATTGCTCGACTCGATTTATCTTCTAGAATTTTTTGTAGCACAGGCAAATGGTAGCACAGAGATTTTCCAGATGCAGTAGGTGTTACAGCAGTAAAAGATTCTCCAGAAGTGGCATGATCAAAAGCTTCCCTTTGATGCGTATAAAGCTGTTCAATCCCTCTAGCTTCAAGAGCTTTTTGGATAGAAGGATGCAGCTCTTTTGGAAAAGAAGCGTATTTTGCCGGTCTAGGCTCTAAAGTGTGCCAATGCAAAATGTTTTGTTTTAGCTCTTCGTCAAATCGCCATTCTGTCAGCAGATCATCAATTGAACGTTTTTTACTGAACATCCTGATCATTCTCCTCCTCTAAATATCTTAAAAAGAAAGATAATGTGTAGTGTACAGATTGAACAGATTGAATAAAACGTTTCTTACTTGTTTCCTTATAAAAGGACTGGACGACAAATTGATCCATTGCATCAACAACATTTTGAATTTGAGATTTGTGCATATATTTAGGACGATTTTCTTCAATCCAATTTAAGGCATGCTGTTGCCAATCTATTAAAACGGAATGATAAAAATCCGCATGTGGTTTAACTTCTTCAAAAAATTGAGGCGTTGCGTCAAGTTCACGCTGTTTAAAAAAGCGACTAATTGACGCATCACACTCATTTAACAATTGCTTTGATAGTTCTATTAGTTGCATTTTAGTACCCTCTTAAAATTATTATATTTCTTCTTTTAAGTGTACCAAAATCTCATTGTTAACACTAGTATTAGGGGAACAGGCATTCTTTACATGAAACTGCTTTTCTGCTAAGCTTACTTTTTGATAAGTAGTTCCTAATTGAGAGAAAATTTGGCTGTGAATTTGAGCTCTTTCATTCTCAATTTTTGCTGTCATAATTTGATCGATACACTCAAGTTGTGAAATAAGCATTTGAATTCGTTGCATGGTCATTCCTCCTTATAGGAGGTTTAATTCCTTGCAATTATTCAATTCCCTTCCTACTTGTCAAAACTAGACATAGGTTGCTAAAACAAGAAGATTTTCGATATGTTTTTTATGCTAAAAATGGGTATCATTTTAAGAAGGAGTGTTTTTTCGATGTTTCATTATCCAAATGGCAAACCGTACAAGCCTAGTGAATCTTCAGTGCAAAAATCTACCTCGAAAAAAAAAGATTCCTCCTTTAGTAATCGGGGTAAAACACTAGAAGATGAAATTAACGAAACAAATACTTACTATTTAAATCAACAAATTGCAATTATCCATAAGAAACCTGTTCCAGTGCAAATCGTCAAAGTAGAGTATCCATCACGAAGTGCAGCAGTTATTCGTGAGGCATACTTCCGAACACCGTCGACTACCGATTATAATGGTGTATGGAATGGATATTATATTGACTTTGAAGCCAAGGAAACAGAAAGTAAAACATCCTTCCCATTAAAAAACGTCCACCTTCATCAAGTAAACCATATGAAAGAAGTGACAAATCAAAAAGGAATTACTTTTACAATAGTCAAATTTACGACTTTGGATCGTTATTTCATCGTACCATTTAATGTTTTACACGAAGCCTGGCAAATGATGGAATGCGGCGGCAGAAAATCGATTCCATTAAGTGTATTTGAATCAAAAACAATAGAAATCCAACCCGGTTACAATCCTAGGATTGACTACTTAACCGTAATAAAAAAAATGATAGCAAACGAAAACTAATTGTTTGTTAAAGTGAGGAGATTACTTTGGCTGAAAAACGTCGAACTCGCGAGGAGTTAAAGCGCGAACGTGAATTACAAAAGAAAAAACATAAAAAACCAGTAGGCATATGGGTAAAACGCATCGTTCTAACGATTGTCATTATCGGCATTGTCGGGCTGATTGGTGGTGCTGGCCTATTTGCTGTATATGCAAGCTCGGCTCCAGAACTAGATGAAGAATTATTAAAGGATCCAATTTCATCAGAATTTTATGATACGAATGGGGAGCTTTTTGCAACAATCGGTGCTGAAAGTCGAAAATATGTAGAATATGACGATATTCCGGAGGATATGGTAGATGCTATCCTAGCAACAGAGGATGTACGCTTCTTTAACCACTTTGGGATTGATGTTTGGCGATTAGGAAGTGCCGTTATTGCAAACTTTACACAAGGATTCGGTTCTCAAGGTGCAAGTACCATCACGCAACAGGTTGTAAAAAATTCATTTTTAAGTAATGACAAGCAGCTAAAGCGTAAAGCACAGGAAGCATGGCTTGCCATCCAGCTTGAAAGACAATATGAAAAAGAAGAAATATTCGAAATGTATTTCAATAAAATACTTATGTCAGGTCGAATTTACGGATTTGGTACTGCCTCAGAGTATTTCTTTGGTAAAGAGCCAAGTGAATTAGAGCTTGATGAAATGGCATTATTAGCCGGGATTCCACAAAGTCCCAATAGATATAATCCATATAAAAACCCAGAGCGTGCTCAGCAACGAAGAGACCTTGTTTTAGACTTAATGGTACAGCATAAAAAGATTACACAAGAACAAGCTACTGCTGCAAAAGAAATTGATGTAACTTCTCGCCTATTGGCTGAGGAGGAACGCCAATCCGTAGCTGGTACTAAATATGATGCCTTTTTAGATGTTGTGTTAAATGAGCTTGAGGAAAAAGGTGATGGCGAAGCACTAGCTGAAGGAATTAAAGTATATACAACACTTGATCCAAAAGCACAATCGACTGTAGAGGATATTTTGAATAATCCTGAAAACTTCCCTACTGAAAATATTGAAGCTGGTGTTTCTGTAGTAAATACTAAGACTGGTGAAATCGCAGCAATTGGTGGCGGTAGGAATTACGCAAACCGCGGCTATAACTTTGCACAGGATTTAACACAACGTTCACCTGGTTCAACAATTAAGCCATTAATTGACTATGGTCCTGCAATTGAAAATTTAAAATGGTCTACGGGTCAAACAATTGTAGATGAAAAAATGAATTATTCTAATTCGAAGCAGGTTATTACAAACTTTGATAACAAATATTTAGGAACGATGACAGTACGTCAAGCACTGTATCAATCTCGAAACGTTCCAGCTGTAAAAACACTTCAAGAGGTTGGAATCGACAAAGCGGAGGAATTTATCAATAAGCTCGGTATCGAACCAGAAGCTGTCTATGAATCCGATGCAATTGGTGGCGGTAAGGTCTATATTAGTCCAATTCAATTATCTGCTGCATATGCGGCATTTGGTAATAACGGAGTCTATAGTGACCCTACTTCTATTAAAGAAGTCGTTTATCGAGATGGCACTAAAAATTCATACAAATCAAAACAGGTACCTGCTATGAGTGACTATACTGCCTATATGGTAACAGATATTTTACGTGATGTTGTAAGTCAAAAACCAGGTGCTTCTGGAACTGCTGCAGCTGTGTCAGGCATAGATATCGCTGGTAAAACAGGTACAACAAACTATTCAGCCGATGAGTTTGAAAAACAAGATTTACCAGAAAGCAGTGTTCCTGATTCTTGGTTTGCTGGTTATTCAACGAATTATTCAATTGCTGTTTGGAGTGGATATTCGAAGCGTTACGATCCAATTACTACTTGGGATGAGCGTCGTTTACCACAGCGATTATTCAAATCGATTATGACTGAGATTTCAGCAGATATTGAAACAGCAAACTTTAAAAAACCAAGTTCAGTTGTGGAAGCAACAATTGAGGTTGGAACAAACCCATTACAATTAGCAAGTGAGTATACTCCTTCTGAATTAAGACAAACAGAGCTATTTGTAAAAGGCACGGAGCCAACTCAAATCTCGGAAGAATTCGAGCAATTAGAGTTAAATGCCCCAACAAACCTACAAGCAAATTACAGTGTTGAAGGCAATCTTGTAGATCTAACTTGGGACTATACCCCTCCAAGTGATGAGGAAGATATCGACATTACATTTGAAGTGTCAATGGGGATGGATAACCAAAAACCAGTTGTCATATCGTCAACTGGAGAAATGCGAGCAACACTTTCAAACTTAGAAGCCGGACGTAATTATACGTTTAGTGTAGTGGCCATTTCGGGCGATGTCCGAAGCGAGCCTGCTTCCGTATCAATTTATATCGAAAATGCTGTAGAAGAACCTGAAGTAGATTCCCCAGAAGAACCTGAAAACGGTGGTGGGAATGGAAATAACGGTAATAACGGCAATGGAAACGGTAATAATGGTAATGGTAATGGCGGGAACGGAAACGGGAATGGCAATGACAACGGTGGAAACGGTGAAGAAGATGGTGATTTCGACGATTGGTTCGGACCTGGTGGTGATGAGGGAGAAGTAGAAACCCCCACTGAGCCAACAGATCCAACTGAAAAACCAGAATAAGATATCGGGGGATGCATCTAATAGTAGTGCTCCCCCCTATATGGATACAGATGGCGATGAAAAATGTAAATTTTTCATCGCTTTTTTTATTTCATAGCTTTTAATTAGGATGAAGTGTGGGACTATTTAATTGGCTATTATCCATGGGGAATGTGTGTCGCGTATTTCATTACTCACCAAAAAAAGACTCAAAAGCAATATATAATTGCTTTTGAGTCTAATGCTACACTATTTCGTAGCTATGATTTTATTCTTAGGCGGGCTAGTCTTTTTTTAAGTTCTTTGAAGAGCTCGTCTAACTGGCGAAAGCAGGCATATTGTCCAGGACGCATTTTTATGAACTGAAGGCGCTCCATGCCATTAATCGGAAGGACCTCGTAGTCTTCCTTTTCATTGATAGTTTGAAATGCTGTTTCCGAGCAATTTAAAATACAGGATTCGAAAAGGTCGATACCTTTTTCCATTAAGGTTTTGGCCTCTCCGTTTCTTAAATCATGTGCTTTGTGGATTTGCTCACTCAAATCATTCCATTGTTCAAAATATGGCTCCACTGCTTCTTTTGCAATCGATTCTATATGAACTTTAATCATTGCTTCACCAATCCTTTTTTCAGTCGCTTTTGCCCTTCACGACAATCATCAAGAAGTGGGCATATATGACATTGGGGATTTTGGGCTTTACAATGATAGCGACCAAAGAAGATCAGCTGGTGGTGCGTTTTCGACCAATTATCCATTGGCGTCTTTTTCATAATTGTTTCTTCGACTTCTAATACCGAGTCTTTTATGCGACATAAACCCAGGCGTTTGGAAACACGCTCCACATGGGTATCTACTGCAAGTGCAGGGATATTGAAAGCAACGGATAATACAACGTTTGCCGTTTTTCGACCAACTCCGGGTAGTGTGACTAGCTGTTCTCGGCTTTGTGGAATTTCTCCGTTAAATTCATTTAATAGCTTCTCACAAAGCAGTTGAATATTTTTAGCTTTATTGCGATATAGACCAATAGAACGAATATCGTTTTGTAATTCCTCTAAAGGTACAGCCAGATAGTCCTCTGGTGTTTTATATTTTTGAAATAATGTTCTCGTTACTTTATTGACGAGTACATCGGTGCATTGTGCTGATAATAATGTTGCAATCGTTAGCTCAAATGGGTTCTCGTGAACAAGCTCACAATGCGCATCCGGGAACATTTCGTCCATTACTGCCAAACAATGCTCCCACTGTTTTTTCGTAAGCATCGTTACACCCCCTATTCTCTTTCCTCTAGCCAGTTGTAAAAGGATACTTTTTTCGTATTTTCTGGTGCCACACTTACTTTCGGCTGCACAGAAGTTGTTTTACTATGAAATTGCTCCGTATGTTTTTCAACTTGCTTTACGGATGTAATATTTTTCTTTTTCCACTCAAATAAAATTCGGTCGATATAACGTAATGAAATTTTACCTGCAAGAACAGCCTCTTTAAGGGCAGCTTTGATGATTGCTGGTGAATGGTTGTCGGTATCAAGCCACATTGAAATCGTTTCAATTTCCATCGGTGATAGAAGACGCCCAAACTCCTGCTCAAAAATGGCGAAAATTTCTCCCTCTTCATTTTTCTCTGCTTCAATTTCTTGCTGCATTGAAGAGGCTTCGATATGATCCAATATTCTCTCCCATAATGGGTAAATCGAGTATTTCTCATAGACGATTCCATTTCCATCAATTCCTTGAGTAATCTCTAAAAAACCCTTTTGCATAAGTCTTTGTAACTTCGAGCTTATTTCGTTTTCACTAGAATAAATTCTTTTTGCTATATCACTTGGAGTTGGAAAATCATTTTGCTCTGAATGAAAAGCCAATAAATGTAATAAGAGCAGTGCTTCATCATCCGCAATCTTTAACGCTTTATAATACTGGAAAAACAGCTTAGGTATCGAAACATTTCCTTGCTCAATCCACATATGGAGTCGCTGATATTTCATTTTCAATTGAAGGACTCCTTTCTTTGTTAAAATACTAAAGTATGTCTATTTGAACGAATTCCGTTAACGCCAAAATACTTAAAATACCAAGGAAAGCGCCCGTGCGAGACGAGCGCTTTAACTTTATCTAATGGAATTTAACTTACCTAGAGCTTATGGATATAGACGGTTTAAAAGTCTTGGGAATGGAATACTTTCACGAACGTGCTCTGCACCACTAATCCATGCAACTGTTCGCTCTAAGCCTAAACCAAATCCTGAGTGAGGTACTGAGCCTTGTTTACGTAGATCTAAATACCAAGCATAAGCTGATTCATCTAATTTATGTTCAGCTAAGCGTTGTTTTAGTAGATCGTAATCATGGATACGTTCAGAACCACCGATGATTTCCCCGTAGCCTTCTGGTGCAATTAGGTCTGCACACAATACAACATCATCACGTTCTGGATGTGGCTGCATATAGAATGGCTTGATACCTACAGGGTAGCATGTAATAAATACCGGCTTGTCATAGTGTTCTGCAATCGCTGTTTCATGTGGCGAACCGAAATCGTCACCCCACTGAATATCTGTAAATCCTTTTTCATGTAAGAATTTAATCGCATCATCATAAGAGATACGTGGGAATGGAGCTTGGATGTTTTCTAATTTAGAAGTATCACGCCCAAGTCTTTCTAGTTCAATCTTACAATTTTTCAATACTGATTGAACAATGTAAGCCACATATTGCTCTTGAACTTCTAGGTTTTCTTCAAATTCCACGAAAGCCATCTCTGGCTCGATCATCCAGAACTCAATTAAATGACGACGTGTTTTTGACTTTTCTGCACGGAATGTAGGACCAAATGAGAATACTTTTCCTAAAGCCATTGCCGCTGCTTCCATATATAATTGTCCAGATTGAGAAAGATATGCGTCTTCGTCAAAGTATTTTGTTTGGAAAAGCTCTGAAGTTCCTTCTGGAGCTGAGCCCGTTAGAATTGGCGGATCCACTTTAACAAAGCTGTTATTATTGAAAAACTCGTATGTTGCACGAATTACTTCGTTACGGATTTTCATAATAGCATGTTGTTTACGTGAACGTAACCATAAATGACGGTTGTCCATTAAAAATTCTACACCATGCTCTTTTGGTGTAATTGGATAATCTACTGCTGCATGAATTACTTCGACACCAGTAATAGCTAACTCACAGCCAAATGTTGAACGTGTATCTTCTTTAACAACACCTGTTACGTACATAGACGTCTCTTGAGTTAAACCTTTTGCTGTAGCGAATAGTTCTTCCCCTACTTCTTCTTTTACAATTACACCTTGCACAAAGCCTGATCCATCACGTAATTGTAGGAAGGCAATTTTACCACTTGAACGTTTGTTTGCTAACCAAACGCCTAATTTTACAGTTTCGCCAATAGCTCCTGGCATGTCTTGAATCATTATTTTTTTCATAGTTGTTCCTCCGTCAAAAAACTAATCATGTTGCTACTTTGCATAACCTTGAAAATGAATATCTAGATTGCAGGCTAATAATTTTTTACTAGCCTGCAGCTTGTTAGCTTAAATTAGTCTTGCCATTTTGATTTTACGAAATTATCCATACGACGAACCGCTTCTTCCAGGTTCTCTAAAGATGTAGCATAGCTTAAACGTATTGTAGATGGTAGTCCGAAGCCTGAACCCGGTACAACTGCAACATTAGCATCAGTAAGAAGAGCTGTTACGAAATCATCAACAGAAGCGTAGCCCGTTTTTTGTGCTGCTTCTGATACATCTGGCAATAAATAAAATGCACCTTGAGGTTTAATCACATTAAAACCAGGGATTGCATTTAATTTTGGATAGATTGTTTCTAATCGAGATTCAAAAGCCGCTCTCATTTCTTCTACAGAATCCTGTGGCCCGTTATATGCTTCAATTGTTGCATATTGAGATGTAGTAGTTGGATTTGATGTTGAGTGTGAAGCAAGGTCAGTCATTGATTCAATAATCTCTGCATTACCTGCTGCATAACCAATCCGCCATCCTGTCATTGAATGGGATTTTGCTACACCATTTATAAGGATTGTACGTGCTTTCACTTCCTCAGAAATTGACGCAACAGAAAAATGTTCTAATCCATTGTATAGAAGTTTTTCATAAATTTCATCCGATACGATTAAAATATCTTTTTCTACTGCAACTTCTGCTAAAGCTTCTAACTCTTCACGTGTGTAAACCATTCCAGAAGGATTACTTGGTGAGTTAATAATTACTGCCTTTGTCTTTGGCGTTACTGCATTCCGTAATTGATCCGCCGTAATTTTGAAGTTTTGTTCACTTGTACTTTCAACGTAAACCGGTACACCACCAGCTAGTTTTACTTGCTCAGGGTATGAAACCCAATAAGGAATTGGGATTATTACTTCATCCCCTTCATTTAGAATGACCTGGAATAAGGTATATAGAACGTGTTTAGCCCCAATTCCCACGAGAATTTCCTTTGGCGTGTATTCGAGATTGTTGTCTCTTGCCAATTTGTCTATAATCGCTTTCTTTAAAGCAGGCAGTCCACCAGCTGGAGTATATTTTGTATGTCCTTGATACATCGATTCTGACGCAGCATCAAGAATATTTTTTGGTGTATTGAAATCTGGCTCCCCTGCTCCTAAACCAATCACATCAATACCACTCGCCTTTAACTCTTTTGCTTTTGCAGTTATGGCTAAAGTTGCTGATGGTGTTAATGTTTTTACACGATTGGCTAATAATTCTCTCATGAATGATCTACTCCTCTACAAGTTTAAAATACGTTTCCACCATTGTCCGTCCTCAAAAATAATATAGACATAGTTAAGTTTGTCATCACTGTTTGTATAAGTAATTTCCCAAACTGGGCCAACTTCCTCATAGCCTAATTTTGTGTGAAGGATTTCATTTACTTTGACTTCATTATTTAAAACCGACAATGCTTGTTCCTTTGTAACTCCGTCTTTCAAAAAAACTTCCTGTATCTTTTTTTCTTCTAAACTGATTGGAACAAATACTGCCTTTTCGTTACCATCCGCATCTTCGCCAAAGACAGTAACGTACGGTTTATTGCCATTATAAACATATGAGTCCGATACAACATCTAATATCTTAGTTGTTAACGCTAGCTCTTCTGCCTTTTTTTCAATTTCATCGAATGGTGCGTCGGATTTCCAAATTACGAGTACAGAAATAACAAGTGCCAAAGAAACTATAAAAACGGAAATGAAAATTATCCAGTTCTTCATCGAATCACCTTCATCTCTGCTACCTTTTCATATGTCATTGCTTGTCAACCTGCTTTCTTTCCTCATCCTTACTATTATACCAATGTTCTATCTCTAAAACCATATGTTGTAGAGGTAGTTTAGTGACAGAAATTTGCGGTAAAGCACGTAAAAATTCTACTCCATACGATTTTGTTTCGATTCGGCGGTCTAATACGACAAAAACTCCCTTATCCTGTGAGGATCTGATTAATCTACCGAAGCCTTGTTTAAATCGTAAAATTGCCTCTGGTAAAGAAAGCTCGGTAAATGCATTTTTACCCTGTTGCTGTATAGCTGCAGATTTCGCCTTAAAGGTAGGTTCATCTGGCGCAGAGAATGGCAAGCGTACTACAATAACTGATGATAGTCCGTCACCAGGTACGTCTACTCCCTCCCAGAAGCTATTTGTCCCAAATAACACTGAATGGCTAAATTTTTGGAAGGATTTTAGCAAACGCAATTTACTGCCGCTTGTAACACCTTGTGCAAAAATCATGTAGTCGAGAAGCAGCTCACTTTCTTGGATTAGCTCAACCGTTTTTCTCAACATGTCCTGTGAGGTAAATAATACAAAGCATCTCCCTTGAGTTGACCTGACAATCTGTGTAATTGCCAATGCAACGGATTCAATATAATCTGATTGAGATACTCCTTGAATATCCGGCATATCATTTACGATAAAGGCTTTTGCCCCTTTATAATAATGCTCTGGAGCTTGAAGACGTTTTAAGGGTACATCCTTTTTGATTCCTAATTGCTTGGCTATGAATCGCTCATTATTAGGTACTGTTAAAGTGCCCGAGGTCCAGATGACTGCTGACTTTTGTCTTATTGGATGAAAGAGCTGTTCGATTGTTGACGAAATACTGATTGGTTTTTTCAGTACACGAATACTGCCAGGAATATTTCTTTGATCGATTTCAATCCAAGTGGTGTAATCCTCATCATATTTGATGAAAATTTCATCCCATTCACTCGCCTTCATCTTATACTCGCGAATCCAGTAATCCCATTGCTCTAAAACTAATTTATGCTCTGGGGCAATTTGTTCAATATCTTTTTTGAAATGAGCAGACATTTGGTCGGCTAAGTCAATCCATTGCTGCATAGCCTTTGAAAAATCCACAATATATTCCCTGTTCAAGGATAGCTCATGCATAAAATCCAATCGCTTTGCATTGGATTTTGAATGATGAGCAGATACCCTCATTTGGGAAACAATATCCTGCATCGTCTTATCGAATAACTCAATCATTCGGATATATATTTTTTCCAATTGATGAAAGGCACTTAATGGTACTCTTTGTTTTTTAATAGCGATTTTTTGAAATGCCGTAAATAATTCCTGATCTGTTGACAATCCAATTCGACCGAAAATATATTTCCAATTTGTAAAGGTAAAAATAGCTTGATCCCGTTGCTCAGCTGCTTGAACAAATTGATGCGCCTCATCAATAATCCAGCCGTCGATTTCATCAAAAATCGGTTCATGACGCACTAAGTCGGCTAGGAGCATGGAGTGGTTTGTAATAATTAAATCTGCATCCGAGCTCTCCTGAATGGCACGATCATAATAATCAAGGCTGTGTTTTTGCTGGGTCTTTTCAGTATTTTTACGGATTTTATCAATAAACAGCTGACCCCCACCTGAACAATTCAGCTCTGAAAGGTCCCCGGTTTCGGTTTTAGATAACCATACAAGTACTTGAAGCACGGTTAAGGTTTCATCGTAGGATAAATCCTGGCTTTTCATTAATTGCTCAAAAAGGATGACATCCACATAGTTTTTCTTTCCTTTTAATAAAGTCACATTAATAGGACGTCCAATTATTTTTTCTACCTTTGGGATTTCATTTGTTAAAAGCTGTTCAAGTAAGTTTGTTGTATACGTACTAATACATACTTTTCGATTGCTCTTTTTGGCATAGAGGATGGATGGTATCAGATAGCCAATTGTTTTGCCAATTCCCGTTGAAGCCTCAATCATTACTTCCGATTTATTGTTCAAATTGTCCCAAATGATATCCATCATCTCGAATTGCTCCTGGCGCTCCTCGAACTGCTCCATTGCTTGTTTAAAAAGCCCTACTTTTTCTGGAGTCGTAATAGGGTACTCTATCCCCTCCTGTAAATCCTTGACGCTTTTTGAAGGCTTTTTTAATGCAAGTTTGTTGTAATAAACATAATCGTCTTCTTTCTCAACTTTTCCACGCTTAATTTGTAACGCTTCAAAAAATAGCTGTGAAAGATTCGTTTTTAAACGAAAAGACTTTTTATGCATCTGCTCTAAAGTTACCTGTGGGAGTGAAAGGATTTCTTCCCAGCATTCCTTTAGTAATAAGGCACAAGCCTTTGCATCATCATCTGCTCGATGGGCGTTGTTTAGAGGGATATTAAGCTCTACTGCAAGGTCTCCTAATTTATAGCTCAAGGAAGATGGAAATAATATTTTTGACAGCTCAACCGTATCGATTACTTTGCCATTCCATTTGGGTAAACCGACACGTTTAAATTCACCCTGTAAGAAGGACAAATCGAAATCCGTATTATGAGCGACAAACACGGTATCCTGTAATAATTCATATATATAATCTGCATGTGCCTCAAATGGTAGTGCATCTTGTACATCCGTATCGGTAATGTTTGTTAAATCCTGTATAAAAAGCGGGATTGATTTCCCAGGGTGAATGAATGATGTAAAAGTCTTCTTGATACACCAATCCTCCATGATGACAATTGCTATTTGAATCATACGGTCTCCGTTTGCTTGGGAATGACCGGTTGTTTCGATATCAACAATTGCATATTTCTGACTTTCCACCATTTTTCCTCAACTCACAATTTAAGTTTATTATCATCAGATTACGAAGCTGTTAGTTATAATTTAATACCGTAATCAGAATTCTCTATCTAGATAAGCGAATTTTATCATACCTACAGTCAATCGGTCATCTTAAGCCCCGCGAGAATATAAAAAATACCCAAAAGTCATTAGGACCTTTGGGGTGAAATGATGTCTTATTTATAAAAAGCATTATGTACAAATAAAAAGAGCAGGGGCTCATCTCCCTGCTCATAAAAACAAAGTACTCCGACAAATCCGTGTCGTAATGAGTACTTTGGTTGTAAAGTATAAACTTTACATAGGTTTGGCACCTAGAATCTATTCTATCTCAAGTTTGATAGAAACTCAAGTGGAAAAATATTTCTCTATAATTATTTAATTGTAGCCTCTGGTTCATAGGAGATCATTTCCTTGATTGTATTATTTTCTCCCATGATTGCTATTGTTGGTTTGTGATCTTGCGCTTCTTCATTTGTCACGTATACGTAAGAAATGATAATGACGATATCCCCTTTTTGAACAAGTCTTGCTGCAGCACCATTTACACAAATTACGCCACTACCGCGTTCACCCGCAATAATATATGTCTCAAAACGAGCACCATTATTATTGTTAACAATATGAACCTTCTCATTTGGAAGCATCCCTACTGCATCTAAAATATCTTCATCAATTGTAATGGACCCTACATAATTTAAATCGGCTTGTGTTACCTGTGCACGATGGATTTTACTATTCATCATCATTCTAAACATTTGCTGTTTCCCCTTTAGTTGAAAAAATAATATTATCAATTAGTCTTGTTTTTCCAATATAAACTGCGGTTGCTAGTAAAAAATCATTTGTAGTATCTGTGACTGCTTTTAAATCTGGATAAGATAAAAGCTCTAGATAGTCAATTACCCCACCTGTTTTATCAGTAATATGCTTCGATGCTAGCTCAATTGCCGCAGTTGCATTCCCATGTAATATAAACTCTTCTTTTGCAAGAATTAGTCCTTCAAAAATGGCTGGTACCACGGCACGCTCCTGCTCTGTTAAATAAACATTGCGGGAGGACTTCGCAAGCCCGTCTGCCTCTCGAACAATTGGTAGAGTTTTAATTTCTAACGGAAAATTGAAATCTCTCACAAGTGTTTGAATAATGGCAACCTGCTGTGCATCCTTTTGACCAAAATAGACGCGCTTTGGCTCTGCAATATGAAATAGCTTTGCAACCACTTGTAGTACCCCATCAAAGTGACCAGGTCTAGAAGCACCACATAATATCTCAGACTGTCTGCCAGCTCTTATTGAAATCCCGCCATCTTCTGGGTACATTTCATCAACAGATGGAGCAAATATAACATCTACACCAACCGATTCAGCCAATTGTGCATCTCGTTCTAAATTACGAGGATAGGATTCAAAGTCTTCATTTGGACCAAATTGTGTTGGGTTTACAAAAATGCTCATTACAACAAGATCATTTTCTCCCCTTGCTTTCGTTGCTAAAGCCAAATGTCCCTCATGGAGGTAACCCATTGTGGGTACTAAGCCAATGGATTTTCCTTCACCTTTTGTATCGTGGACTATGGATTTTAACTGGGCAATTGTGTTGATAATTTTCATTTTTCTACGCCCCCATAGATTTGCGTGAGCTCTTCATCCTTCATGGTAAAGCTATGCTTTAATGTTGGGAAGGTACCTGCTTTCACTGCTTTTGTATAGTTTTTAATGCCACGTTCAACTTCTTCACCAACAAATGAAAAGCTTTCAACAAATTTTGGGATGTGGTGATTTCCATACCTTAACAAATCATGGTAAACAAGAACCTGCCCATCAGCTGTCGCACCAGCACCAATTCCGATTGTCGGAATCGTCAGCTCTTTTGTAACCGCTTCCGTTAACTGATGAGGTATACACTCCAATACGACAGCACAGGCACCTGCAGCTTCACATTCCTTCGCATCCTGAATGAGCTTCATTGCTTGCTGAGCTGTTTTTCCTTGAACCTTATATCCACCAAGAACATTGGCTAGCTGCGGCTGTAAACCTAAGTGAGCAACAACTGGGATTCCAGCAGTAGTAAGCTTTTCGATGGCCTTCACTACTTCTCCAGCACCCTCAACCTTAAGTGCATTGGCACCTGTTTCCTGCATCATTCTAACTGCTGTTTTTAATGTTTCATTTTGATCGCCGTGATACGAACCAAAAGGCATATCTACAACAACAAATGTATCCTTTGCTCCGCGTCGTACAGCTTTTGCGTGGTGAACCATGTCTTCTACTGTAACGGGAAGCGTTGAGTCATAACCGAGAACAACCATCCCCAATGAATCACCTACTAAAATCATATCGACACCAGCCTCTTCAGAAAACCTCGCTGCTGGATAGTCATAGGCCGTAATCATGACGATTTTTTCATCTTGTGCCTTCATCTTCAAAAAATCACTCGTACTTTTCATCATTTTTTCCTCCTTTTTATTAAGAAGAAAACATGAGAAGAACATACGATAATCGATGTTATTCTCTTATACCGAGTCCCGATGTAAGCGCTTCTCAGCATAAAAAAATCCCTCTGTCTTAAAAATAGACAGAAGGATTGCGTTGTTAAAAATTAAAAATAACGCAGTTTGTTTTCTTCCGTCCCTGTCTTATAAAAGATCAAGGCAGATCTTTTTAGTTATTTAAACGTGTAACAAGGTACAGTTCAAAAAATGATACTGTCCATACCGCTACTATAACAACTTTTAAAGTAAACGTATACAGGTTTTTATAAATTCTCTACAGCTTTTTTAATAGACAAGCCTTTAAAATTAGCCAAAGTAAAACCCTACCATTTTAAGCTTTAAATGGTAGGGTCATTTCATAAAACACTAATACAATTTCAATTTTTTTGTAATCCATATGCAAACCTTAGACCTTATGTATTCTCAGCAGATGATGAATTTGATGAACGTACTTTCCCACAACGAACACAGCGATCTGTAAAATAACTGTATTTATGATAGCCAAGCATACGACAAAACATAGAACTGATCATTTTCATAAAGCTAGTTCACCCCGAATCTAGTAATTTACTCTTTTCAACTCTTTTACTTATCATTATATTCCTGTCTATAAGAGAAAATACCATATTCATAGTAAAAATATAATAAAAGTTTTGAATATTTTTACATTTTATCCTTTTTGAGTAGGTTTGCAATTTTATTTCGAGAGACTTTTTAACTAAAAATTAGAAAAACTCTTTTTCAACAGTGAGATTTCACCTACGAAAAAGAGTTTTCTAAAAAATATATATTCTATTATTCATTCAATTCGATATCAGCAGAATAGATACTTCGAACTTCTCCATTATCTAGCTGAATTTCCAAAACACCAGATTCAGTAATACCGATTGCTTTTCCTTCAATAACTTCTGTTAAAGTTGTGGCTTTAATTTGTTTACCTATTGTTCCAGAGGCTTCTTCCCATAGCTTCTTAATAGGACCAAAACCTTCTTTCACATATAAGTCACTATAGTTCTCTAAGTAATTTAAGATAGTTCCAACAAGTTCAGCTCGGTTTAATACTCTATTTTCCTCGATACTTAAAGAGGTTGCAATCGTATGAAGCTCTTCTGGAAAATCCTCCTGCTGCTGATTGACATTAATGCCGATTCCAATCAATAATGCCTGGACTCGATCCATTTCAGCGATCATTTCGGTTAAAATGCCCGTACACTTCAGTCCATTTACTAAAATATCATTCGGCCATTTGATAACGGGAGTAAAATTACTATATAGAGATTTAATGGCATTAATAATCGATACTGCTGCCACTAATGTGAATTGAGGTGCTTGATGTGGCAATACATCTGGTTTGATAATAACTGTCATCCAAATGCCCTTCCCCTTTGTCGATTCCCAAGGACGGCTCATTCTTCCCTTGCCCGCGGTTTGTGACTCAGCAATTATAATTGTCCCATCCTTAGCACCATTACGAGCTAATTCATGTGCAATCGTTTGAGTAGAAGCACACTCGTCTAAATAATGGATGGACTGTCCAAATCGCTCTGTAGACAAAAAGGATGCTATACTCGCTGCATCCACTCTGTCTAGTTTATTTGTTAATAGATAGCCTTTTTTCTTAATTGTATCAAAAGTATAGCCATCCTCTTGTAAGGACTGCAAATGTTTCCAGACCGCCGTTCGAGAGATTCCCAATTCATCAGCTAAATACTGACCTGAAATCGGCTCCCCTGAGGCAAGAAGGAAACGCTTTAGTATTTTATCCTTCATTGATAAAGTCATTTAAGAACCATTCCTTCAACTTGTCTTCTTCATTTTCTACGTATCCGTTTAAAACAGCTATAATTGCAGCATCTAAAGCAACTTTAATCCAGGGACCACTTTTTCTAGTAGTCCAGCTCATCAAATGATTTCCGCTGATAGCTAATTGGTCAATGGCTTGAATTGGCAGGCTATTTTTAACCGCATGTATTTCTTCTTTTTCAAATGGTAGAGCAATGTTTTGCCATCTAGCAAAATCATAAGCTGTTTCTAAAATCTCTAGCTCATTTGAAAAATAATCCATTGCAGTCCACTTTTGTCTTAATGCATCAAAAGCATTTAGTGTTTTACGAACAAAGGTTTTTTCCTTTTTCGACAAACGGTAGAAATCCACAATATCTTGCATTTCCTGACGATTCAAAAGACACAAATAAGCCCAGCCAATCTCTGATTTTTCAGCTTTAAAAGTACGCCAATGCTCAAGCTGGTCCGAAAAATGCCCTACTAAAAATTTCGATAGATTACTTTCAATCAGTAATTGAAGACCATAGTATACAAATTTACTTTTCCAAACCTTAGCCATTTCCATTGCAATTCGTTCATTTGCTATAAAATCAATTAAATCACTATCAACCTGAATGGCCTTTAAAGTTTTTTCCTCGATAGTAAAACCTAATTGAGACCCAAAACGAATAGCCCTCAGCATTCGAAGGGCATCCTCACGAAAACGCACATTCGGATCACCAACAGCACGGATAACCTTATTTTCTATATCTTCTTTTCCACCATATAGATCAATGATATCACCGTCTTTTGTAAAAGCCATTGCATTAATAGTAAAATCGCGGCGCTGTAAGTCTTCCTCGAGGTTTCGAACAAACTTTACTTCCTCTGGTCTACGATAGTCACTATATGTACCTTCAGTGCGATAGGTTGTTACTTCAATTGGCTCCCCTTCATCTAAAACCAATACAGTTCCATGCTCAATTCCAACATCTACTGTCGATGAAAAAATTTCTTTTATCTCTAAGGGCAAGGCACTAGTTGCAACATCCACATCATTGACTTTTCTTTGCAATAGATGATCTCGTACAGCACCACCAACAATGACCGCCTCAAAACCACTTTTTTCAATCCTGTCAATCACCTGTAACGCAGCATGCCATTCCTTATTTATATTCATACGCGCAGTGCCACCAATCGTTCATAGAGTTGTTCATAATGATCAATAATAGGCTTCGCTAAAAATTTCGTTTGAATAGAGGTAATTGCAGCTTGACGGAATTGGATTAATTTCTCTTCATCTTTTAATAATTGAATTGCAAATTGGGCTGCTCCTTCAGTATCACCAAGCTCGACAATGAAGCCATTTTCACCATGTTGAATAACTTCTGGTATACCTCCTACATTTGTACCGATGCCGGGTACCCCGCAGGCCATTCCTTCCAATAATACTAAACCAAAGGATTCAGTTTCTGATAGCAATAATTTTAAGTCGCTTAAGCCAAATAACTCTGCAACATTTTCTTGCTTTCCTAAAAATAGAACATCCTCTTTATATGGCGATGTTTTCACATAATCGACCATTCTTTGTTTTTCAGGACCATCACCTACTAACAGAAGCTTAGCAGGCATTTCTGCTCGAACTTTAAAGAAAGTATTTATGATATCTGGTAAATTTTTAATTTTACGGAAGTTCGAAACATGGATAAGAACACGCTCGTCATCACTAATTCCATATTGTACCTTTAAATTACTAGAATCTATTGGCTTAAATATCGACTCATCAACAAAATTATAAACAGTTTCGATTTCTTTTTTTGTATCGATTAATTGATAGGTCTGTTCTTTTAAGGCATCCGAGACAGCTGTCACAATATCCGACTTATCGATACCATATTTAATAGCCTGAGTCATTGTCGAATCCTGTCCTAGCACTGAGATGTCGGTACCATGTAAGGTTGTAACTATACCAATATTTTCTCCACTCATTTCACGTGCAAGAACTGCACATACAGCATGCGGAATAGCATAGTGAACATGTAGTACATCTAATTTCTTCTCTTTTATAACATCCGCCATCTTACTTGCTAGAGCAAGGTCATATGGAGGGTATTGAAAAACAGAGTAATTATTTACTTCAACCTCATGAAAAAATACATTGGGGTAAATTTTATTTAATCGAAATGGAACACTAGATGTTATAAAATGAATTTCATGTCCTCTTTCTGCTAGCATTTTTCCAAGCTCTGTTGCTAGAACACCAGAACCACCAACAGTTGGATAACATGTAATTCCAATTTTCAGCTTCTTCATCCGACGTTCTTCCTCTCTATCCAAATAATTAATTACTTTAATCATTGAAAACAAATTAATTAATCAAATATGTGTAGATTCATATATGCTTATTGTTCAAAATTATTGAACAAAGCATCCGTCAGAAGTTCTGTATATTTAGATAATTAACAAATATTTTTAATGCAAAAGTTCAATATCACTTTTATTTACGTCTTTCCTGGATTAACCGCCAATCTACAAATCCCTCTTGTAGACCCTTTAGTAGAATTTCTGCTGTTCCCATATTCGTTGCTAAAGGGATATGGTAAACATCGCAAAGTCGAACAAGTGCCGTTACATCTGGTTCGTGTGGCTGTGCAGTAAGAGGATCTCTAAAGAAAATGACCATATCCATGTCATTATTAGCTATCATAGAGCCAATTTGCTGATCGCCCCCTAATGGTCCTGAACGAAATCTTATTAGCTTTAAACCAACCTCATCTTGTATGCGCTGTCCCGTTGTCCCAGTTGCATATAATTCATGCTCAGACAATATTTCTTTATATGCTATAGCAAACTCAACTAGACTATCTTTTTTACGATCATGTGCAATAAGAGCGATTTTCATTTTCTATCTCCATTCTTATAGGATATTTTCTAGTCCGTATACTAATTCTTCCAATGTCATGACCTTTTCAATACAGTAAACAACTCCACCCATAAAGGATTCACGGTTATAGGAATCATGGCGAATCGTTAGCATTTGCCCTTCTCCACCAAATAGAACCTCTTGATGAGCTACTAAGCCTGGTAAACGTACAGAGTGAATGCGCATTCCCTCAAAGTCTGCACCTCGTGCCCCTGGCATTGTTTCTACTTCAAATTCATGCCCCTGCTTTTGTGATTCACGAACCTCCGCAATCATCTGAGCTGTTTTCTTCCCTGTTCCAGAAGGTGCATCTAATTTACGATCATGATGCATTTCTATAATCTCAACATGTGGTAAATATTTAGCAGCCTCTTTTGCAAACTTCATCATTAATACAGCACCAATTGCAAAATTCGGCGCAATAATACATCCTACTTTACTTATTCTTGCAAGATTTGTTAGCTCTTCTAATTGTTCGTCAGTAAAGCCTGTAGTACCAACAACTGTACGTACATTATGTAACATTGCTTCTTTTGTATGCTCATATACAGAATGCGGATTTGTTAAGTCGACTAAAACATCTGGTTTTGTTTCTGTAATCAATTGCGTGAGGTTCGTATAAATTGGCACGTCTAAATTTGAAGGAAACATTTCAAGCTCGGCTAAGCTATCTCCTACATGCTTATAATCTAATGCCGCCACAAGCTCCAAACCATCGCGGTTATAAACAGTTTTTACTGCCTCTGACCCCATTTTCCCTCTACTACCTGCAATTGCAACTCTTATTGTCATACTATTCATCCTTTCTGCCTTTAATATTTTCTGCTATGAAATAATGTTAACTTATTGGATACCTAATGCATTTGTATAACATACTAAAAAAAAGAAAAAATCTCCTAATTCTACATTTGTATTTTTCAATTCAGACAGATTTTTTCGTCCCTATACAAGTTAGTAGTATTTTCTCCTGTAAAACTGCCTCCAACTAAGGGTTTTTAGTACCAAAGTTAGTTTTTAGAAAATCTAATTCTTGAATTTTTATATGTATTTATCTATTTTTTTACGGTAATTTTCACATTATATATCTCATTCGACATCATACCATGCACTTAGTATCATCGTATATAATAAAGGGCTATGTTGTCAAAAGAAGAAAAATAAAACATAATGTATCTATCGTTGGAGGTAAATAAAGTAAGCAAGAGTAATAATAAGTAACTATTTATTGTTAATGTTTGGAGGTTATTTTTTGAGAGGTATTAAAGTAAAAAACATTCTTGGAATATTATTAGGTGCAGCCATTTTTAGTTTTGGCCTCCTACATTTTAATATTCAAAACGAACTAGGTGAAGGTGGCTTTAGCGGTATTACGTTAATATTATACTTCACATTAAATTGGGATCCAGCAATCATGAACCTTATTCTTAATATCCCGATGTTTATAATAGGCTGGAAGCAATTTGGTCGTGTAGAGTTCATCTATACAATTATTGGAACTGTTGCAGTTTCCATCTTCCTACGTATTTTCCAGGTTTACGAAGTGAATTTGAATCTTCAAGACGATTTACTTTTAGCTGCTTTATTTGCAGGTGTTTTCGTCGGGATTGGGCTTGGAATTATTTTCAGATGCGGTGGTACAACAGGTGGAGTCGATATCATTGCTCGACTTACAAATAAGTATGTTGGCTGGAGTATGGGCCGTACCATGTTTTTATTTGACGCTTTCGTAATTTTAGCATCGTGGCTTACATTCTTAGATGCACGTTCGATGATGTATACACTTGTAGCTGTTTTTGTTGGTGCTCGCGTGATTGATATGGTTCAAGATGGTGCTTATTCTGCAAAAGCTGCACTAATCATTTCAAATAACCCTGATGAAATTGCAAATCTTATTTCTGAGAAGATGGAACGTGGAATCACTGTATTCCATGGCTATGGACATTACACAAAGCAATCGAAGGATGTTCTATACTGTATTGTCGGCCGTAATGAATTAGTACGACTTAAATCGATAATACGTTCTATTGACCCTAATGCATTCGTCTCAATTATTGACGTAAAGGATGTTACAGGAGAAGGCTTCAGAATCGATGAGTAGATAAAAAGCATAAAGCGCTTGGATTGATTCATTTCTAAAATGTACCCTATAAGATGGACACTTTAAAAAAAGTCCTTCTTGTAGGGTACTTTTGTTTATAATGAGAAAAAAGATGTTGGAGCGGAATTAG
>NZ_QJTJ01000008.1 GCF_003217295.1 Ureibacillus chungkukjangi
TGTGAGGCTGGCAAGCCTTTTTTTGTTGAAACTTGAGTTGCAACGTTATGTACTTTTCCTTTTCAAAACTCTGTACTTCTATTTTGCACTAAACACACCGCTCTTACATTGTGAACATTGACTATATTGATGAAATTCAACCAGATTCACATTCAACTTTCCTACTTATTATGAAGGATGGTACAAGAATTCCGGTGAGTCAGCGTTATGCTAGCTATTTCCGCCGTTCTCTAGGCTTCTAATAACAGTTTTTTAATTTATGGGCTTTTATTAGCACAGCTTTAAATTATTTTAATATAAGATTATAAACTTTTTATTATATCGACCTTTGCACATTGTGCAAAGGTCATTTGTATATTTATACACCGTCTAATTTCTCTTTTTTCTCTTACGGGTTTCTATATCAATCGAAATATCTATATTTTTCTCGAAAAAACATTTTTTAAGCACTTTCATGCGTTTTATGGAGATTTTGTGACATTTCAATGCTATTATACATTATACAAGTTGAAATTTATTTCAACTAAGTTAATAGAAAATAACAAACAGTTTTCTCTTTACTTTCTAATATAGGGGAGGATTTTTTTTATGGATCCACGTGTTGAAAAACGTTTAGGTTTGAAAGAATTATTAAATAAAGTAGTTTCTGCAGAACAAGCTGCTGCACTTATTAATGATGGTGATGTAGTTGGTATGAGTGGTTTCACTCGCGCTGGTGATGCGAAAGTTGTCCCAATGGCGTTAGTTGAACGTGCAAAAAATGAAAAATTCAAAATTGATGTATATACTGGTGCTTCTCTTGGACCAGAAGTGGATAACTTCTTAGCTGGAGCTGGAGTTATTCGCAAGCGCGGACCTTTCCAAGGCGATAAAGGTATCCGTACTCAAATTAACACTGGTGACATTCTATATGTAGATGCTCATCTTTCTCACAACGCTGAATTAGTTCGCCAAGGTATTATCGGACCAATCAAGCATTTAATTTTAGAAGCTGCTGCAATTACTGAAGATGGTTTAATCATTCCAACAACTTCAGTAGGTAACTCACCAATTTTTGCTGAGTATGCAGAAAACATTATTATCGAGCTAAATATTGCTCATCCAGAGAGCTTAATCGGTATTCACGATATTTATGTACCAGGACCACAAGGAGAGCGTGAAGCAATCCCAATGACTGATGCTGTTAAACGTATTGGTGATATCGGTATAAAAGTTGATCCTGCTAAAATTAAAGCAATCGTTATTTCTGAAGAGCCAGATGCTCCTTCACTAATCGTACCACCAGATGAAGAAACTCAAGATATGGCAAACATTTTATTAGACTTCTTCCGCAACGAAATTAAAGAAGGTCGCTTAACTAACAAATTAATGCCACTTCAATCAGGTGTAGGTTCTGTAGCAAATGCTGTATTAGACGGATTTGCCAACTCAGAATTTGAAGATTTAGTTGTTGCATCTGAAGTACTTCAAGATGCTGTATTCAATTTAATCGATGCTGGTAAAGTAAGCTTCGCTGCTGCTACTTCAATTACAATTTCTGAAGAGCTTCAGAAAAAAGTTTACGGAAACCTTGAAAAATATGCGGACAAATTAGTTTTACGTCCACAAGAAATTTCTAACCACCCAGAAGTTATCCGTCGACTCGGCTTAATTTCTATCAACACTGCTTTAGAGTTAGATATTTATGGAAATGTTAACTCAACGCATGTTAGTGGAACTAGTATGATGAACGGTATCGGTGGTTCAGGAGATTTCGCACGTAATGCTCGACTAGGTATTTTCGTAACTAAGTCTTATGCTAAAGGTGGCGCTATTTCATCAATCGTACCAATGGTATCTCACGTAGACCATACTGAGCATGATGTGGATGTTATCGTTACTGAACAAGGTATTGCTGACTTACGTGGCCTAGCTCCAAAAGAACGTGTACCTTTAATCATTGAAAACTGTGCACACCCAGATTTCAAAGAGCAATTATGGGATTACTACAACCGCGCAGTTGAAGCAACAAACAATGCTCAAACTCCTCACATTTTAGAGGAAGCTCTTTCTTGGCATGTAAACCTTGCTAAAAACAAAACAATGAAAAAAGAAATTACAAAAGCTTAATTGCATTTAAAGGGTAGCTTCACTTATGTGAGGCTACCCTTTTTTTAATATAAAAGCTTTCCACTCTAACTTTACATATACCAAAATTTACATTAATGTTATAATATCTTAAAAATTGTTAATATTTTGTTAATTTTAGAAAATAACCTATTTACAATTAATACGTTAATTGAGGAAAAGAGTTGATATTATTGACTGTTATCAAAAAACATTGGCTTCTTATTTTATTAGTAGTGTTATTCCTTCTAGCACCAGCTATAGAAATTATTCTCTTTCAATATTTATATTCAAGAGATTTAGCCGTTGTACTTCAATGGCTAGGGAATAATAAATTCTGGGTAATCTTCTTTACTTATCTACTAATTTTGTCGGTCCAATTATTGATTTATAGTGTTTTCAATAATATTTCCATCTCTTTGTCCATTACATTCATAGTTTTCACCTTGATGAATGTAGTCAATTATTATAAGCTCCAAATATTAAATGAACCTCTATACCCTTGGGATTTATTCTTATACGAACAACTAGTAGACTTACTTCCCTTAGTAGCGAAGGTTGTAGATTTAAAATACCTATTTTTATTAATTATTTTAATAGCTCTGTTAGTTCTATTCTGTAAATTTATGCCTAACTATAAAGCCAAGTGGATACCAAGAGTCATTTTGCTTATTTGTTCTTTACTAGTCATAGTCGGCTTTACACTGAATGACAAAGCTCCAACTAAGCAAGTATTTGCAAAGTATGGAATCAGCAATGCCCTTTCTACCCCTAAAACTAATGTAACGATAAATGGCTTAATCTTATCTTTTGTTTTATACATGCCTGATGTGTTTATCGAAAAACCAAAGGGCTATTCAGAAAAAGCCATTAAAGAAATTGCAGATTCTATCGATATAGATGTAAATCCTGTAAACAATATAAAGCCCAATGTAATTATTGTTATGAGTGAATCTCTTTTTGATATTACTAAACTCAAATCAGTTGAATTTAATAAAGATCCACTTCCTACCATTCGTCACTATATGAACAGTACACTTCTATCCCCTACTTTTGGCGGTGGGACTTCAAGTGTAGAATTCGAGGCATTAACAGGTCTATCGAATGTATTTTTACCTAGTGGCTCTAGTGCTTATCAGCAATACATCAAGAAAGAAACACCCTCTATGGCTAGTGTTTTTGAAAATATAGGATACTATCCATTTGCTCTACACACATATCACGGCTGGTATTGGAACCGAGAAAATGTCTATGATTTATTAGGATTTGACGATTTCATATCAGGTGAGGATTTAGCAGACTCACCTATTAAAGGCCAATATATCGGAGATGCAACCATTACTAATGAAATCATCAGTAAAGTTGAGGAGAAAGAAGAGCCAATTTTTGTATATGCTGTGACTATGCAAAACCATAGTCCTTATGTTACGGATCTATATGAAGAAAATTCTATAATAGTGGAAAATGAATTCTCTGACAGTACCAAAGGGATGATTGAAACCTATGCAACCGGCATCTCTGACTCAGATTATGAATTAAGTCGAATGATTGATTATTTTAACAATAGCAAGGAGCCCACTCTTATTGTTCTGTTTGGAGATCATCTCCCTTCACTAGGTACAGAAATGGCTGTATACAACGAAACCGGCTACCTTAATAAAGAAAGCTCGTTCTTGGAAGGACAGTACCTTACGAGGCAGACACCATTATTAGTTTGGAGAAATTTTGGACATTCGATTGAAATACCAGAACTATTAAGCCCTGCGTTTCTATCTCCTTTTATCTTTGAAAATGCTGGTTTAGAAATGCCAAAATATTATCAGTTCTTAAAAAATTATGCTACACAATTACCCGGCTATATTAATTCAGTGAAGGTTGATAAAAACGGTGAATTATTTAGTGAAACCCCTGCCGATATGCGAGAATTGGAAGAAATGTATGAGATGATACAATACGATTTACTATTCGGCAAACAATACTCAAAAAAATACCTTTTCGATTAAAAGAAAAAACGACAACCAAAATAGTTGTCGTTTTTTCTATTTTAATGAACCTGCTTTTGATCGCTTTCATTGTAATAGGCTAGAGCGGTTTGTCCTCCACCTTCAGAGATAAAGTTGTTTTCTCGGATTTTTGTAGATGTAGGGCCTGCTGCTGTTTCTGCAATTTCTTTTAATGAGTTATATTTATTATTTGTATGCGAACCAAAGAATTGTGCCTTCATGTCTTTTAAAAATTTAACCGTATAATCACGATTTTTCTTTTTACTTAAAAATGAAGCTGCACCAGCGACTAATGCTGTCATTACAACACCTTTTCCTTTAAGCTTTGCCATCATTATCCCCTCCATAAAAGTGTTATAGTTTATATTTCCCTAAAATAGCTCATTTAAACTTTATTTTCTTGTTTAGATTCTATCAAAATGTGGAAAGAATAAAATTCAAAGCTCAAAAATGAATAATTTTGGATTTGATGAATATCTAATATTAATAGTTAAAAGTTTATTTACCAATATTCAAACTAGTGTACGCTCCTAAGATATAGTTTAAAACCAAAATATAATTTAAGGAGGAAATATTGCTGATGAATAACAAAGAAATTACTTATGATTGGAAAGAGGTCACTTCACTTATTGTTGCCTCAACACTTCTAACTACATTTATTTATGGATTTACTTTTTTTTATTAAATTGCCCCTTTTAAATAAGCTTAATCGTTATAAAATGCGATTAAGCTTATTTTTGTTTTTACTTTTATCTGTACAAAAAAGTACCTAATTGTAGTAAAGCTACAATTAGGTACTCATTTTTTATTATGCTTTAATATCATTATAAGCTTCACTTTTTTCAAATGCAGACACTACATATGAGCAGATAGCATTCATCCTCAAATCATTCTCTCTAGCATAATCAGCTGCTCTGTCTAGCAATTTTTTTGCTACCCCTTGACCTCGCAACGCATTTGAAACATAGGTATGGTTCATATCCATAATATGATTATTCTCTACCCATTCAATTTCAGCTAGTTTTTCCCCTTCTTGTACATACTCAAACGCAAAATGTTTTGGACTTTTTTCAATTAGTTTAAAATCCATGTTCATCCCTCCCATTTGCTAAAAATATATCATAGTTAGGTAACTAATGGTAATGATTCGCTTATTCAAACACAAATTCCCTCATACTTAATACTACTTAAACCACGATGAAACTGTATCAATTAACTTATTAAAGAAGTCCTTCACACCGTTCCAGAAGCCTTCATCTTGAAGTAGCTCTCCATATTTATCTTGAAATGTTGTTGCTAAATCAGATAATTGGTCTGATAGCTTTGAAAAGTCAATATCAAGCTGACTAATACGATTCATTAGGTCCACTAATATTTGACGATCTTGCTCACTTAATTCAATATTTAACTTTGCTAATTGATCTACAACGATTTGTTCTACCTCTTCTTTTGTAGCAGGATTTAACTCAGCAATTTGTTGTTTAATCCCTGTTAATAATTCTGCGATTTGTTCATCACTTATATTCGCATTTTCGGCAATTTGAGTTGCTACAGAAAGCTCCTCATTCGCTACATCTGTACGTTCTGTATCTAATGTTTCACCTGTTTTTACCTCGTAAGCTTTGTATATACCAACAAGTGCAGAGTGACCAGTTACAGCTTTGGGTGCAGCAATTTCCACTGTTGCATCTTCAATTCCCGCCGTTAGCATTGCATTAGCATACATTTCAGATGTTACTTGAGTAATGTTATCTGGTGTAACAATACTAATGATAAGTCCTTTTCCTTTTTCTTCACGAGTGATTTTTGCAGAAGAATACATTCTCGAACTTGGGTTACTAGCACTAATATATTTAACTAAATCCTCACCAGAAACTGTGATTTCATCTACCTCTGGATCCTTGTCTACTTGTAGCGCATCTTTTACAACTGCTTTTTCTTCCTCGGATAAATTTGCTCCGTAAACGACAATTGGTACTCCTAATTTTTCATTTATAGCATTTTGGCTATTATTATCAGCAGCCAAGGCACTCATTGGCATAATAATTGAAACTATAAATAACCATGCTGTGATAATCGATAAATACTTTTGTTTCATCCCAAGCATCCCCTTTTTATGTTTTTCAACAATTAGTACGTAAAAAAAAGTAAAAGGTTCCAATCCGTCCTTCTCTTGATTTCAAATTGTAAACATTAGCTTTATGAACAAAGTAAGCTGTGACACAATATTAATGACTGGCCACAGCTTATTCTTATTCTCTATAAAATTTCTGTCCAACCATCTTGTTGCTTAACCTTACCGGCCTTCATCAACGTCCCTAGCGCTCTTTTAAAGGCACCTTTACTCATATGGAACATTTCAGTTATTTCTTCTGGTGCAGACTTGTCACCAAATGGCATTTTCCCACCAACGCTTTGTAAGTATGCAAATACCGCCTCGGCATCTTGTCCTAGTCTTTCATGCTTTCGAGGAAGTAAAGAGCCGTTTAATGATGAATCTTCTTTTACCGCGATAACTCGTACTTCTACTTCTTCACCAAGTCTTGGCTCAGCTTCCATTTCGGTATTATGAACAAAAATTCGATATGGTTCTTCCGTTCCAAGTAAGAAAGCTCCTACAGGTAATAAACGGTAAGGGCGTGCCTTGATATTTTTGTTATGCATTTCTTCATAGGCGCCTTCATATATTTCGTTCACCTTTTCTTCTGTTACTAAACGGCCAAATAAATCCCCATTGCGATCTGTACGTAATGTTAAATAGAGATGGTCTCCAACCTCTGGCCATACACTTTCTAATGGAGGTAAATCCTCTTCTTTTACTAAAACTTCTCGAGATGAACCGATGTCAACAAATGCTCCCTCTTTCGTTACCTTGATAACTCGAGCCCAGCCATAATCACCCTGTAGGATCGCTGGAATAGCTGTTGTTGCTTGTAAATTGCCACGACGATCTGCATATAAGAAAACCTTTACTCGTTCGCCTGCCACTAGAGGCGTTAATATATCAGAACTATTTAAAGGGATTTCTACATGACCATCTGTTAATATCCACTTTGACCCTTGCTCCTCTAATACTGTTAACTCAACAACTTGACCTGATTGTAATTCGCTCAATTTTGTTTTTCCTTTCCACTTTTAAATCCTGAAGTGTTTTATTGTTCTTTCATTGCTTCTAATCTTTTAACTAGTTGTGTATCTTCTTCTAGCAATTGGACTAGGTCAGCTATTCGATCGATTGAATTCCAGCTTAAATGGTGTTCGATTCCTTCAACATCCTCATATATACGTTCCTCATCTACGCCAATTAGCCTTAAAAACTGCTCAAGTAATTCATGTCTTTTAACAAGACGTTTACCTAGTTTTTCACCCTTTGATGTTAATGTAAGTCCTCTATATTTTTCGTATATTAAATATCCGTCTTTATCTAATTTTTGCACCATTTTTGTTACTGAGGAAGGAAGAACAGATAATGCTTCAGCTATGTCCGACACCCTCGCATATCCTTTATTTTCGATTAACAAATAAATTTGCTCGATATGATCCTCCATACTAGGTGTTGGCATAACAAGTCTCCTCACTTTCAAAATATCAGTTTAATTTTACTACAACACTCCCTAAAAAGGTAACTTAAAACAATAAGCAGGGGGGTTATCTTGTATTTAAATTAAACTTGAAGAAAAATGTCCAAAAAGTCTTTGAAGGACTAATTGGACATTTTAGATTGTATGGTTAGGTTTTTTTCCAACTGTATGGATTGCTACGATTATTTTTTTATTTATTAACTCGATATGCTCGGGTGTTTTTAATGTAAGATACGCTTCTTCTCTAGCAGCACTAGTTGATACATAATAAGTCGGCAAATGATTTAAAGCATCTGCCGAAATATTCATTTGACAGAAATCACAATCGCAAAATGTTTGATAGTCAGGGCTATGTAACAAAAACCTTACAAGACCCTGCACAATTTCTTCTGTTACATTTAATAATATTGGCTTTGACAAAGATTTCGCCTACCTACATATATTTTTATAAATCAAGCTCTATTTCCAATAGTATCGGGCAATGATCGCTCCCTAATACATGTCCATGAATATCTGTTTTAAGAACCTGATCCACTAGTCGATTTGAAATGATGAAGTAATCGATTCTCCAACCAATGTTACGTTCACGTACTTTACTCATATAAGACCACCAAGTGAATGCATCTTCTCTTTTAGGGTTAAAATAGCGGAACGAATCCGTAAACCCGGATTGAAGTAACTCTGTCATTTTACCCCGTTCTTCAAAAGTAAAACCCGAATTTCCAATATTCGATTTTGCATTTTTCAAATCCTTTTCTTCGTGGGCAACATTTAAATCTCCACAATAAATAACAGGCTTTTTAGTATCCAATTCCTTTAAATACTGAGAAAGCCTATCTTCCCAATCAAGACGTTTTGGTAATCTAGCTAAATCGCGTTGAGAGTTAGGTGTATATACATTTACTATATAGAATGTGTTATATTCCAATGTAATAATACGTCCTTCTGATTCACTTTCTTCTTCTCCAACACCATAGCTAACTGTTATTGGTTCATGCTTTGTAAAAATTGCAGTCCCCGAGTAGCCCTTTTTCTCAGCATAATTCCAATATTGATGATACCCCTCAAACGGTAATTCAATTTGTCCATCCTGACATTTCGACTCTTGAATACAGAAAAAATCTGCATCGACCTCATTAAAATATTCGTTAAAGCCTTTTTTTACACAGGCACGGATGCCATTAACATTCCATGATATAAATTTCATTTACAAACCTCACTATGTATATGTTCTAATATGTTTTTGAATGAAGTAAAGCGCCTTCCAACATTGAGAGGCGCCTTCATAATCTTAATTTGTTACATCTTCACCAACAATTTTCACTTCTAATTCTAGCTCTACATCAAAATTCTCTTTAACGGTACGTTTAACCATCTCAATTGTCTCAATATAGTCAGTTGCAGTTGCATTTCCTTTGTTAATAATAAATCCTGCATGCTTTGTTGATACTTCCGCACCGCCAACGCCTTTACCTTGCAAGCCACTATCTTGAATTAATTTGCCTGCAAAGTATCCTGGTGGTCGTTTAAACACACTACCTGCTGATGGGTATTCTAAAGGCTGCTTGGATTCTCGTTTATATGTTAAATCAGCAACTAATTCATCAATCTCTTTTTGGTCTCCCTTTTTAAGCTGGAAGTTTGAAGATAATACAAAATACTCTTTTTTTGCAATAATACTTTTTCGATAGCTAAGCTCTAGTTCTTCTTTAGAGAGAACAATTCGTTCGCCTTCTTTAGTTAAAACCGTACAGTCTATAATGATATCTTTAATCTCTCCGCCATATGCTCCGGCGTTCATAGCCATAGCTCCACCAACTGAGCCAGGTATACCGCATGCAAATTCGAAGCCTGTTAAGCTATTTACTGCTGCTAGTCTAGATACTTCTTTAATGAGTGCACCGCTTTGTGCATAGATTTTCTCGTCGTCTATACGGATTTCATCGAGCTTAGTAAATGAAATAACAATTCCACGTACACCGCCATCACGCACAACCATGTTAGAACCATTCCCTAACATTAATAGAGGAACCTCATTTTGGTGTGCATATTTTACAATTGCCGCTGCTTCTTCTTCTGTTTCAGGTAGGACAAATACATCTGCACTGCCCCCAAGTTTAGTCATTGTATATGTTTTTAAAGATTCATTGGTCTTAATATTACTAGGATTAACTATTTGAGCTAACTCTTCTGCCCATCGCTTAATTGTCATAAAAGCAAATTTCCTTTCTACTACATACTCTTTTTTAGTATGGGTAATTAAAAGCTTTTTGACAAGTGATACATGACCTTATTTTCTTCAACATTGTGACCATTTCTCAACTTCATGTAGCACTCTTCTCCAGCGATTCTCCTATCTCTTTAAAAAGAGCATTGACCACGAACAGGTATTCGGTTTGGACTTTCCTTTCCCCAACCTTAACTAAAGCAGTACAATATACTTATAAAGTTCCGAATGAAATTAGTATATGCCCATACCAGGATTAATGTACCATTCTATATTTTGATATAAATGGTAAGCGCAGCTTTACATACAAAGGTTATTAGTAATACATCAGCAGCCAAGGCTATTTCACTTCAAGATTTTATGAAGTTACTTATGATTCTATTCATTTTAGTAAAATGAAAAATCCCCAGCCTTTTAGTAGGCGGGGGATTTCAAAAGATTACACATTTACAGTAGCTAATTTTTGTGCTGAAGCTCTTACGCGTTCAATACCTTCAGAAATAATTTCTTGGGCATTGCCTGGATCTGCATTATGTCCCTCAATGATTACTTCATCAAGCAATGTCATTCCTGCAACTCCACCAAATACGTTTTTAATGTAGTTAACTGACATTTCCATCGGTTGTGCTTCAGGAGAAGAATAGAAACCTCCGCGAGCATTTAATACTACAAATTTTTTGTCTGTTAATAACTGAATCATTTGTCCATCCGTAGAATATTTAAACATAAATCCTGCCGAGTAAACATAATCGATGAACGTTTGTAATTTTGCTGGAATTGTCAAGTTCCAAAGTGGGAAAGCAAGCACCACTACATCAGCTGCAGTTACTGCATCCATCGCTTTTTGTTTTGCTGCTAATAGATTAGATTCAACTTCCGTCAATGCCTCGCCTGCCTGCAATTTACCAAAAGCATCAAATAATTCTTGTCCAAAATATGGTGTATCCTCTTTAAATAAATCGTAAATTGTTAAATCTACACCCTCTACTTTTTTTGCTTCTTCTATATATGCTTCGTACATCTTAGTTGAAACGCCATCTGGGCGGTTATTTGCTTTGATTACTAATACATTTGTCATAATAAAAAACTCCTTTAATCTTATTCTTTATCTAAAAATAAAGATCTAGGAATAATGTTAAAGGAGTTGAATTGCTATTTCAAGATAATTTATCTCATACTTTTGAATGATATTATATTACAGAACTATAATAATTAGAAGAAAATGTAACTTCTATATATCACATTGCCCATCGGTGCAAATAATTCCATTTTCCCCAACCATTTTTAATTTCGGCTTTAAACCTGCTTCTTCTGCAGCCTTTGAAATTGCTTGGTCGAATATAGCTTTTGGCTGAGCACCCGAAATCCCATATTTGTTGTCAATGACAAAGAATGGAACACCACGAACACCCAAGCTTTGTGCTTTTTCGATGTCATTTTCTACTTCATCGCTATATTGGTTACTTTCTAGCACTTCACGTGCCTCTGCAAGATTAAGTCCTACTTCTTCAATCAGGCCTAGTAATACATCCGGTTTACCAATTGCGCCACCCTCTAAAAAGTATGACTGTAAAAGTCTCTCACTTAAGTCCGAGCCTTTCCCTTTTGTTTCGGCCCATTTTGCTAATCGATGCGCCGCAGTTGTATTTGCTTCCTTCATAATATCGAAATTGTAATCTAAACCAACTTCTTTTGCACGCTCGCTCACATTTTTCGTCATCTCTTTAGCTTGCTCTTCTGATATATTAAATTTTTGACTTAAGCTAGCATAAACGGATCTGTTTGTATCAACAGGTGTAGTAGGGTCAAGTAAAAAACTCTTTAACTCTACCTCTATCTGCCCTTCATACCCAGAATCCTTAATTGATCGCTCTAATTCACGTTTTCCTATATAACAAAATGGACAAACATAATCTGACCATACTTCTACTTTCACTATGCAACTCCTCCTCTTTCCTTCATTTTAAGTGTGAAATAATTTTCCCACAATCAAAGTGCTCATTGAATATAGTTATTGATTTTTTCCAATACTTTATGAAAATGACCAATTTCACCATAATAGTAAAATTTGTTGCCTTATATTATTCGTTTCAAGCTTTTCTTTGTACAAATATAAATAAACTGGAGGCAAGTATGCAAAATTCTCTATGGTTAAAAAATGTTGAAGCACCTATATTACCTACTTTATCGGCTTCAATAAATTGTGATGTATGTGTTGTTGGGGGCGGATTGTCCGGAATTTACACGGCATATCTCCTTGCAAAAAAAGGAGTTAATGTTGTTTTACTCGAGGCTAAGCCAGCTTTTGCTTTTGGCACGACTGGACATTCTACTGGTAAACTAACGCCTCAGCATGGAGTTATTTTTTCGAAGCTAATAAAATACTTTTCTACTGAGGAGGTCTTTACCTATTATGAGGCAAATAAAAATGCAATCGATTCCGCATTAGAGGTTGCTTCAGAGGATACCTTTGAACGAGTGGATTCTTATTTATATGCTACAACGGCTTCCGGTAAGCAAACGATTGATAAAGAGTTATATGCCTATAACGAGTTAAATATCCCAGGTGTTGAAACAACAGAAACAGAGCTACCGTTCGATGTAACCTCTGCACTTAAAATGGAGAACACGGCACAAATTCATCCAACTAAGTTTGCCACCCATTTTTTAAATCTGGCAATAGAGAACGGTGCTTCAGTCTATGCAAATAGTCGCGTAACAAAGATTGAAATTGATGAGAAGTTCGTATTAACCGACAACGATTCGAAGGTTTCCTTCAAAAAATTAGTGTTATGCACGCACTACCCAATCGAGTCTATCAAAGGACTAATTACAACAAAGCTTTCAATCGACCGTTCCTATTTAATGGCCTCTAAAACTACCGATTTACTAAAGGGGCAGTACCTGTCAGTTGAAAGCTCTTCACATACTGTCCGGACTGCATTAATTGGCGATACCCCTTACCTTATTTACGGGGGCGGTAGTCACACTGCGGGAGAGGTTGAAGATACAGAGGTCTATTACGAAACATTAAAGGAGGAGATGGAGACTACCTTTAATTTATCGGAGCCCCCTTTCCTTTGGAGTGCGCAAGACCCTAATACTCCAGATTTAGTTCCTTATATTGGGCAGATTTCCGAGGACACTCCCGACCTTTATATTGCAACTGGCTACAGAAAATGGGGACTTTCAAACTCCCTTGTTGCAGGAGAAATATTATCGAGTTTAATCACCCACGAAAATCACAAAGCAGCAAAACTATATAGTCCAACACGGGATCAATTTGGCAAGAATCTCTTAAAAGGGTTAAGTACCATTGGCTTTGTCACAGCCAATTTAGCAGAAGGCTATTTAACAAGAATGGAAGCTCCAAAATGTACACATCTAGGCTGTAAAACGCGTTGGAATAAAGGGGACGAAACTTGGGACTGCCCATGCCATGGTTCCCGCTTTGATAAGGAAGGGAACGTAATTGAAGGTCCAGCCGTTTACCCGTTGAAGCTTAAGAAATAACAGTGAAAATGATTTGGAGGTGTCAGGGGACTTATTTGATTGATGAAATGCACTTGGGAAAAGTTTTACTTGGCGATGCAATTCATTTGGTTGGTGAAACTCGTTGAGATGCTGGGTTGCTTGCATAATGCTGTTCATTTGTTCGATGAAATGCATTCCAGTTCTATTCCGCTCCCACTATGCTGTTCATTCCCTTGATGAAATTTCTAATAAAAAAGGTTGACCACAAAAGTTATTTTCCAACGACTTTTGGGTCAACCTTTTATTTTTATAGTCCTTCAGTTAATACAGGAACGATTTGTTTTTTACGAGATACAACACCTGGTAAATCTACTAAATCGTTTACTAATTCTTTTCCGAAGCTTTTTGCAGCAGCTTCAGCAACTTTCCCTACTACTACAGCTGTTGAATTGTTGTTTAGAATGTCTGTTACAACAAAGAAGAATAGACTTAAATCATTTTCTTCAATGTTTTTATTTAATAAGCTAACTAATTCATCTTTACGGTTTAATACGTCATTTACGTCTACTGCATTTACCTGAGCGATAACGGCTTTTGCTTCACCAAAAGTAAACTCTTTTCCATCTAGTGAAAGTAGATCTTCTAACGACTTATCTGAAAGGTCAGCACCTGCTTTTAACATAGCTAAACCGTATTCATCTACATTAACGCCCGCGATTTCAGCTAGTTCTTTTCCAGCTTGTACATCTTGCTCTGTGCAAGTTGGTGATTTGAATAATAAAGTATCTGAAACGATTGCAGAAAGCATTAGCCCTGCAATATTAGATGGTACTTCAACATTATTTTCTTTAAAGATTTTATTTATGATTGTTGCAGTACAACCAACTGGTTCAGCACGATAGTATAATGGATCTGATGTTTCAAAGTTTGCGATACGGTGGTGGTCAATTACCTCCGTCACTTTTACTTCTTCGATGCCATCAGCAGATTGCTGACGCTCGTTATGGTCCACTAAAATTACTTCACTTGCTTCGCCTGCCACATTACTGATTAAACGAGGTGAATCGAAACCGAATTTCTCTAATGCATATAATGTTTCATTATTTACCTCACCTAATCTTACTGCCTCTGCATCAACACCTAGCTGTTGTTTTAAATATGCATAAACAATTGCTGATGTGATTGTGTCTGTATCTGGATTTTTGTGTCCGAAAACTAATACTTTGCTCATTAAATGTGGCCTCCCATTAATCCTAAAGTTCAATTATTTCGAGTTTATTTTATCACACAATATTGTGAATAGAAAAATGAAGTTGATTATTATTCTAGTTTTTCCCACTTATTGACTTGGCGCTATTTTCGGAGCTGGACGAGCCCATTTCACTTGGGCCCACACGATGTGGGTCAGTCAGCCTTTGCTGCACGATGCAGCGTTCTTTGGCTGACTTCCTCTGTAAAAAAGCGCATTCGTAAATGCCCCCGCAATTTACGAATACGCTCTGTGCAGTGTATTTAAATATACAGTGTTTTTTCTAGATAGAGGTAATTATTATCGAATTGTGCGTTTGCTTTTTGGAAGTTTTTATATTCCTTTTTGTTTTGGGCTACCATTCCTTCGACTAATGCATGGATTAATGAATGTGCGGCAGTTATTGTTTCTGCTAGTGCATTTTTTTGTGCCCCAACTGTAAACATGATGTCTGCATAGTCTCTAATTGCTGAGATATTTGAATGAGTAATCGCAATTACCTTTACATTTCTACTTTTTGCCCATTTCGTTATCTTGAAAGCATCTTCGTCAAGTTCTTCAAGCGCTAAAACAAATAGTAATGAATTTTCTTCCATAGTGCCGATTTGCTTCACTATGTTTTCTGGTTCTGGCTGAATTTGCTTCACATGCTTTCGATAATTGCTTAATGTACAGGTGAAGAAGCTTGCTGAAGGTGAAGATTGTCTTAAACCAAGTACATAAAGAGAAGTTGATTGGTGCAATAATTTAATTGCTTGATCAAATTGTTCTTCATTTGTCAGATTAATGGTATTTAATATACAGGCTACATCTCGGTTCATTACCTCATTTAGCAGGTTTACATTCTTCTTAGCAGCTTTCTGATTTGACTCTTCAACTGTAATTTCTTCTCCTGTTAGGTCTGCTTTAATTTTTTGTTGTAGCTCTGAAAATCCCGATAATTCCATTGCATAACAGAATCGGATAACTGTAGATTCGCTAACCCCTATTAGCTTTCCAACATCAGAAGCTATATGAGTAGCTATAACATTTGGGTTGTCAATAATAAACTGAGCTACTTTACGCTGACCTCTAGACAGACGAATAAACCTTTTTTTTATTTGATTACAAAAGCTCATTTTAGCCCCCACTTCCTCTATTTATTTATTAATAAATAGTTAACATACATATACTAATTTAATAACTGATATTATCACTAAGATTAATTGAATACAATGATTTTTCAGAAAAAACTTCAACGCACTAAACCGAAAAAGTCGAAATTTTGTCAAAATTAGTTAATCCAGTTATGTTTTATCGATAAATTACGATTATACGCAAATAAAAAAACTGATTCAAGTTTTATGAAAAACTTGAATCAGCTATAAATTATCTATTCTAACTCAGTTTGTTTAGTTTCTTTCCCTAAAAATAACACTGCTGCTGCACCAATTAATATTGAGACACAAAAGATGGCAAAAATATAGCCAATATCATAGCCAGCATTTAATAAATAACCAACTAATAACGGTCCAAAGATACCGCCAATACGACCAACTGCTGCCGCCATTCCAGCACCTGTTCCTCTAATCATTGTAGGATACTGCTCAGGAGTATACGCATAAAGTGCACCCCATGCCCCTAAGTTAAAGAAGGATAATAAGATTCCGGAAGTAAGTAGCACAGCAATCGATTCTGCATTTCCGAAAACAAATGCACTTGCCGCTGTCCCTATTAAGTATGTGACAAGAACGAATTTTCTTCCCAATCTCTCAATAAACCAAGCAGCTGTAAAATAACCTGGGAGCTGTGCCAATGTCATAATCAGGACATATTTAAAGCTGGAAATTAAATCGAAGCCCTTTCCTACCATGACACTTGGTAGCCATAAAAACATTCCGTAATAAGAAAATACTACTGTAAACCATAAAATCCATAGCATGAGCGTTGAACGGGAATATTTTTTCTCCCAAACCCCTGCGATATTTTGCAGGATTGAGCGATTTTTTGTTTCTGGCTTCGCAGTAAACTGTGGAGAATCCGGTAAATGAATTCTGATATAAACAGCATACAAAGCTGGAAGAGCTGTTAATATTAAAGCCACTCGCCAGCCTTCAATTGGCCAAAAATCTGCCGGGATAACAAAATATGAAATGATGGCAGCTATTAGCCAGCCTCCTGCCCAAAAGCTTTCCAAAAGAACAACGACTTTTCCGCGTTCTTTTGCTTCAACACTTTCCGAAACCAATGTAGAGGCAACTGGTAGCTCCCCACCTAAGCCCATTCCAACAAAAAACCTTAATATTAAAAAGGCTACAAATGTTGTCGTTAAAGCAGACAAGCCACTTGCAACAGAGAAGATTATTAAGGTCCACATAAAAATCTGTTTACGTCCGACTTTATCTGCAAATACTCCAAATATTAATGCTCCTACTGCCATACCGATGGAGTTAATACTACCTATCCACCCCATTTGAGAGGAGGTTAAATTCCAATCTACTGCTAATGCAGCAATAACGAAGGATAGAATCCCCACGTCCATTGCATCAAACATCCATCCAACACCTGCTACTCTTAATAGCTTATTACGAGAAATTGGTGCTGTATCTGTGTTTTTACTCATTTAGTACCCACCTGTCTTTACACTTGAATTTACATATCTTTACCATACATTTATTTCAATTATGTGACAAGCTAAATTTTATATGTGTAAACTGTTAATTTAGTAAATGCTATTGAAAAGTACCGCTTGTTTGAGTTAAAATGTCTCTTATATACAAACAACTGTTCATTCCGTGTGAACAAAAGGAGCTAATCTGTTATGTGGAAAGGTCTAATTGAAGAATATAAAGAATTTTTACCCGTTACTGAAAATACACCTGCTCTAACTTTAAACGAAGGTAATACACCTCTTATTCATCTTGTTAACCTATCTAAAGAATTAGGGATTGAATTATACGGTAAAGTTGAAGGAGCTAACCCAACTGGATCCTTTAAGGACCGCGGAATGGTTTTTGCTGTAGCTAAGGCTCTTGAAGATGGAGCAAAATGTGTTATTTGTGCTTCAACTGGTAACACTTCTGCTGCTGCCTCTGCTTATGCTGCACGTGCAGGCATTCAATCAATTGTTGTCATTCCAAAAGGAAAAGTTGCTCTTGGCAAATTAGCGCAAGCTTGTATGTACGGAGCCAAAATCATAGAAATTGATGGCAATTTTGATGATGCCCTTTCTATTGTTCGCAAAGTTAGTGAAACAACTCCTGTAAAATTAGTGAACTCCGTAAATCCTTATCGCATTGAAGGCCAAAAAACTGCTGCATTTGAAATCGTAGATAGTTTAGGACAAGCTCCCGATTATTTATGTATTCCTTTAGGAAATGCTGGTAACATTACAGCTTACTGGAAAGGATTCAGAGAATATCACCAAGCGAAAAATACTGGCCTGCCTAAAATGTTTGGCTTCGAAGCTGAAGGTGCTGCTGCTATCGTAAAAGGTGAAAAAATTCAAAACCCTGAAACAGTTGCGACAGCCATTCGAATTGGAAATCCTGCTAGCTGGATTTTGGCAGAAGCAGCACGTGACGAGTCAGGCGGTATTATTGATTCGGTTACAGATGAGGAAATCCTAAAAGCATATAAGTTAATAGCAAGTACTGAAGGGATTTTTGTTGAACCTGGTTCTGCTGCCTCTCTAGCAGGCGTTATTAAGTCTGTTAAGAATGGGGGAATTGAAAAAGGCAGCCGAGTTGTAACTGTTTTTACTGGGAATGGATTAAAAGATCCAGATACTGCTATGAAGGTTTCAACAGTTGATTTAGTTTCACTTCAAAACGATGAAAATGATATCCGCCACTATATTGAGGGAATTCTATGAGTAAAAAATGGCAAATCATAGTCCCTGGTAGTACAGCTAACTTAGGACCTGGATTTGATTCCATTGGACTTAGCTTAAACCTTTATTTAGATTTAACAGTGACCTTAACAGACCAATGGGAAATTATCCATTTATCAGATCACCTTCCACATGATATCGTTATTGAAGAACACTTAATCTATAATATTGCGAAAGAAACTGCGGCTCGTTTTGATAAGCAGCTACCACCTTGTCGAATCGAGATGCGTAGTGAGCTGCCTTATGCACGTGGACTAGGCAGTAGCGCTGCTGCTATCGTTGCTGCTATCGAGCTGGCGAACCTAATTTGTGATTTAAACTTAACAACGCAGGATAAATTAAATATCTCTTCACAAATTGAAGGACATCCAGACAATGCAACCGCTTCAGTACTAGGTGGCTTAACAATTTCACAAATGGATGAGCAAGGCGTTGTTGATACCATCCATGTAAAAGATTTAGATGCTTCTTTTGTTGTGTTTATTCCAGCTGTAGAATTGAAAACTTCTGTGGCTCGAAAGGTTTTACCAGAGCAATTTGAACGCGGCTATGCAGTACGTGCTAGCGCTAATGCAAATATGCTTGCCGCTTCACTAATCTCAAAAGACTATACACGAATAGGACGTTACATGGAATCTGATTTATTCCATGAGCCCTTCCGTTCAAAGCTTATACCGTATTTTGACGAGATACACCTTGCTGCAAAAGAAGCAGGTGCTTTTGGTACAGCACTAAGTGGAGCTGGACCAACCGTTATTTCGATTCTTCCTAATGAAATTGCTGAACAGTTTGTTTTGACCATGAAAAAACGTTTCCCTACACACGAAATACTTTTAACGCAGCCAGACAGTCGTGGTATCTACGTTAAAGAGGTTCTAAATGATGTTTTAACATAAATGATTAATAAAGATGCCCAATGGTTCATATATATAACTATTGGACATCTTTTTTCATGCTCATTTTGTGAAAGCAAGCTGTCCAACCTATGTTTCACTTTGTTCAAACTAGGGGATAAGAGAGTCAAGGGGATGTTTTAATAACGATTAGAAAGGGGAATCGAAATGAAAATTGGGATTATTGGGGCATCTGGTAAAGCGGGTTATACACTTTTAACCGAGGCCAGGATGCGACATCATGATGTAACTGCTATCGTACGCAATCGGGATAGCGTTAGTTCACAGCCTGTCAAAATACTAGAAAAAGAAGCCTTTAACCTAACGCGTCAAGACTTACATCAATTTGATGTTGTTGTAAATGCTTTTGGCTCTCAACCTGGAGAGGAACATCTACACGTTGAGTTCGGACGCTTTCTAATCAGCCTTTTAGAAGGTAGCAGAACGAAATTATTTGTAGTTGGAGGAGCTGGAAGTTTATTTATTGATGGGAAAACCAGATTAATCGATATTCCGGACTACCCAAAAGAATTTAGAGAAATAGCTATTCAACAGCTACAAAACCTAGTCGATTTACAAAATTCCTCTATTAAATGGACATTTTTAAGTCCTTCTGCCTTGTTCGATTCCGACGGACCAAGAACGGGCCATTACATTTTAGGTAAAGACCATCTCTTATTGAACTCCCAACATATTAGCTATGTCAGTTATGCTGATTATGCCGTAGCTGCGCTAGACGAAATCGAAAGTCCCATTCATGAGAATGCACGTTTTACCGTCGCCTCTGAAAACGCCACTAGTAGCTCGTAAAAACAACCCATATAAGACAAATGTCTAAAGGTCAATTGACTATAAATAAATGCCCTTAAAGTCATCTTCTGTCTTTAAGGGCATTTTCAATTTAATATTAACAATTCGGTCCTATGTTAGTAGCAACAAACTTAAAGCCATGACAGCCATACCTGCTATTAATCCATAAATCGATAGATGTGTTTCATCGTATTTTTTGGCAGCTGGCAAAAGTTCATCCAACGAAATGAATACCATAATCCCTGCTACAGCAGCAAAAACAATACCAAACATCGTATCAGTTAAAAACGGCATTAATATTAAATAGGCTACGATTGCTCCAACAGGTTCAGCTAAGCCGGATAAAAACGAAAGCTTAAAAGCCTTTTTACGGATTCCTGTTGCAAAGAAAATTGGTATTGCAACGGCTATCCCCTCTGGAATATTATGAATGGCAACTGCAATGGCAATGGCAATTCCCACGCTCGGATCTTGCATAGCAGACATAAATGTAGCTATACCTTCAGGGAAATTGTGAATAGCAATAGCTAATGCTGTAAACATCCCCATCTTCATCAGTTTATCTTCATCCACATTAGGTGCATTCGATTCTGCAGCATGCACATCTTCTACCGTTTTTACCTCATGAGGGTTATTCTTTGTTGGAATAAAACGATCAATCAAAGCGATGAATATAATTCCTCCAAAAAACCCTATAACCGTCAGCCAATATCCTTGTGATTCTCCATGTGCTGCAACTAATGCATCCTTGGCCTTCACAAAGATTTCAATTAAAGAGACGTAAATCATAACACCTGCGGAAAAGCCTAAAGCAACAGAAAGAAACTTCTTATTCGTTCGCGAAGTGAAGAAAGCGATTAATGCCCCTACCCCAGTAGCCAAGCCTGCAAATAACGTTAAACCTAAAGCTAAAAGTACATTACCTTCCATTAGTGTTTAGTCTCCTCTTTTTATATGATACTAGTATTATATACCCTGAAGTTTCCTTTGTGCAACTTTTTTTACCTAAGTTACATCTTGTGAATGAGGAAAACTTTCAGAATATACAAAATTAAGTCATCAATCCTTTTTGCACATATCCAATCTATAAAAAAATAACACCCAATTTCTAGGTGTTATTCGCTATATTATTAATCTTACGCTTCCTTTGTTCATACCAAAATACACAAATGACGAACCAAGTGAATCCTATACACCAGCCCGCAATGACATCTGTGGCATAATGATGACTTTCTGCAATCCTTGAAAGACCTATTAGTAATGTTAAAATGATTGCAGTAGCCCACACAATAAGCGCTTTTTTATTGTTTGCCAAAGCCTCAGACAATAAGTAAGCGATTGTAAATAAGTAAAGTAAGCCAATCATAGCGTGTCCCGATGGAAAACTAAATGAAGTGACATCATTAGCTAATTCCGGTCGAGGACGATCAATCCAGTTTTTGATAAGCTGGTTCAATACTCTTCCCATCCCAATTGTTAATAAAACAAAAAGCATTCCACGATAATTTCGTTGTTTGAACCATAAAACGAACAAAAGAATAAGAGCAATAGTAGCTATGGCAGTTGTTTCTCCAAGAATATGAAAACTAGTTATCAAGTCATTTCCAAATAGAGTATCAGACATAGCTTTATCAAATTGAACGAAGGACGTCTTTTCGAAATTAGCTAGCATAAGTAAAAATAAACATAAAGTAAAAAGTGCAATAATATACGAAACTTTTTTCACATTGAATCTCCTTCCATTTTCAAAACATATTACCATATTATTCATTATTATTTATTAGTAAGTTTTATGCTTTAAAACTCAAAGCCACTAGCACCCTTAGCTGAAAAAATCCAAGAAAAATCCCAATAGCTTGTTTAATGACAAACCATTGGGATTAGTACTTATTCAACTACTGTGTAGCTACCATGCTCCATGTTAATAACGAATTCTGGCTTTGGTGGTTTACCACCATGCTCTTTAATCTTCTCTTTGTGACCAGCAATGTGCTCAGGACTCTTTTCCCATGCCTTCCAAGCTTCTTCAGATTCCCAACGGATAATCATCATGACTTCTTCTTCACCACGGCGTACATTTTTCACAAGAAGCTCACGGCCAATAAAGCCTTCTCTTTGTTCAATTAAAGTTGGGCCTTGACCTGGTTTCTTTTTGAAACGCTCTAAAATCTTATCTGAATTCCCTTCAGTAATCGTCCATTTACGAATTTGAACAAACATGAGTATTCCTCCTAATATTTAAGATAAGGCCATCTCAAACTTGAGATAGCCTTCTTTAAGATTCTATTATTTTAATTCGTCTAAAATTTCTTGGATTTTAGCAAGCTCAGATTGTAAGCCGCCTCCACTTAAATACCATAGTGGACCATCTAAGTAAACGATTTTGCTGTTTTTATAAGCTTCTGTTTCTTTAATAATATCATTTTCCATATCTTTTTCGATATTAGACTCGCCACCAGTTGCTGCTGTACGGTCAATAACGAATAATACTTGTGGGTCGAACTCTAAGATTGCTTCGAAACCAAAGTCTGAACCATGTGAAGATGATGCGATATCATCTGTTACTGGTGTGAAACCATAGATATCATAAATATAACCAAAACGAGATTCTTTAGCAAAACCAGATAATTTACCTTCGTTGTACATTGTTACTAATGAAGTTTCGTAATTAGAACCTAATGCTTTTACTTCTTCGATTGCTGAATCGATTTTAGAAATATGCTCTTGTACTTCAGCTTCTTTACCGAACATTTCAGCTGCAATTTCAGTTGATGCTAAGAATGTGTTCCAGTAATCATCTTGGTTTGTACCAACGAAAATTACGTTTGGAGTAATTTCTTTTAACTGATCATAGAAAGCTGATTGACGACCAGAGATGAAGATTACGTCTGGCTCTAGAGCTGCGATATCTTCAAGTAATGGTGTTTTTAAGTTACCAACACTTGCGTATTCATCTCCAGCATATTTTGAAAGGTGAGCTGGTAAAGTAGAATCCTTTGCTACACCAACGATACCTTCAACACCAATTGCATCTAATGTATCTAAGAAACCATAATCAAATACAACCATTTTTTTAGGCATTTCTTCTAAAGTAACATCTTCAAAAGCGATAGTTCCTGCTTCTTCACTTTCAGTTGAAGCAATTGTTGGAGATATAGTCATTGGGTAAGCTGGACCCTCTGCATTTTCAGTTTGTGTTTCTGAAGCTGTTTGCTCTTCAGAAGCTGTGTCTTTTTCTGGTGCAGTTGATTCATCAGCTCCACCACATGCCGCTAGAACAAATAATAAACTTGCTAAAATTACACTTAGTAATTTCCAATTTTTCATTTCTCTTTCTCTCCCTATTCTTCTATTTCAATAACGATATTGATAATGATAATCGTTATCAACTAATTAATTGAAATTATATCACCTAGAAATTAAAGGTCAACACTTTTTTTAAACTTTTTCCAATGTTTACAAAAAATGATTTAGAAAAGTGTGTTTTACTACATACTTCTCTAAATCATTAATCATTATGAATGCGAATTAAAGTACACGCATATCCGGCATCCATTTTGCTCCTGTACAGGAATATTCATATCATATATCTCACGTAATGCATCCGAGTTAATGATTTCATTTGTAGTGCCATCTTTTACGACTTTGCCATTTTTTAAAGCAACAATATAATCTGAATAGACCGAAGCAAAGTTAATATCATGCAATACAATTACGACAGTTTTACCAAGATCATCAACAAGCTTGCGTAAAATCTTCATGATTTGAACAGAGTGCTTCATATCTAAGTTATTTAAAGGTTCATCTAGCAAAATAAATTCAGTATCCTGAGCAATTACCATTGCAATAAAAGCACGTTGCTTCTGCCCACCAGATAACTCATCTAAAAACTTATCTTCCATATCTTTCAAATTCATATATTCAATAGCTTGATCTACAAATTGTTCATCCTCAGCTGTCAAACGCCCTTTTGAATAAGGATAACGGCCAAAAGAAACAAGCTCGCGTATGGTTAAACGCACATTTAAAAAGTTTGCCTGTTTTAAAATGGAGACCCGCTTTGCAAATTCATCGGACTTCCACTGCTTTACATTGTTTTTATCTAGTAATACTTCACCCGTGTCAGCATCTAGCAGACGACTAACCATTGATAATAGTGTAGATTTACCAGCACCATTCGGGCCGATAAAGGACGTAATAGCCCCAGATTGAATTTTAATGGAAACGTCTTCTACAACAGGTTTGTTACCAAATCTCTTAGTTAACCCTTTGATTTCAATCATCCTGCTGCCCTACTTTCCTTTAAGAGTAAGTAAATAAAGTAAATACCGCCGACAAAGTTAATAATGACACTTAATGTCGTATTCATCTCAAAAATATGCTCTACAATAAACTGCCCACCGACTAAAGCAATGACACTCATTAAGCCGGCTCCTAAAATATGAACAGAATGTTTGTATGTGACTAAAAACTGATAAGAAAGATTAGCAATAATTAAACCAAAAAACGTAATCGGTCCAACTAATGCTGTTGAGGTTGCAATTAGAACTGACGATAAAATTAATACGTTCAAAACGATTCGATCATAATTGATTCCAAGATTGATAGCATTTTCACGACCCAATGACATGACATCTAATTGGCCTAAAATACGATAGCCATAAGCAAATGCCAGTAAAAGGATTGCTAATGAAATATAAAGCAGCTCTACTTTTATATTCGTGAAGCTTGCGAATAATCTGCTTTGTAGGCTTAAATATTCGACCGGATCAATAAGAACCTGTAAAAAGGAGACAAGGCTACCAAGGAAGGTCCCTATAATCATCCCGATTAATAATAATAAATATATTGGATATTTATCGGCACGGAAAAGTAATCGATATAATATAATTGCAAACAATACCATCGCTACAATAGATGCTGCAAAATTTAAATATTGGTTGACTACCCAGATAGAAATTGAACCTGCAAAGAAGAAGATAAGAGTCTGAACAACTTCAAACATTGAGTCAAGGCCCATCACGGAAGGTGTTAAAATACGGTTGTGAGTTATGGTTTGGAACACTACAGTCGAGTAGGCAATTGCAAAACCTGTGATTATCATCGCACCGACACGCATCATGCGTCGAGGAAAGGCATAGTCAAAACCGCCTTTAATATCGTAAAATCCGTACAATAGTATACAGATCACGGCTACTATAGCTAAAATAATTAGTTTCGTACTATTTTTTCGCATATGCTCTCCCCCTAAATAACATAATTAAGAAGATGGCACTGCCAATAACAGCCACAGTAACATTTACAGGTATTTCAAATGGATAAACTATCACTCGTCCAATAATGTCACAGATTAATAGGAAAACGATTCCTAATACAGCGGTATGTGGAATGGTTTTACGCAAGTTATCTCCCATATATAAAGAAACAATGTTTGGTACTATTAGCCCTAAAAATGGTATAACTCCGACTGTCAGTACAACAGTAGTTGCAATAATTGCTACAAGAATTAGTCCAATATTAAGGACAAATTTATAGCTTAAGCCCAGGTTTTTTGCAAAGTCCTCTCCCATACCGGCAACTGTGAACTTATTAGCATAAAGATAGGCTAAAATAACGGCTGGTACACTCAGGTAAAGGAGCTCATAACGTCCTGCAATGATTAAGGTAAAGCTACCCATTAACCATGCGCTAATATTTTGAAGCAAGTCTGCTTCATATGCAAAAAATGTTGTAATTGAAGATAAAATGTTCCCGTACATTATCCCGATTAGCGGTACGAAAATCACATCTTTAAATTTAATACGATCTAAAATTTGCATGAAAACTAAAGTTCCAATTAATGCAAACGCAAAGCTAAAAATAACCTGCTGTGTATACGTTACATTAGTAAAGAACAACATCGAAATGAGAATCCCTAACTTTGCAGCATCTAATGTTCCTGCGGTTGTTGGGGATACGAATTTATTTCGACTTAAGCTTTGCATGATTAAGCCAGCAATACTCATCCCTGCACCTGCTAGAATAATCGCAATTAAACGCGGTACACGACTGATTAAGAAAATTTTCATTTCTCGTGAGTCCCAATCCAGCAAATGACTTGGTTTTATATCAATCGCACCTATAAATAGCGAAATAAACGACAGGATGATTGCTGCGATTATTAACATCCACAGTCTCATTTTGATCCCCATATTCTTTTTATTCTCAAGTATGTAATGAAAATGATTCTCAGCCTCGAGTACGTCTTTAATTATAAGGACTAAAATTTCAAAAATCAATACTAAATGAGAATGAGAATCGTTGAAAATGATACATTTTGTAAAACAATTTCCATAAAAAAACTCGACTCGATTATATCAAGCCAAGTTTTATATTAATATTCTATTTCTTGCGCAGTATCAATTACCTCTTGAGGAATTGTTATTTCCTCTACACCATTGAAATTGTTGAAGCTTATCTTCGAATTAGAAATTGTTGAAATACTTTCTCCTTCAATATTCATAGTGAAGTTGATATTGTTTACCATTTCAGTAATATCAAATGTTTCCTTATTTATCGTGATTTCATAACCTACTTTTTCAAACTTCGTATCTTGAAGAAGTTGCTGTGTTTCTTCCGTTGCAAGCATTTCATTTAGATTTAACTGCCCTAGCATAAATTCATTGAATTTTTCACTCGAAGTATCCAATTTCAGTATAAAGCTTGAGTCAGTTTGTTCGAATTTAAAGTCACTTATGAATTCTTTCATTTGTTCTAGCTGCTCTGCTGCGTTCACTTGCCCTGCTGTTTGCACAAGAATTGCATCAAAATCATCCGTTGGGAGCTTTGTCCAATACGCCTCTAACCCGTCATGCATATACAAACCATCTTCTGTCATATACATTTTTAAATTCATATTCAATTCTTCCGCGGCTTCTTGATCTCCCGTTCCAATTGTTCCTTCCATATATACTGATAACGGTTTTGTAATCATGTCCATCTTCATATCGCTTTTCGAATTAATTTCTATTGCCTCTTCACCCGAACCAAAAGACATTTCTTGTTCCATGTCAACAATTGCCGAAACGCTTTCTAATTCATTTTGACGCTCTAATGCCTTTTGATAGACCTCCTCTAGTGTTAGCTCACTATTATTTTCGGATCCCTTCGTAGGTACCGCCGAGTCATTGCAAGCTGCCAATACCAAAACAACTAAACTTGCTAAAAAAGCAATTCCCCATTTTTTCATAGTTTCTCATCCTCTCTTTTAGGGTATATATAATTAACGGATGAGAATTGGAAAAGGTGTCATTTTTTTCCTGAAAATAAATAAAAAAAGAAGCGTGAATAAAATCACACCTCTTTTTTCATTAATTTACTCCGCGCATCGCTTTGGAAATAATAGGCGTTAATACTAATAAAAGCACACCAATTACAATAGAGATACCACCAAGTGTACCGAAGTACGTAATTTCTGTAACAGCCTCATAGATTCGAACTAGCTGAGCATTAATGGCTTGGGCTGCAGCACTTGTTAAGAACCATAAAGACATTGTTTGAGCAGCAAATGCAGCTGGGGCAAGTTTTGTTGTAGCCGATAAACCAACTGGTGATAATAATAATTCCCCTACTACTACTAAGAAGAAGGAAAGAACTAACCACCATGGGCTAACAAGCGTTGTACCGCCAGACATTGAAGCTGGAATAATCATTACTAAGAAAGAAGCACCTGCAAAGAATAGTGAGATAGCAAATTTCTTAGGTGTAGATGGTTGACGACTTCCTAGCTTCAACCATAACCATGCAAACACAGGTGCAAGCATAATGATGAATAATGGATTTAAAGATTGGAACCATGAAACAGGAATTTTAAAATCTCCAACCATTAAGTTTGTACGAGTATCAGCATATGTTGCTAAAATTGTTGCCCCTTGTTCTTGAATCGCCCAGAACATAACCGCAGCAATGAATAATGGAATATAAGCTAATACACGAGATTTCTCGTCCTTTGTAGTTTTAGGACTACGATACATAACGATAAAGAAAATCGTTGGAATTAATACACCAAGTGTCGTAATGATTAAACTGAAGATTGCCATCGTTAAATTGCCAGTTGTATATAAAATTAGGCCAATAATTAAAATTACAATTATACCAATTGCAACACGAAGTATTGTTTTCTTTTTCTCTTGTTGTGTTAATGGGTTTGGAACTTCAAGACCCGCTAAACCTAAAAATTTCTTTTGTGTTACGTAATAAACTATTAATCCAAGTAGCATACCGATAGCAGCGATACCAAACCCTAAATGGAAATTATAGTTTTCTCCAACCCATCCAATAATAAGTGGAGAAATGAAAGCACCCATGTTAATACCCATATAGAAGATACTGAAACCAGAATCACGACGGTTATCGCCTTCTGCATACATATCTCCCACAATTGTGGATACATTCGATTTTAATAGCCCTGTACCGATGATAATAAATGCCATCGAGATTAATAATGCTGTAAGTCCGCCTGGGAATGCTAAAGCAATATGCCCAATCATGATGAGTACGCCACCATAGAATACTGTTTTACGAGTACCCCAAATGCGGTCTGCAAACCAACCACCAATAATACTAGACATATAAATTAACGACCCATATAGAGCCATAAGTGAGTTTGCTGTTCCTCGATCTAATCCTAATCCGCCTTCATGTAACTCATAGTACATATAAAGGATAAGAATGGCACGCATTCCGTAATATGAGAATCGCTCCCAAAATTCTGTAAAGAATAATGTTAATAATCCTTTAGGATGTCCAAAAAACCCTTTTTGAGGAACGGATTTGACTATTTCTTCTTTACTATACATAAAGATTTACCCTCTTCCGTTTATTGTTCATATCTTCTGACAATTTAAGTTATACCCCTTCAGCTGTCAAAAGTGCATTTTACTACATTAAATCATAATGAAAGTTTTTTCAATATATTATAAAAAAGTTAGAAATTTCAATTTCTTCTCTATTTTCATTATTTTTTAATTAATTCGCGCTTTTGTTTGGTATATCAATATAGTTTCAAATACCTATCACCAATAATCCCTCAAGCTTTTAGAAAATCAAAAAAGGTAACGATATATTCATCGTTACCCACTCTGCTTATTTTATTACATATTGCTCATATTTTTTCAAATCAACATCTTTCAGTTCCACTAGAAGCTTTGTCCCTAGCTCTTCATATTCTGTATCCTTTACTTGCGCATTTGAATTCAGGTACGATACAACATCCCCTCGATCGAATGGAATGAGCATTTCACACTCCACATAGTCTGAAAAGACATGCTGACGAATCAATTCGATTAGTTCATCTAATCCTTCATCTTCTTGTGCTGAAATCCAAATATTATCTCCACTCACTAATGGGTACTTCACATTTGCTAAATCAGATTTGTTATAAACATAAATGGTAGGAACTCCCTCAACATCAACCTCACTTAATGTTTTGTTCGTAACATCCATCATAAATGGATGTTGTTCATTTGATACATCCACCACATGTAATAAAAGGTCAGCATCTCTCGCTTCTTCTAAAGTGGAACGGAAGGCTTTAACTAGATGGTGAGGAAGCTTACTTACAAATCCAACAGTATCTGTTAGTAAAAAAGTCTTTTTATCAGGTAATTCGATATTACGAACAGATGTATCAAGTGTCGCAAACAGCATATCCTTTTCAAATACCTGTTTATTGTCCTCTTGTCCGATTTTCTTAAGAAGACGATTCATGATTGTGGATTTCCCAGCGTTTGTATAACCAACAAGGGATACAACTGGCACCTCATTTTTACGTCGTTGCTTTCTTTGCGTTTCCCTAATATTTTTTACAACCTCAAGATCCTTACGCAATTTGGCGATTTGGTCTTCAATTTTTCGTCTATCTAATTCTAATTTTGTTTCCCCAGCACCACGGTTTCTAAATCCTCCACCTGTACCACCACCTTGACGTGATAGTGAAGCATGTAGCCCAACTAGTCGAGGCAACATATATTGCAGCTGAGCTAACTCTACCTGCATTTGCGCCTCTCTCGTATTTGCCCGTCGATCAAAAATATCAAGGATCAGCATCGTACGATCAATTACCTTACATTCTAAATCACGCTCTAGGTTGCGAATTTGAGAAGGTGATAGTTCATCATTAAAAATAACAAGGTTTGCTTCAGACTCATCAACAAAATTTTTAATTTCGATGATTTTACCTGTTCCTACATAGTGAGAAGGATTTACCCTTTCTAAATTTTGAATGACATTTCCGATTACTTCAACCTCTAGTGCTTCTGCTAAGCTTTCTAATTCTTCCATTGAATAGGCAAAATTGCGATCGTTTTGTAAATTGACACCTACTAAAATTGCTCTTTCAATGATTGTTTCCACTTCTTGCAAATTTGTCACTAATATACCTCCCCGTTTGAAAACACAGCTTATCTATAGTAATAAGCGTTCAATATCCTTCTTTTTCTTTGGATGTAATATATCCATTATAGATTTCAATCTATCGTATCATATAGTATATGCTTAAAATCCATTTCAATTACGCTTCTTCCCTAAATCAAGTCATTCAACACTTCACTATAAAAAATGCCTCAAAAGTCATCATTCAACTTTTGAGACACAATTTTTACTTTTCTTTGTCTGATTTCAATAGCTCTAACGTATCATCAAATTCTTTTTCAATTTCAGCGTTATGTTTATAAGTCAATAAACTAATGATGACTGTTAAGATTAAGTTTATAATGAAGCCAGGTACGATTTCATAAAGCATTCCTGATAGTGTCTCGCTTTGTCCCCATACAAAGGCTACTACAGCTCCGGCAACCATCCCTACTAATGCCCCTATATTCGTAAGCTTCTTCCAATATAAAGCAAGTAAAATCGTTGGTCCAAAGGCAGCACCAAAACCAGCCCACGCAAACCCTACCAAGTCTAAAATAGAGTTCTCTGGATTCCATCCTAATATAGCTGCGACAATTGCAACAATAAGAACAGCAATTCGCCCTGCAGTAACATAATGCTTATCTGATGCTTCTTTTTTAAATAATGCTCTGTACATATCCTCGATTAATGCTGAAGAAGTTACGATTAGCTGAGAAGAAATCGTACTCATAATCGCAGCTAGGATAGCAGCAAGCATAATCCCTGCAATGAATGGGTGGAACAAGATTTGACCCATTACGATAAATACTGTTTCAGGATCATCCAGTGTTAGACCGTTTTGCTGGAAATAAGCATACCCGATAAGTGCCGTTAATGTTGCACCTATTAAGCTTAAAATCATCCAACCAATACCAATACGACGAGCTTGCTTTGTCTCTTTTACAGATTTAATAGCCATAAATCGAACGATAATATGGGGTTGTCCAAAATAACCAAGCCCCCAAGCAACAGATGAAATAACACCTGCAACAGTTGCAGTTGAAGCAAATAAATTAAAGTGTTCCGGTTTCATCGCTGTAATAGTATCAACTGTTTCACCAATACCACCTGTAAAGAAGATCCCGACAATCGGTACTAATATTAAAGCTAAAAACATGATTAGACCCTGTAAAAAGTCAGTATAACTAACGGCTAAGAAGCCGCCAAATAATGTATAACCAACCGTAACAACACTTACAAGAATCAATCCTGTGTGATAGTCAAATCCAAATGAGCTTTGGAAGAACTTCCCTCCAGATACCATCCCTGATGATACATAGAAAGTGAAGAAAACTAATATAACAATACCCGCTGCAATACGGATTAACTTTGTATTATCACGTAGGCGATTATCTAAAAAACTCGGTATTGTAATAGAGTCCTTCGAAATTTGTGTGTACACACGTAAACGTGGTGCAACAAAATACCAGTTTAACCAAGCACCCACTGTTAAGCCGATTGCAATCCATGCCTCAACTAAACCCGTTGCATAAATTGCCCCCGGTAACCCCATGAGTAACCAGCCGGACATATCCGCAGCCCCTGCACTTAACGCAGTGACAGCTGGACCTAAATCTCGTCCACCTAACATATAATCGTTTAAACTTTTCGTTCTTCTATACGCAAACCATCCAATAATAATCATAGCAAGCAAGTAAATCACAATTGCCAACAATTGAAACGCTTGATCTGACATCCCTAATCCCCCTAATTTATAATTATGTATTTTTTTAATAGAGTCTGTTAATGAAGTAAATTAAAGTTATTATTAAGAAATAACTCTATTTCGTTGAATCTAATTTAACATATTTCCGTTTTAAAGTATTTAATAATTTAGAAAAAAATAATATTTCAATCCCCCATCGTCATTTCGCTCCTAATAATGAAGCAATCACTGAAGTGAGAATTTAACACTTACAAACGCAGCTATGTTAAACTAATGCCAACAATTTATTAGAAAAGGCTGATACCTATGGATTTCGATCAAATGAAAACAGAATTTTTAAATCTTATAAATAGTAAGGAACTTATAAACGCCACAATTAGTCAACCACGACAAAAGTCAAATGATTTGAAGCGTGTAAAACTGAAGCCTCTCGAGCTTAAGGGTGTGTATCATATTCAAATTGAATATCAATATGAGCGAATCTTAAAGCACGAAAATGTTATACTCGAGCATTTCTCGGATTCCTTCGATATATTATTACCACAATTCCGTCAAATACATGCACAATTTAAAAATCAAAATATCCATATTCAATTATCCAAAAAAAATAAGGTTTTATGGAAAACCGAAAAGCTAAACGAGGCTAAAGAAATCAATTTCTCTCACAATCGAAAAAAGCAATATCTTTTAGACGAATCTACTCCTTACCCATTTTTGATTCGCCTGGGTGTGCAAACAGAAGAGGGAAAAGTTAAAAAGCAAAAGTACGATAAGTTCCGACAAATCAATCGGTTTGTTGAATTCATCCATGACTCGTTAGAGCATTTACCAAAAAATCGACAAATAAGAATACTCGATTTTGGTTCAGGTAAATCTTATTTAACCTTTGCACTTTACCACTATTTGAAGATTGAAAAGGGATTAGATATCCGAGTTACTGGGCTAGATTTGAAAAAGGAAGTTATCGAGGAATGTAACCAGATTGCTCAGGACTTAAATTATGAGCAACTTGAATTTTTAGTTGGAGATATCAATGATTATAATGATGAGAATTCAGTAGATATGGTCGTGACTTTGCATGCCTGTGATGTTGCAACTGATATGGCCTTAGCACGTGCAGTTAAATGGGGAGCAAAAGTTATTCTAAGTGTGCCTTGTTGTCAGCATGAGCTGAATCGTCAGCTGGAGTCGCCAGCCTTGGAAATTATGACTCAGCATGGCTTAATAAAAGAACGATTTGCTTCTTTAGCTACTGACTCCATAAGAGCCGAGCTGCTAACACTTGTTGGCTATTCTACTCAAATTTTAGAATTTATCGATATTGAGCATACACCCAAGAACATTTTAATTCGTGCATATTTTACTGGTAAAAAGCCATCTACTGCTCAACTAGAAAGATATCATGCCTTTACACAGTTCTTATCTGCAAAGCCTTTTTTAGAAAATGAGCTGAAAGATTATTTAAAGAAATAATCCTTCATAAAATAAAATAAATGGGTAAGTATATTAAATAAGAAGTTTCTTATTCAAAATATACTTACCTCCTTTCATTTTCCTTTATTTTACAAATAATACAATTGAACACTAGGTAATATTACGGCAATGTAAATTTTATAGACTTCGCGTTAAATTTTTGTACTGATTTTGCAAATAGTTTGTTATGATGATTTAGGTTTAATTTAACTTTTTTAATCACACGTATATCAGGGGGCAATTCCATGTTTAGTTCAAGAAAACCAGATCCATTTTTCTTATCTTTACACAAGATCGCAGAAAATATGAGAGAAGCTGTACATTACGCTAGAGACTTCAAAATTGAATCAGTTGCTGATTTAAAAGAGCTAAGCGTTAAAATGAAAAAATATGAAACTGATGGTGACCATTTAATTCATGAGTTAATCGTCATGTTAAATAAATCGTTCATGACTCCTATTGAGCGTGAAGACATTTTAGCATTAGCTAATAAAATGGATGACGTTTTAGATGGAGCAGAGCATTGTGTAGCACACTTTGAAATGTTCTCATTCACTGAAATTGATGATTCAATGAGAAAATTCTTTGAATACATTTCAAGAAGTGCAGATGAAATTGTTGCGGCTACTGACCTTTTAAACAAGAAGGATTTAATTGCAATGCGTAAGCATATTATCCTTATCAAGGATTATGAGCGTGAATGCGATGAAATTTCTCGTTCATCAACAAAGCAATTATTCTTAAATGAAAAGGATCCTATTCGTTTAATTAAAATGCGTGATATCTACGACCAGCTTGAAGAAATTGCAGACTCATGTCAAGATGTTGCAAACACATTAGAAACAATTATTATGCGTAACGCGTAAGATCAGGAGAATTTATAAATGGATACTATATTAATACTAACAATATTAGTCGTAATCTTTGCTTTAGCATTCGACTTTATTAACGGTTTCCATGATACAGCAAATGCAATTGCTACTTCTGTTTCTACTCGTGCATTGCCACCACGCGTTGCTGTATTATTAGCTGCTGTTATGAATTTTATTGGGGCAATTACTTTTGTTGGTGTAGCTAAGGCAATCGCCAAGGATATTGTTGACCCATTCGCATTAAATGCTACTGCCGATGATACAACTGGAACTATCGTTATTTTAGCGGCGTTACTGTCTGCTATTACTTGGAACTTACTTACATGGTACTTCGGTATTCCATCAAGTTCTTCTCATACATTAATCGGCTCAATTGCTGGTGCTGCTATTGCTGCAGCTGGGTTTAGCATTTTAAATTATGGTGGATTTACGAATATCTTAATCGGGTTAATCGCTTCACCATTTTTAGCCTTAGCCATCGGATTTTTATTTATGTCGATATTCAAAGTACTGTTTAAAAATCTAAATCTTTACCGAACGAACAAAGGCTTCCGTTCAGTGCAAATTGTTACTGCGGCAATCCAATCCTTTACCCATGGTACAAATGATGCTCAAAAAGCAATGGGGATTATTACTATGGCATTGATTGCAGCCGGTTTACAAACAACAGATGAGGTTCAAGATTGGGTACGAGTTGCCTGTGCTATCGCAATGGGGCTTGGAACTTCAATCGGTGGTTATAAAATCATCAAAACTGTCGGTGGTAAAATTATGAAGATTCGTCCAGTAAATGGTGTGGCAGCTGACTTAGCATCAGCTTCCATTATTTTCGGGGCGACAGTTATCCATTTACCAGTTTCCACAACTCATGTAATTTCTTCAGCAATTATGGGTGTAGGTTCTGCACAGCGTGTTAAAGGCGTTAAATGGGGCGTTGCACGTAAAATCGTTCTAACTTGGTTAATTACTATGCCAATTTCAGCTGTAATGGCGGGAATTATTTTCTTAGTTTTAAATCTGTTCTTTTAAGTAAAAAACCAAACGAATTAATTTTCGTTTGGTTTTTATTATTTATGCTATATCTAAATGTTGAGTCCCTTCACTTTCAGGGATCTTAATTGAAACTGAGTCTTCCTCATTATTCGTTTTAGGCTCATATGTCTTAAAGAATATTTGCATTGCTACGACAATTAATACACAAACCAAGATAATGAATCCCACAAAGTATATTGCTACCTTTTTTCCATTCATAAAGCTACTCCTTTATTTTTTCAGCTTAAATCCTTCTTCTAGTAAATATGCTACCGCTTCTTCGCGAGCACCAAAAGTCTCTTCTAAATTTTCTTGGAAATAAATATTCCAGTCCCTTTGATGATGTCTTAGCTCTAATGTAACCCCTTCACGGGATGTCCATTTCTCGACAACTGGTATATCTCGGTCTTCCGATAAAAAATCAATTGCGTCACGAATGATTTCACGCAATTCCGCCTCACTAAAGTCTCTTATATTGACTAATCCTTTGTCATTTGCCACTTTTTCGTATTTTAATAAATCCCCTATATATACAAAACCATTTCCATTAGGATGTAACTTTTCAACTACAATTGTTTTTTCATATAAACTTTCTTCAAAATGATAGTTTACTCTCTTCATGGATATTTCTTTTTTTGTTAGCTCTGGGAATGATTCGATAATTGCTTGTTTTTGTTCAAATGTTAACATGTATATAATGAACTCCTTTATGCTTCTAATAGTGACGATCTTTACTTTACTAGTTCTACAATACACTAAAATGAAATACAGTACACCTTAATAGGTATACTGCAATTCGTTTCATTCTTATTAAACTGTTTTGTTTGCAGCCTCTTTAATCTTTTTTCGTTCTTCATATATATTAATTACAATGGCTTTAATAACAGCATAGGTCGGGATTGCAATGATGATGAATAAAAAGCCTCCGATGTTTCCTGCCGCCAATACAATTGTAATTACCGTTAATGGATGGACATCTAAGGATTTCCCCATAATATTTGGTGTGATTAAGTTACTTTCTATCTGTTGGGCAACGAGTGTAATAACAGCTACCCATACTACCAATATTGGGTCCTGGATAATCGCAATGACAAGTGCAGGAGCTAAAGAAATCCACGGCCCTATAAATGGAATCATGTTCATAAAGAAAGCAAACAGCGCTAGTAATAATGCATATTCCAATTCAATTATCATGTACCCCAAATACATCATCGTCGCAAGGATAAGACTGATAAGCACCTGGCCCTGTACATAATTTCTTAGAACATTATCAATATCAGCTAATGTTTCTTTTACCCAAGTACGCTTTTCTCCTGTAAAGATATTATAAATATTGGGTGCAAATTTTTCATGGTCCTTCAGCATGTATATAAAGAAAAATGGGACTAGAATCAATGTAAAGGTCGCTGTTACTGTTCCACTGACTATGCTTACAATGTATTTACTACCCGTCATCATTATATTTTGAATCGAGCTTGAAACAGAATCTACAAATTCTTCAACCTGTGGTGGAAGATTTTCTTTATTATCGAATACAAAATTTGCAGCATCCATAATATTGTCTTCTATAGTTGGTGCATTCTTCACTAAATTATTAACCTGTTGGGAGATTGGATTACCTATCATCAGCAAAATCCCTGTAACAATTCCCGCCAACAATAAGACTATCGTTAACATACTTGCCCATCTAGGAGCACCCTTCTTTTCCATTAGTCTCTGTAATGGCTCAGAAATATAATATAGAACTCCACCTAATAATAAGGGGATAAAAATCGTTTTGATAATAATATAAAGCGGATTAAATATCCAATGAATTTCAACTATATATTTAATTATTAATAGCGCAATAATCATACCAATTCCTACTTGGAACCAGACTTTTTTTGTCACCAAACATCACCTCTTTCCATATTGTTGCATTGATAATTATTTCCTATTCATCCATGATAGACTAATTTTAATTTTCTTCTATGTATATAGAGCTGCTTATCTATATTTTTCTAATTTAGAGAATTCATTCTATTTTTTATTATATCCTATCACATAAAAAAACTCTCGGAATATCCCGAGAGTTTTTCATATTATAAGCTTGAATCATCTACAGAGTTTAAATATTCTTCAATAGCTCCAATTACTGATTCTACACAGCCATCATCAAATGGTGAAATTAAACCAGCTTCTTTAGCTAACTTAGTAAATGGCATAGAACCACCTAATTCACAAAGGTGAAGATAGTCCTTCCATGCAGAATCAAAGTCTTCTCTTGAACGCTTCCAGAATTGGAATGCACAAACTTGAGCAAGTGTATAATCGATGTAATAGAATGGACTTGCATAAATATGTGCTTGGCGTTGCCAGAAGCCGCCCGCCTCTAAATATTCGTAGCCATCGTAATCACGATGTGGCAAGTATTTGTTTTCGATTTCTTTCCACGCTTGCTTACGCTCTGCAGGTGTCATTTCAGGATGTTCATAAACTACATGCTGGAACTCATCTACTGCAACCCCATAAGGTAAGAATAATAATCCACTAGCTAAGTGAGAGAATTTGTATTTCTCTGTTTCTTCTTTAAAGAATAATTCCATCCATGGCCATGTGAAGAATTCCATACTCATAGAGTGAATTTCAGCTGACTCATATGTCGGCCACAGATATTCAGGAATTCCGATATTGCGGCTAGAGTACACCTGGAATGCATGTCCTGCTTCATGTGTCAGTACGTCAATATCACCAGAAGTACCATTAAAGTTAGAGAAGATAAATGGTGAATCATAATTATCGATGAATGTGCAATAGCCACCACTTTCTTTCCCTTTCTTCGCTTCTAAATCCATTAGTTCACGGTCAATCATATAGTTGAAAAACTCTCCTGTTTCAGGTGAAAGCTCTTCATACATTTTTTTACCGTTCGCTACGATCCACTCCGGGCTACCTTGTGGCTTAGCATTGCCAGTTAAGAAGTTTAACCCCTCATCATAATATTTAAAGTCACTCACACCAATACGTTTTGCTTGGCGTTCATATAGTTTCGTTGCAAGTGGCACAATTAGCTTTTGCACTTGGTCTCTAAAGTTTGCAACCATTTCTGCATTATAGTCAATACGGTTCATATTAACGTAGCCTAATTCAACATAATTCTTGTAGCCTAATGTTGTTGCAATTTTATGGCGAAGTTTTACAAGCTGATCGTAAATGTCGTCAAACTTTGCACCATGTTCACTAAAGAAGTTAAAGCGAGCTTCCATAGCCTCTTTACGTACATTGCGATCAGTTGACTCTCCATATGGAGTTAACTGAGCAAGAGTTAATGTTTTGCCATCAAACTCAATTTGTGCAGACGCTACAAGCTTGCTATATTCAGAAACCAGCTTATTTTCCTGCTGCATTAACTCGATGATTTCAGGAGAGAATGCTTTAATTTGGTTCTCAGCTAAAGCAAATAATTGTGTTCCCCATTTTTCTTCTAACTGACTTCTATGAGGTGTTTTAACTAGCTCAGTATAGTATTCAAAAAGAAGCTCCTCAAATTGTGGATCGATTTCATCTAAAACATCTCGTTCCTTCTGATAAAACTCGTCATTTGTATCGATTGAAGCTCGAATATATACAAGATTTGCTTGTGTTGAATAGTCGTTGCGATAATTATTGATTTTCTCGATTACTTCACTTTGTGCTTCAACAGAATCTGCATTTTTAAATTGTTCAATTAATGCTCTAACTTTATCCTTTACTTCGTCTAAGTTTGGTCTATTATATTCATAATCTTTAAAAGTTACCATTTTTCTTACACACCTCTCCATATTTAGCAATTCGAAGTTTACCATTCTATTATTAACGATTTTTACCAAAAGAGCAACTATTCTGATAATTGTTTTGTAATTTAATAGTTTAGAGTTTAAGATTTTGGGGTAAATTATGCATTTAAACTCTTTGTTGTCCTGGGTATCGCTTCTTGCAAACCACCACTAGCTTTCATTGTCACACTCTATCAAAAAAAGCACATCCACCAATCTCGGTGAATGTGCTTCTAATTTCAAAATTTAAACTTACTAATTTCTTCAATCATTTCTTTAGAAGTTGTATCAAGTAGCTGAACAACATCCTCTAATTTATGGACCATCTCTACTTGAACATCTGAAGAGCCTGCCACTTCTTTCGTTTGGCTTGTAGTGTTGATAACTAATTTTTGCATTTCCTCAGTTGAAGCTAGAATTTCTTCAGAGCTTGCAGACATTTCTTCAATTACTGCAGAATCATCCTGAATTTTAGCATTCACATCAACCACTACCGTTAAGATTTGACTTAACTTTTCTCCGATTTCTATAACGGATTGATTACCAGCTTTTACTTCTTCTGTGCTGTTATCCATCTCTACTAAAGCTTTTTCACTAATTAATAAGAAGTTTTCAAGATATGTTTGAATTTCGTCTGCAGAGTTTCTAGACATTTCTGCAAGCTTTCGCACTTCATCAGCTACTACAGCGAAGCCTTTACCTGCTTCTCCTGCACGTGCAGCTTCAATCGCAGCATTTAAAGCTAAAAGATTAGTTTGATCTGCAATACTTGTAATGACAGATACCATGTCTTTGATAGACTTGAATTTATCACTCATTTCGCGTACATACCCTTCTGTATGTAACACAGATGTCTCTACATTTTGAATTTGGGAGACTACACGTTTTGCATGGTCAACACTTGTCTCAACTAAATTTGTCATATCAGTTGAAGCTTCAGCCATATCTGATGTTGAATCCGCTAAGCGTTGAATTCCTACCGACATTTCATTCATAGCCAGGGTAACTTCGTTATTACTTGCCTCCTGTTGGTCACTACTTGAGGCAATTTCTATAATACTTGAAGCAATGATATTATTAGAATTTGCCACCTCTGTAGCCGTCAAATCTATATCTGCTACTGCTTGTTCCAGGTTTTTAGATTTCGTATGAATGTTTAATAACGAATTTGACAAGCTATTCAGCGCATTTGAGAATGTTTTTGAGAAGATAGCTATTTCATTATTACTCTTTAAATTTAATGATGAAAGTGTATCGTTTACACCTTTCAAATCACCTTCAGCAAGCTGCTCAGAAGCGTCCTTTAGTACATTTAATGGTTTTAAGGATTTATTTACATAGCGATATGTTATGAACAAGCCAACTAAAACAATAAGTAAGAAAATGATACTTACTTTCGGTACAATATCCATTGCAACGGCAGAGCTTACTTCATCAACATAAGAAGCATCGATATCTACTCCTAAAAATGCAACTACCTCTCCACTTGCATCCTTCATAGGAATTGTTCCAGAAATGTATTCTCCATAGTCACTGCTTAGTAAATCCGAATAGAAGGAACCGTTTTTAATAACCTTTTGAAGATGCTCATAGGTTGTAGAAACAGATGTATCCCCTATGGCAGCCGCATTTTCAGTATCATTTGCCGGCATACCATCTACTAAAAACGTAACCTCTTCGCCTTCTTTTGGCACTGCATATGTATAAGCATATAGCACGCCGTTTATTTCACGCAGTTCATTTAGCTGCTCTCTTAGCTCCCAATACAACTCGCTTTCCACAGGGTTATCTGCAAGCTCTTGATATTGTTCTTCATCTATGAAATTGAGCATGTTCTCTGCAATTTCAATCGTTCGGTCTCCAATAGTTGCCTTAACAGATTCCTTGGAGTTGTAGTTCATTGTAAAAACATACATTCCTAATAGGAAAATAAATATAATCACAATGATGGAAAGTATTTGCCTTGATAGCTTTTTTTCCTTCTTCATCATCTATTCACTCCTTTATAAACTTCTAATCTTATATATCGACAAAAAATGACATCTTTTGAATTTTTAAATGTCTTTTTTCTTATTTTTCATTAATATAATCAAGAGGAGTTTATCCGTTTTAGAACTTTTGTACCATTCAAGATTAATAAGAAAAACCCAGTAGCAATTGAAAACTACTGGGTTATTACATATTATTTCGTATTATTACTCGCCTAAGTCAGCATTATGATACACGCGCTGAACGTCCTCTAAATCCTCTAAAGCGTCGATCATTTTTTCGAATTTAGCTGCATCATCTCCAGATAACGCTACTTCTGTTTGAGGTAGCATTGTTAGCTCGGCAACTGTAAACACTGTGATTCCTGCAGCTTTGAATGCTTCTTGTGTTGCATGGAATTGATCTGGTTCAGCGTAAACGATAACATTGTCTTCTTCTTCAAAAACATCACGTGCATCAAGATCAGCCTCTAGAAGGATTTCCAATACTTCATCAGCAGTTTTTCCTTCGATACCAAACACAGCAGTTGAGTCGAACATATACGTAACAGATCCTGATACACCCATGTTTCCTCCGTTTTTACCAAAAGCAGCACGAACGTCTGAAGCAGTGCGGTTTACATTGTTTGTTAAAGCGTCAACGATAACCATTGTTCCGCCTACACCAAAGCCTTCATAACGTAATTCGTCAAAGTCTTCTCCACCGGCACCTTTTGCTTTATCGATTGCTTTGTCGATAATATGCTTTGGTACGTTGTAAGTTTTAGCACGTTCTAGAACAAACTTTAATGCTGAGTTTGACTCTGGATCTGGTTCGCCTTTTTTAGCTGCTACATAAATTTCAGTACCGAATTTAGCGTAAATACGACTAGTATTTTTGTCTTTTTCGGCTTTCTTATCTTTAATGTTATTCCATTTACGACCCATTAATTTCACTCTCTTTTCCGTTATTGTTAAATATAAATGAAGGTTTAAAAGCAAACCCTATAAAGTAAATGCGACTGTAATATTATACACTATTCTATTATTAAAGAAAAAGGTGAAAGATGGCTCGTAGTGAAATAAAGTTTTAAGGAAGAACTATAACTCCCTTGCATTGAACGTATCTCCTCCCTCAATTGTGCCACTATCAAATCCTTTTTTAAACCATCTTACTCGTTGCTCACTCGTACCATGGGTAAAGCTTTCTGGTACTATATAACCTTGAGCTTCCATTTGAAGAGTATCGTCCCCGATTGCATTTGCTGCAGTCAGTGCCTCATTAACATCACCAGCCTCTAAATAACCGGCATCCTGTACATGATTTGCCCATACACCTGCATAGTAATCTGCTTGCAGCTCTAGTCTTACAGTTTGTGCATTGTACTCTTCCTGACTGACCTTCTCATTTAAAGCATGCACCTGCTGGGAGGTACCTAATAATGTTTGTACATGGTGACCTACTTCATGGGCTACTACATAAGCCATTGCAAAATCTCCTGGCGCACCAAAGCGGTTCTTAAGCTCCTGGTAAAAGCTTAAATCGATATATAGTTTGTGGTCAGCTGGACAGTAAAAGGGACCAACCGCTGCACCAGCAACACCACAACCAGATTGGACGCTATCTGTAAACAATACAAGGCTCGGGTTTTCATAGGTTAAGCCTTGCTCCTGAAATAACTGCTGCCAAACATCCTCCGTATCAGCTAGCACAACAGAAACAAATTCCGCCAGCTCTTCTTCCTCAGCAGTCGGCACATATTCTGTATTGCTTCCACTTTGAATTTGTCCTGGATTTATTTGATTTAATACATCCCCAGCGTCTCCTCCATTAAATAGCGTGAAGATAATAGCGATAATAATCCCTACACCTCCAATTCCGCCACCTATAGCACCCTTGCTCATCCCTCGACGATCCTCTACATTACTGCTTTTTCTTCTGCCTTTTGTCTCCATAGCTCTCCTCCAAAAAATGTATCATTTACTTTAGTATTACCCTGTTTTTTAGTAGCACAGTACATTTAAGGCGAAAGAGTCCTCAATCAGTTAACCAAGCCACCCCTTACATCAATTGCTACCGGAAAAATTCCCTAAAAAAAAACACTCTCCCAAAGGAAAGTGTTAGTTTCTTTATTTAGTTTTTGCTTTCAACTCTTCTGTTAAACGAAGTAATTCCTTCTCCAGATGCTGTGTTGCTTCTTCACGAGCTTCTTTTCCAGCCCCAACTGTGAAGGGCTCACCATAAATTAAATAGCCTTTTTGTCGTTTCATTACTTCGCCAACATTTCTAGGGCCTACGTAAGCGGCCGGAACAATTTGTCCCTTTGATAGCTGAGCAATCGTAATCGCACCTTGCTTTAACTCTGTGTTTTCCGTTGAACGCGTTCCACTAGGGAATATCCCGACAACTTTTCCTTCTTTAATCAGCTGTCTCGGAATTTTGATAACACTAGGTCCTGGATTTTCTCTGTCTACAGGAAATGCATTTAAATTAGAAACTAGTGGACCAAGCAGCTTCATATCAAACAGCTGCTTTTTCGCCATAAAATGAATATGACGAGGCAATAAAGAAACGCCTAAATTCAAAATATCCACATATCCATTATGAGTACAAGCAATAATATAGCCGCCCTCTTTTGGTAAATGTTCTTTCCCATATATCTTCGCCTTTGAACCATTTAAAGTTAAAAATACCTTAACTAATCTTGCAGCAAAATCATATAACACCGTTACATTCCTACCTTTATATACTATTTGTTTTTTCTTGATTTATACTTTTGATAGCTCGCCTACTAATACGTCCAAATCAATCGTAATTTCAGTTAACGAAATGCCTTCTTCTAAATGCCAGCCAAGAGGCGTCATTTCAAGAAGCTTTGGTACTAGCATTGGCTCAAGTGGCATTGTGTATGTAATACGTTCCTGCAACACATTCGTAAAATGCTCTTTAAACCGCTGTACTGTCTGTTCATTTGAATAACTCTCTTTTTCGGAATTAGCAAAGGCTTGTTTACGAATTTCCTTCAAATAATCAGATTGAGGCACCACTTTAATAACCTTACCTTTTGGCTTTAACAGCCTGCTAAACTCCTCGTAATTAGCAGGCGACAAGATATTTAGGATACAGTCAATCGATTGCTTCTTGTAGGGACTATTCGCTAAATCTCCTACACACCAGATTTTTTGCTCATAAAATTTCGCAGCTGACTGGATCCCTTCTTTTGAGATATCAATTCCTACAGCTACAATGTCCTGTGTTAATAGATTGCCAATTCTCTCTAGATGAGAACCCTCTCCACAGCCTGTATCTAATATCGTTCGTACTTCGCTTCCAATATGCTTTGCTATTGTTTGTTGCAGTGGATTATATAGACCACTATTAATTATTTCCTGACGTGATTCAAATAAACTTTTACTATACATCGATGTAGCAGGTTTAATCATGAAATTCACATAGCCTTGTTTTGCAATATCAAATGAATGACGATTGCCACATGTTACGTGACCATCTTCTGTAACATGCATACTTTCTTTACATAGAGGACAGGAAAAAAGTGTTTCATGTTCTTTCATATATAAAATACTTGCAACTCTTTTTGATACCTTTCCCACACTCATACTCCTTTTTGTTTGCTGTAAGTATCATATCATCTATTCACAGAGATTGAAAAACTAAACAAGTTCTTTTGGATTATGTTTTTTAAGTAAAATAACAAATAGACTTGCTAACAAACAAAAACCACCAGCTAATAGGAAAGCCCACATATACGAACCGAAGACATTAAATACTATACCTCCCGTATAAGCTGCCACTCCTGCTCCAACCTGATGACTTGCCGTAATCCATCCATACATCATCGCACTTTTTTCAATTCCAAATTTCTGCCTTGTTAAGCCAATTGTCGGTGGGACAGTCGCAATCCAATCTAACCCATAAAAGATTGAAAAAATAACAAGCCAGGTGTATGAACCTTCAGCTAGTGCAAAGGGTAAAAAGAGAAGTGATATGCCACGTAATGTGTAATACCAAAATAATAACCATCGATTATCATAACGGTCTGATAACCAGCCTGAAATCGTTGTTCCGATTAGGTCAAACACACCCATAAAGGATAACATGGCAGCGGCAGTAACTAACGGAATACCAAAGCTGATACAATAGGATATAAAATGGGTTCCGATTAACCCACTAGTCGAAAGGCCACATATAAAGAAGCTACCTGCTAGAAGCCAAAACTCTTTTACTCTTATTCCTTCTAATAATGAAGAAATGGCCATTTTAAAGGGGTTGCGAGTTTGAGATGTCTGTGCCTCTTCCACCTGCATTGCCTCTTGTCCATATGGGGCAAGTCCGATATCCCTTGGCCAGCTTTTCATAAAGATCCCTATGACAAGTAACATTAAAACACTTAACACAAATATTAATAAAATAGCAGAACGCCACGAATAATTTTCCACAAAGTTTGCTAATACCGGAAGCAATATTAACTGTCCTGTAGCCGTTGCAGCAGTTAAAATACCTACAGCTAGCCCACGTCTTTTTACAAACCAGCGATTCGCTACCTGAGTGCTTAAAACCGTTAAGAATAATCCTGAACCGATTCCCAACATAATTCCCCAGATTAATATCAATTGCCATTCAGTTGTCATTACAAACGTTAAACCAAGACCAACTGAAAGAATGACCATAGAAAAAAGCATCATTCGCTTTAATCCAAACACCTCAACAAATGCTGCCATAAACGGTCCCGAGAAGCCATATAAAAATAGGCAAACCGCAAATGCAAAGGAAATCGTAGGTCTTCCCCAGCCAAACTCCGACTCAAAAGGATCTAGAAATATCCCCGAGGATGACCTGATAATACCAGCTACAATAATCGCTATAAACGTAACAGCCAGAATGACCCAGCTATAATGGAATTTCCGCATTTCCCCCACCCTTAAATACTTTTTCTATATTGTACATGGTAGATTTCCATATTAATAGAACATTCACATTTTTATGCAGGTAAATTTTTTGTTCAAAAAAGGAGGTATCCATGGAATTAAAATCATCAGGTTTTACCTTATTTAGTCATTCCATGAGAAAATCAATAAAAAAAGACTATCCCTTATAGAGATAATCCCTTTTTCGTTTAGCTTAAGGTTTCGTCCTTTAATGCCGCTTTTTCTTTAGGCTGCTTTTTAACCATATAAGGCTCTATCTTTGAGTGGATTGAGATAATCTCATTCTTTGTTAAAGCAGAGTCTATTCGGTTTTCAAAAAAGGCTTTTAGTTCATCTATTTTCAGTACATCTACATCCTCAGAATGCAGCTCAATTTTTTTAAAGGAGCAATCATTATTAAAGACAACCAATGATTGATATAGGTCTTCTCTTACTTCTGGAATTGCCTTTTTTACTTCTTGTATCTTTAGTTTATTCTCAATAATTGGATTAGGAAATTTATTCATTTTACCGTTTTCTAGTGCCTGTGCCCATTTAATATCCTGGTCATCCCCATAAATCCACCCGCTAGAATATTTAGCATTGATGACATAAATGCCAGACTCATGAAGAAAAATACAATCGATTTTCCACTCACTCTGTGGAAGGTCAATATTGAATAATAGCTGATTATCTCCATCTACTTTTTTCAAGTTTTTAGCTAATTTATATAGAAATCTAACTTCTTTATTCGTCTGTACAGATATAAATGAATGGCCAGTGATTTTGCTAAACTGACTATTATCATATACATAAATACTTACCGCGAACAGTATCCCTATGAATACTATGAAGAAAAGGACAAGCATTGCCACAAAATTTCCCCCTATTACTTAATCGTCATTTCATTCTATCAAAGTTCTTTATTTATTAACATGACATAAAAAGCTGCCCAAAGAAAGCACTAAATAGCCAAATTCAATAATCTTGTTTTATTATTTCTCTATAGGTGAATTATATGAGTTGGGTAGACACGATTCCAAAGGCATAATAAGAGCACAATTTCACATATAAATGGTGATTACGTAAAGAGAGTATTGGTTTAAGTCGATTTTATAAAAAGAAACAGATTTCCTGGGAAATTACGTCGATTTTTCTGCAATAAAAAGAAGCTCATTTTTAATAGAGCTTCTTTTATTACTATTTACGTTTTGACTTCGGCTTTGGATCTTCCGGTGGTGTATTATGAAGGCTCGGTGGGGCTGGTTTTAATTTTGGCTTTCTAGCATAAGGCTCGGGATTTTCAACATACTTGAATTCCCCTTCACCATCAAGGCTCGGACCATGAGCCCAACGTCCTTTAGCACTTGCATTGCCTGCTGATGTATTAAATAACACATGAGATACTTCACGATGCTCTAATTCTCTAGGGAATGTACTTGGAACAATGATATTTTCTTTTTCCTCCAGCTCCTTAATAGCAGCTAACCATTGATTTTGATGCATTGTATCACGTGCTAGTAACCACGCAAGCATATCCTTTACGCCTCGATCATCTGTCATTTCATAAAGTCTTGCTACTTGAAGGCGTCCTTGGGATTCTGCAGTTAAATTCATACGAAAATCCGCAAGTAAATTTCCACTTGCTACAATATAATCTGCTGTCCATCTATTCCCATTACTATCAGCTGGCATTGCGCCAAGACCTGAAACAATAATATGCTGAGGATTCATTCCTCCAAGAATTGCATTGATGATTGGATCCTTTGCAGCTGCCTCTAAAGTTGGAAGCGGCGCATCCTCAAGTAAACGAGCAATCATCGTAGCAAGCATTTCAATATGTGCAAGCTCTTCTGTACCCGTATCAAGTAATAAATCACGGTACTTTTCATTTCCTCTTACATTCCAGCCTTGGAATAAGTATTGTAAAGCAACAGAGATTTCTCCCCATTGTCCACCTAAAACCTCTTGAAGCATTCTTGCAAAGACTGGATCTGGTCTATCAGGCTTTGCATGATATTGTAATTCCTTCACATGATAAAACATTCTTCAAATTCACTCTCCCTTTTCAAACCTAAAAGTAAGGTATGTTTAATTTGATAACTATTCTGGGTTAAATGTCCATTTGGAGGAATGTTTACATGAGGAATTGAATTTTAAAAATATCTACTTTTTAAAATAAGCTTCCATTAAGACATATATAATATGGAGTTTCCCATTTACTTTCCCACAAATTACTAACAAATCTACTCCTGAAAATTTGAATATAGAAGAATAAATCGGCTAATTGATAACATACTTAACAAATATCTAATCACTAGAAAAATAAATTGCCGCCACTAACCTTAAAAGAGTTTTTGACATCTAAAATTTATTATTCCTTTTTAGTGTAAAATATTATCTTTTGTAAATAATAACGGTAATGTCTTAACATACCTATTTAAAGACGGAGGTTTTTACTGTGGACATTATAGAAGAAAATGCCATTCCTGCATTTCTCGAATCGACTCAGTTGATAGTTGAGCTTGAAAGTGTTGATGTATATAACAACATCATCTTCCCTGTTCAAGCAAAAGAATACGATATCAATCCACAAGTAGAGGTACCATATGATTTAAAGAAAGAAGAGACTGCCCAAAAAAGTGTAGATGAAGGCCACTCACCGTGGAGAATCGATCCCGTATTAACCACACAAGTATTTGTGAGTTTACAGCTATCGCCTAAGGGGATTGAAGGGGAATATCCGATAGAAGAAGGAAATATAAAGCTTTTGCACAGTACAAAGGATACGGCTGTGGTAGAAGTTAATGATACCGATACTATCATCAAATTCGTTTATTTAAAAAGACTTGTTAACCAGGATGCCTCTGGAATTTGGACGGTAATCGGATACGATAAAATAGATAAATAAGAGTAAGGTGATGAATTAAAGGCCCATTCATCACCTTACTTTAATAATTAGCGTTTTGAAATATAAATGACTACATATATAATAACTACATATTATCCTAGCAGTTGAAAGTGAGGCTAATATATGACGATTTACAAAACAGCTGGATTTTATATAGGAATTTTATCGATGTTTTTCATTACAGCTTTGGCCTATAGCTTAAGTCTATTACCTTTTCTTTCATTGATAGGTCCTTTAGCAATCGCTATATTAATTTCTGTTATTTATCGAAATGTTTTTCAGTACCCTGAAAATTTGCGTAGCGGGATTCACTTCTCCGCCAAAATCATATTACGGATTGCGATTATTCTCTATGGTATTCGTTTAAATATTAAATTGATTGTTGATGAAGGCTTTCCCCTTATTTTCCGAGCGGCACTCGTTATTATATTTACCCTTTTCATGACATTTCTCATTGGTAAAATGTTAGGGGTAGATTATAAACTTTTGCTTTTACTTGCTTCTGGTACTGGAATTTGCGGTGCAGCAGCAATTGGAGCAGTTTCCTCTATTCTTGATTCAGATGAAGAAGATACAGCGATAGCAATTGGAATGATTGCATGGCTAGGAACAATATTCGCATTAGTTGCCCCTCTCATAGCTTCTATAACCAATATGACCCCCGATTTATATGGACAATGGGTTGGTTTTAGTCTACACGAGATTGCTCAAGCGCTTCTTGCCGGTGCTTCCTTTGGTGATGATTCTTTAACACCAGCAATACTAAGCAAATTAAGTAGAGTACTCTTACTTTTTCCCGTAACCATCTTGATCATAGTGTTTCTTTCATTCCAAAATAAAGAATCCAAGAAAAAAGCATCGTTTCCATACTTTATATTAGGATTTATCGCCCTTTCTATTATCGGAACAATCTCCTTACAAAATGGTTGGATGTCGCTTTCGTTCCAAAGCCAGGTTGCTCAGGCTGCTACCTTTTTATTAACTGTAGCAATGGCGGCATTAGGAATGTCGGTAGATTTAAAGAAATTTGGTAAAAATGCATTAAAGCCTATTCTTACTCTAATTTTGACATCTGTTGCTTTAAGTGTCTTTGTGTGGATAATTCTATAACGCGAAAAGGAGAACTCCCTGATTACGGGAATTCTCCTCTTTATTTTTACTCTTTAGGCTGCAAATCCTCGATTGAATCGATATCCATATACGATGGGACAACCAAACCAATTTCTGTACCTTTTAAGTTTTCACCTAAGTCTACTAAATCCTCCTTATGCTTCTCGTAAAAGGACGCATGTGTTGAAGGCAACCACGGTGCAACAGAGGCATCTCCTTCACCCGTAGCAATTGCTTGGAACATAACCGCAGGATCTACTGGTGTCAACGTTACATTATAACCCTGTTGTTCTAATACTGCCTTCACAACATAGCCTGACGCTCTTTCTGTATCCCACGGTGTTGAAACTAATTCAATTTCATCGCCATCTACTTTCTCAACACCTTCAACCCATTCTGCTACTTTGTCGGCATTTTCTTCTATCCATTTCGTCGCCGCTTCTTCAAATGGCACTTCTTGTGCGTCAAACATTACAGCTTCCATATCTTTAGGTTCCCAGTAAAAGCGGTCAAGAATTGTATAGGCACTTGGCATATCCTCTTCTAAACCTTTTCTTACGATTGTGTTTACATTTTCACTGCCACCGAATGTGCCTTTGGAGTCTTCTAGAAATTTCAAATCATATGCAGTGAACATCCAGTGCGGAGTCCAGCCAGTAATAATAATTGGTTCTTCATTTTTAACGGCTTCTTCTAATGCACCTAGCATGCCTGCAGTTGAACTTTCTAGAAGGTTCCAACCCTCTAAGTTCTCATATTCCTCTAAAGTATCACGGGCTAACTCTGTTGTTCCTGCCCCTGGTTCAATTCCAGTAATCGTATAATCGATTTGTTCACCTATACTAGCAGTTTCTCCAGCGTTATTCCCATTATCCTGATTTCCTTCATCACTACCACAAGCAGCTAATAATAACGAAGCTGATAAACCAAATGTAATACCCATTGTTTTTAATTTAACCAAAATTACAACCCCTTTATATATAAAGGAGTTATCCAGTATAAGATAACTCCTTCTTTTGTAAAAAATTTAGCAACTTTTTGCAATGCACATACTAAATGTACTCCAGCTTTAGAATTATTCTACGCCTTCAGTCCATTCAGCAACTTTGTCTGCATTGTCATTAATCCATTTTTCAGCAGCCTCTTTTGGACTAGTGCCAGAGTTAATATCAAGCATTACTGCTTCAATATCTTCTGTTGTCCAATTGAAAGCATCAAGTACTTTATAAGCTTCTGGTGATTCTTCTTCTAATCCAAGGCGAGCAAATGTATTGATCGTCTCTTCCCCACCAAATACACCTTTAGGATCTTCTAAGTATTTTAAATCATAAGATGAGAACTTCCAGTGTGGTGACCAGCCTGTTACAATAACTTCTTCTTCATTCTCAAAAGCTTGACCTAAGGCTACAGTCATCGCACCCGAAGATGAAGGTAATAATTCCCAATCACTTAGGTTTTCATATTCTGCGATAGCTTGTTCTGCTGCTCCCATAACACCTGCTCCAGGTTCAATACCCGTTATTGTCATGTCTGCTTCTTCAGTTAGTTCTTCGATTGAATTCACATCCATATAAGAAGGAACAACTAAGCCAATTTTAGCACCAGTTAAGTTTTCACCTAACTCTACTAGACCATCTTTGTATTCTGCATATTGTGAAGCATGTGTATTTGGCAACCAACCAGCTACCATTGCATCTGCTTCCCCTTTTGATACAGCTTCCCACATAATAGCGTTATCTAATGGAGTTAAAGTTACGTCATAGCCTAAGTCTTCTAGTACTTTTCCTACTACATGTGTAGAAGCAACTTCAGTATCCCACTCAACATAAGCTAAATTGATTTCTTTAGATTCCTCAGTTGCTGTAGAGCCGTTTGAATCTCCTGTGTTTTCAGTTGAAGTTTCCCCTTCATCTGTACCACTGCACGCTGCAAGCATTGCACCCATACCTAGGGCTAAACCCATCATTTTTAATCTTTTAAAATCCACCCGAATCTTCCTTTCTATTTTTTATTTCTTTTTATTGAAGCTTTGCGTTAAACGGTCAACAATAATAGCAAAGATTACAAGACTAAGTCCTGCAACAAAACCATTACCTACTTGAGCACGTTGCAAAGCAGATAACACTTCTCGCCCTAAACCAGGTGCACCAATCATTGATGCGATTACCACCATAGATAGAGATAGCAGCACAGTTTGGTTAATACCAGCCATTATTGTTGATTTAGCTAATGGTAGCTCAACCTTGAATAGTTTTTGCCAGCCAGTACTACCATAGGAATCAGCTGCTTCCACTAACTCTTTTGGTACTTGTCGTATACCTAAGTTTGTAAAACGAACTGTTGGCGGTAGTGCGAAGATGACAGAGGCAAACACACCTGGTACAACACCGATACCGAAGAAAGCAACCGCAGGTATTAAGTAAACAAACCCTGGCATTGTTTGCATAAAGTCTAATATCGGTTTAATAACATTTTCTGCAACAGCACTTTTTGACATTAATATCCCTACTGGAATCCCGATGATGATTGCAATAATACTTGAAAAAATAACAAGTGTTATTGTGTTCATCAGTTGTTCCCATAAGCCTTGGTTATATATAAATAACAGACCTACGATTGAGAAGATGGCTAAACCAAGCTTCTTTTTCGTTGCTATAAATGCAATAAGGGCAATCACTAAAATAAATACAACCGGTGGAATAGCAACCAGCATATCTGTAATAAGGTTCATAGCATTCTTACCACCAGATTGTATAAAGCTAAATAATGATGATAGATTACCAGTTAACCAATCCATCACTGATTCCACTGAATCTGCAACAGGCAGACTCGGAATACGATCTAATATTTTACTCATCACGAGTCACCTCCTCTGTATTCGAAGCAAGAGATTGGATGACTACGCCTCTAATTAATACACCAACTAATTTATTTTCGTTAACAACAGCTAACGGAGTTGGTGATTCTGAAATAACACCTAACACATCTTGGATTAACATATCTGGAGGAACTACAGGCATGTCGGCTTTTAAAATACCATTCACATCTTTTTCCCCACGCTTTGAAGCCTCCAATGCATCGTCTGCCGTGATATAGCCTTTAAATTCTCTCCTTTTATCAACCGCAAGCAATACACTAACCTCTTCATCTCGCATACGTTTTAACGCTACTTTTGGTCCGTCCATTTCAACATTCACTGAAATTGGGCGAATCATTGCATTTTCTACTGTTAATACCTTTGAACGGTCTACATCCTCAAGGAATGTTTTAACATAATCGTTTGCAGGATTTGTAAGAATCTCTTCACCTGTACCAATTTGAATGATTTTTCCATCCTTCATTAGTGCAATACGGTCACCGATACGCAAAGCCTCATTTAAATCATGTGTAATGAATATAATGGTTTTTCTTACTTTTTGTTGTAAGTCTAATAATTCGTCCTGCATATCTTTTCGAATTAATGGGTCAAGTGCAGAAAAAGCCTCATCCATTAACAATATATCCGGGTCATTTGCTAAGGCACGCGCTAATCCTACACGCTGCTGCATTCCCCCTGATAATTGGCTTGGGAACTGATCTTTATATGGTAATAACCCTGCATTTTCTAATGCTTGCTCAGCTTTTTTTGTTCTCTCTTCTTTAGGGATACCGCGCACTTCTAATCCATATTCGGTATTAGCAAGGACTGTTCGTTGTGGAAATAAACCGAAGTTTTGAAACACCATGCTCATTTTTTCGCGTCTAATTGTTCTGAGCTGTTGTTTATTCATTTTGGAGATGTTTTCACCATCTATGTAGATACTTCCGCTGGTTGGTTCAATGAGATGATTTAGTAGACGTACTAATGTTGACTTACCACTACCTGAAAGTCCCATAATTACAAAGATTTCACCTTCATTGACAGAAAAGCTAGCATCATTAACACCGATTGTAGCTCCTGTTTGCTTTAAAATCTCTGTTTTATTTTTTTTCTGTTCGACAAGCTTAAGCGCACTATTAATATGCTTACCGAAAATTTTCGTAACATTTTCAACTTTTATTTTCGTCATACAGTTCTCCTTTCCTATAATTCTCAAATCTGTATTTTACTAGATTACAACAAAGCAACAACTTCATCCTAACAAAAGGTTGTTACTTATGTCAACTTAGCATTCTATGAATCTGGTAGTAGAGATATACCTATTCTCAATAAAAAAAGGGCTTTAGACACCGCCTAAACGGTATCTATGCCCTAATCATTTCGGATATAAAAATTTTTGAACTCGCTCTATGCATTCATCATTGCCAATGAAATAAATGACATCATTTTGTTCTAATGTAGCATACGGTCCAGGAGAAATAATCAGCTCTACTCCTCGTCGAATTCCTACAATCGTTGCCATCGTATTTTGCCAAAAATTAATGCTTCCAATGGTTTGCGTTATATATGGAGTTTCCTCATGAATCTCTACTTGAAATGGAACGAAGGGATTAACAGATTTAAACCTTTCCGTTCTACTAACCAATCGCTCTGTTGTTTCCTGTAAAACCTCTAGCTCACTTTTTTGTCTTTTAATACTTTCTAGCATCTCTAGCTGGACTTGATAAACAGATTGTACCTCTAAAAACTGATGGACAAATTGTGCAGCCTTTTCATAGGATTTAATCATTACCCCACTGCCCTTTGTTGCCTCTACAATTTCCAGATCCTGCAGAACAGCAATTGCTCTTCTAGCTGTTTCCGAGGATACATTATATTGACTTGCTAAGGAAGATCGTGCATAGATTTTTTCTCCAACCAAGTATTTCTTTTCAACAATTCTTGATGCTATATCGGCAGCTATCTTTTGGTATTTCGGCTGCTTTACTTGGACCTTCTTATTTTCCATTATTGTGACTACCTTTCAAACGGCAAAATTAATATCGCTTGTATTCTTCAATATGATTATATTAAAGCATGTGTCAACATCTCGCTATTATTATTTTATTGGTAAAAGGTAAACACGTTTTAAATCCGACTAGTTAATGATTTTCTCCGAGGTAAAGCAACCGTCCTTAAAATATTTTTTTAACTCTTGACCTTCACGTTACGTTACACTTTATGATAAATCCATCAGGAGGGATTTCAATGGAGTACACAATTAGTAAATTAGCAAAATTAGCTGGCATAAGTAGTCGAACTCTTCGTTATTACGATGAAATCAATCTATTAAAACCATCTAGAATCAATAGCTCAGGCTATCGTATTTATGGTCAAAAGGAAATCGATCGATTACAGCAAATTTTATTTTTACGCGAATTAGAGGTAGATCTAGGGACTATTATTCAAATCATGAATGAGTCTAGCTTTGATCAATTCTCCGCGCTATTGGACCATCAAAATAAGCTTATCCAAAAACGAGCCCGCCTAGATAAATTAATCGAGACAATTGACAAAACAATTGCTCATCAAAAAGGAGAGATTGTAATGAGTAATGAAGAAAAATTCAAGGCCTTCAAAGAGAGCCTAATTGCCGAGAATGAAGTGAAGTATGGTGAAGAAATACGTGAAAAATACGGAGACAAAACTGTCGATGAGTCTAATGCAAAACTTCGAGGGATGTCTAAGGAAGATTATGCTGCAATGGAAAAGCTCGGAAATGAAATATTCGATTTGCTACCTAAAGCTATCGCAACTGGTGACCCAACTTCAGAAATAGCACAGGAACTTGCTGAAAAACACAAAGAATGGTTAACCTTCTCATGGGCTTCCTACTCAAAAGAAGCACACAAAGGGCTTGCAGAAATGTACGTTGCCGACGAACGCTTTAAAGCATATTACGACAAGGTGGCAAAGGGCGCTACAGAGTTTTTAAGAGATGCGATTATTAACTATGTAGATAAATAATTAGCTATACAGAGGGAAGCAATTGCTTGCCTCTTTTTTATTTCCCCTTCATATGCAAAATTACCGATTATATTGCTCATACTAAAGATGAATCGATTCCAAAGACACTTAACTGCCTTATAAAGGAGCAATATCTTACAATGCAAAAACATGAGAAAAAGCTAAAGAAAATACAATATGACCATGACGATAAGGAATACATAGTTATAAATAAATGTCCACATTGCAATTTAGATATTCATCCTACAACAGAAAATACGTATTTATTTGAAAATAATAGCTTTAAATTAAGTGTCATTTCTTTAACTTGCCCTTCATGTAAAAAAGATTATTTTATCTTTAATGATGATCGACTTGAAGCTACTACTAATCAAAAATTTCTGATATCCATTCCAAAGTATAGCTTTAATGAGAGCTCATTAATTAACAATACATCCAATAAGTTTCAAAACCTATATACTCAGTCTACTAACTGTGAGCTCTTGGGCTATTATGACCTTGCCTTTTTCGGTTATATCAAATCACTAGAAATTTTACTTAAGGATATTGCTATTTTGGAGCATCCTGATTCAGAGGATATTATTTTATTTTGCAATGTTATTGCTTGTCTTGAACAATTTCATTCCACTAATATTCACCTTTTTTCTAAAAAGTTGCTCGAGGTTTTAAAAAATGATTATTTACATTACCAAAAGAATGCGGACTTCTATGCATATTCCGAGCTTGTGAAGGATTGTATCGATTATTTCTTACTCTATTTAGAGCTGCTTTTAAAAACATTAACTTTAAATGAAACAAAAAAAACTTCAGATTAATAGCACGTGAGGAGTTTGATTCACCAATCAAACTCCTTTAATTATCCCCTTTTATAGTTCCTTTGCAAATTGTGCATATTTAGCATGCTCCAGGGGAAGATACTTATAAAAAGGAGTTTTACTATGCCAAAAATTTCATCGATTAGTACATACAAACCTCCACATACATTAAACCAAGAAAACATTGAACAGCTTACAAAAGAGCTTTTTACCGATAAAATCCCTCAACTTGAGCGTTTATTGAAGGTATTTGCAAACGGGGAAATAAAACAGCGTCACTTTTGTGTTCCTTTAGAATGGCATAAAGAGCAGCATACTTTTGAGGAACGTAATAATTTGTATATTGAATTAGCTGTTGAATATGGGGTAAAAGTCATCGAAGCCTGTCTTTCAAATACACATTTTTTAGAGCAGACCATTCCTACGAAAGATATTGATGCATTTATATTTGTATCCAGTACAGGTATTTCCACCCCAAGCATCGACGCACGTATCATGAACAAACTAGAATTTTCAGATCGCATGAAGCGTATACCTATTTGGGGGCTTGGTTGTGCTGGAGGGGCTGCAGGGATCAGTCGAGCATTTGATTACTGTTTAGCTCATCCAGATGCAAATGTACTTGTTGTTTGTGTAGAGCTTTGCAGCTTAACTTTTCAACCAAATGATTTTTCTAAAAGTAACTTAGTAGGTGCCTCTCTTTTTGCAGATGGCGTTTCCTGCCTTTTAGTTAGTGGCGATAATGCAGCTATTAAAAACAAAAAGCCAATGCCTTATATAGTAAATACCGCATCAAAATGGATGCCTGATTCTGAAAATGTAATGGGCTGGGACATAAAAAACGATGGCCTTCATGTCATTTTCTCTCGAGACATCCCTTCTATTATTAACAAATGGCTGGGACCATTTATAGATGACTTTTTAAAGGAACAAGAGCTCTCTAAGGAGCAAATTAAGAATTTAGTGGCACATCCAGGAGGAAAAAAGGTTTTAGCGGCCTATGAAGATACATTAAATATGAACGAACAACATACGGCAACATCTAGAGAGGTACTTCAAAATCACGGGAATATGTCTTCACCAACTGTCCATTATGTTTTAGAGCAATTTATGCTAAATGAAACAAGCACCGATAGTTACGGTTTATTATTAGCACTTGGACCTGGCTTTAGTGGCGAAGCATTATTACTTCAATGGAGGGGTTAATCATGTTCTTTTTATTATTTGTATCGATTGTTATTTTACAACGATTAATGGAAGTAGTAATTGCTAGGAGAAATGAAAAGAAAATGTTGGCTGCTGGGGCATTCGAGGCTGGTGCTTCTCATTACCCATTTATGATTGCCCTTCATGTTAGTTTCTTTCTTAGCTTGATTACTGAAGTGCTTGTATTTGAACGGGTAATTTCCCCTTTGTTTTTATGGCTCTTTGTTTTATTCCTGCTAGTGCAGGGCTTAAGAGTATGGTGTTTGGCTTCCTTAGGACAATTTTGGAATACAAAAATCATTATCTTGCCTGGAGCAAACGTCGTAAAAAAGGGACCTTATCAATTTATCAGACACCCAAACTATCTTATTGTTTGTACTGAAATTTTACTGCTCCCTTTAATGTTTCAGGCTTATTTTACAGCGATTTGCTTTACCCTACTCAATTTTGCAATGTTAGCTGTTCGAATCCCTACAGAGGAAAAGGCTTTAATGGAAGCAACAAATTATAGTAAAGAGTTTAAAAAGAAGGTATCTGGTATAATCCCTAACGACCAACAGCATTAAAATTATTATAAAAAAAAGTATGCATTACGTTTTTCGCAGGTGGACAAATAGGATAATAATTTTTTTTATTAGAAATTACAAGAATTAAATCGTATAATTCATTTTGTAAAACACCTAAGCTACAATTTTCTCTCTTAGAAAGTATATGTTTTGATATAAAATTATTTTTATATTAAAAATTTTCTAACATATTACTAACATTTAGATTTTTAACAAAGAACTATAGGATTACGAGAATATTTAGTTTATCATGGAAGATGTATAAATTTCACATTGATGAAAAATTTGGTCTGATTTCAGTACATCTTAATATCTGTATTTGAAATGCTTTATCAAATTTTTTCACAGTAAAATGCACATGAGGCAAAATGCAAAGGAGAATTGGATATGTCAGAAGAATTGACTCAAGCACAGCAAGGCTTACTTGCAGGAAGAACAGATTTACTTGACCAATTATTAAAACCTGAAGTTCAAGAATCATTAACTACTTTAGTAGAGCAATTACCTAAGCTAACTGAGGTTGTAACACTTTTAACTAAGACTTATGATTTAGCACAATTAGTTGCAACAGATGACGTATTAAAAAGCGATACAGTAAGTGCTCTTAAAGAAATGTCAGAGCCAGTTATTGGTTCAGTGAAAACTCTGGCAGCTACTGCTATCGAAGCAAAAGACCGCGCTGATGCTACAAATGAAACAATCGGCTTATTTGGTCTATTAAAATTATTAAAAGATCCTGAAGCACAAAAGCTTTTCCGCTTTGCAAATGCTTTTTTAGAAGTTCAAGCAGAACGTAAAACTCAAGAATAGTTTCCTATATTTAACTAGTATGGACGGAGGATTTATCATGGCAAAAGAAATCGTCATCTTAGGTGCAGGTTATGGTGGTTTACTAACTGCTCTAACATTACGTAAATATGTAAGTAAAGAAGAAGCAAAAGTGACAGTGGTAAACAAATACCCAACTCACCAACTGATTACAGAATTACACCGCCTTGCTGGTGGTACAACTACAGAACGCTCAATTTCTTTCCCTTTAACAAAGCTGTTTAAGGAAAAAGATGTAAACATAGTAGTAAATGAAGTTAAATCTTTCTCAGTAGCAAACAAAGAGGTACATATGGTTGATGGTTCTGTAATGGAGTATGACAACCTAGTAGTAGCTCTTGGAAGCCAAACTGGTTTCTTCGGCATTCCGGGTCTTGAAGAAAACAGTATGGTGTTAAAATCTGTTGATGATGCAAACCGTATCAATCACCATATTGAAAGCAAAATTGCTGCTTACGCAAAATCAAAAAATCCAGCTGATGCAACAATTGTTATTGGCGGCGGTGGTTTAACTGGGGTTGAGTTAGTTGGCGAAATCGTGGACAACTTCCCTAAAATCGCTAGAAAATACGGTGTGGACTTTAAAGACCTTAGCATCAAGCTTGTAGAAGCTGGTCCAAAAATCTTGCCTGTACTTCCAGATGACCTTATTACTCGTGCTACTGAAAGCTTAACAAAACGTGGCGTTGAATTCTTAACTGGTCTTCCTGTTACAGGTGTAGAAGGGAATAAAATTTCACTTAAAGACGGCTCAATTATCGAAGCAAACACATTCATCTGGACTGGTGGGGTTGCTGCCCTTCCATTAGTACAAGAATCAGGTCTTGAATGTGACCGTGGTAAAGCTGTTATCGATGAGTATTTACGTTCTAAATCTCACCCAGAGGTTTATGTTGTTGGTGATGCTTCTGTTGCACTTCCTGCTGATGGTGGTCGCCCATTATTTGCACCTACTGCTCAAGTAGCATGGCAAATGGGGGAAACAGCAGGTTATAACCTATATGCAACGCTTGAAGGTCAAAAGCTTGAAGTATTCAGTCCTGTAAACTCTGGTACACTTGCTAGTCTTGGACGTAAAGATGGAGTTGCTACAGTTGGAAGCAACAATATCCCATTAAAAGGACTCCCAGCTTCATTGATGAAAGAAGCTAGTCACGTTCGTTATTTATCACATATTAAAGCCCTATTCGGTTTAGCATACTAATACTTAAAGCTTAAGGTTTTCATAAAGCATTCCTGATGCTAAAAAAAGAAGATTTCGGTAGTAAGCCGAAATCTTCTTTTTATTTTATTCTGTATCTGGTTTCCCTGCTTCGATCAATACTTTACTTCCTAGTAAAACAAAACCTAGCATGAACAGTAAGATTCCCGTTCCAATTAAAAGCCACTCAATGGCTACCACATCTGCAAGAGGACCAAATATAATCATACCTAAAGGCATTATAGAAGTAGAAATCATCGTTAAAACCCCAAAAACACGACCTAAATAATCAGGTTCAACCTTCTCCTGAAGTAATACCGTTGCTGGCGTATTAAACATCGGCATGACTAATCCCACTAACGCCATAACAAGAAGGTAAATCCAAAAAACAGGTACTATCCCAAGTAAAACTGTTCCTAGGCCAAATCCAAAGGCAGAGATTGCCATTGTATATGTTTTATTTTTAAAGCCGCCCCAAGAAGCAATTATAATACCTCCAGCCATCATCCCAATCGAAAAGGCAATTTCAATAGCAGATAGATACCATTCGTTCGCTCCGAAGCTCCTTGTTACCTGTAGCGGGGTTAAAAAGGCTGCCGGTGCTGCTAATATGAGGAACATAGCAAAGAATGTAAAGAATTTCTTTAAAAACGCATGATTATTAATATAGGTTAAGCCCATTTTGAAATCACTAAAATATCCAGTTGTTTGTGCCTCTTTCGCTTTTTCGTGTAGTGGCACCTTTAAGAAAAATAATAATGTAAATACCGCTATTGCTGCAGTAATAACATCAATAAAGAAAATGATTTCAATTGAGGTTGTAGCAAGAAGCCCAGCACTTGCGATAGGAGCTACTAGCATAATAAGTGCTTGTATACTTCCATTCGCACCATTCACCTTTGTCAGCTTATCCGCTGGTACAATTTGAGGTAAGATTGCTCCCACTGCTGGTGTTTGAATCCCCGTTCCAACTGCTCGGACAGCTGAAATGGCAAACAGTAACCACATTGAATCAAATCCATTTAAAAATAAAATCGCTAAGATTAGCGTAGAAATGGCAATCATCGAATCCGCTAATAGTATTAAAACCTTCCGATTATATCGATCCGCCCAAACTCCCCCAAATGGTGAAAGGAAAAATGTTGGGACAAATCCACAGATGATTGAGATTGTCATCATAATCCCAGACTGAGTAGTTAAAGTAATATACCACATGATGGCATATTGAACGAGAGCTGAGCCAAATAATGAAATAGTTTGGCTTCCTAAAAATAACGTGATGCTTTTCTTCCAATTTTGTACTGTAACTTGTTCAGATTGACTCATAATAATACATCCTTTTCTAATGGTCATTTAATTGTTCAAACCTTATTAGAACCGTTATATTACAATACGTTCATTAAACACTGTCTGTTTTTTCTTGTAGTTGGTTGGTATTGATCTGATGTGGAAGAAATCAATAACAGCTTTCCTAATTCGATTTAACGAGAGTTACTGCTCCCTCTTGAGCTCGAATATAAAATATAGGTTTCCAAAATCGTTAGACCAATCCCAGTTACTCTGCAAATGACAGAGCTTTGAAAGCATGTAATTAGTGGTTCGAAATTTGGTGACGTAGTCTAACTGATTGAATCTTTTGAAAACCCTCCGTTCCTATAAGTGAAATTATATTGTAACACATCCTCACCCTTTAATATTATAGAAAAGGTAAATCCTTACTTAAGTTTCTGTAAAGAGATTGGTTAATTTTTTGAGTCGTGAAATTGCCCTTTGAAATCAAGTGGAAAAGGGTATAATTGTAAATATTAGCTTCTATAGAAGGTAGGAATTTCAAAATATGAATGACAAAAATGCCCTCTCCAATAATCCTATTTATCCAGTAATGATTGCCATTGGAGTTGCGCACTTAATCAACGATACGATGCAGTCTGTTGTTACTGCAATGTTTCCACTATTGGAGCGTGAACTAAATCTATCCTTTACAGAGCTTGGTATTATATCTTTTGTCTTAAATATGTTTTCTTCGACACTTCAGCCAGTTGTTGGCTTCGTAAGTGATAAGAAACCAATGCCTTATGCCTTACCCATCGGCATGATGAGTTCCTTTGTCGGCTTACTTATTCTTGTTTTAGCAGAATCCTATTGGGTGATTCTTATCTCGGTTTTATTTTTAGGCTTTGGCTCAGCAATCTTTCACCCAGAAGGCTCCAAGGTATCATTTATGTCTGCGGGTAATAAACGGGGCCTTGCGCAATCGATTTATCAGGTTGGAGGGAATTCAGGACAAGCACTAGCACCATTAATCAGCGCATTCATACTAGATGTGTATGGCCAACATGGAGCCGCTATCGTTCTTCTATTAACATCAATTGGTATCGCTATTTTGCTTAAATTGTCACGCTGGTATTTGCGCCAGCTCCAAGAAGAAAAATTAGAAAAGAAAAAGAAAAAAAATCTCGTCTCCTCCTTACCACCACTTACAAAGAAGCAGGTTGGTATTGCACTTGGATTACTGCTTACAGTAATTTTTGCTCGTTCCTTCTATACGACGAATATAACAACCTTCTACGTGTTCTATTTAATGGATCACTATGACTTAACCCTGAGAATGGGACAGGTCTTTATTTTTACCTTTATGGCATTTGGTGTGGTGGGTACATTTTTCGGGGGCTCACTATCTGACCGAATTGGACGTAAGAACGTTATTATCCTTTCAGTAGTAGGACCGCTTCCGTTTTGTTTACTACTACCCTATATGCCGATTTGGTTAGTGCTTGTTTTCTTAATCATCATCGGCACCTTAATTATGATTAGTTTTTCCGTGACAGTAGTTTATGCACAAGAATTAGTGCCAAGTAAAATCGGCACAATGGCTGGTCTTACAACCGGCTTCGCCTTCGGAATGGGAGCGATAGGGGCAGTCGTGATTGGCTTTTTACTCGATTATGTAGGTATCGAGACTACAATAAAAATCGTCTCCATTTTACCGCTATTTTTAATAGTTGCCTTCTTCCTGCCGAAGGATAAAGTTGAACGCACAGCGTGAAGCATCTAAATTTTTGTGTCTAGAGGCTGAGTTTTTTGAGTGATTCTGGGAGCTGCAGTTGGCATATGGAGTGCAGTCTGGGGGTGGTGTGCGGGATGCACTTCATTCCGATTATGAACCACATCCATACGACACCTCCCGCTCGTTAGCACTTCATTCCACTTATGAAGCGCACCATAGAAATACCCTTCATTACCACAATAAAATAAAACCTACAATCCATTAAAAAAATGTCCTTCATCACCTTGGATGAAGGACATTCCTGTTTAACTTCTCATCTTTTTTCTATAGAATCGAATAACTACAACTAAAAAGATCACCACGATAGCTGCATATGCGAAGTTTGAATAGATGTCCATGTAATGAACAACTGTTTCCCACGAGTTCCCTAATGCCGCTCCTAAATTGACTAATACCATATTCCAAATTAGTGTACCAAAGGTTGTTAGCACTAGGAAAATCCAAAAGTTCATTTTGGCAAGACCCGCAGGCAGAGAAATCAAGCTACGAATCAACGGAATAAAACGACAGAAGAATACTGTCCAGACATCATATTTCTCGAACCATGCATTGGCTTTATGAATATCTTTACTTGTTAATCGTAAAATTCTACCCCACTTATCTACAAATCGTTCAATTCTATGAATGCCAACAATCGCTCCAACACCGTAAAGAATGATGGCACCTGCTACTGAGCCAATTGTGGATGCAATAATAACGCCTGTTACTGTTAAATCTGTAGAAATCGTCATGAACCCGCCAAAGGTTAAAATCACTTCTGAAGGAATAGGGGGAAATAAATTCTCAAGCATGATTAATAAGAATACCCCTAAGTATCCAAAGTCCTCCATTATCGTTGTTATCCACGTCTCCATTATGTCTCTCCTTATGTATAAATATATAGTGTGATGAATCTATCACTGTCTTTTCTATACTCTAATGCTACTCTATTATTACAACCTATTCAATTTTTCTTTTATTCATTCACGATATTATTTATAAAAAAATAAGCCAACGAGAATTTCCGTTGGCCATAGTAACATTATTATATATTGACTACTTTATATTTCAAAAGTTCCTATTGAAAAGGATTATTTATACTTTTTCTTTTGACCCTTTGAAATTTGCTTCCATTTTCGTTGCTCGGCCAGCTTTGCCTGGGCATTCGTTTTTCTTTCTAGGAATGCCAGTTCCTTTTGCAGTTTAAAATAACTTTGTAATCTCGCTTGCTCAAGATTTCCATTATCAATAGCAAAATTAACTGCACAGCCAGGTTCACTTTTGTGAGTACAATCTCTATAACGACAATCCGATGCGAACGCCTCAATATCTTTAAAGCTAGAAGACAAGCTATCTCCTTGATCCCATAGTTGCAGCTCTCTCATACCAGGTGTATCGATTAAACAACCTCCTCCTGGTAGTGCCACAAGCTCACGATGTGTTGTTGTATGTCTTCCTTTAGCATCGTCTTCTCGTATATCTGATACATCCATTTTTACGTCACCATATAATGCATTTGTGAGCGTGGATTTCCCAGCACCTGAAGAACCGAGTAATGCCCCAGTAACCCCTTCTTTAAATAACGCACGAATTTCCTCGATTCCCTCGCCTGTATAAGAGCTTGTTATAAAAATATCTACGCCCATTGCTACAGCTTCCACTTCTCTGAAATAGTGGTCGACATCCTTACATAAATCCGATTTAGTTAAAATAACGATAGGAGTTGCTCCAGAGTCCCATGCAGCTACTAAATATCTCTCTAATCGACGAATATTGAAATCTGCATTTAAACTCATTACCAGCAATACAATATCTACATTTGCCGCAACAATTTGCTCCTCGATTTCTCGACCTGCAATCTTCCGAGAAAACTGAGATTTTCGATTTAAAAGCTTATGAATGATTGCTCGATCTTCACCATTCATTTTTTCAACAAGTACCCAATCACCGACAGCTGGGTATTCTGCACGATTAATTGCTTCGTATGCATAAAGACCTGAAACAGATGCCAGCCATTCACCATTTTCAGAAATCACCCGATAAGCATGTTTATGCTCTAAACTCACGCGAGCAGGTACGCAGTTTTCGTATTTATTCTCTTCTGAAAACCCCTTTATTTGGTCCTCAAAAAAAGTAGTTAATCCTAATGATTTTATATTCAATTTAAATTCCTCCGATAAATGTGTTGTTTTCACAAAAATTTTGCAAAATAAAAAACCGTTTGAGCTGCGATTTGGCAGTCAAAGGTTTCAACACATTCAAAGAGTAAATTAAATACACCTTAATAGTTATCATTAAGGAAGGTAGTTAAGACCGTTCTTTGAGGTGAGTGAAATTAGACAAACCAAATCGCTTGTTTACAATCGCATATACATTTGTCATAAAACTTCACCTCTTTTCCATATTATTACTCATATTATATGTCACACTACTCAGAAATGTCAATCAATTATTCACCTATTTTTAAAGAAAGAAGAGATACCCCATATTGAGATGTCTCTTCTTTCTATTGCTTAACCAAAGCGATTCGCAAAGTTTAGTTAGTCCATTTTTTGATTTGAGTATCTGACCCATATACAAAATGGTTTGGTAATACTTCGTGTACTTTGATTTCTTCAGTTGTTTCTTCATGGCTGTACTGAATTCTAGTACGTTTTCTTTCAGTTAGTGGATCTGGCAGTGGTACTGCTGAAAGTAAAGATCTTGTATAAGGGTGAATTGGGTTGTTATAAATCTCGTTTGCTTCACCAAGTTCAACAATTCTTCCTCGGTACATAACCGCAATTCGGTCACTAATATATTTTACCATCGATAAATCATGGGCGATGAATAAATACGTTAAGTTACGTTCCTTTTGTAGTTTTTTCAATAAGTTAACTACCTGTGCTTGAATCGATACGTCTAGAGCTGAGATTGGCTCATCAGCAATGATAAAGCTTGGATTTAAGCTTAATGCACGAGCAATCCCGATACGTTGACGTTGACCACCTGAAAACTCATGAGCATAACGGTTAGCGTGCTCACGGTTTAAACCTACTGCTTCAAGTAAATCTCCAATATGTTCGCGACGTTCTTTTTTGTTTTTGTATAGTCCATGGATATCAAAGCCTTCAGCAATAATCTCACCAGCAGTCATACGAGGATTTAATGAAGCATATGGATCCTGGAAGATCATTTGCATTTCACGATTAAATTCCTTTAACTCCTGACGTGATTTACTAGCGTGAATATCCTTACCCTTAAATAGGATTTGGCCTTCTGTGATGTCATATAAGCGAATGATTGAACGACCAGTTGTCGATTTACCACAACCAGACTCTCCTACTAAACCAAGAGTTTCTCCTTCGAATACATCGAAAGTAATACCATCTACAGCTTTAATAGGACTAGAAGGCGAGCCGAAATGCTGTTTTAAGTTTTTAACTTCTAATAACTTATTTGCCACTTTCTTCTGCCTCCTTTAAGTATCCATCAATTCTTTGTTGAACTGCAGCTGGAATCGGAATTTCTGGAGCATCAGGATGCAATAACCAAGTTTTTGCATAGTGTGTATCAGAAATTTTGAACATTGGTGGTTCTTGTTCATAATCGATTGCCATTGCAAATTCATTACGCGCTGCAAAAGCGTCTCCCTTTGGTGGGTGAATTAAATCAGGTGGAGAACCTGGAATCGTACGTAACTCTTCTTTTGCATTATTTTTAAGATCAGGCATTGATCCTAATAATCCCCAAGTATACGGATGTCTTGGATTATAGAAAATATCATTTACTGTTCCATATTCTACAATTTGCCCGGCATACATAACCGCAACACGGTCAGCAACGTTTGCAACTACACCTAAATCGTGTGTGATAAAGATGATTGATGTATTGCTTTTCTTTTGAATGTCTTTCATTAGCTCTAAAATTTGTGCTTGAATCGTTACATCAAGTGCAGTTGTTGGCTCATCGGCAATTAATAATTTTGGATCTGCAGCTAAGGCAATTGCGATAACTACACGTTGGCGCATCCCACCACTGAATTCATGCGGGAATTGACGGAAACGTTTTTCAGGCATTGGAATTCCTACTAGATCTAATAATTTAATTGCACGGTCTTTTGCCTCAGACTTTGAAATGTTTTTGTTATGCTTTAAGATAACCTCAGTAATTTGACGCCCAACACGCATTGTTGGATTTAAAGCAGTCATTGGATCCTGGAAAATCATTGCGATATCATTTCCTCGAACCTTTGCCATTTCTTTATCACTTAATGGCACAAGGTCGCGTCCATTAAATAGAATTTCCCCACCAGCATAAATAGCAGGTGGCTGTGGTAATAATTTCATAATAGAGTTACTCGTTACACTTTTACCTGAACCAGATTCACCAACGATTGCTAGTGTCTCTCCTTCGTATAGCTCAAAGTTTACTCCACGAACAGCTTGGACAACACCTGCATATGTTTTGAAGTTAATTTTTAAATCATTAACCTCTAACAATTTTTTTCTCATCTTTTTTCACCTACTTCTATTTACGTAATTTTGGATCTAGTGCATCTCGCAAGCCGTCTCCAACAGCATTAAACGCGAAAATTGTTAAAGAAATAAAGAACGCCGGGAAGAATAAACGCCATGGTGCCGAAGTTAATGCTTTGTTTCCTTCAGAAGCCATCGTACCCCAACTCGCCATTGGAGCTGGTACACCTAGTCCTAAGTAACTTAAGAATGCTTCTGTGAATATCGCTGAAGGAATTGTTAAAGTCATTGTTACTAAAATTGCACCTAATGCATTTGGAACAATGTGGCGCATAATTAGATGTCCTGTATTTGCTCCTAATGTTCTAGCAGCTAATACGTACTCTTGATTTTTAATGGATAATACTTCTCCACGCACGATACGGGCCATGTTAACCCAACCTGTAATCGATAACGCAATAATCATAGGTATTAAACCTGGCTGTAATACAACCAATAAGATAATTACTACTAATAGGTAAGGAACAGCAGATAAAATATCCGCAATACGCATCATAATATTATCTAAACGTCCACCTGCAAGTCCGGAAACACTTCCCCAGAATACACCGATGATTAAGTCAATCACCGCTGCAGTTATACCGATAAATAACGAAATACGTGCACCTTGCCAAACACGAACGAAGATATCTCGTCCAAGATCGTCCGTACCAAACCAGTGTGCTGCTGATGGTGCAGCATTATATAAACCCAATTGCTCACGATAGCTATATGGGCTGAAGATTGGCACAAAAATTGCCAACAAAGCTACAACGATTAAAGCAACAATACCGAATATTGCTAATTTGTTTTGAGAGAAGCGAAGTATAACTTCCTTCCAAAAGGAAACTGACTTAGCAGCCAATTTTTCATTTTCACTCTGACGTCCACCGACAACTTTAAACATTTCAGGTGAGAACTTATCAAATTGCTTTTGTGTCATTATTTTTTCGCTCCTTTCAATTTGATTCGTGGATCAATTACGCTGTATAGAATATCTACTATTAAAACTGCGAATAGTAGGATGATTGAATAGAATACCGTCGTACCCATAATAACTGTGTAGTCACGGTTTGTAATACTTGTTACGAAGTGTTTACCTAAACCAGGAATTGCAAAGATTTGTTCAATGATGAAACTACCAGTTACAACCCCAGCAGTTAATGGTCCTAAGTATGTAACAACAGGAAGTAAAGCGTTTCTTAAAGTGTGTTTAAATACCGTTGTCCACTTCCCAAGCCCCTTTGCACGGGCCATTTTAACATAATCACTGCTACTTTGCTCTAGCATACTAGAACGCGTAAGCTTTGCGATGAACCCCATATGTGTAATAGCAATTGCGAATGCTGGCAGCACACTATAGATAAAGCCTTTCCAACCACTTACAGGGAATAGTCCCATTTTAAATGCTAGGAAGTATTGCATTAAACCAGCTAAGATAAATGAAGGTACCGAAATACCTAGTACTGCAATTGTAGATGCAAGGTAATCAGGGAATTTATTGTGATATAGTGCTGCAATAACCCCTAATAAAATACCAAACCCTACTGCTAAAAGCATTGCTTCTATCCCCAAAGTTAAGGAGATAGGGAAACTCTCCGCAATCATATCATTCGTTGAGCGACCTTTGTATTTCATGGATTCTCCAAAATCAAAAGTCACAGTATCGATTAAATAATCCTTATATTGAATGTACCAAGGATTATCTAATCCATATTTTGCATTTAACTGCGCTTCAATTTGTGGTGGGAATGATCTTTCACTAGCGAAAGGACTCCCCGGTGCTAATTGCATTAAGAAAAATGTAGCAGTTACGATTAAATAAAGTGCAATCAAGATATAACCTAATCTTTTTAAAATATATTTTAGCAATTTTGTCCCCTCCTTTAAATTTTTAGAAAAAAATAATAGTACATAAGGCTGCTCGTCATCATAAAATTGAATTAATGAATTAAGCAGCCTAAGTACCATTTAAAAATTAGTAAATAGTAACTTCTTAAATAATTACTTGTTAATATCTACATATTTCAGATAAACGTTACCTAATGCATCAGGCTCCATGTTTTGTACATAATCTTTTTTCACATGAAGACTTGTGTAATAGTAAATTGGTGCAATTGGGAATTCAGCCATTGCAATTCCCTCTGCTTGTTTTAATAAGTCAAAACGAGCATTCTCATCTGTTTCTGTAAGCGATTGCTTTAGTAACTGTGCATATTCGGGATTTTCCCAACCAGTATCGTTGTTACCATTATCTGCAGAATCATATGACTCTAAGAATGAATAAGCATCGTTGTAGTCACCTGTCCAACCCATACGAGCAACATCAAAGTCTAAGCTTGTAAGCTTGTCTAAGTAAACTTGCCATTCAGAGTTATCGATAGTTACGTCGATACCTAAATTTGAATGCCAGCCTTCTTGGATGAACTGAGCGATAGATGAATGTGCTTCACTTGTATTAATAGAAAGACCAATTGAGATTTCACTTGGATTAGAAATACCAAGTTCCTTCATACCTGCTTCTAAAGCAGCTTTTGCTTCTTCAATATCATTATCCTTGAAGTAACCACGATCTTCTTCAAATCCTGGTACTGCAGTTGGTACCATACCTAAAGCTGGTGTTTGTTCACCTTTTAAAACATTATCAATTAATCCTTGGCGGTCAATTGCAAGTGTTAATGCTTTACGAATGTTAGCATTAGATGTGAATTCACCAGTTGTATTAAATTTGTAAATATAAATTGAAGCGAAATCTTGGATATTTAAGATTCCTTCTTGTTTATAACGATCAATTACATCTAAGCTTACTGTTTGGAATGGAGCACCTAAGAAATCGATTTCTCCTGCATCAAACATAGTTGAAGCAGTTGCTTCATTTTCTACCATTGAAATGTTTACTCTGTCTAAAGCAACATTTTCAGCATCCCAATATTGGTCGTTTTTCTCTAATGTAATTGATGCACTATGTTTCCAATCAGCTAATGTGAATGGTCCATTTGTTACATAGCTATCACCAGCTTCTGCATACCAAGTATCATTTGCTTCAGCAGTTGCTTTGTGAATTGGATAGTAAGTTTTAAATGCTGTTAACTCTAAGAAGTAAGGAGTTGGGTTTTCTAAAGTAACTTCTAAAGTTTTTTCGTCAACCACTTTGATTCCTAAATCTTCTTCAGTACCCTCACCCAGGTTATAGCTTTCTGCGCCTTTAATTGGGTAAAGAATTGATGCATACTCAGAAGCACTTTCTGGGTTTAATGCAAATTTCCAAGCATATGCAAAATCTTCAGCAGTAACAGTGTCACCGTTTGACCATTTAGCATCTTTTAAAGTGAAAGTATATGTTAATAAATCTTCACTAATATCAATTTTATCTGCAGCAGCTTCTACTACTTCTCCGTCTTTAACTGTAGTTAAACCTTCAAAAACGTTTTGTAGAATAGCCCCCGAAGAACTATCTGTTGCTAATTGTGGATGTAATGATGGTGGTTCAGATGCAGTAACTAAATTAAGTTCTTTAGCACCATTCCCATCAGTTGTACTGCTATCTTTTTCTGATCCTCCAAAGTTACAAGCTGCTAACACTACAGAAAGCACTAATAACAATGAAAGAAGTAGAAAGTTATTTTTCTTCATGAGGATCCCCCTAACTTTATTTTTGTAATATATTTCCCATTTTTCAGAAAACTCAGCTCAGTAAGATTCATTTTTCAGAAATATTAGAGCTGACGTTTACTATATTAACAAAAAGTTTTAACTAAATAAACAAAAATTTTATTTTTCTAACTTATTATTTAATTTATTTATAAAATGCTCATTTTTCCTGCGTTAATTTCAAATTTTTGTAATCTGAATTGTTAAATTGTTTGAAATATTATTCAATTAATAACTATTATTATTTTCTGAATATAACGAATCCTCCTAATATTCTTATTATAAATATCGAACTAACTTTCCCTTTCCTCCTCTAGCTCTCAATTTATAAATTAGTTTGGCATAAAAGAAGCTGATAATTCATCCATCAATCGAAGGTTGAATAATACTTCTTTTGCCCATTTTTTACTTGTCCTTTAAAAAGCACTTATCGCTTCTTCAAGACTTTTCAGAGTCCTATTAGGTGTTTTAGGAGAATATATATATTCAGAAAAAAAGGCTGCTTGAATCGATTTCTCGATTGTAAGCAGCCTTAAGATGCGTAACCTTTTAGTATTAGAAAAGATTACTCTGTGATATCTACGTATTTAAGATTAATGTTACCAAGTGAATCTGGTTCGATATTTTGTACATTGTCTTTCTTAACAGAAAGGTTTGTGTAGTAATAGATAGGCGCGATTGGTAAATCTTTCATGAAGATTGCTTCTGCTTGCTTCATTAACTCTAAACGCTTATCTGGATCAGATTCTGTGTTTGATTGATTTAATAATGCTGTGTATTCTGCATTTTCCCAACCAGTATCGTTGTTACCGTTTGTAGCAGAGTTGTACATTTCTAAGAATGTGTAAGCATCGTTGTAGTCAGCGATCCAGCCCATACGAGCTACATCGTAGTCTAAGTTAGAAACTTTGTCTAAGTATACTTGCCACTCTGAGTTATCAAGAGTTACTTCGATACCTAGGTTTGTACGCCATCCTTCTTGGATGAATTGAGCGATTGCAGCATGTGCTTCACTTGTATTGAATGAAAGGTTAAGTTTAAGTTCACTTGCATCAGAAAGACCAAGCTCTTTTAAACCTGCCTCTAAAGCAGCTTTTGCTTCTTCAATATCGTTATCCTTGATGTAACCCATGTCTTCTTCAAAGCCTTTAATAGCAGCAGGTACAAGAGCTACACCTGGTGCTTGCTCACCTTTTAATACGTTATCAATTAAAGCTTGACGATCGATTGCAAGAGTTAAAGCTTTACGAATGTTAGCATTCGAAGTAAATTCACCAGTTGTGTTGAATTTATACATATATAAACCAGCATAGTCAGCAATTGTTAAAATGCCTTCTTGCTTATAACGATCAATAACATCAAGAGCAATGCTTCCGAATGGAGCACCTAAATAATCAATTTCACCAGCATCAAACATAGTTGCTTGAGTTGCTTCTGATTCAACCATTGAAATGTTAACTGTGTCGATTGCAACTTTGTCTGCATCCCAGTAATTTGCATTTTTCTCTAAAGTCATTGAACCATTGTGCTGCCAATCAGCTAAAGTGTATGCACCGTTTGATACATAAGAATCTCCAGCTTCTGCAAACCAAGTATCATTAGCTTCTGCAGTTGCTTTGTGGATTGGATAATAAGTTTTGAACGCCGTTAATTCTAAGAAGTATGGCGTTGGGTTTTCTAAAGTTACTTCTAATGTTTTTTCGTCTACTACTTTAATTCCTAAGTCTTCAACAGAACCTTCACCTAAGTTGAAAGCCTCTGCACCTTTAATTGGGTAAAGGATTGAAGCATATTCAGATGCGTTTTCTGGTGTTAATGCAAAAGTCCAAGCATAAGCAAAGTCTTCTGCTGTTACAGCGTCACCATTTGACCATTTAGCATCTTTTAATGTAAATGTATAAGTTTTTAAGTCTTCACTTACTTCTACATTTTCAGCTGCTGCATTTTCTACTTCACCATTAACTAAAGTTGTTAAACCTTCAAATACGTTTTGGATAATAACTCCAGATGTTGTATCTGTTGCTAATTGTGGGTGTAATGATGGTGGTTCAGATGCTACTACTAAGTTAATCTCTTTAGAGCCACCTTCTGTTGTATCAGAAGTGCCTTCATTTGTTGTTCCTTCTTCAGATGCGTTTTCTTTTTCGCCTCCGAAGTTACATGCTGCAAGTACTAGAGTTAAAGCTAGTAACATAAGCATTAAAAATAGATTGCGCTTTTTCAATGCGAATCCCCCTCTTTTTGTTTTTTCCCTATTTTCTGATAATAGGATTAACAATTCTCATCATATCAAAAAAGATTTACGAAATAAACAAAAAATTCACTGTTAAACGAAAATTTAGATAAGTAGTTATATTAGTATAATTCTATTAATTGTTAGTTTTTACACTTATTATGTGATAATTGTTGTAAAAATACTAGTGTCCAACAGAGATAAAGAGCCCGAAAACGCTCTAAAACATTGATGTTTCATTGGCAATTCCAAATTTATTCATAGCACAATTTTATCTATCCAAATTTAAATTATTTAGTAGATTTCTTACCCAAAATACTTTTTTCTTAAAAATTAAAATTTGTTAATTTGACGTAAATTTCAACAAAATATAAACAACGATTAGGAAGAAAGATATGTAATAAATAGTAAATTATATATAAAAAGGGTAGTTTTACATAGTTGTTGTATGATAAAAAGGCATCTCATAATTAAAGATGCCTAAGCTTTTTTATCTATTCGCTTTTCGGTAGCCTTCCACACTGTTATAAATTGAAAAGATAGGAAATAAAATTAACGTTAACCCAATAATAAAGTTTCTAATTTGGTCGGCAGCAATATTCAGGATATTACTCATATATGCTAGAAACTCCGGATTGAGTAGATTTGAATTCGTAATAAGGAATATTAAAACAATTACAGCTATAACCTCTCGAATCACATTAAAAAATGCAATTTTCTTTGTCCACTGGTTCTTTATAAAAAGGGTTAGGGCAAAAACAATTTCTAATCCTATAACAATAACGATAAGGGGCCAAAATGAGTTCAATACCTCTTGGTTTAATGCTGGCAATATAAACTCAAGTCCTTCTCCAGTGCCTTCATAAACACCAGCTAAGTGATCGGCATTAAAGTAAATCGTTCCCCAAATAGCTGTCCACAGTAAGCTACCAAATACATAACCTTTTGAAACAGCTCTATTCTGGGGTATATAGGATATATTCTTTAAATCATCAGGTGTCCATTTTTGCAGACTCATTGTACGTGGATACTTATCCTCGTTATGGTCAGTTCTTTCTAGAATGGCAAATGTTAAAGTCAGCCAAAAGAATACCTGCATAAAAACATTAAGTATACTCCATATCCCTTCACCCAAAATCATTAGACCCATATTTAATACTGTATCGCCACCTTCAAAGCCCACAAGATACTTTGCAACAACGCTAATAAATGCGATCACAACAGCAATTGGTACAATCATTTTTAATAAGGACATATACAGATCATAATATTTTGGACCGATTAAGTGCATCGGCCGTTCATTATATTCGCTTGCTAAAACAGCAGGATTGCCTAATTCCACAAGGACCTTTTTTACCTCATCCTCTGAATACTTCTCAGGCAGCATATCTTCAATAGTAGATTTTAATTCAAGACCAATATCCTCACGGTTTTTGTTAGGGAGCCTTCGAGTCACTTCATATATATAAACCTCAATTAAATTCATTTTAATCATCTCCTTCCAATAATTTATAAAGCTCTTTCGAATTTTTTAGCCATTCTTCTTTAAGCTTTTCATAAACCTCAGCACCATAATCCGTTAGAATATAGTACTTTCTTGGTCTGGCTTCTGTTGTATCCCAAACGCTTTCCACTAGTTCTTGCTTTTCTAGTCGTCGAAGTAGTGGATATAGCGTACTTTGTTCTATCGTTATTCCGGATTTCTCCAGTAACTGGACTAATGAATAACCATATTGCTGTGTTTGCAATTGACTTAATACCGCTAAAGTCAATGTACCTCTTCTGAGCTCTGTACTTAACGAATCCAGTAAATTACTCAAGGAATCACCTCCGAATTTCCATGCTGTATACTATACAGTGTATGTCATACAGTATTATATGTGCAACAATATTATTCATATTTTTTAACATAAAAAATTTATCCTCACTTTTATCATTCTTACAGCGAGGATAATTAGTGGGTTATTTTCCCAAACATCTTGAAAACTATCTTTATTAAGACTATTATGTGTATGACAAACTATTAATATAACAAGTTTACTGAAAGGTAGTTACTATAATATGTTTTTTGATTTAGATCCTACCCTTATTATTATTTTATTTGTTTTTGGGTTTTTAGCTGCATTTATAGATTCTGTCGTTGGTGGGGGTGGGTTAATTTCTTTACCCGCATTAATGTTTACAGGCTTAAGTCCCTCAGCAGCAGTAGCAACAAATAAGCTTGCTGGAACAATGGGCTCTTTAACTAGCACCATTACGTTTTACCGTTCAGGAAATATCGACTTCAAATCTATTGCCAAGATTTTTCCCTTTGTCTTTTTAGCGGCGATGCTCGGAGCATGGGTTGTCCATTTGATGGACCCTAATGTATTAAAACCCCTAATGCTCATCATGTTAGCAGCTGTGGCGATATATACACTTATTAAGAAAGATTGGGGAAGTATTTCTACCTACAAGAAACTGACAACAAAAAAATATATTGGCTTTATCTTCTTGGTTTCGGCAATTGGCTTTTACGATGGATTTCTAGGTCCTGGTACTGGGTCTTTTCTTATGTTCGCCTTTTTAATGATTGGTTTTAACTTCTTAAAGGCTGCTGGTAATGCGAAATTTTTAAATTTCGCAAGCAATATCGGCGCTTTGGTGATGTTCTTATTTTTAGGGCAAATTAATTTCGCCTATGGTCTTATAATGGGGGTCGCCCAAATTATTGGAGCAATTTGCGGTTCTAAATTCGCCATTAGTCGTGGAAGTGGCTACGTTCGTATTTTATTTATTGTCGTAACTGTTCTTTTACTAACTAAGAACGCATATGATTATTTTAACAACTAAGCAAAAAATCGAGCCTGCGTTTTTACTCGCACCTCGATTTTTATTTTTTTTACATTAAGTTGTTAACGAAATTAGTGAATTTTTCTAAGTCTGATAATGCTCCATTACATGATTCACTATCCTCACAAATATAGTTCCCTCTTTTCGTGTATGTGCCTAAATCTGCTCCCTTTTTCGATACTAAAAGCAAGCCAACCTTAGCATGCTGGTTACATACTGTACAGATTCCTACCTTTGCTGAATTGCTAAATGTACCGCGCACACCTTTTAAAGCCCCGTCTTCTCTATACACAATGTATTTTCGATTTGTCCCTGGGTCAAACCAGCTCAAATAAGAGGTTTCCTGCCAATCAAAGGCTTCAAGCTTCGGAAGCTTTAATTTTTTATCCTTTGGAAACAGCTTTTTCAATTGAGCTTCTGTTGGTTGAATAAACGGTTCCACATATTGCTTGATATCAGTTAGAAATTTTTCTAACTGATCCTTGGACTGAATATGAAAAATAGGCTGTAGTACTAGCTGCTGATCGATTTCACTAAAGGTTAGCTTGCTATCAATTTCTTCTTGGACAAGGGCTTGAATCGCCTGAATGACCTTTTGATCTTTTGAGGTTGTATATGTGTTCAGTATTTTTTTAGCTTGTTTTTTAATAAATTGGTACTGCTCTGGCGTCATAAATTGCATTTTCACCACTCCTTAAGATAAGGGTACATAAATGTGCCAAAAACAGCAATTGGCAAGTTCTTTTAAAATCAAACTGTACATAAAAAGGTGAACTGAGATTTCACCAGTTCACCTTTTCCTATATATTATCTTTTTTATCGTTTCAGTAGATAAATGGTATTGCTCCGCTAACTCTTGAAGCGCTACCCCCTGTTGAAACTGTTTTTTTATTTGCTCATTTCTTTTTTGTAGTCGTTGTCTTTCACCAGATAAGACTCCCCATTGAATTCGTTCTTTTTCAGGCTTAGGAATATAAATTAAATCTCCTTGAACATACTTCTGAATTTCCATCAATAGCTCCTCTGGTAAAACTTCATGTGCATTTACGTAACGCATTTGAACTTTCGCTCCTTTACTTTTTAACTTTCAAGTGAAGGGCAAAGCACACATGAACAAAGTGACTATACAGTTAGGGCGATTAATAATCTAATTACCTCACGCAAAGTATCGCCATATTATTCATAGGCTTTGCATGAGTAGTTCCATTAAATGGCGCATTGATTCCGGCCATTACGTCACATCCTTTTAAAACACAGTTTATAAGTTCTATTATACATTGGGCAATAAAAAAATCGAATGGAAAAGTAGCTGCCCCTTTTCATTCGATGCTTATAATTAATACGTTGGGGAACAGCAATCTGTCTCATCTATAATAAAACAGCTCCCCTTTACTTTTTTGCAATTTCTTTTTATAGCTGCGACCGCATTGGATACATCCTCTATTTTGACAAATTGCCTTTTTTGATTTGTCAAAACAGCAATTGATAAAAACATGATTGTAAATTTCTCTAAACTACCTGATCGCCCCTTCACCTTAAAGTTCGGGTCACTTAAATGATAGTCCTCATAGAAGATAGGAATTGTTTCATCAAATTCCTTAATAATGGTTTCACAGATTTCATCAACCTTATATAGTGGAAGAATAGCCATAAAGTCATCCCCACCTATATGCCCTAAAAAATATCCTTGCTGCGTAATATTTCTTTTGAGGATATCTGTTAAGTGAAGCAGAACCTTATCTCCTTTATTAAAACCATATAGGTCATTATAGGTTTTGAAGTAATCAATATCGAAATAGAGAATGCTATATTTCTCTAAATACAATATTTCAGTTAGCTTTTGGTCAATTACGTGATTTCCAGGCAATTTGCTTAATGGATTCAGGAAACTAGCCGTTTGTACTTGGATATCAACAAATTCCATGAGTAGTGCTCTAATACTTACAACACCAAAAAATTTGTCGCCCTTCGTTACAATCACATCATCATATAATGCTTCTTCTTCTCTTTCCATAGCTAGTTTACTGACCTCAGTAATGGGCTGATGAAAATCAACGATTAGAGGGCTTGTCTTTGCTAGTAAATTACTTTCTCTTCCCATATACAAATTATAACCATATAACGTTCCAATTTTTTGATAGAAATGAGTTCTTGTAATATGAGCAATTGGTTTTTCATGATGGGCGACTACTATTCCGCGTAAATCTGGATTGTCAGTAAATAATTTGTCTACCTCTTTATTTTTTAAAGTTGGAGAAATAGAGGGTACGGTATTAACTATTCGTCCGATATTCGATACTGCTTCACCTGTTTTCGTCATCATATTCTCACCCATTTGCATCGTTTTTACATTTAGTTTTCAAGTTAAACTTGGTAATTCACCACATTCAATTGTTCTACCTGGTCTCCCTAACGCATATCCTTGGGCGTAGTGTATCCCAAGCTTTTGGAGGTACATAATCTCTTCTTTTCGCTCTATACCTTCTGCAATGATTTTTGTATCGGATTGTACGGCATAGTCATAGATTAGAGATACTAATTGTTGGCTGGGTTTACTTTCGTCAATATTTTGAATGAGTGAGCGGTCTAATTTTATAAATTCAGGCTTTAGAAAGATTAATGTTTTCAAACTATTGTAGCCTGAACCAACATCATCAATCGCTATTCTATATCCTTGTGAACGATAATGGGATAATACACGTTCAAACTCCTGGAAATCCGTAACAGCACTTCTTTCAGTTAACTCAAACACGACCTGGTCGGGGCGAATTCCAATATCAATTAATAGCTGCAATGTATCCCCACTGTGATAATGCTTATCCAGCAAAACATGTGGATGAATATTGATAAATAGATTAAAATCCTCGTCTTGAAGCTTTTCGTTTAACCCTGCAATATACCTTTTTAATGATAGATTTCTGCAAAATTTTTCAAACTCAAATACCATGTCTGTTTGACCAACAAATTCATAGAAATGATCTACACTACTAAAAAACTCTGGTTGCCCTGGTCTATTCAAAGCTTCAAACCCAAAGGTCTGTCCCGTTTGTAGATTCACAATTGGCTGAAAAAATGTTTCTAGCGACTCATTTTGCATAATTTTTTTCAATTCGTTATATCTTTTATAGTACAAAATATCTTCTTGCCTTTTATTATATAAATACTTTAAATACGAAAATAAATTAAGAGAATGCTCTCTTGAATATGATACTGAATTCATAATTACTCCTTGTTATAACAGGGGATTAATACCTATCATATGCTTCTTATGTTAATGTACTATTAATCCTTTATTAACCATTTGTAAATGCCCATGAACAGAGGTAAATTTTCCATACTTTTGACATAGAAAAAGTCCCAAAAGCTTGTTAAATATAACTTTTAAGACTCTTTTATATACATCTTATTTCCAATCCATTCCTGTACGTTCAATTTTAAAATCTACTTTAACCTGGATATCCATTTCCTTGTAAATTTCTCTCCAACGTTCTTCTGTTTCAACTTCCTGATGCCAATATTTAGAATGGAAGGCTCTAACCCTTGCCCCGATGCCAAGTAAATCTGCACCTTTTTCCTGCCAACTTTTTATCTCCTCATTGAAAACTTGATTCGCTAAATCATTCACTTTCAGTTCTACTTCTTCTAACTTTTTCAAGCCTAAGTCATTCGCTTTTGTTTCTTCCTCTATCTGCGCTTCGATTTCAACATTAATAACAGCATTAGGTTTTCCATCTTCAATAGTAATGTTGATTTTAGAATCTCTTCGTAATGATTCTACAAGATAGACACCACCATCATCTGTTGATACAGCAACTGTATATCCCCCAGGATTCCTTTCTCTCATCGCTAGGTATCCACCCAATTCTATTGGAGACATTTTGCTAACCATGTTATCGTCTATAAAGTAGGCAACCCCAGTTACCATAATACGATCCCGTTCTATCACTTTTATTAGCGGGAGATTGCCATCTATACCCATATCATCCAAATCCACCCAAAACTTCCCCAAATAACCTTTGGGCAACTTCCCAAAACGCATGGCATTATCTAATGTTTGGCTTAAATAAAGTGCTGGAACAGTTTGCATTGGCGGTGCCGTTTGGAGTACCTTTGATGCCTTTTGTTCAGTAATTGCCATCCATGCCGTTCTTCTAACTTCGTAATCCCTTCTTAAAAAGTCATTAATATCTTCGAGACCGTCCTTCGCTATTTCACTATTTACAATTACAATTTGAAGATGTCCTAAGTAGAGTTTTTCTGCTAACTGCTGTTGCAGATTCAGTAGCGCATCTTTCATGGTATACCCTACTGTTTCCAATACCCAAGATGTCTCCCCTGATCCTCCACTACTATCACCTTCTGGGCCTAATTTAATTTTTCCAGGTACCGCCAATTGTGCAGTTATTTTATATAATTTCTTATTATTCCCTGGAAATTTATCTTTTTGATGCGAGACCTCTGGAATTGTAAAATCTTCAGTTGATTCATCTGCATAATCTATTGCAATGCCCAATATATTGGCACGCTCTTCTAGTTCATAACGGTCCCAGCATGCTGTTAAAAAAAGTAAGGTCATTATCATAAGGGTAAGTAGAAATAGTTTCTTCATGTTGCACTCCCTTTTTTACGCCTGATTTTTGCAATTACCAGCAACAATATGGGATAAACAATAACAAGAAAGATATCGATAAAAGCTGTATTTTTAATATAACGATACAACTCATACGTATCTTGGGGAATTAGAGCGATTAACATAGCAATCGGTATCCCTATAAATGAAATGCGCTGAAACTTTTTAGTCTTAAAAAGCTCAGCCATGCCCCGTACAAACATAAAATAATAAGAAAGCACTGTAGTAAAAACTGCAAATATCCAAGCAATAAGAAATATCGCATCCACTCTGGAGAGAAGCTCACTTGGTACATGAACCATTCGTGCTAAAACCAATGTTGGCCAATACATATCAAGAATTTTTATTTCTCCAAAAACAGCTAAACAAATAGTAACCGTACTAAAAACAAACATACTAGCAACCAAAAATCCCCATATACTACTTCTCACAACGCTTTTCGCATTTTTCATATAAGGAATTATCATCGAGATGATAATATAATTTGTAATCCCCTGACAGATTATCTTTGCCCCTTCATAAAACTCTTTCCCTGATACATCATGGCCAACAATCGGAAATACATGGTACATTTCTGCATCCGCAAAGGATGGTCCAATCACGATGAATAACGGAATAATCATAAATGGAAGATAAAAAAATGAATATATGCAAAAGTGGATACATTACTAAAATTTATAGATGCACAAATCACAATCATTAAGAATATGGAAACATAGATTGGTGTATTGGGAAGAAGTGCTCCTGCTAGCACTTCAGCAAATTGCCTTGCTTCCAAACCAAATAAAACAAGAGTTATTACCATAAAAATTATATTGAATATATTTCCGAAGACTTTTCCCAAAATGGTTTTATTGTAGCCAATTAACGTTTCTTTAGGGAATCTTTTACCTAATAATGCAAAAGCCATCATTCCCAAAAATGAAATGAAAAGACCCATTAAAGTAGCGAGTGGAGCAGCAACCCCTACAAACTCTGTTACCATCTTAGGCAGGATTAATAAAGATACACCAAGCATCGTACTAATGAGGATTACTGCTAATTGAATTGAGGAAATAGAATCACTATGTTTCATCACGATTTCCTCCATCCTCTTCCAAGAAATTATAGGTCGTTTTATCTTTGACCCGCTTCCCTACTCTCTTCGTATCTTTTGGCTTAATACTATCCGAGCGATTTTTTAACCAATTAAAAGGCGAACGTATCACGGAATCTCTTAAGGCATGCGCATTTCCTGGAGAAAACGGGTACATATAAGGCACTCCAAAAGAACGCAACCCAATCATATGGTTCAGAATAATAATTATTCCTACAGCCATTCCTAATAATCCCAAAGTACCTGCTAAAATAATCAGTATAAAGCGTAGCATTCTGAATGCCGTTGCCGCATTGTAAGAAGGTGTTGCAAAGGATCCAATTGTTGACATTGCAATGATTACCACCGTAATCGGACTTACAAAACCAGCTTGTACAGCCGCTTGTCCCACTACTAACACACCAACAATAGATAAAGCACCACCAACTTGCTGTGGCATTCTGACGGTCGCCTCTCTCAAGATTTCCATCGCTATCTCCATTATTAAAACTTCTATAAAAACAGGAAACGGTACGCCCTGTCTACCACTTGATGCGGCCACAACAAATTTGGCTGGTATTAATTCAGGATGGAACGAAAGGACTGTCACGTAAAAAGATGAAAAGAGTAGTGAAAATACCAGTGCAATAATCCTAATTAATCTAATAATAGAGGCGATTATCCAACGATCATTGTAATCTTCACTTGTTTGATAAAATTGATTAAATGTTGCTGGTGCTATTAAGGCAAAAGGGCTTCCTTCTACTAAAATTGCTACTCTCCCCTCTAATATATTTCCTATTACTTTATCTGGCCGTTCTGTATTTTGAATTTGAGGAAAGGGAGACCAAGGATTTTCTTGTATAAACTGCTCAATTTAGCCAGCATCTAAAATGCCATCCATTTTAATAGCATCGATTCGCTTCTTAACTTCTACAAGTAAGTTTTCGTTTACTATATCCTCCATATAACAAACGACCACTTTCGTCCTCGTTCTTGTTCCAACCTCTGTGGATTCTATTCGAAATTCCGGAACAGGTAGCCGATATCTTAGTAATGCTACATTTGTACCGATTTGTTCAATGAACCCATCTCTAGCTCCGCGAACCACTCGTTCTGTTTCAGGCTGTTCAATTGCACGTTTTTCAGGTTTCTTTGCATCTAATTCAAGACTTTTTTCAATTCCGTCTACGAAAATGACTGCTTTGCCTAAAGTAAGTGATTGAATTAATTCCGCACTATCAGTAATTGTTTTCACATCTGAATAATAGAGAACATTGTTTAAAATATAATCAATTTCATTCATCGATTGATCAATTGGGTAGTTACTTTCTTGCAAAGGCTTCACTATATCTCTTTCGATGTCTTCTTTTCCAACTAATGTCTTCAAACATAGAAGTGCTGCCGGCTGTGTACCAAAAAGAGCAAATCGCCGAATAAGAAAATCAATATCATTTTTAAAAATCTTATTAAACCCTTCAATGTTCTCTTCTAAATCAGACGAAACCCTCTCTCCCTCTTTGTCTTTTAAGATTTCGCTATCTGGTATTGTTACTGTTTCTGTTGGTTGTTCACTTTTCGTTCTCTTTTTAAAGAACGGTGACATCGAATCACCTTCTTCCTATAATTTTAGGCAATCGTAAAGTTAGTATGTGATGCTCAAGAATTGCCATACATAATTTTTACAACATAAAAACCCTAAAGAATCTTTACAGAATCCTTTAGGGCTCATTTCTCACATATTTTTCTTTAACTGATTAATTTGCTTTGTTATTTCACTAAATTTGGCGTCAAGCTCGGGGTATTGTGAATCTTTAACAGTCATAAAGCTTAGTTTTCCTAAAACCTCCTGTCTCTCTGTTTCTAGCTTTAATAGTGCCTCTTTTTGTGTATCCTTTTGAGCTGGCATTTCTTTTAACTGTTTATGAATGCTCTTATTTTTTATCTCCAAGCTACTATTCGTTGTTTTTTCGAGGAAATAGCGATCATGGGAAACGATGAGTAACGTTCCATTGTAGGTTGATAAAGTCTCTTCTAGCTGTTCACGTGAAGGCAGGTCTAAATGATTCGTTGGTTCATCTAACATTAGCACGTCCTTCTCTTCTAGAATGTAAACCATTAGCTTACACTTCACTCTTTCTCCCATGCTCATATTCCCTATCGGTTCTTTCCAGGCAGCAGTTGAAAAACCTAAGTGCTTCATTAGATTTTGTACTTTTCCACGCTCCTCAAAGGTTTCTCTATAAAACAGCTCTTCTGGCGTTTTTAAAAGTGGTAGATCAAACACTTCTTGTGTTAAATATCCGATTTTAGCTGCTGGAGAAATCCAAACTTCGCCGGCATCTGCCATTACTTCACCCATTACAATTTTTAAAAAAGTAGTTTTCCCACTACCATTTGGTCCAACTAATGCAAGCTTTTCACCATGCTGAATGGTAAAGCTAACGTCTTTAAATAGTACACGCTTGTTTAACGATTTTTGCAGGGTTTTCACCTCTAAAAATCGTTTCCCTCGTTTGTCATTTGCTTTAAGAGTAAACTGCACCTCATATTCTGGTTTTACTTGTTCTACCTTTGACTTCTCTAATTCTTTTTCAAGGCGTTTTCTTTTTGACTTTATTTGGGCATCTGTACGTTTCGCTTTTACGCGATGGTACTCTTTCATTCCTTCTTGTTTCGTTGAATCTGCATGAGCTTTTTGAGACCATGAAGTCAACTCTTTTAATTGTCCTTCAATGGTTTGAATCATTTGCTGCTGTTTTTCATAATCCCTCTTCTGCGTCAACCGTCTTTGCTCTCTCGCTTTCATGTAGCTCGTATAATTTCCTTTGTGCTCTATTAATTGCTGGTCTTCTAATGACCAAATTTTCGTGACTACTTTGTCTAAGAAATAGCGATCATGGGATATGAGAATGATTGTTCCTTTGTATTGTTTAATATGCTCTATCAAAATTTCAGTTGATTGTTCATCTAGATGATTCGTCGGTTCATCTAATAGTAAAAGCTGTGCATTTCTTGAGAAGCCCTTTGCTAGTCTTACCTTAAGCTTCTCTCCACCACTAAGCTTACTATAGCTATTGGTAAGCACGTTCCACTTAGCTAACATTTGTGCTTCTTTTGTTCCGGTATGCTCGCTTGCAAAATCTTCTGTTTCCTGTTCGACCATTTCGACTGATACTTGTGGCTTAAGCCAATTTATCTTTCCATTAGACAATGAAAGATTTCCTGAAATTATCTGTAGCAGTGTTGTCTTACCCACCCCATTCTTACCTATAATCCCAATTACATCTCCATCATGGACTGTCCCGTTAACATTCTTAAAAATAATATTATCTAAAATTTCAAATGTAATGTCCTTTAGCTTTAGTAGCTCTTGCATTTATATACGCATCCCTTCGTTATAGGGAGAATTGATAATTTAAAAAAATAAAAATCCTCCCAAATTTCGTGGAAGGATTAGTCTCATTTTGACAGATAGAGAAGCTTCATGCTTTCCTATACATAAAGTGCAACTACTATATTAGTAAAAAACTCAGCTTTTACCAATATCAAAAAAGCTATTGAGAGCAATAGTAGTTGAACGTTCTTTGAAAAATGGGCAGACTAATCCTATTTTAGATTCTTGAATTTAAATTTCAAAAATAAAAATAAGATTATTTAATCATCGGCCACCCATCTTCCCTTCGTTGTAAGTTAATCTAAATTATAGCATAGCTATCGTTTTATGAAAAATTACTATTATGATTTCTTTATAATAAGCATTTCATTTTCATCAAATTCCCACATTTCGCCGTAAGCCACTTCCCAGTAGAAACCATTCGGATCCTGAAAATAGCCACTATATCCACCCCAAAACACTGTTTCTGGCTTTTTAACTATTTTAGCTCCTGCTTTTTCAGCCAAAGTGAATACTTCGTCGACCTCTTCCTTCGATTTCCCGTTGTAAGCTAAAGTAATCCCACTGAAGCCAGTACCTATTTCTGGTGGTTGCTGTTCACTTATATCCTTGGCTAATCTTTCAAGTGGGAATAAAGATATTTTTGTCCCGTTATTATTAAAGAATATTACATCTGGGTTTGATTCCTCCCCATACACAACTACCTCAAACCCTAAGCCATCCCTGTAAAATTGAAGAGATTCCTTCATATCTTTTACACCTAATGTTAGTAAATTTAGTCGATTCATCGTTATCCTCCTATACGTTCTTAGAAACTAGACGCTCTTTATACTTCGGACTTAGCTCACTCCATACATCGAATTTATTGTCATCTAAATCTTGAAATATAAAGTTCCTTCCCGCATGTCCACGATCCTCTATCTTACCCACTTTAATTTGTTTTCTATTGAACTCCTCATAAATTTGCTGCAGCTCTTCTATCCCGTCCACTTCAAAGGTTATTGAAAATCGTTCTTCACCATCACTATCTTTAAAGTTAGCACTTTCACTCGGTGGAGCCTGCACTAGAAAGAAGCTTTGATCAGCAAAGTTTAGAATTGCTTTGGTATTATCAATATAGGAAATTTCAGCTCCTAGCTTTTCCTTATACCACCTGGCTGATACTTCAACTTCCTTTACTGGTAAATAGATAGTCCCTACCCTTACTAGCCTTGAGTTCATTTTTCTATCCTCCTAATATTATTTACCCCCATTTGAAAAAGAACTATTTTTCGAATGGGGGCTATCATTTTATGTAGTTCTAGCTGCTAAAGTCTCTTTACTTAGATAAGTTTCTTCTATCTGCTTTTAGCTCATGTAACTTTCTTAGAACCCTCTAATATATTCTCAATTTGCTTGAAATGATGATGATCATGCTCAATCGAACCCTTTAAGTAGTCTGTCAATATTAAAGCCGTTGAACCAATGTTAACTTTCGTTTCCCATAAGTCATCTTCAATATTATTTACTGCAATGATTAGACTTCTTCTTACTTTAATGAATTTTGAAATGATTTCTTCCTTTGTCTTTGATTGACTTTCCAAGGAACACTGTTGATTTAATTCATCTACTTCTGGTCCTTCTGGAAGTGCCCTATTCTTAAATAAATAAGGTAGGCGACTATCTAAAATAAATTGGTCCCATGCTGGTAAATGACCAATAACTTCTGCGATTGTCCATTTCCCTTCTGCAATCGGGGTTCTCCACTGCTCCTCACTTAAATTATCCAAATTCCTTACCCACTCGACAGAATTCTCATAATGCATTAAGATTTCCTCTTTGTTTTGGTGCAAGAATTTCAGCTCCTATAGGTTTTCTTTTACTTTCTATTATTCGTGGAAGATTTAAAAAACTCCTTCCTTATTCGACATTTTTCAGTAAAAAGAAAAACAAAAGACCGAAATCACTAATGACTTCGGCTTCTTACAATATGCTCAAGGATAATCTTGCTTTTTGGTATGCTAGGGATATCATCAATTTCAAAGCTCAAATCCTGTTCAGGTAATGTGAATTCCATTCGGTTTACTAAGTAATCAAGGCTTACCTTCATTACATCAAGTGTAATTTGTTCCCCTGCACAGCGATGACCTAAATAGTAATCACCACCACCCTGTGGAATAAAGCCAAATGGACTTCCTGGCCAATGTGCAAATCGTTCAGGGTTAAATTTGTGTGGGTCTTCCCATTTCACTGGATCGTGATTTGTCCCATAAAGATCCAATAGTGTTAATGTGCCTTTTTTAAACTCATAGCTATTCCAAACAAAATCAGATTTAACTTTTGCCACTACAAACGGGAAGAATGGATAAAACCTTCTTACCTCTTGCACAAAAAGTTTGGAGTAGTCATTAAAGGATTGCAATTTCTCTTTTTCCTCTGGGAATTCGTGGAGTGCGAGAAGAGAAAAATTAATATAGATTGAAATAGCAACGATTGGTCTTAGCATATTGATGACTTCAACTGCAACCGTTTCAATATCTAAAAGATTTCCTTTTGTATCCTTATAAAATGCAAATTGATGTAGAACTGTATTCTGAGGAAACTTTATTTTTCCATCACGCGTATCTTGTATAAGCTGTTGAATCATTTTTTCTGCTTGGTTTCTATAGGTTCTTCCAGCCCAATGGTTTGGACCGATTGCTGCAGCTGTTTCAAACATGGAGGCGAGCTCTTTCGTCATTTTTTTAACATCATTTTCATGTATGGGATACCCTATCCATTTGAACGCTACATTACAAAGCAACTCTTTTACTTCTTCATAAAAGACGATGGATTTCATCTTGCTCCATTTAACAATAGATTGCTCCCATTGCATCTCTGTTAGCTCAAGTAAATGATTCAAATGCTCTTCAGTCATTACCGACATCAGCATTTTTTTACGGTTTTGGTGTTCCTCATCATCTAAGGTTTGCACAGCATTCTTTCCAAATAAGGTTTGGACTACTCGATTAGGGGCAGCATCTTTCCTTTGAAATTTTTGCGGGTCGTAAAAAATTTGTGCAGCCTCTTCTCCGATCATACAAATCGCTTTTCTTCCTAAAAGCCTTGTCTCAAATACATTAGAACTAAGCTTTTCACTTCTATTTAGGATGAAGTGATATCCTTCTTTTAAAAGCGCAATACTATGATCGATTCCTTCATCTTTTGGCATTTGATTTTCCATATTTGTCACCTCTTTTTCCGTTCGCTTCTTTTAGTCTTTGTAAACCATTATTGTTTATACTTACCCTCACACAATATTAGAAAACATGACTTATCGCCAAGCCTTTTTTATCTACTAAAAAACACCAAAATGCTTCTGATACAGCAATTTGGTGTTAGCGAAATTAATAAATAATAGGATAAACCTGATTTGAAGCATCATTTTCAAGCAGGTCTGCTAATTGTCCTTCAAATTCTAATCGAAGGTTCTTCATATTTCGCAAATCATTTGGTGACACAAGGGAAATGGGCTTATGGATTTGACTAATTCCGCCTTCATTTAAAACCTGAGCAACAAATTCTGAGCAAAAGAAAGCATGTTTTCTTTGATACGGTTTATTGATTATAAAAGTAATAAGTCCTATAAGATTATAACGATAAAGATGTTTTTCCATCTCAATTTTATAGATAAAAGATTTCATTCTATTAATTTGAATTTCCGATACGTCAAAACTATAAATAGCACATCTCGCATTTTTAAATAATCCTTGTCTTACATCCTCATTTACAAATCCACCAATAAAAGGATTCCGAGGTCTTTTACGTCCAAAACTGTAGACTTCGTTGAAATTTTCATCAAATACAATCGATGCATGGTTATAAGGCTTTTTTGTATATAGCTTAACCATCCTTGTAAACATCGTACCTGTATCAGTCAGTAATAAATATACCTTCTTCCTTTCCATCCTATTACCCCTTCGTTTATATCTCACTATTAATAATAGAATACCGACTTTGTTCTGTTAACCGACTGAGGAAATAGTTAAGTATAAGACCTAAGACGTAGTTTCACTGTTTTCATTGATAAGAGTCCTATAATAACCGTGCATAAAAGCTAAACAATAGCATAGTTGTTTTTATGAAAAGAGTTCTGATAATAGAACCCTTTTAAAAGAAATTTTTAATCCAAAAACATATCTGCTGATTCAGAACTTTAGTTACTATATAATATCTTAAGACTAATTATATTTACCTTTTATTTTTAAGGAGAAGACTATATGAAAATAGACCGAGAAGTCCAATTGTTAGAACGAGCAATTTCACAAAGCGATTATCCACAAGCTCGCAAAATTATCGAACTACATATCGATAAATTTAAAAAACAGTTTGTCCGTTCAACATTAAGTATGGAAGCACTAGCCTTGGTAAATGTTGTTTTGAATTTTCATGGCGATGCGGATAACAAAGATGTGTACTCAAGAGAAACACTGCTGATCATTCAGCATATCAATAAGCTTGCAAGAGATTTTAGATTTGCTGAGATAAAACGCTTCTCTTTTTTACAGAAGGAGTTATTATCAAATCCTAAAATTTATGATGCTTTAAGTTCAGATGCTAAGGCATTAATCGCCCCTCCTACTAAAGAAAGCTAAAAAAATAATCCCGGAGCATATATCTCCGGGACATAATTCTATATTTATTACTTACGGAATTTCTGCTGTTCGTTCTCGCGCTCAATATGTTCGCGCATTTTCTTTAATCGTTTAATTTCGTGTTTTTTAATCGGGATCATTTCCTTGCTTAGCATTTTCCATAGGGTGATACCAAGTAATAAAATGATAAAGATAAATGGCAAAGCAGCTATCAAGGAAGCTGTTTGCAGGGCATCTAATCCACCCGCATATAGTAAAACACCAGAAATTGCCGCCATTAATACTCCCCATGTTAATTTCGTAATAACTGCCGGATTAATAGCACCATTCGAGGTCATGCTAGCCATGATAAAAGTTGCTGAATCGGCTGATGTTATTAGGAATGTGAAAATAAGAATGATTCCAATAACAGATGCAATCATCGATAAGGGTAGATTATTTAAGGTTTGAAATAGAGCAACAGTAACATCTTCATTTACCAATGTCGCAATACCCGTATTTTCATGTAAATCGTACCACAGCGCTGTCCCACCAAATGTTGCAATCCAAAAACAAGAAATTACTGGAGGTACAATTAGTACACCGAATATAAATTCTCGTATTGTTCTCCCTCTTGAAACCCTCGCAATAAAGGCTCCCACGAACGGTGACCAAGAAATAGCCCAAGCCCAATAAAACACTGTCCAATCCTTAACCCAAGTATCCTCTTTATAAGGCTGCAGGCGCAAACTGTATTCAACGAAATGCGATATATAATCTCCTACCGCTAACGTAAAGGTTTCCATGATAAACACTGTTGGTCCCATAATAAATACAAAGGCGAGTAAAAGTATGGCTAATCCCATATTGACGTTACTTAAAATTTTAATACCCTTTTGTAAACCAGTTGTGGAGGATAGCATATAGCCAATAAACATCAGCCCAATGATTCCGACCTGTACTAAAAAATTAATAGGCACACCAAATACCGCATTCAACCCACCATTCGTCTGTAAAACCCCTAATCCTATAGAGGTTGCTACTCCCATAACTGTTGCTATTACTGCAAAAATATCGATAAGATTCTTTATCCCCTTTTTTGAGCCTACTATCGGCTCTAAAGACGTCGAGATAAGCAAATCCTTCTTTCTGTTAAATTGCATATAGCACATGATAAGTCCCATCAATGCATAAACAGACCATTGACTGATCCCCCAGTGGAAGAACGAATAGCCCATAGCAAGTCTTGCTGCATCTGTTGTTAAAGGCTCCACATTATCATTTGGTGTCGTGAAAAAGTGACTCATTGGTTCAGCTACTCCCCAAAAGACTAGCCCTACTCCTAGACCTGCTGAAAACAGCATTGAAATCCAAGTCATATAGGAGAAATCAGGCTTTGCATCGTTTCCCCCTAGACGGATTGATCCAAATCTACTGATTGCTAGGAATAGTAAGAAGAGAATAATGACAAAAACTGCCAGTAAATAGAACCATGAGAAATTACGTGTTGTCATATCAAATATATTACTAGCAACTTCACCAAAACGGACTGGAAACAACGCACCTAAAATAACTAATAATAAAATAACTAAGGCGGCGATAGTAAATACAGGATTTTTTATAATTTCCTTCACAAAAAAACAACTCCTCATAACGGATAACTTAACTTATATTCCCCTATTGCTTCAGAAGTAAACATTATAAATAGCACATTAATATCGAGGATTTTTAGATATATGTAGATAAATGAAAAAACCCGGAATAATCCGGGCTTTCGATTTTACGTAAATCTGCTAACTTTCGCCGCCGTTCTCAATAATTGGTTATGAAGAGATATCTTCGTTTCACCATTCATCTGAGATTTATGAAACTTCGGCTTTTCCCAGTTACGGTGATTCTTTGAAGAATTAGGATCTAAAATGCCCTTTTTTCCCATCGGTCACACCCCTGTTTTAAGATAGTAGATTTCTAACGTGAAATCAAAATTAGTATGATGCAGTCACCGTAAATCATGCGTTATTTTTATTTTTTCATGGGAACTATTTATTTTAATAAAAGAAAAAACCCGGAATATAAATTCCGGGCATGTTCACAAAACTTCCATGATGCATAAAACTAAAAAAGCCTTTACGCTAAATTAGCTTTAGTGTTCTAGAGACATTTGGACTTGCATCCTAATGCTGCAACGGTAACACCCCTGTTCATCATGTTTTATATCTTTGTGAAGCTGTAATTAGTATGGAATGTTTTTTATTTTTTATTCCTCTAAAAAAATAATACTTCTTTGCCCACTTTCTTTAGAAAATCTCAATCGTAGGGGAACACTTTTTTCCCCCTTCCATATTTTATAAAGGAAAGGGGCGATAAATATGGTTTCGATAGAACCACTTGAAATAGACGGACACATGTTTACTGCTGTTACTGTACGGTTACCAAAAACGACACTTTTAACTGTTTCAAACGAAAACGGCTACATTATGTGCGGGGCATTGGATGTTGGTTTGCTAAATAGCAAGCTGGCCGATCGTAAAATTATTGCTGGTCGTGCTGTCGGAGTAAAAACAATCGATGAGTTATTAAAAGCGCCACTAGAGTCCGTTACTCATGAAGCAGAAAAATTAGGTATTGTAAAAGGTACAGTCGGTGAAGACGCATTAAAAATGATGATTTAACAAAAAGACCTGAGAAAATTATATTCTCGGGTCTTTTTCGTTCTTCATATTGAAAAAAATAAGCTATAACAAGATATTTCTCACCGTATAGCCAAAATTTTAACGGTTAAAATAAATCCAATCTCAAAATTAGGTTAACAGGGGTGAAACTATGAAAAAATTTCCTAAAATCATAATTAGTTTCATACTTTTTTTTAGTTTAGGAAGTACCGTTCTAATTCTTGCACAAGAAAATCAAGAAACCGACGCCGTTGAATCCAAATCCCCCAATGTAGATATAACCATTACAGGTGAGGCAGATGAACAGCTCCTCGATCAACTTACTACAAATTTAAAAGCTGAAAGCGAAGAGGAAATCGATGCAGAGGAATCCATTAGAGGGTCAAATCAATACATCGATATGGACCAATTTAGAAAAAGATATCTTGACATTCCTTATACTGAATCAGATAACGACAGACAACAATTAGACATTGTATTTCCGCCATTCGGGAATCCGCCTTATAAAGTAATCGTGGCACTTCATGGAGGTGGATGGTCAAGCGGAGACCGTAAATCCGCATCTCTTAGGAATATTCAAATGGCTGCACAACAAGGTTATGTAGTAGTAAATGTTGGTTATCGTCTATCAGACCAAGCAAAATGGCCAGCTCAGCTTTATGATGTAAAAGCTGCCATCCGATATATACGGGCCAATGCAAAGCAATATCGATTTGACACACGGAATATCGTCGTATGGGGGAATTCAGCCGGAGGACATTTGGCGAGTATGCTCGCTGCAACCAATGGGATGGAAGAGATGGAGGATCTTTCAATGGGCAATCCTAAAGCTTCCTCTGAGGTACAAGGAGTTGTATCCTGGTACGGAATTTCAGACATTACAACCCTTCCAGATGCCAGTATCAATATTGCAAACAGGCTTATGGGGTTCAATGTTCGAGAAAAAACAGATGAAGCAAAGGTTGCTAGCCCTATTTATCATGTAACAAAGGACTTCCCGCCAATATATATGATACATGGCACAAACGACCGAATCGTCCCCTTCGAGCAATCTGTTGACTTCGCAAAGAAAATCAATCAAGTAACCGAAAAAAAACAAGCATCGTTAAAACTTCACATTAATGCAACACACGGAGATAATGATATAAGAAATGTAACCAATGTGGATGAAACCATGAACTTTATCGATAAAATTATGTATCCAGAACGAAAAAACCCTTACCGTACAAGAAAGTATAACGAAATCAAAACATCCTCCGAAAAAGCTTCTTAATTAAATAGAGACGTTCTTATGAATTGACGTCTCTATTTTTATTTCTTAAAACTCACTATATCCTTTTTATCTCCATGTCCAACATTTATAATTCATCAATAATGTGTTAAAATCAAATCGATAAAGCGAAACCACATTAGGGGGAGAATATTCAATGGGTAACTCAGTTATAAAACCAAATGCTAAAATTAGTCCAGAACGCGAAAGTGAAGCATTGGCTATTCGTAATAACTTAATTATTGAACTATTAGTTAGTGTATTAGATGAACAATTAGTTATCGAACGTCATATTTTACGTGAACGTTTAGCAAACCTTATCGAACTTGCTAAATATGATGAAGAGCTTACAGAAACTCTTCACGCTACAATTAATAAATTATAATTCCCACATATAAAAGAGTCGCTTATTTAAAAGGAGCGACTCTTTTATATGTTCTTAGCTCTATATTTTAAAATAAATTAACAAATATTCACTTCCGGACAAGCATAGACTTTCCTTATCAAAGCGAAAGGATGGTGTATGTGGCGTCTGCATTACTTTATATGGTATTGATTCGCGTAATATCTGGAAGTTTAGAGCTTACAGTTGCTGGACTAATGTATAAAACTCATGATTTGGAAAAAGCTTTAGCACTAAATTCCATGCTGGCTTTAGTGGGACCCTGCGTTCTAATTCTTACGACTGGACTAGGCGTTGCTGGATTAGGAGATAAGATTTCTTTCCCTAAAATCATTTGCATATTTAGCGGTGTTTTGTTAATTTTACTGAGCTTAAAAATGAAATAATTTAATTATCCCCTTATTTAAACCAGCCTTTTTTTCTAAACCAAAGTAACATAGCAGCACCGATTAACAGCATTAAGAATAGTGAAAATATATACCCATATCTCCACGACAGCTCCGGCATATTCTCAAAGTTCATTCCATAAATACCCGCTATAAAGGTCAATGGTGCAAATATAGATGTAATAATGGTAAGTAGCTTCATGACATTATTGGTTTGATGAGAGTTTAATGATAAATAACTATCCCGAATATCGGCCGTGACTTCTCGGTTTGACATAACCATTTCCGAAAGCTTAAGTAGATGATCGTATATATCGGAAAAGTATTCTCTTCTTTCCCCAATCCGATTAACATTTAAATGATGAGAATTTAATATCCGGTAAAGTAAATCCCGCATTGGATTCACGGAATGCAATAGATTTAATAGCATATTTCTTGTTTCAAACAGCTCATCCATGAGATGATTCATTGATTTCTTGTTTGTATTCTCAATCATTTTTTCTAATTCATCTTCTATCTTATAAATAAGTGGGAAATAATTATCGACGAGTTTATCTAATATCTCATAAAAAATATAATACGGATCCCAGCCTGTTAAGGATTCTTGTGATAAAAACCTGCTCCATACTTTCGATACCTCTTCAGAAGGTACCTTATGAAAGGTAACGATACAGCTTTCACCAACAAAAAAATCTAATTCATCCTTGATAATACGCTCGTCTTGTTCTCTGAGAATGTGAGTTACATAAAATGTATAGCTTTTATAATAGTCTAATTTAGGACGCTGAAAATCATGTACACAGTCTTCAATGGCAAGTGGATGGAAGTGAAATGTTTCGGAAAGATGTTTTATTTCATCCTCTGTAGGCTCACTAAAGTCTACCCAAAACCATTTATAATCCGATAGAACCGCTTGATTAATGGCGATATTTTTTTCTAAATGATTGTCATTTGTAATGCCTATAAAATTTATCATTGGATTAAACCCTTTCAAAACATTCAATAGTAAAAGGATATTCCCTTTTTGACGAGAAAATAAACTTAAGAACTGGACATGTACTCTTTTGAACAAACAAGAAGGAGAAACTTTTATAAGTAATAGTATGTGACTGAGTGAAAGTGGTTAATCTTCATCGGATTAGAAAACTTAGCTTTAAGGTCTAAAAAATGCCTAGTCTCTATTTATATGAGACCAGGCATTTTTATATTAAACCGTTGCACTTATTCTCTTTTGCTGACGCTTCACCGGGTCTAATCTGCGTTCTATAATTCCAAGTATGATGTCAGACAAAATTGCCATTAAGGCTGTTGGCAAGGCACCCGCTAAAATAATGGCTGTACCGTCCGTTGCGTTTGTACCTCGGATAATAATATCCCCTAATCCACCAGCACCAATGAATGCACCGATTGCCGTAATACCTATGGCTACTACAAGCGCAATTCGAATACCTGTGATAATAACGGAGAGTGACAATGGCAATTCAACCATATAAAGCACCTGAATCTTAGTCATCCCCATACCACGCCCTGCATCTGTAACACTTTTATTAATGGTTGTAATACCGACATATGTGTTTTTAATGATAGGCAGTAATGAGTAAAAGAATACCGTCACGATAACAGTAGTTTTGCCTAGCCCCAGCACAAGCATTAAAATAGCCATTAAAGCTAGTGCCGGTATTGTTTGAATAATATTTGCTAAGGTGATGACCACATTAGAGAGCTTTCCATATTTTGAAATAAGGACTCCTAGTGGAATTCCTATAAGTGCAGCAAGTAATACACCATAAATAGAAATTAAAAAGTGATCTAAAAACTGATTAAATACATACCAGCCATTCTCCTGTATATAAAACAAAAATTGCTCTGTTGTAGACATCTGTGTCATATCCTGCATTACTCATCACCTCCTGAAAAGTAATCATGCTCATTCAAGAAGTCCTCTGCTACAACAGCTGGTTCGATTAAATTATTATCTGCTAGGAAGTTTAACTCCTGCATTGTTTTTGTTGAAATTTTTCCAACTAATCTTTCCATTGCAGCTTTGACTTCTGGATTTTTCTCAAGTAATTCATTATCTGCAAACGGACTCGCATCATATGGTGGGAAGAAGTTCAAATCATCCTCCAATACGACTAAATCATAGGAAGCGATACGGCCATCTGTTGTATAGCCTAATACAACATCCAATTCTCCAGAATCGACTGCATCGTAAACTAAACCAATCTGCATAGGGTAGGTACGAGAGAAATCGAATCCGTACTCTTCAACGAACCCCTTATAGCCATCCCCTTCACGATTCATCCATGAAGTATCTACTCCAGCTTCGAGTTCACCTGCTACAGAAGCTAAATCACTTACGGTTTTTAATTTGTATTTTTCTGCCGTTTCTTTCGTCACCATAAAGGCATAGGTATTTTCAAACCCATACGAATCAAAGAAGGTTTGGTTGTATTGGCTTGTAAATTCCTTTTGTACGTAAGCCAAGGCTTCATCTGCATCTTTAATAGGCTCTGCCTGTAATGCCCCAGTCAAATCTGTACCTGTATATCTGACTGCTGATACATTGGCATCCCTATTAACCATTGCCTGATGGACTACCGTACTCGTACCGAGATTATTTATAACCTCTGCTTCTTCCTCTGTATAATGCTCAATCATATACTTCAACATATAGGCCAATATCTGGCTCTCTGTTGTTACAACAGAAGCGATTTTAATTGTGCCATTGCTTTTATTTCCTGTTAGCGAGCAACCACCTATTACTAAAGACAAAATAATGACACCAACTAGTAGGAGTTTTATTCTCATGAAGCACGACTCCCTTCAATTCTTAAGCCCTTAGGTGTTACTACTTTTTCTAATTTTGATAATAGGAAGTCAGCTAGCAATGCTAAAAGAGTAACAATCACTGCTCCACCAATGATCAATTCGGCTTGATATAAATTTAAACCATTAAATATATAATCCCCTAGGCCACCTGCACCAATATAGGAAGCTAGCGTTGCCCATGAGATAACATACACTGCTGATAGTCGTATCCCAGACATAATGACAGGGATTGCTAACGGAAGCTCAACTAACAATACCGACTGCAATGTTGTCATCCCCATGGCAATTCCTGCACCCTTTGTATTTCCATTCACAGAGCGCATACCGATAAATGTGTTATTCAAGATTGGCAATAACGAATAAATACATAATGCCACAACTGCCGGCACCTTCCCCACGCCGAATAACGGAATCATTATAGCTAGTAGTGCAAGGGATGGGACAGTTTGCAAAACACTCGTGATGCTTAAAACGATTTTAGAGAGAAATTTTGATTTCGATAAAATAATTCCAACTGGAACTGCAATAATGACACCTAAGGCTAAAGCAATCATCGAAATATAAAAATGCTCCCATGTTTTCAATAAGATATCTGAGCTGTTTTCAGTGAAAAAGGAAATCATCCACTAATCAACTCCTTCAAGTCTTCCGAACCAATCTGACCTTCAACTGAGACTTCTTGCTCTTCATCTCCCCAGATTGTGTCATATACGATATCAACTATATTTGCACGAGTAACTAACCCGACCAAGCGGTGCTCCTCATCGACGACAGGGATATTTTTTAAGTTTCGCTTTAAAATTCTGCGAACAGAATCTTGTAATTTAGAACCAGTTTTTACGTAGAAGACTTCTTTTTCATAGCATTCTGAAACACTTTTTTTCGTCTTACGTGCACCGGTAAAGCTCTCTACATCTAAATATCCTTGTAGTCGATTGTCGCCATCAGTCACAAATAGCGTATCTACTCGTTTTTCCACCATTAAACGAATTGCTTCATCAAGACTTTTTTCGATTGTTATGGAGATAGGTTTGATCATTACTTCATCAACGGTTTTAACATTTGGTTTTTGTTGAATGAGGCGATGTGAACCGATAAATTCTTTTACAAAATCATTAGCTGGGGCTGCTAATATATTATCGGGGGTATCAAATTGAATCAATTTCCCTTCATGCATAATTGCAATTCGGTCTGCTAGTTTAATAGCTTCATCCATATCATGCGTAACGAAAATAATCGTCTTTTTCAGTCGCTGTTGAATATCCTTAATCAAATCTTGAAGTGTATCTCGGGTTATCGGGTCAAGTGCTCCAAATGGTTCATCCATTAAGATAATGTCTTGGTTTGCAGCAAGGGCACGCAATACACCTATACGCTGTTGCTGACCACCTGATAGTTGGGCTGGGTAATAATCTAAGTAGGATTGGGGTAAATTGACAAGTTCAATCAAACGGCGAGCCGTCTCATCCTTCTTCTCTTTTGACCATTTTAAAAGCTGTGGAACTAACGTGATATTATCCCGTATCGTCATATGTGGCATTAAACCAATTTGCTGAATTACGTAGCCAATACTTCTCCTTAAAGTAACGGCATTCATCTTGGTCAGATCTTTTCCGTTCAAGGTCATCTTCCCACTTGACGGTTCAACCATTCGGTTAAGCATCCTCAGTGCAGTCGTTTTACCACTTCCACTTGTACCGATAAAAGCAATAAACTCTCCCTCTTGGATATCAAGGTTTAACTTATCGACAGCAACCTTGCCACCTCGATATACCTTCGTTAAATTTTCAATTTTTAACATTCTCAATCACCTTCCTCACTATTAATGTTACACGGAATTCACAACAAAACAAAGAACTAGATTAATTGCAATATATAATTGTGACAAATTAACGAACTTTTTAGGTAATTTTTGTGACAATTTATCTACAAATATATTAGATTAAACAACCTCTCAATCTACTGATACAAAGCCATTTAGAACCCCTCCAAAAAATTTCAAATACAAGTAAGCTAAAAATAAGCTATTTGGATAAAAAAATTTTAGAGGCTTGACAAAAAGCCATACGACTTTTTTATTAGATACCCTTAAAAGTGAAGGTTAAAACGCGAATATTAAAAAAGGAGAGATTTATTTCACTTTCGCGAATTAAAAGGAAGTCGCTTATCGCTAACTCACTGAGTAAAGCTCCAAATTTTGAGGGGGGAAAATCAATTTATAAAGCTCATCTGAAAGCGTTTGGCTGTTGATGATGCAGTTTGGGTTTGAAATGCTGGTGATTTGATTGATATAGCTTAGCAAATTGCACTTCTTTGCAAATAACGACGGGTTAACTCAATTTAAAAGCTGAGCCCTTCAAAATTTCAGCTGCACTCATTTTAAACAATTCAGTTATGTCGTTGATATCCTGATTCTCTATATATGAGCAGACGATTCTGTAGCCGATACAATAGCCACTCCAATGGGGGATTCCTTCTGCCAAATTACCATATAAAAATGAGAAGTGGTTATCCACACCCTTCACCTTTAATGCTGGCACAAAGAATTTTGTCCACAGGTCCAGACAGTTTTCCTGTGAATATCTCTTTGTCCACGGGGATAGCCATTGCTCCCCATATAAGTTTTCCACAGCATATTCAGCCATCCCTTCCATAATTAATGTATCAAGCAACTCCGTTTTATATGGGGACTTATTTAAATAGGACATTCTACAAATATGATGATACTCATGTGCCAGCAACGCCTTTAATTCTTCTGATTCTAGTTTTGCACCTACAAATAAAAATAGTAGTCCATTATAGGAAACACCGTTCTTCCTAACTTCCACACCTTCCATTATCGGTCGATGTTTTGTGAGAGGGTAAATGAAAATAGGCACATCCGGTCCACCCCATTCCTGTTGTAAGTACTTATATTCACTCCTAATGGTTTCCCATACTTGCTCATTTTCAAGATCCCTCAATATCTCATCGATTGCCGGACTCTCATCTGGATTAAACAATCCCCTTGTTAATAACTCTCTCTGGATATCTTCTGGTGTAGCTTGTGGAAAGAAATCCTTTAACGGACTGGCTATCAATTTTCGATGAACTTCTTCTAAGTTCCCCTGGAGGTTTTTAGATAATTCACTCAAGTTTTTTAGTATTGAAACCGTATCTTCTACTGACATCTATTTCTCTCCCTCTTAAAACTATTATTTCTATAATTTATTGCTTAATAGAAATATCCATTAGACTCCTAACATGTGTCAGCAAAAATAAGTTTCATATATTGATTATTAGTCTACTAAAAAGGAGGGAATAGGATGCATCCAAGAGAAGCATATGCGCTTTGCTGCCGTCATATGGGAAAAAAAGTTCGCATTGTTGAAACGTCCGGCCGTCGACATGTCGGAACAATTACTAGAGTTGAAAGAAACATGGTTTGGATTATGCCAGAGAGTGGTTTTGGTGGATTGGGACTTGGTTTTTGGGGCTTCGGTGGTGGCGGATTAGGGATTGGCATTGCAATCGGTGCCATTGCGGGAATCTTTTTAGCAAACGCATTTTGGTGGTAATCTAGGTAGAAGTACAAAACTCGGCTAGAATAAAACGAGTTAATGTTATTCCTTAACCGTCAAAAAAGAATCTATTTTAGACACACACATCTAAAATAGATTCTTTTCTACTTATTTAAAGTATCATTTTCAACTACATACTTTAATTTCGTTAATTTGTTATACCAGAATTTCTCATAGTAAGAGAGCCACTCCTGTAATTCCTTCAAGGGCTCGGGTTGCAGTTGATAGATTTTTTCTCTGCCGCTTTTTTCACCACGTACTAATCCTGCTTCCGTTAAAACATTGAGATGCTTCACAACTGCATTTCGACTTACTTCAAAATGAGAAGAGAGTTCGGCAATAGATTGGTTTTTTACCGAAAGTAGTCGAATTACTTCTCTCCTAGTTGGATCGGCTATTGCCTGAAATATATCCCCTTTTTGTAGTTCAGAACCCATTAAGCCTCAGCCACTTGTTTTAATTTTTGAACAATACCTGCCCAACCTAGATTCATTGTTTCGCGGATTGCTGATTGTGGACGCTGCGCTTTAGGAACAATCGCATCTCCTTCTTTCCATCCGCCATGGATTACAGTAAATTCTGTTTCACTGCCCAAATCCTTTAGAAGGAAAGATAACTCCCAGCCATCTGTATCCCATTGAATCGAAATTTTGTTCGGCTCTTCAACTTCTATTACTTTACAAGGAGAAGGACCAAATGGGGATTGAACTGTAAATTCGTGTCCAACCTCCAATTTGAAATCACTTGGCATAAACCATTCAGCAATTCCTTGGGCTGTTGATACATATTCCCATACCTTTTGAATCGGTGCGTTTATGGCTATTGTTTGAACAATATCCGGTAGATTTTTATGTTCATTTGACATGTGATAAGTGCTCCTTTAAATCAATATATAACTATTAGGTGTTATTTGCCGATTATATATAACCTAAAGGTGTTATGTCAAACTTCAACAGGAATTGGTATTTAAAAAATGAAAATAAATATAGCAAATAGTAATGGAATTATCGTTAATATAAAACCGATTTTCGTCAGCTTCTTAATAAATAAGAACACGATTCCAATAATCCAAAGCCCTACAAAAAAGGCATCATCATATACAGCTCTTTCAAAGCCGCCTTCCAAAATTGGTATGGAAATGAAAAAAGCAAAAATAGCTGTCCAAACAATATGTATAATTCTGTAAATATTAAACATAAGAACCTCCCTTTCTTCTATTTAATTACTAACGCGTTCATGCACTGAAAGGATTCGACATACAGTAATCTATACAATTATTCTAACCCTTATAAGCAGTGCTACATATAATAATACATTAAAGGGGTGAAAATTTTGTATTCGACAAATGATCCTATAGAATTTAAACGACCTAATATTCTTTTTTTAATCGTCGATGAGCAACGTTACCCGCCCTGTTATGAAACCGAAGCTATAAAGGAATGGAGAAAGGAAAATTTAATTACACAAGAAATTTTACGGGAAAAAGGACTATCCTTTTTAAACCACTATATTGGCAGTACTGCGTGTTCTCCGAGCAGAACGACACTTTTTACCGGGCAATACCCTTCTCTCCATGGTGTAACGCAAACTACGGGGGCAGCCAAAGGAGCATTTGACCCAAACGTATTTGGGCTTGGAGCAAATACAGTTCCGACTTTAGGCAATTATTTTCGTACAGCAGGCTATCAAACATTTTGGAAGGGAAAATGGCATCTTTCAAGCGAGGGCATTTTGATTCCTGGTACACATAATGCCTTACCAAGCTATGATTCAAGTGGCATTTCTGATTCTTCAAAAGTAAAGCTCTATGGAATGGCAAATCGATTGAATGCATATGGCTTTGATGATTGGATTGGACCTGAACCTCATGGAGCAGATCCTCGAAATTCTGGATCCTCAGCCAAAGTCGGGTTAAATGGACGCGATGAAATTTACGCAGAAGAGGTTGTGGAATTAATTCAATCATTGGAACAGAACCCGAAGTCAAGCCAGCCTTGGCTCATAGTCTCATCTTTGGTAAACCCGCACGATATCACTCTTTACGGATCACTTTCTAGACTAAGCCCGCACTATAATTTTGAAATTGACCCTTCGATACCAGAGATTCCACCTTCTCCTACATCAAAGGAGGATTTACGTACAAAACCAAAGGCTCAAATGAGCTATAGAGATGTTTATCAGAACGCCTTTCAGCCAACAATTGACTCAGAATTTTATAGACAGCTATACTATTCACTTCACAAACGGGTGGACGAAGAACTATTCAAAATTTATACAGCCCTGGCAAATTCCATTTTCTACGAAGATACTATCATTATTTTCACATCTGATCACGGCAGTTTACTTGGGGCTCATGGTGGCCAGTTCCAAAAATGGCATAGCGCATATGAAGAAGCGCTGCATGTACCTTTCGTCATCCATAGTCCAAAGCTATTTGCCGAGCCTCGTGAAGCAGAAATGTTAACTAGTCATGTAGATGTTATTCCAACATTGTTAGGGCTAGCTGGCATCGATATAGATAAGGTGCAGGATGAATTACGTAAAACTCACTCTGAGGTACACCCTTTTGTCGGCAAAAATCTTACTCCTTTCATTAAGCGAGAAGAGCCTTTAATTCAGGTAAATGAGCCCCTTTACTTTATGACAGATGACGAGGTGACAAAAGGCTTAAACCAAACAACAGTAGATGGTGAGCCCTATACACCTGTATGTCAGCCAAATCATATAGAGAGTGTCATTATAAAGCTGCCTACCGGTGAAAATGATACAGAAGAGATTTGGAAATATGTACGTTATTTTGATAACCCACAATTTTGGAGCTCTCCAAATTGTGAGGATATTGAAACAACGAAAATTTTCACAACGAAGCTTTCAGATACAAAAGAAGCAAGCATGTTCGTCAATTCAACCAAAACCGAACCAGTAGAAGAGGAATATGAATTATATAATCTAACTAGGGACCCTTTAGAAAAATGTAACTTAGTGCACCCTTTACACGAGACCCCTGAAATAAAATTAGTCCAGCTTCTCCTATCACAGGTGTTAAAGCAGCAACGAAAGCAAAAAAGAATTTACCCGAGTAATAAATAATGTACAGGGGGATTTTCTGCTTGTGATGCAGTTCATTCTCTGGTTGAACTGCATCGTGGCTGTTTTTTCTACTCGCAATGCATTTCATCTCCCATATGAACTGCATCACACCGGCATTTTCTACTTATAATCTCCTATATGAACTGCATCGCATCAGCATTCACTACTTGTAACCCACTTCATCTCCCGTATAAACTGCTCCATACTCAGTTCATTCAAAAAAAGTGTCACTCCTGTCTCTTTCGATAAGGAGTGACACTTTTATTTTTCAAGTGCGATTTTGATATGAGCTAGATGGTGATTCCCGTGCCATGCGTAGAGGCAGATGTTTTCCTTTAAGGTAATAACACCAGATTCTGGATGAGTGAAGGTTTTTTCCAGTTCAGCTGGTGTGAGATTTTCAAGCAGGAATCCCCACCTTTCGTGTAAGCCTTGAATCAAAGATAAGGATACTTCTAAAGGGAGAGTGGAATCTGAAAGCTCTGCCCATTTCTCTTCTGAATAAGGTTTTATGGTTGGATTATCCTCGGTTAAAGCTAATTTAAAGCGTATATAGGAGTTCAAATGACTATCCGCGATATGATGGACAAGCTGGCGGATGCTCCACCCACCCTCACGATAAGTATTTTCAAGCACTTTCACATCTAATTCCTTTAAGGCTTCGTTTAATTTAGCTGGCAAACTTTTTATATCGTCAACCCATCCTTGTACCTCTTCAGAAGAAATACTTTCACTGCACGAAAACTTTCCAATTGGATACCTGTCATTCACGCTTAAACCCCTCCACAATCAAATTGCTTTATTCATAGATAGTGCCTTTTTATAAAATACGAGACTTAACAATACGATGACTGCCATAACATAGTATATTTCTCCAATGTAATGAGTTAGAAGCCACCCGCCAAAAATCGGTCCGATAAAGCCGCCGAGATTTTTAAGTTGGGATGCGCCTAAATATGTAGCCTTTTGTGTATCTGGTGCGATTTCTTCAATCATTGCATTCATCATAGGGAAGGCAAAAATCTCACCTATCGAAAAAACAATCATTGCAATAATAAACAATGCCCAGCTCGATGCCATATTAAATAAGATAAAACCTGCAGCGAAGAAACACATACCAAAACTCAAGCTTTTGAAGGACGAGATTTTTTCCGTATACACGCTTATTGGTAGCTGTAACAATAAAACGATGGCAGCATTGATAACGAGTAAAATAGAATATAATTTCACTCCCTCTTCTACCGAAAGATTAACTAGCTGTGGCAAGGTAGAATCATATTGGGAGTAACCAAGACTGATTAGCACACCGCCAGCAAGTAATAGAAGAAGCTTCGTATCTTTACCTACCACTTTTAGCATTTGGGGAAGAGTCTGCCTTCCAGACGCAAGTTGTTGACGCATTTCAAAATGATTCAATAAGCCGATAAGAACAAATCCATACGCAGCATACATCACTCCCGTAATAACAAAAGGCATCACTGCGCTTGACAAACTTGAAATCCATACTCCTAAAACCGGACCGATTACACCAGCAATATTGATACTAGTGTATCGAATTGAGAATAGTCTTCTACGTTTCTCTTTTTCTGTGAAATCAATCATTAGTGCTTGTGTGGCCGGTTCAAAAAAGGAGCGACACAAGCCATTTAAACTACTAAGAATTATAAACAACAACACATTTTGAACTAGAGCAAAGCCTATGAATACGCCACTCCAAACAAAAATAGTGAAAATAATGACAAGCTTTCTGCCTAATTTATCTGTTAAATATCCCCCAAAGATTCCTCCAAAGGTGGCAAATAATTGGGCTGCACCTAATGTTACTCCTATCACTAATGGCGTAGCATGTAACTCATTATGCAGATATAAAGCAAGAAATGGAATGGTCATAAAGCTTGCTGCCCTTGTAAAAATAGTACCAAGTAAAATACTCCATACTAATGGATGGAAATAGTTTAACCCCTTCAAAATATACACCTCAATTTATTCCACTACTGTAGCTAATAACTATCTAAAAATAAAGTGTATTTAGTACTATTTGAATTTTTAGAATTATCATGACTTTGCTATTCCTTTTAGTTAAAACAAAAAAGAGTGTCATCCGAACGTACCGGCTTTGACACTCCTTTAAGTTAATCAGCCTCTTACTTCTTTACCATTCCTTGCAACTGCTCTGCAACTTCTGCTAAGGCACCAGTCGAAGAGAATACTTCATTTAATGCATACGAATTTTGTTCAGATGCTGCTGCAATTTCTGCCATTTTAGATGTAGAGTTTTGAGCTAGCTGTGACACATCCTCGAACGATGCATTCACTTGTTCCGTACTTGCAGACATTTCTTCCACTACTGCAGATAATTCTTGAGTTTGAGCACTTACATTTTCAATTGATGTTAAGATTTGAGTAAATGTTTTCCCTGTAATCTGCACTAGCTCTAATCCATTTTTTGTCTCTATTGTTGCTTTGTTCGTCATTTCATAAGCCTGGTTTGTATCTTCTTGAATCAACTTGATAATTTCTTCAATTTGTTTTGAAGCCTCTTTTGATTGTTCAGCTAAAAGCCTTACTTCGTTTGCAACAACCGCAAATCCCTTTCCATGCTCACCTGCACGTGCCGATTCAATGGCTGCATTTAATGCTAATAAATTAGTTTGGTCAGCAATTCCAGTAATAACGCCGATAATACTACCAATCTTCGTAGATTTATCCTCTAACTCCTTCATAACTGAATTCGTTTCATGATTCACCTTATAGATTGAGTTCATTTGTTCATCGATTTTTTGGATATAATTATTTCCTAGATTTGCTTGTGTTGTCGTTTCAGAAGCAGATTCAGCCACATTATTTGTAGTTTGGGCAACACGACCAATCCCGATAGTGATTTCACTCATTGCCGTAGCACTTTCCTGAATGTTTTTACCTTGTATGTCTACACTGCTAGCAACCTCTTGAATAGATGCAGCCATTTGGTTAGTTGATACATTCGTTTGCTCAGTTGAGGATTTTAAACTACTTGATGATGTCACTAATTGATCTGACACACTATTTAACTGAACGAAGATTGATTTAAGATTTTCCCCCATCTCATGTAAAAATTGAGACAGCTCCCCAAATTCATTTTTCACTTTTGGTGCTTTATCTATTTCAAGTTCTCTTGCTGTAATTTGTCTTGCTATCTTTAACGTTTCTTTTAAAGGTCTTGTAATAGATTTATATGTATAGAGTGTACCTACTACTAATATACCGATTCCTACCGCACTTATGATCACTATTTCCATTGATGCCGTGAATAAAATATTAGCTATCAAAAGAACAATTACCAATAAATTTCCTACATAAAGTCCTCTTGTTGCTTTTATGCCCATGTGATTTACAACTCCTTCTAAATTTATTCCTATAACAAAAGTAACATTTTTCTGAATACTTAGCCATAGAACAAAAGTAGCCGAACAAGGACTTTTGTTGAACAAAAATGAGAGATATATTAGTTCATACCTCCCACTCTTTACTATTAAATTAATAAATCTCTAATCTTAGACAGAGGAGCTCTCATGTTTTAGCAGCTCTTCCTTTGAAAGACATCTTTCATTATATTTTTCCTTATACCTCTCTAGCACTCTACTAAATTGTGAGGCGAGTATTTGCTGGAAGAGCATTCCGAAGACCACCGGCATAACCACTTTTGGTGGAAAGTAAGTACTAGCGATTACTACTCCGACGGCAATATTACGCATCCCCCCTGTAAATACAATAGTTGTAATGACCTCAAAGTCTTTAAATAAGAAGTGACCCAATAGCAAACACATTATATAGCCTGAGATGGCTAGTAATAAAACTACTACTATAATCCAAATGATTTCCCATGTTATATTTTTCAAATAAGGTGCAATGGCGCTACTATTGATACCTACGATTAAAAACAAACTCAGCTTCTGAAAAGGGGCTAGTGTTTTCCCCAGTGTTTGATTGATCTCTCCTTTAGTCCACTCATTCAGTAAAACAGCTGCAATCGAGGGTAATACAATCATCCACATTAAATCTAGCATAATGGACATTGTGTTAATTTCAACTTTTTCCCCTACTACAAAATGAACTAAGGTTGGTAGGATAATTGGTGAAAGAATTGTATCAATTAAAATGATTGATAAACATAGCGGTAGGTGCCCCTTACAAATACTCGCCCAAATAAAGCTCGTTACTCCAGTAGGAACGGCAACGGAAAGAATAAAGCCTATGATTAATAAATGATCATCAAATAAGAGGGTTGAGATAAAATACGCCCAAACAGGCATAAGAATATGTAAAAATGCAATGGTAGTGAGGATAACCCAGGGGTATTTCATGAAGCTTCGCAGGCCTTGAAAATTCATGCTTAAACTACCAGCAAAGGTCATAAAAGCGAATAACACAGGAACAAGAAATGCTAATTGCCCACCTATATCCTCGAGTAATACACCAATTATCAAGCTAAGGGGTGTTAGGATCGGCATGAGTTTTTGGAGGCGTTTATTAATATCAGCTAACATCGAAGCCCTTCTTTCTAAAAATTCTATAAACTTTACTATACTCCAATTTACAGTAGTTGGTAAATAGTTCTTTAAAAACAAAAATAGCCTGCGTCATCATCATTCGCAAGCTACCGCTAATCGCTATTAAATTGATTTTCTGTCATTTCCAAAATTGCCACCATCGTTTTTTCTTTCTCTCCCTTTCCTTTACCGCTTCTACTTCAGCAGTTGCTACTGCAAGCTGCCTTCTTGTTTCCATAGATTCCTTCATGGCAAACATTAATTTCTTATCTCTCTCTTCAATACTCGTTTTGAAGGTTTGCTCTTGTTGAATTAACTGTTCAAGAAGCTTCTTATTGAATTCCATTTGCTCATTTTTAAATACTGAAAATTCCTCTAGAAGATTGTTTATGTCGTGCATTTCTGTGAATTTTTTTTGTAGACTGTCTTTTAGTTCGTCTGGAGTTGTACCAAGGATTTCACTTATAGCTTGTTTGATCGTCAGGGAGCTAGAGTTTTTAAGATCGACTACTTTTTTAATCATTTCAATGTCTTTTTTATAGTAAATGAAATGTCCATTTTTGTTCTTTTGGAAGTCGTAATGATGCTTTTGCATTAGCCTGCAATAATTCCTTAGAGTTCTTTCCTGAACACCTACTATTTTACTAACTGCCACCGTATTATAAATAAGGTCTTCACCAGTTGATGTATCCGATACTACCGCTATATCTGACATACATATCACCCCTTACTCTATACAGTTCGCAAAAAATTACTACATTCCTTTAAAAATCGTTCTACAAATATAGACATGTATTGCAAGAAAAACTCACAAAAGCAAGAGTTTAGCCTTTATGAGTTTCATATTTAAATTCTATTTTTAAAATTAAAGGTTTCATCAGTAATAGATGCTACTTTGGCTTTGGCATAGGAAGAGCCTTTTTGACTAAAAAAGTCATTAGTAGACCCTTCATTGCGAATCCCATTCATCACAATTGGATTTACTTCCTCCTCTGGGAACATCGCTTCAAAGCCAACATTCATCAAGGCCTTATTGGCGTTATAGCGTACGTATGCCTTTACATCTGGGGAAAGGCCCGTTTCTGCATATAAATCATCAGTATAGTCCATTTCATTTTGATATAAATCCAGTAAAAGGTCATATCCCCAAACCGTTAGCTCCTCTTGCTTCTGCTTCGAAAATTGCTTGAATAAATTCTGAGCAAAGAAGCCCACTGCAACTCCATGGATAGATTCATCTCGTAAAATGAGCGAAATGACCTCTGCTGAATTACGCAGGATTCCTTGACCGCCCAAATAGAGAGGATAGAAAAAGCCGGAATAGAATAAGAAGGACTCTAGCATAACGGAAGAGAACATCGCCTTCCATAAGCTTTCTGAATTTCCTTCCTCTATATTGTTGTAGATATCCGCAATTTTAGTTGCCTTGTACTGAAGATATTCGTTTTTCTTTACCCACTCAAATAATTCGTCAATTTCTGTGTTTGTACATAGAGTAGTGAAAATATAAGAGTAAGATTTTGCATGGATGGCTTCAAAAGCCCCGAAAACAGTGAAAACAGCTTTTTCCTGTAAATCTGTTGCATAGGTAGCAATTTGGTTCATGCCAATATTAGTTTGTACGGTATCAAGGAGTGTAAGCCCAGCAAATACCTTTTTGTATGTTTCCTGATGCTCAAAGCTTTGCCACTGTTTCACATCCTTACTAACTGCAATTTCTTCTGGGAACCAAATCTGCTTCCATTGTTGGTCCCAAAAAACTTGTGCAAGCTCGCTTGTCGGTTTATTCCAATTGACGGCCTCATAAATTATATTTGACATGCTATACACTCCTCTAATGTTTGTAATCGTTGACGTACATAGTAAACTGATTTAATGCCGCGCATCCAAGCATAGATATAGATTTTGGCTAGCTGTTCAGTTGTCCACGCATCCGTTACATAGAGCGTCATCGAAATCCCTTGGTCCACATGCTTTTGGGCAGCAGCATATAAATCGATTAGGTCATAAGCATTGACATCATATGCTTCAACATAGAGGTGAGCATTATCATTATTTAAGAATGGCATTGGGTAAATGGTGCGGCTATCGGCATAATCGCGTACCTCCACGCGTTCTGTAGAGGGGGCGATGGAAGCCGTGCAGGATCTTATATAACTTATGGATCCAGTAGGAGCAACAGCCATTCTATAGCTATTGAACAAACCATACTTTTTCACACCTTTAGCTAGCTCCTTCCACATTGCTGCTGTTATAATCGGCACATTCCCTAGGGCTCGTATTGTAACAGTCTGGAAAGGCTTTTCCTCTTTATTGATATACGAGTCAAAATAGTTTCCATTTGCATATTCACTCTCTTCAAATCCATAAAAAGTCTCTCCGCGCTCTTTCGCAATCTCCATCGAGCTTTTTAGAGAATAATAGTTTAAAGCTTCCATAAAGCCATCTATAAATTCAATAGATTCCTTTGAGCCATACATGATGCCTTGCGTCACTAAATGCCCGTGCAAATTCATCACACCGAGACCAACTGAATGCATGAGTTTATTTGCCTTAGCAACAGATGGTACATTTTTGATATAAGTCATTTGGGATACATTCGTTAACAGCCTCATTGCCGTATCAACTAACTTCCCAAAATCAGCTACCTTACTTGCCTCATGCATATCAATTGAGCCTAGATTACAGGATACATCCAAACCATAGTCATTCGGTTCATCTTGATCTGTGATAATACTCTTTTGCTGCACCTGTAATATTTCCGTACATAGATTTGACATTTGAACGCGCCCAATATTTTTCAGTGGGTGCACTTCATTCACGTTATCATCAAAAATTTCAAAAGGGTAACCAGATTCAAATTGCGCTTTTTTCACTTCTGTATAAAGCTTTCGCGCATTTAATCGTTTAATTTTTCGAACCCTTGGATTATCCAGTAGCTCGTGATACATTTCCGAAATTGAAATTTCAGACATTCTTTTTCCATATTCTTTGTAAATATCGTATGGACTAAAGAGCACAATATCCTTATCCCGCTTCATCAGTTCAAAGAAAATACTCGGAATAATTATCCCAGTAGACAATGTCGCTAAACGGATTTTGTCATCTGCATTTGGTTTTTTGGAAGAAATAAAATTCTCAATATCAGCATGGAAAATATTTAAGTATACAACGCCCGAACCGTTACGTTGGCCGAGCTGATTAGAATAACTAAAGGAATTTTCTAGAAGCTTAGCAACCGGTATTACACCACTTGCCCGATTTTGGATTTCCTTAATTGGATCTCCTAATGGGCGCAAGTCCGTTAAGTTAACACCCACCCCACCACCAAGGCGTGAAAGCTCCAAACAATAGCCAATATTTTCAGCAATACTATTCATAGAGTCGTCCATCGATAGCTTAAAGCAGCTTACTAGTTCCCCACGTGCCTTCTTCCCGCTATTTAAAGCTGTTGGTGTAGCAGGTTGATAGGCTTCCATCATCGCCTCCACAGCTCGTTCTGCTAATTCTGCATCTCCTTGAGCCAGATACAACGCAATTATCACAATACGATCCTCATATTTTTCAAGAATCTCTTCACCATCACGACTCTTCATAGCATAACTATCGTAAAATTTACTTGCACTCATAAAAGAGGGAAAGCGAAAGTTGTAATCATATGCTTTTTTATATAAATGTTTAATAAATTCTAAGTCATACAGTTCAATAAACTCTTTCTCGTAATAACCTTCCTCTACTAAATAACGAAGCTTTTCTTCAATATCGATAAAGTACCGCAAGCGAACGTTCACATATTCTAAAAAGTAACGTCGTGTAGCCTCACGATCCTTTTCTAGCTCTAATTGTCCCGTTGTGTTATAGCGATTGAGCACATCATTATTTAACTTTAAATACGTCTTCATTACATCACCCTCGTTTCATAAAACTGTTGAATCATTTCATAATCCTTTTGATATCCACGCAATTCTATTTTCCGTACCAATGGCACCTGATAGCGTGAGACTATTTTGTCTCCTGCTCCACCAAATACGTGATGACCAAAGTTGCTATTGCCACTGACTACAACACCTTTACAGAGAGAGCCATTATGTTCTAAAAATTGGGCAACCTTTGTCGGAATATCTCCAAACCCATCTGTATAAGTAATTAATAAATAAGGCTTGTCCAGCTGAAGTCCTTCTTTAATCTCCACGGCTTCACCCTGTATTTTGGAAACGACATAACGTACATTCCCAGTTCTGCTTGCGTAAGCAATCATTGTGCAACCAACTCGATTTGCGAAATGATCTCTTTAACGTCCCCTATCAAGCGCCCTTCAATTTCTAAAACTGGAACTGTTAGTAACCCTGACTGAATAAGAAATTCTTTTTCATGTGGTTCATGATCGATATTGACCTCTTCGACTATAACTTTCGCTTTTTCCAGCTCTGATTTTACCCACATGCATTTTGGACATACCGTTTTTGTATATAATTTCATCGAATCTCTCTCCTTGTGGTAATTTTTCAAAATAAAAAGGCTATCTCTTCGAAAAGAGATAGCCTAAAAATGGAAACGTCCTAAGTGAATTGAAAAAGGGTACGTCCCCATTTCTCAATCCCCGAAGAAATGAATGATCTGTTTTACTAGGCAGGTCTCCTGGCTTAGCTTCACCCTTTGATTCCCTTCCCATGAAAACACAGTGGTATCGAATCATTGTCAGCATCACAGTTGCGGGGACAGCGTCGGAATTACACCGAACTTCCCTATTAAACTACATGTAGTAGTACCTAGTTAAAACAAACACAATATATAGTTTTAATTTACGAAGATAAGTGTAGCATAAATTCTAATATTATGTAAATGAGTAAATCTTCATTTGCTATACTAAAAATATGATAAAAAAAGACAGAGAATTAGTGGTGAAAAATATGTCCTTTTCCATCTTAGTTACGAGTGATATCCATGGACGACTCGATCGTTTTGAGAAATTAGTCAAGCAAATGAAATCCTTAAATGCTGATTTAGTAATTGATAACGGAGATTTTCTTGATGGTAGTCCAGCCACTTTTTATTATCAGCACATCCAAAAAAGCCAGCATCCAATGATTGAGCTAGCAAATCAAATCTATGATATTGCGATTTTAGGAAATCATGAATTTCATAACAGTCTTCTAGCTCTAGAAAAATTACGCTCTGATTGTCGTTTTCCTTGGATTAGCTGCAATATCAAAGACTTCGCTAAACCGTATTACGTGCAAAACATTAACGAAAAAAAGTTTGTCATTGTAGGTGCTACTACTCACTTTACACCTATGTGGGACGAGCATGGATATGTGAAGGAGCTAATATTTGAGGACGCTTTAAAAGCACTGCATTTCTGGGTAGATTATGTAAAAGAGCATGAAAAACCTGATTATCTCATCGTTTCCTATCATGGAGGCTTTTCCGAGGACCCTTCAACAGAGGCTGTATTCCAAGCGAGAACCGGTGAAAATCAAGCAAATGAAATTCTAGAAACGATTCAGGATATTGATTTACTTATCACTGGTCACCAGCATTTATATATAAATACAAGGCTGCAGAACACTTTGATTATTCAACCGACTTCTCACAGCAATGGTTTTTTCGAGGTTCAAATCGATTTTGAAGAGGGACATAGTCATGCAATCTTCCATCAACTAGAGGATAGTCAATTTTCTTATCCAGCAGAAGTTGAAGAATGGTTAGATCAAGAGCTCACATACATACAGGATGACTATTCATATAAGGGTTTATTGTCCTCCAGGCTTTCTAGCCATCCTTTTATACAGCTAACTCATGACATGCAGCTCAAAGCTACAAATGCCGAAATTTCTGTTTGTGATCTTTTGTATTTGGAGAAAGGTGGGTTCAAAGGTAGCATAACCAATCGGGTTTTACTTAAGAATTCTCCACGAGAGCATAAGTTACAGGTCATTTCACTTTCAGGGGCTGAAATAAAAGAATTAATGGAGTTAAGTGCCGCCGTTTTAGCACTCAATAAAGCTGGCGAAATTGATTTTAGTACAAATGTTTTCCCTGGTACCCAACAAGCCTATCAATATGATTTCTGGGGCGGAATTTCTTATGTATTTGATGTGAAGGAGCCAGTGGGGCAACGTGTACAGGAGATAGTTTTCGAGGGTAAGCCACTTGGAATGCATCAACATTATCAGGTAGTATTCAACAGCTATCGTTTAACCGGGGTTGATTTTCCTTTATTAAAAAATCGAGAAATCCTTTATGAAGCAACTCAAACAGTTCCTTTTTTATTTAAGGGCTATTTACAAGCTTGCTTCCCTAAAGCTGTTCCGAATCATGGACACTTTAAAGTACGGTACTAATTACTAAAGCCCTCCAAAAAATTTGGAGGGCTAGCTTTTTCTACTTTGTTAAATATTAGAAGCCGTATCCACCGCTACCACCGAAGTAGTAAGCACCAACAATAATTAGAAGAATGAATAGTACTACTAATAAAGCGAACCATGAACCGTTTTCACCAGTTCCGTAACCGAAATCACCGCCAACACTTTTACCCATTCTAAAACACCTCCTCATTTCGTCGAACTCAGTATCAATATATGCACCTTTGATATTGTGTTCTAGACGAATGTATTGGTGAGAATGCCTAGTTTGTAGTGGAAAACCCTATAGGCGTAGCTTTTACACAGGATTTTAAAAGGCTCAAATACATTTTTATTTTTATGATTTCCTTTTTAGGGTTTAACTAAAAATACCCATAAGCAAGTACAGAGCAGTTCCCCAAATAAAAAGAGCTGAGCATTTATTAAATAAAATAAAAATTTTGTTTGGAATGTGGAATTTTTTCAAAATTGCTCCTAAAGTTACTAAGCCCAAAAACCAAATCCAAGACACGACTACACAAGCCAATGTAAACAAGAATTGCTCTTGCCCACTGTACTTAATAGCACTGGTTCCTATTACACCAATTGTATCTAATAAGGCATGAGGGTTAAGCAATGAAACAGAAAGTGCAAAAAGGATTTGCTTTTTTAACGGCAGGGCTTCTTCACCTTCGACATTAGCAGCGGGAGAAGTCCAAGTCACCTTCCCCATATATAAAAGAAAAAGGATTCCTCCCACTAACAAAACAAGACGCAGCCATTCAAATTGCAAAACAATGAGCGATAGTCCCAAAATGGCAAGTACAATCAATACAGTATCGCAAATTGCAGCGGTAATTGTTGCAGGCAATGCTTTAACTATGCTGGGTTGGGTAACGCCCTGAGTAAATACGAAGATATTTTGCACCCCTAAAGGTAAAATAAGTCCAAATGCAAGTAAAATTCCATGTAACAAAGGTTCCATCTCTCTAACCCCTTTCCTCTCTATCATACATGTGCTATAAATAGAAAAAAGGTCCAATTGGATGGATTTTTACCCACCCAATTTCAAAGGAGATAACAAATGAACTGGCAACCAAATCGCTCCTTAGCAACCAGCTTATCAAATCAAATCGTTCAATGGATAACAGAACAAATACAAAGCGGTGAGTGGCCACTTGGAACTAAATTACCTCCCCAACGCCAGCTCGCACTATCTTTTGGTGTTAATCGCAGTACACTTCAAGAAGCAATTGACGAGCTGAAGGCTAATGGACTTCTATCTTCTAAGGCTGGCTCGGCTACTTATGTAGCGAATGATTCCTGGAATTTACTCGTGAAGCAAAAACAAACAAATTGGCAGCACTACATAGAAACTAGCATCCACAAAGCAAACTACCAAACCATTCAATTAATAAATGAATTTGAACAAGATGACACCGTAATACGATTAGGTACAGGTGAGCTAAGTCCTTCTCTATTGCCTACCGCTGAGCTACAGAACTCTCTTAGCGAGGTGAATTTGGATGGGAAGTCGATTGGCTATTCATCCCCCCAAGGAAGCCTTAGTTTGCGTCAGTCGATTTGCCAATACGTTAAAAGGCGTGGTATTGAGACAACACCTGAAAACATTTGTATTGTCTCAGGAGGGCTTCAAGCACTACAGCTAATTGCTCTTGGGTTACTCGAAACAGGATCATTCGTTTTTCAAAATCAATTCTCTTATTTAAATTCGATTCACACCTTTCAATCCTTTGGCATGAATCTCTATTCTTTAACTGACAGCCAATTTACTACCGAAGCAATCGAACGGATTCGTAAAAAGCGCCAAGCCATTTTATATACTATACCTAGTCTTCATAACCCAACTGGTGTAAGTATGACTTTAAAAGAGAAAAAAAGATTATATAATTTAAGCGAAGCACTTCAATTACCCATGATAGAAGATGATGTTTACTTTGAATTACTTTTTGATAATCCTACCCCAGCTATAAAATCCTTTGATCAGACAGGACAAGTCCTATACATTGGCAGCGTTTCAAAAACATTGAGTCCTGGGTTACGAATTGGTTGGGTGATTGCTTCTAAAGCAGTCATTAAACGATTAGCTGATATAAAAATGCAAATGGATTATGGCTCAAGTGCGATTTCACAGCAAATCGTCGAATACTGGCTACGTACAGGGAAATATGAAGAACATATTGGCCACTTAAAAGCTGAGCTTAAAAAGCGGGCAGCGTATACGGAGAAATTACTAAAACAGCATTTTAGTAATCTTGCTTCTTGGGAATCACCTAAGGGCGGATTTTATATTTGGTTAAAATTCCATAAGCCTCTTGTAACGACCGAGCTATTTATGCGCTTGCTCAAGAAAAAAGTACTTATTAACCCCGGCTATATTTATGCACCAAATGACGCTCATCATATCCGCCTCTCCTTTGCCTATAGCTCCGAGGCTGAGCTAAAACGGGGCATTGAAATACTTTATGCGGAAGTAAAACTGCTTTTAAAATGAAAAAATAGCATGGGAAATGTACACTCCCATGCTATTTCAATCACTAATTCACATATAGTTGCTGCTTTCTTTTTGTCTTATGGCTTAGTCTAGAATATAAATATAAATATAAATATAAATGGTATAACCTATTCTATTAGAAGGATAATCAAACCATCAGCCGTTCAAATTTCCGGCTGTTTCAATAGTATGTAAAAATCTTTTTATTTCTTTTGGGGAAGTTAAGATAATAATCTCTTTATTACTTGAAAATGATTCTAACTTTCTCAATATCTCAAGCCTTTTTGTTTTGGGAAAATTCCAGACCCACTTTAAGAATTCAAGATCTAGTCTTTCATCGCACCCTTCTCCCATATCAGGTCGCGTCTTATTTCGATACTGGAATCTCCTTTTAATGATGCGATACGCACAAAGTGTTCGAGGGAAATCTAGAAAAATAACAGTATCGGCTTTGTTTAAACGTATGTCCATTGTACCACCATAATTGCCATCAAAAATCCAATATTCATTTTCTACTAATTCACTTTGCACCATTTTTTGCTCTTCTCTAGAAGCCCCCACCCAGCCTGGTTTCCAGAACAACGCATCCAAATGAAAAACCTCAATCTTCAAGAGCTTCCCAAGCTTTCTTGCTAAAGTCGACTTACCAGCACCACCTGAACCGATTATTGCAATTCTTTTCATAGAAGCCCTCCTTACTTGAAATAATCTAAATCCGTTTACTCAGGACTTTCCGAGCAAGCTCAAGATTTCTTTTTAAATAATCCGGGACTTCAGGATGAGATAATATTTGATTAGTGCTCATCCAAATGACTCCATCAACCTCTTCAGTACTTTTTGCAAAGGCTTCACCAGTTTCATATTCACAAAGAAAAACTACATCTACTACATGCAGTCCTGTATCAGTCACAAAAGAAGTGCTATTTACATATTCAAGATTTTTTACCTTTATGCCCACCTCTTCAAATATTTCACGCTCAAGAGTTCTTTCTAAGATATCAGTTGAATCTCCTTCTTTTTCGACCTTTCCGCCTACCAAAGAAAGTGTTCCCCCTGCATGCTCTTCTTTCTTACTACGCTCAATTAATAGCCAATTTCCATCCCTATAAATTGCACCTTCAACATTTACGATAAACATTTAATGTCCCCCTTTATGAAATTTCATTAACTATAAGTAAGTCACTTTTTAATTAATATCCCCTAAATAAACAGGAAAGATTTTTCCCTCCATATGCTCAATAATGTACTTTCGCATAGTCTGAGGATATAGTCTAAAGTTTAATAGTTCTTTTAAAGGTAACCATTCCACTCCAATTTGTCCTTCATCTGGGACAATTCCATTACCGATATCATTGCTTTTTTCACTCAGACTACATAAAAACATATATTCAGTCTGATGAACCTTTGAATCAAATTCGAAATGCTCATGATTTTTCCCAATGTATTCTCTTAAAAAGAGTAGGTCACCTATTTCTACTTCTGCATTTATTTCTTCAATGCACTCTCTTTTTAATGTTTCATGAAGATTTTCACCATGCACCTGTCCACCACCTGGTAAGATATAATAGTAGCCATCTTTATCTTCTTTCTTAATAGCTAGCAGTTTATTATCCTGTACAATAATTGCTTTTGCTGAATTTCTTATGCTCATTTTTTACCTCCGTCTAGTTTTTTTCTCTATTTATCTCTTCAATAATTAATATCAGTTCTTTCAAATCATCAATGATAAAATCAGCATTCACCTGATTCTGGTTCCATTGCTTATCTTTTTTCCATACACTTACCATGCCTGCAGATTTTGAAGCCCTAACATCATTCTCTGGATGATCACCTACGAAAATAGTTTCGTGAGGTGCCACATTTATTTGGTTGAGTGCTTTTAGAAAAATTTCGGGATTTGGTTTTTTCATGCCTTCCCATTCTGAAATAAGAATTGTTTCAAAATAATGTTCTATCCCTAAAGCTTTTATGTTATCCATTTGAAACTGCCCTTTTCCATTTGTTATCATACCTAGCCTAATGGAATGAGCCTTTAAGCTTTCTAATATACTTATTAAATTTCCAAAGGGGATACAACAATGGTGGAACTCAGTTAAATAATCATGAAGTAACTTCTCCCAAGATACTTCGATTATTTCAAATTCATCAACCATCTGTCGGTACACTTTATCCTTCCAAACATATCCTCGGCAATCCAGCTCAATAAATCTTGATATGTATTTTTCTTTCGGAATATGACCAACCCATTGTATTAAACGTTCATATTGGTATTCTATAAATTTTTGTACAGAGGCATCTCTGTTTAATAGAGTGCCATCTAAATCAAAAACCACTGATTTAATCATGTAAAAGCTACCTCCCTTCTCCTTTGTAACAGTTGATGTACTAGGAATAGCCACCTATAATTGAGGAATTTTTCATTCCCCAATAGACTAGCTATGATCTTTGTTTACTCTCGCTTTGATTTCGTCCATTTTTTTATAGAAGCTATCTTCTAAATCAATATCCAGGTAGTTTGCGAACTTCAGTAAATATGCGATGCAATCCGAAAGCTCTTTACCGATATCCTCCTTATGAAGGTCTTTCGCTATTTTGAATGCCTCATTTTCATGCATTCCTTCATCATTTACTAGTTTGTATGTTTTATTGAAAATACCTCTAAACTCTTCAGCTACCTCACTGACCTCTGTAGTTAGGAGCATATAGTTATGTAAAATTGAATCCTTGGAATCTCTATAATTTTCATCTGAAATTTCCCAATTCATCTCTCGTTGAAAGCTACTTAAAAAAGCCTGTATATCCCTCACAATCATCACCCTAATCTCGTAAATTTTATAGATAATTTTAACATAAATATCCAGGAGGGAAACGATATTTGACGTGTCGTTTTTTAATGAACTTATTGCGTTATAGTCGATCGCGTGTTGGCGACGTGAAATCTCGTGAATTTTCCGTATGTAAGATATTTTTAGCGTTTACTCTTGGAATGAATACCACTTTTAAGATGGCTTCTGGGTGGGGAGGTTTTCATTTGGTGGATGAACTTCATTTTGCTTTATTTGTTTGATTTTTTTGACTTTCATTTGACTTATGACTTGTAGTAGCGTTGCTGTATCGTCGTAATACCGCTCACTTTGCTACCTTTGAGCGCGGTTTCTCTGCCGCATCGTCGCAATACCGCTCACTTTGCTACCTTCCTTTGCGGTTCCTCTGCCTAATCGTCGCAATACCACTCGCTTTGCTACCTTCCATTGCGGTTCCTCTGCCCCATCGGCGCAATACCACCCTCTTTGCTACCTTCCACCGCGTTTCCTCTGCCTCATCGGCGCAATCTCGCTCGCTTTGCTACCTTCCACCGCGTTCTCCCTTCTCTATCGTCGCAATACCACTCGCTTTGCTACCTTCCACCGCGTTCTCCCTTCTCTATCGTCGCAATACCACTCGCTTTGCTACCTTCCGCCGCGGTTCCTCTGCCCCATCGGCGCAATACCACCCTCTTTGCTACCTTCCACCGCGTTTCCTCTGCCTCATCGGCGCAATCTCGCTCGCTTTGCTACCTTCCACCGCGTTCTCCCTTCTCTATCGTCGCAATACCACTCGCTTTGCTACCTTCCGCCGCTGTTCCCCTGCCTCGTCGTCGCAATACCGCTCGCTTTGCTACCTTCCGCCGCGGTTCCTCTGCCCCATCGGCGCAATACCACCCTCTTTGCTACCTTCCACCGCGTTTCCTCTGCCTCATCGGCGCAATCTCGCTCGCTTTGCTACCTTCCATTGCGGTTCCTCTGCCCCATCGTCGCAATCTCACCCTCTTTGCTACCTTCCACCGCGTTCTCCCTTCTCCATCGTCGCAATACCGCTCGCTTTGCTACAACCTTCGAGCTACTTCCTCGTCCAATCGTCGTAATCTCCCCCCACTTTACTACCTTCTGAAGTATTTCCCCCACCATCCTGTAGCAATACCACTCGTCACACCGCCTCTTCGTGATACCGAATCTCACAATCCTCGCCGAGCCCAAGCTATTTCGCCGCAATCCTGCCACAAATCCCCCCGCAATCTCCTCAAAATAAAATTAATTTAATATTGACAAAATTCAATTACTTGCATACAATATGTTTCAATAAAAGCATACAAATTCGTTGATGAGAAAGAGTAGTGTTTCGTCTTGTTCCCCAGAGAGCTGACATTTTGGTGAAAGTCAGTGTTCAAGTGTAGCATGAAAATCCTCTCTGAGAAGGTTAGCTGAAATCAGTAAGCGAGCCCGGGTGTCTACCGTTAAAAAGAACACGTATGATTGTACGTTGCTAAGTGCTATTGGACCGGCTTCAATAGAATTAGGGTGGTATCGCGGTTAACCCCGTCCCTTACTTGGGACGGGGTTTTTTGTATGCCTTTTATACAAAATGTATAGGAGGAATGACTTTTATGGGTAAAGAATCGCTGCAAGACCGAGAACAAAGAATTCGACAGTTTTGGGAAAAAGAGAAGATTTTTGAGAAGTCCATTCAAAACCGTAAAGAAAATACACCCTTTGTATTTTACGAGGGACCGCCGACTGCCAATGGCTTACCCCATGTTGGTCACGCTTTAGGGAGAACGGTTAAGGATGTGGTGGCCCGCTACAAAACCATGCAGGGTTATTTAGTTGAACGAAAAGCAGGCTGGGATACTCATGGCTTGCCTGTTGAATTAGGTGTTGAAAAACAGCTTGGCATTTCTGGCAAACAGGAAATCGAACGATATGGCATTTCCCACTTTATCGAAAAATGTAAGGGGAGTGTATTCACCTATGAAAAGATTTGGCGTTCCTTTACGGAGGAGCTCGCTTATTGGGTGGACCTTGACAATCCCTATCTCACACTAAGTAATGAGTATATCGAAAGTGTCTGGAATATTCTTAGCAAGGTTCATCAGGATCAATTGCTTTATAAGGGACACCGCGTTTCACCGTATTGCCCGAGCTGCCAAACTTCTTTAAGCTCGCATGAAGTTGCTCAAGGCTATAAAGACGTGAAGGATTTATCGGCCACAGTGAAATTCAAGCTCGTAGACGCAGATGAATTCTTCCTAGGATGGACGACAACACCTTGGACATTACCGGCAAATGTGGCGCTCGCTATGAATCCTAGCCTCACTTATGTAAAGGCTGAATTTCAGGGAGAAATCTATATCGTTGCAAAATCTCTTTTATCAACAGTTCTCGGCTCACAGGCAGCTGTGATCAGTGAACATAAGGGAACAGAATTTGAAGGATTCGCCTACCACCCTCCTTTCGACTATGTAACGGTTGAAAAAGGGCATTTCGTTGTCATGGCTGATTATGTTACTGAAACGAGTGGTACGGGAATTGTCCATATCGCACCTGCTTATGGGGAAGATGATTACAGGACTATTCAGCAAAATGGACTTTCCTTTGTAAATGTCGTAAACCAGCAAGGTCGATACACGAAGGAAGTTACAGAGCTAGCAGGGAAATTTGTGAAGGAGTGTGATGTAGAAATCATTAAATTATTAGCTACATCAAATTGCCTTTTCCATAAGGAGAAATACACACATAGCTACCCGCACTGCTGGCGATGTGATTCTCCTCTGCTCTACTACGCGACAGATAGCTGGTTTATCAAGATGTCATCACTAAAAAAACAATTGCTTGAAAATAACGAGACCGTAACCTGGTATCCCGCGCATATTAAAGATGGCCGTTTTGGCAATTTCCTTGAAAACGTTGTGGATTGGAATATTAGCCGTAATCGTTATTGGGGTACGCCATTAAACGTTTGGATTTGCAATTCCTGTAATCACGAATTTGTACCAGCTAGTATTGAAGAATTAAGAATGCGTGCAGCGAAGCCCCTTCCTGAAAGCCTTGAGCTTCACAAGCCTTATATCGATGATGTCACATGTACTTGTCCAAAATGTCATGACGAGATGCAGCGAACACCTGAAGTTATTGATGTCTGGTTCGACAGCGGCTCCATGCCATTCGCTCAGCATCATTATCCATTTAAGCAAGAAACTTTCCAAAAACAGTTTCCTGCTGATGTCGTTATTGAGGGAATCGATCAAACCAGAGGATTTTTCTATAGCTTGCTTGCTGTTTCAACTCTTTACACGGGTAAGGCGCCGTATAAAAATGTCTTATCCTTAGGTCATGTTTTAGATGAGCACGGGCAAAAAATGTCCAAAAGTAAAGGGAATGCATTAGACCCCCTTGAACTTATGCAAACCTTTGGTGCAGATGCTTTACGCTTTTCCTTATTGGTTGATAGCTCACCCTGGAATCCAAAACGCTTCTCCACGAAAATTGTGCAAGAAGCAAAATCCAAATTACTTGATACACTCGAAAATACATTCAATTTTTATGAGCTATACGCCTCAATAGATGGATTTACATTTGATTCACAACAAGCTGGTCAACCAACTCAGCTGGATGCATGGGTACTTTCAAGACTGCATAGTACAATCGATAAAGTCACTAGCTTTATGAATGATTATCAGCTAACACAGGCCAGTCGCGAAATTGCTAATTTAGTCGATGACGTTAGTAACTGGTATGTACGAAGAAGTAGGCAGCGCTTTTGGGCATCTGGCTTTTCGGAAGACAAACGTGCCGCTTTCAATACACTGCATAAGATTCTAAGTGAGGTCTGCAAATTATTAGCCCCCTTCACACCTTTTATTTCAGAGGATATCTACCAGCAGTTACATGGAGGTAGTGTTCATTTACAGGACTATCCAAAGGCGAAAGAAGTGCTGATTGATACTACCTTGGAAGAAGAGATGCAGTCGGTACTGAAAATTGTTGAGCTAGGTCGAAGTATAAGAAATGCCAAAAGTCTAAAAGTAAAACAGCCTCTTTATGAAATGGTTATTTGCTCAAACACCTCTTTAGTACAGTATCAAAATATCATTCAGGAAGAGCTAAATGTAAAGAATGTTCGCTGGGTAACTAATTTAGATGGGCTGGAGGAAGTTCACCTGAAGCTAAACTTTAAAACTGCAGGAGCTGCATTTGGGAAGCAAGTAAACGAAGTGAAAATGTCTGTTGAAAGCCTAACAGAGCTTGAAAAACAAAAGCTACTAGCTGATGGCCTACTAGAACTGAATGTAGCTGAACAATGTGTTGTACTAACTAAGGAGCATATTTTAACTGAATCCCAGTTAAAAGACGGGTATGAATTGGCTAAGGATGGATCGTTAAAGGTGCTGCTCTATACAGCATTGAATGAAGAGCTAATTGCCGAGGGGCATATCCGCGATTTTATCCGCTTTATCCAGGATAATCGTAAGAGACTAAATTACCCTATCGAGAAATATATTACGCTTCACATTGACTGCAGCCAGGAATGCGAGAATTTAATCAAAAAATTTGCCCCCCTGATCCGGGCAAATGTATTAGTTGAAGAAATCTTGTTCGATAAAGGAGTGAATACATCAACAGCGCTATCTTATAAGCTTTCTCACCATGAGCTTGAAATGATGTTGGATTTAACGAAGGTCTAAAAGCAAAACGCATTTTACGGTTATTAGGTAAAATGCGTTTTTTTATGTCATCATGAAATATTTACTTGAGATAGTTTAAGCGTTTGTGAACAAATTAAACATTAAAAGGTGGAATGAAAATGAAAAAATTTATTATAATTCCCGCTCTTTTAATGCTGCTGTTTATGTCTCCGTTATTAACATCTGCCAAATCAGGTTATTATCAGCCTGCAAAGGAATCTGATGAGGAGCTTGTGATGGACTTGTTTTTTTCACTATTATTGCCGACTGTACAAGACGAAGTTTGCAAATACTATTCAGATTCACTTATCGAGTGTCCTATGGTATATCCATATGAAATTAAAATATTAAAAATGGAAAGAACAAACCATTATAGGGGATATATCTTTTCAGTAACGATTGAAATTACTCCAGTTCTGGGTGCACACAACCCTGTAGGAAGAGATCAACTTACCTATAAGATTACGCCATCTGATGTTACCCTTGAACAATTTAAACACCAAAAGACCTTTGAGCTTCCTCCCCATTTGCAGGATTTAAAAAGGAAACAATAATACTGCACAGTCCCCTTTATGGGGATTTTTTATATCTAAAAGAAGTTTCGCTTAACTTATTATTTCTTTCTTCTCATCATTAAGAAAGCCCCAATAACTACTACCAATAAAACAATGATGATAACCGGAATGAATGTTGATGATTCTTCATTGCTCTCCGTTTCCTCTGCTACTGTTTCAGAAGCAGCTTGGTCACTATTTTGCTCTACTTCTTCAGTAGTATCCTGCTCTGATTGTTGAGTGTCGTTAGTTGCTTCTGTGGATGTTGCTGTTTCAGCGAGATTTACTGTAAAAGAGATTTCTTCTTCTATCAGGTGACCATCTGCTCCAATAATGCTTGAATTAACAACGTATTCCCCGTTTTCTAATGGAGCTGCTAGAGTTCCTGTCATGATTTCTTCATTTATAGAAATCGTTTCAATCGGAATTTCCTGCCCTTCACTATCACTTAACTTAAAGGAGCTGCTTTGTTCGATCTTGCCTTCAAAAGTTAAAGTAATTTCACTAAGCTCCTCAGTTACGACTTCCCCATTCTCTGGTGTTGAGCCAGCTAAGTGCGTATGTGCAAATGCATTTGTTGTGGATGCAAATATAAATAAAAACGCTGCAATGAATATTTTCTTCATGTTAAAAACCTCCATAAACCATATATTTTGAAAAATCCTTTAGACTTGTTTTCATGCTTATTGTAAATTCCCTGCTCTTTTTTTGAAATAGCTCACATGGGCTATTAGAAACAATGGCATTTTAGTTATACTTATAAGAGATATATTTATTAAGGAGAGAACCCACTTGTCTTATCGCCTTTTACAATTTCTTTGCGTGCTTTTGCCTACTTTGTTAATTGGTGGGTTTGAATATATTCGTCATGATTTCCTTCTACATTCACTATCAATGGAAACCGGAAATTTATATATCACGATTCTTACCTTTGTGCTCTCCCTGTTATTTTCAATCTGGATGTTCCGGACGATTAAAGCCATGAATGACAAACTTGCTAACGAACAATCCAAACGTGCCGTATATGAGGAACGGGAAAGACTGGCTCGAGAGCTTCACGATGGGATTGCTCAATCTATTTTCTTTATGAATATCAAGCTAAAAAAAGGGGATACAGAAGCTGCATCTCGTGCCCTTTCCACTATTGATAATCATGTACGCCAAGCAATTTTCAATTTGCGATCAGAGCCTGAAATTGATGATTCTCTAAATTCCAGGATAAATAAATGGCTAGCTGAATGGAGCTCGTTGACTGGTGTTGAGGTAGAGGAAGCTATACAAATTCCTCAAGGATTCTTTACCACCAAGGAGGAAATCCAAATCTTCGCCATTATTCAAGAAGCCTTTGCCAATATCCGAAAGCATGCAGATGCTTCAAAAGCGAAGGTAATTATTGAGGAGATGAAAGATGGATGGCAATTAAAGATTTCTGATGATGGTCGTGGCATTAATTTCTCTAAGAAATCCAACAAGCAATACGGTCTATCAATGATGGAAGAACGCACAAAGCAGCTTGGTGGAGTACTTGAAATTAGAAATAGACACCCATATGGGACGGAAATAATTGTAAAAAAGGAGTGATAATTATGGAGTGCTATCGTTTAATAATCGCGGACGACCATCCTCTAGCAAGGGAAGGAATTCGAAGTGTACTGGAAGCTGACGAATCATTTTCGATCGTAGGCGAAGCGACAGATGGACTGGAGGCCTATGAGCTATGTGGGGAGCTTCAGCCTGATTTACTTCTATTAGATATCAATATGCCTAGATTGAACGGACTTGAAGCAGTAAGGAAAATTCGCTTATCGTATCCTCAAATCCACGTTGTTATGTTAACGGTATCTGATGATGTAAAGGACTTATTTACAGCAATACAGTTTGGTGCACAGGGGTATCTATTAAAAAATATGGAGCCTGATGACTGGATTGAGTATCTTCATGCACTTCTAGGGAATCAAACAGAAATTTCACGAGAGATTGCCAGTCGATTATTGTATCGATTTCGCACGGGCAGTAGCTATGATGATGAACCCAGCCCTAATACTTTGACGCCGAGAGAGTGTGAGATTCTTTCAAAGGTAGCAAACGGGGACACGAACAAACAAATTGCACAAGCGTTTTTCATAGCCGAGAATACAGTGAAAAACCATATAAAAAATTTGCTCGAGAAACTTCAGCTTGATAACCGTGTTCAGCTTGCTGCGTATGCTGTGAGACATGGCTTGATCGCTGATTAAAAACAGAGCCAACCTATAGTTAATGTTGGCTCTACTAGTGATTCTATATTCGCTTTTTGCTAAAACAGTTAATGCCCTTTTATTTCCCTTTTAGCTCTCGGCGAAGCTTTACTTGTTCGTAAAGAAGTCTTTGTTCCTCTGTTTCTATTACAATCTGTGGAACCTCCCGAGGTTTTCCGCCTTCATCAACAGCCACCATTGTGACAAAGGATTCGGTTGTTAAAGTGCTTTCCCCGGTTTCTACTTGAAAAGCAGTAACTCTAACAAATACAGTAAGAGAAGTTTTACCTGTATAAACGACAGTTCCTTCCAATTCCAAAATATCGCCTACTCTAGCTGGAGATAGAAAATCCACAGAGTCGATGGATACCGTGACTGTATTGCCACCTGAATACTTCATAGACGTAATTGCCGCTACCTCATCTATATAAGCAAGTACTTTACCACCAAAAATAGTGCCATGGTGATTTGTATCTGGCGGTAAAATTAAATGTGCTTGGATTGTTCGCATAAATCCTCCCCGTTACCACTATCCTCTATAAAACCTGTTAATTCTTTTTTTACATTGATATATGCATAATGGATGATTTTGTGATCTTCTGGGTTTTCGTTTATTAAATCTTCCAGTAATTGATTTACGGAGCTAAATTGTTCAACTACTAATGAGCTCATAATATACTCTTTAAATTTTTCCTCATAATACCGAATTGCTTGGATTGACATGAATTTTAGCTCCTAGATTAGTTTACCAACGTTTTCCGAGAACTATCTCGTAGTAGTTTTGCTGCTTGAACCATTCTTTTTAGTGCCGCTATTGTTTCCGATTCCTGTCTAGTTTTCAGACCACAATCAGGGTTTACCCAAAACTGCTCCTTCGATAAGACTTCCAGACTTTCCTTTAAAATAGTTTCCATCTCTTCAACCTGAGGTATACGTGGACTGTGAATATCATAAACACCTAGACCTATTCCTAGCTCGTATGGATTTTCTTTTAGTGAGGCAATCAATTCTCCATGACTTCTTGATGTTTCCAATGAAATCACATCTGCATCAAGAGCTCGAATCGGATCTAAAAAATCGTTGAACTCGCAATAGCACATATGTGTATGAATCTGGGTTTCATTTTTCACACTGGATGTTGCCAGTTTAAACGCATTAACCGCCCACTCTAAATAAGTTGACCAATCTTCTCTTCGAAGTGGCAGGCCTTCACGCAGGGCTGGCTCATCTACCTGAATAATTTGAATGCCCGCTTGTTCCAAGGCCTCTACTTCTTTGCGTAGCGCTAGCGCAATTTGGTTAGCAACTGCTTCTCGAGGAATATCATTTCGAACAAATGACCAATTCAAAATCGTAACAGGTCCCGTTAACATCCCTTTTACATATTTAGACGTTAGGCTTTGAGCATCCACTACTTCCTTCACGGTCATTGCCTCTGACCACTCAACATCCCCATAAATAATTGGTGGCTTCACACAGCGTGACCCGTAGGAAACTACCCAGGCTTTTTCAGTAAAGGCGAATCCAGTTAGCTGCTCCCCAAAATACTCGACCATATCTGTTCTCTCAAATTCTCCATGGACTAATACATCTAGACCGATTTCTTCCTGAATAGCAATCCAACGCGCAGTTTCCTCTTTTATAAAGGCTGCATATTCCTCATTTGTAAGCTCATTTTTCCGCCAGGCTGCACGTGTTTTCTTTACTGCTGGTGATTGCGGAAAACTACCAATTGTCGTCGTTGGAAAATCAGGCAATCCTAATGCTGTTTTTTGAATTTCACGGCGTTCTTCAAAGCTTTCTAACCTTACGAAATCCTGATTTGAAATTGATTTAACTAAATCATTTACACGAGCATTGTTTCTAACCGGATGTGTAGCAAGGGCTCTAATGCATTCCATACTTTCTGATACAATCCCCTCTTTTGCCCAGTGCTGAGTGCTCAAGAAATGTGCGACATGAACGATTTCGTTTATCTTTTCATCGGCAAATGATAGGGCGTTAAGTAAAACGGAATCCAGCTTTCGCTCATTAGCCGTTGTAACAGGTACATGCTGCAAACTACAAGAACTACTAACCCATAAATCGTTAGCATTACTTAAATTAAGGATGGCTTGGACATCACTTGCCACTTCAGCTAAATTGGCAGACCAAATATCTCGACCATTTACTATACCGATATTTAATACTTTGTCTTTCGGGAAGCCTGATTTTCGAAGCGCCTCCAGGTTTTCTTTTTTTCCATGAACAAAGTCAAGACCAATCCCTGCAACAGGCAATTGAATAAGATTTTCATAGTTTGTCAACGCTTCAAAATAAGTTTGCAGCATTATGTTTGCCTCTGGGACTGCCTCTGTTAGTTGTTTATAGATTTCTTCTACTAACCGCGCTTCCTTAGATGACAGACTCTTCGTTAGTGAGGGCTCCTCTAGTTGAATCCACTCCGCTCCAGCGTCTACCAGCTCTTTTAAAACCTGAGCATAAAGAGGAATGAGAGCTAATATAAACGCTGCACGTGTTTTCTCATCATATCCCTTTGATAAATCAACAAAGGTATAGGGTCCAATTAAAGTCGGTTTTGTTAGAAGGCCTAGCTCTTCTTTTGCCTCTAAAAAGTAAGCTAACAATCTATTTTCGGTTACATATAAATGCTGGCCTTCATACTCAGGCACAATATAGTGATAATTGGTATTAAACCATTTAGTCATTTCACAAGCTACAGCCTGTTCTGTTCCTCTTGCCATTGCATAATAACAAGTGAGTGCAGATTCTTTTTCTAGCAAGTTATTATAGCGGTTTGGAATAATATTAAACATCATCGCTAGATCAAGCATACGATCGTAATAGGTAAAATCACCGATAGGTATTAAATCTAAGCCTAAAGCTTGCTGGCGCTGGATATGCTCCAAACGTATTGCTTTCATCTGCTGTTCAAATTGTTGCTCTGTTAGTTCTTTTTTCCAAAATCCTTCAACAATCCTTTTCCATTCACGGTTTTCACCTATATAAGGGTAACCAACTACTGTACTTACGACATTCATATATACGCCTCCTTTTTTCTACATAACCCAAAAGAAAAAAGCTATTTCTATGTTCAGAAATAGCTTCGGATTTATCTATGCATGACTAAAAAAGCGTAAAAGAAATTTACGATTATTTCGCACAGAACACCACCTATTTCCACGTAGGCATTGGGTGTGTACTAGAATTAGGCAGGTCTCCTGACTTATCATCAACGCTCCTCATGCCTTCCCGTTTTCACAGTGGCTAACAGATTCGCTCCGAATTACAGTTGCGGGACAGTGTTGGATTTGCACCAAGCTTCCCTTTTAAGCTTATTCTCATAAGCACCTATTCTTACACGTTATGTAATTGTTTTTCACTATATCATATATAGCTATTTTTATAAACTAAAATTTCAGAAATCTCACATTACAGATTTAACCTTATCCATTCCCACCTAAATAGATTGGTGTAATTTCACTTTCTACAACTTCACTGCCCTCATGTTTCACATAATATGCCCTTGCTTCTGGTCTTGAGCTAACTGTTTTTGTTAAAGCTTCATCGATAAAATGTAACGCTACTCCATCATCCACTCCATAGCCTGCTTTTATTTCATCGGCTAAGATTAATTGCTGATAGGATGGCCTGCGCTTATTTTCCCCATCGTAATGTGGGCAATTGCTCCCTTTTAACAATCCCAAGCAATCTATTTTATATAAAGGTCCATTCAATGGGTCTGTTAAGCCTTCCTCAAACCAACAAATTGAGCCTGCACTTAAACCAGCAAGAACGATTCCTTTTTCATATGCCCTTCTCAAAATATCATCTAAGCCCCATTCCTTCCATAGCACAAGCATATTTCTAGTGCTCCCGCCACCAACATAAATGATATCCTGTTCAAATACAAATTCTTCAAGCTTCTCAAAGTTTGCATCAAATAAAGATAAATGGTTTGTTTCACAATTTAAGCTATGAAATGCTCTGTAAAATCTCTCAATATAATTGTCCTGATCTCCTCCAGCCGTCGGAACAAAACAAACCTTTGGAATCTCTTTGTTTACCTGCTTCAAAATATACTCATCTAGGGCTAGATTGTCGGGTTCCATAGAGAAGCCTCCTCCGCCCATCGCTATGATTTGTCTCATAATTACCCTCCTTCCAAAAAAACGCCAATCGGTCTTTGTCCGATTAGCGTTACTATTATTTATTTAGATTAACTTGCCTGATAATCCTCTTTTAAGGGGATAAAATGTTTTCTTCTATATACGCTTAATACTATCCCAACGATAAACGCATTTAACACAGTCGGCATAATGCCATAGCTCATAAATGGCAAGGACATTGTGCTAACAGGGACTAACCCAAAATTCATGGCTACACTATAAAGGAATTGGGTAGCAAATAGCGTTACGCCTCCAATAGTGAGTAATTTTCCAAAAGGGTCTTTGATAGCCCTTGATATCAACCAAAACCTTATGAGAAATATTGATAATATAGCAAATAAAACTATTCCAGCTAAAAAACCATATGTTTGAATTATGTTTCCAAGGACAAGATTTGTATGCGGATCAGGGAGATTCATCAAATTTTCTGCTCCAAATAAACCTGCACTTTTCATGGCATTTTCTAAAGTTACATAGATATAGCCGCTTTCATCAGCATACTTGTTCGGGCTTATAAAACCCAATATTCTACTGATCTGATAATTGGCAAGACTACCATTTCTAAAAGCTATAATATGGTAAAATACTACTCCAATTACAATTAGAATAACTGCTCCCACTGTACATATTTTCTCTTTAAGAGAAAAACGACTTTTCAGGAATAAAACAGCCACAAAGACCGAATAGATAAAAATCATAGATAAACTCGGAATAAAAAGTAAAAAGTAAATTGAAAATACATATAGGGCTATACCTTTCCATAATTTAAAGGCTGAATTACTAAAAAAGGATGCCCAGGCCATTAATAAGAACGGGATTGCCACCCATGCCTGGACATCAATAATCCCTAAAGAAATTATTGACTCTCCGTTTATAATCTTATTCGCAAATTGAGAAATTGCAATTAACAGTCCTACCCCCACACCGTAAAACAAATAACCGTATCTCTTTAGTTTTCGATAATCAATAAACATGAACCCTATTGCTATACTAAAGCCAATGATTATAGAAATCGTTTTATTTTGTAACATGGTTGGTAAAGTGAAGTTTGTGATTTCCAAATACATTCCTTTATCCAGTGCCAGTATAGGTAAAAAACTGAGTAGTAGAGTAACACTTAACAAGATAACAAGCATCCAGTCTATTTTGGGTTTATGTAGCTTATTTAGAGATTTCCCAAGTGTTAATGGACTACCCATTTCTTTTACAGCCTTTTTCTCGGCTTCAACTTCACTATATCCTCTTTTTACCCAGGATTGTTTGGATTGTTGCATATGTTGGCTTAACTCACTTTTCACGTATTCCTTTGCTTCCTTAGAGTGCATTTGAGCTGATACCTTTTCCAGAAAGTAACTAATTTTCATTTGGCGTCACCTCATTGAATAATTGCTTTAAAGAATTTTCACGTCTTTTTGCAAGCTGTTGCTTTTGTAATACCTTCAGTCCTTTTTTAGTTAATGTATAATGCTTTTCACCCTCATCGGACCAGTAAGACTCCAACATTCCTTGCAACTCTTCTTCATGCAATGTTGTATAGATTGCACCTTCATTATTGAGAATGCTTTTAATCCCCCTAACATGCAGAAGCTGTGTTAATTCAAATCCAGTTTTCGATTGAGTCAATAAAGGAAATATAATCCCTGAAAGATCTATTTCTTCAATTTGTTGGTTTACTTTTTGACGATGTTCATCTGTAAATTTCACTTGACGAAATGTATGCGTGTTCATTGCTTTTTTCAACCCTTTTAATCGTTCTTCCATCTGGACCCCTCCAATCGTTCTTTTAATACCGACTTCCCTTTACGCAATCGAGATTTTATCGTATTTTGATTTACTTCGAGTACAGCTGCAATTTCTTTAATCGAGCATTCCTCGTAGTAAAATAAATAGATTACCTCACGATATTTAATAGGCAACTGCATGACAGCATAAGCAAGCTGTACATCCTCATCTTGCTGAATAATTGTTTGCTCGATACTATCGCTACTTTCATTGGCAATATAACTAAAATCATCTGCAGCCTTCACACTCCTGCTATACCAGCTTTTCAAGTAATCCTTGGAATGATTAATGGCGATTCTCCAAAGCCATGTTTTGATGGAGGATTTTCCTTTAAAGGAGTCTAATGATTTAAAACATTTCACAAATATTTCTTGCGTCAAATCCTCAGCAATTGTTTCATTATGAACATAAGAATAAACAAGCTGTTGAATTTCCTGACCATATGTACGCATTAGTTCATCAATCAATTCTTCGTGATTGACTGCTGTTACTAAAGGACTCATTATTTCTTCCACATACTCCCCTCCATTTCGACAATTAGACGAGGCTCATAAATATAAAGTTTTATAATTTGGGATAAATAAAAAAAGTTGGCTCCTCTAATTGTGGAGGCCCAACTTTCTACACTTAGATTCTACATCTTACTTCCGCCAAAACGTTGTACATTCTGCCTTATCGATGATGTTAAAGGCAATCATTTTCTCTAGCAGCTCGTAATTGACGGGCTCATTCCACTTAATGCGAAACAGACCCTTGGTAGCACTGTATCCGGCTTGAGCAATATCTTCTGCAAAGTGATCCATACCAAATTCCTCTGGTGAAACGCTTAAATGCTGCTTCGCTGTAGAAAAGCCAATGATATAGGTCCCATGGTCTGTAAACATAGGCTGATTCCACTTTATTTCTAGTTGTAAATTAGGAAATTCCTCAGTAATCCAGCCAAAAATCTCTTCCACCCGCGCGCGATGTTGTGGGTCATCAATTTTCTCCATAAACTCTATAGTTGCTTCTATATGAATCCCTCCCAAAATAAAACACCCTTTTGGACAATCATATCCAAAAGGGATGTAGCTGTGCAACTTAATAATCGTACATTTCTGTGTTTCCATATTTTCACGTTTTTGATTTTCCTCAGAATGGTGTTTGTCTTAAGTGAATACTCATTTTTACTTATTATCATAAACCCTAACCATATTTTTTCCCGTTTCCTTGGCCTCATACATTGCTTTATCTGCATACTTCATTAGTTCCGCAAAGGAGGTACCGTCTTTAGGGTAAAACGCTACACCTAGACTTGATGTTGTAGTAAATTCATAATTACTGATCGTCCAGGGATTCTGTAGAGCAGCAAGTATTCGCTCTGCAATAATTACCGCATCCTGCTCTTCCTTGATTTCACAAAGAAGAATAGTAAATTCATCTCCACCCTGTCTGGCAAATGTATCACTTTCTCGAAGACAAAATTGAACTCTTTTAGCAAACTGCTTTAACAATTCATCGCCAGCATCATGGCCTAACATATCATTTATTCCCTTAAAATCATCTATATCCATATATATAATGGCAAACTTCCGTTCATAACGGTTTGTCTCTTTTATAATTTGCATTAGCTTTTCTTGAAAAAGTCTACGATTCGGAATTCCTGTTAATGCATCATAGAAGGCCATATAATTTAATTTCTCTTCAAAAATCTTTCTCTCTGTAATATCTCTTCCGACAAATTGGATTCTGAGCACGTAATTACGCTCATCTAAAAGCTGCTTGATGTGCGCTTCAATCCATACCCAATGACCCTTTTTATGTTTCATTCGAAATTCTATAGAGTGATCCTCCATTTCCGTCACTCTTTTTTTATATTTACTTTTCATTTTTTCCATATCATCAGGATGCATTAATTCAATACCAGGATTACCTTCAATTTCTTTTGGAGAATAACCTAACACATGCTCATGTGAGGGAGAGGCATATAGTATAACACCCTTCGTGTCTACAACTCCTACTAAATCCGACATATTTTCGGCAATTAATCGATACTGCTCTTCACTTTGTTGAAGTGCTTCCTCAGCTTTTTTTCGACTGGTAATATCTCGAAATATCATTAAAAACGCAGGAGCCCCTTCATGATTGATAGTGATTTCCGTCACTTCAACGTCTAATATCTTCCCATCAAGGTTGACAATCTTCTCCTCAAAAGGAACAATTTCCACACCAATGTCTTTCATCGTTTCGATTCTTTCATTCGTTACGTCTAGAAATTGTAGGTAGGCAAAACGATTCACAGGTAAATCGATTAACTGATTTAATGACGAAGCACCCAGCAGCTTAATACAAGCTCGATTCGCATACCGGATTACTCCTTTAGAATGGATTATAATTGCCTCTGGTGTAAGTTCAACTAGGCGTCCATATCTTTCTTCACTTTCTCTTAACGACTCTTCTGCAAGCTTTCTTTCTGTAATATCATTTCGAATTGCTACATATTGATAAGGCCTTCCCTTGTCATTTAAGAAAGGAACTATAGTTGTTGCTACCCAATAATAACTGCCATCCTTGGCTCTATTTCGGATTTCATTTTTCCACGTTCCACCCGTGCCAATTGTTCTCCACATCTCTTAAAAAAATTCTTTTGAATGATAGCCAGAATTTAAAATCCTGTGATCTTGTCCAAGTAGTTCTTCTCTCGTGTATTGAGAAATCTCGCAAAATTTATCATTAACAAATTTGATAATCCCCCTTTGGTCGGTAATTGCTATAATGGAGGATTCATCTAAAGCTTTTTGAACATCAGCTAGTTCTTTAATGGATTCTTTCAATGCCCGTTCACTTCTATCCAATGCCAGTTCATTTCGCTTTCTATCTCGAGCAATTCCACTAGAAACGAGAACAAATATTATTGCAGACGATACAATGACATAAAAGTAGCCCTTTAAAAGTGTTAACGAAGCAAATAAATGTGTATCAACAAACTCCGTCTCTAACAATTGATCTGAAATAAAAATCCAAGCACTACCTAATACAGCATATAAAAGAGTTATTTTTAGAGGTACAGCATAATAATCTAATAGGAGTTTAAATATTTCTATTGCCGACCTACTATTATTCCTCTTGTTCATCTTTTTCTCTCCTTCGGCAACTCTCAGGTCTAGCGAATAGCTTATTACATGAGAATTTTCACATTCTTGCCTTTCAACAAGTTTGCCCTTTTCAAGTGTTGTCTATAATTTCTATTCGGTATTTGCTATTAACTTCTTCAGAAAAAGTTAATTACTTTGGAAATTACTCTCTTTTATGAGACTATCTTCTGTTAATAATTTGAAGTTATACAAACTATTTAGATATGATAGACTTTACCCATAAAAGCACAGGATGAAGATTAAAAGTAGAATAGAAAAAACCTTGATACAGCATTTAATGCGCTGTACCAAGGTTACTTTGAATTGTAACTGATTATATATTTTTAAAAAATTTAGTTAGATTTATTCACATGTTATAAGACAAAAAAGTCGGGTACTATGGAAGCTTGAAACCCGCATTCCTACGTTCGTTCTTGTCACATCTAAAAATAAAAGTCGGGAACCAACTTTTTTAACACGTGACAAAAAAGTCGGGTACTGAATATGTCGGAAGGTTTAGTGAACGAAGTAGATATTGTTTTGTAAAACAAATATAGAATATGGCGTATGCCATGATTAAGACAAAAGATGGAACTAACTGGCGCTATATTTGCAAAATAGCATGTAAAATCGAGTAGGAGGGAGTGATTAACTCCCGACCTCTCACACCACCGTACGTACGGTTCCGTATACGGCGGTTCAATTAAGATGAATAACGCAAAGT
>NZ_QJTJ01000009.1 GCF_003217295.1 Ureibacillus chungkukjangi
CGCCACGGACACCCTTGCTCTTGGCTAACCTCTACTTCTGTCTTCGGGGTTCGGGACTTACACCCTATAGTTCATGCGCATGCCGGGCGCACAAGAAAACAAGCCGCTCAAAAATGAGCGACTTGTTTTTATATTCTTACCACCAAATGATTGTTAAGAACGTTAAGAACATCGTAAATGCGATTACCGCACCAAACCATACAAATGTCGAAATAACACCCATGTGGCTTGCTTTTTTATCATCCATGTGCATGAAAGAATATAATTGTAATACAACTTGAACACCAGCTAAAAGCAGAATAACAGGTTTAATATAATAAGCTGAGAAATCTGCTACTACTACAGCAAATGCTAAGAATGTTAAGAAAATCATAATCGCAAAATTAATTACTTGCTTACGCATGTGAACAGCGTTGTGATGACGGTCATACTCAAACTGTTTTTTTGATTTTGCTTGAACTTGTGTATCGTGTCCCATATTATCCTAACACCCCCATCAAGTAAACTACAGTAAAGATGAATACCCAAATTACATCAATAAAGTGCCAGAAGATAGCAGCAGCATAGTATTTTGGAGCATTGTATAAGCTTAGTCCGCGTCTTGCATTACGAACCATTAAACAGATAATCCAAACTAAACCTACTACTACGTGCAATCCGTGCGTTCCTACTAAAGTAAAGAATGCAGATGAGAACGCAGAATGTGTGTAACCAAAACCAATGTGTACATAGTGATAGAACTCATAAATTTCTAGAGCAAGGAATCCAAGACCTAATAATACAGTAATACCCATCCAGATTTGAACGCCTTTGAAATTATGGTTTTTCAAATGATACATTGCATAAACAGAAGTTAATGATGATGTTAAAAGTAACATTGTCATTATAAATGCTAATGGTAACTCAAATAAGTTAGCAGCAGTGAATTCTGCACCCATACCTGCTGGACCTTTATCTTTTAAAGAAAGGTAAGTAGCAAATACACTGGCGAAAAGCGTAATATCACTACAAATGAAAATCCAAATTCCTACGAATTTATTTTTCCCTTCCATTGTTGCTTGTTCTGGCTTATCTGGCCAAGTTTGTGGGGTGAATTTTGTTTCTTCCATTATTTGTTACCCCCTTTTCCATAAAGCTCTTCTTCAGTTGCAATAACTTCTTCAACGTGTACATGGAAACCATGATCATCCTTCACAGAACGAACTATCATAGCACCAACAGTGATAGCTAAACCAAGAATCAATACTGGAATTGCCCATGGTTTGTCGCCATCTGGGTGATATAAAGCACCAAATGCTGCTACAAAAGTACCGATTGACATGATTAAAGGTAAAATTGAATTGTTAGGCATGTGAATGTCACCAAGTGGCTCTGCATAAATCATACCTTCTTCGTTACCATCATGCTTTTCTAACCAATATGGGTCATACCCACGTACAAGCGGTGTTTGTTTAAAGTTATAGAATGGTACTGGAGTTTTAATCGCCCACTCAAGTGAACGTCCATCTCCCCAGTAGTCGCGGCAATTTAATGGTTTTGATTTAGCACTCAAAATAATATTGATTACTAATAAGATTACACCAATTGCCATTAAGATAGCACCGATTGATGAGATAAAGTTAAATAAATCCCATCCTTGATTTGCTTGGTAAGTGAATACACGACGTGGCATACCCATTAAACCTAAGAAATGTTGAATGAAGAATGTACAGTGGAACCCGATAAAGAAGATCCAGAATGTCCAAACCCCTAATCTTTCGCTTAACGCACGGTTAAACATAATTGGCCAATAGAAGTGCATTGAACCAAAGATCGCTGTAACAATACCACCTACGATTACGTAGTGGAAGTGAGCAACGATAAAGTATGAATCGTGTAATTGATAGTCAAGTGGTGCAGCTGCCTGCATTACACCTGTTACCCCACCTGCTACGAATGATGGAATAAATCCTAATGCATATAGCATAGGTACTGTTACTTTTACTGAACCGCCCCAAATGGTCATAATCCAGTTAAATACCTTCATACCTGTAGGAACGGCAATAGCCATTGTTGCAACGGCAAAGATTGCATTAGCTGTAGCACCAAGTCCAGTTGTGAACATATGGTGGGCCCAAACCATGAATCCTAGGAAACCGATTAAGATTGTAGCGAATACCATTGAAGAGTATCCGAATAAACGTTTACGAGCAAATACCGGAATGATTTCAGAGAATAATCCGAATGCAGGTAAAACTAAGATATATACTTCAGGGTGACCGAAAATCCAGAATAAATGCTCCCAAATTACTGTGTTACCACCCATAGTATGGTCGAAGAAGTTTGCTCCGAACATACGGTCAACTAACATTAAGAATAAACCTACTGTTAATGGAGGGAATGCGAATAAAATTAATGCACTTGAAATTAATGAAGTCCAAGTAAATAATGGCATACGCATAAATGTCATACCAGGTGCACGCATAGTGATAATTGTTACGATAAAGTTAATACCTGAAATTAACGTACCAGCACCAGAAATTTGTAAACCTAATACATAAAAGTCAATACCATGTCCAGGTGAGTATATAGCTAATGACGCATAGTTTGTCCAACCAGCATCAGGTGCTCCACCTAAAAAGAATGATAAGTGTAAGAAGATTGCTCCTAAAAAGAACAACCAAAATCCTAAAGAGTTCAGGAATGGGAATGCAACGTCACGTGCACCAATCTGTAACGGTACGATAGCATTCATAAATCCAAATAGCAATGGTGTTGCTGCTAAGAATAGCATTGTCGTACCATGCATTGTTAATAATTCGTTAAAAGTACCGGCTGAAACAAAATCACTGTTTGGAATCATTAACTGAAGACGCATTAAAAGTGCTTCAAAACCTGCGATTGCAAAGAATAAAGTACCGGCAAATAGATACATTACGCCAAGTTTCTTATGATCGACAGTTGTTAAATAGTCCCATAGTGTTGCTCCGAAGCCCTTTTTATTGGAAACTGCGGCAGAGCTCACAACTTTAACCTCCTTCAAGTGTTACTATCTAGTTCAAATTATTCTTCAATAGACAAGCCCATGATGTAATCTGCAACTGCACTGATTTCTTCATCAGAAAGCTCACCATATTTACCAGTCATTAAGTTACCTGGTTTAATAGTTTCTGGATCATCAATCCATTGCTCTAAGTTTTCTTTCGTATGCTCAAGTACACCAGCAACACGATTACGATCACCAAATGTTGTTAAGTTTGGTCCCATAGCTCCAGTAGTACCTACGCCAGAAACTGCGTGACACATTAAACAGCTGTTAGCAAACGTTTGTTCACCAACGTCAGCTGAATCAGCAGAAGCTGTTTGTCCTTCAGTAGCTTGCATTGCTGCTACCCAATTATCGAAACCATCACGGTCAAGTACTTTAACTTTGAAGTCCATTAAAGCATGTGAAGGACCACAAAGCTCAGCACATTTACCATAGAATACGCCTTGCTCTAAACCTTCTGATTCTTCGTCAAATTGTAAATAGAATTTGTTAACGTTTTCAACGTTAGTATCCATTTTACCACCGACAGCTGGAATCCAGAATGAGTGTTTTACATCAGCAGCTTTTAAGTTAAAGTAAACTTTTTCACCAGTAGGAACAACAAGTTCTTGAGCTGTTACAATACCTTGTTCTGGATATTCAAATTCCCACCAATATAATTTTGCAGTAACATTTACTGTTAATGCAGTTTTGTTTCCTTCTTCATCTACCTCATCCATTGCTCTTACATCTGCAAGTTTATAAGTAGAAATTAAAGTTGGAACCGCAAGGATTAAAAGTAATACGATTGGAATTACTGTCCAAATTACTTCTAAAGTATGACTTCCTTCTACTTGTTTTGGCATGTAGTCTTCGCCTAATTTAGAACGGCGAGCCTTCATAAAAGCATACAAATAAAGAACTGATACTACTATTGTTACTAATGCCATAATTGCAATTGAGAATAATAGTAAATTAAATTGTTCTTTCCCCACTGCACCTGTTGGTTTAAGTGTTGTAATATAATCTTCACCACAGGCAGAAAGGAAAACTGTCATTACAGCTAACAGCGAGAAAAGACGCCATTTTTTAAGCCCTTTCATCATAGCTTATTTAACCCCTCTTTCTTTGTTGTATTTCATGTGTAACCAGGATATTGGTTTTTTAGTTCTATGTGAATCCCTTTTCAAAGAAGAATTCCAAAATGAAAAACACACACATACAAGATATTCTTAAAAATGAAAAAGCAGTTTTTCAAGAATCTCTTTCTGTGCTAAAACTTTTAACCGTCTAGAGCTAGCCAAGCATATTCAGTAGTGTAGCCAAAAATGATACAGCCTGTTCAAAATATTTCTATAAAAGTCACACTATAGACAGCCTTCATATTACCATAGTAATGTTACGTGGTTTCAACTTTTCTACAATAGCATTGGTATATATCCCGTTTGATATTCCTCAGTGCATTTATGATCTTAATGCTACAACTAAATGCTATAAAAAATATTAAATACATTTATTGAATATCAACAGTTATGTAGTAGTAATAAACCACTGTTCCCTCTTACTAATTACTTTAACCTCTTTGAATAGGACATTCGCTAGTTCCCCAAATAGTCACACATGTTGGCAACATGCATTGCCTGACATAACAAAACCTCACCTACAAATCATAAAAGTTAATTGATCTAAATGTCTCACTTTTCGTTTTCGTTGTTGATGAAAAACTGACTTTCTTCTTTTATTTCATACCTTGATAACAAACTGCTATAAAATGTGTTCATCAATCACCTAAATCCCAATTTTTAAAATCAACATGAGACTTAAGTATGAATTAAAAATTTGTAATAAGTGCAAGAAATTCATCTTAAAAAGCAAGTCGTCTTCGTTTTTTACAACTAACACATCAAGTTAAGAACAGGAGATCTGTATTCCTTTCATTTTTGTAAGCATATTTCGCTAACAATAACTATATCGAAATTTGTTCGTGATTTCTAGACATTAAGTTAAATTTCGATGAAGTTTGTCAAAAAGCAGGTTATGTTAACCAAATGTAATATGAACATCTCTATAGTAATGCATTTTACGGGAAGATTTGTGAATGTAATAGCACGAAATTATGAACAATTTGTGAAAACCCCTATGCTTCATGAAACCTTCTACTGTTTCAAGTTGTCTTTTATCTATTTATTCGCTATCATCATAAAAGCAGAGAAGCTTTTTACACTGAATGTAATATTTATTATTTTACCGTAACAGTGTTCGGAAAACATCGAATTTCACCTAATTGGGATAAATCGAGTTCTCCTAAATAAGCGTATTGATAGAAAAAGTAGGTGGCACATAATATGCAAGAAAAACAAAGTAAATTATTGAAGTGGATTGCTTTGGCTACAACAATCGGTATGTTGCTTATTCTTCTTGGTGGAGCCCTTGTTACAAAAACTGAAAGCGGTTTAGGCTGTGGTCGAAACTGGCCAGATTGTAATGGGTCCCTTATTCCAAAAGAAATAACAAAAGAAGTTTTAATAGAATTCTCACATCGTTTTGTTACAGGTTCTGTATCAATTCTTGTCTTAGCTTTAGTGATTGGAACTTGGCGTAAGCTTGGACATATTCGTGAAGTAAAGTTTTTAGGCGTTTTAGCAATTTTTTTCCTTGTAGCTCAAGCATTAATCGGGGCTGCTCAAGTTCTTTGGGGACAAGGTGACTTTATCCTCGCACTTCACTTTGGAATCTCATTAATATCATTTGCCAGTATTTTGCTACTTGCAATGATTGTATTCGAAGTAGATACCAAATTTGATGCCGATAAAGTATTCGTTGGTAAAAAACTAAAATGGCATACAATAGGCGTTTCATTATATTCTTATATCGTTGTTTATACAGGAGCTTTAGTTCGTCATACCCAATCTAGCTTAGTATGTACTGACTGGCCATTATGCAACAACGAAAATCCGTTTGCACTACCAAATAATCTGTATGAATGGGTTCAAATGGGGCACCGATTTGCAGTACTTTTAATTTTTATTTGGGTTACATATATTATGATTCATGCCATTAAGCAATATAAAAACCAGCGTGTAATTTATTGGGGCTGGATAGTAGCATTCCTTATCCTGTTGGCACAAATGACAACTGGTATGCTCATTATTTTCACAAAGCTTAATCTGTTGGTGTCATTACTTCACTCATTATTTATCTCGTGCTTGTTTGGTCTATTATGTTATATGATTTTACTAGTGTCACGCAGCAATTATAATGAGAAAAAATAAACAGTATTAGGTGTAGCGGATTATTCGCTACACTTTTTATTTTGTGTGATAAAGCGTTTTGATGAACGTACAGCCCGCTAAATTCCACTTCGCATTCAAGACTTGTCGAGACCTATTAATTAATTTCTTTCTATAGCACAAGCTAAAAAGGCAACGAGAGTTTCCCCCCGTTGCCCTTTTTGTCTATTCTAATTCAATTAGTAAATCGCCAGTCGAGATAGCATCTCCTGCCATTACGTGTACCTCTTTAACTACTCCATCCTTTGGAGCTTGAACCGTTGTTTCCATTTTCATAGCTTCTGTAATTAATAGGTGGTCTCCACGTTTTACTGGGCTACCTTTAGAAACTACAACTTTAAGAACTGTTCCTGGCATTGTTGCACCAATTTGATTTGGATTGCTTGGATCTGCTTTTAGTGATACATTTCCATCTACTTCTACAGTCATATCCTGGATTACTAATTCACGCGATTGACCGTTTAGCTCGAAGTACATAATACGAGTACCATCATGCTGTGGCTCACCAATTTCAATCAATTTAATAATTAAAGTTTTCCCTTTTTCGATTTCAACCTCGATTTCTTCCCCAAGCTTTAGACCATATAGGAATGTAGGTGTATCTAAAACCGAGATATCTCCAAATAGGTTTTGCGCTGTTACATAGTCTTCAAACACCTTAGGATATAAAGCATATGCCAATACATCCTGGTGTGAAGCAGGTCGACCAATTTTTTCTGTTAGCTCTTTTTCAAGTGCTTCAAAGTTAACCGGCTCCAGTAGCTCACCAGGTCTTACCGTAATTGCTTCACGATCCTTTAAAATTACCTTTTGTAATTCTTGAGGGAAGCCACCTGGAATTTGACCTAAATATCCCTGGAATAATTCAACAACTGAATCTGGGAAGTCAACTGTTAAACCGCGCTCGAAAATATTGTTTTCGTTTAAGTCATTTTGAACCATAAATAATGCCATGTCGCCAACTACCTTTGAAGAAGGCGTTACTTTCACGATATCACCGAATAATAGGTTCACTCGTGCATACATTTTCTTCACTTCATCCCAGCGATCACCTAAACCTACTGCTTTCGCTTGCTGCTGAAGATTACTGTATTGTCCTCCTGGCATTTCATGTACATAAATTTCTGAATGCGGGCTATTCATGCCACTTTCAAAGTCACTATAAAACGTACGAACATCCTGCCAATAAGTCGATAATTCCTCAAGTGCATTAATATCAGCACGAACTTCACGCTTTGTGCCCTTCATAGCATAATACAATGAGTTCGCACTTGGTTGAGAAGTTAAGCCGGACATTGAACCAAGAGCTGTATCAATAATATCTACACCAGCCTCAATTGCTTTAGCATACGTATAGATACCGTTCCCACTAGTATCATGTGTATGAAGATGGATTGGTAGTTCAGTAGCTTCCTTCAATTCAGAAATCAAACGATAAGCTGCTTCTGGTTTTAGTAATCCAGCCATGTCTTTAATTGCTAAAATATGAGCTCCAGCAGCCTCTAATTCTTTTGCCATATCTTTATAGTACTGAACAGAATACTTCGCACGAGAATCATCTAAAATGTCTCCCGTATAGCAAATTGCTGCTTCTGCAATTTTTCCTGTTTGACGCACTTCATCAATCGCAACTTCCATCCCTTTAATCCAGTTTAAGCTATCGAAAATTCTGAAAACATCGACTCCAGAAGAGGCTGATTCTTTGATAAATTCACGAATTAAATTATCTGGATAGTTTTTATAGCCTACTGCATTTGCTCCTCGTAAAAGCATTTGGAATAGCACGTTTGGCATTTGTTCACGTAATTTTTCTAGGCGGGCCCATGGATCTTCTTTTAAGAATCGGTAGGCTACATCAAATGTTGCCCCTCCCCATAATTCAAACGAGAAGAAATCATTTAGCATGCGGGCATTGTAATCTGCAATTTGGTACATATCCTGTGAACGAACACGAGTAGCTAATAATGACTGGTGCGCATCACGGAAGGTTGTATCCGTTAACAATACTTCTTTTTGTTCTTTTACCCATGAAATAAGACCCTCTGCTCCACGCTCATCTAAAATTTGCTTGGTACCTGGCTGGATTTCAGATTTTAAATCAAATTTCGGTTTATTTGGTTGAGCTAAAATCGGCTTAGAACGTTTTTCAACGCCCGGGAATCCATTTAGCGTTACATTCCCAATGTAGTTTAAAACCTTTGTTCCTCTGTCTTTGCGAACAGGGAAGTTAAATAATTCAGGAGTCGTGTCGATAAAGCTAGTATCAAACACTCCTGATATAAAGTTATCGTGAAGTACCACGTTTTCTAAAAATGGAATATTTGTTTTAACGCCACGAATACGGAATTCTCGTAAATTACGGTGCATTTTCGCCGACGCTTCTTTAAATGTCATACCCCATGTTGAAATTTTAACAAGTAAAGAATCGTAATACGGTGTTACTACAGCGCCCTGGAATCCATTTCCAGCATCTAAACGTACGCCAAAGCCACCACTTGAACGGTAAACCATTAGCTTACCAGTATCTGGCATGAAATCGTTTGCTGGATCCTCTGTTGTTACACGTGATTGAATCGCATAACCGAATAGTGGGATTTCGCTTTGTTTTGGAATACCAATTTCCTCTGAATGAATATAATGACCCTCAGCAATTTTAATTTGGGCATGAACGATATCAATTCCCGTAATCATTTCTGTGATTGTATGCTCTACCTGAATTCTAGGGTTTACTTCAATAAAGTAAAACTCATTACCTGAAACTAAAAACTCAACAGTACCTGCATTTATGTACTCTACATTTTTCATCAATTGTACAGCAGCATCACAGATTCGATTTCGAAGCTCATTTGAAATTGAATTTGATGGGGCAATTTCCACTACCTTTTGGTGACGTCTTTGAATCGAGCAATCACGCTCGTAAAGGTGAACAATATTGCCTGAAGTATCTCCCAAAATTTGTACTTCAATATGCTTCGGTTTAATAATTGCTTTTTCTACATACACTTCGTCCGAGCCAAAAGCAGCCTTTGCTTCAGACTTTGCTCGTTCATAGCTAGAAGCCAGCTCATCCTGTGAATGAACAAGTCGCATACCACGACCGCCACCACCTAGTGCAGCCTTAATCATTAATGGATAGCCATGAGTTTCTCCAAATTCTATTACCTCATCGATACTAGAAACGGGACCATCTGTTCCTGGAATAACAGGAATTTTTGCAGCTATCGCTTGCTCTCTTGCTTTTACCTTGTCACCAAACATATCTAAATGCTCGGAAGTAGGACCGATAAAGATAATTCCTTCTTCCTCACAGCGTCTAGCAAATTCAAGATTTTCTGATAAGAAGCCATATCCAGGGTGAATAGCATCAACATTTGCTTGCTTTGCGATTTCAATGATTCCTTCGATATCTAAGTAAGCATCAATCGGTTTTTTACCTTCCCCAACTAGGTAGGACTCATCCGATTTGTAACGATGATATGAACCACTATCTTCCCTTGAGTAAATTGCAACAGTTTTAAGCTTTAATTCGTTACATGCACGAAAAATACGGATTGCAATTTCTCCACGGTTTGCAACTAAAATTTTGTTAATTTTTTTCACAATGATTCCCCCTATAACTTCTTCTCAAGCTTGACATACATGGAAACATTCACTAATATTCCCATCGCAAAAGATAATAATAATATAGATGTTCCGCCATAACTGATAAATGGTAGCGTAACACCGGTTAACGGGATAAGACCCGATAATCCCCCAAGGTTTACAAAAGATTGAACAGCGATCCAGCTGCCGATACCGGCTGCTATCATTCTAGCAAGTGGATCCTTAGTTTTTAGAGCAATAGTTAGCGCTCTAAATATGATAAATCCTAAACCACCTAATACAATTATTACTCCTAAAATCCCTAGCTCTTCAGCGATAATTGCCATGATGAAATCCGTTTGAGGTTCGGGTAAATAGCCTAGCTTTTGAACAGATTGACCTAAGCCAACCCCCTCGAGGCCGCCAGAGCCAATTGCAATATATCCATTAATCACCTGATAACTGGAGCCGCTTTCATATTCAAACGGGTTTAAAAATGATTTAATACGGCCCATCCTGTTTTCAGTAAGGATTTCATTTCCCTTCACTAATATGATTAGGCCAATAAGGGCTGACCCAAATCCTATTATCACTGTGAAGAACTTGATAAACTTCTTAAATTGGATACCGCTAGCTGCAACTACAGCTACCGCTATACCCGATAATATTAATACAGCACCTAAATCGGTTTCTGTCCCAACAAACATAATAATAATCAACCAAACAATTATTGGATATACAATATTATTTGGCTCTAAGTTTTCCATAGGGTTGTTTAAGCTTTTTCTATAAAAAGCACCCGCAAAATACAAGATTATAAATAGTTTAGCAAATTCAGAGGGCTGGAAGTTCATTAGCCCAAATGGGTTAATCCAGCTTTTTGCTCCACCAGCATCTATTCCATCAATTTTTACCCATGCTAGTAAAACAAAAACCATTAAAGTCAATATTTGCATTATTCTTTTGTTACTGAAATGCTTATAGGGGATAAACGCACCTACTATAAATGCAAAAGCCGCAATGCATAAGTTCAACAGCTGCTTTCGATAGAAGTATGTAGGTGTACCATCCTCGTTGACGATACTGACCATAATACTCGAGCTATAAATCATGACAAGTCCAAATAGACATAAGAACAAATAAGTAAAGAACAAAGGATAATCAAAATTCCTCACATAATAATTTAGATATTTTCTCATTTTCAATTCCCCATCTTTGTTAGAAACCATTTAGTACTACTAAACTTAGTTTCCCCATTTGCAGATAAGCTCATCTGTAAAAAAAACTCAAATCGCCAAAATGCGTTTGAGTTTTAAATTATTTGTTTGTATACGCTTCATGTAACAAGGAAAGTTCTTTTTCTAATGTATCTAGAATTTCTTTTCCTCGTTCACGATCGATTAATCCAAGCTTTACGGCAAAATCAATCTCACGTGATAAGCCAAACATTTGAGTATCTAATACTTCTTCATATAAAGGACATGATGGCATTGTTAAATGATCCATTTGAACTTTTATTAAACGTGCAATTTTATCTGCATCCATTAGCAGTAATTCCAAAGCTTGTTCCTGGTAGGAAGCTTGTGATTTCGTATCCATGAGGACGCCCCCATCATTTGAATTTCTTCTATTCTATCTTATTAAAGTTTATCTTTTAGCTGGTAAAAATGCAAGTGTCTACATATGAAAAGGTAACTTTTGATTTATATTTCTTTATTAATTGCTATAAGTAGCGTTATACTAAAATGGATATATAGATTTAGGGGGACTTTTGCAATGGAAAGTATTATACCAGTTAAAGGTGCAGTTAAATATAAAATCACACTAGATCCAACAGTTTGGATTTTTGATGATCGTCGAATAGATTTAAAAACTTTCTTCCTGGAAAAACAAGAGACCGAGGATGAGGATTTAAAATATCTTTTAAATACAGGCAGACATTGGTCTCGTGAAATTATGGAGGGGGCAACATTTCCTCCGACCTTAAAAACAGAAAGAAAATTCGATCGCCAAGGCATGAAGACTGGGACATTTGGAATGGAAATTAAATATTTCCTAAAAAATGCTGAGCTCGAGGAGCATGCTAAGCAAGTTGTATTCGAATTAATGGATGGTCAGGAAGTAGCCTTTTCTATCGAAGAAGCAAATACTATCATCTTTAAATATAGTCAGGATGGCAAACCAATTACTGATGGCGGTCCTGTACACCTATTATTTGCAGATGGATCAAATGTAGATAATCCTATTAAAAATATTGCAGCTATTCGAGTTGACTAATAGGAGGCAATTGTATGCGAGTCAAATGTGTAATTTGTGATTCAATTAACGAGCTTGATGATGATTTACCATTAGCAAAGAAATTACGTAATCGACCGATTCACACATATACGTGTCCAGAATGCTATGGTCGTATTGCCGCAAATACAGAAAAAAGGTTAGCAACTGGAAATTTCCGTTTCTTCCGTACTTCTTCACCAATTGACGAAGAATTCTAGTACAAAAAAATCCTTGAACTTTAAAATGAGTTCAAGGATTTTATTTTATTCACTTTTAATAAGCTTCTTTTCGAGCAGTTCAACTAGCTGATACATGATTGTAGCGAAAACCGCAATTATCAGTAGTGACATCAGAACTAGGTTGAAGTTAAATACTTGGAAGCCGTAGATGATTAAATATCCAAGCCCTTTCGACGATACCAAGAACTCCCCTACTATAACCCCGACCCAAGATAAGCCGACGTTCACTTTTAAGGTAGAGATAATCGTTGGAAAAGATGAAGGCAAGATCGCTTCTTTGAACATTTGAGAGCGGGATGCATTAAAGGTTTGCAATACTTTTAGATAATTAGCATCCACATTTCTAAATGCAGTATAGATTACGATTGTAGAAATAATGACAGATATAATAGCCCCCATCGTAATAATAGAGCCCATACCAGGTCCCATCGCCACAATCAAAATCGGTCCAAGAGCTACCTTTGGCATTGAATTTAATATAACTAAATATGGATCTAACACCTTCGATAAAAATGGCGACCACCATAGAATCGCAGCTAATATCGCACCTAGCAAAGTACCGAGTATAAACCCTAATACCGTTTCAAATAGGGTATAGCTGATATGCACCAAAATGGAGCCATCTGCAATATTGTCTATAAGTAAATTCATTACCTTTGAAGGTGAACTAAAGATTAATGGGTCAATCCATCTAAAGCGAGATGCCGTTTCCCATAATCCAAAGAATGCAATAAGGATTAACAGCTGGTAGAATCGAACCCATCTTTTTTCTTTTCTAAGAGATTGAAGAAATTGTTCATGCAGTTTTTGATTATTCAAGGCTTTCAAGCTCCTTCCATATCGTTTGGAAAAGGGAGGAATAGCTTGAATGTGCTCTTGCTTCAAAAGGTGTCAGGGTCCTTAATTCCTCAGGAACAAGGAAGGTTTGATGCAGCTTGCCGGGACGTGCCGAGAAAAGAAAAATCCGATCACTCATGGCAATGGCTTCACCAATATCATGAGTAACCAGAACCGCTGTTTTTCCATATTCTTTTAGCTTGTTGGACACTAGATCCTCGAGCTTTAATTTTGATTGGTAATCGAGAGCTGAAAAAGGCTCATCTAGCAAAAGAATCTTCGGATCCACTGCAAGGGTTCTAGCTAGTGCTACCCTTTGTCGCATCCCACCTGATAGCTCTCTTGGATACTTTTTTTCCACAGGTGGTAAGCCGACATCACTCAAAAGACTGGAGGCTACATTTGTGAAGCTTTTTTTCTCCTGCTTTAAGAGCTTCAAGCCAAGCGTGATATTCTCTTCGATTGTTTTCCATGGGAACAGATAATCCTGCTGCAGCATATAGCCAATCGACAAATCCTTATTTCCATAAACCTCTTGATTTTCAATGTGTACTGAGCCTGAAGTTGGTTCAAAAAGACCAGCAATGATGGAAAGAAGGGTTGTTTTACCACAGCCACTAGGCCCGATAAAGGAAACAAATTCTCCTTTATCTATTGTTAGATTAATATCCTGTAGGGCCTCAGTTGCTGCTTCTTTAGAAAAATACGTATGGTGGACGTTGCTGACACTTAGAAAAGACATCTACTCCACGACCTTCTCCGCAAACGTCGTATCTACTAATTCGTTATAATCCATACGTTTTGGTAATTCGCCAGCCTCATCCATAATATCTTGCAGGTTGTTCCACTCTTCTTCATCTAAGATAGGGTCCTTTGCAAAGGATTCCTGCTCACGATAACGTTCTACTACAGTAGCAATCAACTCAACATCTGTATCTTCAAAGAATGGCTGAAGTGCTTCTGCCACTTCCATTGCTGAGGCTTCGTATACGAAATCCTGAGCTTTCTTCAATGCTCTTGTAAACTTCTCGATTGTTTCTGGATCTTCTTTCATAAAGCTATCCTTCGCCATAAATACCGTATACGGCAAATGACCAGACTCAGTACCAAAGGAAGCTACAATGTGACCTAACCCTTCCGCTTCAAAAACACTTGCAGTTGGTTCGAATAATTGAACATAATCTCCAGTGCCTGAAGCAAAGGCTGTAGATATATTGGCAAAATCAATATTTTGAATTAACTCTAAATCCGCGTGTGGATCAATGCCATTCTTCTTCAACACAAATTCTCCAGCCATTTGTGGCATTCCACCCTTACGCTGACCGAGGAATGTAGATCCTTTTAGCATATCCCAAGAAAAGTCTTCAATTTCTTCTCGAGCCACTAAGAAAGTACCGTCTGTCTGAGTTAACTGTGCAAAGTTTTTAATCGGATCATTGGCCCCTTGAGCAGACACATAAATTGAAGTTTCCGAGCCGACTAGTGCAATATCAATTCCACCAGATAACAAAGCCGTCATTGTTTTGTCTCCACCAGCGATTGTAGATAATTCTATGTTTAACCCCTCTTCTTCAAAGAAGCCCTGAGTAATAGCTACATATTGAGGTGCGTAGAAAATGGAGCGAGTAACCTCGCCAATTTTTACCGTTTGAAGCTCATCTGAATCATTACACGCTGCTATAAGAAGGACCGACAGACTTGCTATAATAACCAAAAGACTAGACTTCACCCATTTTTTCAATGCTCCAACCTCCCCTTTTCGTACTATTCGTACTTGTTTATCAAGAGTAGATTATGCCATTTGGGAAAAATGTGTGAATACCTAGAAATCCAAAAAATACATCGTCCTTTTAGTTAGTTTTCTTATCTAAGAATAAACCTTTGTCTGGCGCTATCACTAACACAAAATAGATTAGTAGAGCACAAAATGTACTTATAGCAATAACAAGCCCCATTGGAATAGCTGTGAGACTTCCTCCGAGCCCTACAAGAGGTGTAGCAATCGCTCCAAGGCCCATCTGCGCTAAACCGATAAAGGCAGAGGCACTTCCCGCATTCTTCCCTTGTCTTTGCATCGCTAAAGATGTACTGGCAGGCGCAACTAACCCTACACTTGAAACAACAAAGAATAATGGTATTAATATCCCGATTAGTCCTAAATCAAGCTGGATCATTATAAATAGAGCCAAGCCTGCTAAAAAAGCTTGCGACAAACCGAAGATAAGCAGCTTCTTCTCCCCTACTGTTCGGCTAAGTCTTGAAGAAATCTGGGAAGCTGTAACAATACCAATACTATTGATAGCAAAAACTAGACCAAAAGCCTGTGGAGAAATACCGTAAATATCCTGTAATACAAAGGGTGACCCAGATATATATGCAAACATTCCAGTAAAAACAAAGCCAGATGCCAAACAATAGCCCATGAATACTCGATCCTTCAGCATCATTCCCATGGAGGAAACAGTTTGTTTTATTCCACCAGTTTGTCGTTTTTCAAAAGGTAAGCTTTCTGTTAGTTTAAAAATGACGCCAAGTAAAATTCCAGCACCGATAATACTTAAAATCACAAAAATCCCTTGCCAGCTAGTAAACCTCAGTACTTGCCCACCAACAGTAGGTGCAATAATTGGTGCAATACTGTTTACGAGCATTAGAAGTGCAAAAAACTTTGTCATTTCATAACCCGTATAGTAATCCCGTACAATTGCTCGAGATATGACGATACCTGTTGCACCTGCTAGCCCCTGTATCAACCTCAGCAAGCATAATACAACGATTGAAGATGTAAAGGCACATAAAATAGAAGCAACGATAAATACAGTCATCCCTATGATTAATGGTTTTCGGCGTCCATAGCCATCACTTAGTGGTCCAGAGATTAACTGTCCTAAAGCAAGACCAAGTAAGCAAAACATTAGACTTAGCTGCACAGCAGATGCGCTAGTATTTAAATCAGAGGCCAAGGTAGGTAAAGCTGGAAGGTACATATCCATAGAGAATGGTGCCAGTGCTGACAGGAATCCCAGCACAAAAATCCTTCCAACTTGCTTTTTCTTTTTAGTGTTTACCTCTATAGGTAGCTGATTTTCCACATTTAAGGTCATTCTCTTTCTTCCCATGCGTTCGTTTTTTATTTTGCTCTGTTACGGTAAATTATTGAATTTTAAGTTGGTATGAGAGAGATTTCATAGCGGTAGAATTTTCGGTAATTTTTAACTGAAAGCCTCTCGAAGCCTATACAAGCAAAAAATTTCCGCTTAATTGCTTAAAATTTATGAAAATCCAAGGATTTAGCCACTTTAAAAGAAATAACTTCCTTTTTACATTATAAAATGAGTTTCTGCCAATTTTGGAGGGATTTCTCCTTTTATTTCCATCGATACTCATACCAACACTAAAGAGGTGACAGAGTCTTTCAACTTTTAGATTACCATTATTTACTATGTATTTCCTATACAAATTACCCTTCAATTTCAGGTGATTCTTAGTTGAAATTTTACCGATAACAAAAAGAGGCGACAGACAAAAGTCGTAAATTTCACAACCCTTGTTGTCAGCCTCTTATTAGCTAAATCCTAAGATGCGGCTCTTTTCTCTTCTCTTTTTTCGCGCCATAAGCGTGTCTTATAAAGAATCAAGATTAAAGCAGCAACTATTAAACCTTCGATCATCGGTAAGAAAAGTGCTAAAAACGTTAAAACCATACATCCAATAAATAGGAATACATAAATAATGATATTTTGTACTAATTTTAAATCATTTTTAGCGAACCCAAGCTTATAAACAATTGCAGATAAGATAAAAATCAAGAAAAATGTTACGTATCCAGCAACAGTATAGTTTGGTAAGCTTTCATAAAGATATCGAGTGATACCTGACATACGTCCAAATACAAAGGCCGTTTCACCCGTAGTAGTAGGTGCGGATGCTTGAATATAATTTAGTGTCCCAAACAAGTTCAACTTATACAACACCTTTCAAAATTCCAGCAAACAAAAAACGAAAAACTTAACTATTACTCAGCGAATTTTTTCTTTTTCGCTTGTTTTTCACGTTCGTTTTTATCTAGAACTTGTTTACGTAAACGGATAGATTCAGGTGTTACTTCTAAGTACTCATCTTCATCTAAGAATTCTAGTGCTTCTTCAAGCGTTAAAATACGAGGACGTTTAATAACGTTCGTTGCATCTTTTGTTGCTGAACGTACATTTGTTTTTTGTTTCATTTTTGTAATGTTAACCGTAATATCGTTGTCACGGTTGTTTTCACCAACGATCATACCTTCGTAAATTTCAGTACCTGGTTCAACAAATAGTGTACCACGGTCTTCAATTTGCATCATTCCATAAGTAGTTGCTTTTCCTGTTTCCATAGAAACAAGTGCACCTTGGTGACGCCCACCTACACGGCCTGCAACTACTGGCTGATAAGAATCAAACGTATGGTTAATGATACCGAAACCTTTTGTTAATGACATGAATTCAGTTGTATAACCGATTAATCCACGAGCTGGAACCATGAAGATTAAACGAACTTGTCCGTTTCCTTCATTGATCATATCCAACATTTCACCTTTACGGTTACCAAGAGATTCGATAATTGAACCAACGCTGTCTTCAGGAACATCGATTTGTACGCGTTCAATTGGTTCTGATTTTACGCCATCAATTTCACGAATGATTACTTGTGGTTTAGACACTTGTAATTCATAGCCTTCACGACGCATGTTTTCGATTAAGATCGATAAGTGAAGCTCACCACGACCTGATACGATCCAAGCATCTGGTGAATCTGTATCTTCTACACGTAGAGATACGTCTGTTTGTAATTGAGAACGAAGACGCTCTTCAATTTTTCTTGAAGTAATCCATTTTCCTTCGCGACCTGCGAATGGAGAGTTATTTACTAAGAAAGTCATTTGTAAAGTAGGCTCGTCGATACGTAATGGTGTTAACGCCTCTTGGTGCTCTACTGGACAAACTGTTTCACCAACGTTGATTTCTTCCATACCCGATACGGCAATTAAATCACCAGAGTATGCTTCTTGGATTTCTTCGCGTTTTAAACCGAAGAAACCAAAGATTTTAGTTACACGGAAGTTTTTCACAGAGCCATCAAGTTTCATAAGTGCTACTTGTTGACCTACATGGATTTTCCCGCGGAATACACGACCAATACCAATACGTCCAACGAAGTCATTATAGTCAAGTAATGCTACTTGGAATTGTAATGGCTCTTCAGTTGTATCTTGTGGTGCTGGGATATGCTCGATAATTGATTCAAATAATGATTTCATATTTTCTTCTTGTTTAGATGGGTCTGAATCTAAAGAAGCAGTACCATTTACACCAGAAGCAAATACTACAGGGAATTCTAATTGATCTTCGTCAGCACCTAATTCGATAAGTAAGTCAACTACTTCGTCAACTACCTCGTCAGGACGAGCTGAATCTTTATCCACTTTGTTTACTACAACAATTGGTGTTAATTTTTGTTCTAATGCTTTTTTCAATACAAAGCGTGTTTGAGGCATACAACCTTCATATGCATCAACTACTAGTAAAACGCCATCTACCATTTTTAAGATACGTTCTACTTCTCCACCGAAATCAGCATGTCCAGGTGTATCAAGGATATTAATTCTTGTACCTTCATAGTTTACAGCTGTATTTTTAGCAAGGATTGTAATCCCGCGTTCACGTTCGATATCATTTGAGTCCATTGCACGTTCTTCTACATGTTCATTTGTACGAAAAGTTCCTGATTGCTTTAACAATTGGTCTACTAATGTTGTTTTCCCATGGTCAACGTGGGCGATAATTGCGATATTGCGTATATCTTCGCGTAACTTTGTCATTATTCCACTCCATATTCTTTTTTCATATGATTAACTGTGTTATTATAGCACAAGAAGTTCATATTGTCTTTTCATGTTTTTTTACAATTCGACAATATTGTAGATTATTCCATTATACATACATACTAAGGAGGCATATTTCCATGAATAAAGCGAAAGCTGTCATGTTTATTTTTGCGGTCGCTGCGATGTTATCCATGATTTCTATCGGGTATGCAATTGCAGCAAAAACAGTACTCGGAGCGATTGCAGGTCTTGTCGCATTATGCGCTGTAATGTTCATCGGGTTCAAGATGAAACGTAAATTCCGTGAACAAAATCTATTATAAAGCAATACATTTAGACTGCCACATGTAAATGAATTAATTCATATGTAAAACACGATTTTGTTGAAGTTTTTTAACAAATCGTGTTTTTTTCTAAATAAAAAGTAGAAAACAAATGCTGAATTTGCCTTCTACTCTTGATTTTATTTTTCTTCGATATAATTTTTTAAAATTTCTTGGTGGATGGATGGGTTCGCGATGATGAAAGTATCCTGTGCTAATAAGCTAGAAGGCTCCCCTTTTAAATTTGTCGCAATTGCCCCTACTTCTTTAGCAATTATTGTTCCTCCACCAATATCCCAAGGAGACAGCCTCATGGAAATATAAGCATCTAATTTGCCGCTGACCACAAAGGCAATTTCCATCGCAGCTGACCCATAGGATCTTGTTCCTCTTACTTTATGAACCAATTCAATCATCTTCTCGTGGTTTACACGTCTATTCGGTGCAATCCAGCTAGCGTTTATTCCAATGACAGCTTCCTCTAAAGGCAGGGGATTTAGCCTCCTTAATGGGGAATCATTATACCATGCACCCTCCCCTTCGATAGCATAAAACAAATCCTCTCTCATCACATCTAATATGTACCCAAGCTTTCCTATACCGTCTACAAAAAAACCGATTGTAATCATGAAATGGCGATGCTGCTTCACGAAATTCATAGTTCCATCGATTGGGTCGATAATCCAAACTGAACCATCTAAAGATTCAATTCCTTCCCCCATTCCTTCTTCTCCTAAAATTTTATGGTTAGGATTAAAGGCTTTGATTTTATCGATAAAAAACAATTCCGTTTCTCGATCTATATTAGTCACTAGATCATTCGCATCTGCTTTTGTCTCAACCTTAATATCATAAGAGAAGGCATCCCTAATTCTCTTTCCTGCTTCAAAAATAATATCCTTGGCAAACTGGTCTATTTCACGTAAATCCACTTAACCCCCACCTATCCCTATTCATCGTTACTAGGTGTTATCTATATAAGAGACACCCAATTATTCGAAAAATTCTTTATTTATCCATTAGTATAACAAAAATCACTTGCAGTCAAAATGAATGCAAGTGATTTTTATAAAAATATTAACTTGTTACACATATGCGTGGAGACCATCTAATTCATCCTGTATTTCCTTTAAACGTTTTTTACTTTTCTCCATTTCGTTTTCATCCTTATCTTGCATTGCAATATATAAGGAGGCAAGCTCATAATCGAGCTCAAGACGTAAAACGTGTTCATATTGCTTTTCAATATCAACTTTACGTATAATTTTAATCATCTGTTTCATAGTAAATCACTTCCCTTTCATATTTATAAAAATTTTAGTCTCATGAAATGGTTTGTTACAAAATTTTTCCCAAAAAGCAGATAAAATAAACATGTAAATCAAAGAGGGGGCACAAATATAATGAACAAAATTAAATGGACAAACAAAGACTTCGAGGTTTTCGAAATCGATGGTTTAGAACAGCGAATGGAAGCTCTAACTACTGTTGTTCGCCCGAAGTTCCAAGAATTAGGTGACATGTTTTCAAGTTACTTTAGCGCTAAAACGGGTGATGAATTCTTTCCTCATGTTGCGAAGCATGCTAGAAGAACAATCAATCCACCTAAAGATTCATGGGTAGCATTTGCTCCTTATAAGCGTGGATATAAATCTCTTCCTCATTTTCAAATTGGGCTTTGGAATACACATTTATTCATTATTGTGGCAATTATTTATGAAGCACCGCAAAAATCTGAAATGGCAGATCGTTTATTAAATGCTAAAGAGCTATTTGATAAGCTTCCTGACTCATTTATCCTTTCCGGTGATCATATGTCACAAGACTCAATTTCTCTAAAAACAGGGCGTGAAAAACAGCTGGAAGAATTATTAATTCGATTAAGAGATGTTAAAAAAGGTGAGTTCCTTGTCGGTCGTCACATTTCCCGAGAAGAGGCAATCAATCTTTCATCGGAACAATTCTTACAACTAACTGAAGAAACATTTGAAGCATTAATGCCAATTTATAACACTATAATTGGAAAGTAGCTACTTTTAAAGGCAAAGGTTAGAATCTAACTTTTGCCTTTAAAAAACGCTTATATACGACTTCTCAGCTAAATCCTGATTTAAGTAATTTAAAGCAATTTCTAGAGAAGTTCGTGTTTTGCTTTTGGTGTGTTGTATAATTAATATGCACAAGATACTGACAAACATTACATATTTCAACTAATTCTTTTTAAATTTTTTAAGCTGCTTATTAATAAGCCTGCAAATCTGCACTGTAGAAAATATGCTTCTTAAATCCACTTATATCCCCCTTTTTCTTTAGTAAAAAAAATCCCAAAAAATTCAAGATGATTTAAATGAAAAATATACGGGTAAAGTCCTAGGACATTATTCTACATATTTAAGGGGTGTTTTGAATTGAATCTTTATAATGGAACCTTATATTGGCCAACAACACTTACTACTCAATTTAGTGTAAAAACTGCAAAACAAGCAAAAAAGCTATATGACGCTGTTATCATCGGAGGCGGAATGTCTGGCTGTTTAACTGCCTATAAGCTTATGAAGCAGGGCTTATCCGTCGCTATATTGGAAGGTAAGAAATTTGGACAAGGAAGCACAGCGGCAAATACCGGTTTACTGCAATATTCAAGCGATATTATGCTATCAGAGCTTATCCAACAAATCGGTGAAAAGGAAGCAGTACAGTTTTATAAATTATGTTTTGAGGCCTTGGACGATATAGAGAGCATAGTAAATGAATTGCCTGATGAGGTGGATTTTGTACGTAGACCAAGTATCTATTATGCTAGCGATAATGCAGATGTAAAAAAACTGCGCAAGGAATATGAAACACTGTATAAAAACAATTTCCCATGTGAATTTTGGGACGAGCCAACACTAGAATCCTATATGCATTTTAATAAGCCAGCTGCCATCATTACTTATCAGGATGCAGAAATAAACCCATTAAAATTTATCACTAGCTTATTGAATTATTTACAGGATAATGGTGTTGATTTATTTGAAAATACAACCGTATGTAATACATCCTATGAAAATCAGATAGTTCAGCTTAAAACCTCCAGCCTTTCCTTCAGGGCTAAAGATGTCATATATACAATTGGCTATGAAAAAAAGCAAAATGCCAAAAAAGAAGAGACGAAATTTAATAGGTCCTATGTTATGGTAACAAAACCAATCCAATCTGATTCTAATTGGCATAACAAAGCATTGATTTGGGAAACAAAGAGACCATATCTGTATTTACGCACTACTGCTGAAGGAGCTATCATGGTAGGTGGAATGGATGAAAATATATCAGAGGCTCCAATAGATGAAAAGGTAATTGAGGACTGTGCAGAGAAGTTATTAAAGCAAACGAAGGCATTATTCCCTCACTTAGATTTAGAGATTGATTATTGCTATGCCGCCACCTTTGCAGAAACGAAGGATCAATTGCCATTTATCGGTACTCATCCGACAAAGCCTCACCATTATTATCTGCTTGGTTATGGCGGAAACGGAACTGTATACAGTACACTTGGTTCTAAAATAATATGTGACTTAATAACTGAAAAAGAAAACGATGCTGCAGATATGCTCTCTCTCAAAAGAAAGGACATTCAAAGCAAGCCATTTTCATCAATAGCATAAGCACATATTTATAATACTTATTATTAGAATCTCCTACATTAAAAAGAGGGTAATCGCACAGAATGTTTATTAACGTTCTATGGAATCACCCTCTTTTAATTTACATTTTAATAATTTTGCCGTCTTCTTGTTCCTTCGTCAGCTTTACAACTCTGTAGCTTACATAGCCACTTGCTTCCTCAAACTCGCGAAATACTGTTTTTTCCTCAGCCTGGGAAGGCACTATTTCTTTAAATCGACGATATCTCGAAAGCATATCTTCTCTTTTAATTCCTTTTTCATAGGCTTGTTCAACGCCCTCAAAAAAGCGAATAACATCTACAATTTCTACTGTTGACCAATCTGTTGAAAATGGATATGAATATTCCATAGAAAGACCCTACTTTCTTCATTTAATGTCCCCATTTTACTCTGATTTCTTCTGCTTGTACAACCATTCGGCTAATAAGCTCCTGTACTGTAGGCACATCTTGTATCATCCCAGCTACTTGTCCTGCCCACCCAAAACCGTTCTGCCCATCACCTTCATATATAAATCTCTTATTGGCCTCTCCACTTATATACTCCTTTAAGGCCTCATAGGTTGGAGAAGCTTTTTCAATCTCTATTATTTTATCTGTAAAATTATTTTTTAGGCAGCGTGCTGGTGCTCCAATCGAACGCTTTATAATAGTAGTATCTGACTCAGTACTATTTAATAAGCTTTCAATGTATGCACGAGATGCATGGACACATTCCTTCGTTGCTATAAAGCGTGTTCCCATTTCAATTCCTTCTGCCCCTAATGCATGCGCTGCCATCCACCCTCTACCGTCACCAATGCCTCCTGAAGCAATTACAGGAATGGAGACACTATCTACTACCTGAGGAACAAGCACCATTGTTCCTACATCATCACGGCCTAAGTGACCCCCACCTTCTTGACCAACAACCATTACAGCATCCGCCCCAAGCTCTTCAGCCTTTTTAGCTTGTCTTCTCGCTGCCACCAATACTAATTTTTTAATGCTTGTCCCCTTTAATAAATCAAAAATCGGTGCTGGATTTCCTCCTGTCATGGAAATGACCGGCACATTTTCATCTATTGCAACCTTCACCATTTCCTCATAGCCTTTACCATGCATACCAATAGCAAAGTTTACACCAAATGGCCGATCTGTTTTTTCACGCACCTTATATATCTCCTCTTTAAGCAATAGAGGAGACTTTAAGCTCATTGCAGTTATTTGACCTAAACCTCCAGCATTCGATACAGCTGCTGCTAATTCTGAGTAGGCTAAATAGGCTAATCCCCCTTGAATAATTGGATATTTGATTTCTAGTAACCTTGAAATTCTTGTATCCCAATTCAATTCTTCATCCCCCTTTTTCTTTCTTATAATTAACTACTTCTTTTTAATAGAAAAAAATCCTTTAATTTTTGTAGTCACGAAGTACAATAGATGCTATAATTCTTTTTGTTTTCAAAATTATATAAAGCGAGGTGGTACCTGCGTTGTCACAGTTAGAGACTCCATTGTTCGACGTATTACTCAAGCATCGAAATAGACATCCAATACAATTTCATATTCCAGGACATAAAAAAGGTCAAGGGATGGATCCAGCATTTCGTGAGTTCGTCGGCGACAACGTTTTATCAATTGATTTAATCAATATTGCTCCACTAGATGACTTACATTCACCAAAAGGCGCGATTAAAGAAGCACAAAGCTTAGCAGCTGAAGCCTTTGGTGCTGACCATACATTCTTTTCCGTTCAAGGTACTAGTGGCGCCATCATGACGATGATTTTATCCGTCGTTGGTCCAGGTGATAAAATATTGGTACCTCGGAATGTTCATAAATCAACTATGTCTGCGATTGTTCTATCCGGTGCCATTCCTATTTTTATCCATCCTGAGGTTGATGAAGAATATGGAATAGCACATGGTATTTCGGCAGAATCAGTTGAAAAAGCATTAAAAACCTATCCAGATGCAAAGGCAATGTTAGTAATAAATCCTACTTATTTTGGCTTTGCAACTGATTTAAAGCGTATTGTTGATATTGTACATGCACATAATATCCCTGTTATCGTTGATGAAGCGCATGGCGTACACATTAAATTCCATGATGAGCTACCTTTATCAGCAATGCAGGCTGGTGCAGATATGGCTGCAACTAGTGTTCATAAGCTTGGCGGATCTATGACACAAAGCTCAGTTTTGAATGTACGTGAAGGTCTTGTTACGGTAAATCGAGTACAATCTGTTTTATCGATGTTAACAACAACTTCAACTTCATATCCAATCTTAGCTTCTTTAGACTGTGCTAGACGTCAATTAGCTGTACACGGGTATGATTTAATAGATGAGGCCATTCGCCTGTCTAAGGACGCGAGAAAACGCATAAATAAGATTCCTCATCTTAAAGTTGCAGGAAGAGAAAAACTTCATTCATCAGCAACATATGATATGGATCCAACAAAAATCCTTATTAGTGTAAAAGATTTAGGAATTACAGGTCACCAGGCTGAGGAATGGCTCCGTCACAACGCCAATATCGAAGTCGAATTATCTGACCTTTACAACATCCTTTGTCTAATTACATTAGGTGACACAAAAAAGGAAATAAACTTACTTGTCAATGCATTGCAAAGAATGTCGCAAACCTTTGAATCGGAGGCTACTCAAAGAGAGACAATTGTTAATGTTCCAGATATACCAGCATTGGCAATGACTCCACGCGATGCATTTTATGCCAGTACAGAAGTAATGCCTATAGAAAAATCTGTTGGGTATATTTGCGCAGAGTTTATCATGGTATACCCGCCAGGAATCCCGATTTTCATTCCCGGGGAAATAATTACCGAGGATAATATTGAATATATTAAAATGAATATTGAAGCTGGGTTACCTGTTCAAGGACCAGAAGATTTATCACTTAAAACAATCCGCGTCATTAAAGAACGTATGCCTATCATTTAAAGCTTTAAATTTCTACAATATAAAACACGATTCTCCATTACTAACTGATGGAAAATCGTGTTTTTTTACTCTATTTGGCCAGCTTTTTACATTAAATAAACAGAAATACAAAGATTGGACAAATCACAGCACCAATTACAGCGCTTAGTCCCATAGATAATGAGCCAATCGACAAATCCTCTTCCCCATAATCCTTTAGCTTGGAAACCCCTACACCATGGCTTGCACTTCCCATTGAAATCCCTCTTCCAATTGATGAAGTGACCTTTGAATATTTGTAAACAGCAGGTCCAAATAATGCTCCTGTAAACCCTGCCACCATAACAAATACAGCAGTTAAAGGTGCAATACCACCTATCGTTTCACTTACCTGCATCGCAACAGGTGTTGTTAAGGATTTAGGAAGTAAAGTTAAGATCAAATTCGTTTCCATTTTCATGATTTTCAACATGATATATACACTCAATAATCCACTTAGCATGGCTATAAAAATACCAGATAGAATCGTATATTTAAATTTCATTATTAATCGCCTTTGGTTATATAGTGGATAAGCTAAAGCCACAACGGCTGGTCCTAATAAGTGCTGAATGTATTTCCCACCCTCCATATAGTCGGAAAATGGAATATGAAAAACTAATAATGCTGCAACTAACACAAGTGTCGTCGTTAATATTGGCAATAAAACAGGATATGGATACCTCTTATGAAGCTGATACATCAATAGAAATAGCACCACTGTACTAACGATGAAGATGACTGCCTTCAAGTATTTCATCCTCCTTCGTCTTCTCATTTTGCTGAGGTTCTTTTAGTGAAGCTGATGGATTTAAGACATGCGAGTCCTTCTCCTCAACTGAATCTAGCTCTGTCTGCATAACCGCAACTGCTTCTTTTTTTTCGATCATGGCTAATTCTTTTTTCTCAATCATTTCACTTAGCTTGCTCGATATTAAGATAGCAAATAATGTACTGACAAAAACTGTGCTAAGAAGAAGAATGCCTTCAAGTGAAAGTAGCTCTGGATAATCAATGATTCCAACAATCGCAGGAATGAAAAATAACGTCATAAAGGCAATTAAAAAACCTGCCCCCTCACGAATATATTCAACCTTAACCCACTTCATTTTCAAGCAAACAGCTAAAAGCACTAACCCCAATATACTTGCAGGCAGTGGCAACCCCGTAACCTTGACAATTAAAACGCCAATATAATAAAAAACATAGAGTATCAATATTTGAGCAATGGTTCTTATAATTCTCATCAGGGCATCCGTAAGCCTTAAACTCAATTTCATTTCGAGTCCCCCCTATTTATCGTAATTTTACGCCTATTCAAAACGACTGTCTACGTATCTAGCAAAAAATAGGAAGAGTTTCTTATAGAAAACTAAAGTGTAGAGTGGTAGTAGGCTTCACTAGAGGTATGTGAGTTGCTATTAATTCATAGCGAGCTACCTACCAGGAGCAACTATATTATTTAATATGTAATTTGGCGTAGTATGGAAATCTTTTAATATCCACTAGCAGGCTCTTACACGCAACTTACATTATCTTCACTCTCTATCCCCACTACATTAAAAAAGGCCCTCACACATAAGTGCAAGGGCCTCTAAATAGATATTATTTTGAAATGATATGGATTGGGTTGCCTAGTAATACTTCAGCAGTTTCCATTGTGATTTCACCTAAAGTTGGGTGAGGGTGGATTGTTAAAGCTACGTCTTCAGCAGTCATGCCGCCTTCGATCGCTAAGCAAAGCTCAGAAATCATATCAGATGCACCAGCACCGATAATTTGAGCTCCAACTAGTAAGCCATCTTCTTTACGAGCTACTAATTTAACGAATCCTTCAGTTTGGTTTAATGCTAATGCACGACCGTTAGCTGCGAATGGGAACTTCGCAACCTTCACTTCTAGGCCTTCAGCTTTAGCAGACTCTTCGCTGTAACCAACAGTAGCCATTTCTGGATCTGTGAAGCATACAGCTGGGATTGCTAGGTAGTCAACAACTGATTTTTCACCAGCGATTGCTTCAGCAGCAACTTTACCTTCGTAAGATGCTTTGTGAGCAAGTTGTGGACCATCAACGATATCACCGATTGCATAGATGTTTGGAATATTTGTGCGACATTGTTTGTCGACTTTGATTATACCGCGCTCAGCAAATTCGATACCGATTTGCTCTAAACCGATTTCATCTGTGTTTGGACGACGACCTACAGTTACTAATACGTAGTCAGCTTCAACTTTTTTCTCTTCTCCGCCTACTTCGTAAGAAACGATTACGCCATTTTCGTTTTCTTCCACACCTTTAGCAGATGCGCCTACTTCGATTGTAACGCCTTTTTTCTTAAGACCTTTTTTAACGATAGCAGTCATTTGTTTTTCGAAGCCAGCTAAGATATCTTTTCCGCCTTCAATGATTGTTACTTCAGTACCGAAGTTTGCAAATGCAGAACCTAATTCCGTACCGATGTATCCACCGCCGATAACAACTAATTTCTTAGGTAATTCTTTTAAGTTAAGAGCACCTGTAGAGTTTAGTACGCGATCTGTATATTTGAAAGTCGGAATTTCAACAGGACGAGATCCAGTTGCTAAAATTGCATTTTTGAATGTATATGTTTGAGCAGAATCTCCATTGATAATACGCACTGTATTTGCATCAGAGAAATATGCTTCACCTTGAACGATTTCTACATTGTTGCCTTTTAAAAGACCTTCAACACCGCCAGTTAATTTTTTAACTACGCCGTTTTTGAAGTTCTGTACTTTTTCAAAGTCAAGCTTCACTTCAGAAGCGAAAACACCCATGTCCTCTGAATGCTGTGCTTGTTCAAAACGGTGACCAACTGAAATTAACGCTTTAGAAGGAATACATCCAACATTAAGGCAAACGCCACCTATTACATTTTTTTCTACAATTGTAACTTTTTGACCAGTTTGAGCTGCACGAATTGCTGCTACATAACCACCAGGTCCGCTACCTACTACTAAAGTGTCAATTTCGATTGCGAAATCTCCTACTACCATATTATTACGCCTCCATTAATAAAAGTTCCGGGTCACTTAACAAACGTTTTAAATGATTTAAAGCATTTTGTGCTGTGGCTCCGTCGATCATTCGATGATCAAAGCTCAATGATAATGCTAACACAGGTGCGCCTACAATTTCACCATTTTTTATCACAGGTTTCTCAGAAATTCTTCCAATACCTAAAATTGCCACCTCAGGATGGTTAATAACTGGTGTAAACCATTGACCTCCAGCAGATCCAATATTCGTAATTGAGCATGAACCGCCTTTCATTTCATTAGGTGATAGACGACCTTCACGGGCTCTTGTTGCTAAGTCATTGATTTCTCCAGAAATAGTGAAGATTGATTTACGATCTGCATGCTTTACTACAGGTACAAGTAATCCTTTTTCAGTATCTGCTGCAATTCCAATGTTGAAATAATGCTTTTGAATAATTTCATTTGTTGCATCATCGAATGAACGGTTGAACTCAGGGTACTCACGTAATGTAGAAACTAAAGCTTTCACTACATAAGGTAAATAAGTTAACTTGATACCTTTTTCTGACGCGATATCCTTGAATTTTTTACGGTGTGCCACTAATGCAGTTACATCTACTTCGTCCATTAATGTAACGTGTGGAGCCGTTTGTTTCGAATGAACCATCGCCTTAGCAATTGCTTTTCGAATTCCAGAAATTTTCTCGCGTGTTTCTGGGAATTCGCCCTCAAGGTTAACAGGAGCTGGTACAGCAGCCTTTTCTTCAACAGCACTCTCTTCAACCACTGCCGTATCTTCGACAGCTTCAGGTGTAGAGGCTTTCGCTCCGCCAGACAAGAAGCTTTCAATATCTTCTTTTAGGATACGGCCATTTTTACCCGTTCCACTTACTTGCTGAATATTGACATCTTTTGATCTTGCGTATTTACGAACTGATGGCATTGCAATGATTCGTTTATCATTATCTGTAGAATCTGGTGAAATATCCACAGCTGGGTCTTCTTTAGAATCTCCCTTAACTGGCGCTTTTTCAACTTTATCGCCATCCTCGGCAGTTCCTTGAACCTGTGCACTAGTTGTAGAAGTTGTTTCTTCTTTATGATGATCGTCACCTTTGAATTGAAGGTTTTCGTAGCCAGGTGCATCAATTCGAATGATTACATCTCCTACTACTGCTACAGACCCTTCCTCAATAAGAATTTCCTGAATAGTTCCTTCTACTGGTGAAGGCATTTCTACAACAGCTTTATCATTTTGAATCTCACAAAGTACGTCATCTTCTTGAATTTTATCGCCAGGTTTCACAAACCATTTTACGATTTCCCCTTCATGTATACCTTCTCCAATATCAGGCATGCGGAATTCAAACGCCATATTTTTTCACCCTTTCCTTCGACAAATGATTAGAATGTTAATACTTTTTTCGCAGTTTCCAGGATATCCTTATAGTTAGGCAGCCAAATGTTTTCTGCTTGTGGGAATGGATAAATTGTATCCGGTGCTGCTACACGTAAAACCGGTGCCTCTAAGCTTAAAATTGCACGTTCTGTAATTTCAGCTACTACATTTGCTGCGATACCAGCTTGCTTTTGTGCTTCTTGAACAACGATTGCACGATTTGTTTTTTCAACAGACGCAATAATTGTTTCAATATCTAATGGTTGGACTGTACGTAAATCCACTACCTCTACTGAGTATCCTTCTTTTTCAAGCTCAGCTGCTGCTTTTAAGCTTTCGTGAACCATTAAGCCGTATGCAAAGATCGATAAATCTTTCCCTTCACGCTTCACGTCCGCTTTGCCTAGTGGAACTGTGTATGATTCTTCAGGTACTTCTTCTTTTACAGAGCGATATAACTTTAAGTGCTCTAAGAAAATAACCGGATCATTATCGCGAATTGATGAAATTAATAGACCCTTCGCATCATATGGCGTTGATGGAATAACTACTTTTAAGCCTGGTTGTTGAGCCATTAAGCCTTCTAAGCTATCAGAGTGCATTTCAGGTGTATGAACACCGCCTCCGAATGGAGAACGAATCGTTACAGGCATATTGAAGGTATTGCCAGTACGGTAACGGTAACGAGCTAACTGACCACTAATAGAGTCCATCACCTCATAAACGAAGCCAAAGAACTGGATTTCAGGTACTGAGCGATAGCCAGTTAAAGATAAACCTACTGCTAAACCACCAATACCAGATTCAGCAAGTGGTGTATCGAATACACGGTCTACACCGAATTCTTTTTGAAGACCTTCAGTAGCACGGAATACCCCGCCGTTCACACCTACATCTTCCCCGAACACTAAAACATTTTCATCATCTCTTAGTTCGCAACGGAGTGCATCCGTAATCGCTTGAATCATTGTCATTTGTGCCATAGGTTATTTCGACTCCTTTGCTTTAAAGACTTCATATTGTTCTTGCAAATTGTATGGCTTTTCTTCGTACATATTTGAAATTAAGTCCGTTACTTTTTGTTTAGGTGCCTCATCGGCTTTTTTGATCGCTTCTTTAATTTCTTCTTTTGCACGTTCGATTACTTCTGTTTCTTTTTCTTCATTCCATAAGCCTTTACCTTCTAGGTAAATACGGAATCGAACGATTGGGTCTTTTGCTGCCCATTCACTATCATTATCTGAAGTACGGTAACGAGTCGGATCGTCACCTGACATTGTATGTGGACCATAACGATAACACATTGTTTCGATTAGAGATGGCCCTTCTCCTCTAACTGCGCGATCACGTGCATCCTTAGTTGCAACATAAACCGCAAGGGGATCCATTCCATCAACTAGCACACTTGGAATACCTGCTGCTATCCCTTTTTGTGCAATTGTTTTTGCAGCTGTTTGTACTTCACGTGGTGTTGAAATTGCAAATTGGTTATTTTGTACAATGAAAATTGCTGGAGCCTTAAACGCCCCTGCAAAGTTGATTCCTTCGTAGAAATCCCCTTGAGAAGACCCGCCATCACCAGTATAAGTAACAGCTACATCAGCAGTACCGCGTTTCTTGATACCTAGTGCTACTCCAGCAGTTTGAACGTACTGTGCACCGATAATGATTTGAGGTGGTAAAACATTTACGCCCTCAGGAATTTGGTTACCTACGAAATGACCTCTACTAAATAGGAAAGCTTTCCAAAGTGGCAGACCGTGGTATACGATTTGAGGAACATCACGATAGCCTGGTAATATCCAGTCATTTTTCTCTAAAGCATAGTGTGAAGCTAATTGAGAAGCCTCTTGCCCAGCTGTTGGAGCATAGAAACCAAGTCTTCCTTGGCGGTTCAACGAGATAGAACGTTGATCTAAAATTCGTGTATATACCATACGTGACATTAATTCAACTAGCTCGTCATCTGATAAATTCGGAACAGCAGCCTCGTTGACAATTTTGCCCTCTTCATTTAAAATTTGGAACATTTCAAACTGATTTTCAATTATCTCTAAAGTAGCAGCTGGATCAAATTGTTTTGAATTTTTTTCTCCCATATAGCACCTCTCCTTAAGTTCTGTATTAAAATTAATTCCAAAAACATTAGTACAATATCTTGTTAAATTGAGTATATAAAAATAAATCCATTCGGTCAATCATTGATTTCCGTTTATTTTGCACTTTTTTTCTCACTAAACAACTATTCAACACAACTCAACTGTTATATATTAATCGATAAACTGTATTACAACAGAATTTACCAACTCATGCGCTTATTAGTTTCCTTAAATAACTTTCCTCCAAAAAAATCCTTTATTATTTGTATTCACCTATACTTTTGTCACTAAACTTTTCTAAAGCAAAATAAATCAACATATGATATTTTTTATAATAGATAAAAACATTTTTTGTATTTTGCAAGTATACGCCGATTCCTCTGTATTATGTGCTCATAAAGCCTATTATCAAGAATCCTTGGCCATTCGCAAAGAATACTACTATACTTTAATTACATAGTAATTTAGTGAAAGGAAGTTTATAGAATGATTTTAATGGAAGATATAATTCGTGAGGGTCACCCTACATTAAGAACTAAAGCAGAGGAAGTGAAGTTTCCTCTATCTGAGGATGACCGAGCTCTTGCTCATGACATGTTAGAATACCTTATTAACAGCCAGGATCCTGAAGCTTCACAAAAATACGGTCTTCGTCCTGGAGTTGGTTTAGCAGCAAACCAAGTAAACTCATTAAAAAGAATGTTTGCCCTTCATTTAGAAGACGATAATGGGGAGCAATTAAGCTTTGTAGCCATTAACCCTAAAATCGTTAGTCACTCTGTCGAAAAAACCTATCTTCCCTCTGGAGAAGGCTGTCTTTCGGTTGACCGTTCAATTCCAGGGTTCGTCCCTCGATATGCAAGAATTACTGTTAAGTTCTTCACGGTTGATGGCGAAGAAAAGAAACTACGTCTAAAGGGAATGCCTGCTGTTGCCTTTCAGCATGAATTAGACCATTTAAACGGCATTATGTTTTATGATCACATTAATGAAGCAAACCCGTTCGATCAAGTGCCAAATTCCTTCCCATTGGGTGAAGAATAAAAAACCTATTATGAGGTGTCCAGTCGTGTTTAATAGCTGGGCACTTTTTTCTTTTCGTTCGAGTCTCTTCCAAGAATAGAATCGAAAGAAAAGAGGGGATGTCTCAAAATTACAGACGCCCCCATCATTATTAACAAATTATTTTGTTTATAGTCTAAGCATTTTAAAACATATTACATAGACTAATAAAGAAAAGAATACTTATGAATCGATACTTCCTACTTAAAATAGTTAAATAATATTAAGAAGCTTCATGGCTTTTGCTATACCATCATGATCCACGTGGTCAGTTACAATATCTGCTACTGCCTTTGCCTGTTCTACTCCATTGCCCATAGCGACTGACGTACCAACCTCCTGAAGCATTTCGATATCATTCAAGCCGTCTCCAAAGGCTATTGAGTTTTCAATCGGGATATTGATTTTTTCTAATAATGTTTTAATCCCTCTCGCTTTTGAACCGTCCTTTGGCAAAATGTCGCAGGAATAGGGATGCCATCTAACAAATTTGACCTCGGAAAAAGTTTCTCTATAGAGCTGCTCATCGGATTCTTCGATAAAAATAAGCGTTTGATACACATCATTGTCTTCGTAAAATAGCGGGTTGCTGTACGGGTACGGATATTTTAATGTATTCAAGCTTTGCTCGATAAAGGAATGACCTTCAATAGAAGCAATCATTTCTTTGTCATCGATAAAAACTACCGGGTGATTACGCTGGTGTCCAAAATCGATTATTTTTGCCAAATACTCCTTCGGTACACTGTCAGTATAAATTACTTCACCCTTGTAAACGACGTATTGACCATTAAACGTGACATATGTATCAATTTCTAGCTCCTCTAAAATGCTTTCAATCATAAAAGGCGCTCTACCTGTTGCAATCGCAATTTCATAGCCGTTAGTTCGTGCTGCTTTAATAGCTTCTTTTGTGGATTCCGGGATTATTTTCTCATCATTATAGAGTGTCCCATCCACATCAAAAAATATGATACTTGTCATTTCATAACCCTCTCAACACATATTTATATGTAAACGGAAAATACTTTACATATAGAGAATCGTCAGTATTCTTGTAAGTTAGGAGTGATGCGCCATGTTAAAACGACTCAAAAAGAGAATTTTGAAACGATTAAATGGCATCCTCGGAAAAAAATCAATTGCTTAAGCCCTTCAAAAACGGAGGGCTTTTCTTTATTTTAAGACAGACGCATGATAATATAAAGGAAATGCATCTTTAACAAGGATTATTGACATTTAGCTTCTTTCATAATAGAAGAAACAAACTTTATCCAATTACAAAGATTCAAGGTCGCAATTAAAGGATAAGCATAACTAGATAGTTCCTCCGAGCTTTCTTATAGTGTGCCAATCGAAAATTTTAAATACCTTAGCGGTAGAACAAGACTCTTTAACCAATTGATGGTAAAATGGGTACAAGTGTTTTTTCGTGTTAAGAGAAATTATTGAAAAGAAGTTAAAGCTTTTTGCAAAAACAGTAGCTTTTGATATATCATCTTTTATTAATTATGGAATTTTAACGCTACTCTTTTTATGGCAAGTAGTTCACTTTAAATAATCTATACGATGCACGTAAATGTACGTTAATTAAAGGAGAGAAATCATGATTTACAAAGTTTATTACCAAGAAAACGCTCTAGAGGTACCAGTTCGCGAAAATACTAAAAGTCTTTATTTAGAAGCAGCTTCAGAAAGAGAAGTGCGTAACTATTTAAAAGATCGTAACTTTAACATCGAGTATATCCAATTACTCGAGGGCAATTATTTAGAATATGAAAAAAATAGCCCGAACTTCCATGTGGAGAACGCTTAGATCATTATGAAATTTGTAAAAAATGATCAAGCAGCGGTATTCGCTCTCGGCGGACTGGGCGAAATCGGAAAAAACACCTATGCAGTACAATTCCAGGATGAAATTATCGTAATTGACGCTGGAATTAAATTCCCGGATGACGATTTATTAGGAATCGACTATGTTATACCGGATTACACTTATTTAGTACGTAATGTTGACAAAATCAAAGGCCTATTCATTACCCATGGCCATGAGGATCATATTGGCGGTATTCCTTATTTATTACGCCAATTAAATATCCCTGTGTACGGTGGCAAGCTTGCTTTAGGTTTATTGCGAAATAAATTGGATGAGCATGGTTTACTGCGTACAACAAAGCTTATCGAAATTAAAGAAGACGATGTGATCAAATTCAGAAAAACATCCGTCAGCTTCTTCCGTACAACTCACAGTATTCCTGACGCATATGGAATCGTTGTTAAAACACCTCCTGGCAATATCGTGCACACAGGAGATTTTAAGTTCGACTTCACGCCTGTCGGAGAACCTGCGAACCTAACAAAAATGGCTGAAATCGGCCGTGATGGTGTCCTTTGCTTACTATCTGATAGTACAAATGCAGAGGTTCCAAACTTTACAATGTCCGAACGCAAGGTTGGCGAAAGCATAGATGATATTTTACGTAAGGTTGATGGTCGTATTATTTTTGCGACTTTCGCTTCAAATATCCATCGCCTACAGCAAGTAACAGACGCAGCAGCACAATTTGGCCGTAAAATTGCCGTATTCGGTCGTTCAATGGATAATGCTATTTCGATTGGACGTGAATTAGGCTACATTACAGCACCGAAAGAGACATTTGTTGATGCCCAAACGATTAATCGTTTACCAGCAAACGAAGTACTTATTTTATGTACAGGCTCTCAGGGTGAACCAATGGCTGCATTATCTCGAATTGCAAATGGTACACATAGACAAATTCAAATTCAACCTGGAGATACTGTTGTATTCTCTTCTTCACCAATCCCAGGAAACCAAATGAGTGTTAATAAAATTATTAACCTATTATTCCGTGCGGGTGCAGAAGTAATCCATGGTTCTTTAAACAATATCCATACATCTGGACATGGTTCTCAAGAAGAGCAAAAGCTAATGCTTCGCTTGATGAAGCCAAAGTTCTTTATGCCAATCCATGGTGAGTATCGTATGCTAAAAATGCATACTAAACTAGCAGAGGATTGCGATGTTCTTATTGACAATACCTTTGTAATGGAAAATGGTGAGGTTCTAGCTCTAAGCGCAAATGAAGCTCATGTGGCTGGAAAAATCCCTTCTGGAGATGTTTACATTGACGGAAGTGGTATTGGTGACATCGGTAATATCGTATTACGTGACCGACGCATCCTTTCTGAGGAAGGCTTAGTCATCGTCGTTGTAAGTGTTGATATGAAAAAGCAAAAGCTAGTTGCTGGACCAGACATCATCTCTCGCGGCTTTGTTTACATGCGTGAATCAGGCTCACTTATTAGTGAAGCTCAAAAAATGCTAAACAATCATCTAAATGAAATGGTTCAAGTAAAGTCTACACAGTGGACTGAAATGAAAAACGAAATCACTGACGTTTTAGGACCTTATCTATTTGAGAAAACAAAACGTCGTCCAATGATTTTACCAATCATTATGGAAGTTTAAGCACATAAAAAGGGGCTGGGACAGAATTAGTTCCAGTTCACGCAAAAAGAGAAATTGCACAATGCAATTTCTCTTTTTGCGTTTTATAAAGAAAATATTGGAAGAGGTGTTATCCTCTTACCGCATATTTCCTTAAATTTGTGGCCATTAATGCCAAGCCTATTTCGTTAGTAACCTTCGATTTTCCACGAACTGAAAATCGGCGGAAACACAAATTAGCCTTCAAGAATCCAAAAACTGGTTCCACGTCAATTTTACGTCGACGATAAATGGCAGCCGTTTTTTCTTCTGAAAGCTTCGCTCTTACTTCTTCTTTTTGTTGTTCCCAATTCTCGTTAATCATGAGTCTACGGTTTTTCCCTTCCGCAGCTTTCGTACATTTTGTACGGAAAGGACATCCTGTACATTCCTCACACTCATAGATTTTAAATTCTCGTTGGAAACCTGCTTTATCCGTACGAACAGAATTGTATTGGAATCTTAATCTCTTTTCATTTGGACAAATGTAGACATCGTTTTCTTTCTCATACACCCAATTACTTGTCTTAAAAGGGTCATTTTTATATTTTCGCTTCTGTTCGTTCAAGTATTGATTAAATGTAATGAGTGGAGTTCGTTTGCGTTTGTTAAGAATATCATGGTAATTCTGTTCACTGCCGTATCCGGCATCCGCTACAATATGTTTTGGTAACTCAAAATAATTTTCTTCAATTTGATTAAGAAATGGAATAAGTGTTTTCGTGTCTGTTGGATTTGGAAATACATCATAAGCGAGTGTGTATTGACCTTCAGTAGCGATTTGTACATTATAACCTGGCTTCAATTGACCGTTTTGCATATAGTCATCTTTCATCCGCATGAATGTTGCTTCGTGATCTGTCTTTGAATAACTATTGCGTGTACCAAACACTTCAAAATCCTTTTCATATTTCTGTTTTCTTATAATCCAATCATATACTTGTTTGAGGATTTGCTTTGGTGTTTTTCGTTCGCTACGTAATCTTTTTCGCTCAATGACATCTTCAGAATGTTCTATTTTGCTTGTATAGTCGTCGACTACTTCTTCTAGGTGATGTGCTACTTGAGTTAACTCTTCTATTGATAACTGCTCATCACTTTCACGTTTGATTTCAGGAATAATTTGATGTTCCAATAACTCATCGTAAAGTTTATTTGATTTTTCTACGAGGTTGGTATGATGTTTTTCCACTGATTTTTTCCAAACAAATGTGAACTTATTGGCATTTGCCTCAATCTTTGTGCCATCGATAAAAATCGCTTCTTGATCGATGAGTTTTTCTTCAACTAGCTGACAACGAAATTGTACAAAACATTGGCGAATGAGTTCCTTCATATTGGGATGTACACGAAAACGGTTAATAGTGCGATAACTTGGTTCATATCCTTGGGCAAGCCACATCATACGGATACTGTCTCTTGTCAGATCCTCTATTTTTCTTCCTGAAAAAGTGGATTGTGTGTAACCGCATAAAATTAGCTTTAGCATCATACGTGGATGATATGATGGACAACCAGTATGGTGAATAAAAGGAGCGAAAGCTTCGTTCGGAATGCTTTCGACCAAATGATGGATAGAAAAGGCAATATCATTTTTATGTAACTTTACTTCTAAATCTAGCGGTAATATAATTTGATTCATGTTATAATCTTTAAACATAGGGACACTTCTTTCGTTTGAAATTTGGTTGTAGGATACTTAAATTTTAACAGAGAATGTCCTTTTTTCATGCCTGAAATTATGCAGAGATTTACTTGATATAGAAGAAAAATTAGTTGTTCGGAGTGAAGGCGGCGACTCCCAGGGGACAAGCACGTGGGAGAGACTACAGGCTCGAGCCGTGCCCCCAGGAAAGCGTCCGCCGTAACGGAGAACAACGACTACATAGTAGACACATAATAATAAAGCCGTTCAAACTTTACTCATCGTAAAATTTGAACGGCTTTTGATTTTGAGGCGGGTTTTGTCCCACCCCCTTTTATTTTGGTTTATAGAATGAATATGATATAGAAATGCTGAATTTTTGTTTCAGGCTTTTAGCTCATCATTTTCTTTACGAATCGGTTGATATCCACATCAGCTCCGATTACAAGTAAAATATCGCCTAGCAATATTTTGTCGTCTGCTGCTGGAGAGATGAGAATGGATTCTCCCCTTTTGATTCCGACAATGTTAATACCGTATTTCGCACGAATATCCAAGTCAATTAGTGAAAAGCCTGCGATTCGATCATTCGCTCGAATTTCCATAATGGAATGCTCATCCGATAGCTCCAAATAATCAAGTACATTGCTCGACATCATATTATTCGCAATTCGAATGCCCATATCCCGCTCTGGATGCACCACATGATCCGCCCCAATTTTATGGAGAACCCTTGCATGATAGTCATTGTGGGCCTTCACCGTAATCTGCTCTACCCCAAGGTCCTTAAGAATCAAGGTTGTTAAAATACTTGCTTGAATATTTTCACCAATCGCAATAATTACGTGCTCAAAGTTTCGTAAGCCTAATGACTTAATAACCTCTTCATCTGTTGTATCTGCAATAACTGCTTGTGTGGCAATCTTCGCATATTCATCAACACGCTCTGCTTGTGCATCAATTGCTAATACGTCGGCGCCAAGGCGAATCAATTCCCTAACAATACTCCCACCAAAGCGTCCCAACCCAACTACTACAAATTCTTTTTTCATGCTAAACCTCCGTACAAATTCATCGATGGTATTATTTTAACTTAGTGTCCCTAATTTGTACAAATATCCATTGAAAAAAATGTTAAACGATTTGGAGTGACGAAATTGTAGGATAAGTGTTGAGTTGTGGGTTTCGTATTTATGCATTGAGCCGTTTTGGAGCAGGTGGTGCTTGGAAAAGTAGTAATATCGTTTCTATTGCGACGATTGGGGTAGTTCTGCCATTTGAATCGGAGCTATATCCCTCGCTTTGCTACGTTTCGGGCGGGTCCAGCTTCTGAATCGGAGCTATATCCCTCGCTTTGCTATGATCGGCGCGGGTCTAGCTTTGGGATCGGAGCTATATCCCTCGCTTTGCTATGATCGGCGCGGGTCTAGCTTTGGGATCGGAGCTATATCCCTCGCTTTGCTACAATCGGGGCGGGTCCAGCTTTTGAATCGGAGCTATATCCCTCGCTTTACTACGTTTCGCGCGGGTCTAGCTTTGGGATCGGAGCTATATCACTCGCTTTGCTACGATCCGCGCGGGTCCGGCTTTGGGATTGTAGTAATATCGCTCGCTTTGCTACGATCGGGGCGGGTCCGGCTTTGGGATAGGAGCTATATCCCTCGCTTTGCTACGATTGGCGCGGATCCAGCTTCCGGATCGGAGCTATATCCCTCGCTTTACTACGTTTCGCGCGGGTCTAGCTTTTGGATTGGAGCAATATCGTACACTTTACGACTGTGTAGAGCGGTTCTCCTTTGGCATCGTAGCAATAACGCTCCCTTTGCGACTCCACGGAGCGCCTCCCCTTCTCAATCACATTAATCGCCCCCCAGCTACACAAGAATACCCACTTATAATTATAGCTTCTGCTAATCTCTCCTCCTTCCTCTAAATATAAAAAGCATAGACTCAAAACTTTGGAGTCTATACTTTCCTTGTCATAATATCTTAAGCAATCGCTTTTCTAACATCTTCATGCCACTTCCACCAGCTTGATAGTGGCGAAGTATACCCTTTTTATCAAATACAAAATAGGAAGGAACATATTGATTGTTGAAGGCGTCGTTTAACTTCATTTTGTTATCTATAAAGATAGGCTGTGTGATTTTATATTTGCGGGCTACTTTTTTAATGGTAGTGATATCCATATCCTCATTTGATCTTGGCATATGCACTGCTAAAAAATTCACTTGATCGCTATACTTTTCTCTGAACTTACCGAATTCTGGTAAGGACTCTTTGCAATCATAGCAACTAACTGACCAGAAATGAATAATCGTTGGCCTTTCCCCTATTAGATCTTCGCGCCTTACTTTCCCATTTAACCAATCCGTCTCACCCTGTATGTCAGGCATTGGGGACCGTAATCTCATTTAAACTTCCTCCTTAAAAGAAATAAGGCTCCTTCTATTTCGGAGTTATAGTGTATCATCACCCGGACGCCAGCTTGCCGGACAAAGGCGACCTGTTTGAAGTGCTTGAAGAACACGCAGCACCTCTTCTGTGTCACGTCCAATATTATTGTGGTGTACTACGTGATATTGAAGCTCTCCTTCAGGGTTTATGATGAACAATCCTCTTAGAGCAACTCCCTCTTCTTCAACTAATACTCCATACTTTTTCGCCACCTGGTGGTTAGGGTCTGCTGCCAACGGGTATTGAAGTTGACCAAGCCCATTTTTTGTGCGCTCTGTATTGATCCAAGCTAAATGCGTATAAATGGTGTCTGTGGAAACACCGATAACAGTGGCATCAAGCTCCTCAAAGTCATCATAGTAATCGGACATTTCCGTGATTTCAGTAGGACATACAAAGGTAAAATCCATCGGGTAAAAAAATAGAACCGTCCACTTCTCTAGCTTTATATTTTCTTCCAAGGCTACTTTTCCAAAAGTCTTATCAGGCATGACCGCATCCATTTCAAATTTCGGAGCCGGTTTACCTACTTGTAAATCTATCATTTTAAACTTCCCCCAATTGGTAGAAATAACTTTGTCGTATTGTTTTTGGCTAGTTGAAGAAACTATACTCTAGAAAAAAAGGGCATTTTTCTAGGGAAATATTTCAAAATCATCTATTGAAATGCCTATCCGTTTCTGTATAATAGTATCGTAATAGTAAACATTAAGTTATTTAAAAGTAAACTTTCATACTTTAAGTTTATGTATATTAAACAAACAAGGAGTTATTCAGGTGCAAATTGGTGCGAAAATAAAAGCATTGCGACTTAAAAAAGGACTGACACAGGAAGAATTAGGTGAAAGAACTGATTTAACAAAAGGGTATATTTCTCAGCTAGAACGCGACTTAAATTCGCCATCAATTGAAACATTATTTTCTCTTTTAGAAGTATTAGGCACAACCCCAAAGGATTTCTTTGATGACTCATTGCAGGAACAAAAAGTAATCTATAACGTAGATGACCAAACCTCATTTTTTGATGAAGATAAAAAGTATAAGATTCAGTGGTTAATTCCTACCTCCAATGAAAAGGAAATGGAACCTGTACTTATTACACTTCAGAAGGACGGCGAGTATAAGCAGTTCGAGCCTTCATTAGCTGAGACATTTATCTATGTGCTAAAAGGACGAGTGCGAGTAGTTTTAGGCAATAACGAATATATAGCTTGTGAAGGAAATGCTGTCTATTATGAGGCAGCCACAAATCATCAAATCTTCAACGCACACAATGGCAAAACTCAAATTTTGCTCGTTGCCACAGAATCTTATTTATAGTTTAGGAGGCTAGACAATGAACGATACAATTATTCGGTTTGATAATGTTTCAAAATCCTATGATGATGGAACCGTTGTATTGAAAAATATTAATTTTGAGCTTGAAAGAGGAAAATTCTATACACTATTAGGACCCTCTGGATGCGGGAAAACAACTATTCTCCGCATTATCGCCGGATTTACAAATCCAACTGAGGGCGGAATTTATTTTAACGATAAAAAAATAAACCAAATTCCTGCACATGAGCGTCAGGTAAATACTGTTTTCCAGGACTATGCACTCTTCCCTCATTTAAACGTTTTCGAAAATGTTGCTTTTGGTCTGCGTATTAAAAAACTGAAGGAAAAGGAAATTCAGGAACGTGTATTAGAGGCTTTAAAATTTGTAAACCTAGCTGGCTTTAGCACTCGTGAAATTTCTGAGATGTCTGGTGGTCAACGCCAACGTGTAGCAATCGCCCGCGCAATTGTAAATGATCCAGAGGTAATTCTATTGGATGAGCCTTTATCTGCCCTAGATTTAAAGCTGCGTTCAGAAATGCAGTATGAGCTTCGCGAGCTGCAGCAGCGGTTAGGAAAAACCTTCGTCTTTGTAACACATGACCAAGAGGAAGCCTTAGCAATGTCTGATGAAATTTTCGTTATCAATGATGGTGAAATTCAGCAATCTGGAACGCCAGTAGATATTTATGACGAGCCGATCAACCGCTTTGTGGCAGACTTTATCGGTGAATCCAATATCGTTACAGGTGTTATGATTGAGGACTTCAAGGTTCAATTTGCCGGCAAAACCTTTGAATGTGTAGACCAAGGTATGAGACCGAACGAGAAAATCGACATCGTGATTCGTCCAGAGGATTTGGAAATTACAACTGTTGATAAAGGAAAGCTTATTGTTACTGTTGATACACAATTATTCCGTGGAGTTCACTATGAGCTATCCACTTATGATACCGATGGCAATGAATGGCTCGTTCATTCACTTAAAAAGGCCGATGTAGGCGCACAAATTGGCTTAGATTTTGACCCTGAAAGTATTCATGTAATGCGTCTAAACGAAACGGAAGAAGAATTCGACAAACGTTTAGAGTCTTATGGAGACGAAGAAAATGTTCAGTAAGGCTTCAAAGGGCTCGCTATTTCCCTACTATATTTGGATAGCATTATTTGTCATCGCGCCAATCGTTTTAATTGTTTATTATTCAATGCTAGATTTAAACGGGAATTTCACACTAGCAAACTACACTGCGTTCTTTTCGAGCGTTTATTTAAAAATGACGTTAACAAGCTTTTGGTATGCGTTTTTAATTACATTTTTTACGTTACTTATCGCCTATCCGACAGCGTTTCTTTTAACGAAAACAAAGCATAAGCATTTATGGTTAATGCTAATTATTATTCCTTCCTGGATTAACTTATTATTAAAAACCTATGCATTTATCGGGATTTTCGGATTATATGGTCCCATTAATGCATTTTTAGAGGTATTTGGACTGGAGGAGCAGCAAATACTCTTTACCGATTTTAGCTTCATATTTGTTTCTGTTTATATTTTTATTCCATTTATGATTATTCCGATTTTTAACTCGCTGGATAAATTGAACCCGACACTAGTGTATGCAGCACGAGATTTAGGTGCCTCAAGTTTCACTACTTTCCGTCGCGTTATTTTTCCTTTAACAATTGACGGCGTGAAATCTGGCATTCAGGTTACTTTTATACCAGCCCTATCATTATTCATGATTACACGATTAATAGCTGGGAACCAAGTAATTACATTAGGTACGGCTATTGAGCAGCAATTCCTTGTCTCACAAAACTGGGGCATGGGGTCTACTATCGCTGTATTCTTAATCATTATCATGGTTATTATTATGCTCCTTACAGGTCAGAAAAAAGGAGGCCGTGCTTAATGAAGAAATTATCAACTGCCTCAAAAGTCTATTTATTACTTGTTTTTGTTGTGTTATATGCACCGATTTTTTACCTAATCTTTTATTCCTTTAATAGCGGTGGCTCTATGAATAACTTCGAATCCTTCACGTTTGAGCATTACGAAGCCGTATTTGGAGATTCAAGACTGTTAGTTATCCTTATTAATACAGTCATCATTGCCCTATTATCAGGATTGATTGCTACAATTATTGGTACATTAGGTGCCATTGGAATAGTCTCCATTAAAGATAAAAAGATGCGAAACACCTTACTGTCTTTAAACAATGTACTAATTGTAAGTCCTGATGTTGTTATTGGAGCTAGCTTCCTTATTTTATTTACGATGATTGGTGTAAAATTAGGGTTTATGTCTGTTTTAGTTTCACATGTAGCCTTTAGTATTCCAATTGTTGTTTTAATGGTTTTACCAAAGCTTTTAGAAATGAACACATCCTTAATTGATGCAGCCCGCGATTTAGGTGCATCTAGAAGAGACGTGCTTACACGCGTAATTCTGCCCTATATTCAGCCGGGAATTTTCGCAGGGTTCTTCTTAGCATTAACATATTCATTAGATGATTTCGCTGTTACATTTTTCGTTACAGGAAACGGCTTTTCTACCCTATCCATTGAAATTTACTCAATGGCCAGAACAGGGATTTCTTTAACAGTTAACGCAATTTCTGGACTTGTCTTCTTTGTTACAGTGTTAGTGGTAGTCGGCTACTACTTCGTTACAAATCGCACAAAACGCGCAGGTCAGGAGGTACAACGATGAAATCACTCGTTCAAGCTACTGTTGCAATCATAGTTGTCTGTGCTCTCCTATTCTTTGTAGCAGATCGATTAGAATCAGCTGGTTCTGCCGGTAGTAAAGATACGATTACTGTCTATAACTGGGGCGAATATATCGATCCCGAACTAATTGATCAATTCACAGAGGAAACAGGCATCAAAGTCATATACGAAACCTTCGACTCAAACGAAGCCATGATGACCAAGGTCGAACAAGGCGGTTCTGCTTATGATATAGCTGTTCCATCTGAATATATGGTTGAGATGATGAAGGAAAAGAACTTACTTTTACCGATTGATCACTCTAAGCTGCCGAATTTACAAAATATCGATCCTTACTTTCTTGACTTAGCTTTTGACCCTGGAAACGAGTTTACTATTCCCTACTTCTGGGGAACAGTTGGTATTGTTTATAATCCAAGCTTAGTTGCAGATCATTTAGACTTTACATCCTGGGAGGATCTTTGGGATCCATCGCTTAAGGATAAAGTATTTTTAGTTGATGGTGCACGTGAAGTAATTGGGATGGGCCTTAACTCATTAGGTGAATCACTTAATGCAAAAGACGATGCCCTTCTTCGCCAAGCAACTGATAAGCTAATCACTCTATCGCCAAATATTAAGGCCATTATCGGGGATGAAATTACACCACTGATGATCAACGACGAAGCAACGGTTGCCCTTACTTGGTCTGGGCAGGCAGCTGATATGATGTGGGAAAATGAAGAGCTAGATTTTGCTGTTCCTGAGGAAGGCTCTAATTTATGGTTTGATAGTTTCGTTATTCCAAAAACAGCAGCGAATATAGATGGTGCCCATGCCTTTATCAATTTCATGCTAGATGCGGAAGTGTCTGCACAGAACAATGATTATGTTGGCTACTCTACTCCTAATGCTGCTGCTATGGAATTAATGGATCCAGAGGTAATAGAAGATGAACGCTTCTACCCTGACGAAGAACTTAGAGATAATCTAGAGGTTTACGAAAATCTAGGCCTTCAATGGATTGGTAAGTATAATGAATATTTCTTGGAATTTAAAATGAGTATACGATAACCTTGTTTTTTTAGCCGATGACATTCTTTAAGAATCTCATCGGCTTTTCTTTCGAATTTCAGCCTAAAGCCACTAGTTAAATCTAGTTAATCAATATACAATATGATAAGCTTTTATATACGAAATAATTTCTTTATGGGGGATATTTAAGGGGAAGGTGGACTGCAATGTCACAGAAAAAGAAGAAATTAGCCTTATCGATTTTGATGCTTAACATGTTTATAACCATGGGTGGTGTAGGGATTGTTATTCCCGTATTGCCTACCTACCTTCAGATTTTCGGGGTTGGCGGAGAAGTATACGGTACTTTAATTGCAATATTTGCATTTGCACAGTTCTTATTTTCCCCTCTTGCCGGAGGTTTATCAGATCGCTATGGCCGTAAATTATTTATCATCGGTGGACTGATTGTTTATGGAATTTCACAGATTATATTTGGGTTAGCTACGGATGTATGGGTTTTATATCTTGGTCGTTTTTTAAGTGGGTTCGGAGCTGCCTTTATCATGACTACTGTCATGGCTTATGTGGCAGATATCACAACAATTGAAGAACGCGGAAAAGGGATGGGCTTAATCGGAGCTGCTATTTCTCTTGGATTTATGATAGGACCTGGTTTGGGTGGATTTTTAGCAACTGTTAATATACATTTCCCATTCTTTTTAGCAGGTGGCGTATCTTTAATAGCTGCACTTCTTTCCTTTATTGTTTTACCAAATGTTAAACCGCATTTGAATGAGGCTACAAAACATGTACCTCGAGAAAAACTTTTAAAGCAATTAGTTCGTTCAGTTAAAACACCTTATTTTGTTATTTTAATTGTTGTATTTACATTTAACTTTGGAATTTCAAACTTCCAGTCGACATTATCGATGTTTTTAACTTATAAATTTGATTATACCGCTACATATATCGCTATTGTTATTACGGTTGGTGGATTTGCTGGTGTAGTTCTACAAATGTTTATTATCGATAAATTATTTAGACGCTTCGGTGAGATGAAGGTTATTTTAGTGAACCTATTAGTTGCAGCCATTACAATGGTTTTAATGATTTTTGTAAGTGGTTTCTTCGTTATCCTAACAATTGCCACTCTATTCCAAGTTGCAGGAGTATTTATTCGCCCAGCCGTAAACACATTGATTTCCAAATTTGCTGGTAACGAGCAAGGCTATGCAGCGGGAATGAATAATGCTTACATGAGCTTAGGTAACATGATTGGCCCAGCACTTGCCGGTGTACTATTAGAATGGCATTTATCTATACCATTTGCATTTGGTGCAGTTATATTATTAGGCTGCTTCGGATTAGCCCTGGGTTGGACACAAAAAAAAGCGCCACACCTAATGCATCCAACAGTCGAAGGAAAATAAAAATGGAAATGTCCCTTCTACAGGGCATTTCCATTTTTTTATGATACGCTGCGAATAAATTGCTCCACGAATTTCGTATTAAAGGCTAATAGCTCTTCATCCGGGTTAATTTTCGCATGATGTAAACCATATTCACAATTAGCACCTGTCCAAAACATCGCGCCTGGTATTCCTTTTAGGAAGTAACCAAAATCTTCACCAGTCATTGCTGCTGGACATTCATATGCAGTTGCTCCTTCAAATTCTTGCGCAAAATCTAATAGCTTTTTGGCAGCTTCAGCGTCATTATTAACCTCATAATACATAGCGCCATAATCAATGTGAATTTCGCATTCAAAGGAGGCTTCAATGCCTGAGCAAATTGCTTCAATTCGCTTTTTCACATCAGCCATCGCCTCGGCATTAAGTGTACGAATTGTTCCTTCCAATCTTGCATTTTCCGCAATGATATTTTGAACTGTTCCAGAAGTCAGCTTGCCGACTGTCACTACAGCGCTATCCATTGGATTTACATTACGACTGACAATCGTTTGTAATTGTAGGATTAAATTTGCCGCAGCAACTGTCATATCCCTCGTTTTATGAGGATATGCAGCATGTCCACCCAATCCTTTCAAATCGATAAAAAGCTCGGATGTATTGGCAAATAATAAACCAGCACGTGTTGCCACCGTTCCTACAGGGTATTCAGGGGCAACATGCAATGCATACATTTCAGTTGGTAAAAGATCTGGGCGTTCTGCTCTTAACCAATTGACCATTGGTTCAGCACCACCTGGTCCTTCCTCTGCCGGCTGGAAGTACACGATTACATTTTGTATTGGCTGTGTATTCGCTAATGCCTCTACTAAGCCAAGAGCGATCGTCATATGGCAATCATGGCCACAAGCATGCATATTCCCTTCATGGGTAGATGAAAAAGGTAGACCTGTTTCCTCAACAATAGGCAACCCATCAATATCTGAACGCCAACCAATTGTTTTAGATGGATTACTGCCTTCAATTTTCACCACAATACCTGTTTTCCAGGTTGTCACACTTAAATGCTCTTGTGGAAATTGAGAGATTTTATCTAACAGATACTTTTGAGTCTTGAATTCTTTGAATCCTAACTCAGGTATTTGATGTAGCTCTCTACGAATTTGAATAAGTGTATCCATCCTAACACCTTCTTAAATATTTCTTAGAGCATCAATGATTTCAGTTTTTGACTTTGTTTTTTCATCTAATGTTTTTAAAACACGTGCAGGAACTCCACCTACAACTGTGTATGGTTCAACATCGCTAATTACGATAGCACCTGCTGCTACAACAGCACCTTGACCTACACGTACACCTTCTAAAACTACAGCGTTAGCACCAATTACTACGTCATCTTCAATGATAACTGGAGTTGCTGAAGGTGGCTCGATTACACCTGCAAGAACAGTTCCTGCTCCAATGTGGCAGCTTTTACCAACAGTTGCACGACCGCCTAATACAGCTCCCATATCGATCATTGTTTTTTCGCCGATTTCTGCACCGATATTAATAATAGAACCCATCATAATAACCGCGTTATCACCAATAGTTACTTGGTCACGAATAATTGCACCTGGCTCAATACGTGCATTTTGATATTTTAAATCTAGTAAAGGTACACCAGAATTACGACGATCATTTTCAATTACATAGTCAGCAATTTGGCTACCATGCTCTTTTAAGCTCGCTTCGATTTCGCTCCACTCACCGAAAACTACTGCGCTATTTCCTTCACCGAAAACCTTAGAATTTTCTCCATATGATAAAGAAGCAACACCTTCACCTTTTACATACACTTTCACCGGTGTTACCTTTTTAGAATCTGAAATAAATTGAATAATTTCTTGTGCATTTAATTTGTTAGTCATTGTTAAATCTCCTTATCTATGTAAAATTAACTCACATATTTGATTGTACTAAATTTTCTAATAAATAGCACGTATAATTGACTGGTTTCTATTAAGTAATTATACATTACTTCGTATAATCATAAAGACAACTTGCATGCTGTGTTACGACATTCATAAAGGCAGAAACCTGTCTTAACTCAAAGGAGGAGTCATAGCCTATCAACCAAGTATCCCGAGTTAAGCCTGTATCTTTTTCATTTTGAGTTAATGGGATTTTATTAACCTCTTCTTCCCCATTTAAAGTAATGGAAGGTAAAATTGCATAACCTATACCGTTCATGGCCATTTGTTTACATGTTTCAATTTGATCTACAATGATTTGCCTTTTCGGATTGGAGGAGAAATGACGCTGCCACCAAAGCTGAATCTCCTGGTAATAGTTTGAATCACTTTTAAATTGAATAAAGGGTCTATCCGTTGTCAAAATATCATCTATATTTTCAATTTCCTTATCTACGAGGTACATCATATCTCTAAATAAATGAACTTTTTTCCCCTTCCATTCAACCTGACCACGCACAATTCCAACGTGTGCCTCACCCTCATATAATGCTTTGACAATTTCAGAGCTCCATCCTGTAATAAGTGAAATTTTGGCATCAGGGTAAATTGTGACAAACTCCTTTAAAACTTTAGGAAGCCAATTTTGCCCCACGATTGAAGCACAGGCAATTTTCAATGTACCATGTACTTTCTCATTTAATGCTTGGATTGTATCAAAAATTTGTTCTTTTCTACTAATGGTTTCAGTTGCATATTGAATGACAAGTTCTCCAGCAGGTGTTGGCGTCAGTCCTTTTTGCGAGCGAATAAATAGCTGGGCACCCCAATCCTTTTCTATGGATTGCAGTCTTTGGGAGAGTGCTGGCTGAGTCAGGAATAATCGCTCCGCCGCTTTTCTCATATTCTTCTCTTCTGCTAGAATTTTAATAATTTCTGCCTCTGTTGCAGTCATTTAACTCTCCCCCTTATTTTTCTTAAGTGTAAAAAACGACAAAACCCATTTGCGGATTTTGTCGAGTTTTTTAACAATCTATTCTATTAATCTTCTACTTGATAAATATATTTTTTTAACTGCTTTAAAATTACACGACGCGTTAAAATGCCGACAAATGTTCCCTCATCGTCAACAACACATAAAAAGGCATGGTTAATGACTAAATCCAATGCTTTTTGGAACGTATCAGTAATTTTTAAAAACGTAACATCCCGGTCCATGCAATCATCAACTTTGATATTTCCTAATTTTTCATATTCAATTCGTTCTAAACCCAGGATGGATTCTGTTATCATTTTACTGCTTAAAAGTCCATGTAAACGATACTTGATATCCAATACTGGTACAGAAGAATAACCTGTTTTTGTTAAGACGAGTAAAGCATGTTCTGCACTATTGCCAATTTGTACATGGGCAACTTTTTCCGATGAAATGATAAAGTCACTAATTGGCGTCTCTAATAATGCTCTTGTATTTGTTGAAATCATGACCTTCTACTCCTTTGCCTGTCAATAACTTTTGTAACAGGAAAACTACAATCTCCTTATATCATATCACAATTTGTTCACAATTGACCATGATATAAGCCGGTATTTTTGAGTAGAAGGATGATTTCAAAAAAATTTTCACATACTAATATCCATAAATTGACCAATAATAAAAGATAATTATTCCAGTAAATAAACCGAAAATAAGATACATAATTATGATCGGGTTCATCGCCACTGGATGGTCTCTGACAATTTTGCTAATCGGTACGTCCGCAGCTGATTCACGGTGTTTAACCTTTTTCATAACACCAGCGGTTAGAAAGTACGAGATAGCAACAATGATGATGCCAGTAATAATAGTGGGCACAGTCCACATTCCCATAATTACACCTCCTTTTTTTCATATAAAGAAAGTGTAATTAGTATGCAACTAACCCTCATAGGTATTCTGTTTTATAGTGAAATGCCAAGATTTACTTAAGGATTTTTGTTCTAATTATTTGGAGAAAAAATCAAAACGGATATGGGTTTAACCATTGTCCACCATCAAGTGTCACACATTCCCCATTCATATAAGAAGCCTTGTTGGACATAATAAATGTAGCAAGTTCTGCAATTTCCTCCGGTGTTCCAAGTCGCTTTAATGGTACCGAATTCAACGTTCGTTTAGCCTGTTCCTCCGACTCCCAAAGCTTGCCCGCTCCACCTGTTCTTTCAATCGGACCTGGGGCGATTGCATTAACTCGAATGCCATATTGATTTCCCCATTCTACAGCTAAAGTACGTGTCAATGATAAAACACCAGCTTTCGCTGCAGCAGAATGTACGACACCAGCACCAGCACCCCATGCATAAGTCGCCACCATATTCACGATTTTTCCTTTGATTCCATTTTCAATCCAGTACTTTCCAACCTCAGATGAACAATAGAACGTTCCATTTAAAACAATGTCGATAACTGCTTTCCATCCATTAGGCGAAAGCTTTTCAGCCGCCACAATAAAGTTACCTGCTGCGTTATTTACTAGTCCATCAATTTTCCCGAATTTCTCTACTGTAAACTGAACCATAGCCTTCACATGCTCAACTTCACGTACATCCATCTGGAAAATTTCAATACTATCTCCAAAAGCTGCGATTTCTTCCTTCGCATTTTGTAAGCGCTCTCTATCACGACCAGTAATTACCACATTTGCCCCTTCTTTGACAAACTGCTTTGCCATAGCCAGTCCCATCCCACTAGAACCACCAGTAACAATAATTGTCTCACTCTTCAACATGAAAATTCCCCCTACCCCTTAATGAATGTTCATTCACTTTTCATCTTACTATAAATTTACAACTCTGTCACTTTAGTTTTCAGAATTTAAAGATAAGTGATTTTGTGAATGTGGTGTTGGAAGAAGTTGATCGTAGCTAGCTGAAGTGACAATTACAAATGGGATTGGGAGTTTAATAGGGTTATTGTCCACGAGGGGGGCGTGGACTGAGTATCTTAGGTTTGTTTATTGGGGGTGGATTTTGGTAGCTTTTATTTAACTTTTGGTATATATGGTGAATTATTTTATCTTATGTTCCCAGTGATGCTGTTTTTGGATGTTTTGGGGAACTGACACACTTTCTCCCTTCCCGATAACGCTGCTTAGGCTGGTTTCGGGGCATGCACAAAAAAACCAACAAATTCTACTTACATAAAATTTGCTGGCTGCTTTTATTTTACTAGATATTTTTCTACTATTTCTGCTACAGGAAGAGGTTTGTTGTATAGGTAGCCCTGTCCTTTTTTACATTGATGCAGCTTCAGGAAGTTTTCTTGCGAGATTTCCTCTACCCCTTCTGCGATTACATCCATTTCTAGGTTTTGAGAAAGGGCAATAATGGCTTTTACGATCGCTTCATTTTTATCATCCTTATTCAAATCGGCGATAAAGGATTGGTCGATTTTGATGATGTCAATTGGGTATTTTTTCAGATAACTTAAAGATGAATAGCCTGTCCCAAAATCGTCCACAGAAACGAAGACACCTAATGCTTTGAGGTTTTTTAAGATGCTTTCCGTTTCATCGACATTTACCATTGAGCTTTCCGTAATCTCCAGTTCAATGTAACGTGGCTCAACATTGTATTTTAGAATGATTCGTTTAACCTTCTCGGCAAAGTTTTCTTGTTTGAATTGCTTTGGTGAGATATTGACAGCAATTCGAACAGGTCTGTACCCCTTTGACTTCCATTCCTGCTGGTATCTGCAAACCTGATTTAAAACCCACTCGCCAATTTGGATAATCAAGCCTGAAGATTCCGCAATTGGGATAAATTGTGATGGAGGCACGAAGCCAAACTTTGGATTATTCCATCTTATTAATGCTTCAAAGCTATCAATTTCATATGTATCAAAATCAATTTGTGGCTGCAAATGTATCGATAGTTCATTAAACTCGATTGCTCTTCTTAAATGAGCTTCCATTAGCACTTCATTTTGGAAGGTATGACTCATTTCCTCACGATAAAATCGGAAATGTGCACGACCATGTTTTTTTACATAGAATAAGGCCTGTTCCGCCTGGTGTAATAAAGTCTCTAAATCACGGCAATCATCTGCTGCAATTGTTGAAATGCCTATAGAGCATGTCACAAAGTACTCATGTACATCTATCAAAAATGGCTCCTTAAGCTGCTCGTAAATTCTATTAACTACAAGCTCTACCTCTTCACGAAGGGTATGGCGTACTAGAAATACAAACTCATCTCCACTATAGTGGAAAAGCTCACACGACTTACTGCCAACCAGATAAAAGCGTTCACTGATTTTTTTGATCATCTCATCCGCTTTTTGCTTACCTAGTGATTCATTGTATTTTTTAAAACGATCTAAATCCACTAGTAAAAAAGAAATTTGACGAGAATCATTATAATTTTGATAATGCTCAGACCATTTAATATTTAAAGCTCTTTTATTTAATAGACCTGTATTTTCATTTTGAAATGTATAAAGACTATAGGAATTCTTGTCCTCATTTACTTTCTTCAAAATTAACGCATAATATTTTTCCTTGTTATTAACAATTGGTTGAATATAAATTGAAACTTGCTTTGAAGGATTCTCTATGGAAATAAATTCGACTTCTTCCTTTGGATATTGGAGCAATTCCACCAAGTTCGGCCAGTTTAACCATTGAAAAAACGCACTTGCATCCATTCCTTTAAAAAATGGTACAGGAGAAAGAATTTGAGCATTTGAGTTAATCATCTCTACAGTAAATTTTCCTTCATTCTGTGCTTTTAAAATGACAACAGAATCAAATGGATTTAGTTTCATGATATCTTGCAGGTAGTTTTCAAACTCCATTGTTGGAAAAGTAATCATATTATCCTCCATTAGATAAAGACGTGATGCAAAAATAAATATAGTTATATTATAACACTATAATCCATTAAATATCGATATTTCCATCTAATTGTAGGACAAATGTACAACTAAATCAACTTTTCGTTAAATTTTTATTTTTAAATAAGGAAAAATGCCCATAAAAATCATCTCTCACCTTGTAATAGATGAGAGATATCATTTTCCTAATATAATAAGACCTGCCTATTTTCAGCTTACTCTTCAACTACAACGGTACTCATTGCCTCAAGTAAAAACTGCTCCTGCGAATTAATTCTTTTATCTGTATCATTTAATTTTTTAAAGTAATACTTTCCTGTTGAATCTTGAATACGCGCCTTTACATTGTCGGCTATCTGAGTCTGTAATATATTCATGACTCTATCTTTAATGTCATTCGAATAAAGCGGGAATAATATCTCCACACGTTTAATCATATTGCGTGTCATTAAGTCGGCTGAGGATAAATAAATATTATCCTCTCCATTGTGGTGGAACCAGTAGATACGCGTGTGCTCCAAAAAACGTCCCACAATACTTGTCACGGTAATGTTTTCACTTATTCCTGGAACTCCTGCACGCAAGCAGCAAATCCCTCGAATAACAAGTTCAACCTTGACGCCATTAATAGAGGCTTCATAGAACTTCATGATAAGATCTTTATCGGTTAAGGAGTTCATTTTTGCACGGATGAATCCATTCCCAAATTTTTTATGGTAGCGAATTTCTTTATCTACTAATTCAATAAATTCATCACGAATATCAAAGGGTGCTACGACTAAATGGTGGAATTTTGGTTTTTCTGTATAGCCACTCAAATAATTAAAGAAGTTTGTTGCATCAATTCCGAATTCCTTCACTGATGTAATAATCCCCATATCGGTGTAAAACTTAGCAGTGGCATCATTGTAGTTCCCTGTTCCCAGATGAACAAAACGTTCAATCTTACCGTTATTTTGGCGAACTACTAATGTAATTTTAGAATGTGTTTTTAAATTGTTCATCCCATAAATTACAAGACATCCAGATTGCTCTAGCTCTTTTGCCCAATGTACATTATTTTCTTCGTCAAATCGCGCCTTTAACTCAACTAGAACCGTTACCTGCTTCCCGTTTTCTGCTGCTTGCTTTAAAGCATTGATAATTGGTGAGTTGCCGCTTACACGATATAATGTTTGTTTAATCGCTAAGACTGAGGGATCGGTTGCAGCTTCAGTTACAAAATCCACGATTGGTTCAAAGGATTCATAAGGATGATGGAAAAAAATATCCTGAGTTAAAGCCTTCTCAAAGATATTTTCATTAGATGCTAGATCCCTTGGTCGTAAAGGTATAAAGCTCTCATACTCTAAATATTCCCGACCAATAGAAATCTTCTTCACAAAGCTAAATAGGAATGTTAGATCCAATGGCCCATCAATTTTAAATACGTCGGATTCTTGAATCTCAAACTCTTCTAGTAAATAGTCCAGGACTTCATCGCTCATTTCACCGTCACGTACCTCTAAACGGCTTCCAACGCCCCATTTTCGCTTTTTCAATTCCTTTTCTATCTCAACAAGTAAATCTCGTGCACCCTCCTCATGAATCGTTAAGTCGGCATTACGAGTTAATCGGAAGGCTTGAGTTGATTTCACATTGTATCCATAGAATAGCTTATCAAGATGAGAGGTAATCACATCCTCTAAAAAGACAAAAACCTTCTCGCCTTTTTCACTTGGTACTTCTATAAAACGGTCTAAAACGGAAGGAACCTGTACAATTGCTACTTTTTCGTTATGCTCACTATACATATGTTCTTCAAGCATCACGAGCAGATTTAAAGTTTTACCTATTAAAGTAGGAAAAGGACGATAAGCATCAACTGCTACTGGCGTAAGAACTGGAAAAATCGTTTCTTCAAACATCTCATTTACAAACTGTTTTTGTTGTTCATTTAATGCTTTAATGTCACGGACATATACTTTTTCCTTTGGCAGCAAATCGTGTACAAGATATTGGAAGACTTCCATTTGTCTACGAACTAGCGCCTGTGTCTTTTGAGCAATTTTTTCTAGCTGTTCCTTAGGAGTAAGGCCAGACTTATTTTCAGGCTTATGAAAGCCTGCTCTTACCTGATCCTGTAAGCCCGCTACTCGAACCATAAAAAATTCATCTAAATTCGAGCTGAAAATGGCTAAAAACTTTAATCGCTCTAGTAAAGGGTTCGCTGAATCTTCTGCTTCCTCTAATACACGTTCATTAAATGCTAACCAGCTTAGCTCGCGGTTATTGTAGTATTGTGGCTTTGAAATTTCTTCTAACATATACTCGTAATCAATCATCTCTTCATTCTCTTTCTCTCCGTAAGAGTCTAACTGAAATTCAGTAGTCATCTCTAGTCACCCTTTTTATAAAAATGAATTTGTACAGGTTTTTTAACTATCCGTTCTATATGTTTTTTTTGACGCTCACATTGATAAATTTCCGCCATTGGAATGTGCTGTGCCTTAACATTGATTTGAACGACGTCATCTATTTCTTCAAATTCAACAGATTCCACAATATTTCGCTTGGAAACGTTGAGTGCGTAAATAAATTTCAGCATAGCTCCAAAGTCTCTTAGCATTTTTAGCTCATCTCTTGGTATCCATGTAATAAAGGGAGCTGCAAACCTTCTAAAATAATCTTTATTTTTATAGGAAGCAACTAAGGCCAGTTTTACTCGATCCACGTGATTCATTCCTGCAATGGATTGGTTTGCAAGTAAATAAAATGTATGGCGATTGGAGGAATCCTGTTCAATATATTCACCGATCGCAAATACTTGAGCCGCCCTTTTCAGCAATTTCAGTTGCTCTTCATTGTAATTACATACATTTAATCGACAGCACTCTCTATAAAACTGCTCTGTAATAGCTCGAAGGAAGATACGTTCATCCTCTGAACGTCCATATTCAAAGGTAATTCTACGAGCATATCCTTCAAAGACATTATATTTATCAAATGCTCGGTTATTATTTTGAAGTACTTGATTATAGATTAAGCCCTCTCGCAGACCTTTCTTGCTTATTTGAAAGGTCTTTGCCTCTACCATCACCATGAGCTCCCTGAATACCTCCAAAGCGATTCCTATAATATCAGCACGGTCTGATGAGAGCCCGTCCAATTGCTTGAGCTGCTCAAAGCTAAATGTTTCCAAATAACTACTTAAGTTTGTCAGCTCTTCACGAGTAATTTCGTATTGGTGAACGCCAGATATCGGATATTCAATTAGCTGCTGATGAATTTGTGCAGCATTTCGAGCACTTCCTCCTATTCCAATGACAGGAAGCCCAATCTGCTTTATCCATTCAAGCTTTTCAAATTGCTGTCTCACATACTGACGCAATGGTTCTTTTTCTTCCTTACTGATTGCTTCTCCTGAAACGAACATTTCCTTAAGGGAAACCGTACCAAATGGAAAGCTAATTGTTTTTTGTAGCTTTTTATCCTCAAATAAAGTGATTTCCGTAGAGCCACCACCGATGTCAATTGTAACTGCCGATTTCGTATCCATTGAATGAGCAACAGCAACGAATCCAAAAAAGGCTTCTTCTTCCTCTGTTAATAAATCGATTAGAATTCCTGTTTCTTTTTCCATACGATCAATAATGGTCTGGTTATTAGTAGCTTGGCGAATTGCCGCTGTGGCTGTCGCCTTTATATCTGTTACATCATAATCGTCGATAATTTTTTTAAATGAGCTTAATGTGTCAGCCAAGAGCACGATACCTTCTTCAGACATCTCACCATTTGCTTGCAGATATTTTCGCAACCTTGCCACTGTTTTAATATTTCCGAATTCTCTTAAGCCTTCAAGGTTATTATATTTATAAAGTACTAGACGTATTGTGTTGGACCCAATATCGATAATAGCCGTTTTTAAATTTTCCATATTTTCTATTGTTATCACTTCTCTCTTTGAAATTTCATATGGAAGAAACACTACTCTTCTATACCCTAAAGAATGGATTAAAAATTTCAACTTTAAACCCGAGAAGAAAAAAGAACACAATCGTTAACCCTTGAAAGGTTTCCGACCGTGTTCTAATATAAATCAATCACCTTGGAAGAGCCTTACTAACTAAACTATAATTTTTAGACTGCCTAAAATATTGACCTCTTTTTTATAGAATCAATTCGTCGACCTTTAAAATGAGCTCCGCTATTTCAGGTTTACTAATTTGCTCTTGGGCACCTACTACTTCCCCTTTATGACGAAGATCATCTGTTATCAAGCTTGAGAAGATAATTACAGGCAGCTTCGCTAATGAAGGATTTGTTTTAATTTTTTTAGTAAAATGATGCCCATCCATTTGTGGCATCTCAATATCTGTTACTACTAATTGTACATGCTCTTCAATATTGCTTCCTGTACTTAGAAGTGATTCCAGGTAATCAAAAGCATCACGGCCATTTTCAAAGAATTCAAGGTTTACATAGCCTGCTTCATGCATCGTATCATGCAATAATTTTCGAAGTAATGGAGAATCCTCTGCAATAACAATTTTCTTTTCAGAACGTTCACGTTTACCCAGCTTTTTCACAGATTCTACGTTGATTCCCGACTCAGGATTGATGTCCACCATAATTTTCTCGAAATCCAGTAATAAAAGCATTGTGTCCTGCTGTTTAATAACCCCAATTACCTGACTTGAGCCACCTTGATACATATCTGAAGGCTTTTCAATTTCATTCCAAGAAATGCGATGGATTTGTGTAACATTATCAACATGGAAAACAACCTTTTGCTTATTAAACTCAGCAACAATATATTTTTGCTGTGCAGAAAATGTTCCATTAGAAATCCCTAAAACCTTAAGCATATTCACTACAGGCAATACTTCTCCACGAAGTTGAATAATCCCTTCAACATGAGGATGTGCATGCGGGATAAAAGTCACAGGAATCGGTTGGATGATTTCTTTAACCTTTATCACATTAATACCAAATTTATTATTAGCGACTTCAAATTCTACAATTTCAAGTTCATTTGTACCACTTTCTAGTAAAATACCTTTATGTTCCAAGTCACTCACGCTTTCCTTTCCCGGCTAAAACATTTTTATTTTAGCTACTTTTGATACAGATTTTTATAAGTAAATTGTAACATAGGGGAAGGTATTCTCCTATCATCTATTTTCTTCAGGTTTTACCTTCAAATGTATGAGTAGTCCAATTAATGTCAGTATGATTAGGGAACCTAACGCTACTCGACTTGCTAATGTTCCTTGATCTCTAAGGATTAATGTGATCGTACCATAAATTGCTGGCCCAATTATCGATGACACTTTTCCTGAAAATGCGAATAAGCCAAAAAATTGTCCGCGCTTTTCTTCTGGAGATAATTCAATAATTAATGTGCGAGAGGTAACCCACATGGATCCAAGAGAAATACCAAACATACTACCCGCAATCCAGAACATTCCCTGAGTTGTCGCAAATACAGCTAAAATAAGGGCCACAATCATAATAATTGCAACTATCGTTATAGATTGTTTTGCCCCAATCCATTTTGCGATATATCCAAATACCATTGAACCAATGACAGTTGCAATTGTGCTGACCAAATACAGGATTATAAATTGACCCGATGTAAATCCTACAATAGCCGTTGCATAAACAGCCATCATAGCGATCGTTGTTGCTATTGCATCATTTAGGAAAAAGTAAGCAATCATAAATGTAAAAATCGCTTTATACTTTTTCATTTCCTTGAAGGTCTGAATAATTTCCTTATAGCCTTCTAGAAATTTAACCTTTTTTCTCTCTGCCTTAGGGATTGGCTTATCCTTTATAAAGAAAAATAATGGCAAGGAAAAGATTAGATAGAGAATAGCTGTCGGTATAAATGCACGATGGAAGTCTCCATCGCTTACAAGTAGATATACTAGCAAACCGCACAGCGTACCCAGATACCCTACTGCCACACCAAAGCCAGATATTAAAGGCATTTCTTCTTTTGTCCCAAGATCCCCCATCATGGAATCATAGAATACTAAACTAGAATTAAAGAAAAATTTAGCTATAACAAAGCTTACAACAACTAAAAACAAACTAAGGGGAACACCTGAGTAATGTATATTAAAATCAAAACTCGCAAAGACCCCCATCATAAACGTGAAAACAATCGAAATAGAAGCAAACCAAACGATAAACCTCTTTTTGTAGCCAGTATTATCAATCCACACACCAAACAACGGTGAAAATAGTACGAGGAAGAAGCTAGCTACTGCATTCGCATAAGATATAAACGTGCTTGCAACCTGCTGTCGAACTTCGTCAGTTCCTAGTACTTCATCCATATAAAATGGGAAAAATACTGTATTAATGTTAGACGAAAATATCGTGTTGGCAAAATCGTAAAATGCCCAGGAAAGAATGGGTAACGAAAGATATAAGGCAATCGGACCTCTTGTATTAGAGTTTTGACGATTAACTGTTTTCCCCAAAGTGTTCGCCCCTAAAAAAATATTTTCTATATCTAAATTTCAACAAACACAAGACAGCGTTCAATTATAGATTGAACAAAAAATTAATCAATATAGTATTTAATCAGGCTTTGTGTCCCATTATCTCCATAGCCCTTTTCTAACAGCGTATTATAAAGCTCTTTAGAAAGTTTTACACCAGGTAGATTTAAGTTCATTTTTTCCGCTTCATCAATGGCAATTTTCATATCCTTAATGAAATGCTTCAAATAAAAGCCTGGTTCGAAATCTCCTTTAATCATGCGTGGACCAAGATTGCTCAATGACCAAGATCCAGCTGCTCCTGTAGAAATAGATTGAAGTACCCTTTCTATATCTAATCCTGCCTTCATGGCATATGCAATTGATTCACAAACCCCAATCATATTCGTTGCAATAAGCAATTGATTACACATTTTTGTATGCTGGCCTGCACCTGCTTCACCTTGATACACTATATTCTCGCCAAAGATTTGTAGAATCGGAAGTAATTCATTAAAAACAGCTTCGTCTCCGCCCGCCATAATAGAAAGCGTCCCATTTTGAGCACCAATATCCCCACCCGATACAGGTGCATCAATACTAGAAATCCCTTTTTCCTTTGCTGACTCATATATCTTTTTCGCAAGTGTAGGCTCAGAAGTTGTCAAATCTACAGCAACCGCTCCTTTTCGGGCAGTTTGTAAAAGTCCTTGCTCACCAAAGTAAACCTCCTCAACATCTATAGGGAAGCCCACCATTGTAAAAATTATGTCCCTATTTTTTGCTGCGTCTTTTGGTGTTTCTGCCCATTTTGCACCAAGCTCAATTAAGCTCTGAGCCTTAGATTGCGTACGAGTATATACACTTACCTCATAACCAGCCTTTAATAAGTGTTTAACAATACTAGAGCCCATAACTCCTGTTCCGATAAATCCAATCTTTTTCGTATGTAGCATTTGATCAACCCTTTCCTATTCTCATGAATAGCAAACAATATTATCTGTATTAATACTAAGTAGCCATATCTCATACAATATAAGAGCGAGATAATTTTTTATAATAGTTTACCAAATATTTTCTGATTATTGCTTAAAAGTAGAAAAAAATTACATAAAATTTACAAAATAAGTGTCATATTCTAAAAAAAGCTAGTGCATCCCCTGTATCGAGCTTTTACTTTGGCAATACAACTTTCTCAATTGAACACAAAAAGAGAGCAGAAGACTAATGCTCCTGCTCTTAAAGGGGGAAATGAGAATGTTGCTGTGTTCATAAATAATATATCCCCCTTAATACCTTTTTAAACAATTTTTACAAATTTTTTTTCTAGATATAATTATACTCATCATTTTTTTCTAATTGCTTATCTTCACTAGCAAAAACAACATCATATTCATTCATTAAACGATCTAATTCTTTACTTATACGAATTGTTCTTGGGTTTTGAAGACCGTACTCTATTCCAGTTTGTATCATTAGCTGTCTTTTTGATTCAAGTTCTTTTAAAAGGTCCTTACCCACTAAACTCCTCCTAAAAAAATATGATGTAATTATTATAAGGGTTTCTTAGGAAAATAAGGACGAAAATCGCTAGACAAAGTTCGACAGAAATAGCGTTTAACTTCTTGGTTCCTTTAAAAATGTGAAAACAACATCTCCACCCTGTTGAGCTTCTCCACGAAAATGTTTAAACTTTTCATCACTTACCAAGAACGTTCGAAATTGCAAAAATTCTTCCTTCGGTATTTTGATACTTTCAATTTCACCGTTTTTAAGCTGTTCAATTATTTGTTGATAGTTATCCATTTAATCACCTTTTAATTGTTAAATTTTAGAGAAATTAATTAAAAATTCTAAAAATCTCTTTACTTTTTTTAGATTTTCATGCAAAATTTCTTAATATTAGTCGATAAGGAGCTGACTCTTATGAAAATAGCAGAGGTTGGAAATATTGTCGAGTTTAAAGAAGGTTTACAAGGTGTCGTAGAAAAGGTAAACGAAAACTCTGTGATTGTAGACTTAACGATTATGGATAATTTTCATGATCTAGATATGGAAGAAAAAACAGTTGTAAATCACAAACGCTATAAGATTTTAAATCATCCAAAGGAACATTAATTCTACTAATATGGTACTAGCCTTTAAAGTACCTAGAATTCACCCGAGGTCACCTCGTTTAGTTCTCACCTAAAATTAATCACCTCTGGTAGAGGCTTTAACTTCACTACATTAGAGAAGTTAAAACAAATTCCAAAAAAGTTCAACACATTAATACAAATAAATAAAAATCTCCTTTTCATTTGCTAATAGATGATAGGAGATTTTTTTTTTGATAATATGATAAGAAGGAGGTCATTAATAATGGAAAAATCTAAACAATTTGTCGGGCTCCTTCTCTCTTTAATATTCATTTATGTAATGCTGTATATTACTTTTAAAGAAGTTAATATCTTTTGGTACCTATACACCTTTACACTTCTGGTAGGAATAGCGATAGCCATTGTCTACGGGAAATTCATGGATGAAGTATCCACATGGCAATACATTATCTATGGTATTGGTTATGGGACAATCCTTTACGGAATTGTGCGACTAGGCTACTTGCTGATTACAAAGGTTGATAGTGGCGCCCAAATCGCAATAACAAGATTTCTAGAAGCCTATGGACCAGCTAATATTGGGCATTTTTTATTGCTAGTTTTCATCATCGTCTTAGGTGAGGAATTATTCTGGCGTGGTTATGTACAACAATATTTAAAAAAGTGGGTATCATCTAGTATGGCGGTTATTATTACTAGCGTCCTTTTTGCACTATCTGTGGCTATTAGTGGATTCTGGCTAGGTGTTGTTGCAGCCTTTGTTGCAGGACTGATTTGGGGATTCCTATATGAGTGGAAGAAAAGCTTGCCACTTATTATTGTCTCACACGAAGTATTTATTTTACTTCTATTCATGATTTTACCTTTACATTAAGCTTTAGGTAAAAATTGAATTAAATGTGAAACCTTTTATAAGATAAAACGTTCTATATAATAATTAAGGGGGCTAAAAAATGTCAAAAACTATTAAATTAATCATAACACTATCATTATCAATTGCCGTTTTAGCTGCATGTAACACAGCCGAAGAATCTACAACTACCGAGTCTGAAAAAGAAAATGTAACAGCAACAACTGAATCAAAAGAGGTCAATGAATCGGTTGAGACAGAAGATACTAAAGCAGAGGATGCACAAAAAGAAGAAGATACTGCTGCTGAAGAAACACAATCTACTCTAACTTTTTACTCTAAAGGGGAAAGTAAAACTGAAGAGGTTACTGAAATTTCAGGTGAACGTTATACACTGCAAGCAATCCCAGGCTTCAGTTTAACGCCAGAAGAGCCTGGTAAAGACATGTTAATATATGACCAAGACGATACAGTCTCAATGCGAATTGAGGCCTTAACAACAAGTGCTACAACCTTTGATGACTTAGTAGCAAATACAGAACAAACAATGGCTGCTATAAGTGAAGACTACAAACCTTATGATATTTCAGCATTTGTCGAAGGTCAAAATTTATCTAACTCAACTGCTTATGTTGCAAATTTTGACACTGAAGAAGTAATAACTGTCGTATTCTTAAAAGCAGACAAATTAGTACGCTTAACAATCTACGATAATACAGAAGTTGATTTATCGGAAGCAATGATTAAAATGGGCTTAACAATTAAATAATCTTACATGTGAATGTTAGAAATACTAAAGGAGTTGCCTCATAAATAGAGACAACTCCTTTTAGTATGACAAATCCTTTATTGATAGACCTAATTTCTTTAACAGCTCAATCACAGTATCCTTTTCTTCAGAAGTTAAAACACTTAATAATTCATGTAAATTTTCTTCGTGCTCTGGAAATAACTTCTTCATGAATTCCGCACCTGATTCTGTTATCTCTGCAAATGTTACACGTCGATCTGAAGGACACGAAACTCGATCTAAATAACCTCTTTTTTCTAGCTTGTCAATCACATACGTAATAGAGCCGCTAGCAAGTAAGATTTTATTCCCAATTTGTTGCAGCGGTTGACGACCTTTATGATAAAGTAATTCTAATACCGCGAATTCTGTTGGATTTAAACCGTGCTGTTGAAAAAATTGATTCGTCACTTCATTTATGGCCTTGTTCGCTCTCGACAAGACAATATACAATTTAAGCGATTGCTTAATTTCCTCAGAAGACATGACAAAACACCCTTTTTATCATTATATATGAATTATAGCGATAAAAAGAAACTTTTGTCAAAATACTCATCTCTATTTTTCTTTAAACTACAGGTAAACGGTTAAAAGAATCATGGCTCATCCACATTTCAATTAAGTTATCATCCTCATGTCTTAAATACTGACGTTCAGATATAGGTAATGAAATTTTAAATGTTGTCCCTATGCCAATATTACTTTCAACACTGATAGTGCCATTATGCTCTTCAATAACTTTTTTGACTAATGCTAGTCCTAATCCAGTTCCCGTTGCTTTCGTTGTAAAAAACGGCGTAAATAACTGATCCATTTCAGCGTCTGATAATCCTGTTCCCTCATCAATGACAGAAACCTCTACTCCTCCGTCATGATTTTCCAGCTTAATAACAACAACCCCACCACTACACATTACCTCAATTGCATTTTTTACTAGGTTAATAAGCATTTGCTTCAACCGATTATGATTACCCATTATGCTAATTGGACAGTAATTGGAATCATCCATTTTCAGCATGACATTGTACTGAATAGCATGCGGAATCATTAATTCTATCACTTCCTTTACCACATGAGTAATAGAAGTCTCCTCATAGCTTCGTTGTTTAGGCTTAGACAAATATAACAGATCCGTTAGTATTGACTCCATTCGCTGTAACTCTGAATCCATAACAGATAAATAATTTTGATGATCTTCATTTGAGTTTAGTCTTAGCAAATCAACAAATCCCTTTAATGAAGTCATTGGATTACGAATTTCATGAGCAATACTTGCTGCCATTTGGCCAATAGAGTTTAAAGTTTGCTGCTGTTCAACCTGTTGCTTTAATAATATTTTCTCTGTTTCATCAGTAATTGTTGTAACAATCATATTCATATTATAGTTGAATTTACTTTCCATTTTATAATAGGAAGGCTTTCCAATATCACTCGAAACATTTATAGTAGCTCGTCCACCATTCATTAGATTTGCAAAATATTGTAGTTTACTATATTCGTAATCCGAAAGTGTTTCGAATATCACTTCATGCTGCTTCTTGATAATCTGACTTTTTTCGCATTGCATACATTGTAATGCTTGACTATTTAAATCCACAATTTCCCCATTTAAATCAGTCAGAATAATACCATGCGAAATGTCATTAAACATAGAGTAGATGTCAATACTGTTGCTTTCATTAATTGAGCTAGCTTCAGACTTTGGAGAAATTCTTACAAATATAAGATCCTTCTTTTCATGAAAATATCCCATCATGCGAAATTCCTTATACTTTCCCTCATCAATTTTAAGATTCAGATTGCAAAATCCACCAAGAGTGCTTTGAATTTTCTTTAAATAATTATTCCATTTACTTTTAGATGACTCGTCCATCTCTAATAGACTTCTTGATGATTGATCTATATTTAGCATTTGCGCTGCATAGTCATTAATTGACTCAATTTGACAGGAAGTATTCAATATTAGTACTGGATCTTTAACGGTTTGAAACAATTTCCTAAAAATAGGTCTGACAGTTTTCACCATTTCACTCTCACCAATCCTTTCCTTCTGGAAAAAATACTCTCTTCCACGCAATTCTCTTACTTTTATTCTATTAATAAATTGGTTAATTTATGACTTTGTAAATTAAATTATACTAAATATTCAAACTATATCTTTTAATACAAATTATTCCATAGATTTTTTTTTTAATAAAATGGGACAAAAACATTATTTATAAGGCATACAATCTATTTAAGTAACATTTTTATGATTATTTTTGTATTTTTATACTACCGTCATGCTAATAGATGTAAGACCTTTGACCTTTTATTTTTTCGACAAATTCCAAAATTAAAATTCGTTAGTCCTATTGAAATCCAATTTTCCTAAAAAACTTCTCTTGATTACAATATTTAATAATTAAATTAATTATTTAGAATTACATTATCTTGAAGTTAATCTTAATTTAACTAATAAAACCAAAAATTGCACGTTAAATATCTGTAAATTCTAATAATTTAATATTTGTAACATTACAAAACTCAAATTTCCGCAAAGAGCTACTGGCGATAAATGACAAAAAGGGTCTCATATTATAATGAGACCCCTTAAAAAATCAACCGATTATAACCCGTTCCTTTGGATAGCGATAAGGCGGTTTATCGACTCTACCTCCGAGTGTATATAAGAATGAAATTAATCCAACACGACCGATAAACATCAAAATCATAATGACGAATTTGCCTTCAGTCGACAAATGCTCGGTAATTCCTAGAGACATACCTGCTGTTCCGAAGGCAGATGTGATTTCGAATATAATTTGTGTAGTAGAAGCAGCCGGCTCCGTTATTAGTAAAATCATTGTCGAAATCATGACCATAAAGAAAGCAAGCATAATGACAACATAGGACTTGAAAATATCAATTAAATAAATTTCACGACCGTATAATTGTATCTCTGTTCGCCCATTTGCAAAGTTATATAAAAACAGGATAGCAAGTGCAAAGGTCGTTGTCCGAATTCCTCCACCTACTGAGCTTGGTGAAGCACCTATAAACATTAAAAAGCTTAAGAAAATGTCAGTAGCTTCACTAAACAAAGTTACATCAAATGTTACTAACCCACCCGAACGTGCTGAAATCGAGTGAAACATTGATGTAAACAGCTTTTCATGCCATGGCATGCCACGAAAAGAGTGAAAGGTTTCTATCAGTAAAATAACTAAAGTACCTACAACAAATAATAGACCATAGGTAACCGTTGTTATTTTTGTGAATAAGCTAAAACGAAATGATGGATTTTTACGGAACATATAATTTTTCACTTCAATTAACACCGGGAACCCAATCGCACCTAGCACGATTAAAATCATTGTGATGAATTGAACAAAATAATCCTTGTGATAGGGTATTAAGCTATCGCCTGTAATGCTAAATCCTCCATTTGTCGTTGCCGAGATGGCAGCGAAAACGCCATGTTTAAATGCTTGTTCCCATGTATCAAAGTATTGAAGAAAATGCATTGATAAAATAAGTGCACCAACCGCTTCAATGATAAAGAGTATTTTTACGATTTCCCTTAATAAATGAACTACACCAGACAAATTGTATTGGTTATGGTCAATCATAATTAGCTGTCTTTCACGCATTCCGATTCTTTTCCCCATAATAATCCAAATAAAAGTCCCTAATGACATGATTCCTATTGCCCCTAATTGCAATATTACGAGCAATACAATCATTCCAAATGATGTAAGAGCTTCAGATAGATCAAATACTGTTAAGCCTGTAACACTTACAGCACTTACAGCAGTGAATAACGTATCGATTAAAGATATATCAACGCCATCCTTATATACACCAGGAATTCTTAATAAAAGGAAGGAAGTAGCTATTGCTATAAAATAATAGCTAACAAGTATTTGAAATGGTGTTATGACTCTAGTTTTTTTAGGATGCTGGGCCATATAATTCGCCTCTTTTACTTATCGTTCTAGTTCTACAAGTATAATGGAAAATTCATCTAAAGTGAACCTTCAATCAGTGAGTTTCATTGAGATAGAATATTATGTATTAAAGTTACCGACATCACAGTTTCTTCAAATAACATTCCTCAAGACTAGTTTGTGATGAATATGGTAAATTAATTCGAAATATAAAAGAAAGAGGAACAGTTTACACTGTTCCCCATTTCTATAGGTTTATTCCTGTGTAGTTTGTTTTTTCTTTTTCGAAACTCCAAGGAACCATCCACCAAGAGCAATAGCTAGTAATACAACCCAGAAAATTGCTTTCCATGTTGTAGAATGCGCAAAGTCATGTGGTAAAATTCCTACACCATCATGCGATAATGTTAGGATTGCTAATTTCACACCTACCCAACCAACGATTAAAAATGCGGCTGTTTCTAAATCAGGGTAATCGTGCAGTACTTTAACAAACCATTGTGCTGCGAAACGCATAAGTATTAAACCAACAATACCACCAAAGAACATAACTCCGAATTGTCCGGCATTAATACCACCAATATCGAAATTACCTACTTCAGGTAATGTAACCGCAATAGCAACAGCAGCCAGCATAGAATCTACTGCAAAGGCAATGTCTGCCATCTCAACTTTAGCAACAGTTGCCCAGAAGCCCTTACCTTTTTTCGTATGTTCTTCAACACCATCATCTTCTTCATCATCCTGCTTAAATTTCTGGTCGTAAATATTCTTAATCGAGATGAATAAAAGATAGGCTGCCCCAATCGCTTGAATTTGCCAATAGTTTACTAAAACCGTGATTAGGAACAGTGCTGCAAAACGGAAAACAAATGCCCCTAATAATCCATAAAATAAAGCCTTTTTCTGTTGATCTTTAGGTAAATGCTTTACCATTACTGCCATAACAACGGCATTATCAGCAGCCAATAATCCTTCTAATACGATAAGTACAAGTAATACCCATGCATATTCCAAAAATATTTCCACTACATCTTCCTCCTTACCATTTGTTTACCCACATGAAGGGATTTTTATTAGAAAATTTCGCTTATCCTTCTGACTTTCAAATAAGCAAAATTTTTGTTCCAGCAGTTATAGTTTCTAACTGCAGGTAAATAAATTCACTGAAATAACCATTTTTTAGACAAAAGAAAAAGACCCATGCCTAATAAATAGGCAAAGGTCTTGCTAAGCAATTTTAGTGATTCCAAAAATAAGCTTTTGAAATCAAATAATCAAATGCTTTCACACCCGATGGTTCCCACCATGTAATGACGAATGTGAAGTAAGTATTTTTCAATACTTATAAGCTACTCCCCTTTGACAATAGTCAAATGGTTATTCAGTTATTATTTAACTTAATTAAAACATATGCCTAGATTAAATGCAATTTATTTTTTTGAATTAAATGTAAATGTATTATTAAGTTGCTAACACGGTGGAAGCTGATAAGAAAAAGAACGCCAAATATGGCGTTCAAGAAAATTCTATAATAAGCTATATAGCTTGATGTCTTCGTTTTTCTCTGAGAACCAGCGCATAGCGAATTCATTTTCGAATAAGAAAACAAGATTATCAAAGCGGTCTTTTACAAGCATTGAACGAGCCGAATGCATTGATTCTTTTACATCCTCTTCGTTTTCAATCCAACGAGCAATTTTTGAACCAACTGGCTGCATTTGTACTTCTACATTATATTCGTTTTTCATACGATGCTCGAACACTTCAAATTGTAATTGTCCTACTGCACCAAGAATTACTTCTTCCGTATGAAGCGTTTTATAATATTGAATTGCTCCTTCTTGCACTAGCTGCAAAATCCCTTTATGGAATTGCTTTGACTTCATAACATTTTTCGCTGTAACACGGACAAATAGCTCTGGTGTAAATTGAGGTAGCTTCTCAAATTGGAATGTCTTCTTCCCACCAACTATAGTATCCCCTATCTGGTAAGTACCCGTGTCATATAACCCAATGATATCTCCAGCAACAGCCTCATCGACCGTTTCACGATCATCAGCTAAAAACTGCGTAGATTGAGTTACCTTAAAGGACTTGTTTGTTCGAGAAAGTGTAATATTCATTCCACGCTCAAATTTACCTGACACAAGACGGACAAACGCAATTCTATCACGGTGAGCCGGGTTCATGTTTGCTTGAATTTTGAAGATGAAACCAGAAAGCTCATTATGATCTACTGGGTCGATAAACTGCTCATCCTCTGTAATACGTGGTTGTGGAGCAGGTGCAAATTGTAAATATGTTTCAAGGAAAGTCTGCACTCCGAAATTAGTTAAAGCAGACCCGAAGAATACAGGAGTTAACTCCCCACGACGGATTTTTTCCTCTGAGAAATCATTGCCTGCCTCATTTAAAAGCATGATGTCATCCATTGCCTGAGAGTAGTAAGAAGTCACTTTCATCGGATGATCTACAGCCAGCTCTCCGTCTTCATCGATTGGCAGGAAGCGTTCTGATTCATCTGTACGGAATTGTTCGATTCTTTTGTTATAACGATCGTAAATTCCTAGAAATTCTTTCCCCATCCCGATAGGCCAATTCATTGGGTAAGCGTTGATTCCTAAAACTTCTTCTAGTTCTTCGATTAACTCAAGAGGCTCTTTCCCTTGACGGTCAAGCTTATTGATAAAAGTAAAAATTGGAATACCGCGTAGACGACAAACTTTAAATAGCTTTAATGTCTGTGCCTCAATCCCTTTTGCCGCATCGACAACCATGACAGCACTATCTACTGCCATTAGCGTACGGTAAGTATCCTCAGAGAAATCTTGGTGCCCAGGTGTATCTAAGATATTTACACGGTTACCAAGGTAGTCAAATTGCATAACTGAGGATGTTACAGAAATCCCACGTTGCTTCTCGATTTCCATCCAGTCAGAAGTTGCAAATTTACCTGTTTTTTTCCCTTTTACAGTACCAGCATCACGGATGGCACCACCGAATAATAATAATTTCTCTGTAATCGTTGTTTTACCAGCATCCGGGTGAGAGATGATGGCAAAGGTACGACGTGCTAATATGTCTTGCTCTAATTTTGAAGTCATTTTTGTTTCTCCTTTTTATATACCCTTGCTAATGGAAACTTCGATTTCGTCTTATGAAAAGCGATTCGTTATTTTCCTTATACCGATTCAATTATAAGTACATATCAGTATAATAAAAGATTCTTCTTAAGTAGTACAACCATTTTTCTTTTGTCTACTATATATACTGGGAACAAATTCTATTATATATCCAGTTTCTTGGTTCATCGAGAAAATTTTAATGGCTGTTCAATAAGCTAGAGCTTACCGAACAGCCGTAAAACAGCTTCATCCTGGATAAGTTTTACACGAATTTCAATCGGCCAGCTTCGACCGCAATTTCTGCATCACTATGAGGATATTTTGTATTCTCGATGATTTGGTAATCTTCATGCCCTTTGCCAGCGAAGATAATAATATCACCCGGGTCAGCAATTGAAACAGCATGACGCACTGCTTCAGCACGATCTCCAATGCAAGCAAATTTGTCATGTAGCATACCTTTAGCTAAATCTCCTGTAATACTATCATATTCTTCATAGCGTGGATCATCTGTTGTCAGAACGACATAATCAGCCAGAGATGCTTTTTGTGCCATGGCAGGACGTTTTGATTTATCACGATTACCACCAGTTCCAATTAGGAAAATCAATTTATTTTCCGGCTTTTTATAAGGCAAAGCAGCATTAATCGCTTTTTCAATCGCATCTGGAGTATGTGCATAATCAATAAAAATTTGTAATGGCAAATCCGTTTTAACACGTTCCATACGGCCACGGACTGGCGCTAGATCTTCAATTTGTTCGATAATTTCTTCCAATGAGTATCCACGAGCATAAAATACAGCTGTTGCTGCTAATACATTATAAACATTAAATTCACCAAGTAAATGCATTGTTACCGGGAATTTTCCTTCAGGCGTATGCATATCAAAGGTTGTTAAGCCATCCTCATAATTGCAGTTTTCCGCTTTGAAGATTGCATCGTTTTTCAGCCCATACGTCCAGGCTGGATAGGAAGTCATTCTTTCATATTTTTCAGACCATGGATCGTCTGCATTTAAGACAACAAACTTATTCTTCGTAAAGTCTTGCCCCATTTGAGAGAATAGTAAGCCTTTAGCATTTCCGTACTCTTCCATTGTACCGTGGAAATCTAAATGATCATGCGTCAGATTTGTGAATACTGCAACGTCATAATCTACTCCAGCAAGCCTGCCTAAAGCTAGGCCATGGGATGATACCTCCATCACCATTGCACTACAGCCTTCCATTTTCGCACGGAAAATCATTTGCTGTGTACTAAGAACATCATTAGTTGTATTAGCCGTTTCGTAAAGCACACCGTTCAACTCAAATCCAATCGTTCCGGATAAGGCAGATCGTTCTCCCATACCAACTAGCATGTGATGAATAATGCCCGATACGCTTGTCTTTCCATTTGTACCAGTTACACCAATCATCATTAAATCATTTGAAGGGTACTCAAAGAATTTAGCTGCCAGTAAACCTAATGCACGCTCCGAATTCTTCACGATTACTTGGGCAGCTTCACCTTCTAGTGTAAGCTCCTTTTCAGTTACAACTACCGTTGCACCTGCATCTACAGCTTTTTGTGCAAAATCATGGCCATCAACTGTCTCGCCTTTAATACAGACAAACATGCTTTTCGGTTGAACACTTCTAGAGTCGATTGAAACATCCTTGATGGTATTTGGTAATTGTCCTGAAATTTTCTTTAATGGGAGAACACTTAATAATTCCTCAGTATACATATTAATCCTCCGAATCCATTCGTGAAATTACGTAAGTGTATAATAATTGTGCAGTTGCTCTTAATGAGTCAACATGCGTACGCTCATATGCATGAGAAGCTTCAATACCCGGTCCAAATAATGCGTGCTTTACATCAAAGCCAGCGCGAATTGCTGCTGATGCGTCAGAACCATAATTCGGATAAATATCAAGCTTATAATCAATGCTGTTCGTTTTTGCCAGCTCAACTAAATGTCTAGTTAACTCATAGTGATAAGGGCCACTCGAATCCTTTGCACAAATGGATACTGTATACTCATCAGAGCTTTGACCATCACCAATCGCACCCATATCCACCGCAATATATTCCACTACTTGCTCAGGAACATTTGAATTTCCTCCGTAGCCGATTTCTTCGTTATTTGAAATATAAAAATGAGTTGTATATGGTAGTCTAATATCATTTTCTTTAATGTGCTTCACCAATTGTAAAACTAATGCTGTACTTGCTTTGTCATCTAAATGTCTTGACTTAACAAATCCACTATCGATAACCTCAAAACGAGGGTCAAAGGAAACAAAGTCTCCTACCTCAATACCCGTAGCACGTACATCTTCCGCATTAAAGCATTTTTCATCTATACGAACTTCTATATGATCTGCATCTCGTTTAATGGCATCAGTATTGTTATAGACATGGACAGTTGTTTCATGAAGCAGTATTGTGCCGCGAATTTTTTTGCCTTGTGCAGTATGGATTGTACAATACTCACCCTCCACTGCATTCCATTTAAATCCGCCAATCATCGTTAGCTTTAACCGACCGCTAGCTTTAACTTCCTTTACCATTGCACCTAAAGTATCGACATGTGCTGTAAGTAAACGATGAGAATCGTTATTTTCGCCCTCTATTGTCGCAATTATTGCACCTTTATTTGTTTGCCTATACTCAATCCCGATGTCTTTTAAATAACTTCCTATAAATTGCATAATTGTTGCTGTATACCCTGATGGACTAGGAATATTTACTAATTGACCTAATAAATCAATTGTACGTTTTTCATCAAATACATTATTCACTAAAAAGCCCCCTCAATTTCCGTAACTTCTAAATAATTTTAATGATATCAAAATTCACCAAAAATCGACACCCTCATTATGTATGTAATTCCAAAAATTTTATTAGAAAACTTGGCTAAGCGCCAAGCCTTATAGCGATTAGCCTTAGTAGCACTTATGCAGATTAGAAAATTTTTACTTTTTATCCGTTATAAAAGCTAATAATTCACTATCCGATAACATTTGTATACAATATTATACCACTTCTAATGCATTTCAATAATAAGGAAGATAGGTCGATTTTTAGAAAAACACGATTTTCGCCAAAAGTAGCGAAAATCCGTGTTTTTGAGGAAAGGATTTATTTTAATATCGTTTTCACAAGCTTTAGTTTTTGCTTGTAGGGTGGGAACAATAAATTATTCGCCATTTTTGAGGATCGCTTCATGATGGATTTTGGATGTGTAAAGTTCTCAAAGCTTGCTTTACCATGATACGCATTGACTCCAGATGGTCCTACGCCGCCAAATGGCAGATATGGGTTCCCTACATGTGTAACGGTATCATTGATACAGCCACCTCCAAAGGGTAATTCCTCTAGGAAGATTTCAATTGCTTTTTCATGCTCCGAGAAGAAATAAGCAGCCAATGGTTTAGGCAGCTTTTGAATTTGATGTAATGTATATTTTAAATTGTCATATTTCATGATTGGTAGGATTGGACCAAAAATCTCATCCTCCATAATTGGACTGGACCAATTGATATTTTCTAAAATAGTTGGTTCAATATAAAGGTTTTCTTCATCTAGGCTTCCACCGAGTGTAATATTTTCTTTTTCAGCTTCAAGTAACTTTTGCAGTCGAGTAAATTGACGGCTGTTCACAATCCGTCCGTAGTCACCGCTTTCCTGCGCATCTTCTCCATAAAATTGCTTGATCGTTTTTTTCAATTCTTTTATGAACTTCTCATAAACGGACGAATGTACAAATAAGTAATCGGGAGCTACACAGGTTTGACCAGTATTATTAAATTTCCCCCACAGGATTCGTTTTGCTGCTACCTCAAGATTAGCAGTTTGATCTACAATCGCTGGACTTTTTCCACCAAGCTCCAAGGTAATAGGCGTTAACCTTTCAGCTGCAGCACGCATAACAACCTTTCCAACTGCCACACTACCTGTGAAGAAAATATAATCAAATGAAGCATGAATTAAATGAGTGACCTCTTCTTTTTCTCCCTCAACTACTCTTATATATGATGGATCAAAGGTTTCCTCAAGAATCTTTTTTATAATTTCTGTCGTATGAGGAGTTGTTTCAGAAGGCTTAACTACTGCTGTATTCCCACCAATAATGGCACCAATTAGCGGCTCCATTACAAGCTGGAATGGATAATTAAATGGACCAATAATCAGGACAACACCATAAGGCTCTCTGACAATAAAGCTTTTTGCAGGCTGAAAATGGATAGGTGTCTTAACATGTACAGGCTTTGCCCATTCATCGATATTTTTCACGAAATAGCTAATGCTATCCAGAACAATCCCTACTTCATTTGAGTAAGCTTCAAATTCACTTTTGCCTAAATCTAAATTTAACGCCTTCAAAATATCTTTTTCATAGTGCTTGATTTTATCTTTTAGCTTTAATAATTGTTTTTTACGAAATTCTATATTCCTTGTATGTCCTGTTAAAAAAAATTTTTTTTGCTCCTCTATCATGAATTCTACGTCTTCTGCTGAAAATCTTGTCATCTACATCCCTACCCCTTAATACATAATTAAAATTAATCTGTTCATAATAACTATGTACAATTTACTACAATTTATCGTCTAATTCCTTCTTTAATGTTTAATTTAAATTTATAAATGGTATTTAGAAGGAAAGAGACAAACTAAAAGGGGGCAATTTTATATGATTTCGACTGATACTTGGTGGGAGAAAATTTTTTCAGGACCTTTGTCTGTAGGATTGAATGAAGAAAGATTACATCAGTTAAAGGACGAATCTTTTTTATTCTTAAAAGAGGATGAAGAAGAATTGCCACAAAGTGTTTTTGATCAACAGCAAATTGATTACTAATCATCTTGAGTAGTATTTGTAATGAAGGAAAATTTAAGATTCAAATATAAGTAATGGACCCTTTTCATATAAAGAAAAGGGTCTCAGATTGTCGACAAAAGGCCTTCAGAATGGTCTCATTCTGAAGGCCTTTTGTATTTTTGAAAGTTTTTTGAGTATTTTACAGCCTTATTTTAAGGAAAAGTACTCTACGAGTATTCTAATTTAGACCATTTCTGAAGCTTGCCAAGTCCAATTGGCAAGCTTCTTTAAATTCATGGCAGCAAAAGTAAGCATCGCCTGCATGGACAATTTTTTAATCCCACGTAGGGTTGTCCATCGCATACCATGCTTTTCCTTTGCATCCGCAAAAACACGTTCAATCGTTTCTTTACGTCTCGCATATATTTGTTTGATCTCGTTTTGATGACGAAGATGATCTGCTTCCTCTACATGATGTGCCCAAATATGACGCTCAATGATTTTTCGGTGGTCTCTACTGTTTGTACATTGAGAAAGCAAAGGACAGGTTGCACATTGAGTAGGGTTCGATTTATATTGACGTTTCCCCTCTTTAGTCGTTGTCGAGTATTTTAGGATTTGCCCTTCCGGACAAAGGTAGCAATCATAGTACTCATCATAAACATACTCATGTTTTCGTAAAAATCCGTCCTTCGTTTTTGGTCGTGTATAAGGAAGTGCTGGTTGAATATCTTGTTCAAATAAGAATTTAGTAATTGCAGGTGTTTTATAAGCAGCATCGGCAGCAACAGCAAGTGGCTTCTTCACTTTTTCCATAACCTTCTCAACAAGTGGCTGAAGCATATGACTATCATGAACATTCCCAGGTGTCACAATCGATCCAAGTATAAATCCATACCGATCCGCTGCCGCATGGAATGAATAAGCAAACTGTTTCGTTCTTTCATCTTTTACATAGTATCCACTTTCAGGATCTGTCGTACTTTCCTTAATTTCCTTCGTTTCTTCTTTTTCAAATTTATCAGGTGGAAATGGCTTCTTCCCGTGATCAATACGATCTTGATTCAATTCTTCTTGAAGTTTAGCTTCATATGCCCGAGTCTCTTTACGGACTATCTTCTTTTCGAATTTACGTTTATTCGCACTCGCTTTAACATGAGTTGAATCAATGAAAACATGGTCAGCACTTAGTAATCCTTTATCTGCAATTTCTTTAAGAATTCGATAGAAAATCTGTTCAAAAATATCAGTGTCTTGGAAACGACGTTCGTAATTTTTACCGAAGGTAGAAAAGTGAGGTACTTCTGAATGAAATCCAAACCCTAAAAACCAGCGATAGGCCATATTCGTTTCAATTTCTCTTATTGTTTGACGCATGGAACGAATTCCAAATACATATTGAATAAATGTCATTTTAATTAATACAACTGGATCCACACTAGGCCGACCTATTGTAGAATACAGTGGTTCTACTAGTGGATAGATAAAAGAAAAATCAATGGCTGACTCCAGCTTTCTGACAAGATGATTCTGTGGTACAAGTTGCTCAATTGTAATCATCTCAATTTGATCACGTTCATTTATTTGATTTTTCGACATCATATCCATTCACCTCAGGCACTTAATTAGAAAGTAGTTGATTGTAGTGTAGACGGCGACTCCTGCGGGAAAAGCGTGAAGACCGATACCCCGCAGGAGCAAAGCGACGAGGAGGATTGGGCCACGCCCGCGGAAAGCGTCCGTCGAAACGGAAATCAACTAACTCTATTTCAAAAACTATTACTTTTATTTTAAAAGAAAAAAGACTGTAGGCAAACTCGAATTTTCGAGTTTGTCTACAGTCTGGGACCCTTTTCTTAAAAAGAAAAGGGTCTATTTATTTTCGCAATCGACTCTACCCTAGTGTGATTTCCTTTGCCAATAGTATTGAATCGATAATCGATGTGTATATCGACAATGAATTGCCTAGAGAGAATGAAGGAGAATGACAATAAAAAATCAGCTCTCTAAATAAAGTGAGCTGATTTTTTAATATATGGATGCTACTGCTTCGGTGGGCGAAATCCCGCTTCCACAGCCTCTTTTTCTGTACAAAACATTACTTCTGCCTTTGTTTGTTCATAGCCAGGCGAATCTGGTGTATGGTAAATTTTATTTGAACCGATATTCCCTTTTATGAGGCAATCATTTGAAGCATTCGCATTTGAGCTCTGCTCCACTGCTTCAGGATGAAATCCATCTCCCCTTGCATAATTTTCCACTGACCATATCCCAACTGCCTTTTTGTGTGCAGCTGTTTGAATAGTATCAAACCAGTCAACATGCTTTGTATTGGGCTCATAGATATAAGCAACCCGAGCAAGACCATTCTGCAACAATTCCTCCTGTACATTCTTCCCATCAGCTGTGTAAACATAGGCCAAGAGACGATTGTACTTATCCCGATAGGAAACATCAAATTCCAGATAAACTGTTTCATGTCCTGCTAGCAGCTCATTCGTGAAGGCTTTTGCTTCCTGACCAAAGGGTTGTTCTCCATGAGTTGGATGATTCGTTTCAGGTGTATCTACCAGTAAGAAACGTACAGATTCATCAGCCCCATGATATTTGATTTTGATGGTATCCCCGTCGATAACATTCACAAGCGGAAATTCCTCAAAGGAAGAAATGTCATGGTTTGGATTACTCTCGGCTTTTTCGAGGCTGCATGCTCCTAATATTAATAATAAAATGATTGGAAAAACCCTTTTTAGCATTGTAATTCCTTTCTACTACATAAAATACATTTTCTATCTGAATAATAAATATAATACGACCGCTAAAATGATAGTGCCGCTAGTTATTAATGTTTTAATATCTTTTGGTGTCATTGCTTTTGCCTCTCTTAACAAATAATTTTCTAGCTACATTATTATTGTACATTAAAACAATACAGCTAGATATCCGAATTTGAATTTGATGATGATTCCAGAACTAATGCCCGTGCATCAGCAAATGTTTCACCGTCCTCTTCTAAATCACGCATACGATGGGCAATTCGGGAGGCTGCACTTGCTGCAATACTGGCAACTAAATCATCTAAAAAAGTATGAACACAGTTATTTTTAGTATCCAGCTTTTTTATAATACCTACTTTATCTTTATCTAAATAGCCAAAGGTAGTTAAAGCAATGCTTCCATAGGTCATAACCGCTCCTAAAGCAAGGGTTTCATCAACACCAAATAAGCCTTCATCTGACTCAACAATCGATTGAAGGGGCTCGGATAACATTTTCTTTTCTGCTAATTCGTCTAGTTCAATCCCCACAAGTACCGAATGTTGAACTTCCCTTTTGTGCAATACGCGTTCAACCGACTCAATACAATGCTCTATTAATAGACCATCATTATAGGGTAATTGCATTTGATAGACAATTTCAGCGATATCTTGAACTTTTACTCCTCGCCGCTTTAAAGCCTCTTTTGTTGCTTGTGCAACAGCTTCAGATGGAACACGCTTCTTTTTTTCCTGCATATTAACAAGCCCCATTTCATTTATTGTATGTAGCAATTACTGCTTGTTTTCACGCCTTACCATACTACATAGTACACGTTGCATTATGCTTATGATACAATTTCGGTACATTGGATTTAAAAGGAGGAATACCTCGTGGAACATGGAACCATTAAAGAAATATCATTTTTTAGTACTGCATTAAACGAAGAACAGGAATTATTAATCTACGTACCTGCAAATTATACTCCTCTAAATAAATATCACATTTTAATCGCTTCTGACGGTAAGGACTATTTTCAATTAGGTGGTATCAGTCGATTAGCCGATCAGCTGCTGGATGAGTACGAAATTGAAAATATTATTATTGTTGGAATTCCTTATAAGAGTGTAGGAGATCGCAGAAGAAAATATATACCTACAGGCGAATTACATGATGCTTATTTACGTTTTCTCGCTCATGAGCTAGTTCCTTATTTAGACGAGGAATATTCAACTTATCAGCTAGGGTCAACGAGAGGTGTCATCGGAGATTCAATGGCAGCTACAGTTTCACTAATTGCCACTTTAAAATATCCTGCTATTTTTAGCAAAGCCATCTTGCAATCCCCTTATGTTGACGAGCATGTATTAAAAATTGTAGAAAAATCGAATAATATGAATACGGTTTCAATCTATCATGTAATCGGAACAGGTGAAGATAAGGTTGTAACGACAGACAAACAGATAAAAGACTTTTTAACACCGAATAGACAATTGCACACCTTACTTAAATCAAAGGGTTATACAACATTCTATGAAGAATTCGATGGAAATCACACCTGGAAATATTGGAAGCCTGATTTAAAAAGAGCCTTAATCAAAAATTTCAGTTAAGTACCTGATGAGGGAAATGTCGAATTTTTTTAAATTCTGTTATAATTGTTAGTATCATGAATTTTAAGGGGGCTTAAATGATGAAATACGGTATTGTAGCATTTCCATCAAAAAGATTACAGGATTTAGCGAACACGTATCGCAAGCGTTATGATTCACATTATTCGAAAATCACACCGCATCTTACTCTTAAAGAGGCATTTGAAGCAGAAGAAACAGAGATTGGTACTATTTCTCAAAAGATTGCTTCAATCGCAGAAAAGCATGCACCTTTAAATATTCACGCGTCTAAAGTGAGTTCCTTCTTTCCAACAACAAATGTTATCTATTTTAAAGTTGAACCTACTGATCAACTAAAAAATCTACGACAAGATTTACAGGAGCAATTGAATATCGGAAAACCAAAGCATGTCTTTATTCCACACATTACAATTGCGCAGGATTTAACAGAAACTGAGCATGACGATATTTATGGGCAATTGCGCATGATTGGCGTTAATGAACAGGAAGTAATAGATCGAATTCATTTAGTATATCAATTAGAAGATGGCTCTTGGACTACTTACGATACTTACCGATTAACTGGGGCTGAATAACCATTGTTTAAGTTTAGCATTGTGGAAAACAAAACGGACCTTGCTTTCGCATTTTCTGTTAGAAAAAATGTCTTTGTTGAGGAACAAGGTGTCCCTGAGCATGTTGAACTAGATGAGTATGATACATCTTCATACCATTTTATCGTCAAAGACCAAGATCATCCAATTGGTGCAGCTAGACTGCGTAAATTAGAAGAAACGATCGGCAAGGTTGAACGTGTTTGTGTTCTTGAACAATATAGAGGCAAGAAAATCGGGTTACTGATTATGGAGGAGATTGAAAAGTATGCTAAGCAGCTTGGTGTAACAAAGCTGAAGCTTAATGCACAGAGCTACGCAATCCCTTTTTATGAAAAGCTTCATTATACAGTTACCTCTCCCGAATTTCTTGATGCAGGAATTCCACACCGTGCAATGGAAAAAGTAATTTAAACAATCCAAGCCCAAGTCATCTATCACTTGATAAATAAAAAACACAACTCGGCCAAAAATGGCCGAGCTGATAAATTTTTGCGGATATAACAAAACCCGCTAACAAAAGCAGTCGGCAAGCTAAAATCGACTGCTTTTGTGCTGTTAGTCTAACATTTTTTGAATTTTGCCTAGATCCAGTGATTTTCCATCCTGTACAATCGATTTAACGATTTGATCCTCTAGCTCTTTACTTACAGGTTTGTTAGCCACCTTGCTAACGCGTTTTATAATTTTACGAACTTGTTTTTCATTTGAAAAATCAGCATGTTGAATTGCATTTGCAAGAGCAAAAATTTCCTCCATACTTACACCTGTTTTGTTTTCTATCTGTTTAAAAAAAGGGTTTTGCATTTATCTCCCCTCCTTACATATAGCACTTTCCTACAATGATTAATAAGATGAATAGTACAACGATTAATACAAAGTAAGATCCTTTGTACCCTCCATCGCCTCCACACATATCATATGCAGGCATAGTGTAAGTTGGTGCACACATATCGAACGCTGGCATTGTTTGAGTTGGCCCACAGAAATCTTGTGCAGGCATAACTTGAGTTGGTCCACAGAAATCATGGGCAGGGCTAACCTGACCGCAACCGCAATTATTATTCCACATTAAAAATCCCCTCCTTTCACTTTGTATACTATGTCAGTACACAAAGGAAAGTCGGGGTATTTGTCTAGTTTGCTTTTCCTTTTGGTTTAAAAATTAGGGCTGCTATGAATCCAAATACAATTGCTGCGCTTATTCCAGAGCTTGTTACCTCAAACATCCCAGTTAAAACACCAACCCAGCCATGTTTCTCAGCCTCGGCTAAAGCACCATGTGTCAAGGAATTACCAAAGGAAGTAATCGGCACTGTTGCTCCAGCTCCTGCGAAATCTATCAACGGTTCATATAAGCCAAGACCATCTAAAATTGCTCCGGAGACGACTAATATAACCAATGTATGACCCGGCGTCAGTTTCCCTACATCCATAAGTAATTGTCCGATGACACAAATGATTCCTCCAACGATAAACGCAAATAAAAAACTATAAAAAACAATCATCCTCTTCGCCTCACTCCATCGTAATTTCGATTGCATGTGCAGTACAAGGAATTGTCTCGCCTTGTTGGAAAGACATTGGAGAGAGTAGAGCACCTGTTGCAACTAGTAAAACCCTTTTATAGCGTCCTGTTTTCATTTGCTGCTCAATATAACTGAAATAAACAGATGCTGAACAGCCAGCACCACTAGCCCCTGATTGGAATGCCTCATCTTCTCCGTAGTATTCTGCACCAGCATCTCGGAAAACCTCTAATTCTTCTTGGGTTGCATCTGTTTGAGCAAACATCGCCTTGAGAATTTTCAAACCAATTTTCCCTAAGTCGCCCGTCATGATTAAATCATAATCTGTTATTTTTTGATGACGCTTCTTTAAATGGGAGGTGATTGTATCATAAGCTGCTGGAGCCATTGCTCCTCCCATATGAAACGGACTTACTTCCCCATAATCTACAACCTTACCAACAGTAGCAGCTACTACAGAAGGCAGTTTCGGGTCATGCTTTCCTATTAAAGCGTAGCCTGCTGCAGTTACTGTCCACTGAGCAGTTGCAGGCTTCTGCGCACCATAGTCTAATGGGTAACGGAATTGTCGTTCAATTGCATTATGTTGACTAGCAGCACCGGCAATTGCAAAACGAGAGGCACCTACTTCAGTTAGAAGACTTGCTATGATAACTGAGGAAACAGAAGTCGCACAGGCTGAAAATAGCCCTATAAAGGAAATAGCCAGCTCTCTTGCTGCAAAATTGGTAGGAGTCATCTGGTTTACAAGATCCCCACTTAAAAAGAAATCAACATCTAAATTTTTCAAATCAGCTTTCTTCATCACAATGTCACAGGCTTCTTGAATCATTTTTGAATGTCCCTGTTCATTTGTCTTTTGTCCCCATCTCTCATCTTCTGAAACAGAGTCAAAATAAGAATAAAATACACTTTTACTTTCGACAGGACCAGCTACAGCACTACAAGCAACGATGGATGGCTTTGAAGGAAATAATATCACCATTCGACCACACCCATTGATACTAAGATTAGCTTAATAAGCGCTATGAAAAAGGCAGATCCAACTCCAAACAAAATAACAGAGCCTGCCAGCTTGAACATGTTGCCTCCTACACCTAATACCCAGCCTTCTGTTTTTCCTTCTATTGCTGCCGAAACCACAGCATTTCCGAAGCCTGTTACCGGGACTGCACTACCTGCTCCTGCAAAAGCACCAAGCTTACGATATAGACCTAAGCCTGTTAATATCATTGCTATAAATACCATCGTAGCAACTGTAGCATTTCCTGCTGTTTTATCTGTAAAGTCAAAAAAGATCATATATAAAAAAGTAATCGCTTGTCCTATTGCACAAATAATACCGCCAACTAAAAATGCTTTTAAACAATTCTTCAGATAGGGGGTAGGCGGTGTATTTTGTTGTTCAATCTGTTGATATTCTTGCGGATCCAATTAAGTCTCCTCCTTTGCTAAATCTTTTAGCTTCTTCACTTCATCAGTTACCTTTTTTTCATCCTCTTCTTCTAATAGCTTTTGTGTTTCCCAGTGCATTTTGAAATCAGAGGACACAAGTACATTCAGTTCAGGATATTTTTCTTCTATTTCCTTTTGTAATTCTTTCTCAACCTTTTGTTCTTTAAATCCAACCCAAGGATTCACTTGTATGGCTATTAACACTTCATCCTCTGCCATAATAGCTGTCCCCGTATAAACGTCCTTCTTGTCTCGTATCAAGCTTTCTATTTCAGCTCTTTTCTCCTCATCTGTTGTTATTCCAGCTACTTGAATGGTTTGTTCACTAGAGCATCCAATCAAAAAAAGTGGAATAAGAACGATCGCTGCCAATTTTTTCAAGCTTCAACCCCCTTTTTCTCTCATTATGCTCATTAAAAAAATAATCTATTCAATCCGTTTAGATAGGTAAAACGGTAATTTTATGCAATAAATTTTCAAGGAATTTTAATGCTTCAGTACAAAAGCCCGGTTTTCATTTTCGAAATCACATATTGTAGATTGAACTAAACTTAAGAGGGGTGAAACAAATGGGTTGTGGTAGAAACAAATTTGAAAGTTCATCGAGAGAAGATATGATGGGCGGATCAGGTTGTATTTGTGATGTTGTTAAGACGATTTTAAATCTACAAAATCAAGCAGTAAAACATGATGACACTTGTGGTAGTAGCTGTTTTATTGAACCAATCGGAGGACTAACTAAACATGGTCACGCGGATACTCGCGTATTCATGCTACTAGATGAGCTAGGTAGACCATTTAAAGTGGTGACTAAAGGTAAGGATTGCACTTACTCTTACACACCATTCTTCCGTGTAGAAGATGTATTCGGTGATTGCTGTGCTACATTACGTGCTGTTGTTGCTGTAGATGATGAGGAAGCTGTAGACTTCTTCGACGAAGATCCAAACGTAATGGATCCAGAAGCATTCGAAGATATCGCTAAATTCAAGAAAACAGAAACTTGTGTAACTGTTGACTTAAACAACTTCACTGCTATTCAATGTGTTGCAGATGTTGATCTAAACATCCACCATCACTAAGATATAGCTTATGCAGGACCCCAGCAGCCGGTTATCTTAGGGCTGCTGGGGTCTATTATCTTATTTAGTGAGATTCGTATTATCTAGCCAGGTCTGATGAAGATAATCTAGGGCTTTTCTCAATAATCGATTGACTTTCGGAAATAATTCAGCCACTTTTCCCATTAATCTAGCCACTTCGATGAAATCCTTCCATAAAAAAAGAGCAATCCAACTTTTATGTTGAATCACTCTTCCCACTTTAAATTCCGTTAGCTATTGTAATAGCTTTGATCTCGTTACCATTGACCATAATAATTTCATTTAAGGATTTTAATTTCACATCAGAACCTATAACTTCATCTACTTTTCCAACTATTCTTTCGCCATCCTCTAGATGAAACACTAATGTTCTGAATTGGTTAATAGGCTGTGAGAAATAATTTAACTGTCTTGCAATTACTTGATCAACGATACGATCCGATCGGTTTGGCACAAAAACGGATGTACTTTCTTCTAAGAAAGTCTCCTTAACCTCCACAATCTCAGTAAAATAAACTGGAGGGCTTGAAATAAACAGTATTGGCTCTTCCATTTTACACATCCTTTTTTACTTATAGATATGCAAAAGGAAGTTTTTCGTGAATCCTGTCACAAAGCCTAAAAACTAGGACAATCAACTAACCAATTTACATTAACTGACCTAAAAACATTGAGGCTAAGCCTAAATAAATTAAAATACTTGTCACGTCATTCAACGTCGTTATGAATGGACCAGAAGCTACTGCTGGGTCAGCACCAAGCTTATGAATAAGTAAAGGTATGAAGGAGCCTGCGATTGTTGCTACAAGAATGGAAACACTAATTGCAGCGCCAACCAATAGGCCGATTATGAGCGATTGCTTCCAAAAGAAAATGATTCCCACGACAATAAGTCCACAAACAATCCCCGTTATTAAACCTGTAAGCACTTCTCGAAGCAGCATTTTTATTTTGCTATTTCCGCCGATTTCCCCAGTGGCAATACCACGAACAGCTACTGCAAGCGCTTGTGTTCCACTATTACCAGATGTCCCTGAAATTAAAGGAATAAATAGTGCAAGTAACGCAACCTTATCTAACGTTGCCTCAAATTGCCCCATTAACGTTGCCGTGATCATCCCTAAAAATAAAAGCATGATTAGCCAAGGTAATCGTTTTTTAGCAGCTTTAAAGGGACTTGACTCAACATCATCGACATCCGATAAACCTGCAAGCTTTGAATAGTCATCGGATGCCTCTTCATCGATAACGTCAATAATATCATCGACTGTAATGATACCGAGCATTTCATGATTATCATTTACTACTGGAATCGCTAAAAAATTATAATCCTTCATGATTTGTGCAACTTCTTCTTGGTCATCCGAAGCCTTAACATAGACTACACGTTCATTCATAATATTACGAATCAACGTGTCCTCCTCTGAAATAATTAAATCTCTTAAAGAAATTACACCACTTAAGCGATGGTCATCATCTACTACGAATACATAATAAATAGTTTCGGCATTTGGTGCCTCATTGCGAAGAACGGTCATCGCTGAACGGACTGTTGAGTTTTCGAAAACTGAAACGTACTCTGTTGTCATGATCGCCCCGGCAGTATACTCAGCATATGCCAGCAGCTCATTAATCTCTTCAGCTGTTTCGCTATCCATCATTTCCAGATAACTTTCTCGTTGCTCATCATCTAGCTCGTTCAAGACGTCTACTGCATCATCGGTATACATGTAAGAAAGCATTTCTGCCCCGTAGGCTGTATCCATTTCCTTTAAGAATTGCTCATATTCATCATCTTCTAATTCAATTGTTTCAAATATTGTCGCCATCTCTTGAGGAGACAAGAATTGATAAATGGTCTTTCGTATATCAGGGCCTACCTTCTCATAAAATTGGGCCTGATCATATGAATGAAGCTCTAAAAAGATTTCACGGAATTCATCAATATTTTCATCAAGCAAATATTGACGTAATTCTTCCTCGTTAAATAGCTCTTCATTTTTATTATTTTGTTGTTCTACCATACTTGTCCCCTCCTCTCAAAGTAATAATATGTGGAAATTGAAATAAGGTAAAGGCATTTTTAATACATCACAAAATTTTAATAATTCAAATTAATACAGAAAAATAAAAGATGTTCGCACACTTTCCGAACATCTTCCATTTAGTTATTCATCAAATTTCGCATCGGCTCAGGAATTTCACTTGTAACCTGCAGCTTTTTGTTAGTTAAAGGATGGGTCAATTCAAGCATCACACAGTGAAGTGCTTGTCTATTGAAAAGCTCCCTGCTTCCACCATATAGCTCGTCGCCAACGAGAGGATGACCAATATGTGCCATATGCACACGAATTTGATGGGTTCTGCCAGTATGGAGCTTGAGCCTTACATGGGTGATTGGCTCCATATCCTTTGTAAAACCTCTTTTTACCACCTTTATATCTGTATGGGAAGCTTGTCCATCTAAACGAACCTCCCGCTCAATAATACTTGTATTTTTACGACCTATAGGCGCAATGACTGCTTGTGAGTCTTCTGCTACATGCCCATGAACGATGGCTTCATACTGTTTATTGATAAGGTTTTGCTTTTGCTGGAGCCCCATTAAATGATGGATATGACTATGCTTTGCAATACAGGCAATACCAGAAGTATCACGGTCTAGTCTAGTGACAATATGTACCGTTGAATGTATCCCCTTCTTTTCAAAATACCCGCAAATATAGTTAGCCATACTACCTGTAGGATTTTCACGAGATGGAATTGTGTTCATGAAGGCTGGTTTATCAAGCATTAAAAATGCCTCATCCTCATAAAGGATTGTTAAATCTGTATGTTCAACAATCAGCCCATCACTAAACTCCTCCTCAGGGAAATAAACAGTTATGACATCTCCTGCTTTAAGAGCATGTCGAACCGTTTTTTCCTCTCCATTCACAAGTATTGCCCCACCACGATATTTGATTGATGTTAGCCCTCTTTTAGAAATACCGTACTTACTAATCGCATCTCTTAAAAGCTGCCCATCATTTTCTGCGTGAAATTGTAGCTTAAATCTTTTATCCATGCTAGCTCCTCATTAGTCATTCGAAACAAACGAATCATGTACGCGTTCCCAGAATGGAAAAGGACGGAAGCGTGCAAAACGTACTTTTTCATTGGCCACATTAAATGTAATCCATTTTAAATCGCTTTGTAATAGATGCTTATGATCAATTGTCATCGTGAATTGCTGATCTTTAACTGGCTTTAATGTACAGCTATGGTGTGCCGGTAGCACTAGGGATGATCCTACTGTACGGAACACTCGGTTATTGATCGAAGCCATTTCTGTAATTTGGAACGCTTGTAGAGTAGGATGAATGATTGCTCCACCGAGTGCTTTGTTATAAGCTGTACTTCCTGATGGTGTAGAAACACACAAACCATCTCCACGAAATCGCTCAAATTGATTGCCATTTAACTCTATATCCATAACAAGAGTTACATCGGGTGATTTAATGGTTGCCTCATTTAAAGCCAAATATCTTGCAGTATCTGAATTATGGGTATGCACTTGCACCTCTAATAACGGATATTCCACTACATTAAATTCATTTTTGGCAATGGAAAGCACTAATTTCTCCAATTCAGATGGTTTCCAGTCTGCATAAAATCCAAGATGGCCGGTATGTATCCCTACAAACGCCACTTTATCCAGTCGATGCGCATGACGATGGAAGGCATGCAGAAGGGTACCATCTCCACCGATAGAAATCACAATTTCAGGCTCTTCTTCGTCTAAAATTAGTCCAAAATCTGTTAAATACGTTTTTGCGAGCTCCATCAATTCATTTGATTGGGAATCTCTGCGTGATTGAATTGAAAATCTCAAAACTTATTCACGCTCCTTTTCCTCTGTAGTCGATTGAATTCGAATTTTTGGGTTTGTTGAGTCCTTAAACTCACTAAAGTAGACTTGTGCTTCTTGTATTTCACTTCTAATCGAAGACATTTCTTCATCTAACTTAAATGCTGCTTCAGCTGCATTTTGTAGACGATTCTTGATTTCCTCAGGGAATACCCCTTTGTACTTATAGTTCATTGAATGTTCAATGGAGGCCCAGAAATTCATCGCTAACGTTCTTATTTGAATCTCCGCTAATACTTCGATTTTCCCTTGAATTGTTTCCACAGGATAAGCCACTATCATGTGATAAGAGCGGTAACCACTTGGCTTACTAAATGTAATGTAATCTATTTCTTCAACAACTTTCAAATCATCTCTTTGACGAATCAAATTGACTACCGTTGAAATATCATCCACAAACTGACACATGATACGTATACCCGCAATATCCTGTAAATCACTGGCCAATTTTTTTGACGGCTCAAACGTAATGCCCTTTTCAAGGCTTTTATCATATATACTTGCTAAAGGTTTTACACGCCCTGTCACAAATTCAATTGGAGAAGTTGTTCCTGAAGCTCCAAACTGTGAACGCATCCCTTTAAATTTTATCTTTAACTCATCAACTGCCTGAATATAAGGACTTAAAAAATCTCCCCACGTTCCCATCGAAGACTCCTCCCAAATGCAAGACTTTCAGCTAGCGTATTTTACTATGCTTGTTCTTTTAAAATTTCAGTAAAAGCTGTTTCTACTGCTTCTACAAAGGTTTTTCCGTAATTGTCGTTCCCTTCAATATTAAAAAGAAGCATAGTCAATTCTTCAGTGAAATTTTCAAGCTCGATTTTTTGTTCATTCAATATAAGATATGGATTTTGCTCTGACTGTAAAACGCGTACTAATGCCGGCCATAAGTCATCCGGCAAATATAAATAGCTATATGCTCCCCCTTCTTCCACCAGGTAGATAAATGCTAAATGATCAGAATCTGTCAAAACCTGTCCTGCAGGTTGGATTTGAATTTCATTTTGATTTTCGTTTAAACTAAGGTGTAACTCATTATGTACGAATTGATATTTCTCTATATAATATATATTTCGCATTATGTAACTTCCCCTTCTAAGCTTTTCTCTACATATTTTAACATAGCTCATTGCAAATCGAGAAAGAGAATGTGGAAAATACATATTAAGAAAGGAAAAAAATAATGGCACAAGAAATAGAAATTGAATTTAAAAATGTCTTAACTAAACAACAATATGAAAACCTATTAAAAAAATTCCAGGTAACCGATGAAATGATCGTCCGTCAAGCCAACCATTATTTTGATACAAAGGATTTTCACCTAAAGAAATTATTAAGTGGCTTAAGAATCCGTGAAACGACAAAACGAATTGTTTGTACATTAAAAGAGCGAACTGCTGAAAATACACATTTAGAAACAACTGATGAAATCTCTAAGGAACAAGCTGCTTCAATGCTTGCAGGAAAAGGGTTCTTTGCGGAAAGTGTTAAAGCAAAGCTACTACAATTAGGAGTTCAAGTTGATCAGTTAAAGGTATTTGGGACGTTAACAACTGACCGCGTGGAATTATCTTACAAAGGTGGTACTATTGTGTTTGACCATTCTTTCTATTTAAACTGCGATGATTATGAGGTAGAATATGAAACAGACGAGGAAACCCTCGGAAAAGAAATTTTCGATCAGTTTTTAAAGGAAAACAACATTCCAAAGCAGGTAGCAGATAAAAAAATCGCTCGCTTTATGAATGCATTAAAATTGGAGAGAGGTTGATTGTATTGAATAATATATCATCAATGAAAGCATTATTAGAACTCCAAGCAATTCAATCATTTGGTAATTCAGATGCCAATGTTCAATCGGCATCTAATGATCAGTCAATCTTCACTCAGTTCCTAAACGAAATGATGAGTACACCAAACTCATCCCTTACTGAAGCTGAAAATTTACTTGGGCATTATGCAAGCTTAGATAGCACTTCTACTACTGGATTGGATACTAATTACTTATCATCCTTTGCCTTAAATGGAGAAGCCAATTTTTTACCAAATACTTATTACAACGAATTAGTACAAAACGAAGAGAGTGTCCTCTCAAATTATATAAATAAAGATTATTTAAATTCTGGTGGCTTTACAAATGTATTAGCAGGGGCAAATGCATATAGTGATATTATCGAACAAGCCTCTCAAGCATATGGTGTACCACAAAAGCTAATCGCTGCTGTCATGAAACAAGAATCTAATTACAACGAAAATGCCGTGAGCTCTGCAGGTGCTACAGGCTTAATGCAGCTGATGCCAGGTACTGCAAAATACCTTGGTGTGAATGACTCAAAAGATCCGGCTCAAAATATTATGGGCGGTGCAAAATATTTAGGTCAAATGCTAGATAAATTTGGTCAAAATATTGAATTAGCATTAGCAGCCTACAATGCTGGACCAGGAAATGTTTCAAAATATGGTGGAATTCCGCCATTTACTGAAACAAAAAATTATGTTACTAAAGTACTTAATTATTACAACGCTTAATGCCTGGAAGCGTTTTTCATACAAGCTTTTTCATGCTTTCAACAAAGACTCTATGACTCGGTTATGCTATTTGTTTGAGAAAAAGGTAATACGTTGTTAAAATGTATTTACCACATATTTTTTAAACAGTGGTTATAGACTAATCAGTATACTCTACTTGGATTTTCTTACGTATACTAAAAGAAGTAAAGGAGTACACCTATGAATCGAAAATATACGATTCCTTACGAGGAAATTGGTGCTGAAAAACTTTCTGAGCTCCTTCACGCTTTTTATGAACGTGTTGGAAGACATCCACAGTTAAAATCTATTTTTCCAGAGGATTTAACTGAAACAACAAGAAGACAAATTCAATTTCAGACTCAGTACTTAGGTGGGCCTAATTTATATAGTGATGAACATGGACATCCAATGCTAAGAGCTCGTCATATCCCATTTAAAATTACACCTGATCGTGCACAAGCCTGGTTAGAATGTATGAAGGAAGCGATGGATGAGGTTGGACTCGAGGGAAAATTCCGCGATGTGTATTACCAACGACTTGTCCTAACGGCGAATCATATGATTAACTCGCCAAATGAAGATGAGGAGGGGTTAGTGTGAATAATGTTCAATTATTATCAGAACCTGCCCCTACATCTACTACAAAACCAATAGAATTATATATTTTTATAGATCCGCTTTGTAAGAATGCCTTAAAAATGCAAACGATGCTGCGCAAGCTTCAATTAGAATATGACCACTATTTTACGTGGCGTTATATTTTAAGTACAAAGCTTGCTTCTCTCAATACATTAGGCCGCCGCACAAAAGGCTGTATTACTGGAGCTGAATTAGATATTACCCATCCTGCACTTCCATCGATTGCGATTAAAGCAGCAGAATTACAAGGTAAACGTGCATCGGCTCGCTTTTTACTTAAATTACAGGAGCATGCGCTTTTAAAAACAAAGGAAGTTACTTCCTATTCAGCACTAATCGAAATTGCCAAGGAATCCAATATTGATATTGAAGAATTCATTTCTGATTTTGGATCCAAGGAGGCTGCTCGTGCTTTTCAATGTGATTTACACATCACACGTGAAATGGAAATTGAAGAAGTACCAAGCATTGTATTCTTTAATGAATGCATAGAAGACGAAGGATTAAAGGTAAGTGGCATGTACGCTTATGAGGTGTATGTCCAAATACTTCAAGAAATGATGAATGAGGCAATCATTTGTAACCCACTCCCCACTTTCGATGAATTATTTGCTAGATACCATACATTAACGACAAGCGATGTTGCAGCAATCTACTCCATCTCCACACAGGAAGCTGAACGCGAGTTAAAAAAACGTATGCTCCAACAAAAAATCGAACGCCTATGTAATGAAGAAATCACCCTCTGGCGTCGCAAGTTAACTTAATCAGCACTTATTAATCTTAAAACTATTATTATATTAAATTTCAAGTAGACAAAGTCACAATGGCTTTGTCTATTTTTTTAGGCCTATCACATTAAACTTAGAGTGAGTTAGGAGTAGAAAGATTATATAGGTGTAATTAGAGGTAAACAGTTTTTGACTCTAAACGCAATAAAAAGAGGCGTCATCGACTGACGCCTCTCACAAAGGGGATGGGAGAAATGTTCACGTTCAAACAAAGGGGTGTATGTTTGTTATGTGATTTATTTCACGTATTTACTTTATCACGGAATAATAATGTATGCAATACTATGAAAATAGTTTCACAAATTCGTCATATAGTAACCGTTTTCATAGTGATATTATATATTGCCACTTATACCTATGCTACATGTATGCTTTTAGATTTAGAAAGCTCTATTGTGAAACATTTAGAAAATTGAATACAAAATTACTATTGTATTTATAGTAACTTAATTTGATTTTGGGTTGTAGCACCCCACCTATCTCCCTCCCCTAACTCGAATAAAAAATGCTCCACAGTTTAAATCCACCTGTGGAGCGTTTTAATTACCAAGCTTATTTCAACAACAAACCTTCAAGTTCATTTAGTTTTTCTTCAAATACTTTACATGCTTCTTGGATTGGTGCAGGTGATTCCATATCTACTCCTGCTGCTTTTAATACTTCGATTGGGAAATCAGAGCATCCAGCTTTTAAGAAGTTATTGATATAACGTTCTACTGCTGGTTGGCCTTCTTCAAGAATTTGCTTGCTTAAAGCTGTTGCAGCACTTTGACCTGTTGCATATTGGTATACATAGTAATTGTAATAGAAGTGCGGGATTCTAGCCCATTCTAAACCAATTTCCTCATCAACTGTCATTTCTTCACCAAAGTATTGTTTATTTAAATCATAGTAGATTTCAGTTAGGCGCTCAGCCGTAATTGCCTCACCTTTTTGGTCTAGGTCATGGATGATATGCTCAAATTCAGCAAACATTGTTTGGCGGAATACTGTACTACGGAATCCATCTAACCAGTGATTTAATAAATAGATTTTTTGCTGAGCATCCTCAGTTGTTTTTAACAGATGGTCGAATAATAATTCCTCGTTACAAGTAGAGGCAACCTCTGCTACGAAGATTGAATATCTTCCGTATGGGTATGGTTGGTTTGCACGTGTATAATAGCTGTGCATACTGTGGCCAAACTCATGAGCTAATGTAAATAGGTTGTCTAGGTTGTTTTGCCAGTTCATAAGGATGAATGGGTTTGTGCCATAAGTACCCGATGAATAAGCACCACTTCTTTTCCCTTTGTTTTCCAATACATCTACCCAGCGGCTGTCTAAGCCCTTTTGTACAGTAGCTTGATATTCTTTACCAAGAGGCTCGAAGCTTTTTACCATAATATCCTTTGCTTTTTCATATGGCATTTCAATTTTCACTTCTTTTACTAAAGGAGTGAATAGATCGTACATGTGTAATTCTTCTATACCTAATACCTGCTTGCGCAATGCAACGTAGCGATGTAATACTGGTAAAAATTCATGAATTGTTGAAACAAGCTGATCGTATACCTTTTCTGGAATATGGTTGTTGCTCATCGCACTTTGTCGTGCAGACCCGTAATTACGTATTCTTGCACTGACGTTATGAGCTTTTACATTTCCAGCTAAAGTAGTAGCAAATGTATTTTTAAATTGACCATACGTTTTGTACATTGCTTTGAATGCATTTTCACGTACTTCACGGTTGTCGCTCTCCAAGAAAGTAACATAGTTTCCATGTGTTAACTGTACGTCTTCCCCTTTGTCATTTTTGACTGTTGGGAATTCTAAATCTGCATTGTTTAATGCACTGAACGTATTTCCAGATGCTCCTGTAACCTCAGAGAATTGTGCAAGCAATTCTTCTTTATCGGCAGTTAATACATGTGGACGTTCTAAATTCAACTCAGTTAACATTTGCTTGTACAATGTTAATGGCTCATACTCATTAATGTAGCTATTGATCGTCTCTTCATCGATTGATAAAATTTCAGGTGTTACAAATGACCATGCAGCAGAAAATTTTGCTCCTAGTGAACGGATTCTACTATCTGTTGCTTGATATTTACCATTTGTTGTATCCTGGTCATGCTTTAAATGGCTATATACATAAAGTTTTCCAAAGCGTTCTGATAGTTTATCGCTAAATTGTAATGTTTCATATAAAGCTTGTGCACTTTCAGCCACTTTCCCTTTATATTTTTCAGCCTCAGGGATTAATTTTTCAATTTCCTTGAATTCCTGCTCCCATGCTTCGTCTGATTGGAAAATTCCTTCTAAATTCCAAGTTAAATCTACTGGTACTTCATCACGAGTTAACACTTTTTTAGCCATTTTAAATCCTCCGATACAGTTATTTCGAAATTCGAATCACATGTTTATTTTCTCAATATTTCGTCTATATTGCAAGGAAATGATTATATAAAACCTCTAATAACTTTTCCTCTTGGATAGATTGATAGGAATGCTGTATTGACAGCTCTTCAAGTATTCTGCAATATTGTTGCACTACATTTTTCGCTCTTTCATTCTGAGGCAAGCTCGCCCACTTTAAAAAGTAGAAAATAGTTTGTCCCTTCATATGCCTTAGCTCAATTTGGTTTATGTGAATAAAATAAAAGATTGCAAGCTGCCAATCAACCGAAAACACTTGAAATTCATCATTTCCAACAAGCGGTATACCTATATAATTAGGTAAAGCGTGCAAATTTAAACGTAATTCATAGACACTTCTTAATAGTATGTCCTTTACACCTCTCCTACTTAATAATACTCTGTCTTGTAAATACTTATGTTTCTCTTGGTTATTAATAAGCAAATATTGTTTGAACTCATTTTGGGTTAATGGTCTCGGAAGATAAAATGGGAACTTTTGATGGTCAATAGGGATAGCTTGTACTTTAGAGATAAAGCGGTTGCCCTGAAGAAAAATTAGATTTGAAATATAAAAAAACTGTCGCACAGCTGGATTGTACGTCATAAGATATGGATGGTGTTCAGAGGATAATAAAAATTGCTGATGGTTTTTAGTAAGAGATATTTTTTGAATCCCTTTTTTTACAATATTGCTTGGTGTGTTGGGAATCCAGATTGGAGAAATTTTCTCACTAGCATATCCCTCGTTTCGCTCTATTAATCTTTCTTGCGAGATTGGGCTGCACTGAAACTCAATGGCGAATTGTTTTTTATTTTGATCTTGCAATAGAATATCTGGTCTTTGCTGAATACTTGGTAAATAAGCCTCTAACTCGGTATCGATACTCAATGCCTTAAAATGGTTATATAGTTGCTCTTTACCTTTTAAATGGATTTCGGATTCTCTATCTGAAAATAGATAGTCACAGTTACTTTTTGAGATATGGGCAAAATGGGGAATTTTTAAGGAACCAATTTTAAATAATAGCTGTTGTTTACATAGTGGGCAGTAAAACTTTTTGGAGCTACGAAGCTGATGTAATGTTGTTTGAGGCATGCTTGAATTCAATATAAAGGGCTCATTCTGCTCTGTATAAGCTACAAGCATAGCACACCTCCTTTTGCTTATTATAAATTGACTATAATAGCTTTTCAATATTTTCTGTAAATAGTAGCCAAACTTAAATTTTGCCTCATTTTAAAACAAAAAAGAGATGCCTTGTATTCAAGACACCTCATTTTATATAACGGGCACTAAACTCCATTTCAAGAATTTTGAAAAACAGTTTCGGAGCCCGTTGAAATGTTAAATTAGATTTGTGCTTCAATTAGGTTATTACAACCTATTTCACAGCTTAAGCGAAGTATTGAAGTACTGTTTCAAAACAATCCTGTTCCATAATTGTTTCGCCATATTCTTGAATACGATAAATCGTCATTTTAGAACCAGCAAGATATTCATTAATAATTGCACGGATATCTTGACGTTCTTGGTTTTCTTCGAGATTTGAGAAATCAACTGCCAAGAAATAGTATTTTTCATATTTGTACAAGGAAGAATGTACGCCATGTGATACTACACGTTTTGCAACAGGAATAATTTCGTCAATGTCTTTAAATTTATAAAGAGATATATTATTGAGACCGAGTTGATTAATATCGTCGTCATCAAAGGCATCAAAAATAGAGTCATCTAAATTTTTATGAGCAGCATCTCGATGCTCATCGAAACCGGATAGCAACCCGTTGGATTCCCCATCGGAATTTATGTTAGCTCTTGTTACAATTACTTCAAGGCCATGTTCAGAGGCATTTACATGAATCCAAATTGGTCCATCAAGGTCAAAGTAATCTTCTGTATTTATTTCGCCAATCATATCCCAGAAAAGTTCTTCCCCTTTATTTCTGTTGTACCAAATCTCTTCGCGACTATAACCGCGGTCCTCAATATCACGATAAGTAATAAAGAGCTTTATTGTGTTTTCGTTTACGCGTTCGATGTCCATTAGACTTCAACTCCCTTCACAGTCATTCGTTGAAAAACAAAGAAAGCGTTCTTAGTATGTTTTGGATTGCTAAACTTAAACCAAACAATTCAAAACACAGCATTCATAACAACTTATTACAGAACTAAAGCTTTTTTTCTATATATCTATGCTTTATTCTATAATTCTATTGTATGATTACCTATATGAAATGAAAAGAAAAAACAACTACAGAAAAAATTAGTTTGAATATTGAAATTGTAGATGACAAAGCATTTGAAATCAAGTAGAAAGCATTCAGATTTTAGTTAAATAAAGTGTGAAATTTCTTGCTCATGTACTAAAATTATGTAATGCATTCACTGGATTGGAAAACCTGGTTTTATCAAAATATTCGCTAACTAGATTGCGCTTTATAAGCCTGTAAAAAATAAAAACGATAAAATCCAGTGATAATGGATTTTATCGATATACTCGCAAGAATATTCCTAGAAATGATTAATTAACCATTTTTTGTGCTTCAAGTAATTGGAACGCTCGAACTTTTCTTGGTAAGAAACGTCGAATCTCATCCTCATTGTACCCAACCTGTAAGCGTTTTTCGTCTAATATAATAGGACGACGAAGTAAACCAGGGTACTCTTGAATTAACTCATATAATTGTTGAAGCGGTAAACTTTCTACATCAACATTTAATTTTTGGAATATTTTAGAACGTGTCGAGATAATTTCATCCGTTCCATCCTCTGTCATTCGAAGTATTTCTTTTATTTCACTGATTGTTAAAGGCTCAGAAAAAATATTGCGCTCTCTATAAGCAATTTCATGCTCTTCCAGCCATGCTTTGGCTTTTCTGCAGGACGTACAGCTTGGTGATGTAAATAATGTTACAATCATTATTACACTTCCTTTCCGATTGGGATGGATATAATCTATTATCAAGTATTTATTATTTTAGAATTAGTTTAATTAAAACAACGTCTTAATTATACAATAATCTTAGCCTTTTGGATATAGCTTACATTTAAAAATGATAGTAAACGCAATATTAATTATACCTATTTATTCTCGTTTATACGCAAATTCTATATTTTTGTTATAGTACACAAATAATATTCCCTTTACTTGGTTAAAGTAAACATTTAGCAATTAAATATAGCCAATTCTCAATTAGTCGACATTAATCGAGAAGAAATCGCAAATTTCTGTTAATTACCTCTTCGTTTTACACAGATTTCACCAAAAGAAAATAATTATCTTTCACGATACAATTATTCCCCAAATTCTTTCTATTTCATTCCAAAAATAAAAAGAAAATAAAATTTGCTTTTGAAACTTATTTTGTATATGATTTTTTTATATAATTGAACATCAGGTTTGTTAACGAATCGTACATTTAAATGAATTGAAAAACGATGATAAAGATTAGTACATATGCCTCTTTGTGCATAGAGAGTCTGTGGTTGGTGAAAACAGAAGACAGAGCATATGGAATGGACTTTTGAGTGGCTTTATGAAGGTAGTAGTAAAGCACGGATACTTCACGTTACGAAGTCTAAGTGGTCATTATTGACAAACTGGGTGGTACCGCGGATTCAACATCATTCGTCCCAATGCGCATTAGCGTATTGTGGAGCGTATGGTGTTTTTTTATATTAAAAATTAATTTTAGGAGGAATTACGATGAAAACCATTTTTTCTGGGGTTCAACCAACAGGAGTTATTACTTTAGGTAACTATATCGGGGCTTTTATGCAGTTTCCGGCACTACAAGATGAGGGCAATGCAATTTATTGTATCGTGGATCAGCATGCCATAACAGTTCCTCAGGATCCAAAGGAATTGCGCTCAAATATCCGTACATTAGCAGCTACATATTTAGCGACTGGAATTGATCCAAACAAATCAACTTTATTTATCCAATCTGAGGTACCTGCCCATGCCCAAGCAGGCTGGATGCTACAATGTGTAGCGACAATCGGTGAACTTGAGCGCATGACACAATTCAAGGATAAGTCAGACGGGAAAGAATCCGTAACAGCTGGCTTATTAACATATCCCCCATTAATGGCTGGTGATATTCTTTTATATAACACGACGATCGTACCAGTAGGCGATGACCAAAAGCAACATATCGAGCTAACACGCGATCTTGCAGAGCGTTTCAATAAGCGTTATGGTGATGTATTTGTTATTCCAGAAATCCAATTACCAAAAGCTGGCGCACGTATTAAGTCTCTACAGGAGCCTACAAAGAAAATGAGTAAGTCTGACCCAAATACAAAAGCAACAGTACGCTTCTTAGATACACCGAAGCAAATTGAAAAGAAAATCAAATCCGCAGTTACGGATTCCGATGGTTATGTAGCATTTGACGAGGTAAACAAACCTGGCGTTTCGAACCTATTAACAATCGAATCTGCTGTTACAGGAATCGATATCCCTTCTCTAGTACAAAAATATGATGGCCTAGGTTATGGTGCCTTTAAAGAGGGCGTTGCAACAAGCTTAGTGGAGCATTTAGAGCCGATCCAGCAACGATTCAATGATTTAATCGAATCTGCAGAGTTGGATAGAATTCTTGATGAGGGTGCTGAAAAAGCAAATGCCATCGCTTCAAAAACGATTAAACAAATGGAAAACGCGATGGGCTTAGGTCGAAAATCAAGATAAACAGTATAACGATCGAACCAATGGCCATATAAAGCTCGTTTGTAGTAACGATAAAAGCCCAAACAGCTGACCAAGAATATCCGAGCGTACGATAGTTTAAATACAGTAGTAGGTTTCCTACTGACATTACGCAAATACCATAGCTAAATAAAAACAGCATAAATCGAAACATGTCCACCATCCTTATATTAACTAAATATTCATTTACCAACATAAAAATGCCTTTAGCTTTTCGCTAAAGGCATTTAACTTATCGACAAATCCTTACAGGGATTATGAGGCTGGAAAAGCAGCTAGATATTTGCTAGATTCTATCAGCCTATTTAATCAACCTTTTTCAACAAGATACTTGCATTATGTCCACCAAAGCCAAGTGAGTTACTCATTGCGTATTCAACATACTGATTACGTGCAGTATTTGGAATATAGTCTAAATCACATTCTGGGTCTGGCGTTGTTAGATTAATAGTTGGAGGTAAAATGCCCTCTTTTAAAGCTAATGCAGTAAAGATAGCTTCTACCCCACCAGCAGCACCTAGTAAGTGGCCAGTCATTGATTTTGTAGAACTCATCGCTAGATTATAGGCATGATCTGCAAAGACAGTTTTCACTGCTTTTGTTTCAAATAAATCATTATATGGTGTACTCGTACCATGAGCATTTATATAACCGACTTGTGTTGGATCCACATCGCCATCCTCTAATGCTTGACGAATCGCTCTTGCAGCACCCTCACCCTCTGGAGCTGGAGCTGTAATATGATGAGCATCTCCTGTTGAACCATAGCCAACGATTTCAGCATAGATTTTAGCACCACGAGCTTTAGCAAATTCATATTCCTCTAAGATTAAGATACCTGCTCCTTCACCGATAACAAAGCCATCACGGTTTGCATCAAAAGGACGAGAAGCAATTTCAGCATCTGGATTTAGTGAAAGTGCAGTACTTGAACAGAAGCCTGCTACTGCCATATTTACGATTGGTGCCTCTGCTCCACCCGTAATCATAGCGTCAGCATCCCCGCGTTGAATTACTTTGAATGCATCACCAATTGAGTTCGTTCCTGAAGCACAAGCAGTTACAGAACAAGAGTTAATCCCTTTTGCACCAAAGTGAATTGAAACTTGACCAGAAGCCATGTTAGGAATCATCATCGGAACGAAGAATGGGCTTACTCGTCGTACGCCGCGTTCTTGGAAGGTTACATATTGATTTTCGTATGTTTCCATCCCACCAATCCCAGAGCCAATCCATACACCAACACGAGGAGCGATTTCTTCTGTAATTGTTAAGCCTGAATCCATCATGGCCATGATGGAGGACGCTAAAGCATAATGAGTGAAACGGTCCATTTTTCGCGCTTCTTTTTTCTCAACATATTGTTCGATATCAAAATCTTTCACTTCTGCTGCTATTTTAACTGGAAATTTCTCTGCATCTAATCGCGTCAATGCGCCAACACCAGATTTCCCAGCGATTACATTTTCCCATGTTTCTTCTATTGAATTTCCTAAAGGAGTAACAGCTCCAATTCCCGTAATAACAACTCTTCTTTTCATCGTTTTAAAATCCCCCTTTGGTTTTAAACTGCTAGCATTTTTACAGTACTATTTTCCCCACTTAATGACAGCTGCACCCCAAGTTAGGCCGCCACCAAAACCAACTAATACGATAATATCGTCATCTTTGATTTTACCATCTTCTAATTCGTCTGCCAAAGCAAGTCCGATAGAAGCAGAGGAGGTATTTCCGTACTTGTGGATATGCTTTGAAAGTTTTTCTTCGGGTAACTCAAGTCTTTCGCGAGATGCTTCCATAATACGAATATTGGCTTGGTGTGGAATTAGTAAATCCACGTCCTGTTTCGATAGTCCCGCTTTATCTAGAACGGAAACAGCTGACTCGCCCATTTGTCTAACCGCAAATTTGAAAACTTCTCGGCCATTCATGGTAATTGTATGTTCATCATTCAAGAATAGGTGTTTACCCCCAGTTCCATCTGCACCTAATTCAAATGATAAAATACCTCTTCCTTCACTTACCTCACTAACTACTGCCGCACAGGCGCCGTCTCCGAACAATACTGCTGTATTACGATCATTCCAGTCAGTGATTTTGGATAGTTTTTCAACACCTACTACTAGGATATATTGATAACTCTTACTTTCAATAAATTGCTTAGCAGTAGCAAGCGCATATATAAAGCCTGAACAAGCTGCCGACACATCCATTGCAGCAGCATTTACAGCGCCTAATCTTTCTTGAATTTGACATGCAACACTTGGAAAACCTCGATCTGGCGTTACCGTAGCAACTAAGATTAACCCGATTTGATCTGCCGTTATGTTCGCATTTTCAATCGCATTGATGGCAGCGTTATACGCTAAATCAGAAGTATTTTCTTCCGGCCCTGCGATTCTTCTTTCTTCTATACCAGTTCTTGTACGAATCCATTCATCATTTGTATCTAAAGTTTTCTCTATATCAAAATTTGTTACAACCTTCTCTGGAACGTATTTCCCCAATCCAATGATCCCTGCGTTCATTTTAATCCCCCCAGTTTACTACTAACATTTAGTACCTGGTAATAATTATAGCTCATAAAAAAAAGAACCTCAACCTTTTATTCACGATTTGTTCTTAAGTTTGTAGTTCTTTTTTATGATTGTATATGTTATGATAATTAAGATGAAAATTGGAATACTATTTAAAATTGTTTTATAGAGGTGAAAAAGAATGCAATATGTAATGACTTTAATTTGGTCTGTTCTATTAATGTTAATGTTAAATTATGTAGTAAGCTCAGTTTTAGCTGTACCATTTGTACTTTCAACTAGCTTAATTCTTGGTGTTATTTTTACAATTTTAATCTTTATCATTGGTGCGATTATTCCAAACGACCCAACACCAGAAGCAGATCATCACTAATTTAGAATTTTAGCACTTCTTCTATGAAGTGCTTTTATTTTTCTATTATATATTTTAAACGGGTAACTCTTTAAATAGAGCTACCCGTTTTTTTCGGATATTAAGCTTTCTATTTTTTCACTAGTAATTGGCCATCCTCTAATGTAGCATATAAGCTTTCTCCTGGAAGAACTTCTCCCTTTAATAATTCTTTTGCTACTGCTGTTTCGACATTTCGTTGAATAAAGCGTTTTAAAGGTCTTGCTCCAAATTGAAGATCAATCCCATGTTGTACAATCCAATCGACTACCTCATCAGTTACCTTTAGCTCAATCTCTTGTTCAGCCACACGCTCCTGCAGCTGACCAACATATTTCCAGGCGATTGCGTGGAAATGTTCGGTACTCAATGCATGGAAGGTAATAATGTCATCCACACGATTTAAAAGCTCTGGTTTAAAGTGGGCACCTAATTCAGTCATAACTAGATCTTCTATAGATTGCTGGTGTTCTGGCTTAGCTTCAAGTAAATAATGCGAGCCGATATTAGATGTCATAATCACCACTGTATTAGTAAAGTTAACCAAACGCCCTTGACTATCTGTAATTCGCCCGTCATCTAATATTTGAAGTAAGATATTTGCAACATCAGGATGTGCTTTTTCAATTTCATCCAAAAGTACTACCGAGTATGGATTACGACGAACAGCTTCTGTTAATTGGCCACCCTCTTCATAGCCAATATATCCTGGAGGCGCACCGACAAGTCTGGAAACACTATGTTTTTCCATATATTCACTCATATCAATGCGAATAAAATGATCCTCTGAATCAAAAAGCTGTGCTGCTAAAGCTTTCGCAAGTTCCGTTTTCCCAACACCAGTAGGACCGAGGAATATAAACGAACCAATTGGTCGATTTGGATCTTTAATGCCTGAGCGAGCCCGCCAAACGGCTTCAGTCACAAGCTTAACGGCATTTTCTTGACCAACAACTCGTTCATGTAATGTTTCCTTTAAACGCAGGAGCTTGTCTCTCTCACCCTCTACAAGCTTAGTAACCGGAATGCCTGTCCATCTTGAGATGATGGAAGCAATTTCTTCTGCAGTTACTTCCTCTCGGAGAATTCTTGTGTCAGAGCTACTGTTCAGCTCCTCCTCTAAAATAGTTAACTCCTTCTCTAAGGTTGGAATTTTACCATGACGGAGCTCCGCTGCTTTGTTTAAATCATATTTACTTTCTGCGTCCTCTAAGTCTCGTCGATAGCTTTCAAGCTGTTCACGTTTTTTCTGAATAGCTTGCAGGCTTTGTTTTTCACTTTCCCATTGCTTACGTATCTTCTCTGTAGAATCCTTTAAATTAGACAATTCAGCTCTTAATGCTTCCAGACGCTTTTGACTTTGAGCATCTTTTTCCTTTTTCAATGCCTGCTCTTCAATTTCTAACTGTAATACCCGACGAGTTACCATATCAAGCTCTTGCGGCATTGAATCGATTTCAGTACGAATCATCGCGCATGCCTCATCGATCAAATCGATTGCCTTATCCGGCAGGAATCGTTCCGTAATATAACGGTTAGAAAGCTCCGCTGCTGCAATGATGGCACGATCATGAATGCTCACTTTGTGATGTACTTGAAAGCGTTCCTTTAACCCTCGCAAAATCGATACCGTGTCCTCGATAGATGGCTCTCGGACAATTACCTGCTGGAATCGACGCTCAAGAGCCGGATCTTTTTCAATGTACATACGGTATTCATCTAATGTAGTTGCTCCAATACAATGCAGCTCACCTCGTGCAAGCATCGGCTTTAGCATATTGCCCGCATCCATTGCTCCATCTGTTTTACCAGCACCCACAATTGTGTGAATCTCATCTATAAATAAAATGATTTGACCTTCAGAATCTTTTACCTCTTTTAATACACCCTTCAGCCGTTCTTCAAATTGCCCTCGATAGCTAGCCCCTGCGATTAATGCACTCATATCAAGCTCATATAAAAGACAATTTTTTAACCCTTCAGGTACATCCTTACGAACGATTCGTTGTGCAAGCCCTTCAACAATTGCCGTTTTACCGACGCCAGGCTCACCTATTAGAATCGGATTATTTTTTGTTTTTCTTGATAGGATTCGAATGACATTTCGAATTTCTTCATCTCGACCAATAACAGGATCCATCTTTCCATTTTTCACTTCTTCAATTAAGTTACGACCGAATTGTTCTAATGGACTACGATTGTCTTGCTGTTGAAATTGCATTCTTAAGCACCCTTTCAAATTTTTATCTTATATAATATTTTGATTTTTAGTTTGACCTTTTTTGACTAATTTGATTATAAGCTGTTTACAATAGAATTGCAAAAATTGGCACATAGATTTTACATTTTATTTGCCCTTCTTGTGATATCATATATTGAAATTATTTTTCTGATCGAAGCAAAAAAGTTCACTAAATAAAGGGTGTGAAGGAATGGCAGGAACTGATACATTACCAATGAATATTAGTCAGCTATTTGAAGAGCATGGTCTACAACTCCAAGTTGAAAAAGGAGATTATATTTTCCATGAAGGCGAAAGTGCCGGAGATTTGTTTTTTATAAAAAAAGGCTCCATCCAAATCAGTAAAGAATCAGAAAACGGGAAAGAACTAACGTTTCGTGTGTGCGGCAAAAATAGTATCATTGGTGAAAGCTCGTTGTTCGGCCCTACGACAGTCCATTCAAATACTGCAAAAGCAATCGTGGAATCTGAAATAGCGATTCTTAATAAGCATTTACTTGAAATGTTTTTAACAGAACAGCCTACTCTCATGATTGGCTACCTAAAATGGATTCAAAATGAAAATCTAAAAAATCAAAGCTTGATACGCGATTTAGTAATTCATGGAAAAAAAGGCGCCCTCTTCTCTACTTTGATTCGTTTATCGAATACCTATGGAAAACCGCTTGATGATAGTAAAAATCATATTCTCCTTGATATATATTTAACTAACACAGATGTAGCTAGCTTGTGCTCAACAAGTCGAGAAATGATCAACCGTATGCTGAATGATTTAAAAAAGCAGAACATTATTTCCTTTGACAAAGGCTATATTACAATTTTAGATTTGAATTATTTAAAAGAAGAAATTGCATGTGAAAACTGTCCAGCAACTATTTGTCGAATTGATTAAAAAGGTACGCAGAGGAATTTTCTGCGTACCTTTTTTATATTAAGGCTTCAATACAACCTTGATACATTCATCCTCATGGTCATTAAATATCTTATATGCCTCGCTAGCATGCTCAAGTGCAATTCTGTGCGTGATAATTTCTGTTGGATCAATTTTCCCGTCCTTAATCATGTCAAATAGCATTGGCATATAGTGAATAACGGGAGCTTGTCCCATTTTAATATTAATATTTCTTTCAAATAAATTACCTAATGGGAAATGATTATACATAGAGCCATATACACCTGTAAGCTGTAATGTACCAAATTTTTTCACAGCCTTCATTCCTATACGGATAGCACTTGTTGTACCACCTGAAAGCTTTAGCTTTTGCTCCACTGCTTCAAGAGGATTCTTTTTCCCATCCATCCCAACGCAATCGATTACTACATCGGCTCCACCTTTCGTGATCTCAGCGATATATTGACCTGTATCATCATGCTCATCAAAGTTGATGATTTCTACATTATTCATTTTCTTCGCATGATTTAGACGATATGGGAGATTATCGACTGCAATGACACGCTTTGCGCCTTTCATCCAGGCAAATTTTTGCGTCATTAAACCGATTGGCCCACAGCCTAATACTACGACTGTATCGCCATTCTTAACCCCACCACTTTCAACACTCCAGTAGGCTGTTGGAAGAACGTCAGACATAAAGAGCAGCGACTCATCTTCAAGCTCTACAGATTCCGGTATTACAAAGGGTACAAAGTTTCCGAATGGCACACGGAGCAACTCTGCTTGTCCACCCTGATAACCACCATAACGCTCTGTGAATCCAAAGTATCCACCTGTATCAACATGTGGGTTTGGATTGGCATTATCACATTGGCTCTCCATTTCATTCGAGCAATAATGACAGTGACCACAGGAAATATTAAAAGGTAGTACAACACGATCTCCCTTTTTCACTTTTTCTACACCAGCACCTACTTCTTCTACAATCCCCATTGGCTCATGCCCAACTACATAATCCTTTGATGTAGGAAGTGCACCTTGATAAATATGAAGGTCAGACCCACAAATCGCTGTGGACGTTACACGAATGATGATATCATCACTTTTCTCAATCTTCGGATCAGCAACCTCTTTAACTTGCATATCTTTTGCACCCTGGAAAGTAACAGCTTTCATGTAAAAAAACCTCCTATTTCATAAGTGATTATTAAAATTTCATATTTCTACACTTCCCCTTATTTTGCATGATAATCATTTAAATATTCCTCTCGCTATATTCCTTAGAAAAAATTAGCAAACTTCAACAAAAAAACTGCAGACAAACTGAAATTTTGTTTGTCTGCAGTCTATAGAGCACACTTGCTCGTTTTTAAAATTACCGAATTCCTAAAGCCATTTTTGCATAGCGTGACATCATATCTTTTGACCATGCTGGCTGCCAAACGATATTAACATCAACCTTTTTCACTTCAGGCAGCTCACTTAAAGCTGTATTTACTTGGTCAACGATTACCGGACCCAGTGGGCACCCCATAGATGTTAGCGTCATTGTTACTGTCGCTAATCCTTCTTCGTCTAAATCTACCTCATATACTAAACCTAAGTTGACAATATCGATGCCAAGCTCAGGATCGATTACATTTTCTAAAGCACCTAACATGCTCTCTTTCATATCTTCACTGATTGCCATTTTCTTGATTTCCCCCTTTTCTATAGTGTTAACTCTATCATAGCAAATGAAATTATTTATGCCAAATGTTGCGAAAGGAACGATGTAACAGCAAGGACACCGCTTCGCGGAACCTTATGCCCCGAATTTTTCGACTCAACAAACTTTAATTTCTCAGGTGAGGCTTCATATAGTGAACGTAATTCCGTGTAAAAATGATATGTATTTTCGAATGGAACAGTCATATCTTTATGTCCATGCCAAAATATCACGGGTCTTTGGTTGAATCGTGTTGGCTCATTTGTTATATCGTATTCTGATAATTGATTTAAGATTGCCTCTTTCTGCTTTTCATCGAATGGTAATGCTACACCCATTTTTTCAAATTGCTCTAGCTGATAATTCGCTAGATCCACATATCCCGGAGCTCCCATACAAATCGCTGCAGCACTTATCCAATCATAAGAGTTTAAACAGCCAGCTGTAATAATTCCACCCATCGAGGAGCCAGCAATCCCAATTTTAGCATCGCCATAGCCTCTTTGCTTTAGCTCTTCGTAAATGCTGCTAACCTCATGAATAGTTTTCAGGACAATTTCCCAAAAATGCATATTCATTTTCAACTCAGAAAGATTCTCATTTCGTACACCGTGTAAATAAGCATCGGGCATGATGACACGTACACCATTTTGGACTAATTGATAGGCGTAGTGTAAATTATGCTCCTTCGCACTTTGAAAGCCATGGAGAAATATTACAACAGGCGTTTTTTCGTTCATTGAATTATCGTAAACATGTAATAAAGGTATACCTTTCCACATATCATCTTGAACATACATTTTCTTTCACCCCTAAACAATATTAGAAAATCTATTTTATTTCTTAAATAGTTTTTCTAAAGCAAATATTTTATCAATAATAGAAAAAACTATTCATAACAATCATATCATTGGTGGAAAATTTTTGCTAAAAATAGAATCAGATTATCAATTTTTGACTAAATATATCCATAAGGATAAAATTTAAAGAGAGAGAAAGGAGACTTCCTTCATGAAACCACATTTAATAGTATTAGATTTAGACGGTACATTATTAACGGATGAAAAGAAAATATCCGAAAAAACAAAGGAAACTTTATTCAAGGCAAAGGAAGCCGGACATCAAGTAATGATAGCTACTGGGCGTCCGTTCCGTGCAAGTCAGCTGTATTATAATGAGATGATGTTAACGACACCAATCGTTAATTTTAATGGTGCCCTTATACACCATCCTAAAAATATAGGATGGAAAATGCTCCATTCCCCAATTGATATTAGCGTTGTCCATGATGTAGTTGACTCAGTGGATAAATATCAATATGAGAATTTGATAGCAGAAGTAAAGGACGATGTATTTATCCATAACGAGGATAATCGTATGATGGATATCTTTAATATGGGCGATCCTCGCGTGACTATCGGGAACCTTCGCGGAAGCTTAACCGAAGATCCTACCAGCTTACTTATACATGCAGACGAAGGAAATGTGCCAATCATTCGTGATCATTTAGCAAGTGTTCATGCCGAATTAATCGACCACCGTCGTTGGGGTGCACCCTTCCATATTATCGAGATCGTACGAAAAGGCTTAAACAAGGCCGTTGGAATTTCACACATTGCAAAAGACTTGAATATCCCACGAGATCGTATTATCGCATTTGGCGATGAGGATAACGACTTAGAAATGCTTGAATACGCAGGAGTCGGAGTAGCAATGTCAAACGGTATTGATCAGCTAAAAAATATCGCCAATGAAATTACTTTAAGTAATAACGAAGATGGCATTGCCAAATTCCTAATAGAAAGACTAAAATTATAAGTATAGATATAAATAGATATACCAGTATTCCCTTTAATTCACTAGAACGAATGGGATAGAGGATATTACAAATTCAAGGCTTAAAGGAGGTATGAATATGAAAATTTTTGCAGATAGCGGCAGTGATTTACCAAAGGAGTTTTTTACTGAGAATAATGTAGAGCTCTTTACCTTACGAGTGGATTTAAATAACCAACAATATAATGATATCCTGGATATTGATCCTAAGGTAGTATACGATGCAATGAGAGAAGGTGCAGTTCCCAAAACCTCTCAGGTGTCGCCAGAGGTTTTCTTAAAACAATTTGAAGCCCTTGCAAAAAATGATGAGGAAGGAATTTATATCGCCTTCTCTTCTAATTTATCGGGTACATATAACACAGCTGTGATGATTGCTTCTCAGGTACGCGAAAATTACCCAAATTTAAAATTAAAAATTATTGATTCAAAATGTGCCTCTCTTGGACATGGGCTGCTCGTACTTGAAGCCGTTCGTTTACGTGAAGAAGGACTAGCCTATGAAGAAATTGCTCAAAAAATCACGCATATGGCTGAGCATATGACTCAATTGTTTACTGTAGAAAACTTAAGCTACCTAGCTGCTGGTGGACGACTTTCTAAATCGAGTGCATTTATCGGTGGACTTTTAAGTATTAAACCGATATTGCATGTTGAAGACGGAAAGTTAATTCCTCTAGAAAAAATTCGAGGTCGTAAAAAAGCGATTAACCGTATCATCGAACTAATGGCAGAGCGTGGCGGCGATTTTTCAAATACAGTCGTAGGAATAAGCCATGGCGATGATTTAGAATTTGCAAAAGAGGTACAGGCTTTAATCGAAGAGAAATTGCATCCAAAAGCCTTCGAAATAACAATGATTGGCTCGAGTATTGGCGCACATGCTGGTCCCGGCACAATTGCCATCTTCTTTACTGATAAAGACTATTAAAACATTTCGAGCTGTTTCTAAAAGAAACAGCTCGTTTTTTTGTGAATATATAAAAAGATGAACCCGAGGAGTTTTACACCCCTGGGTTCATCTTTTTTAATAATTAGTTAGCTACTGGCTTGTCAGCTACTAATTCAATTTCATGAATTTCTGTTGCATCTGCATAGTCAATATTGTAGTTTTTCACACGTTTATTGACTGGGAAGATTTCATAACGGAACTGCATTGGAATTGTTGTTGCAACTTCTTCAAGATGCTCTTGGAAAATTTTGAACTGCTCCGCACGGAAATCAGTATCAAATGATTCTGGAGAATCGATTGCTACTACAGCAGATTGTAATACATCTGAAGTGTAACGGCTGAAGTTGTATTGGTCAGCTTCGCCATATAAACCTGATGGAGATGGGTTAGTACCAGTTCCCCAAGCACCCATGAACATATCGATTTCTGGATCATCAGCTTGAACCATATCATAGAATGCGTTGAACTCGATTAAACGTCCAGTTGATAATACTACGTTTAAACCAACATCTGCCCAGTTTTGTAGGTAGAATGCGATGATTTCTTCTTGAGTCGCATCACCTGACATAGCAGCTAATTTAATTTCTAATTTTTCACCGTTTTGATCTTCACGGATACCGTCACCGTCAACATCCACGAAACCAGCTTCATCTAATAAAGCTTCAGCTTTTTCTGGATCATAAGTGTAACCATTTAACTCACCATCATAGAATGATTCAAATACTGGTGGAATTAAAGAGTTCGCACGCTCACGTAAGTTATTATAGAATACTTCAGAAACTTGCTCGATATCTAAAGCAAACCCCATAGCTTGACGTAATTCTTGGCTACCCATTTTAGAGTTTTCCATATCTGTTACTACTTTATTTTGAGTTGTATCAAATTTACCAACTTTGAATCCAACATAAGAATAGTAAAGCTCTGGACGACCTAAGATATTAATGTTTTCTAAGTCTTGAATTTCTTCCATTTTTGTTGCATTGAAGCTTGTTACTAGATCATAGTCACCAGAAGCGATAGCTACTGAAACAGAGCTTGATGGAACCACTTTAACTACTACGCCGTCAAGTTTTGGTTCACCTTTCCAGTAGTGCTCGTTTTTAACGTAAGATACAGACTCACCTGGTACAATTTTGTCAATTTTGAATGCACCCAAAGTAATTGGGTTTTTACGAACTGCATCAGACTCGATTAATTCAGCTACAGGGATATCACCAACTTGATGTACTGGAGCTGCGTAAGTCCAAAGACCGTCACCACCGTAGAAGATAGATGGTGATAATTGTTTAAAGCTAATTTCTAATGTTAAATCATCAATTTTCTTAAGACCAGAGATTGTTTCAGCAGTACCTGCATGATATTCCTCAGCACCAATGATGTTTTGGAATTGAGTATCATAGCGTACACCAGTGTAATCTTTGTGGCCAATAATATGGTAAGGTAAAATCACGTCTTCAATAGTTAACGGTGTACCGTCAGACCATTTAACGCCTTCACGAATTTTTACAGTTGCTTTGTTATTTTCTTGGTCAACATCTAAAGATGCGATACCTTCATCAGTAAGCATGAAGTCTCCATCAGTTTCGAAAAGTGCATTTGAAGTCCATGACATTAACTCAGAATCATAAGCATCTTCATAAAGTTCCCAGTTGAAGATCCCTTGGAATGGCTCATCTTTAACCATACCAACTTGAAGGATACCACCTTCAATAGCTTCACCTTCGTTTGTTACAGATACTTCAAATAGTTCACTTGAATCTTCAGTTGTTTCTTCAGCACCTTCAGCTTGCTCTTCAGTGTCTGTGTCAGCTGGCTCTTCAGTTGCTGTGCCATCTTCTTTCCCACTACAAGCTGCTAGAACTAGCAATAGTGAAAATAGTGCTGCAAATAATAACCATTTAGATTTCTTCATTGCTTTTCCTCCCTTTTCTTTTTGTACCTAATAAGATTTATTTATATAACATATTTACTTTTAATTTGTGTAAATATGGTGGTACCGCATTTAACTAACTAGTTTAAAAACATATAATTTTCTGTTATTTAAAACCAAAATGATGCAGCTTACCCTAAGCGTTGACGTGAATCTGCTGCTCTACGTAAAGCTTGACCAACATAGTTGATTCCTAACATCATAAATAAGATAAATAATGATGCTGGTAACCAAACCCACCAATATTGCTGCAATACAAGCGGATTATTAGCATTACTAACCAATGTTCCTAATGACGGTGTTGAAAGTGGAAGTCCAAATCCTAAATAAGAAAGACCTGTTTCAATACCAACATTCCCTGCAAAGTTTAACGTCATTTCAACAATGATTATAGAGCTTAGATTCGGCAGTATTTCTCGAACAATGATGACAAAATCATTTGTTCCAAGTGTCTTTGAGGCATGTACATAGTCTCGTCTACTTTCAGATAGAGCCTTTGAACGAACCAGACGCGCAGTACTTGTCCATAAGAACAAGCTCATTATTAAAATGAAAGCTCCAACAGTATATTTTGGTACTACTGTGATGAACACAATGATTAACATTAAACTTGGAATAGTTATGAAGAAATCAATGATTCGCATGAACATATTATCAATCCATCCACCGAAGTATCCACATAATAGTCCAACTAAAATTCCAAATATACCAGTGATAAGAGTGATCGAAATCGCAATTAACATCGAGTTTTTGGCACCTACAACAATTTGCCCAATGATATCTTTACCACCCTGATCGGCACCAAGCAAGAACTTGTCACCAGGAGCAGCAAATTTATCTCGCAAGCTTACACGCATTAACTGCTGCTGATCGATCATGAAATATGCCCAAAAGAAAATACCTATAATTACCGCTACTAAAACTACTAGTGAAAACATTGCTAATTTATCTTTCATAAACTCTCTAAAAATTACTTGTAATCCAGTAGGAGGAGAGTTTACGTGATTAACATTACTATTTTTTTCATTTTTCTTTGCCATATTATATCCTCCTTAACTTTTTAGTGTCGCCTATTCAATCCTAATACGTGGGTCGACAATACTCATAATGATATCGGATAATAGACTACCTAAAAGGGCTAAGAAGCCAAATAACATAACTAATGCTGTAATTACACTGTAATCACGTGAAGAAATTGAGCTTACAAATAGTTGTCCCATACCAGGGTAACCGAAAATTGTTTCAATGAAGATTGATCCACCTAGTAATCCAGTAATCGTAAATCCTAAGAATGCTGCAATTGGTAGTAAGGAGTTACGGAAAATATGTTTTGAGTAAACTTTTCGCATTGGAATCCCTTTACTACGAGCAGTACGAACGTAATCCATTGATTTTGCATCGATAATTTCAGAACGTAAGTATTGAATAATACCTGTTGTTCCTAAAATAGCATAAGTGATGGATGGTAATAGGATATGATAGAATCGATCCCAATAATAACCTAAAGTTCCAACCTGTGTTTTAATATCAACACTACCACTTGTAGGGAACCAGCGTAGCTGATATCCAAATAAGAATAGGAATACTAGCGCTAAAACAAATGTAGGGATTGCATATGTAACAAAGCTATACAATACAATTGTTTTGTCTAAACGAGAGTTTTGATATCTCCCTGCCAAGATTCCTAATGGGATAGCAAGAGCATAAAGTAAAATTACACTTAGTAAAGAAAGCCAGAACGTATTTAATGCACGTTCACCGATTAACGCGCCAACATCGCGTTTATACGTATAACTTAGACCAAAATCACCTTGGAAGGCATTCCCCATCCAACGAAGATACTGCATATGGACCGGATCGTTTAATCCCGCTTTTTCAGTCAGCTCTGCAATACGAGCAGGATCTGTTTGAGGTGTAATCAATCCTGTGAAAGGATCACCAGGCATAAATTTAGCTAGGACAAAGATGATTACACTTAATACAAACAACTGTGGAATCATTATTAGAAATCTTCTTACAATCGTTTTCCACATCTCTACAAGACCTCCTTCACTTGTGAAGTAGCCGCTACATAATGAGTGTTTGAGACTGGCAATAAGTCAAATACACGTTCATTTTCATCAAAATAGTTTTTATGCTCTGCTTGATAATGTTGCTCTACTCGGATTCTTTCACGTTTTCGTTCTTCTCTACCAACCGGCGATACTTCTGGAATAGCAGAAAGTAATCGTTTTGTATATATATGCTGCGGGTTTGTGTAAATATCTTCTTTTGAACCCGTTTCTACGAATCTACCTTTGTACATGATAGAAATATGATCACACATATGTTTAACAACACCCAAATCGTGGGATATAAATAAATAGCTTAAGCCAAATTCATTTTGAATGTCCTTCATAAAGTTCAATACCTGTGCTTGTACAGATAAGTCAAGCGCTGACACTGGCTCATCTGCAATAATTAGCTTAGGATTTGTTGCAATCGCACGGGCAATCCCTAAACGCTGTTTTTGTCCCCCTGAGAATTCGTGAGGGTATTTAAACTTTGCATCTTCAGGCATCCCAACAATTTCTAGTAATTCGCTAATTTTACGTTCCTCCTCTTTCGGAGTTAAACTTAGGAAATTACGAATTGGCTCTGCAATAATATCCTTTACTCGTTTACGAGGATTTAAGCTTGAATGAGCATCCTGGAAAATCATTTGCACATCACGGTTAAATGAAGATTTTCGGCTTCTTCTTTTATTCGTTACGTTTTCTCCTTCATAAATGATGCTGCCATTCGTTATTTTTTCAAGGCCAATCAGGGCTTTACCAGTTGTAGATTTTCCACAACCAGACTCACCAACTAATCCATATGCCTTTCCTCTTTCAAATTCCATTGAGATACCATCAACTGCAAGAACCTGATCAATAACAGTATTGAAAAATCCTCCGCGAACAGGATAGTGAACTTTTAAATCATTTATTTGCATAAAGCTCATGTGTCCCGCCCCCTTTATCCGTTTTAAACTCGAACTCTTTCCAGCATGTACAGCGAACAAAATGTCCTGGTGAAATTTCATGTAGTGCTGGATTTTCCTCATGAACATCTTCCGAAATCCAAGGAATTCGGGAAGAAAAACGACAGCCAGATCGTGGAAGGTTCATTAATGAAGGAACGATTCCTTCAATAACATTTAAACGATCCGAGTTTGAGTTCATCTGAGGAATTGAGTTAAATAAAGAACGTGTATAAGGGTGTTTAGGATTTTCAAACAATTCTTCTACACTTGCCTCTTCAATAATTTCCCCTGCATACATAACTGCTACGCGGTCTGCAACCTCAGCAACTACTCCCAAGTCATGGGTAATTAATATAATTCCTGCTTCAGTTTCAGCCTGTAAATCAATTAATAAGTCTAAAATTTGTGCTTGAATTGTAACATCCAATGCTGTAGTAGGTTCATCCGCAATAATAATTTGTGGTTTACAAGCAATTGCGATTGCGATAATAACCCTTTGTCTCATCCCACCGGATAATTGGTGTGGGAATTGTCTTGCAACCCGCTCTGGGTTACGGATTCCTACCTGGTTTAATAGCTCTAATACTCTAGCATCTCTTTGAGTTTTGTCTAAAGTAGTATGATAGATTAAACCCTCTTCGATTTGCTCTCCAATTCGCATAAGTGGATTAAGTGCCGATAGAGGATCTTGGAAAATCATACTGATTTGGAAGCCTCGAATATCGTTCATATCCTCTTCTGATAATGCTGCTAGGTTTTTGTTATCAAATAAAATTTCACCTTTAACACGCGTCTTATTTTGGTCATATAGACCGATAATGGATGTTGCAAGTGTACTTTTACCACATCCTGATTCACCTACGATAGCAAGTATCTCATTTTTCTTTACCGTTAATGAAACACCATCCACTGCATCGTAAAATGTATCTTTAATCCGAAATCCAGTATGTAAGTTATTAATCTTTAAAAGCTCGTTACTCAAGTTAACTCTCCTTTCTAGCAATCGTGTTGACTTCTAATTTGAATATTACATTTGAGCTTACTATGTAAGTTTTTCAAATTGTTTAAAACTAATAATTATTCTTAATCTTTTTTGTATTCTTGCAATAAATTATATATTCCTGTAACAATTGAAGTCAATATAATTTAATTTTATTTTTCAGAAATAACTAAAAATTGAGTCAAAAGCGTTGCTAATGACACATTATTACGAGAAAAATAGAGTAAAGTTTTTTTGAGATAGTATTAATCGAGTAGGAGGCTAGCCATTAGTTGGCTAGCCGACCTCTCACACCACCGTACGTACGGATCCGTATACGGCGGTTCGAAAGTTTTATGGTTT
>NZ_QJTJ01000010.1 GCF_003217295.1 Ureibacillus chungkukjangi
AGATCCCTCAAAGACGATGAGGTAGATAGGTTCGAGGTGGAAGTGTGGTGACACATGGAGCTGACGAATACTAATCGATCGAGGACTTAACCAAAATCTTGAATGCAATCAATGTCTTTATCCAGTTTTGAGAGAACAAAAAATATTATTTAAAAAAGCTTGCATTTAGCAATTTAAGTAGTATAATAAATCTTGTCTCAAATTAAATAAGTCTAGTGATGATGGCAAAGAGGTCACACCCGTTCCCATACCGAACACGGAAGTTAAGCTCTTTAGCGCCGATGGTAGTTGGGGGCTTCCCCCTGTGAGAGTAGGACGTCGCTAGGCAACTAAACCACTGAGTATTCAGTGGTTTTTTTATATAAAAAAAGCAATTTATATCAAAAGAAGAAGTTCTCACGTTTTTAGAGAACTTCTTTTTATATTTTTTAAAACTCTAAAAACTTTCTTAAATCGTTAATATAAGACTGGCTTATAGGAAGCTCTGAACCATTTTTAAGCTCGACAAAAAAATTTGAAGCTAAATCCTTTGAGATACGCTTTATGAAATAGATATTGATAATATAAGAACGATGAATACGTAAAAAATACTCGGGTAGCTTTAACTGGAGTTCCTTTAAGGTACAGTTAATTTTATACTGATCATCTGCAGCGTAAAACCAAGTACGTTTTTGTAGGCTCTCAATATGGGAAACTTGTTCAATTGGAACTGGTACCCAATCTTCGTCTTGCTTTCCAGTTAGAAACTTGTATTGCTCTTGTTTTTCAGGCACATAGGAGGAAGGGAAAATAACAACTAAAGCCGCTTCCTGATGTTCAATAATAATTGGATAACCAATGACATAGAAAGCTGTACCAAAAATTGTTTCATCTATAAGGATTGCGGTTTTATGACGATTCTCCAAAACCTGTGCAGCGGTACTTTTAGAATGTACCTCTTTACTAAGCTTAAGATGAAAGTGAGTAGTGCTTGGACTGTAATATACATAGGTATCACCTAATGCAATTACAATCGAAGCATCCTTTGGAATCCAATCCTCCAATATAACTTTATATTGCTCAAGCCCTTTAAATTCTTCTTTCATTTCTCGAATATTCCCCACTTCCATATTTAGAGCCCCCTTTTTGTGTTAAACAAAATCCAAATACTCATCACTATATTTTACCATTTCATCCTAAAATTCCAACGATTCGTCAGAAAATAATGAAAAATTAAATAGTCTGTTATATATTAATTTACAGCAAATACCTCTGTTATGGAACAGAAAAGAATTACTTTTTTAACAGTGAGTATTTAAACAAAGGGGAAGGTGTGAATATTCATGACGACAAGAAATGAAAAAATTGAGGCAATTAAAAAAGATTGGTCAGAGAATCCACGTTGGAAAGGTATTGAAAGAGCTTACACTGCTGAAGAGGTTGTTAAATTACAAGGTTCTATAGTAGTAGAGCAAACTTTAGCAAAACGTGGTGCTAGTCGTCTTTGGAAGTCATTACATGAGGAGGATTTCATTAATGCATTGGGGGCATTAACTGGAAATCAAGCAGTACAACAAGTAAAAGCAGGTTTAAAAGCTATCTACTTATCGGGGTGGCAAGTAGCAGCTGATGCAAACTTATCTGGTCAAATGTATCCTGACCAATCATTATATCCAGCGAACTCTGTACCACAGGTTGTAAAACGTATCAACCAAGCGCTACAACGTGCAGATCAAATCGACCATGCTGAAGGTCGCGAAGATGAATTTGATTGGTTTGCTCCAATCGTTGCGGATGCTGAAGCAGGGTTTGGCGGACCATTGAATGTATTCGAATTAGTAAAAGGAATGGTCGAAGCTGGTGCTGCAGGTGTTCACTTAGAGGACCAATTAGCGTCTGAGAAAAAATGTGGTCACTTAGGGGGTAAAGTATTACTTCCTACACAAAATGCCGTTCGTAACCTAGTTGCGGCTCGCTTAGCGGCTGATGTTATGGGTGTAGATACAATTTTAATCGCACGTACAGATGCTGATGCTGCTGATATGGTAACAAGTGATATCGATCCACGTGACGCTGAATTTATTACTGGTGAACGTACACCTGAAGGATTCTTCCGTACAAAAGCAGGTATTAAGCAAGCGATTGCACGCGGTTTAGCTTATGCGCCATATGCAGATTTAATCTGGTGTGAAACATCGAATCCATCAATTGAAGAAGCTCGTGAATTTGCTGAAGCTATCCATGCAAAATTCCCAGGGAAAATGTTAGCTTACAACTGCTCACCTTCATTTAACTGGAAAGCTAAACTTTCAGATAAAGAGATTGCAGAATTCCAACGTGAGATTGCGAAAATGGGGTATAAGTTCCAATTCGTAACTCTAGCTGGTTTCCACTCATTAAATAAATCAATGTTTGAGCTAGCTGTTGACTATAAAGATAACGGTATGGCTGCTTACTCTAAGCTACAACAAGCAGAGTTTGACTTAGAAGCGAAGGGCTATACAGCTACGAAACACCAACGTGAAGTAGGTACGGGTTACTTTGATGATGTTGCTCAAGCAATTTCTGGAGGTACATCTTCTACTACAGCAATGGCAGGTTCAACTGAAACAGCTCAATTCGTATAAAAACTAGAAAATGTACCTTGGCTAATACTATTAAATTATGTAGTGATTGATAATTTAACTGTCTTGGTCAAGGCAATAAGATAACTGCAATTTTATATAAGGTGGGGATAAGGAAAATGGAACAGGCTACATCACAAAGGCTTAAAATTGTTGGGGAACTAACAGAACAAGCAAAAGAAATATTAACGCCTGAAGCACTTGATTTTATTGTTTCTCTTCATGAGAAATTTAACGAACGCCGTAAAGAATTGCTTATTAAACGTGAGGAGCGCCAAAAGCGTCTAGATGGTGGAGAACAGCTTTATTTCTTACCAGAAACTGAGCAAATTCGTAAAGGTGATTGGACAATTGCACCACTTCCTAAGGATTTACAGGATCGTCGTGTAGAAATTACTGGACCAGCTGTGGATCGCAAAATGGTTATCAATGCATTAAACTCTGGTGCGAAAATGTTTATGGCATGCTTTGAAGATGCATCCACACCTACGTGGGAAAACATGATTGCAGGGCAAATTAATATGCGCGATTCAGTACAACGTACAATTACATTAACACAGGAGTCTAATGGAAAAACATATAAGTTAAACGAGGAAACCGCTGTACTTATTGTTCGTCCAAGAGGATTACATCTTCTGGAGAAAAATGTATTGGTGGACGGCGAAGTGATGTCAGGAAGCTTCTTCGATTTCGGCTTGTACTTCTTCCACAATGCAAAGGAAGCACTTGCTCGAAATACAGGGCCTTATTTCTATCTACCAAAGCTTGAAAGCCATTTAGAAGCACGTCTTTGGAATGATGTGTTTGTTTATGCACAAGATTACTTGGGCATTCCACAAGGGACTATTAAAGCAACGGTTCTAATCGAGACAATTGTTGCGGCATTTGAAATGGACGAAATTCTTTATGAATTACGTGAGCATTCAGCAGGCCTTAACTGTGGTCGTTGGGACTATATTTTCAGCTTTATAAAACGCCTTCGCAATCAGCCCAATGTAGTATTGCCAGACCGTGGTCAAGTAACAATGACAGTTCCGTTTATGAAAGCCTATACATCTCTATGTATTCAGACTTGCCATAAGCGTAATGCACCGGCAATGGGAGGAATGGCAGCCCAAATTCCTGTAAAAAATGACGAGGAAGCAAATAAACTTGCTTTTGCTAAAGTTGCAGAAGATAAACTTCGTGAAGCTACGGATGGTCATGATGGTACTTGGGTTGCTCACCCTGGTTTAGTATCTGTTGCGATGGAACAATTTGATGCTGTTATGAAAACACCGAACCAAATTGATAAAAAACGCGAGGATGTAAATGTATCTGAAAGTGATTTAGTCGCTGTTCCAGAGGGTACTATTACAGAAGAAGGTCTTCGTGTCAATGCAAGTGTAGGTGTTCAGTATATTGCATCATGGCTACGTGGAAATGGTGCTGCACCAATTAATAATTTAATGGAAGATGCAGCAACGGCCGAGATTTCCCGTACCCAAGTTTGGCAATGGATTCGACATGATAAAGGTGTACTCGAAGATGGACGTAAGGTTACATTAGAGTTAACCTTAGAAATTCTAAAAGAAGAGCTTGAAAAGATTAAAGCTGCTGTTGGGGAACAAGCATATAACACAGGTCGCTATGAAGAAGCGGCTGAGCTGTTTAAAACTTTAATCGAGAATGACGAGTTTGTTGAGTTTTTAACTCTACCAGGTTACGAAAAGATTAGCTAATTCATATTAGAGATAGTTGCCTCCAATCAATATTTCTAATTGAAACTGTTTCAAACAAGGGGATTTATATTTTTAGACATGGGGATGGGGTGTCTTACTAGCTGTGATGGGCTAGTAAGGCATTCTTTTTAATTTTTAGAAGGATTTTACCATCAACAAAAAGAATTGAATAAATAAGAAAATACATACGAAAAGGGGAATGTGTGTCATGAAAAATAAGGAATTGCTTTTAGTACCGGGACCTACACCTGTAGTCGATGAAATCTATGAATCTTTAGCTAGTGAAACAAGGGGACATACGGATCCGCGATTTGCTGCCATCTTCAAGTCGGCAATCAAGCAAACAAAGGAATTGCTACAAACGGATGGGGAAGTGTTTATAGTGGCTGGCTCGGGCACATTAGCAATGGAAATGGCGATTGTAAACACAGTGGGTAAAGGGGAAAAATTACTGGTTATTAGCCACGGCTATTTTGGTGACCGATTCACTCCACTTGCTGAAGCATTTGGTATTGAAGTTGATGTTTTACAAGCTAAATGGGGAAAGCAAGTTGACCCATTACTTGTTCAAGAACAAATAGCTACGAATAATTATAAAGCTGTTACAATTACTCATGCAGATACATCCACAGGGGTTATATCCGATTTAGATGCACTTATTCCGATTATTAAGCAAGCTGGTGCACTGGTTATTTTAGACGGAGTAGTAGCAACTGCAGCGCTTGATGAGAACATGAGCAAAACTTATGGGCATCCGGATTATAAAATTGATGTAGTATTAACTGGCTCGCAAAAGGCAATTGGAATACCACCGGGTTTGGCTATAGTTGCTTTTAACCAAACTGCTCTTAATACACGAGAAGCTCTAGGCACTATTCCAGCGTATTATAGTGACATTAAAAATTGGATACCAATTATGCAAGATCCATCTAAATATTTTGCAACACCACCAGTAAATCTAATCTATGCCTATAATACTGCGTTGAAAATCGTATTAGATGAAGGGATTAAACAGCGGGAGCAGCGTCATATTGCTTTTGGTCGTGGAATTCGCTCAGCTCTTCGCTCCTTTGGAATGGAATCTTTAGCAACAGAGGAAGTAGCAGCACCAACCTTAAGCTGCATGTTATATCCAGAAGGCATTGATGACTCTTCCTTCCGAGCACGTCTTTCACATAAAGGTGTGATTGTAGCAGGAGCGTTGGCACATCTAACAGGAAATGCTTTCCGTATTGGCCATATGGGGAATACAACTGCAGAAATGCTAGAGAGTGCAATCCGCCATATTGGAGAAGTACTGCTGGAATTAGGATTAGAAGTAAATCCAGAGGCTGCTATAGTAGCATTTAGAGAAGAATTATCACAAAGTGTTTCAAATTAAACTAAAAAGTAAAGCTCTAGTATGCCTTTGCATACTAGAGCTTTTGCTATGTGTAAGTGGAATTATTTACCTTCGTTATAAGCGTTTAAGAATTCTGTTACTTTATCGCGATTTGCTTCTAGCTTTAATCCTGTATCAACTAATGGAGTTACAGTTGATACAGCAGGACGTTTATATCCTTGGTAGTAAGTAATAAATTCTTCTTGATTGATAGAGTAAAGAACAGCTTTACGAAGATCGGCAGAGTTTGAAACTTCGCGACCTTTAGTGTTGAATTGTAAGTAAGTCACGGCATTACTTTCTGCTTCATTTAGAGCCAGGTTTGTATCGGATTTCACGATATCAAGCTTTGTTTCAGGTACTGTTTGTAATACATGAATTTCGCCATTACGTAATGCAGATAATGCACTGTCGTTATCATCGATAAAACGTACAGAAATATTTGTGATTTTTGGCTCATACTCGGTGCCTATACGGTAAGCTGGATTTTTCACAAAAGTTGCTTCGTAGTCATTTTTTTGTACTAAGATGTATGGACCACTTGCATATAAGTGATTGTTGTATGAACTACCTTCTGTCACAGTTGCTTGGTCACCATAAGCAACATCTGTATTTGGATCATAGCTTGCTACATCGAATGTGTTAATGCTTGTTACTTGTTTTTCAGAAACAATACCACCTGATTGGTGTGCTAAGTAGTTTAACACTTGTGGGAATGGGTTTGGTGTTGTAATTTTCACAACTTGGTATTTTCCTGCAGCATTATCAACTTGATCTTCTGATTCTACAACTTCAGTTACAGCCTGAGGTAATTCTTTTGATAAAGCATCTAAAACAGTTTCTTCTGTTCCTGCAACTTTAGCATTTTCTAATTCTGCTAAATCAGTTACAACTTCTACAGTATCAATATTCTCATGGATACTATATGTGCGGTGATCAGGAACCGAGCTTTCATCCTTTGCACGATTTAAAGAGAAAACTACATCTTCAGCAGAAACTAGTTCACCAGTATCAACTGCAGCACCATTTTCTACTTTTGCAAAGTTAATATCATCACGTAAGATGAAGTAATATTCAGAGTTACCTTCTGCAATAACATGGTTATATGATAATGAACCATCTGAAACTACTTGGTCGTCATCTGTTAGATTTACTAAACGAACATACATATTAGTATTTAATGTATTGATAGAACCGTCATTTCCTTTGATTGGATCAAGAGAAGTTAATGATGCAATAGCTTGGTGTAATACTAAAGTTTCACTAGCGTTTAAAGATTCGTCATTAAATGAAATAGCTTCCCAAACTTGAGCACGAGATTTTGGAAGTAAAACTGTTTCAGGGTTTACCTCTGCAGAGTAGATACCCTGTGCTTTTTTCGAAATATAAAGTGGAGCAATATAAGCTTGGTCAAATACTAAAAGCTGCTCAAGCTCAGCATAGGCATCTTTTGCTTCATCACCAGTTAAGGTGCTTGCTTTGTCGATTAACGCATCTAAATTGGAGTCACTAACAACACTGTAATCTCCACCAGTTTTAAATAATCCACGAACAGCATAGTCAGGATTCCCTGTTACTGTCGTCCAGCTTGATAAAGCAACATCGTAGTTACCTGCATCTTTTTGAGCTGAGAATGAACCGTAATCCGGTTGAATGTTTAACACTACTTCAAAACCGTTTTTAGTTAGTTGATCGCGTAAAATGTTTAAATCATTTTCACCTGCAGCGGTACCTAAAATTTCAATTGTTGGTTTTTCACCAGTAGATGTGTCGGCATTACCGCCGCCTTCAACATCTGATTTCTTTTGTACACAGCCTGCAAGTGCTAGGACTGCAACAAATAATAGAGCTAATAGCTTTTTCATAATATTCCTCCTAAATTTAGTGTTTTAGTTTGTTTTAGGGTCAAAGGCATCTCGTAATCCATCTCCAAAGAAGTTAAATGAAAGTACAAGTAGCATAATACATAAACCTGGGAAAATAGCTAAATATGAATGTGTTTCAAGATACGTACTACCGATTTTTAAAATATTCCCCCATTCAGGAATATGCGGTTCAACACCTAGTCCAAGGAAGCTTAAACTACTTGTTGAAATAACAGCACCACCGATTGTTAAGGTTGCTTTTACAATCATAGGGGCTAGAGAATTTGGTACGATATGCTTAAAAATAATTGTACTGTCGGAAGCACCTAATGCTCTAGCCGATTCTACAAATTCATAATTGGAAATTTGCATTACGGTTGCACGCATTGTGCGAGCATAAGTAGGAATTGAACCTACGCTTAATGCAATGATTAAATTGACGGTATTGGCACCGAATGCAGCAATAATTGCAATGGCCAGTAAAATACCAGGAATTGCATATAAAATATCCAGTAAACGCATGATGATGTTATCTGTCTTTTTGCCGTAATAACCAGTAATTGCCCCGAGAGTTCCACCGATAATAGCGGGAATAATCGTTGAGAAAAACCCAACAATTAGTGAAATCTGGGCACCAAATACGATTCTTGAAAACAAATCGCGACCGAAGTCATCTGTTCCAAGAGGATACTCAAGCGTTGGTGTTTGTAAGATTGCTGAATAATTATTTTGTGTTGCAAAGTCATAATCGAATGTCCAAGGACTAATAACTGACAATGAAAACATAAAAATGATAAAAAACATACCGAATACGGCCATTGAATTACGTAGGATTTTACTCCACATCTTTTGCCATTTCTCTATAGAAGAAGCATCTTTTTGTCTTGCCTTTTTGATAAGCCCATATCCTAGTAATAAAGAAAATAGATTACCAGTTAAAACCGGTAGTAATAGTATCAGACCGATTGGTAGCATCCATTTTGGTGCTGAAGCTTGAGTAACATATTTGGAGACTAAAATAATCATTACTGCAAAAATTATTGCTAGTAAAACAAAAGCCCCCATAACTAGTAAAAAGCTATCGATGACATAAGGTTTAAATAGATTAAATCCTGAAACACCAATTATGAAAAGCTGAGTTAAAAATGCATAGGTAGCAAATGTATATTCAGGTGTTTTATTTTTTGTAACTAAAGAAAACCCGAAGCTACTAGCAAAAATGTTCCCAACGAGTACAGTTAAAATCAAAGGATAGCCAAGAATTCGAGTCCGTATATGAATATTCCCGTGATTTGCTAGATCTCTTTTAATAGATTTTGAGATAAGCCAAACATAAAGTGTTGTTAGTAAATACACAACAAAGAACACTAAAACGATCGGTCGAACAGCTTGGGTATTGAAATTATAACTGTAAAGTAAAAAAAGTAATGAAAAAATAGCAGAAAAGGATAATGTGAAATGAGCATTTCCATATTCCTGTGTTATTTTCAAAAGAAGCTTAAGGTTTGATATGACTTTCACATTATCCCTCCTTTTTCATTTTTGAGCGGATTCGCGGATCAAAGAATGCATAAGTAATATCAATAACTAAGTTAACAATAGAAATAGTAATAGCTATATATACAACTCCACCTAATATTGCAGGAATATCCGGGATAAACTGTTTATCTACGATATAGCTTCCAATTCCACTGATATTAAACACCTTCTCTGTGACAGAAGCGCCACCTAACATTCCACCAAATAGAAGTCCAATCACAGTAATAATTGGAATCATGGCATTTCGAATAGCGTGCTTAGAAATTACTTTTCTTTCATTTAATCCTTTTGCTTTTGCGGTAATAATATAATCCTCATTGATAACCTCCAGCATTGATGAACGGGTCATTCTTGCAATAGAGGCACATAAGGTAGTTCCTAAAACAACTACTGGTAAAACAAGAGATAACCAGTTTTGCGGATTATAGGTTGCAGGAAACCAGCTTAGTTCAAGAGAGAACGTTAAAATAAATATTAACCCCTGCCAAAAGCTAGGGATTGAAAGTCCGATTAATGCCACAATCATAAATGTATAATCTAAAAATGAATTTGGACGAATGGCAGAGAGTATCCCTACAGGAATTGCAATAATCACAGCCATTACTAGTGATAGAATGGCAATTTGAAGTGTTACCGGAAATTTATTAGCGATACTAGCCATGATGTCTTCCTTCCCTGCAAAGGAAGTTCCTAAATCAAAGGTAAATAACCCCGATAGGGATTGCCATAGTTGGGCTAAATAAGGTTGGTCTAAGCCGTAAAGACGGTTAAAGTTTTCGATTTGCTCAGATGTAGCTTCGATTCCAAGAATATTACGTGCCGGATCCAACGGTGAAATATAAAGGATGGTAAATACTAATGTCGCTACACCTAAGATGACAAACAGTGTTTGAAGTACACGTTCAAATATAAATTGAACAAATGGATTACTGTATAGAAGTAATAATACATACATCAATACGCCCGGGATTACTGAAATCAATAAAAAATTGCGACTATTTAATAGCTGCTTAAAGTAGCTCTGATACGTATATTTCTCTAATCCTTGTGCAGCTACTTGCCTTTCTATTTCTTTTTGCAGCTTCTCTTGAACAAGTAAATCTGCTTTTTTGTTTAATTGTTCAGCAGTTAAAGTTTCATGGAAAAAGGTAGCTTTTGTGTTTTCTTGTTCTAAAAACTGTTTTCTCCATGAGCCAAGTAGACCTTTTGAAACAAGTTGTTCTTCGCAGCTCTTATATGCATTGCCATATTGATTTTGCCCTTTACCAAAATAAAATGTTAGGACGGTCACAATATGAACTGGTAGACCAAGAATAAATAAAAGAATTTTATAAAATTTACCTCGGTTTGTTACCTTCAGATAAGAGCTACTAAAAATTGAGGATATTTTAGGTTTATAAATATTTATGCTTTGAGTCATCGATTGCCTCCTTTCTTACATAAATATCTTCATCTTGTAATAAGTTCCTCTCTATATTAAACTATTCCTAGTGGTATAGTAAAGTATGGAGATGTATATGTCAATATAACCAGTAAATTACTTTTTTTATAAAGGAAGGTACGCATGAATAATAGATTATTAGAGGTGAAGGACCTTCAAGTCTCTTTTATAGGGGATGAAAAAGAGTTTGAGGCAGTGAAGGGGATAAGCTTTCATGTTGAAAAAGGCGAGACATTAGGGATTGTTGGAGAGTCAGGTAGTGGTAAAAGCGTAACCGCTAGATCGATTATGCGCTTGCTGCCATCCCCACCTAGTTTTTTGAAATCGGGGGAAATTAATTTCCAAGGGAAGAACTTAGTTGAGCAATCAGAAAAGGAAATGGAATCAGTACGCGGTCAGCATATTAGTATGATTTTTCAAGATCCAATGACTTCTTTAAATCCTACAATTCGAATAGGTGAACAAATTGCTGAAAGCTTGAAAAAGCATCAACAAGTATCAAAGGGTGAAGCTTACAGGAAAACTATTGAATTGTTAGAGCAAGTAGGAATTAAAAATAGCGAGAAACGATATTCACAATACCCGCATGAATTTTCTGGTGGAATGCGTCAGAGAGCAATGATTGCCATGGCACTGGCGTGTAATCCATCCCTCCTTATAGCGGACGAACCAACAACAGCCTTAGATGTAACAATTCAAGCACAAATCTTATCCTTAATGAAAAGCATGCAAGAGAAATTGGGAACTTCTATTATTTTAATCACCCATGATTTGGGTGTAGTAGCAGGTATGTGTGATCGTGTCATAGTCATGAAGGAAGGGGAAATTGTTGAAGAAGGAACCACAGATGAGATTTTCAACAATCCCAAGCATGACTATACAAAAAGGCTTTTAAATGCCTTACCAAAGCTACATGAAAAAAAGACGCCCAAAAAAGCGCCGTTATTAAGTGCAAACCTAGATTTATCTAAGCCACTTCTTGAAATTAAGTCGTTAAAGAAGCATTTTGATATTGGACATGGGGATATTTTAAAGGCAGTAGATGATTTATCATTCGAAATTTACCCTGGAGAAACGCTTGGCTTAGTAGGTGAGTCGGGATCTGGTAAATCTACTACAGGACGTACGATTTTACAGTTACATGAGCCCACTGATGGGGATGTCCTTTATAAGGGGATTCCTATCACACGTCTTTCTAAAAAACAGTTAAAAACAATGAGAAGACATATGCAAATCATTTTCCAGGATCCTTATTCCTCTTTGAATCCTCGTAAAAAAGTTTTAGATATTGTTGGCGAAGCATTAGATTTGCATGGTCTTGCCAAGAATAAAGAGGAACGTAGATCACGAGTAGAGGAATTACTAGAATTAGTAGGTCTAAATAAAGAGCATGCAAGTCGCTATCCACATGAGTTTTCAGGTGGGCAACGTCAACGTATTGGCATTGCGAGAGCATTAGCAGTTGACCCGGAATTTATCGTTTGCGATGAGCCATTATCTGCCTTAGATGTATCCATTCAAAAACAAATTGTGGATTTACTAAAGGATTTACAGCATCGACTTGGATTGACTTATTTATTCATTGCTCATGATTTGTCTATGGTAAAGCATATAAGTGATAGAGTAGCAGTGATGTACGGTGGAAAGATTGTAGAGCTTGCGGAAAGTGAGGAATTATACTCAAACCCTCAGCATCCTTACACCAAAGCTCTTTTAAAATCTATTCCAATTCCGGACCCAGCTATCGAAAGAATGAAGACTCAAATGCGAGACAAGGAATTGATTGCAGCTAAATACGATGTTGAAAGCTCAGTTCTAAAAGAAGTGTCACCAAACCACTGGGTAGCTGTGTCAGTAAGTGAACTTTAAAATTTACCGAACTCTTTGAACTCATAAAGTTCAAAGAGTTTTTTTTATATCAGTAGTTATAATAAGAAATTTTAGAAAATATAGTATATGATAGGTGAAAATAAAAATAGATTGATAGGGAAGGGGCTGTGAAACTTGAAGAAAGAAGCAATGACAAAATCTATTAATATCTCTCAAAAGAGAATGGAAGCAGACTTTATTTTAAAAAATGCCTATGTGGCTGATGTTTTTTCTTTATGCTGGAGGAAAGCGAACATCGTTGTTGCTGATGGGAAAATAATAGCTCTCGATGAGAAGGGTGAATTTACAGCAAAAATCGAAGAGGATGCAAATGGACGATATGTGATACCAGGGTTAATCGATGCACATATTCACATTGAATCTTCTATGGTACCTCCATCCCAGTTTAGTCAAATCCTTTTACCCCATGGTATTACTTCAGTTATTACAGACCCACATGAGATTGTGAATGTTTCAGGTCGAAAAGGCATGCAATATATGCTAGACGATGCTAAAAATGTAGAAATGGATATTTACTTTATGCTGCCATCAAGTGTGCCTTGTACTTCGTTTGAGCATTCAGGGGCAGTGATGAAGGCAAAGGACCTAGCACCATTTCTTCAATATGAAGAAGTTTTAGGGCTTGCTGAAGTAATGGACTTTCCAGCAGTATTAGGCTCAGATTCTGACATGCTAGATAAGCTAACACTTGTTCAACAAGCGAATAAGCTGATTGATGGCCATGGTGCAGGACTTAATAAGGATCAGCTTCGTGGCTATCGAGCGGCTGGAATTAGAACAGATCATGAATGTATAACGGCAGAAGAGGCCCGTGAACGTGTTAAACAAGGTATGTATGTGTTTATAAGAGAAGGTTCAGCTGCAAAGAACTTAGTTGATTTGTTACCCGCTGTAACTCCAGCTAATGCTCGTCGGTTTACCTTCTGTACCGATGATAAACATCTAGATGAAATTATGAAGGAAGGCACTATTAACTTTGCTATCTCCCTTGCTATAAAAAATGGAATGAATCCATTACAGGCGATTCAACTGGCGACTTTAAATGCAGCTGAATGCTATCGTCTATATGACAAAGGGGCGATTGCAGAGGGCTATACGGCAGATTTTGTCATGCTAGAGGATCTACAGAAGATGACAATTGCATCTGTTTGGAAAGATGGACAAAAGGTTGCGCAAGATGGCGAGGTGCTACATGAGGCAAAGGGTATAGCGACCATCGATGAAGCAATTTTAAATTCTGTTCATATCCCAAATTTAACTAAAGCTGACTTAGCTATTCGATTTAAGGCAGGAAATCTGGCAAATGTAGTAGGCATTATGCCAAACCAAATTACGACCCAGCATCTCGAAAAAGAAGTGGATATTGAAGCGGGCTTCTTTGTGCCCTCTGTTGAAAAGGATTTGTTAAAAATAGCAGTGGTTGAACGTCACCATTCACTTGGAACAATCGGTTTAGGAATTGTTCATGGCTTTGGATTAAAACAAGGAGCGGTAGCAACAACTGTTGCACATGACTCACACAATGCCATAGTTGTTGGAACAAATGATGAGGATATGCTCTGTGCTTTAAATGCTCTTCAAGAAATGCAAGGGGGACTTGTTGTAGTGAAGGATGGTGCTGTAATTGGAGAACTTGCTTTACCAATCGCAGGACTTATGACAACCCTTGACGCAGCAACAGCCGTCAAAAAAATTGAAGAAACACATACTGCACTTCATGAAATTCACCCTGATCTTTACTTCCATTTCTTCCTAACGCTTTCGTTTTTAAGCTTACCTGTAATACCAGAGCTAAAATTAACGGATACGGGCTTATTTAATGTGAAAACTTTCGAGCACATTCCCGTAGAAGTAACTGAAAATAAAGTCCTGGGATAAACTTCTCTGTTCTATAGGCAGCAAAGCTTATAGGACAGCTTCATGTATTTTACCATTGAACTAAGAAATGAAAACACATAAAATCTAATGAAAGATAGGTTGAGGAGAAAAAATGTGGTTCGTATAACAGTCATTATACCTGCTTTAAATCCACTACCATCACTGATCGGCTTTATAAAAGAGCTGATTTCCTTAGAAATTGAATCGATTATTATTGTTAATGACGGAAGTGATGGAAAGTATCAAGCGATTTTCCTAGAACTAGAGAAGTTAGAGAAATGTATTGTTATAGAGCATGACAAGAATTTGGGAAAAGGACGGGCATTAAAGACAGGGTTTCGCTATATTTTAAGGAAGCTGCCTAAGGTTCAATCTGTGATTACGGTTGGGGCACATGGACAGCATCAGCTTCGAGATGTAGAACAGCTCATACATAATGCACATCTATTTTCTAATGGAATTATATTAGGCGTACGAAACTTTCATTCAAATAAGGTATCCTTAAAAACTAGGCTTGGAAATCATGCTACTTCCTTACTATTTGCACTTTTATTTCATAAACGATTACTTGACACGCAAACGGGCTTACGGTGTATTCCGAGAAAAGAGCTCCATTGGCTAATGAAGGTACCAGGAGAATCTTATAGTTATGATTCCAATATGCTTATCGATGCTATTAAAAGAAATATCCCCATCTATGAAATTCCAATAGGACATATGGGCTTAAAAAAGAACTCCCTTATCCATTATGATGAAATAACCAATACACAAAAACTAATCGAACAAATGATTACTATCTATACGAAAAGGCGCAAGATTCATAAGTAAGCTGAAACTTTTACTTTTTAAATTTCGTATTGTAAAAAGGAAAAGGATTTCTTTTATAGAATAACCTTTATATGTAGTACTTTTTTGATTAATTGGTAATGATAGTATGGAGCATATATTTGTTTATGGGATTAGAGGAGGAAGTCATATGAATGAGAACTTACACTTAGAAACAACAATCAGAGGGAAAGAAAAGCATTATTCTCCTGATAAATTCCTAAATAAGGTGAAAAAATACGGCATAAATATGGGATTTAAAGCATTATACAGTGTGGCCATTTTATACTGTGCTTTAAAAAGCCCGGATTTACCAAAGGAACATAAACTAATGATTGTTGGGGTATTAGGTTACTTTATTTTGCCAATCGATTTGATTGCAGATATGCTGCCAGCTGTAGGCTTGGCTGATGATATCGTGATTATCACAAAGGCGATTTCAGTCATTTATTCATCTATTACGGATGAAATGAAGGAAGAAGCACATGAAGTGTTAAAGAAAATATTTGGAGACAAATATCACCCTTCTATTGAATACGAAATTTAAATCTATTTATAACATTGAAGTCCAGAAATCATGTAGAGGTGATGTACGTTGTTAAAACGAATAACTTTTCTCGTCATAGCTATTGTACTTGCGAAGCCGATATATGATTTCGGCTCACAATGGCTAGGGGCGGCACAACAGTTCCTCAAGAACAATGAAGTAACTATCCAAGATGCAACATCGGATGTATTATCGACAGTCAACTCCGCAAAGGATAACATTGTAAGTACTGCAGCAGATACATTGGTTACGATGGATGTCGATTTACCAGATAGTGTTCAAACCTTAGAGGAACTAGAGGATTCCTTTTACTATTATCTAAGTAGATGGGAAACGAATTTTGAAATCCATTATGTAGGTAGTACATCTGATATTGAAAACCTTATTCAAACGGCAGTCAGTCAAGCTGCAAGCAGGGATCATTATATACTTGGTCATCTAGCAGATCGTAAGATTGAATATGAGTATAACAGTTTTGATGCGAAAATCAGGGTCAATCAAACCTATTTAACGAATTTGGCACAAGAGCAAATTGTGAATGAAAAAGTGGCAGGTATTCTTGCTACTGTCTCGCCAGATGAAATGACCGATTTTCAGAAGGTGAAGTTCGTCAACGATTATATTGTAAAATCGACTGCCTATAGTACAGAAACAACAGCAAGTGCCCATAGCGCCTATGCTGTACTACAAGAGCATAAAGGAGTTTGTCAGGGCTATGCTTTGTTAGCATTAAAGATGCTTCAGGGCTTGGGTGTTGAAACTCAGTATGTTGTTGGGGAAGTTTATACGGGTGGACATGCATGGAATTTAGTAAAGGTGGATGGGAAGTGGTATCATCTCGATACTACTTGGAATGATCCAACACCAGACCGTCAAAATGTTGTTCGTTATGAATATTTTTTAATTGATGATGCAAAAATAGGACTTGATCATACTTGGATTCAAGCGGATTATCCGGAAGCATCTAATTCGAATTTTGATTTTATGGCACAAATTGACCATGCCTATGAACAGGATGGCTTGATTTACTATAGTAATGTAGATGACAATAATATTTTATATCGAATGGATGTAAGTACGGGTGATTCAACACGTCTAACAGATAGCCGTGCGCAATTTATCGTTGGATTTGGGGATTGGTTATACTTTAGTAATTACTCCAATGGTGCATATCTATCGAAAATCCGGACAGACGGAACTGACGAGTCCATCTTATACCATGATGAAGTGAACAACTTATTTGTAGAGGATGGCTATCTATATTTCTCTACTGATGATGGATTAAAGAAAATGGAATTATAAACTAAAAAGAAGCCGTCTCTTATGATTTGAGGCGGCTTCCTTTTCATTATTATTGTAAGAGTGCGTACTGTGCCCTTTTCACAATGCTTTCAATAGGATTTTCATCACATAATGAGAGGGAAATGTGATGGAAATCTTCGCGAATTAACTGCTGTAAACTATTTAAAATCAATGGATGATACTTTAAAATCCCGCCATTTAAGAAAACCTTGAAGGGCTCCCCCTTATAGCGAAGCTTATTAAGTGAAGCTTTAACTAACAAAAAGAGCTCTTTGGCAGCTAACTCAGCAATTGAGATGGCCTTTTCATCATTAAGGGAAACGGCCTCCTGTAAAACAGTACTCAAACTAGCTGTTTGAGCATTCGTATAATCCGCTTGATATAGCCAGGTCATAAGCTGGTCAATAGAATCAATCTGAAGCTTTTCAAATACAAGCTTTTTCAGTATGGTTGGTGCTTCTAGCTTATCCTCTGCTCTAAAAATAGCTTTTAAGATTTGGCGTCCAATCCAATAGCCGCTGCCTTCATCGCCTGCGCGGTGTCCCCAGCCTCCTGTACGAACCACATTTCCATTCCCGTCTGTCGCCAATGCAATTGATCCTGTCCCGGAGATTAATAATACTCCTGGCTGATGCCCTACTAAACCAAGAAGGGCTGCTTGAACATCATTCTCAAGTATTGCTTTGTTTATATTAAAATGGGTACTATTCAAGGCTTGTTGTACAATATGAGTTAAAGCTTCAAAATCAGATTGAGTATCGATACCAGCCATAGCGAAAATCGCTACATCTATCGTTTCAAGCTTGGTCGCAAAATTTGCCTTTTGGAGTAAATCACTTAGCACTTCAATCACAGCATTAGCACCAATTGTTTGATAATTAGAGCCAGCTGCCGTTGCTTCAAAAAGGCGCTCTCCACCTGAAGTTTGTATTCCTAAAGTTGTTTTTGTTGCTCCGCCATCTACTGCTAGAATGATTGATTCTTTCATTTTTTCGTCCATCCTTCAAGAAATTTTTGAAGCTGCTCCTCACTGCTATCGATTATTTCATTTTTCCCTTTTAACCATTGTACTAATAATGGTGTAACTTGTTCAGATTGTTCGAGAGATTTAAGCATTGTTTCGGGTGAAGGTCCACCTTTAAGAGAACGTACCTTAACAAAATACTCGGGCTTTAAGGCGTTATAAAAATGCTCACTTGTAATTTTTAATGGTTTTCCAGTTACCTCAAGTGACTTCTCATTTGCTAGCTCCCACGTTAGGCTCTCGAGTGATTCCTTTTTAGCTTCTAGGAGCGATTTGATGCAGCTGCTAACGATTTGATGCGATTGTCTAAATGAAATGCTTTCTGAACGAACTAGGGTATCTGCGAGCTCTGTGACATTTGCAAAGCTGTTCTTTGCCCGTGTTAAAAGCTTCTCTTTGTTTACCTCCATCGTGACAACGAGACTTCCGAAGAGTCTATAAATACCACTTAATTTCTCCATTGCTCGCCATATATAAGGCTGCATATCGTCCTCGGTATCAACAATATCTCCAAAAGGTGTATTATGAATCATCTGTAAAACTGTTGAAGCATCCCCTATAACTGAAGATAAGATAGAACGTGTATGCTCAATTGAAACTGGATTACGTTTTTGTGGCATGATTGAACTGATCTGGACATAAGGGCTGGCTAAACGGAAAGCATCAAATTCCTGTGTTGCCCATTGCAGAAAATCCTGTGATGTACGACCTAGATTTAATGCAGCGAGCTGTATAACGCTGGCAGCTTCTGCGATATAGTCAGCACCTGCAACGGCATCCCAGGCATTCTCAATCACGCCATCAAATGCAAGTAGCTCCTGCATACGTGCACGATTAATCTTAAAGCCTGTCGTTGTTAATGCTGCGGCGCCCATACTACTTTGGTTAATCGTTTCAAAGGCGGCTTGCATTCTCTTAAAATCTCTAGTCAGTTGATCAATGACTGCTTTTAAATAATGGGCAAAGGTTGTTGGTTGTGCCTGCTGTGTGTGGGTATAGCCGATTATAATCGTATCGCTATGTTCTTTGGCAAAGGCAATGAGTGAGGAACGCAATTGTAGTAACTCTCCCATTAGGGAAAGTAATTTTTTTCGTATAGTCATGCGGTAGATGGCAATACCCATATCATTTCGACTGCGACCAATGTGTAAATTACCTGCAACATCGCCTGCTAGTTCGATGAGTTTGTCTTCAATACGGAAAAATAAATCTTCAAATTGTGGAGTATAATCCTGTTGCTTAAAATAGTTTAAATCTAACTTTGCAATCGCTTGACCAATTTGCTTTGCTTCTTTTTCAGTTACGATCTTTTGCTCTTCCAGCATTTTTAAATGAGCGATATGGATATGAAGCATGGATGTTAAAAAATTCACTTTTGCTTCATCATAGGCAGGTTGTAGCACAAGCTCACGGTAGGTATTAGAAGGGAAATGGTTTCCCTCTTGGTCAATTATTCGGTCTTTATAATTCTGAAACATAAAAACACGCCTTTCGCAAAAATTCCATAGATTTTTTGCTTTACTCTATTTAAAAGTAACAAAAGGTCGATTCAACTGTGACAGCTTAATCGACCTTTGTAACTACGTATTACTATTAAATGTTAGGCAGCATTTTTCCTTTGGGCTAGGACAGTTGGTAATACCATACCAACAAGAACTAGTACAATTCCAAACAACTGAAGCATAGTAAGGGTTTCGTGTAATATTATAACTGAAGCGATTATTGCAACAGGTAATTCCATTGCACTTAAAATAGATGAAAGGGCGCCTCCAACCTTTGGAACAGCAATTGAAAATAACAGGATCGGTAAAATAATCCCCAAGACACCAAGGATAATCCCGAAAATCCATAAATTCGTATTAAATAATGTACCGTTCCAGATAATTTCTGGTGCTAAAAAGATTGAAATCACGATTACTGCAATTAGAGACATTAAGAAGGTACGTGTAATTGTAGACATTCCTTCTATTTGTCTTGAGTTCACTTGAATGAATACCGCAAAGCTTGTTGCTGCTAATAAGCCGTATACCCAGCCTTGCCATGGGATTGTTGAAAGGTCGGTATCTAATACGCCAGCAGCAAGTATTGTTCCGCCGAATAAAAACAGTAATGAAAATGCTTCAAAACGGTTTGGCCATCTCTTATGCAGGGCACAGTCAATAAACAGGCCAATCCACGTAAATTGGAAAAATAGCACAACACCAAGTGAAGCGGTTACATAATTTAGGGCAAGTCCATAAACCATTCCAGTATTAGCAGTTAGTGCTCCAGCTGCTAAAATTGTGATGATGCCGGATTTATTAATTTTGGGTATAGATCTTTGGGTAAAAAGGAATAAAATAAGCGCCAGTACAAATCCTACTAAATATTGACTTGTAACAGCTTCACTAGTTGTAAATCCATGACCCATCGCCACTTTAATAATTGTTGATAAAAGCCCATAGCTACTCGATGCAATGATGATCAGCAATGGATAAAATAGTTGTAATTTCATGTTGTATAACCTGCATTTCTAAATAATTGTTTTAACCATATGAAAAAATGGTTCATCGATAATCGTCCAGGGTTCTGTCACAGCATAGCCTAGTCGCTCATATAATTTTCTTGCTTTTACCTTTTGTGTTTCAACATTTAATGCAATTTTAGTGAAGTTATTTGAAAGAGCAACTTCTTCTGCAAAGTGTAAAAGTGCAGTTCCGACACCTTGACCACGAGCATTTTTGTGAACACAAAGTGTATCGACATAAAATTCGTCATGATTAGCTTCCACATCAATGGAAGTAATAGGAGCATTTTTTTGTTCTAGCCAACGTTGTAGGTTAGCATCTAATTTTGCACCTTCTTCTCCATCATATACAATTAGTATGCCTAAAATCGCTTTCGTTACTTCATCTTCTGCAACATAAGTATGGAAGTAAGAGATACGATTGTCAGTTCTTCTAAAAAGTACCTCGAGACACGTGAGAATTTGAGGTAGTTCAGTTTCACCTGTCAAACGTATGGCAATGTCCCCAATTGCTTCAAAAATAAGTGGAGCAGTTTTAGGGGCATCCTCTAATATAGCTTGTCTTATGTAAAATGTCATGAGTAATCTTTCCTTTCGCAAAAATTTTAACAAATTCATGAAGGAAGATATGTCCTTTTCCCCTGTCTGAATAGTTTTAAATTTTAAGATTTCGTTAATTTTATGTTACGCTGAGTTAAGTAAATATTCGGAGGTCTAACAACTCATGAGTGAGTCTAATAAAGATTTCGTATTAGTATACGGAGACGCTTTTGTTGATTATATAGCCAATGATAGAACCAATACATCATTTACGACATTTTTAGGCGGGGCAACAGTTAATGTTGCAGCCGGAATTAGTCGAATCGGTGCTCCCTCATCTTTAATTACAATTACTGGTGACGATGAGACCTCTCAATTTGTTCGCGACGAACTAAATAAAGAAGGTGTGAACATGGATTATGCCATTATCACGCCAGAAAAACGTGTCAGTGGAGTGTATGTTCACTTAACAGAAGAAAGTGAGCGTATTTTCAAGGATTACGTTGATGAGGCACCAGATTTACAAGTAACAGATGAGCAACTAAATGAAGAAGCATTTAAAAAAGCTTCGGTATTTAATGTATGTTCTGGAACTATGTTCCATCCAACAGCTCTTGCTACAACTAGAACAGCAGTAGATATGGCAAAGGAAAAAGGTGTTATCATTGCAATTGATGCCAATATCCGCCCGCTACGTTGGAGCAGTGAAGAATTCTGTCGTGAAACCATCACATCATTTTTCGAAGATGCTCACATATTAAAGTTAACAGATGAAGAGCTATTTTTCCTAACAGAAACAACTAGTATCGAAGAGGGAATTGAAATTATGAATCAATACCTGGTACCAATAGTTCTTATTACTGTAGGAGCAAACGGCGCATATGCCGTATTAAATGGTGAAGTCATTCATGTTCCGACCGAAAAAGTAGAGGCAGTTGATACTACAGGTGCAGGTGACGCATTCATGGCAGGTGTATTACGCTTTGTCCACTTCAATGGATTACCAACAACTCACGATGAGTTAGTCAAATGTGTAAGCTTCGGAAACCGCTTAGGCGCATTCGCAGCAACGAAACCAGGTGCCTTAACAGCCCTGCCACATTATGATGAAATAAAAGAGTGGGTTTAATAATAAAACCGACAGCAAGCTAACATGCTGTCGGTTTTTTGTATGGATAAAAGAATAAGTAGCTAGTGTAGACTGCAGAACTGGGAATCTCCAAAGCCCTGTCATTTAATCTTCATCCGATTCATCTAAACTAATATAAAACGAGTCATCAGGAAGCACTTGAGCAAAATATACTTTATCGATCTCAATATTTTGTTCTTTCAGTTTTCCCAGGACCCAATCTTCGGTTACATCTAACTCCTTTAAATTTTTCCGAATGATTTTTCCACTTCTAATTATCTCCGTAGGCAAATGAGCTGGGAGAGTGAGACTTGTGTTTACATCTTCTTTTGTTGCATTAGCGAAGGTGGGTTTCTTTAACACACTAAGCTCTCCATTTGTTTCGAAAACAGCATAATGCACTTCATTGAATGAAAAAATTCCTTGTTCCCTTAATAGCATCGCAAGTTCATCAGGATGAAGCCGAGCCTTTTTCATGCTCTTTTTTAGGATGGTTCCATTTTGAATTAAGATAGTAGGTCGATCATCAATCAAAATACGGATTTTCGAAAAATTTAAAGTGAGAAAACTAACTAAAAGAGTGAGGAGAGTCCAACAAATTAATGCAATCGATCCATCAAAGAAGTCAGTGTCATGCTGTGTTGAAACCTCTGCGGCAATGGACCCGATTGTGATTCCGGTTATGTAGTGGAAAAAGGTTAATTGGCTAAGTTGTTTTTTTCCAATGAACCGTGCTAGTACTAGAATAGTAAAGAAGGATAGTATGGATCTTAAAATCGTTTCTCCCAAATGAATATTACTAAAACCGTCCATCACGAATTTCCCCTTTCGACATTACTTTTAGCATGGTCAAAAGGAAGGAACTGTATGCAAATTGAGCAAAAAGAGGAAATAAAAAAACTGTACCTCAAGGGTTAGAGAAATTCTAGCCTTTGGGGTACAGTTTTTTTAAAAGCTTTAGACGTTTGAAATGCCATAAATTGAATGAATGAGATGTGGATTAGTTACAAAGCCTTCTTTAATCCTAACCTCATGCATTTTATTTTGGTAGGAAAATTTAAAAATACCATTATCAAAATCTGTTCCAATTTCCTTAAAGAAAATTCCCTCGATGGAAACTGATTTCGGGCAGGTGAAGACAATTTTATAGTTCTCTAAATCTTGCATAACGTATGCACGGACACCCTTTTCATATGTTCCGTGAGCCTCTTCTTCAATCGGGCGCTTTACAGCAACAATGTGAAAATCAACAAATGGCACTTCTTTTAGTAAAACATTTAAAAAGGATCCTTTTGTTATTTCTTCCCATCTACTTTGAGCACTTTGGCCAACAATGATTTGCGTAATATTCTTTTCACGGGCAATCTCACCGATTACTTTTTGAATGGGTTGCTTTTCATCATCTCGAACGATAAACTCTTCAACTTCCAGCTCTTTACAAAGATCTGTCCAGCTTTCAATATAGCCGGATTTCTCAGCATCGAAGGCATCAACTGCTTTAGCGTCAACCGTTAATATATAAAGTGGACAATCTAATAACGTCGCTAGTTTATGTCCTCTACGTATAAGACGCTCACCATTAAGTCCGTAATATACACAAACTAATATACTTTCATCCATTCTTTTCAAATGCTTCATAGATAGTTTGCTCCTCTTAATAGTAGTTTGTTATTAAAATATAACAATTTTTTAAGCAAAAAACTGTATAAATAAGCAAAAGTAAATGCGAATTGAGTGCATCTAGTCCATCCCTATTGTATACTTATTATTGTAATATTTAATCTTTATTTTCAATTAAAACTTCAAAATTAACATTTTTGTAAATAGTTGAGATTTTGGAATTTAACTTTATGACACATTATTATGAAGTGAGTCATTTTGTAAGTCAAGTGGGTAGAGTGATTTCTATAATTTTTATACTGCTATGTTACAAAATTAGGAGGTATTAGCTTGTGACAATCGAAATTGCCATCATACTAATTCCATTTATAATGGCAGCACTGATTCCCTTATTTAATAGGCGACTACAAAAAAGTTTTATAGGTTGGGTCGTTCTCGTAATCCCTGTTAGTTTATTCCTTATACTGACTACATATATCCCTCGTATAGCAAAGGGTGAAACTTTCTCCCATACCTATTGGTGGATCCCCTCGTTCAATATTAATTTCACGACGTATCTAGATGGCTTAAGCTTGATATTTAGTTTGTTGATAACTGGTGTCGGAAGTTTAGTAATCTTGTATTCTATCTTTTACTTATCGATAAAAGAATCTCTACATCATTTCTATTGTTATTTACTATTGTTTATGGGAGCAATGCTAGGTGTTGTCTTCTCAGATAATTTAATGGTGCTCTATGCATTTTGGGAACTAACGAGTGTTTCATCCTTCCTTTTAATCGCATTTTGGCATCACCGGAAAGCATCTAGAGCAGGTGCCAGAAAGTCCATGACGATAACAGTATCAGGTGGTGTGGCCATGCTGGTAGGCTTCTTAATGCTTTATGCTATGTCTGGAACACTTAGTATTAGAGAGATTATCGGAAATGTGGACGAAATCAGTGAACAGACATTGTTTATTCCTGCACTTGTCTTAGTTTTACTAGGTGCATTTACAAAATCGGCACAGTTTCCCTTCCATATTTGGCTTCCAGATGCCATGGAGGCTCCAACGCCTGTTAGTGCCTATCTACATTCGGCAACAATGGTTAAGGCTGGAATCTATTTAGTCGCACGCTTCACACCAGTTTTTGGAGGAGAGGTAGTATGGTTCTGGGCCGTGACAGGAGTCGGATTGCTTACTCTGTTTTGGGGCGCATTTAATGCGGTGCGTCAATCTGATTTAAAAGCGATATTAGCTTTCTCAACAGTTAGCCAGCTCGGTTTAATTATGAGTTTATTAGGACTGGGATCTGTTGCGGTTCATTTAGGCTATTCAACAAGCTCGGTGATTTATACGCAAGCAACCTTTGCTGCACTTTTCCATTTAATTAACCACTCAACCTTTAAAGGTGCATTATTTATGATGGTCGGAATTGTCGATCATGAAATCGGAACCCGGGATATTAGAAGACTTGGTGGTTTAATGTCCATCCTGCCATTTACATTTACAATTGCTTTAATTGGCTGCTTCTCTATGGCTGGTTTACCGCCTTTTAATGGTTTCCTGAGTAAGGAAATGTTTTTTGCAGCGACAGTAAGTATTACAAATTTGGATATTTTCTCAATCGCCAGCATCGGGATATTAGTGCCTGTTATAGCTTGGATTGCGAGTGTTTTTACATTTATCTATTGTGCAATTATTGTAAGCAAAACGTTCTTAGGGAAGATTAAGCCGGATATTTTAGAAAAAAATCCACATGAAGCACCGGTAGGGATGTTAATTTCTCCATTTATTTTAATCGGGCTTGTGATTGCTATTTTCTTCTTCCCAAATACTTTAGGCGCTTATATTTTAAAGCCAGCGATGTCCAGTGTATATCCAACATTCCCAGCTACAGCTGAAATGACACCGCATATTTACGCTTGGCATGGATTTAAGCCAGAGCTGTTTATGACGATAGGTGTTATTCTTGTTGGACTTCTCTTATATCGATACATGAAGCATTGGATTAAAATTTACCGTCTATTCCCTCAAAAATGGACTCTTAATGCAATCTATGAAAGAGTCATTACCTCGAGCGAGAATATCTCGGAAAGTATAACGAATCGTTATATGAATGGTAATTTAATGCATTACTTTATTTATATATATGTAAGCTTTGTGGTAATTGTTGCGGGCACCTTTTTGACACTTGAGGCATTTTCCTGGACTCCAAGCTTAGATGCTCCAGTCGAAAATTATGAATTACTCCTAGTATTTATCATGATTTTTGCAAGCTGTGCACTGATTTTTGCGAAGTCGCGTATTACAGCTGTTTTATTAAACGGCGTATTGGGGTATGCGATTGCGTTCTTCTTCGTTATTTTCAGAGCACCAGATTTGGCTCTTACGCAGCTAGTTGTTGAATCGGTAACAACGGCATTATATTTAATCTGCTTTAAATATTTAGCAGAGCTAAAGCCAGAGAAGACTTCTAAACGAGTTAAACTCTCTAATGGAATAATCTCAATTCTCGTTGGATCTACAGTGACTCTAATTGGTTTAGCCGTTATCAACTATGAAAAATTCGAATCAATCTCGGTTTACTTTGAAGATTCATATAAACTAGCCGGGGGTAAAAATATAGTAAATACTATTCTTGGGGACTTCCGTGCCTTTGATACGATGCTTGAGGTGGTCGTTCTCTTAATAGCTGGCTTAGGAATATATACCCTCATTAAGCTAAAAGCAGCGAAGAAGGGGGATGCAGACACTTGAAAATTAATGATGTAATTTTAAGAACAGTCGTTAAAGGGGTTGTCTTCATCATTTTAACCCTTGGTGTTTACCTCTTCTTTTCCGGACATAATGCCCCAGGAGGCGGGTTTATAGGTGGTCTTGTTCTAGGCTCGGGGATTGTTCTTCTTTATATTACCTACGACCTTGAAACCGTTCATAGAAAAATGCCTTTTGATTTTAAAAAGGTAGCAGCCCTGGGTGTTCTATTAGCTACAGGCTCAGCAATAGGGGCTATCTTTTTTGATGCGCCATTTTTATCGCAAACAGATATTTACTACACCTTTCCAATTTTAGGTGAAAAACATTTAACTACCGTTACAATTTTTGAAGCAGGTGTCGCCCTAACCGTAATTGGGACGCTTGTTACGATTATTTTAAGTATAAGTGAGGATGAATAGCATGGAATCTTTAATGATGATATTGATCGGTGTTCTCGTGACTGTTGGCACCTATTTAGTCCTCTCTCGAAATTTAATACGCGTTATTTTGGGAACGGCCGTATTATCCCATGCTGTTCATTTGCTGATTTTAACAATGGGCGGTCTGAAAAAGGGGGCCGTCCCACTACTAAGTCAATCTGAAGGACCTTTTACTGATGCTTTGCCACAGGCGTTGATTTTAACAGCAATTGTAATTAGCTTTGCAACAACGGCATTTCTACTCGTTTTGGCATATCGGACATACAAGACGAACGGTTCTGATGATTTACAGGAATTGAGAGGAATGTCTGATGAATAACTTACTCGTTGTCCCACTAATTATTCCCATTATTACTGCAGTTCTTCTTGTTTTTTTACGCGAACAAATTATGCTGCAGCGTATTATTAGCTTCATCACGATGATTTTTATAAGCATCATTTCGTTTTTGTTATTAAATTTTGTACAAACAGATGGAATTATTCGTTTAGATTTCGGAGGATGGATCCCTCCATTTGGCATTCTTTTTGTAGCCGATTCATTTTCATTGCTATTAGTCTTAACGGCTAATGTATTAACAACAATCTGTTTACTATACGCATTTTCTACAATAGGGGAACGACATGAAAAAATGTTCTTCTACCCATTTGTTCTATTTTTAATAGCTGGTGTTAACGGATCCTTTTTAACAGGGGATGTTTTTAATCTATTTGTTTGTTTTGAGGTAATGCTTTTAGCTTCCTATGTATTGGTAGCTCTTGGCGGAAAAAAGAGACAGCTAAGGGAATCACTTAAATATGTCATCATCAATGTCGTTGCCTCTTGGATGTTCTTAATCGCTCTAGCCTTTTTATACGGGACAGTAAAAACATTAAATATGGCTCATATTGCACAGCGTGTTGCAGAGGTTGGCCAAGATCCCGTACTGACAACAGTAGCGATTCTCTTTTTAATCGTATTTAGTTTAAAAGCAGGGCTGCTATTATTCTTCTGGTTGCCAGGCTCTTATAGTGTTCCGCCGACTGTTGTGCAGGCCCTATTTGCCGCACTTTTAACAAAGGTCGGCATCTATGCTCTCATCCGTACCTTTACACTGATGTTTCCACTCAACCAAGATGTTACTCATACGATTATCGGCGTTATGGCGGGTATTACCCTCATAGCAGGCTGTATGGGTGCTCTATCAGGTCGAGATATATACACGATTGCTACATATAACGTCATTATTGGAGTTGGATTTATTTTAATAGGGTTAGCTGTTGGGACAGAGTCAGCTCTAACAGGGGCAATCTATTATTTAATTCATGACATGCTAGCAAAAGCGCTATTATTCTTGTTAGTCGGTATGATGTTTTATGTTAGTGGTGAGTCTGTTGTAAAGAAAATGAGCGGACTTATTCAAAACTATCCGTTATTTGGCTGGATTTATTTCCTAGTTATGCTTGCACTTGCAGGAATCCCACCTCTTAGTGGGTTTATGGGGAAGGTGTTAATCGGACAAGGCGCCATCGAGAACGGCTCCTATGTATTACTTGCAATAGGCTTTGCATCAAGTATTATCGTGCTCTATTCCTTACTTAGAATCTTCCTTGCCTCCTTTTATGGAGAAACGACGATTAGCTATGAAGATCGGAAGCCAATTCCTAGAGGGGCATATGTAGCCTTCGTTTTACTAGCACTATCGATTGTATGTGTCGGAGTTGGAGCGGAGTCTCTAGCCATATATGTAAAGGATGCAGCCAAAACACTAATGAATCCATCAATCTACATTGATGCCATTTTGAAGGGGTGAGTAGATGTTCGCACAATTTTTATTGAATTTATTTCTTGCACTTTTGTGGCTGTTATTAGTAGATGAACCGGTTCCGCAGCTAACGACATTCTTTACTGGATTTGTAGTTGGGATTGGGATTTTATATGTGATGCATCGATTCTTTGGAACACAATTTTACCTTCGAAGAGTAATGAAAATATTATATTTAATGCTGCTGTTTATAAAAGAACTGCTGTCATCAAGCTACTTAGTTATCAAACAAGTGCTGACGCCAAATCTACAAATTACACCGGGTATCTTTACTTATAAAACTAGTCTACAGGGAGAATGGGAGATAACAGCCTTAGCTTTACTATTAACGCTTACACCAGGTTCTGTAGTAATGGAAGTATCTGAAAGCGGTGATGTCTTTTATATTCATGCAATGGATATAGAGGAGTCAAAGGAATCGATTATCCGATCGATGGGGAAGTTTGAAAAAGCTATTTTGGAGGTGACACGATAGATGAAAGAAACGATTTTGTTATTGGCGCTTGTATTCTTCATGGTTGCCATTGCTTTGTTACTATATCGTGTAATTGTAGGTCCTTCCATGCCAGACCGTGCCATCGCATTAGATACAATCGGCGTGAATTTAATATCCGCCATTGCGATAGTTTCCATTGTTTTATCAACCAAAGCATTTTTAGAGGCAATTCTAATTTTAGGAATTTTAGCCTTTATCGGAACAATCGCCTTTTCAAAATATATCGAGAGGGGGGTTATCGTTGATCGCAATGGAGATTCTTGAGTGGGTAGCCGTGATTTTGGTTTTAATAGGCTCGATTATTAGTGTAATTAGTGCGTTTGGACTTATTAAATTGCCTGACGTATATACTAGATCCCATGCGGCAACGAAAAGCTCAACATTAGCAGTAATGGCTTGTTTATTAGGAGCGTTTATCTATTTTTGGAGCCATGATGGCTATGTTAGTATTCGTTTAATATTGGGGATAATCTTCGTCTTTATAACTGCTCCTGTTGCTGGGCATCTAATATGTCGAGCTGCCTACAGATCTCGTGTCCCTTTAGCTAGAAACTCGGGGCAGGATGAGTTAAAATCCATTTTATTTGATGGAGATATTGCAGCGACCACAGTACAAACTATCGAAAAAGAAAAGTCAGAAGAAAACCAATAGTTATCCACATAGAAAACATTCACTTTTTTAATGAAGTGGATGTTTTTTTTTATGTGGATAACTTTTTGTGTTTTTTAGGGTGAAATTTTAATTTTCAATGTGGACAAGTGAGTCTTCTTGGGATAAAGCTGTGGAGTAAGTCGAGTCAAGTTGATAGATATAAGAGAATTGTGGATAAGGTTTTTATGAAGTGAAGATTACTGAAGATGATAGTGGAAATTTATAACAATGTATAATATTGACAATTTCGGGCGGGTAGAATATAGTACATTACAACAGTAATGCACTAAAGATGATTCGGAATAGTCTATAAGAAAGGAGGAGCTTTTTTGAATATAAGCAATGACTCCACAGCTCCCATCTATATTCAAATCGCAGAATGGATCGAGAACGAAATATTGGCAGAGCGTTTACAAGAAGCCGGGAAGGTGTATTCCCAATACCAATTAGCGGAGCTTTTTAATATTAACCCAGCAACAGCAGGCAAGGGTTTAACAATCTTGCTTGAAAATGACATTGTCTATAAAAAACGGGGACTTGGAATGTTCGTACAGGTAGGGGCAAAGGAATTGATATTAGCCAAAAGACGGGATGAAAAGCTGTCAAAGCTTGCAAAAGAAATTGTACAAGAAGCAAAACGTTTATTTGTACAGGATGAGGAATTAATCGAGCTTATAAAAAAGGCTCAAAGGGAGGAGTGAAGGCATGGGGGACATCGTTTGCAATCTGCTTGATAAAAATTATCGCAATAAGAAAGCTTTGAACAAGCTATCTTGTTCAATCGAAGGGGAAAAAATTATTGGTTTAATCGGACGCAATGGTGCGGGGAAGTCTACATGGCTAAAACTGTTGGCGGGTCATTTAAAACCGACAGATGGTGAAATTCGAATCTTTGGTGAAAATCCCTTCAACAGTTTAAAGGTTGCGTCTAACCTGATTTTAATAGAGGATACAATGACCTTTCCACCATTTCTGAACATTAGGGAGCTATTAAAAATGGCAGGCGATTTTTATCAGAATTGGCAAGGTGAGCTTGCTGAAGGGCTCCTGAAATATGCTGATATTCCATTGAATAACTATCATCATAAACTATCTAAGGGTCAAGCATCTACATTTAACCTAATCTATGGTCTTGCTACAAGATGTGCAATTACTTTACTAGATGAACCGATGAATGGAATGGATGAGGGAATTCGAACGGATATGTACCGAGCGATTTTAAAGGAGTACATTGCGAACCCACGTATAATTATTATTTCAAGCCATCACCTAGCAGAAATTGAACATTTGCTGGAGGAAATTATGCTAATTGACCATGGGGAAGTAGTGTTGCATTTACCTCTAGAAGCAGTAAGTCAAATGTTAGTCCGCATTAAAGGGGAAGTAAATGAAGTCAAAGAAATGACAGGGTATCAGGATGTACTTTATGAAAAGCAGGATGTGAGCTACGAGGTGATTATTGAAAGAAATAAGCTCGATGAAACCTATGACAAGCAGTCAAAAACTCTGATTCAATCTGTATCTGCGACTGAAGTATGTAAACTGCTAACGAATAAATCGAAGGGTGGTATTGATGATGTCTTTAACTCATAAAACCTTTCCCCAAGTTGTTTTGACACAGGTGAAATGGAAGGTAATGGCGTATAGTCAGGCTTTGATAACTCTTTTGATTTTGCAGATTGTAATGTACTACTTTAATTACAGTGGGAGCGGTATGTCTACCAGAGGAAATGGATTACTGTCACTTCAGACTCATTTTTACAGTTTAGATGGATTTGTTATTTCAACATGTCTTTGGTCGTTTGTTACGGCTTATTTAATCCAAACAAAGGACTATCGGAAGACGAATCTTTCGATAGTAAGCAACCGAGTAACGGGAAATATTGCAAATGCTTTGGTTCTCGTTTTTTATAGCTTTATCGCTACAATTATTGTTCATATGTCTCTATATATTTTAGTAGCTTTTATACAGCTAGTAAAAGGGATAACTATGTTTCCAGATGTAAGCTTGTTTAACTTCTTGCATTTCCTTGTTTCATTTTGCTTAATATTACTTGCTGCCTCCAGTGGGTATTTTTTGTCTTCACTATTTAACCTCTCAAAAATACTTGGAGGGCTGTTTGTAATTTTCTTTGGTTTGTTCCTTTTCCGTGTTTTTGATGAACAGCTATTAACAATCATGAGATTTTATTTTGAAGCAGGCTATTTATTATTTATTGTAAAAGCATTAATAACTGCCTCCCTATTTTTTACACTCCCAGTTGTTTTTCTTAATAGAAAAGAGGTGGTTCGAGGATGACTCCATTATTGTTTATGGTCTTAATACTTATGAGTTTTCTTTTGTTCTCTCCCTATTTCGCAGTGTCAATTGGAAAGAAATTAAAAAAGAATTTTTGGACAGTTAAAAGAATAAGTATAATAATCACAGGATATATCGGGTTAGGCTTAATTGCATATATGTACTTAGCTCTTTCTTTAACTGGTAATAATGAATATAAGACTCTTTCATCTGAGGAAATTGAACGAATTATGATAGATGAAAATCAATTTAGTAGTTCCTTGTCTCAAAAGCAGGGAGACCAGTTTGACGAAAGATACTTAGTTGATGAATGGTCTATGAAGCTTTCATCAGATGAGGTAACCTTACTACGAGAATCAGAGGATACTTATGGAAGGATTTATGTCTTAATTGATTGGCGGGATGATGCAGGTTCAAATGAAATCTATGTAAAAACATATCAAATTCCACATGTAAATAGAGGGATTGATTTAACAAAAGAGGTAACAAATAATCAATTCGAGTTTGCGGACGATACGCTTATTGTGAAGAAACCGCCTGAAAAGCAATTGATATTTAACAGCATTAATCCAAAAATAGAAATGCTGGAGTGGAGTGTGCCTAGGCTCCATTCAAAAGATTATGTAGTTGAAAACTCTGTAACAGGTTCAACTTATCTTTACTTGAATGTTCCAAATCATGTTACTATTATTGATGAGGGTAAGCTTCGATTTTACCCATAATCTTTGAATGAATTGAGCGAGTGCGTTGAAAAAACTTTTAAAATTTTTCCTTTTTATAATAGCAATCTATTTATTTTTATATATAAACAACCATTGGATTATTACAACCCAGCATGAATATAAATCTGACAAGGTTCCTGTTAGCTTTGACGGCTTTCGAATTACCCAAGTTTCAGATTTACACGATGCAGTGTTTGGAGATCGTCAGGATAAACTCGTAAAAAAAGTAGCAGCTACAAATCCAGATGTGATTTTTATAACGGGGGATGTCATTGATAGTAATCGCTATGACCTTGAACAGAGCTTACAAGCAGTACGACAATTTGTAAATATAGCAGATGTTTACTATGTCATTGGAAATCATGAGGTGGCTACCAACCAAGTTCAAGAAATCTATGAAGCATTGACGGCAATAGGTGTTCACGTCATGCCAAATACCTCGGTTAAGCTGGAGCGAGCAGGGGAAAGTATATCGATTTTAGGTATTGAAGATCCACTTAATGGTCACGAAACACAAAATATGTTAAGTACGGCTTTAGCTGGAGTGAATCAAGAGGAGTTGACTGTTCTTCTAGCGCACCGACCTGAAAAGTTTAATACGTATGTTGCTAACAATATAAATTTGGTATTTTCCGGCCATGCACATGGGGGACAGATTCGAATCCCATTTGTGGGGGGGCTTATTGCTCCAGGACAAGGCTTCTTACCGAAATATACTGCAGGCACCTTTGAGGATGGGGAAACAACGATGAATGTTAGTCGTGGCTTAGGGAATAGCACAGTGCCATACCGAATTTTTAATCTTCCACAGCTAATCGTCGTCGAGTTAAAATCAACATAATATAAATATTGATGAAAACGGGGGAATGGAAGTATGTTTATTTATCCAGTAGATGAAGAAATTAGCTTAAAGCTTGTTACAGAAAGAGATGCAGAAGAAGTCTTTCAAATGATTGATTCCTCCCGTACATATTTTCGTGAATGGTTGGGCTGGTTAGACTATTCAACAAAGGTTCAGGATACGGTCGATAACATCAAGGGGAACCTGTTGAAGTTTGTAGCTCAAGAAGGACTGGATACGGCCATTGTTTTTAATGGAAAAATCGTAGGGAAAATCGGATTCAATAAAATCAACAAAGCAAACAAAACTGCCTATATCGGCTACATGCTAGATGAAGCCTTCCAAGGAAAGGGCATCATGACAAGAGCAACAAAAGCTATGGTTAATATAGCCTTTGAGGAATACGGGCTAAATAAAGTTGAAATCCACGCAGCAGAAGGCAATACAAAAAGCCGCAGCATCCCTGTAAGACTAGGCTTCAAAGAAGAAGGAACGATTCGAAGTGCTGAATGGCTATATAGTCAATATGTCGATCATGTAGTTTACGGAATGCTAAAAGAAGAGTGGAAATAAAAAGCGAGCTAGCGATGAGCTCGCTTTTTTTCTTGGGAAATAATTGATGCTTATGATCAGTAAAATTTTGAGAGAAGTGCTGTCATAAGGGGAATGAAGGACAGTATGAATATGAGGGATGAGAAAAGTGTCTATCATAAAGTAGATGAAGGACAGTATGGATGTGAGGAGTGAGAAAAGTGTCTGTCATAAAGCAGATGAAGGACAGTATGAATACGAGGGATGAGAAAAGTGTCTATCATAAAGTGGATGAAGGACAGTATGGATGTGAGGAGTGAGAAAAGTGTCTGTCATAAAGCAGATGAAGGACAGTATGAATATGAGGGATGAGAAAAGTGTCTGTCATAAAGTAGATGAAGGACAGTATGGATGTGAGGAGTGAGAAAAGTGTCTGTCATAAAGCAGATGAAGGACAGTATGAATATGAGGGATGAGAAAAGTGTCCGTCATAAAGTAGATGAAGGACAGTGTGAGCAAGTTATCAAGGCAAAGTGACCTTCATAGACCAGATGAAAGCCACATCAGGAACGAAGCCAAAGGAAAGTGACCTTCATCAACCAGATGAAAGCCACTTCGAAAAAAAATCCATCAGCTGACCACCTCGTATCACAAGCCCATCCCTATTAAACCAACTTCTGCATCTCCATCAATAACTCATTAGCAGAAATACTTTTCTCGCCGCCACCTTGAACAAATGCGTCGTTGCCGCCGCCTTTTCCATTGATTAAGGGTAAAACAGCACCCGAAATGTCCTTCATGCTTTTATCCACCTGACTACCGCGAGCTGCGATAAATTGTAGTTTATCTCCGTTATCTGCTACAAGAAGGCAAATGCCTTCCTCCATTTGGGAAACGACTGCGCGACCAAGCTTTTGTAAAGCTTGTACGGTGCGGTTTTCAAAGGAAGCCGCCACCACTTCTGTAGCACGACCAGCTTCAACAAGTTCCCTCGCCTCATATTCGAGCAGCTGATTTTGTGCATCATCTAGAGATTTTTCTGTTGCTTTTATATCATTAAAAAGTTTGCGCAGAGCATCGGCTGCGTTTTCTTCAGGTACGCTTAATTGACGGGCAACATTTGATAATACATGCTTTCGCATTGCTAGCTGACTTAACACGCGGTTTCCACAAACAAAGGAAATTCGCGTGTTTTTTTTCATTTTCTCGGTACTCAGAATTTTAATGGAGCTTACTTGACCTGTTGAAGTCGGGTGAGTTCCGCCACATCCGTTGTAATCAAAATCAGGGATGATTACTAGACGAATATCTTCATCAACTGAAACATCTTTTCGTAAAGGATAATTAGACAGCTCCTCTTTTGAAACCCACTTCGTTTCAATTGGTCGATTTTCTAAAACAATCTCATTGGCACGTTTTTCTACCTGGGCAAGTTGTTCCTCTGTAACTTGAGCAGTCGCAATATCAATTGTGACAAGCTCTGTTCCTAGATGGAAGCTAACTGTTGGAAAATCGAATAACTCCACAAATGCAGCTGTTAAAATGTGCTGACCAGTATGCTGTTGCATATGGTCAAAACGACGGTTCCAATCGACGTACCCTGTGACTTCATGTTCACCAGTTAGATTATCAATATTTCCTTCAATATAATGACGAATTTCATCGTCTACTTTTTCTACATCAACTACCTTAAACTCATCAATCATTCCTGTGTCATGAGGTTGACCTCCACCAGTTGGGTAAAACGCTGTATTTGAAAGAACAATATAAGGTCGTGCTTCTTCAGTACCTGTTCGTACAACCTGTGCTGTAAATTGGCTCGTCATAGAATTTTGATAATAAAATAACTCTCTCATAAACAAATTTTTCCTCTCCTAAGCAACTATTTTTCCTTATTGTTGCATACTACCTAAAAAGTGTCACTTGCATAAAAAAATTATCTTCAATTTGAGATTTTACTATTTCCATAGTAAATACCATCGTGTACACTGAGATAGCACATAGTTATTAAAAATCGTGCAATTTTCACAAAATTTCAATAATACAAACGAATAAAATATACATAAGTAGGAGTTGGTACTATGAGAAAATATACCATTTTATTACTTCTGAGCATTTGTGCAGTAATTCTATCTGCCTGCTCGAACAATGGTGAAGAAAATAAAGAATCAGAGAATGTTAAGGTTGGAATTATGCTTTCAGACGCAGGATTAGGAGATCAATCCTTCTCAGATATGGGATTTGCAGGCCTTGAACAAGCACGGGATGAATTAGGAATTTCCTTTGATTATCGTGAGCTACAAGATACAGAGACTTACGAGCAAGGCTTAGAAGAATTGGTTGAGCAAGGAAATGATTTAGTTATCGGTCTAGGTTTCTCAATCCAAGAAGCACTAGAAACAGTTGCACAAAAAAATCCAGATGTTTCTTTCTTATTAATCGATTCACAATCGGAATTACCGAATGTTTATAATATTACTTTTAAAGAAGATGAAGGCTCATTTTTAGTTGGGCTATTGGCAGGTATGAAAACTCAAAGTAATGTTGTTGGGTTTGTTGGTGGAGAAGATGTAGAACTGATTCACAAATTTGAAGATGGATTTACAGCTGGAGTTAAGGCAGCAAATCCAGAGGCCAAGGTTTTAACAAATTATGCTGGAACTTTCGGTGACGATAAATTGGGTGAAAGTATTGCAAAAGAAATGATTTCAGGTGGAGCAGACTATATTTATCCTGCAGCTGGATTTACTGGCGTTGGGGTTATTCTTGAATCTCAAAGAGCGGGTACTTATTCTTTTGGTGTAGATAGTGACCAGTTCTACCTTGCTGAAGGCTCTGTTGTATCTTCAATGGTTAAACAGGTAGATGTAGCAATCTATGATACGGTTAAAGAATTAGTTGAAAATGGTTCTCTAAGTGAAAAAAATAAGCAATTAGGTTTAAAAGAAAATGGCGTTGCTATTGCACCTATTCGAGTAATTAACCTTACTCAAGCAGAGCAGGATAAGCTCGATCAGTATATCGAAGACATCTCTAATGGAACAATACAATACTAGAATAGAGGATGATGAATATGAAGTTAAAACAAAGATTATTACTACTATCAATTATTCCTCTACTACTTTCTACAGGTATTATTGGATTTAATATTAGTCAGTTATTTACATTACAATCTTCAACAGAAGAAATCGTAGACTCATTAATAGATGTTGAAGAATTAAATAGCTCTGCTAAAAGCTTACAAAAGTCTTTAGATAGCTATGCTTTTAATATTTCTGAAAGCAATAAAAATAATATCAATCAGGATTTAGAATCAGTTAAAACAAATTTCGATCAATTGAAGCCATTTCTAACAAGTGATGAACAAAAAAACTTTGCTCAAAATATTACACGTAAGTATGAGCAAATTTTGAATGAGTCTACTCCAGCGGTTGAAGCGAATAACCAAGCTGAAATTAAAAGACAATCATTCAGAACAAAAGGGTTAATCAATGATGTAATTGAGTTGAAGCGAAATATATCAGCTGAATATCAACAAATGCAAGAGGATCTACAAAGCAATATCACAAATATTATTAATATATCGATTGCATTAATTGCGATACTATTAATCGGAAGTATTGTAACAGTACTAATATTAACAAATCGAATTGTTGGTCGTATTGAACAGGTGACACGTAATGCGGAAGAAATCGCAAACGGGAACCTAGCAATCGAATTAGAGGATGTAACATCAAAGGATGAAGTAGGTTCTCTACAATTAGCATTTAAGAAGATGTCTCTGAATTTAAGAGAATTCTTGTCCCATGTACAAGATAGTTCAAGTCAGGTTGCAGCTTCATCTGAGGAGTTAATGGCAAGTGCTGATGAAACAATGAAGGGTGCTGAGCTAATTTCAGACTCGATTCAACAGGTTTCAAGTGGAGCAGAAAAGCAATCTTATATGTCAGTGGAATCTGTTCAGTCGGCAGATAAGAGTAAATCTTATGTGGATGAAATTTCGAAGAATGCTAACTTAGCACAGGAATTATCAATCTCAACAGGTAAGAAAACAGAACAAGGGTCAAATTATGTGAAAGTTACGGTTTCTCAAATGGAAAGAATTAATGAATCCGTTGAAGAAACAGATCACGCATTATCAGTCCTAAACAACCAAACAAAAGAAATCGTTAAAGTCTTATCTCAAATCACTGAGGTTGCAGACCAAACAAACTTACTTTCATTAAACGCATCGATTGAAGCAGCACGAGCTGGAGAAGCAGGAAAAGGGTTTGCAGTTGTTGCCGATGAAGTGAAAAAATTAGCTGATCAAACAAGACAGCTTGTAGCAAATATTACTGGAATCGCAAAACAAATTGATGTGGATACAGAAAAAACAGTAACTTCTATCAATGACGTAAAGGAACGCGTTCAAAAAGGATTGGAAATTGCTTCAGATACACAAACTACCTTTGGTGAAATCCAAGAGGCAGTGGGACAAGTTCAAACACAGGTAGTCAATATCACGACGATTTCAACTCAAATTGAAGTAGAGGTTTCAAAAGTATCGACTCATGCCAAAGAAATGGCAGAGGTTTCAAAACTGACTTCTGATAACTCAACATCAGTAGCGGCTACTTCTGAGGAGCAGTTAGCCTCTATGGAAGAAATCTCGGGTGCAGCAGTATCACTAGCAAATCTTGCAGAAGAATTACAAATGCGTTTATCTAAATTTACAATTTAATAAAGGTATGTGTATTATAAAACTATATACAAAAACGTTTATAGTACTTGTAAGTGAAGCGTAAGGGAGTTTGATGTATGGAGATAACACAATTTTCAATAGAAGAAATTAAAGATCCAACAAACATTATCGAAGGAAAACGTTTTGAATTCCTTTTAGATATTGAAGTCGATGAAGAAGACGAGCTATATACAGAAGCTGGTATTGAAATTCGTACGCTAGTTGGTCAAAAAGCAGATAATGAAATTTTCATCCTAAATTATTTCATAATCGACAAAGCCGATAATTCCTATTTAGATTTCGAGCTTGAAGAAGATGAAGAAGCGATGATTCTAAACTTCTGCAAGGAAGAGCTAACAAAAGAAAATATCGAGTAGAATAATAAGTTAGAAAGCATCCTGATTTTATCGGGGTGCTTTTTTCCTTTATTTGGGATATGTTAGATGTACGAAAAAGGAGAGGGGAAATGGATTTTTGAAAAATAGACAAGTTGTTTTTATAAGTTCAGGCGAAGAAATAGTAATTGAAATAGAGTGGAATGATAGCATCGAAATTATTAAGTTAAAAGATTACTAATTTCCTTATTACATACAAATAGCCTAGCTACCAAAATGGGCACCAGGCTATCTCACGTATAAAGGGAGCTAATGCTATGAAGGATAGCTTCTAGCTCGATATTAATCATACTTTAATTCTGTAAAAAATAGGGTGTTTTTACAAAGTCTTAATAATAATTAATAAAATTAATAATTCCAAAAGAAAGGTTTTCAATTGAAATTAGCGTGTAATGCACTTATTGTTTAAAATGGAAAAAAATGAAACGAAAATACTAAATGAACGTATAAAAAAGGAAGGGGTAATTAGCGAAAGGGGATAAAGTTATGTACGATGGAGTTTCGTTTAGGATGGGTATTTTCATAGCGATTATAGTAATCATTTTGCTTGGTGGATTTACTATTTTTTTCAGTCCATTATTTGTACTTTCTATTTTTTATTTTGATAGTAATAATATTGTGATTTCCCCGGTAACCGAGAACTACATCTATTTAACCTTATCATTTGTCGTATTAATAATAGGTTTAGCCATTTTAGCATGGCGGCGAAAATTTGTTACCTATACTCTATTCACACTTAGCCTCCTTATGTTTGTCGCGCTGTACTACGCATCTACAATCGGTCATTTTGTCATTCATGATGAATACGTCAGGGTACAATCTGCGTTTAACAAACAACAATTTGCATGGCCAGACATTGAGAAAATTTATTATGAATATGAGGTTGGCTTCCCAGGTACCTACAGCTTCTACTCTGGAGAAAACGTAGTAACTATAATAGAAACAGGTCAATTTACATCGGGTGTTTCAAGCGAGATTACCAAACGCGCACACCTTTACGATATTCCGTTTGAAAAGCAGCAAAAGAAATGACGTGAGAAGAACGATGTAACGTAATCGTTTTTTGTATGAACATAAAACTTAACGTACATGAAATGGTCTATGCGCACGCAAAAAAGGCTGAACGCACATAAGCCAGGTCTAACAGCTCCTGTTATTCTTCAAGCGATAAATAAAAAAGCCTTAATTCCTATAGAATCAAAGATTCACATACTAATTATTTTATCTCAGCAATCAATTCTAAATTACTCATTTGGAAAAAGACATTTAGTTTCTTTAAAAATACATCCTTTATTTCTTCCTCTTGCTCAACACTAATTGCTTCTGGATAGGCAAAGGTAATCCCCAATTTTCCTTCGTCGGGTGGATTTAACATGACACCTTTTCCTACAATCAGAGCATTTGTCATTGCAGCTAAATTTTCTAGTATATTTTATTAGAAAACTCACTAAAATCCCCCTCGTACCTTGAAAAAATCCAGTTATAGTATTTTGTATTTTCCATAGGAATAGGTTCCGGATGATATAAAAATTGCTAGTCCATAGACATTATCTCAGGAAAATCACAAACAATTTCAGTAGTTGCTATTCTTTGTAACTCAATTTCATCTTCTGTAGGTTCGGTATCGTAATAAACAATCCACGTTAGTTTATCACCAACGATTGTTGAATAGATTGCTTTTACATTTTTAGTGACCCTATTAAAAAGTGCTCTTTGTGCACTTAGAATAAGTGAAAGATCTCGATTGCATATAGGCAATTTTTATCCTCCTTAAGAAAGAAAATTGTCATGTGAAGGAGCTTATTTTAATCCTTGGTTTCTTAACTTTCATTATCAACTGACTCAATTGTCTCAAAAATTCGAGAGTATACATCTAAAACGTTGGTGTCATTGACCGTATCGTTATACAGCCCGAATCCCCAATATTGCCCTTTTTCGCTTAATTGATAATATCCTAGTGCATAAGCTCCTGAATCCAAATCGTAAGCTTCCTCGTAATCTATATCTTCATGTATAAATGGATAGTACGACTTTTCCGATTCAATAAAGAAAAAAGGAATATTTGCAGTTTTATAGACTTTTGCATAAGGAGCGGTTGCGGCTTCAGATAAATGCTCCTTCATAATAAATACTGAATCATAGGCCGAAGAAAGATTTTTTAGGTTAATCTCTTCTAGATCAATCTCTTTGAATTGGATATTTTCCTCTCGAACCTCTGGCGCTTTTCCCACAACAGCAATCGTTAAGGACTTACCATCATACAGAGGACTATCCTCCACCTCATTTTTATCCTCAACACAAGCAGATAAAATAGAAACCACAAGCATTAGAAGCAGTATGATTCTAAACTTCATAATTTAAAATTCCTTTCAACTGTATGTAAAATATTAGATTATTATAAAATTTTAACATATAATTCTATCTAAATTGTAACTTTTTGGTATGGGAATCGTAAATGTAGTAGATAATATCTTATCGCCTTTTGGAGGACGGTTATTTGATGGCTTTCGATTAGAAACGAAATAAAGTGGGACTTGGCTAATGCAATTTATTAGGGTAAATTTGACCAACTAGTAATCGTATGGAGGGGATTCTATTGACTTCTACTTATGTAAATTGGGGAGAATCAATAATTAAACTAACTTGGGAAAAGAGCAATGAGCTTCCTAAAAAACAGTTAATCACAAGTGTACATGGCTTTTGTTTTCAGGATAATCAATTATTGCTAGTGGATTTAAATCATAGAGGCTGGGATTTTCCAGGTGGTCATATCGAATTTGGTGAGACACCAGAAGCGTGCTTTAAACGGGAGACTATGGAAGAAGGGTATGTGGAGGGCGATTGTGAATTGTTAGGCTACATTACCGTTGACCATAGTGAAAATCCTGCATGGACAGAAAGTAGCCCTTACCCGAAAATCGGATTCCAAGTGTTTTATAAAATGGAAATAACGAAACTGCATGCATTCGATGGCAAATACGAATCTACACAACGTATTTTTATAAATCCAAATGATGTGTCTACATACTACTCAAAATGGAATGATTTCTATCAAGAAATACTAAACTGCACCACGAAATCCATTTTGTAAAACTTAAAAAAAGGGAGTAAGTTAGAGTTTCTTGTGAAGTGGGGAATTATTTGAAAATAGTAAATGGGATATAAGGATTTATAGTAATTTTTTTGGCTTGTTATTCTTAAATATTACTTCAAGTAATCCTGATAGAACGCTATTCTATAAGAGCATAGGTTTGATGATTCTTTTATTAGGAACCTATCTCTTAAATAAAAAAATGACTAAATAAAAAAACTGACTAAAAAATTAGGTTAATGATCGCCTTTTGAATTAAATAAAATTTTTCGTGCATAATATCAAAGTTAAAGCTTAATAATATCTTTATTCCTAACTCATTGTAGTTCAAACAAAATGAGTCTATGCGAATGAATAAGTAAAAAGGATTGAACAACATGACTTACAAAAGACTTACTTCAGTATTTGTAGCTTTAGTCTCTGCATTATTTCTCAACATTTCAATGGCTGAGGGCAAAATAGCGGATGTTCCTTATTCAGATAGCCCTGAGATACAGGAAGAAAACAGAAAGATGCTAGAGGAGATGGAGGATTACCTATTCAATGATAATGGCATTATGGAGCAAGTCTCTGATGTTTTGTTGAAAAATGGGTATAAGACTCGAACAGCACTAGCCTTTTATTCGAAAGAGAATATTCAGCTTAAATTCATCTTAGTCGATAAAGAAGCAACAGAGGCCGAGCAAGAGAAGGTGAAGTCCATCTTCTTTGAATTAGTTGATAAAAATAATTTAGATCCGAATGCCTTCACTATTAAAGTGGGCGATGAAAATGATGGACCAGATTGGTAAGCTTAAAAAACAATTGTAAGAACCTCATCCAATAAAGGGTGGGGTTCTTTTTATTTACTAGTTTTGTTGGATGCCTCTTTTCTTTAATCGGTGTTATTATGTAAAAAAATGTTAATAGGAAATTTAAAATTTTCATTCTTAAAGTATAATTATAATGAAAATGTACGTTCTACCGTAAACTTGTACATATTTATCCCTTTTACCCCATATAATTTTCAGATAATTTACACTATAATGTTTTTATGATATACAAATTAATGGAAATACCTGTTATAATACTGTTATGTTTATTTTAATCTGTATTATAACAAAATGGATAAGGTAAATAGATGTGTACATTGTACAATTCATTTTGTACTTAGGGGGATGGGAAATGACAATTTTAAAGGGGTTAAAAATTCTCGATTTTTCTTCATTATTGCCTGGTGCATTTACGACGATGATGTTTGCGGACTATGGAGCAGATGTTATCCATGTGGAATCTTCACGAAGGGTTGATATGATGCGGATTATGCCTCCATATAATGAGGAGAAGGAGTCCTATATTCATCAGCATTTAAACCGTTCTAAGAAATCACTTACACTCAATTTAAAAACACCTGAAGCAATTGAAATCGTAAAGTCATTGATACAGGAATACGACATTGTCATTGAAGGGTTTCGACCAGGGGTGATGGAGCGTTTAGGTATCGATTATGAGTCTCTAAAAGCAGTAAATCCAAAGCTTATCTATTGTTCGATCACAGGATATGGACAAACTGGTCCTTATCAGCATCGGCCAGGCCATGATAATAACTACCTTTCCATTGCAGGGGTTCTCGATCATTCTCGCTTTAAGGGTAAAAAGCCGGTTGCAATGGGCATTCAAATTGCCGATATTGCAGGTGGGACATTGCATGCAGCAGTAGGGGTGCTTGCTGCAGCTTTACATCGTGAACAAACGGGTGAAGGCAAGTATATTGATGTCTCTATGACAGATGCTGCTTTTACTTTAAATGCTTTATATGGAACTTCATTTTTAGCAAGTGGACAATTAGCAAAGCCAGAAGAGGAGATTTTGAATGGTGGGACTTTTTATGATTACTATCAAACAAAGGACGGTCGCTATTTCTCTGTTGGCAGTCTAGAGCCGCAATTTAGAAAGCTACTATGTGAGGCACTTGATATACCAGAGCTCATTCAAAGTACTTTTAATGATTCTTCTTACACACAAAAGCGTTTCAAAGAAGCCATTAAGGATGCCTTCCTAACTAAAAATTTTGACGAGTGGCTTGAAACTATTCAAGATTTCGATGGCTGTGTTGAGCCGGTCTTAACCTTTGAAGAAGCCTCTAATCATCCACAGCTTCGAGCTAGACAGATGGTAGTTGAAGTACCTGATGCTGAAGGGAAAATGCAAAAACAAATTGGTACAGCTATTAAGTTTGACCAAATCGAGCCGACATATAACTTTGTTGGGGCGAAGTTAGGTCAGCATACAAAAGAAATCTTAACAAAAATGGGTTATTCAGAGGAACAAATTATTCACTTCAATGAAAGTGGCGTTTTAGAATAATTCACTTATGTACAACGATGAAGGGTTTCAGAAGTATTAATATCTGGACACCCTTCTTTAAGTGGATGTAAAATTGGTAGCTGTGGATTTCATAAAACGCCTATAATTGTCAAAGAATAATTAGAATTACGTGTACGTTTTACTATTTTTGAAACTTTTTCCACTAATAAACGTATATTTTCATAGAGAAGAACCAAAATTAAGGAAATCTTCATATATTTAATAATTTAATCTTCACGATTTCTTGTTATTATAGAGAGAGAAATTTAGTTTGCGAGGTGATGAGATGAGCAAGATGATTTATATTGTGCTGACAAAAACAAAAACTGTATTATCAAAGGCAATCCAAATCTATACACAGCATGATTTTAATCATGTCTCGATCTCCTTTGATCCTAAATTAAAAGAGATGTATAGCTTTGGGAGAAAAAATATCAATAACCCTTGGATTGGTGGTTTTGTGCATGAAAATCCATCCTCCACCTTGCTAAGAGAATCTAACTGTGTAATTCTTGCTTGTCCAGTTACCAATCAGCAGTATACGCTACTGAAAAATAGAATTACTTATTATAAGAAAAATGAAAATGAGTACAAGTATAATTTCATAGGCTTGTTTGGTGTTGCATGTCGTGTGAAAATAAAAAGAGAGAGAGCCTTTTTCTGCTCTCAATTCATTTCTACTCTATTTGAAGAGGCCGGCTTGCCCCTGTATGGAAAAAGTCCGTATTTTATGCAGCCGAATGATTTCGTCCATCTACCTTACTTATCTTTTATTTATAAGGGAACGATAGAGGATTATATCGGTGAAGCACGAGAAATACAGAAGAAAAGAAGATCTCTTTCCACAATACACGCTTTTGCAATTTCAGCTCTTTACATGGGCAGAAACAAAGTCTCTTAAATCAGCAAAATGAGTATCTATTTTTAAATACTTCTTATAGACTTCCATGAGTTTCTCGAAAAGTTCATAGTGTTCTGTTACAAAAAGCGCTTTTAGAACGTTGCATATATGCTTTGATGTCATATAGGCTATTTCGAAAAAAGGGCTTTTTTCTTCTGGGTAATTTTGCAACCAAATTTCAATCGACTGTACAACATGCTGAGGCGAGTCATGGACAATATAAGCAATATCTCGTTGTACAGTTGCCTCTATTTTAAAAATGGCATCCTCGTCAAATTGCTCACGATTAAAGTATTCATATAAACTAATGCATGAGGCGATTTCATGCTGTTTAAGAAGCTCCACAACCTCATAGTATTTGTGGTTTTGCACCAATGCATCGATAAGAATATAAAAGATTTGCTCTAGATAGTTATTGTCATAGCGTTTTACAAGAGTATTCGGCTCTGGCTTAAAATTCGGCAAAACATCACTATACTCTAAAAATAACTCAATGGCATGATTGACTAAACGATCATTTTCAATAAGGTATTTTCCAAACTCAATTACTCTTGCAGTATCATTATGCTCAGCAGCAGTAATCGCTTGAATATATGATAATAGCGTATACTCCTTCTCAGACAAAGCCCATTTTCCATTTCCCCATGAAGAAATAATTTCTTCTATAAGGGAATCGACCTTTCTAAAATGCCGTTTTCCACCATTAAAATGAGAGATTAAATTATAAAGGTGAAGCTCCTTCAAATGATAGGAACGAATATTTTCTTGATCTAGAAACGAAATCAGATGATTGGTAATAATAACGGATTGATTTAAGGTGAAATGGCTTTCTAATAATGATTTGAAATGCTTAATTAATTCATTGGCATTATGAATTGTAGCTAAGGACGTTTGCATAAAAAGAGAGTAAATTTTTTTGATAAATAAAACATCCCAAAATTCATGATTATCATTAAGAATAGTATGTACAAAGTATTTATTGCCTACCTGGTAGACGTAAATTTGTCTTAAGCCACCAACTGATTTTGATTTCGCGATCTTAACCTCTTTCCCAAAAACAAGCCCAATCAAGCTTTCGAATTCTAATCGATTATGTATAGTGATATAGTCATGAATAGCTTTTTTTCCTGAATTTGATGAAAAATATGCTTCTAAGCGATCATTTGCATTTTCAAGATCAATCTTTGTTTCCTGTAGAGTTGCATGTAGAAATAAATCCACATTTCCCCAGTATTTTTGAGCTAATGTAATAATGAGATTTTGGGCTCTAGTTTTTGTAACTAATATTGAATCAAGTGGAAGTAATGCGCCAAAAATCTCATGATGAAATGCCTCACTGTGAGTAAGATTCAAAATAGCATCTTCAAGGGGCTCTCCAATTATTCCTTTAGTGGCATTCAGTAGTTGTTCATCAACTTTTAGCATAGCAATCTTCCTTCCAAAGAAAAATCATACTCAAAATATATCAGATAATTTTGCTTTATTGTACGAAAAAATCCGATTTACCTAATTTTGTTAATTTTAAAATGCTCATTTTAAAGAAAAAAACGTCTAGATAAGGAGGGATAGGGGACTCCTTTTTAGACGTTTTATTATTTCTTTTTCGGCTTCTCTTTTAAAGTGAAGGCCGATAAAATCGTTGCGATATAAACAGCGGCTGTAAATATGATGCTTCCAATCGGTAATTCGCCAGTATTTGAATAGGTTCTTATTAAACTAATCGTAAATAGGACAGAGATGAATAGGCATATAAAGAAATGTCGTTTATTGCGTGATTTCATAGATAACCTCGTTTAAATGTATTTACCTTGATGGTAACAGAGCAAAAGAAGTGCTGGCAATTGTTTCGTCCATTGTTCGCTGAATTGTCACGCTTATAATAAATTCAGCTTGGATATTTTCAAACATTTCATATTAAACCGTAAAGAGGTAAAATAAGGATATTAGATCGTATGTACAGAAAGGATTTAGTGAACGATGACCTATCTAGCGATGATATTCTACCAAATCGTTGCACCAATTTTAGTATTACTGGCAATTGGTGCAGGATTACAGAAGAAATTTCAATTTAATTTAAAAGCGATGTCACAGTTGATTGCGTACTGCTTCATGCCGGTAGCTGTATTTCTTAATATCTATGAAACTTCTATCGAAATGACAGTTCTTGGACAGGTAGCATTATTTATAACAATATTTATAGGGAGCCAGATGATTTTAAGTCACTATATTGCCAAGCTACTAGGACTCGAGACAAGTGAGTCAGCTGTTTTCAAAAATAGTGTTGTCCTTATAAACTCAGGAAACTATGGGATTCCTGTTGCCCAAATGGTATTTGCAACTCAGCCAATAGGTGTAGCCATTCAAGTGATACTTGTAATATTTCAAAATGTAACGACTTATACATATGGCTTGTATAATTTAATTTCAGCTACCAAATCCGGTGCAGAGATTGTCAAAGACTTTTTGAAAATGCCAATTGTCCATGCACTGATTTTAGGTGTTCTACTGAATGTTTTCGATATTCAAATCCCACAAACCTTTAGAATCCCTCTTGACCATATAGCGGGTGGATTTGTGGCAGTCGCTTTAATAACACTAGGTGCACAGCTTTCTCAAATCGAATTAAAGACCATGATGAATAGAACCGTTTTTATAAGCTGTTTTACAAGATTAATAGTAGGTCCGCTTGCTGCCTTGCTTTTTATTTATCTGCTAAAAATCGATGGGGTAGTTGCACAGTCCCTTTTAATAGCAAGTGCTTTCCCAACTTCTCGAAATAGTTCAAGCTTGGCTCTTGAATATGATGTAGAGTCAAATACTGCTGCACAAACAGTATTATTTTCTACCATTGTCAGCTGCTTAACAGTAACCTTTGTAATTTATCTTTCAGACGTGCTATTTGGTTAAATAAAAAAGCTTCGTAATTCATTGAAATTACGAAGCTTTTATTATTGGATTGGATATCAATGATAAGTAGACAAGCAAGCAAATAGGCTTATCTAATTTACAATTATTGACCTACTGTAGCTAAGTAAGGGTTTGAAAGGTCCATACCATCTAAAGTTAAGCCAAGAGCTTTTGCAACACCTTCACCGTAAGCTGGGTCAGCTAGGTAGCAGTGTAAGATGTGACGGCGTTGAATGAATTCTTCTACACCTTGTAAGTTTTCTGCAGTGTTTTGGAATAAAACTTCTTTTTGCTCTGCAGACATTAAGTTGAATAATTTACCTGGTTGCTCGAAGTAGTTGTTGTCATCTTCGCGGAAGTCGTAGATGTCAGCACCACCGTCTAATGCTAAAGCAGGCTCTTTATATTGTGGTTGAGCTTGTAATGCATTATAGCTATTTGGATAGTAAGTTAAAGCACTACCGTTGTTTCCGTCAACACGGCCTTGACCATCGCGGTGGTAAACCATGAATGGGCAACGTGGTTGGTTAACTGGAATTTGGTAATGGTTCACACCTAAACGGTAACGAGTTGCATCTTGGTAAGCAAATAGACGCGCTTGTAACATACGGTCAGGAGAGAAACCAATACCAGGTACTACGTTAGATGGAGCGAATGCTGCTTGCTCTACATCAGCGAAGTAGTTTTCTGCATTTTTGTTTAACTCGAATTCACCAACTGGAATTAATGGGTATTCAGATTTGTACCAAACTTTAGTTAAGTCGAATGGGTTATCTTTAGAATTGCGAGCTTGTTCCTCAGTCATCACTTGGATGTACATTTTCCATTTAGGGAAATCGCCTTTTTCGATTGAATCGAATAGGTCACGTTGAGAAGATTCACGGTCTTGACCGATTACTTGTGCAGCTTCTTCACCAGATAAGTTTTTGATACCTTGTTCAGAACGGAAAGTGAACTTCACGTATACACGCTCATTTTCAGCGTTGATCATTGAGTATGTGTGAGAACCAAATCCGTGCATATGACGGTAGCCGTCTGGAATACCACGGTCAGACATTACGATTGTTACTTGGTGTAATGCTTCAGGTAGGCTAGTCCAGAAATCCCAGTTACTATTAGCGTTGTGCATGTTAGTTTTTGGGTCACGTTTAACAACGTGGTTTAAATCTGGGAAGTGTAATGGGTCACGGAAGAAGAATACAGGTGTGTTGTTACCAACTAAATCCCAGTTACCTTCTTCAGTGTAAAATTTAAGTGCAAATCCGCGGATATCGCGCTCTGCGTCAGCTGCACCACGTTCTCCAGCTACTGTAGAGAAACGAGCGAACATTTCTGTTTTCTTACCAACTTCAGAGAAGATTTTTGCTTTTGTATATTTAGTAATGTCATGAGTTACTGTGAAAGTACCAAATGCACCTGAACCTTTAGCGTGCATACGACGTTCCGGGATAACTTCACGGTTAAAGTTTGCTAATTTCTCAATTAAGAAAACGTCTTGTAATAAAATTGGGCCACGACGACCAGCTGTTAATGCATCGTCATTGCTTACAACTGGAGTACCAGTAGTAGTAGTCAAACGTTGATTATTGTTTGTCATGTTTGTACCTCCTAAAATAAATTAAACTCTTCAAAAATGAGTATATCAAAACCACATCATAATTTCTACTAAATTATAATTATTCTTTTTAAGAAATCTTTATATTTAATGAACAATTTGTAATATTTAAATTTTGCAGAATTGAGAGTGCTAGGTGGTAACTATGGAGTATGAAAAGCGAGCGGACGCAACACTGTGAATGATTATGGTGATTTGGACTGTACGTATTTACAAGTGTTATTTGTAATCATTTTAATACAATAGTAGCTAATTGTGATGTGATAAAAATCACTCTTATTGAAAATAGGATGTTCTAATTGAAAATAGCGGGGAATTATTTTTCTCGGGCATTCTTTCTATCTATTATTATATAAGATAAACATAAAATTTGGAAAGAAATTAGATTGTTTGAAAATAGGGTGGAAGTTTTGTGGAATTGAAGAAGCGTTCCGACGTATCCTATTGCAGGATTTCTAGCTGGGGAAGTGCTTGGATGGGGTGAGATGAAATGTGTAAGGGAGTGGGAATCGTAGTGGGATGCGTTTCATAGATGGGATGAAACGCGTAAGGGATGGGAAATTGGATCGGGATGCGTTTCATAGGTGGAATGAAACGCATAAGGGATGGAAAATTGTATCGGAATGAGTTTCATAAGCGAAATGAAACTCATTAAAGGAGTAAAATTGAAGTGAGTCGCGTTTCAGTAGTGAGATGAAACGCATCAAAAAGAACAAAGCTAATCAAAACGCATTCCACAATCAAGCATTAATACAATTTTAAAATAAAACCATATTAGTAATAATTTTAGTTAAACCAGGCAAATCAAACCTCCACCATACTCTGAGTATTCCAAAATCAATCCCAATTGAGCTCAACCACCTCACACTAATCCCTCAATTTTGTCCATTCTTAGTCATATATATAAAGTACATCTTTTATCCCACAGCGAATTCGTTGAGTTCCCGAATTTCATTCCTATAGAATAGAGGTATGGAGGAACTAACCATGACATTATTACACGAGCAAAATGATAAACAACAAAAAGAAACGATTGAGTTTTTAACTTTATATAAGAATGAAAACGCTTTACCTGATCAATGGCTGAGCGATCGATTAGATGAAGTCGCAAAAACGGGAGAGTACACTCCAACGACTGAGGAATTAACCTTTGGAGCTTGGGTTGCTTGGCGAAATAGTAACCGATGTATCGGGCGGCTTTTTTGGAATTCGCTAAAGGTATTTGATGAGCGTCATTTAGAAACTGCCGATGAAATATATGAAGCACTTTTACGACATATTGCTTTCGCAACAAATGGCGGTAAGATTCGCCCAACCATCACAGTTTTTAAGCCGAACTCAGTTAGAATCTGGAATTATCAATTGATTCGCTATGCGGGCTATGAAACTGAGAAAGGGATTATTGGTGACCCTGATTCTATAGAACTTACACGAATATGTGAGGAACTTGGTTGGAAAGGGGAGCGAACACCCTTTGATGTATTGCCGTTAGTAATTCAAATGGGACAGAACGAGCCAACACTATTTGAAATACCGAAAGAACATATACTAGAAGTGGCAATCCGCCATCCACACTATGAGGAACTGTCACAGTTGAATCTAAAATGGTATGGAGTGCCAATGGTTTCGAATATGAAGCTGAGCGTCGGCGGGATAGAGTATAATGCGGCACCATTTAATGGCTGGTATATGGGAACTGAAATTGGAGCGCGGAATTTAGCGGACACAAATCGTTATAATTTATTGCCAGCGGTGGCGCAAATTATAGGGCTTGATACAAAATCGAATATTACACTTTGGAAGGACCGAGCTCTTGTTGAGTTAAATCTGGCTGTCCTTCATTCCTTTAAAGAGGATGGGGTTAGTATTGTCGATCATCACACGGCAGCACAGCAGTTCAAGCTATTTGAACAACAAGAGGTAGATGCAGAGCGTCAGGTAACAGGAAATTGGACGTGGTTAATTCCACCGGTTTCCCCGGCGACTACACATATTTTCCACAAACCGATTGAGAACCTTATAAAAAAACCGAACTACTTTTATCAAAAAAGTCCTTTTAAATAAACAAAAGGAGCTCCTCCAAACCGAGAAGCTCCTTTTTGCATACCGCATTCACATGATTTGAACTAGCGTTTTTTCAAAATCATATCAATTAATTCATCGCGGTCGATTAAATAGACATCGTTTGACTCGGCCAGTTTTTCGGCCTGTCTAGTGAAATAGCTGTTTGTCACAACCCAGCCCTGAGTTGCCTCGTACATCTTGAGGGCACCGATGATTTCCTGAACGGCTTTTACCCCAACATTTCCAGAATAGCGTTTTGCCTGAACTGCGATAATATCGTCACGGTCTTCTAAAATCAAATCAGCTCCATAATCTCCAGAAGCCTTCGTATAGGAAACGTCATAGCCGCGTTTATCAAAAAGGTGACCTAAGAATTCTTCAAACTCTTCACCTGTCATTTCATCAATTTCTCTTATACCCGCTCTTCTTAAACGGGCAGAGCCTCTTGTGCTTAGCCAAATTTTAAAAATGAGCAGCAGGAAAAGGAAAACAACCATTGCAACAATGGCACCATTCATGTTCCCTGTATAATGCCAGCCAAAATAACCAACAGAAAGCAGTCCGAGTATAGGAATTAATCGAATTCGTGATTTTTTTTCTTCTTTGTTCTTTCCCAACAAGGTAAACCCCTTTTGCGTACAATTTATAATATTATAGCACAAAAAGGGTACATATGTTTGCTTTTAAACCTTCAATAATTATAAATACCGATCTTTAGCACTTACGAAGGCAGTAAAGAATAAAATTATCGCGGATATGATAAACAAAATATTCGGTGTGTTCCAGCTTCCTGTCGTGTCATGTAAGAGTCCGAACAATACAGGACCAGCTGCAGCAAGCAAATAACCGATTGATTGAGCAAATCCAGAAATTTGAGCTGCTTCGTATGCAGTCTTTGTACGAAGTGTAAAGAGCATCATAATTATCCCGAATGAGGCTCCCGCCGCTAAGCCAATGCAAATCATCCAAACTGCAGTAAAATCCGTAAGTCCTAACAGTAATCCACTAAAACCAATGATATAGAGTGCTGTAAACATATACACGATTGGGCGTTGAGAACGTAGCTTTTCGGCAATAATCGGAATAAGAAACGTCATTGGGATTTGAGCCATTTGCATCATGGAGGTCAACCAACCAGCCTTGTCTGCACTATAGCCTTGTGAAACCAAAATTTCTGGCACCCATGAGATGGAACAATAAAATAATAGAGACTGGAATCCCATTGAAATTGCGATAGCCCATGCTAAAGGCTTTTTCCAAATTTTTATCTCTGGTACATCAGTTGTACTGTTTGAAAGTGTAGCTAAATTCACCTTCTCACCACGTAGAAGTGGCGTCCAAACGACTAATGTGATGAGGGTTAAGATAACCGATACACAAAGAGCACCCTGCCAGCCCCAAGCAGTATTTGTGGCAATTGGATTACTAATTCCAACGGCTATTGCTGCCGAGATATTCATTGATACTGTGTAAATACCGGTTAATAATCCAATTTGTAATGGATACTTTAGTTTAAAAAAGCTTGGGACTAAGACATTGCCGAAAGAAATAGCAACGCCAATTAAAGCCGTTCCGAAAATTAACAATGATGTTGTTCCAAGTGAACGTAAAATAATTCCTATCGTCAGTAAAATAACCGAATAAAATAAAGTCTTTTCTATGCCAATTCTTCGAGAAATGCGCGGTGCAAATGGTGATACGACCGCAAATGCAAGTAAAGGTATGGTAGTCAAAAATCCTGCAAGGACATTAGAAATTCCAAGTCCATCGCGAATAGAAGAAATAACAGCTCCTACTCCTGTTAACGGTGTTCTAAGTGTGCTAGCTAAGAAAATAATCGCAATAACGAAAAGTAATGTAGAGGATGTAATGGGCAGCCTCTTACTTTTATGAGTGGCATTTGTAGTAGTCATTTTTCTCCTCCATCTAATGTATGTGAAAATTCTACAAATTAAAAAATAGAATTTTTCGTGTTAAACTATTATTTAAACCAACTTCTATCTTACATCTATATGTAACTTTGGGATAGTGGTGATTTCAATAAAATCACATAGGCTTCGATGTATGTATGCCTGCTTTTATTTTAAAAAATCAGGTAAACTTTCATAGAAAAACGTATGCCATAAGGTGTTAACTTTATGCTCTTTGATAAGTATCTAGGAGATAAAAACATGTAACCTTCCAAGGCACTTCTAACACTAAAGTAGTGTCCATTTACACATTTAAGTTAACATACCATCGCATTTGTGATGGTTTTTATTTTTTCAGGGTATATGTTTCTGTTGGAAAGATTGGACATACTAAAACTGAGTGTATTTTAAAGGAGATTTTTTTGCATGAGTGACAAAAATAGTAATAATAATCAACCCGAGCTAAAAAGGGGCTTAAAAAGTCGTCATATTGCGATGATTTCTCTTGGCGGAACAATCGGGACAGGCTTATTTTTAGCTAGTGGTGCGTCCATTGCACAGGCTGGACCAGGTGGTGCTCTTGTTGCATACGGAGTAATTGGGATTATGGTCTATTTCCTTATGACAAGTCTTGGGGAAATGGCAGCTCACATGCCAACATCAGGGTCATTTAGTACATATGCAACAAAATTCGTAGACCCTGCCTTTGGATTCGCAATGGGGTGGAATTATTGGTATAACTGGGCAATCACAATTGCCGCAGAAATTGCCGCAGTATCGCTTATTATGAAATATTGGTTCCCTGATAGCTCTTCCGCAATTTGGACAGTATTATTTATTGTTGTTGTATTAACATTTAACCTATTATCTGTAAAAGCCTATGGGGAAAGTGAATATTGGTTTGCGATGATTAAGGTAGCAACGGTAGTTATTTTTATCATTGTTTCCTTCTTAATGATTTTCGGGATTTTAAGAGGGCATGATCCAATTGGATTTGAAAACTTCTTTGTAGGAGATGCTCCATTTAATGGTGGATTCCTTGCGATTTTCGGTATTTTCCTGGCAGCAGGTTTTTCGTTCCAAGGAACAGAATTATTAGGGATTACAGCAGGGGAAACAGATGACCCGGGGAAAAACATCCCAAAAGCTGTTCGCTCCGTATTTTGGCGTATTCTGTTATTTTACATTTTAGCTATTTTAGCAATTGGCTTATTAATTCCATACACAGATTCAAGATTATTATCTGAAGATATTGCGGTTTCACCGTTTACTTTAGTATTTGATAAATTGGGAATTGCAGTTGCTGCATCTGTGATGAATGCCATTATTTTAACGGCGATGCTTTCTGCAGGGAACTCTGGACTTTATGCATCATCTCGTATGCTTTGGCAGCTGGCGGTAGATGGCAAGGCGCCAAAAATCTTTGCGAAACTGTCTAAACGAGGAATTCCAGTCTATGCATTGCTTGCAACATTGGCTGTGGGATGTCTTGCGTTTTTGTCGTCCTTCTTTGGTGATGGAGTCGTATATATGTGGCTATTAAATGCATCCGGTTTATCAGGCTTTATAGCATGGGTTGGGATTGCAATCAGTCATTATCGTTTCCGTAAAGCGTACTTGTTACAAGGGCATGATATTAACCTGCTTCCATATAAAGCGAGATTTTATCCATTCGGGCCATTATTTGCGTTAATCGTCTGTATCATTGTAATTGTTGGGCAAAACTATACAGCATTTTCTCTGGATTCAATCGATTGGTATGGAGTAGCCGTTTCATATATTGGGATTCCACTCTTTATCGCTCTATGGTTAGGCTATAAAATCAAGCATAAAACTAAAATTGTACCTTTAGAAGAGTGCGATGTTGAAACACATAGATAGTACTAAATCGGTAAAATTCAGCATAATGAGTTTTACCGATTTTTTTTATTTTTGAAAGCTGTCCTTGCTATAATGGACATAGATAAAGTACGAAAGATAAAGGGAGTAGTGAAAATGGCAGTTTCAGCGGGCTTTTTGAAAAAAATTGAGCGATGGATAATAGATGAACATTCAGGGGAAATTTTATATTTACCTTTTCAAACACTCGGCAACCCATATAAAGCTAGGGTAATACTCGTGGGAGCAAATCCAGAGCCATTGTTGGAGGTAGATGCATCTGATTCTCAAATTTTGTCGGAAACATTAGTGGATTCAGCTTTATTCAGTGATCTGTTTCAAGATGAAATTGCTGAAGCCTCTCGAGAATACAAGGGATCATTACATTTTGCCTCCTGGGTAAATGAAAATTTAAGAGAACAGGTCGTCCTTTCAAGTCTTAACGGTCTTAATCTAGAAAATGAAAATTTAAAGCAGTTAAAAAAGGGGAAGGATCCTCTGTACTTGAGGGGGTTTGAAATTTTCAAAGAAGTAATCAATGAATTTGAACCGGAATTTTTAGTCATTCAGGGATCTGCAGCATACAAACTCTTTTTGGAGCAGTACAAGGAGCAATTGATAGATATTGAAGTAGATAACATCTCTGCGTCAGTTCAGACTTTGGAAAATAGTGGAGTAATAGCGAAATTACCCCTAAAGAATGGTCGTAATGTGAATATCTTAGTTTGTAGAAGTATGGGGGCCTTCGGTAAGGAAGGAAAAACTTTTGGGGAGTTTAAAGAAAAATTAACTCAACTATTGTGATATCCTATATGAATTATGATAGTTATTGGAAATAAACACGAACGTTAACCTTGATATTTTTTAAATAAATAGCTAATTTCCGAATAATTAGAATCGTTTTATTATTTGGTATGTTATTGCAAACAAATCCATCACTGTTTATAATGAGGACATTCTTAACGAAAACTTAACATTTCGCTGTTAACAACAGCTTTTATATTCACTCATATAATAGCGAGAATATGGCTCGCAAGTTTCTACCGACTTACCGTAAATAAGTCGACTATGAGAGAAACAATGTTTAGAAACGAATGTCCGTTGTTCTATAGGTTATTTCGTATTCTATTAACTTTCGAACGCAACTCGAAAGACTTGTTCCCTCATAGCGGAATAAGTTTTTCGAGTTTTTTTGTATCTAATCATAAAAAACATAAAGAGAGGAAACTGTAGCATGCAACTATTAAAAGACAAAATTCTTAAAGAAGGCAAGGTTCTATCAGACACAGTCTTAAAGGTAGATTCCTTTTTAAATCATCAAATTGATCCACTATTAATGAAAGAAATTGGTGATGAATTCGCCAATCGCTACTCAGATCAAATAATCACTAAAATTTTAACAATTGAATCTTCAGGTATCGCGCCAGCAACAATGCTAGGACTTACAATCGGTGCTCCTGTTGTCTTTGCCCGAAAAAGAAAGTCGTTAACACTTTCAGGTAACCTTTATTCAGCAAATGTACATTCATTTACAAAGAACGAAACAAATGAAATTTCCGTTTCAAAGGACTTCATCACAGCTGATGATAACGTATTAATCATCGATGACTTCTTAGCAAACGGAGAAGCGGTAAAAGGCTTGCTTGATATTGCACAGCAAGCTGGTGCAACCGTTATCGGAGTAGGAATTGTCATTGAAAAGGGATTCCAAGAAGGCGGAATGCACTTACGTGAACAAGGAATTCGTATTGAATCTTTAGCCAACATTAAATCTTTAACAAATGGACAAGTTGAGTTTTACGATTAATTAACTAACATCTAAGGCAGCATATTAGGAGGATATTGTTCACATGAATAATGTAAAAGCAACGACACTTGGTATTCAACACTTACTTGCGATGTATGCAGGCGCCATATTAGTTCCATTGATTATTGGTGGTGCTTTAGGGTTCGATGCAACGCAAATGACGTATTTAGTAGCCATTGATATTATGATGTGTGGTATTGCAACACTTCTACAGGTAATGAGAGGAAAAGCATTTGGTATTGGTTTACCTGTAGTATTAGGATGTACCTTTACAGCAGTTACTCCAATTATTGCAATTGGTTCTGAAAAGGGAATTGGTGCAATTTATGGTGCCATTATTGTTTCTGGACTTATCGTTGTTTTAATTTCTGGATTCTTCGGGAAATTGGTTAGATTTTTCCCACCAATCGTAACAGGCTCTGTTGTAACAATTATCGGAATTTCACTTATTCCAGTAGCAGTGAACAACATGGGCGGTGGACAAGGTGCAGAGGATTTTGGTTCTGCTATTAATGTATCCTTAGCTATGATTACACTTGCTTTAATTCTAGTAATCTATCGTTTTACAACTGGATTTACTCGTGCTATTTCAATTTTACTTGGGTTAGTTATTGGTACAGTAATTGCTGTTTTCTTTGGAAAAGTAGACTTTTCACCAGTGTCAGAGGCTTCCTGGTTACATATGGTTCAACCGTTCTATTTTGGCACACCAACATTTGATTTTGGGGCAATACTTACAATGACACTAGTAGCTATGGTTTCGTTAGTAGAGTCAACGGGGGTATATCATGCTCTAAGTGATATTACGAAAAAGCCAATCGAATCGAAGGATTTATCTCGTGGTTATCGTTCTGAAGGGTTAGCTTCAATTATTGGTGGTATCTTTAATGCTTTCCCGTACACAACGTTCTCACAAAATGTAGGGCTAGTTAAAATGTCAGGTGTAAAAGAGCGTAAAGTCATTTTTATTACAGGTGGTTTGTTAGTTGCACTTGGCTTCTTACCCAAAGTTGCGGCTTTAACAACAATTATTCCAACGGCAGTACTTGGTGGAGCAATGCTTGCAATGTTCGGTATGGTCGTAACACAAGGAATTACGATGCTTGCTCCTGAAATCATGCGTTCTTCTGAAAACGCAATGATTGCTGCAATTGCGGTTGGTTTAGGTGCAGGAGTAGTATTCGTTCCAAATATTTTCGCAGTATTGCCAGAATGGATTTCTGTATTAACTTCAAACGGTATTGTATGTGGATCTGTAACGGCGATTGTGTTAAATATATTGTTCAACATTATTGGTTCGAAAAAAGTAGATGCTTTGCATACCCAGCCAATAGAGGCAAAATAAAAAATAGGGAAACTCAGGAGGTCATTTACGACAACTGAGTTTCCCTTTTTATATGTCTTCAATAGTAGGTAAAGCGGTAATAGCACCAATCTTTTCACAAACCTTTGCGGCAACCTTATTACTAAAGTGAACGATGTTTTGCCATTCTAGGAAGCTTAATGATTGGGGATTCTCCAATTTACCGAGCTGGAAAAGCGTTGCCCCTACAAATGCATCACCAGCACCGGTTGTATCCACTGCTTGTATCGGGATACTAGGGACAGTTGCTGAATTTTCTTCAAAGGAAAGGTAAGTGCCAGCTTTTCCAAGGGTAACAGCAATACATTTGGCACCAATGGCATGAAGCTCAGAAACAGCTTTCGTAATATCGGATTTGTTGGTTAAAAGAGTCAGCTCCTCGTCACTTACCTTTAAAAAATCACATTTTGCAATCAAATCACGGGCCAATTTAACGAATTCAGCCTCTTGCCCTTTCCATAAATCGGATCGGAAATTTGGATCAAAGGAAATATAACAATCATTGTCTTTAGCCGCATCAAGTAATTTCGTATAAGTTTGTTGCAAAGCACCCGGAAGAAGGGCAGTAGCAGAACCGAAATGTACGAGTTTCATAGTATCGAATAGGTTTTTTGGAACTTCATTGAGCGATAAAAATGCATCCGCGCCTCGATTAAAGATAAAGTCACGTTGACCATCCTCCTGTAAAGAAACGAATGCCAATGTTGTGGGATGAGTGTCATCTTTGAACAAAAGTGTTGTATTTACGTTTAGATGCTCTAATGTTTTTTGGAGATAGTCGCCAAAGGAATCATTCCCGACTTTCCCGCAAAAATGAGCTTCTCCTCCAAGCTTCGCAATCGCCGCACTGACATTTGCAGGCGCACCGCCAGCTTGTTTCGTAAATGAAACACTATCTACTAGATTGGCATTACGATCAGTACTAAAAAAATCTATTAAAAGTTCTCCAACACATAAAATTGGCTGATTCATTATAAGAACTCCTTTCCGGTTACGAGAGTTTAGTTTCATTATAAAGGTATTGGAGTGCAAATGAAGTAAGAAGTGCTGTTTTAGAGAAAATCGGATGTAAGATATGTTAGATAAGTATTATGAAGTGCATGGGGTGCCAAAAGTGTGCCGGTGATGCAGTTCATAAGCGGGATGAAGTGCATTGTGAGTGAAAAGTGTGCTGGAGATGCAGTTCATAAGGTGGTTGAAATGCATCGTGAGGCAAAAGTGTGCTGGAGATGCCGTTCATAAGCTGAATGAAGTGCATCGCGAGTCAAAAAAGCACCAGTGATGCCGTTCATAAGCCGGATGAAGTACATACCGAATCAAATTCCCATCAGAGATTGCATTTCATCCGCCAAATCAAACACTTCAAAGTCTAACCACGCACTCTCCCGAATACTACTTTAACCTCCTAAAACCGCTAGATTCCCAAATACAAAAAACCAGGGAGAAAAACATTATGTTTTTCTGCCTGGTTAACCCCATCACCCCTATTACTCAGCGTTCGGGGAAATCATTTTCTTCGGATCGATATATTCATCGAACTGTTCGTCCGTTAGTAAGCCAAGTGAAAGGGTTGCCTCTTTTAAAGTTGTGCCTTCCTTGTGGGCTTTCTTCGCAATTTTAGCGGCGTTTTCGTAACCGATATAAGGGTTTAATGCTGTTACTAGCATTAATGAGTTTTCAAGATTTCGTTCAAGAACCTCTTTGTTTGGCTCGATGCCGATTGCACAATTATCATTAAAGGACTTCATCGAATCTGCAAGTAGGCGAGCGGATTGTAGGAAGTTGTAGATGATAACTGGCTTAAATACATTTAGCTCGAAATTCCCTTGTGATGCGGCAAACGCGATTGTTGCATCATTTCCAACGACCTGCGTGACAACCATTGTCATCGCTTCACTTTGAGTCGGGTTGACTTTACCAGGCATAATCGAGCTTCCTGGCTCGTTTTCTGGAATCGTAATTTCACCAATTCCGCTTCGAGGTCCACTTGCAAGCCAGCGAACATCATTGGCAATTTTCATTAAATCTACAGCAAGAGCCTTTAGTGCCCCATGAGCGGATACGATTTCATCATGGCTTGTCAGTGCATGGAATTTGTTTTCCGACGATTTGAAGTCTTGGCCAGTTAATGAACTGATTTCCTCTGCTACCATGTCGCCAAATTTCGGATGTGCATTAATTCCAGTACCAACAGCAGTTCCGCCAATTGCAAGATCCTTTAAAAATTGTATATTTACCATAATCATCTTTTCAGATTTAACGAGCATATGGTGCCAACCACTAATTTCCTGACCTAATGTTAGTGGCGTTGCATCCTGTAGGTGGGTACGGCCAATTTTAATAATATCGTTAAATGCATCTGCCTTTTCTTTTAAAGTAGCTTTTAATAATTGAAGGCGAGGCATTAAATAGTTTTCAACAATTTCTACTGCAGCAATATGCAGGGCAGTAGGGAAGGTGTCATTCGAGCTTTGAGATTTGTTTACATCATCATTTGGATGAATACGCTCTGAGCTTCCTTGCTCTTCAAGCATTTGGTTTGCACGGAAGGCAATTACTTCATTTACATTCATATTTGACTGCGTTCCACTGCCTGTTTGCCAAACTACAAGGGGGAATTGGTCGTCCCATTTGCCAGTAAGAATTTCATCGGCTGCAGCAACGATTTTCTCTGCTTTAACTTCTGGAAGCTTGCCTAATTTTTTATTGGCAATAGCGGCAGCCTTTTTTAATGTTGCAAAGGCATGGACGATTTCAATGGGCATTTTTTCTTCGCCAATTTGGAAGTTCTCTCTGCTACGTTGTGTTTGTGCGCCCCAAATTTTGTCTGCTGGTACACGTACTTCACCTAGTGTGTCTTTTTCAATTCGAAATTCCATTCTATCAACACTCCTTTAAAAATATATATGTATTCTATACCCCAAATTAGAAGTCAAAATAGTAAATGGCAAACCTTTAGTAGATTTGCCATTTTCCATAATATTTATTCGAGAAGTCTGAGGGGTTTGTCTCGAAAGAGTATTAATATATGATAATGATAATCATTATCAATTAAATTGTCAACATTTTTCAGATAAATTATTTCGCACTTTTTTTAAAAGATAAAATAGTCCCTTAAAATGCACAAAAGGAACGATCGGCCATTTTGTATACAAAAAAACTATTGTAAACTAGTAATCTATAATGTATTATAATCATATTGATTTACTAAGGATTAAATTTTGATAAGGAGTGAGACTGTGACATATATGATAATTACCGGGCTACTTTGTGGTGCATTATTAGGCTTCGTTATGCAAAGAGGTCGTTTTTGTTTAACAGGTGGGTTCCGTGATATGTATATAGCAAAAAATAACCGCATGTTTTACGCGCTGCTAATTGCGATTGCCGTACAAAGTGTCGGTGTATTTTTACTTATAGATTTAGGTGTATTCGAATACTCTGCTGGTTCTTTACCAATTCTTTCGGTCATTATTGGATCGTTTATTTTCGGAATTGGGATTATTCTAGCAGGTGGCTGTGCAACAGGTACTTGGTATCGTGCTGGGGAAGGCTTAATCGGTAGCTGGATTGCATTAGCAGGTTATATGTTAATGAGCACGATGATGAAGTCTGGTGTTTTTGCACCGTTTAATCAACAGGCACAGGCAACTGCTGTAATGCCAACAAACTCTATTGCAGAAACATTTGGCATTAACCATTGGGTAATCATTATTCCATTTGTTGCGATAGTAGGATTTATTGTTTTTAAACAATTAACAAAACCAAAAGTTGTAGTTCCATCATTAAAACCAAAACGTACAGGGTTAGCCCATATTTTATTTGAAAAACGTTGGCATCCTTTTGTAACGGCTACATTAATCGGTGTTATTGCTTTAATAGCTTGGCCATTAAGTGCAGCAACTGGTCGTGTGTTTGGTTTAGGTATTACAACACCATCAGCTAATATTCTGCAATATTTAACTACAGGTGATTCGGGCTTCATTAACTGGGGCGTATTCTTAGTACTAGGTATTTTTGCAGGATCATTTATTGCGGCTAAGGCAAGTAAAGAATTCCGTTTTAGAATGCCAGATGTAAAAACAGGGATTAATAGCTTTGTTGGCGGTAATTTAATGGGTGTTGGTGCAAGTCTTGCTGGAGGCTGTTCAATCGGGAATGGCTTAGTAATGACGGCAATGATGACATGGCAGGGGTGGATTGGTCTAGTATTCATGATTTTAGGTACTTGGACAGCATCATACTTTGTTTTTGTACGCCCACGCCAAAAAGCAAAGGCTCAAAAACTAAGAGAGCAAGTAACACCTGCATAAAAAATTTGAGGAGGAAATGAAATGCAAAAAACATTAGAAGTAAAAGGAATGGTTTGCCCATTTCCTTTAATCGAAGCTCAAAATGCAATCGAGGACATGAACTCAGGCGACGTACTTGTAGTTGAATTTGACTGTACACAAGGAACAGAGTCAATTCCAACTTGGGCAGCAGAAGCTGGTCATACTGTAACGAACTTTGAGCAATTAGACGAAGCAGCTTGGACGATTTCAATTCAAAAGAGATAATTATAGTTAAACACCGCTTGAAGCGAAGCGCCATTGGCATTCGAACAAAGCGGTGTTTTTTAGTTGGTATTCACCTTATTGTCACCTCAAAATTTAAATAATTTTAACATAGAAATCTTGGCCGATTAAGCTACCAACCTGCATATCCTTTGTATTTTGATAGTAATTTACAATGCTTTTTGCAAGCCCTGCATGCCCATTTAAATACGTACCTGGTGTAATTTGTTTTCCTGGATTATGGAATTCAAAGTAAAGCTTCGTATCCTCAGACATATCCTCTAAAATGCCTACAAAATCATCAAACGGAATGTGGACCCCTCTAGTGTACATACACTCTCTTCTATACGTATCATGAGATACATTAATAGGCTTTGGCTCTTTTACAAATCTGATTTGCTGCATAGCATCATCTCCTTTATAATAATAAATTATTTGAATTTCATTCCATTATAGCAAAAAATACTTTAAATGTCAGAAAATTTAATCAATAATTTCTGAATTAAAATGAAATGTTTTTAAATGGTTGATAAGAGAAGAAAAGAAGAAGCAATAATCGAGGAACAATAAGTGAAACCATAATAGAGTATGCAAAGACAGGTGGTTTTTACCAATCTTCTCTTTGCATATCTTCTGCAATTGATTGTAAATCATATGCATTAATTTCTATAATCCTATAGTTATGCTGATCCTCATATTTTTGTGCAAGTTTTTTAACATATTTCGGAGAGCCTTCATTGTCTTCATCATACACAAGGAGGATTCCATCTGTATTTTGGATAATAAACTTGTCCTTTTCGATAAATTGCCAAGGCGCTTCATAAGGTCTTTTCGTAACACTTGTGACAAAATCAGCCTTGGAAACAATATAATGATATTTTTGTTGCTTTTGCTCGTTCCAGTTCTTCTCTTGCTCTAAAAAGGGTGTAATAATAGAGTATTTTAAATTAGGATATTCGTCTTTCAGCTCAATTATGACTTCAGCTGCCCAGGTTTCTACCCCTTGTTGCCCACTAATCACTACCCATTCAAGCCCTTCGTCAAACAAAATCCTTAATTCATTTTCAATGGCCTTCTTAATAATTGGTATTCCAGGATGTTTATCATTAAAAATACCGAGCTCATGAGGACGGTATCCAGATATAAAAATCGTTTGCATATCTATAACTCCTTTTGAATGACGCTTTTTTTTATTTTAACGTAAAAAAGAGACTATTCGAAAATAATTCGAACAGCCTCTTTATAAAAACAATTATGCAAATACAGCTCTAATTTTTTCTAAAGCCCAGTCGATTTCCTCTTTTGTAATGATTAATGGAGGAGCAAATCGAATAACGTAGTCATGTGTTTCTTTACATAATAGGCCTAATTCTTTTAGTTGTTCACAGAAAGAACGAGCTGCAACGGATAATTCAACCCCGATAAATAATCCGCTACCACGAACTTCTTTAATAGAAGGGTGGCTAATTGCGCGCAATTGCTCCTGGAAGTAGTTACCTAGTTCTAAAGAACGCTCAGTTAGCTTTTCTTCCTCTAGTACCTCTAAAGATGCAATTGATACTGCACATGCAAGAGGGTTTCCGCCAAATGTTGAACCATGAGAGCCAGGGCTTAAAACACCTAGGATATCACTATTTGCTACAACAGCAGAAATTGGTAATACCCCACCACCAAGAGCCTTACCTAGGATGATAACATCTGGATTTACCTCATCCCATTGGTGAGCAAACATTTTACCTGTACGAGCAAGACCAGTTTGGATCTCGTCGGCAATAAATAAAACATTGTTTTCTTTACAGATTTGTTCCACTTGCTTTAAGAATCCTTTAGGTGGCATTACAATTCCAGCTTCACCTTGAATTGGCTCTACGATAAATGCAGCAGTATTTGGTGTTATTGCCGCTTTAAGTGCCTCTGCGTCCCCATAAGGAATTAACTTGAAGCCTGGTAAAAGTGGACCGAATCCACGTTGATATTCTTCGTCAGATGATAGAGATACAGCGCCCATTGTACGACCATGGAAGTTTCCAACACAGCCAATAATTTCAGCTTTATTATCTTCTACGCCTTTAACCTCGTAAGCCCATCGACGTGCTACCTTGATGGCAGACTCTACTGCCTCTGCACCTGTATTCATTGGTAGTACCATGTTTTTGCCAGTTATATTTGTTAACATTTCGTACCAAGGTCCAAGCTGATCGTTATGGAAGGCACGTGAAGTTAATGTTGCACGGTTTGCTTGATCGATAAGAGCTTTAATAATTTTAGGGTGGCGATGCCCTTGGTTAAGAGCAGAATAGGCAGAAAGCATATCCATATATTTATTGCCTTCAGGATCCTGTACCCAAACTCCCTCGGCTTCTGAAATTACGATTGGTAGTGGATGATAGTTATGTGCACCAAATTTTTCTGTTTGATTGATTACACTAGCTGATTTTGTCGTCATTAATATTCCTCCTTAAAAAGTCCTGCAACTACACTTTACCCTGAAACGGTAAAACAGATTTCATTACTTATTTGTTCCCCAATGGAAAGTGAATTATTGCTATTAAAATTATGCTACTTGTTACACTAATTTAATAAGCAATTTCCATGCCAACTTTACGGTCAGTATTGATAACATAATTCGTTAATCGCCAAAAAAATTTGCGCAAAATTTCTTAGAATTACATCTATTTAGCAAAATATTTTTACGGTATGATGAATATGAGGTGATATACAATTGAATCACAATGAGTATATGATGAAAAAATTATATGAAGAAATTATCGAGCGTGTTGGTGTAGGAATACATGCTGTTAACCAAGAAGGAAAAACAATTATTTATAATAAAAAAATGCGTGAAATGGAAGCGATGGATAAAGAAGATGTTTTACATAAGGATGTGCGAGATGTCTTTCGATTTCAAGAAAATCAAAGTAGCACATTATTGAAATCGCTACAAAATGGCGAGGAAATCGTCAATGTGAAGCAAACCTATTTTAATAATCGTGGTGTAGAAATCACGACAGTCAACAATACATTTCCTTTAACAATGGATGGGGAAATTTCAGCGGCTGTTGAAATCGCAACAGATGTGACAAGAATGGAACGCTTAATGCGCCAAAATCTTAGACAAACAAAGACAGACTTTACATTCAATCATATTATAGGGAAAAGCAGTGAAATAAAAGAAGTGATTGCTTTGGCAAAGCGAGCGACCCGTACCAATTCAAATGTTTTAATAATTGGTGAGACTGGAACAGGAAAAGAATTATTTGCTCAAAGTATTCATGCGGAAAGTGATCGTTCGGACTCTCCCTTCATCACTCAAAACTGTGCTGCATTACCGGATACACTAATCGAAGGGATTCTTTTTGGTACGACAAAAGGTGCATTTACAGGTGCTATCGATAGTCCAGGATTATTTGAGCAGGCACAGGGTGGCACAATCTTGCTTGATGAATTGAATTCCTTGAATATTTCTCTACAAGCAAAGCTATTACGAGTTTTGCAGGAAAGAAAGGTACGAAGAATAGGTGGTTCTAAGGAAATCCCGATTGATGTGCGAGTGATTGCTACGGTAAATGAGGATCCGATTGATGCGATTTCGAATAATCGTTTACGAAAGGATTTGTATTACCGATTGGCCGTTGTGACGTTGTTTATTCCTCCTTTAAGAGAACGATACGAGGATATTCCAGTGCTGATTAAGGAATTTATTCAAAAATATAATGAGTTATTCAAGCTGAATGTAAAATCAGTTTCAAATGTAGTGCTTCAATTTTTTGAAGCGCAAAGCTGGCCAGGTAATGTCAGGGAGCTTGAGCATGTCATAGAAGCATCCATGAACCTGGTGAATTATGAACAAGTAATCGAGTTTGACCATTTACCTTATCAATATAGGAAGAGTGAAGTGAAAATGGCTGCTTCATCGCCAGAATTTACGGAGTCAATGGAGGAGACTATGGGGTTAACGGATCAATTAGCCTTATTTGAAAAGCAAACAATCGAGCATTATTTACATAAGCATCATTCTCATATTACCAATACAGCAATAGCTTTGGGAATTAGCCGTCAAAGTCTGCAATATCGAATGAAACGGTTAGATATACGGGTACAAAAGATTTAAGAAAGGGGGGGTTAAATGGAAGCTTCTTTAAATATGCAGCAAAAGCTAGAAACAAAGCTGTCCTTAACACCTCAAGCGAGGCAATCACTAGAGATTTTAAAATATTCTTTGGTGGAGCTTGAAAATTTCATAAAAGAAGAAGCAGAGGCAAACCCACTTATTGAATTAAAGGAAATTGATTCGAAGCATATACTTGAGATGGCAAGAATTCAGGCTCCCGAAGCGATTAGTTCTATGAAGGATGAAAGCTTTGACCCGTTATTACAGGTTCCTAATCGAGAAGAATCGATGGAAGCTTTTTTAATGGAACAGCTAGTGCTATTAAAACATTTGTCTAAGAAGGATCGAGAAATAGTACTTTATTTAATTCGCAATTTAAACGATTTAGGGTATTTAGATTGTGATATTGAGGAAATAGCAGAACGTTTTCAACTCTCGATAGAAAGGTGTGAAGAGCTTATTGCTGTGCTGCAAAGCCTTGAGCCTGCTGGAATCGGAGCTCGTAATTTAGCAGAGTGCTTGTATTTGCAAGTGGTTCGTAAACAGGATGCTCCTCAAAATACAGTGCTGATTATTCAAAATCATTTGGAAGTTTTAGCAGAAGGGGATTTTCAAAGGATTGCTAAATTATATGGAATGACAAATGAAGAAGTAGAAAATTTATTTTCTTATATTAAGCAGTTGAATCCAAGACCGTTAAGGGAATTTCTGTCTTCAAAGCAAGAATATATTATTCCAGATATTATTGTTGAAGAAATGAATGGCGAGTATGTTATTCATTTGAATGATAGATATTTACCTGAAGTCTCGATTAATACTTATTACGTGGAATTGCTTCGAGCAAACGCTTCAGGGGAAATAAAAGAGTATTTAAATACTAAGCTTTCAGAGGCTTTTCTTTTAATGCGCGGTATTGAGCAACGACATGAAACGCTTTTTAGAGTCACGGAAAGTATTGTGGAGAAACAAAGGGCATTTCTGAACAACGGGAAAAAGGAATTGGTTCCATTTCGGTTAAAGGACGTTGCAGAAAGCTTAGGGCTTCATGAATCAACCGTTAGTCGAACGATTAGCCAAAAATTTATCCAAACACCACAAGGGACATTGCCTTTAAAAACGTTTTTCGTGCGGGGGGTAAGGATACAAGGTGGCGAGGTAGAGTCTCCTTTATTCATAAAAGAAAAAATAAGGGCTATTATCGAAAATGAGGATACTTTAAGACCGCTTTCCGATCAGAAAATTGCTAACATCCTGCTAGCTGAAGGTATTCCTATAGCTAGAAGAACAGTCGCTAAATATAGAGAAGAGCTCGGAATCTCGCAATCGACAAAACGGAGACGAAAAAAATAGCACATCATCTTTTTTTGAAGATGAGTGCTGTTTTTTTAGAAAGAAAGTAAAAAACGTCAACACTACTCTTTAATACTGGCTCTTTCCGATTTTATAGACTTTATATATGAATATAAATCTCTTATAAATATGAAATACATAAGGAATAGCAATGCCCACATCCCATAAGCGTGCTTTCGAAAATTCTCAAACATATATTCATGCTGTGAAATTACAAAAAAATTAATAAACACCAGTAAAATGAAATTTCTTAATACTGAAATCAGCACTTTTTTATTTTTAAATACAAATTCAAATAATACAGACAAAAATAAAAAAAGCGCAAGGAGTTCTAAAAAAATCACTGTGAAATTAGCGAATTCCATTTTAAACTACCCCCCAGTTTTGTTAGAGTTCTAACCAATCCCGTTAATCCTATGCTCTGCTCCTCGTATTTGGTCTTGGATGAAGGTATCAATTATCTCGATAATTTCCTCCGGTGTTTGATCCATTTCCCCCAATAGCCAGCTTTCTACAAGACCTGCTAAGGAAAGTGTATAGAAATGTGTTAGAAATGCTACATGCTCCTCGCTTGCATTTAAATTTTTGCAAAGTGACTTAATGACTTTCCCGAGCATTGTAGAAATATCCGAGTAAAAAAACCGTTTTAAATGACCTCTACCTAAGGATTGTAAAGCATTTAAACAGAACTCTTTGTTTACCTCTAAATATTTGAAAAGCTGCAGTAATCCTTGCTTCCAAAAAAGTGAGTTTTCATCCACATCTAGTAACTGAACCGTTTCCTGCTGGAAGGTCCATTTAAGCAAATCGTATATATCCTCAAAATGATAGTAAAAGGTTTGGCGATTCACATTGGCTTTTTCGGTCAGCTCCCGAATTGAAATTTTTTCAAGCGGCTTATTTCTCATAATTTCCTTTAAGGACACAGAAAGAATTCTTTTCGTTTCATCACTATGCTTCATTTTTTCACCTATTTATTCCAATTATTTTTTAAACAAATCGACCCTGATTGTCTATATTGTAAACTTTTTTATCATGTTAGGGTATTTATAGAGTTTTTCATGAATCAAAAGTTTATGGACAAAATGAAATATATAGAAGAAAGGTGATTAGTTTTGAAAAATTGGCTGAATGTACGTACAGCATCGTTTTTAATATGGGTCATTATCTCCATCGTGATGATTGTCACAATGCCAAACTTAGATATGCTAGTGCGTGAAAAAGGTCAAACAGAAATTCCGTCCTATACACAAAGTCAAATAGCATCTAAGCTGCTAACAGAAATGGCAGACGATAGTACAGATGCCTATGAGTTTATAGCAGTGTTTACTAGTGGAAGTGATGAAGCATTAAGTGATACGCAGCTTGAAGAGGTCGACCAAGCTATCCAATCACTAAAAGACAAAAGTGGTGAATTAGGCATTACAGATATGCTTGCACCTTCTGATAGTGAGGAAGCAGAAAAGCAACTCGTTTCCGATGATGGCACAACAATCTTGACTCAAATTTCCGTTGACAAAAGTCAAGGAACGGTGGAAGAAGCTGCTCAAAGCTTACGAGACAAAACCAAATTACAATCTGTTGATTCTTATTATACAGGAACAGATATTGTAATGGATGATTTCGTTAAGTCTTCTCAAGAGGGCATTAAGAAAACAGAGGTTATTGCCATTGTTTTCATCTTGGTTGTTTTAGTTTTAGTTTTCCGTTCACCAGTAGTACCTTTAATTTCTTTAATTACAGTGGGCGTTTCGTACATCGTTTCTCTTGGGATTGTTACACAGCTTGTTGATAAGTTTGACTTCCCATTTTCGAACTTTACCCAGGTATTTCTAATCGTTATTTTATTTGGAATTGGGACAGATTATAATATCCTTCTTTACACACGCTTTAAAGAAGAGCTTGGTAAGGGTGGACATATACTAAAGGCGATTACGGAGACATATCGTACTGCGGGTAAAACAGTTATCTATAGTGGAATTGCTGTTTTTATCGGGTTTATCGTTTTGTATCTAGCTGAATTCAAGCTTTACCAAGCAACATCAGCAGTTGCCATTGGGGTAGCGGTGTTATTACTTGTTCTACTTACATTAAATCCGTTCTTTATGGCGGTATTTGGCATTAAAATGTTCTGGCCGATTAAAACTATTAATGGCCATAGTGAAAATAAAATCTGGTTATTTTTATCAAAGCATTCCTTCTTTAGACCAATTGTCGCTTTGGTATTAGTAGCAGCGATTTCGGTACCATTTATTATTAAATATTCTGGCGAGCTGAATTATAACGACTTAGTTGAAATCAGTGATGATTACGAATCAAAACAAGCAATCAATGTGATTGAAAATCATTTCCCATCTGGATTCTCATCACCAACAACTTTGGTCATTAAGTCTGAGGACTCTCTAGCAACTCAAAAAGGCTTACAGGACATCGATCAATTGGCAGAAGTCATCTCAAATATAGATGGTGTCTCAAAGGTTTTATCGGTAACACGTCCAGCTGGTGAGAAAATAGAGGATTTATATATTCAAGATCAAACAAATACGTTAAATGAAGGTCTTGGCTCTGCACAAGAAGGCTTAGGAACGATTAATGAAGGACTTTCTGAAGCTGAAGATAAGCTTGGAGCAGTCGATCAAAACAGCTTTGACAGCGTCCAGCAGCTAATCGATGGTACGTCTTCGATGGAGCAGGGCGTTGGGCAACTAGGTGACGCTTTAAACCAAGTAGCACAAGGCTTTGAAAATGGTGCAAACGGTGCAACAGAGTTAGCGACTGGCTTAAATACCCTGAAGCAAAGCATCGAGGAGTTAAGTGACGGTGCAACACGATTACAGCAAGGCTATGGAGAGCTTGAAAATGGATTTAGTGCATTTAGTGAGCTTTTCACTACAGTGGAAAATGCGATAGCAAGTAGCGCTCAAGGTTATGTAGCAATTGAACAATCCATGAATGCATTAGTTCAATCAAATCCAGAGTTAGCCTCTGATGTAAATGTTCAAACAGTAATTGGAACAGCCAAAGGTGCTCAAGCACAGCTTGCACAGTTAGAGGCAAAATTAATAGAGCTTACGCCACAATATAATGGTGCTGTTGCTTCTTTACATGAAGCAAATACGGCCTTTTCTCAAATTACAAATGGCTTACAGCAGGTTGAAGCAGGAGTAGGGCAATTACAAACTGGAGCAAATACTTTAGCGACAGGTCTTCAATCTGGTGAAGCAGGGGTCAATGAAATTAGCTCAAAAACGGGTGAGCTGAAAACAGGCTTATCTACTGTGAATGACGGTCAAAAACAATTGCAAGATGGCTTAGCTACTCTACAAGATAAAATGCAGCAATTACAAGACGGCTTAGCAAAGAGTACAGATGGCTTAACTGAAATTAGTGATGGCTTATTAGACGCACAGGATTATCTTGGTGAAGTATCTAGCTCAGATTCAAATAGCGTATTTTATATCCCGCAAGAGGTTCTAGACGGCGAGGAATTTGAAGAAAGCTTAAATATGTATATGTCGAATGATCGTACAATGACTAAAATGACGATTATCTTAGATGTAAATCCATATTCAAAAGAAGCGATGGCAATCATCAAGGACATTGACGAGCAAATCAAAGCAACAGCTAAAAATGCGAGCCTCTCTGATGCAGAAATCGCATTAGGTGGAAAATCTACAGCCAATGTAGACTTACAGCAAATCTCAAGTGATGACTTTACACGCACAATTGTCATCATGATGATCGGTATTGCGCTTGTACTAGTGTTTATCACACGTTCGATTTGGCAGCCAATTATCATTATTGGCTCACTAATTTTAGCGTACTACACATCACTTGGACTTGCAGAATTATTAAGTGAAGCAGTGCTAGGTCAAAGTATCCTGAGCTGGAATGTACCATTCTTCAGCTTCATCATGATTGTGACATTAGGAGTAGATTACAGTATCTTCTTAATGATGCGCTACCATGAGGTGAAGGATCAAGGCAGTGTAGGAATTATTGATGCATCAAAACATATCGGCGGCGTTGTCTTATCAGCTGCACTAATTTTAGGCGGTACGTTTGCAGCTCTAATTCCATCAGGCATCATCACATTAATGCAAGTAGCCATTCTTGTATTAATCGGCCTAGTATTACTAAGCTTCCTGATGCTACCGGTATTCATGCCAGCAGTAATGGGGCTAACAGAGAAACTAAAAAATCTAGTATCTAGAAAAAAAGAATAGCGTTTAGGCTTGGGCAGGATGCGACGAGGGCGAGGGAAATTTTAATTTTCCTCGTCTTTTTGTTTTGGGAAAAGAGGAGGGGTAACTGTGCTGATGAAACGCGTCTCAAAAGGAAATCGAGTGTGAGACGCGTCAGACTAGCCAGATGCCCCCCTCACACAAAAAAGATGCCTATTAGCTTCGAACTAATAGGCATTAAATAGGTTGTATAAAATGGGTTAGTGGAAGAAAATTTTGCCCTTAATAAAAAGGTAGCCAAATTTACAATAAATCTTAAAATTCATACGTTCAAGTAAAAGTGTTTAAATTATTAGCTTCCAATCACATTCGTGAATAATGACAGAAAGGAGGAGGTTTTCATCATTATTGGTTGTGATTGATGCTAGATTCGGTTTAGGGCTTTATACTTTTGGAATCTTCTTTGAACTCAGATTCCGGTTTAGAAAATAAGGCATCTAAATGGAGAAATCCTTCTTTGTGCAAAAGAGAAAGTACATCTGGAAGCCAAATCTTCTCAGGAATATCAACATGCTGTTGTTGCTTTTCAAGAGGCGGCTGTTGGAATTCGGATTCCACTGCCTCGGTTTGAGTAAACGTGCAATCTTCACAATGCTCGCATTTGCTAGAATCTGATGGATGATTGGTTATTTTATAGGCTTTTAGAATATCCGATATTACTAAACAATTATTATGGTGTTCCTCTGAACCCTTTTCAGAATTCTCTGCATTATAGCATTTGCTTACATGATCACATTGGCAGTTTCCTCTATATACTTCATGCTGCATTTGCATTGTTTCTAAGAAATGTTGGATGCACACTTCCAATTCCTCATGGAGAATCCGCTTGAGAGGGGAAAGAAAATGAATTAGCAGTCGCTGTTCAGTTAAATCTACCAGATGAGTTTGTTTTCCAACGTGGTAATCATTTCTTATTGGGCGCTCCACTCCGTCTTGGTCATGTTGCCATTTCATAAAAACAGAGATTAATAATAGATTAATAAGGTGGTTTGTATCCATTCTTTGAAGTTCTAGGTCATCCCTTTGCCTTTTTGGAGGAGTGTGAACAGGGCAAGTGAATGGGTAAGAACAATTACAAACCATTTCTTCACCTCCTTTCTGTACCATAATATTCGCTTAATAGATTTAGTTCATGGACATATAGCCATGAAAGTTAAAAACTTACGAAAGGCTAATATGAAAACAGGAGGAATGAATCTACTTTCATATAGAAGTTGGGAGAGTGACTAGAGAAATGCTGGAGGATTAATTGAGGTTAGGAATGGAGAGAAGTAAAAAAGCTTCTCTTATCTAAAGAGAAGCTACTAAATAATAGATTTAACGTGCATGATGGGAAGCCTCTATAGCTTTAGAAAGCTCTTTTCTATCGCTATACCATTTTCCTACTAGTAGAACTGCTAGAGCGACGGTTACAATCGAGCCTGCGAAGGAAAGCGGCGCCTTAAAGCTATTAAAGTAGGATTCAACCGAGCTTGCTAATATAGGCCCAATAATTTGACCGAGTGCATAAGCTGTTGTTAGAGCTGAAACGACAACACCGCTTTGCTTTGGAAATAGTTCGCGTGCATATGCAGTTGAAAGAGATACAATCCCTACAAAAGTAAAGCCGAACAAAAAGGCTGATAGAAGTACACTCCAAGCTGTTTGAGTGAATACAGGTAATAGAATCCCAATCACTTGTAATATGTAAGCAATTGATAAAACTTTGACAGTAGAGTATTTAGAGATTAACATCATCCAAATAGGAGCAGCTGGTGCAGCAGCAATTCCTGCGATTACCCAACTAAAGCTCGCAAAGGATCTTAAACTCTCAATATTGTATATAATATCTACTAAAAATGTCCCTGTAATAATATAGCCAAGACCCTCTAAGCCATAAGCGATAATTAGCCAGGGCATAAACCCCTGAAGGATTTTTGTATCATTTGTTTTTTCAACTTTCACTCCATCTTTAATAGATATATTTTTCCAAAGAACGAGAGTGGAGATTGCAAATAATGCACTTAGAACTCCTAGCCCTAACCAAGTGCCTTCCCAATCATAAATACCTTCTATAAAAGGGACGAGTAAGCCAGAAATCGCAATTCCTATTCCAATTCCAGAAAATAAAAAGCCTGAAAAACGTGTCTGAAAATGTGAGGCTAAGTAATCCATAATAATGCTAGATGTAAGTACAAAAATAAAGCCACTAGTAGCGCCTGCAACAAAGCGTAAGAGCACCCACAGTAAAAAGGAATGTGTTAGCCCCATTATCAAAATCGATAATACATTCAGAAGAACGGTTAGAAGCAAAAAATTCTTTTTATTGCGATAGATAAATCCAGCACCTAGAGCTCCAACAAAGTAACCGATATAATTACTTGAAGCTAAATAGCCACTTTTCTCAAATGAAAGTCCTTCATCAATTCGCATAAATGGTAAAATCGGTGTAAATGCAAAACGACTGATTCCCATTGCAACAACTAAAAGCAGCACGCCCCCAATTAGCACCCCTATGTGTTGTCTCTGCAAATAGTACATCCCCTTAAAATCAATTTATGAAAAATTTCAAAAACTTTCCTATAATTGTAACATTCTATATTCGGGAATCAACACTTTTAGAAAATGGATCATTGGGATAATTTAATTTAAAAAATAAAAGAAGGAACCCCTTTTGAATATATATAATTATGTATAAATAACTTCATCTAGAAAGAAGGACTAGAGTTGGAGATAAGAGAGATAAGATCAATTGAAGAGCTCGAAAAAATGCAGCAACTTGAAGTGGAGGTTTGGGGACATCCACCAATTCCAATTCATCAAACCTTAACAGCTATTAAAAATGGTGGAATTGTTGTTGGGGCATTTGAGGGAGAAAAGCTAGTAGGTGTAAGTTATAGTTTTCCGGGATATAAAAAAGGAAAGGTTCATCTAACCTCACATATCCTAGGAATTTCAAAAAACGTACGTGAAAAGGGAATTGGAGAAGCACTAAAGTGGGAACAGAGAAAAATTGCTATTGAGCGCGGCTATGACATGATGTTGTGGACATATGATCCACTAGAAACACGAAACGGCTATTTAAACCTAACAAAATTACACACTATCTGCGATACATATATAGAAAACTGCTATGGTGAAATGCAGGATGGGTTAAATAAGGGACTTCCATCAGATCGATTTGAGGTGAATTGGCATTTAACATCAAAGTATGTGGAAAAAAAGCATGCAATCGACTTAACAAAAGCGAGTATAGTTGCTCCATATAAAATGAATGACTTAAACTTCCCTGTACTTGCAGAGGTGAATTCTCAACTTCTTCTTGAAGAAGATGTATATTTATTACCAGTACCACAAAGTTTTCAGCAATTAAAAGCAACAGATCCAAAGCTTGCTTTAGATTGGCGTTTGAAGACGCGCAGTCTGATTCAAATGTTATTTTCAAATGGCTATGCAGCTGTTCGCTTGGAAAAAGGAAAAGATGTTCATTACTATCAATTTATAAAAAGAGAGCTTATCGAACTCACATAGAAGAAAAGAGGAAAACTATGAAGATAAAAGAAATAACAATCCGTCATTTGAAAATGGAGCTCAAAACCCCCTTCTCTACAAGCTTTGGTACCTTTCTCGATAAAGAATTTTTATTATTAGAGGTCACTGATGAGCAGGGAACAATCGGCTTTGGAGAATCGGTTGCTTTTGATGCCCCTTGGTATAACGAGGAAACGTTAAAAACCAATTGGCATATCTTAGAGGACTTTTTAATTCCATTAATTTTAAATAATAAAATCGAGCATCCTGATGAGCTTGAGCAGCTATTCAAGGGAATTCGAAAAAATTATATGGCGAAGTCTGCAATTGAAGGGGCTATTTGGGATATTTATATACAGCAAACGAATCAATCCTTAGCACAGGCACTAGGTGGTAAAAAGGAAAAAATCGAAGTGGGGATTAGTTTAGGGATTCAAGAGACGATAGAGAAACAAATAGAAGTTGTAGATAAGGCAGTTAAGGATGGCTATAAACGCATTAAGCTAAAAATTAAGCCGGGCTGGGATATTGAAGTAATGCGTGCTCTTCGTGAAAGATTCCCGGATATGCCGATGATGGCAGATGCCAATTCAGCTTACACTTTAGAGGACGTGGACGTCTTTAAACAGCTGGACGAATTTAACCTAATGATGATTGAACAGCCCCTTGCATCGGATGATATTATTGACCATGCTGTGCTACAGAAGCAAATCAAAACACCGATTTGTTTGGATGAAAGTATTCATTCATTTGAAGATGCTCGAAAAGCCGTTGAACTTGGAAGCTGTGGTGTTATCAATATTAAAATTGGTCGTGTTGGTGGGATTTCAGAGGCGAAAAAAATCCATGATTACTGTGAAGAAAAAGGGATTCCAGTTTGGTGCGGCGGTATGCTCGAGTCAGGGATTGGTCGTGCCCACAATATAGCGTTAACATCACTTTCAAACTTTGTTATGCCAGGTGACACAGCAGGTTCAAGCCATTACTTTGAACAGGATATTATCACACCAGAAGTTGTTGTAGAGGATGGTTATATTACCGTCCCACAGGAGGTAGGAATTGGTTTTAAACCGAATTTAGAAGCTATTACAAAATATACTGTAGCTAGTAAAACCTATAAGTAAAAAACAAAAATCGCAGGGATGGGTATGGCAAATTACTCTTCCATGCGATTTTTTCGTCGAAATTTGAAAATCATTTAATTGCTCCCTTAGACGTATGTATAAAGAGAGAGAAATCATATCAAAAAAGCTTAGATATATGATTGTCCAATTTTAGAAAAGAGGGAATTGGTGAAAAAGAGTTTTCAAATTGGTGGCGCATTTGTTGGATTAGTTGTTGGTGGTGGCTTTGCATCTGGACAGGAAATCATGCAATTTTTCACTGGCTTTGGAATTTATGGGATTGTTGGTGCTATCGTTGCTATGATAGGCTTTGCATTTTTAGGAATGAATATAGCGCAATTAGGCTATGAACTACATACTACATCACATAAAGCAGTTGTTTATCACATAGCAGGTCGATCATTTGGATCAATTCTAGATATATTAATTACCTTCTTTTTATTTGCCGTAACAGTAGCAATGTTTGCAGGAGCAGGAGCTACTTTGTATCAAATACTTGGTATTGATCCGATTATCGGTAGTCTGTTTATGGTAATCATTACGGTTTTAACATTAATGCTAAATGTAAAAAATATCATTAATGTAATCGCTGTAGCTACACCTTATTTGTTGGGAATAATGCTGATTATAGCGATCTACTCGATTTTTACTATGGACTTAACTTTAGCAGAGCAAAATATATTAGCACAGCATCAACGAGTAGCTGCTCCCAATTGGCTAATGGGCGCACTACTTTACGTATCCTATAATCTTGCTACAAGTGTTGCTATGATGACAGTTGTTGGCAGTACGGCAACTAGTCGCAGAGTAGCCGGATTTGGGGGAATAATTGGCGGGGTAATGCTGGGGATTTTAATCATTCTTATTAATGTGGCCATGTTAGCTAAAATGGATGTGGTAGCTGGGAAGGACATGCCGATTCTAGAAATTGCAGCTAATATGCACCCAGCGCTCGGATTATTAATGGCGGTTGCATTATTAGGTATGATTTATAACACAGCAGTTGGTCTTTTTTATTCGTTTGTAGTTCGTTTTGTCCCGCGAAAGGATCCAAACTACAAACCGATTGTCATTATGGTAGGTGCAATTGGCTTTATGTGTAGCTTTGTAGGCTTTACTACACTAGTCGGCCAGGTATATTCACTAATGGGCTATCTTGGCTTTGCAATTATAATTGCCATTATTTTTTCATGGATTAACAAACGATAACCTATACCCGCACAAATACTGTTTTTCAGTAGGTATTTGTGTGGTTTTTATTTTTATCGATAAAGCTACACTTTTCCTTGCCTTAGCTCATTTAATAAATAGAAGAATCTATAGCAAGGAGAATGATGATGAATAATCAATTTTATTGGAGAAGGGTTCCTAGAGTGTCAGCTACTGGTCAGACAGTCGTTGCTAGCGCAATGGGGGATGTAACAGGAGATGGGCATCCTGATTGGATTTACTTAACTGGTACAAAGCAATCGGATAGTCCGTATATCACGAATATCCAGATGGTGCTTAAAGATGGTCGAACTAATCAATTCCAAGCCTTTCCACTATCAGAAAATGCAGGTTATGAGCCAACGATTTGGTTAGGCGATTTGACTGGGAATGGAGTGAAGGATATCCTTGTTGCCATGGATTCGGGTGGTAGTGGAGGCGTTATTTTTGCCTACGTCTATTCCTTTATCCAAGGAAGATTGATGAAAATTTTTGACTCTGTTCAATTTAATGACCGGCACACATTTAAGGTGCAATATGAAAATAACTATAAAGTCGGCGTATATAGTGGAGATCCAAAGAAAAAATATACTTTAGATCTGCAATATAAGGGCTCAGATTATTTAAATGAAATTTACAATGCAGATGGCACGCTAAAAGAGCCAATAGAAGGCTGGGTAGATCCAATCAGTGCGATTTATCCTGTTGATTTAGCGCGAAATGGCAAATATGATTTGCTTACTATGCAACAAATTGCTGGACGCTACCATGCAGATGGATTAGGCTTTGTTGAAAACTTGCTACATTGGGATGGAAGAGAGTTTATTATTGTGCGCCAAACTGTAGGGATTTATGGGGAAGATTTATAAAAAAAATAAGTATATCCTCCTTAAAACAACACATTCTAAGACCATCACTTTAAGGAGGGAAAATGTGTTGAAAAAATTATTAGCAATTCCGTTTATGTTTCTTTTTGCAGGAGCTTTAGTTGGATGTGGTTTGACTGATGAGGCTCAAAATGATGACGTTATTAATGAAGATGTAAATGACGTGGATACTAATTTAAATGATGACACAAACGGTACAGGTACTAACAATAATACTGTCGGTGACGATGAGATATTAGATACAGAAGATGGAATGGGTACCAACAATGGTACAACTGATGGTACTGGTGGTACTAATAATTCTACTGGTGGTACAACAAATGGTACAACGGGTGGAACAGGTGGTACTACAACTGACGGTGCTGGTACAACAGGTGGAACTGGTGGTACTGGAACAACAGGCGGAACAGGTACTGGTGGAACTGGTACAGGTACTGACCTCGATGAAAATGAAGAATAATTAAATGAACAATGCCGATTTCTATTCAGAAATCGGCTTTATTTTTTTGAAAATTAATCCTAAATAACTCGAGTGTATAATATGTTATTAAAAACATAAGTATTTATAGACGAAATGGGGCTATTTTGATGATTCGTTATCCATTATTAAATGAGCCAGTAAAAATTGGTGTTACGGCACCTTCATCTGGATTACATTTGGAGCAGCATTCCTTATTAGAAGAGGCAGTTTATCGTATGAAAGGAAAAGGCTACGAATTTTTAATAGGACAAACATGCTGGACTCAATATAAAATGAAGTCGGCGCAAGCAACAGTAAGAGCAGAGGAACTGAATCAAATGTTGCGAGATGACACTGTCCAATTGATATATCCACCTTGGGGCGGAGAGCTGTTAATCGAAATTTTAGAGCATATCGACTTTGATAATATTAAGCCTAAATGGATACTCGGCTATTCCGATATAAGTTCGCTTTTGCTGGCTATCACTTTAAAAACAGGAATCGCTACAGCACACGGGCCAAATTTAATCGATATGCGTGGACAAGCATCGGATCCTACAACAGCCATGTGGGAAAAGGTGTTGTTTACAAAAAAGGGCGAGGAAATTACCCAGTATCCCTCTGAAATGTATCAGCTAAGATGGCAGCATGATTATGTAACCGATTGGGTGTATCACTTAACTGAGCCAACAAAATGGAAGACCATTAAAAATACCCCGATTCTCATAAAAGGGCGCTTACTTGGAGGGTGTATTGATGTTATCCGTCATTTAATTGGCACTCCATTTGGGGATGTCGGGCAATTCCAACAAAAGTACATAAATAATGATCCGATTATCTGGTACTTTGAAAACTGTGAATTGAGTGTGCCCGACTTGCGAAGATCGCTTGTTCAGATGAAGCTAGCTGGTTGGTTTGAAAATTGTAGTGGGATTTTATTTGGAAGAAGCGCGGCAAATGAAACCGTAAATGACTATCATATATTGGATGTCTATATGGAGCTTGCTGAAGAACTAAATGTGCCCATTGCATATGATATAGATTGTGGACATATGCCACCCCAGCTTACGTTTATAAACGGAGCATATGCAGAGGTAAGGGTTTATAATAACAACGGAACAATGGTGAAGCAGCTTTTTAAATAAACATAAATAACCCCGTAAAGGATAGATTGGTTTCTAGCTTTTACGGGGTATTTTAATGTTCTTGAAGAGACTTTTAATGTTTATTTTACAACTAATGCAGGGCAGTTAACACGTTTCATGACTTTATGGCTAACGCTGCCTAAAACCATTTCCTGTAAACCGTTTAAGCCGCGGCTACCAATGACAACTAATTCGACCTGCTGTTCATTGGCGTATTTGACGATTTCAGGACCCGGTTCCCCGTGTAAAAAAGTTACTTTATAAGATACATTGGATTCTTTAAGTGTCTGTTCTACTTTAGAAATCTTTTGACGCCTTTCTAAATTTAAAGCTTCACTTGAGCTTGAATGTAATACTCCTGATTTTGATTTGTCGAAGTCTATTACATAAACTACTTCAATAAATGAATCCTCTTTACAAGAAGCAATCTTGATGGCTTCTTTAGCAGCGCGAACAGCATTTTCTGAACCGTCAGCAGCAAGTAAAATATGTTTGTACATTATAATCCCCCCCTAATGAGATGAAGATAGGCTTTCTAATTGCGAAATAATTTTCTTACTGGAAGCATCTAATTCGACCACTTCAACCTGAATCCCTTTTTCCTTTAAAAGTTCTTCCACCTTAACAAGTGCACCAACACCAGAGTCATCCCAAATGCGACTATTTGAGAAATCAATTTGAATGTTATTACTTTTAATTTCATTATATTTAAAGTAGTCAACAAAGGAGTCAGTAGAAGCAAAGAATAGCTGTCCATTTACAAAATAACGATTATCTTCCTGCATGATTTTGACTGAAGATATTTTAACTACAAAAAATACGGCACTTAGAATGACCCCGGCAATAACACCCTTCGAAAGGTCGTGTGTCCAAACGACTATTACAACTGTCGTAAGCATGACAAGGGCATCTGTTCGAGGCGCCTTGACAAGGTATTTAAATGAGCTCCAATCAAAAGTGCCAATACAAACCATAATCATGATACCAACCAAAACAGGCATTGGGATTTTAACGACTAAATCACCAAGCACTAGTATTAAAAACATTAGGAATAAGCCGGCGATTAAAGTAGACAATCGACCACGCCCACCAGATTTCACATTAATAACAGATTGACCGATCATTGCACAACCAGCCATTCCTCCAAAAAATCCAGTAACAATGTTGGCGATTCCTTGTCCACGTGCTTCCTGATTTTTATTACTTTCAGTTCCTGTCATATCATCAACAATTTGAGCTGTTAATAACGATTCCACTAAGCCGACTATGGCAAGTGAAATGGAGAATGGAAATATGATTTTAAATGTTTCAAGATTGAAGGGAACATCAGGAATAATAAATGTTGGTAGTGATTGAGTGATTGTTCCAAGATCTCCAATCGTTCTTAAATTAATACCACTAAAAATTGCCACTACTGTTAATGCAACAATCGCAATAAGCGGTGCTGGAATCACCTTGATGAAACGTGGTAATGTATAGACAAGTAATAAAGTTACGCCAACAAAGACATAGGTCATTGTTGAGATACCGATAAAATGTGGTACCTGCGCCATGAAGATTAAGATTGCTAATGAATTGACAAAGCCAATCATGACGGCGTTTGGAATGAATTTCATTAATTTAGCTACTTTTAGTACACCAAAAATTATTTGAATAACCCCTGTTAAAAGGGTTGCTGCAAATAAGTACTCTACTCCATAATCTCTTATTAATGGAACCATTACTAAAGCCATTGCTCCAGTGGCGGCGGAAATCATCCCGGGGCGTCCACCAGCAAAGGCGATAATGACAGCCATCGTGAAGGATGCATATAGACCAACCATAGGGTCAACGCCAGCGATAATAGAAAAGGCAATTGCTTCTGGAATAAGTGCAAGTGCTACTACAAGTCCAGATAATATATCACCACGGATATTACCGAACCATTGTTGTTTTAAACTTTGCATGGAAATCTCCTTTACTTTAAAATTTCTTTGGCTATCATAACACTTTTATTCCTAAAAAGGAACCTTTTTGGGAATTGAAAAGGAGTGAAATAAATGATTTACGGGTATATACGTCCTTTATATAATGATGAAGATTGCAACGAACAGCTAAAAAAGCTTTCCAACTGTGAAAAGATATATAAGGAATTACACGGCTCTCCCAAAAAAAGAGTAGAGCTTGAAAAAATGTTAATGGCTCTACAAAAAGGCGATATCATACTTGTTGAACGAATGGTTGCTATTGCTGATACAACAAGACACCTCATAGAGCTACTAAAATTATGTGATAAAGATGGTGTGACCATTCAGTTTATTAATGAAGAGATAGAAAGTAAGGGAGCCTTGGATTTTACGTTAACTGAAATGCTAGACCATTTGCTTGCTTTCCAAACCGATATTGTTAAACAATCAACAACTCTTGGTCTTGTAAATGCAAAAGAACAAGGGAAATCTATCGGACGACCTAAAAAGTCAAATGAAAATATAAAAAAAGCTATCGCGATGTACGATTCAGGAAATTACACATTACTTGATATTAAAAATGAAACCGGTATCAGTAAGTCAACACTTTATCGTTATTTGGAATCTGTTGAATAAATACATCTAGAAAGAAGGTACTTAGTATGGGAACAAACTTAGTTGAAAATTTACAATCAAGGCTTGTTGCATATCGTAGGGAACTTCACGAAAACCCCGAGCTAGCCTTTGAAGAATATGAAACAACAAAGCGTATTCGTCATTGGTTAGAGGAAGCAGGTATTACGGTTTTAGATTACTCTTTGGAAACTGGCCTAGTATGTGAAGTAAAGGGTGAACAAGATGGACCAACGATAGCATTACGTGCTGATATAGATGCACTTCCTATCGTGGAGCAATCTGGAGTTGAGTTTTCTTCTAAAACAGATGGGGTTATGCATGCATGTGGTCATGACTTCCATACTTCGTCGATGATTGGAGCAACAATATTATTACAGTATCGCCGTTCGGAGCTAAAAGGGACAGTTCGTATAATCTTCCAACCGGCAGAAGAAGTTGCCGAAGGCGCGGTATATGTTGCTAAACAAGGTGTTTTAGAAGGGGTATCAGCGATTTTCGGGATGCACAATAAACCCGAGCTTCCAGTAGGAACGATAGGTATACGTTCCGGTTCTTTAATGGCGAGTGTTGATCGTTTTGAATTAGATATTATTGGGGTTGGTGGACATGCAGGTATTCCTAATGACACGATTGATCCAATTGTCATTGCTAGTCAAATTGTTAGTGCGTTCCAAAGTGTTGTTAGCAGAAATTTAAGTCCATTCCATAATGCTGTTGTTTCGGTGACAAAGCTTCAATCAGGCAACACATGGAATGTCATTCCGGAGAAAGCAGAACTAGAAGGGACAGTTCGAACATTCCAGGAAGAAACCCGAGAAGTGATCGGTAAACGTATGCAAGCTCTTGCGGAAGGAATTGCAGAAAGTTACGGAGCAAGTGCTGAATTTAGATGGTTTTCTTATCTCCCAGTTGTAAATAACGACGAACGATTTACGAAAATTGCAGCTGAGGCAGCAGAAAATATTGGCTACAAAGCAGTTGAGGCTGAACAAATTCCTGCCGGCGAGGATTTTGCTTTCTATCAAACCCAAATCCCAGGTTATTTTGTGTGGGTGGGTGTTGACGGTCCAAAAGCTTGGCACCATCCAGCCTTTAAATTGAACGAAGATGCATTAGACGTAGCAGCAAACTATTTCACTGAATTAGCAATTCAAGTGCTAGGAAACCCAGAGCTTTTAGGCTAAAGAGCCGGTACGGGAACTGTATCTTTGAAAGGAAACCTTGCATCACCTGCAGCTCAACACTCGAATAAACTGCTTCATGCCCGAAATGTATTTCAACCTTCAAGTGATATGAAAAGGACCATTATTCAATGGTCCCCTCAAAAAATCTAATTCAATATATTAGTATGCAGTCCAACCAGCATCAGCAGCAATTACTTGACCGTTTACAAAGCTTGATTCATCAGAGCCAAGGAATAAGGCAAGCTGTGCGATTTCCTCAGGCTTACCAACACGTGGCATTGTACCACTACCAGTTTGTTGACGTCCCATACCGAACTGAGAAATGCCTGTCATTGAAGCACCTATATTTGTTTCTACTCCACCAGGTGCAATCCCATTGCAACGGATGCCTGAGTTTGCATACATATAGGCAGTATTTTTTGTTAAGCCAGTTACGGCATGTTTTGAAGCAGTGTAGGCTGCACCTGCACGAGCCCCACGCAAACCACCTGCAGAGATGTTATTTACGATTACACCGTGACCTTGTTCTAAAAAGATATTTGTTGCGATACGCATTGCACGCATAACACCAGTAGTGTTTACTGCAAATACACGATCCCATTTTTCATCTGAAATCTCACCGACAGGCTCCATGCCGTCCATGATTCCAGCATTGTTTACTAAAATGTCTAATTTACCGAATGCTGCTTTTGTTTCAGCGAATAGGTTTTCTAAATCACCTAATTCAGCGACATTTGTACGGTTAGCGATAGCTTCTCCACCAGCAGCCTTAATACCTTCTGCTACTGCTTGTGCTCCTTCGAAATTGTAGTCAGAAACAACTACTTTTGCGCCTTCTTTTGCATAAAGCTCAGCGATAGCTTTCCCCATACCAGAAGCTGCGCCTGTAACGATTGCCACTTTGTCCTGTAATCTCATAATAAAAAACCTCCCGTTAAATTATTGAACAGTTGTACAATAAAATTATAAACGAATCAAGTAAACGCTTTCAATCAGCAAAAAAGAGTATAATGTTTAGTAATGAACACAACATGTCTCTTTTGTTCAATAAGGGGTGAAAAAAATGACTCAACTCGACTTGAGAATTGTAAAAACGAAGGAAGCACTGCATATAGCATTACTAACTTTATTAAAAAATAAACCGTTAGAAGCCATTTCAATTTCTGAAATTTGTCGGATTGCAAAAGTAAATAGGGGCACTTTTTATCTGCATTACACACAGATTGGTGATCTATTCGAAGAATATTTTAAAGAGATTGTGGAGGATTTAGCAAACTCCTATCAGGAGCCTTATCGACATGTCATAAAGTTAAATCCTAAAGAATTAAATCCAACGACAATTCGAATATTTCATCATGTTGAGAAGTATAAAGAATATTATCGTATTATATTATCTAAAAATGTACCTCTAACGTATTATTATTTATTACTTGAAGAGGTTAAGAGACTTTTAAGAGGAAATTTAGATAAGGATTATAAATTAGAGGACAGTATTGACTCAAATTTCCAGGCAACATATGCGGCAAATGCTATTTTAGGATTAATTATTGAGTGGTATAATAATGACTTTGAGCAGGAGGCAGACTATTTAAATGAACAGCTTGTAAAAATTCTTAGATTAACATAATTTTTTTCTAACATTTTACCTATAGATAGGTTAAAATTAGAAATTATACTTCGTAAACCGAAATGAGGGGAGACTTCCATGCTTTCAAAGTTTTTTGCCTATTATAAGCCGCATAAACGATTATTTATAGTCGATTTTTCAAGTGCAATTATAGTAGCCATTTTAGAATTAGCATTTCCAATGGCAGTTCAATGGTTTATCGATACATTGCTTCCAACGAATGAGTGGGGAATAATCGTAAATGTAAGTATTTTATTGCTATTGGTATATGTGCTTAGTACGATTTTGAATTTTATCGTCAACTATCTAGGACATAAACTGGGAATCAATATTGAAACCGATATGCGCCAGGATTTATTCAACCATTTCCAAAAGCAATCCTTCCGTTTCTTCGATAATAACAAAACAGGGCATTTAATGAGTCGAATAACAAATGACTTGTTTGATATTGGAGAATTTGCCCATCACGGACCGGAAGACTTTTTCATCGCGATTATGACGTTCATCGGGGCATTTTTGATTATGTTCAACGTCAATCCAACATTAGCTTTCGTTGCTCTTGTCGCTGTACCGTTCTTAATTTGGATTGTTACATACAGTAATAAAAAAATGAACGAAGCCTGGAAAGAGATGTATGGCAAAATAGCGGATGTAAATGGCCGTATTGAAGACAGTGTTTCTGGAATACGTGTTGTGCAATCATTTACAAATGAAAAATTTGAAATGGACCGTTTCCGCGAGCAAAATGGTTTATTTAAAACGGCGAAATTATTAGGTTATAAAGTTATGGCTGGGACGCATTCAGGAATTTACATGATGACAAGATTACTAACTCTAGTCGTACTAGTTGTTGGGGCATGGTTAAGTCTGAATGGAAAGCTAACCCACGGAGAGTTAGTAAGCTTTGTACTTTACACAAATGTGTTAATCAAGCCGATCGATAAAATAAGTGCATTACTTGAGCTGTATCCAAAAGGAATGGCCGGATTTAAACGATTCCAAGAGATGCTAAATGAACAACCAGAAGTGCAAGACAAACCGGGTGCAACCGATGTTGAGTATTTACATGGGGACATTAAATTTGAGAACGTAACCTTTAGCTATGAAGGAGACAAGGTTATTTTAAATGATATTTCATTTGATTTAAGAGCTGGGGAAATGACAGCCTTTGTTGGTCCTTCCGGTGCAGGGAAAACAACGATTTGTTCATTGATACCACGTTTTTATGATGTCACAAGTGGGTCGATCTCAATCGACGGAATGGATATCCGCGATATGTCAAAGCGTTCGTTACGTGACCAAATCGGTATTGTGCAGCAGGATGTGTTCTTATTTACAGGAACAATTCGTGAAAACATCGCTTATGGTAAGCTTGGGGCTACAGAGGAAGAGATTGTTGAAGCCTTAAGAAAAGCCCATTTAGAGGAATTTGTTAATAATTTAACGCATGGTTTAGAAACAGAAATTGGGGAGCGTGGCTTAAAGCTATCGGGCGGACAAAAGCAAAGACTTGCGATTGCTCGTATGTTCTTAAAAAACCCGCCAATTCTAATTTTAGACGAAGCTACTTCTGCACTCGATACAGAAACAGAAAAGATTATCCAAGAATCTTTAGCAGAATTAGCAGAAAACCGTACAACCCTTGTTATCGCCCATCGTTTAGCTACCATTAAGGATGCGGATCGTGTCATGGTCGTAACGCCAAATGGTATAGAAGAAGATGGCTCGTATAATGATTTAGTTGCAGATAACGGTATCTTTGCAAGATTACATCAGCATCAATATAGTTGATAATTTAGAATGCCCTAAAAGCTTGAATGTGAAGCTTTTAGGGCTTTTTTGTATCTTCTTGTGTTTTGATGATTTTTGAATATATGAAGGTCGAAAGTGGAGTGATGCATGAGGAAAGTGATCTTCATGCGGTAGATGAAGGTCGAAACGATAGTGATGAATAAGGAAAGCGACCTTCATGAGGTTGATGAAAGCCAAAACGATAGTGATGGATAAGGAAAGCGACCTTCATGAGGTTGATGAAAGACAAAACGATAGTGATGGATAAGGCAAATGACCTTCATGAGGTTGATGAAAGACAAAACGATAGTGATGGATAAGGCAAATGACCTTCATGAGGTTGATGAAAGACAAAACGATAGCGATGGATAAGGAAAGCGACCTTCATGAGGTTGATGAAAGACAAAACGATAGCGATGGATAAGAAAAGTAACCTTCATGAGGTTGATGAAAGACAAAACGATAGTAATGGATAAGGAAAATGACCTTCACGAACTCGATGAACGCCAAAGCCGAAGCGATCCCCACGAAAAGCATCCTTCATGCACCAAATGAAGGCAAAATCCAGAGCAATCCCCAAGAAAAATGACAGTCACATAAGCCAGTAGCGTAGAACAAAAGCAAGAAGATTATTATCATTCAACCGTACTAATTCCTCATATAAGAATGCCTCTTCAAACCGCCCCCAATCCCCCTAATTTTCATATAATTCAAATCTTCTCTTGACATCTAATTGAAAACGATTATCATTATCATTATAAAAGTCGACTTTTACAAATATTAACTATAGGAGTGTTTTGAAATGAAAAGAGGATGGGGATTTGGTGCAGTAGCAATTTTAACATTAGCATTAGCAGGATGTACCGCGGGTAACGAACAAGCTACCAATGAAGATACAGAGGTGTCTCAACAGGAAACAACAACTGTTTCAGCAGGGGAAACGACGAAATCAGCAACACAAACAATTTCATACTTAGGCAAAGATTACAAAGTTCCTACACAAGTAAACAGTATTGTAGCCGCTAGTTTAGAAGCTATGGAGGACGCCGCTATATTGGGCATTAAACCTGCTGGGGTATTACAAATTGGTGGGGAAATTCCTACTTACATAGCAGATGATTTAGCTGGGGCTGAGCTGATTGGTGATAAGAGAGAGCCAAATCCTGAGAGCATATTAGCTTTGCAGCCAGACGTGATTGTTGGTACATCGAAGTGGGGCGAAGATGTAGTTGAGAAAATGAATAAAATTCAAACGATGATTCCGTATTCTCATATTTCAACAAACTGGAAAGAAAACTTAACGGTTCTTGCACAGCTTGGCGGAAAAGAAGCGGAAGCAGAAAAAATAATTGCTGATTACGAAACAAAGGTTGCAGATGCACAAAGCTTAGCAACAAAGCAATTAGCAGATAAAGAGATTTTAATCATCCGTATTCGTGGTGGCTTAATGTATATCTATCCACAAGATGTGTATTTAAATCCTGTGTTATATGAAGATTTAGGTGCTCCTGTACCTGAAATTATTGCGAAAACAGAAGCACAGGCTGAAATTACGCTAGAAACCTTAGCTGAGGTAAACCCGGATGCTATCTTCCTTCAATTTGAAACAAGTGAGAATGCAGAGGCTCCAAAAAGCTTGGAAGAATTACAAAGCAATCCAATTTTCGCTAATCTAGCCGCTACAAAAGCAAGTCAAGTATATGTTAATTCGATTGATCCTTTAGCTCAGGGTGGTACAGCCTGGTCAAAAGTAAAATTCTTAGATGCAGCTTACGAAAACTTATTCCAATAAATTTAAATCATTGGTAGCTAGAAAAAATAAACTACCTAGCTACCAGTTTTAAAATCAGAAAAGGTGGGTATTTTGAAAAGTAGTTTTCATCGACCATTCGCTATTTTAATAAGTTCACCGTTCTTTATTTGTGCTATCGCTTTAATCTCAATCTTATATGGAACAAAAGATATTAGTACGTTTACTGTGTGGAATTCAATTTTTCATTTTGATGTTAATAATATAGATCATCAAATTATTCGGACTAGCCGAATACCTCGGGCTCTAGCCGTTATTTTAGTAGGTGCATTTCTTGCTGTAGCTGGGGCGGTCATGCAGGGGATTACACGTAATTATTTAGCCTCTCCCTCCTTAATGGGCGTAAATGATGGCTCTGCTTTTGTTATTACATTGGCTATAGTATTCATCCCGGGACTGACAAACTACCAAATGATTTTACTGTCAATGCTAGGGTCGTGTATTGGTGCAGCACTGGTTTTTGGATTCGGTTCAATAATCAGGAATGGGCTGTCTCCAGTGAGATTAGCTATTATCGGGACGGTTATTGGTACATTCCTTAGCAGCGTCGCTACGGCTGTGGCAATGTACTTTGAGGTATCACAAACCGTAAGTAGCTGGTATAACACGAAAGTGCAGATGGTGGATCTAGAAATGCTATTACTCGCTATCCCATTTGGTTTCCTGGGAATTATTATTGCGATTGCTTCTGCTCGAGCGATTACAATTTCATCATTGGGTGAGGATATTGCTGTTGGGCTAGGACAAAAAACAAAGGCGATGCGCTTAATTAGTATGCTTGCAGTCGTCTGCTTAACAGGAACGGCAGTTGCTCTTGTAGGGAAAATTGCTTTTGTCGGTCTAGTGATTCCTCATATTACTAGATTTATAGTGGGGGAGGATTATCGATACATCATTCCCTGTTCAGCAGTACTAGGTGCATTTTTCTTGGCTCTTTGTGATGTGGTGAGCCGATATATTAACTTTCCATATGAAACTCCCATCGGCGTCGTTACAGCATTGATAGGGGTACCATTCTTCTTATATTTAATTAGAAGGTTTGGGGGTGAAAATCGTGGTTAAAAAACCAACCCAAAACTTTCCTTTTATAATGATTACTTTGCTTTTTCTAATAATAGGTGCGAGCTATTTACATATAACAAATGGTGTTTTTAATATGTCTATCCTAGAGGTTTTGAAAACGCTATTCAGAATAGACCCCAATCGAGATTTCGACCTAGTAATCTTTGAATTTCGTTTACCACGTATTATTATTGCTGGATTAGTTGGTATTGGATTAGGGATGGCAGGGGTTATCCTGCAAGGAATTACAAGAAATGGGCTGGCTGATCCTGGCATACTCGGTATTAATGCAGGAGCTGGTGCAGCAATCGTTATTTTTATGTACTACTTTCAGGTACAGATAGTTAGTGCAGATATTAGTAGCTGGCTTTCCATCCTAATGATGCCGATTTTTGGATTCATAGGAGGGACGATTGCTGCTGCACTCATTTTCATGTTTGCCATAAAAAATAGTTTTCTAGATATGCAGCGATTAATTCTTACCGGGATAGCTATTAATAGTGGCTTTGGTGCACTTTCTATGTACTTATCCTTGAAAATGAATGAAAAGGATTATGAATCTGCTGCTGTTTGGCTGGCTGGCTCGATTTATAATGCCAACTGGATTTTTATTCTTTCGATGCTGCCCTGGATAATTCTTTTAGGATTTTATTTATATAAAAAAGCTTATTTACTGGATTATTTCCAGTTAGAAGAAAGTAGTATTACTAGCCTGGGAATCGCTGTTGAAAAAGAGAAAATCAAATTGCTACTTGCAAGTGTAGCCTTAGTAAGTGCCTGTGTATCGGTTTCAGGAAGTATTGGTTTTATTGGCTTAATGGCACCACATATCGCAAAACAACTAGTTGGTATTCGACATCAATATGTGCTACCTGTTAGCGCTCTTATAGGTGCCTCACTTTTAATAATTGCTGATTTTATAGGGAAAACGGTTTTTGCACCGACTGAGCTGGCTGTTGGTATTATCGTTTCCATTATCGGCATCCCGTACTTTTTATATTTGCTAGTAAAGGCAAAGGAGTAGGAGGAAAAGCATGAATCCAGCATTTCGAATTGAAAACCTGTCCTCGGGATATCAAGACAATTTAATATTAAATGGCCTAAATATAGTCATACCTGAAGGGCAGATTACAACAATTATAGGTCCAAATGGCTGTGGGAAATCTACACTGCTAAAAACACTTGGACGTATTTTGAAAAAGGATTATGGTGAGGTCTATTTGCAGGAGAAGAATATGGAGGGTCTATCAACCAAGGAAATTGCAAAACAATTGGCCATATTATCTCAATCTCCAACAGCACCTGCCCAGTTAAAGGTTGAGGAGCTAATTTCTTATGGAAGATACCCTCACCGAAAAAATGTAAATCGGCTTACAAATAAGGATGTTGAAGTGATTGAATGGGCTATGGAGGTAACTAACACGTTAGACTATCGGAATAAGGAATTAGCTCAGCTTTCCGGCGGACAAAGACAACGCGTCTGGCTTGCAATGGCTTTAGCTCAGGAAACTAGAATTCTACTATTAGATGAGCCTACAACTTACTTAGACATGGCCCATCAGCTCGAGGTTTTAATGATTGTTAAGGAGCTGAATGAGAGACATGGCTGTACGGTTGTCATGGTATTGCATGATATCAACCATGCAGCCCGTTTTTCCGATGGTTTGATTGCTATGAGAGAAGGGCAAATCATTAAGTGTGGAACTCCACAGCAAATTATTAATGCAGAAGTATTACAAGAGGTATTTCAAATCAACGCAAAGATTTTACATGATGAGGAGACAAATGCTCCGATCTGCTTTAGCTACGATGTGCAAAAGCAAAAGGCACCAAAATTGCAGGAGGTTTAAATGAGTAATTTTACAATAGATTCGAAAAACACAAACTATCAATATGATATTTCGGTATATGTTCCAAATATGGAAACACCAAAAGAAGGGTTCCCAATCATTTATGTGCTTGATGGGCGAAGCTACTTTGATTTTGCTAAACAAACGATTAATTTACAAGTTAGAAACTCTCCAAAAACAAAAATAGAGGGAGCCATTGTTGTAGGAATTGGTCATCAGGAAAATGGAGAAAGTCTTAGAAGGTTTCTTGACTTTACAGCACCAGCAAGTGACTACCATTTCCCAGAGCATACAAAAGGTAAATGGGTCGAGATAAATGAATTGGGCGGGGCAGAAAATTTCAGCCGCTTCATCGAGGAAGAGCTGAAGCCTGTAATTGAAGCCCGCTATCCTATCAATAAAAATAAGCAAACCTTATATGGTCATTCCTTGTCGGGATATTTTGTGCTTTGGAGCTACTTAACTAAGAATAAGTGCTTTCAAGCTTACCTGGCAGTAAGTCCATCTCTTTGGTGGAATGACGAAGAATTATTCCAATATCTTGAAAATGAAGATGTTAAGGAGAATTGTTCAGTATTTATCATTGCTGGGGAGCAGGAAGGCTTTATGGTAACAGATGCAATACGGTTTTATGATAAGCTCCCAACCTGTGAAACAAAGCAATTGTATATAGCACCCGAGGAAAATCATGCATCGGTCGTTCCTACTACAATGAGTAGAGCCTTCCGCTTTTTGACTGAAATAAATAAGTGAAAGTAAACAAAAGCAACCAACATAAAGTTTGGTTGTTTTTTTTATGTACAAGCTCTTAGAGAGGGGTGAGCTATATTTTCAAACAATAACATAGGTAGAAATTACCTATACTTTAACGGTGACTTTTATACTAAAATGGTAATAGCTAAACATTTCCAATTTATTGATAAATGTAGGAGGAAGTGGGAATTTTAAGGTATAAGGAACCGAAATTGAATATTTTAAAACGCCTTTTTAATAATGAAGAAAATACTGAAATAGCCGAACTAAACAAAATAGCTAATACGATTAATTTCGACTCTATACAACTAGATGAAAAGGGTATAGAAAGTGAGATTAATAGTTTCCAATATATATTCGACCATTTAACAACAGGAATATGGATGCGTGAGGAGCCTCATGGTGATTTACTCTATGCTTCAAAAGGGTTTGAGGAGATTCTAAATCTGCCTTTAAAAACAATTTACGAAACGCCCTCCTTAAGATATCGAATGGTCCACCCAATGCATAAAAAAGAAGTGGCTACTAATTTTGAGCTCGTTGCCAAAGGGAAAACGGTGCAAATGCTGTATCCGATTACAGATGGAAAAGAGCAGAAAAAGTGGCTTCTAGAACAAATTGTCCCTAGAGTAAATGAAAACGGTATTGTCAGTCAGGTTTTTGGCATGATTACAGATGTGACACATGAAGTAGATATCGAAGAAAAACTTAATTTTCTAGCAAACTATGACTCATTGACAAAGCTGCCAAATCAAAAAAGTTTATTTGAAAAGCTTGACCAAGACTGTAGGGAAGGGGCAGATTTTGCGTTACTTTATTTTGATATCGACCGATTCCATGTTATTAACAATTCGTTAGGCTATCAAATTGGCGATGAGGCATTAAAAAAGATTGCGCTCCGTTTATCTGACCTAACGCCGGAAGAAGGCTATCTTGCACGTTTAAACAGCAATGATTTTATAATGATTGTTAAGAAATATCGGGATGAAAAAGAAATTTATCAATTAGCAGAAAAAATTCTGGGTACTTTTGAAAAATCCATTACAATCCAGGATTATGTTTTGCATATTACAACGAGTATCGGTATTACCTTCTTCCCTGAGGAGGGCGAGAGGAGGTTAACCTTACTAGAAAACGCACACACTGCTTTATATCAAGCAAAACGGCAGGGGAAAAATACCTATCATTTGTTTTCTCACTCGAGAGATATCCCGTCCTATAAAAAGTATGTTCTTGACCGAGATATGCGACTAGCTTTATTGAATGATGAGTTTACTTTATATTTTCAGCCTCAGGTTGAGCCGAGTAAAGGGTTTGTTGTAGGGGCAGAGGTGCTTATTCGTTGGCAGCACCCTGAGTGGGGAGATATATCCCCAGGAGAATTCATCCCATTAGCGGAAGAAAATCATATGGTAAATCAAATCATCGATTGGGAAATTGAAAAGGTGTGTGCCATCCTTCATGAATGGAAGAGGAAGGGCTACCGTCTCTATCCGATTTCCATCAATGTATCACCAATTCGATTTATGAAAAAGGGATTAGTCGAATTTGTAAAGGCACAATTAGAAAAGTATGATGTAAAGCCACAATACTTAGAATTAGAGATTACCGAAAGCTCTCTTTTAAAAACCGATCAAACAGTTTTAACCATCCTAAAGGAATTAAAGGCATTAGGAGTAAAAGTAGCGGTTGATGATTTTGGAACCGGTTATTCCTCTCTGGACTATTTAAGGAAGATAAAGCCCGATACCATTAAAATCGACAAAACCTTTATAAATAATATTAAGAGCGAAAGTGAAGTCGATAAAGGGGTAATTGCTTCAATTTTATTTTTAGGTAAAAGACTCGAGATGAAAGTGGTTGCAGAAGGGGTTGAAGATAAGGAACAGCTGGATTTTTTAAAGCACAACGAGTGCGATATGATACAGGGCTTCCTGTTTTCAGAGCCTGTACCCCAAGAAAAGTTCGAAAAAATTATTCAGGTAGGATATTTAAAGGCAGTACAAAGAACGAAAAAGAAAAGCAGCTTGCGAGAAAATCGTAAATTTTATCGATTTGAATTGCCTTTATATATCCATGGTAAAATGACCATTGCTGAAGTAAATGATCAGGTGGTTCAGGTAGGCTCAACACCGGTATTAATTGAAAATTTAAGCTTGGGTGGCATTAAGGTTCTATCGAATTTAAAGCTACCCGTGAACTCTAATATGAAATTTAAATTTGAGTTTAAAGTGCTTAACGAGGTGATTGAGGTTTTTGGGAAATTAAGGTGGATTGAAGATGAGCTTCAGGACGTGTACTCCTATGGGGTAATATTCAACTTAAATCGAAGCTTAGAGGATAACCTATCTAGGCTCATAAATCGAATGACTACATTAAGAATTACGAACCAACCGATTCCAAATACAGAATTTATTTATGACCAAGTTGCTCAATTTTTCAATAAATCGTAAAAGAAGCAATGTAGAACCAAATTCCAAAGGTTCTACATTGCTTCTCGTTCTATTTAGTTAATATATTGGAGCACCTTTCCTACGACCTGCTCACCAGCATGAACCCATTTGTGTTTATTTTCAATTTTGCCATCTTTATCTACGGGAGTTTGGAACTGACTAAACCCTGTAGCATCTAAGAGAGAGCTTTCATCATAATCTAATCCGTAATTTACAATATGTTTAATGACAAAGGGGGTTTTAAATTGAATATAAGCGTTATCAGAATCAAGGACACCACTAATAACAACAAAAGGTAACCTTAAATAGATTGTTTCTCCATCCTGTTTAGACAAGATAGCATCGAAAAAGCCTCGATCGTAATCCCAGTAACCGCCCAGGCAAAAACCGTAATTCTTTAACTTATTACGCAAATAACCAAATTGTGCTTGTTTCCCATCAAGTTCGGATTCAAATTGTAACATTGGTGTCTTATTCCTCCATCTAGATTTGTTATAAGCATGGACAAGAATTATGTTACTGATACCTTATCTTGTAAATAAACAACATAAACTAGTATATATTGGTGTTTTCAATATGTTCTCTTAAAGGTAGACTTTGTAATGCATCTGCAGCACTAGAAAATGCAGGTCGAATTATTAGAAGTCGCTCTATATATTCAATAACCTCTTGTGGTAACAGTAATTCCTCCTGCCAACTTCGTTCTTTCTTCTTGGTAGGTGTGTAGGTGGAATAGAGTAAAAAAAGCAGGAAATGCCCAATGTAATATAGATCACTAATATGATTTTCTGCTCGCTTCGGATTATTTATCTTATCTAATTGAAGTTCAGGTTTCATATATGCAGCTAATCCAAAATCGATAATATGAAGAGTATTATCCTTTAGTAAAATATTTGGAATGCGTAAATCTCGATGAACAATGCCTTTTTTATGAAACTCTATCAAAATTTGAAGCAATTCCTTAGTAATTTGCATGGATTGCTTGAGCGAGAAAATTTGCCCATCCTGAAAAATAGACTGTTCAAAGGTCTTTCCCTCAATATAATCCATTATATAAAATGGGATTCCACTAATTTCCCCTTTTGAAACCAGCTTTGGTACATTTGGAAGTTCTATTTCGTTAAGAATTGAAATTTCTTGATCGAATTTTTGGCGTATTTTTTTCTTATGACGATGCTTTGTTTTCAAGCGTTTTAACACATATTTTTTATGAGTATTCATATCCTCAAGTAAATAGGCAACCCCATAAGCCCCAACACCAATTTCTTCGATAAAGTTATAAATGGTTTTAGCTGTTACATAATCTTTTACGAGGTGATTGTATTTTTTTTCGGAAAAATATCGAAGCATCATTAGCTACTGAAAAAGCTGCGTGAACTTCTTGAACCGAAAAAGCCGGAGCTACGTTTGTAGCCTTTTTTATAATGCTTGTGACCGTAGTAATTGTGTTTTCTAGAATAATGTTTTCTGCTACTTGAGGAGTGACGGCGCTTCCCATGTCCTCCACCTAATATTCCCTTTAAAATCTTATCTAACATACAATCTTTCCTTTCTTAAAGTTCATTTATTTAAATGATCTTGTTTTATTTTTGGTGATAATTATTATACGAAAAAAAGTGAATTAAGTTTCATCTCCTTAAGATGACTTTTTGCTAGAAGTTTATGTATTAAATATATGGACAGGCCTTCTTGTGAGGTGTAAAGTATAATAGTTAGTTAGGCTAACTATCTAAATTCGGAGGGATGAAAATGAGTGGTTTAGAGCCAACACTTTTTGACAGCTATCGAGAGCTTTATCGTCCATATGTAAATGCAGTAAACCTTCGATTAGCAAAATATAATTTATATACGACTCAGTGGAGTGTTTTAAGGTTAGTCAATGATTTGAATTCATGTACTTCGGCAGAAATCGCAAAAGAGATGCGAGTTGAAAAACCGAGTATTACACCAACGATAAAAAAGCTAATTGAACTCGGGTTTGTCGAAGTAACTCAAGGTGAGGACAAAAGAGAAAAGTACGTACGCCTTTCGCAAAAAGGAAAAGAAGTTTATATATCGATTCAACAGGAGTTAGCTACATTTTTAAATGGGCTTACCGAAGGCATTAACGAGGAAGATTTGAAAACTACTCGCGATGTCTTAAATCAAATATTAGAAAATCTATTGAGATAGGATAGGGGAGTAAAGAACGTGATTGAAAAGACCGTGATTGAAAAAGAACGATTATGGACCAGAAATTTCATCATGATTTCATTGACTAATTTTCTGGTCACTTTAATATTTTATTTACTAATTGTAGTTATTGCAGGATATGCGGTTGATGAATTTGATGCATCAACAAGTACTGCTGGACTAGTTTCGAGTATCTTTATTGTTGGTTCATTAGTAGGTCGATTAATAACAGGCAGAGTTATTACCTCTATCGGAAGTAAAAGAACCTTTCAAATCGGGCTAATTGCATTCCTTATTACAACATTTGCTTATTTTATCGCTGTGAATTTGCCAGTATTAATATTAATTCGTTTATTGCACGGTGTAGCTGTAGGGATTATTGGAACGACAACAGGGACACTGATCGCACAAATTATTCCGCCATCAAGACGTGGCGAGGGTATTGGTTATTTTAGTATGAGTGCAGTGCTGGCAACAGCAATTGGTCCGTTTATTGGTATACTCCTTACACAAAATACAGAAAGTTTTACTTCTATATTTATTTTTAATGCTATTTTAGTAGTTGTTTGTGTATTAATGTATTTCACTGTGAATTTGAATAATATTAAAGCACCAATTATACAGAAGGAAGCAACAAGTGAAAAAGGGTTTAAGCTTAGCAACTATATTGAGCCAAAAGCATTGCCTATATCAATAATTGTGTTATTTATTGGCTTTGCTTACTCTGGTGTGATGTCGTTTCTATCATTCTACTCAGAGAGTATTGATTTAGTAAAAGCGGGTAGCTACTTTTTCCTTGTCTACGCGATTACTATTCTATGTACTCGACCAATCACTGGCCCTTTAATGGATCGAAAAGGAGCAAATATAGTAGTCTATCCGGCGTTAGGTATTTTTGCAGTCGGCATGCTGTTATTTAGTCAAGCCACAAATTCGTTTCTCTTTTTAGTCGCAGCAGGGTTAATCGGAATTGGGTATGGCAATATGAACTCCATTGCCCAAGCCTTGGCCGTTAAGTCAACTGAACCTCATCGATATGGTCTTGCCACTTCAACCTACTTTATATTACTCGATATCGGATTAGGGGTAGGTCCATTTGTATTAGGACTGATTGAACCTCACACAACCTACCGCATACTTTTTTTAGCAATGGTTCCAGTAATCCTAATTGCTCTTGTTTTATACTATTTCTTAGTTCATAAAAAAAATCATTAAAGTACCAGGTACCCAAACAATTCAGAATTGTTTGGGTACCTGGTACGTTTTTTTTAATCTTCCATATAGACTTCGCCGTCTTTGTAAGTCATTTGTTCTGGGTAGCGAAGGTTGATAACGGCATCTTGGATTTCTTGTGAAGGTGGTTTAGTTGAAAGGGATACAATGATGTTTGTGGCAAATGCAGCAATCGCACCGAACACACCAGCACCTGTATCGATAATGCCCAAGATTGTAAAGCCACCATATTTTGCAGCAAAGATATAAGCCAAGGTTACACCTAAACCAACAAGCAACCCAGAGATTAAGCCTTTTGAGTTGGAACGCTTCCACCAAACACCGAGGACTAGGGCAGGGAAGAATGTACCCGTTGCAATTGCAAAGGCCCACGCTACAATTTGCGTAATAGCTCCAGGAGGATTTAATGCTACTAAACCAGCTAAAAGTGTAGCCACTACAATTGTGATACGCCCAACATTTAATCGTTGTTTGTCTGTAGCAGTTGGCTTAATGATGCGATAGTAAATGTCGTGAGCAAAGGCAGAAGAAATCGCGATTAATAATCCACCTGCAGTTGAAAGGGCTGCAGCCATAGCACCGGCAGCGACTAAACCGATAACAAAAATACCTAAATTCGCAATTTCAGGAGTTGCCATTACAACAATATCGTTCGCAATGATTAATTCATTCCATTGCAGAATCCCATCAGCACTTGAATCAGCTACCTTTAATAGCCCAGTATCTACCCAAGTTTTCGTCCAGGCAGGGAGTTCTGCAATTTTACTTCCAGCTACCTGAGTCATTAAGATGAAACGAGAGAATGCTGCATAAGCTGGAGCAGAGAAGTATAATAACCCGATGAATAATAATGCCCAAGCACCTGACCAACGAGCAGCTTTCATTGTAGAAACGGTATAAAAACGAGCAATTACGTGAGGAAGACCGGCAGTACCAGCCATTAAAGTAAACATAAGTGCAAGGAATTGCCATTTACTTCCTTTTTCAAACGGAGCAAAGTATTCAGATAGTCCAAGCTCCCGATCAAGTTCTCCTAACTTACTAACAACCTCTCCATAAGATAACCAAGGAAGAGGGTTACCTGTAATTTGCAGTGACATGAAAATTACAGGAACAAGATAAGCGATAATTAATACAAGATATTGTGCAACCTGTGTCCATGTAATCCCTTTCATTCCGCCGAATGCCGCATAAATTGCAATAATAACGACACCAATCATTGTTCCTAGTCTCGCATCAATTTCAAAAAGACGACCAATTACCACTCCAGAACCTGACAACTGACCAATGGAATAAGTGAAACTAATAATCATCGTACAAATCGCTGCAATAATGAGTGCAGCTTTACTCTTATAACGGTCGCCGATAAATTCAGGAACAGTATAGCTACCAGATTTTCTAAGCTGTGGTGCAAGCAAGAACGTTAACAGTAGATAACCACCAGTCCAGCCCATAATATAAGCTAACCCGTCATAGCCTAGCATCATGATTGTTCCGGCCATACCGATGAACGAAGCTGCACTCATCCAGTCCGCACCAATTGCCATCCCATTAAATAATGGTGGTACGCCTCGACCGGCTACATAAAACTCAGATGTTCCTTTTGCCCTGTTTAAAACGGCAATTCCAATATATAAAGCGAAAGTCGCTAAAATCATCGCCAATGAAACAATAAATTGTGTATCCAAAAACCATCCCCCTTTATTGTGCTGTTAGTTTTTAATGATTGGAAGTCGTTCCTCGACCAATCAATTCATTTTTGTTATGGTCAATCCCATATTTTTTGTCGATTTTATCCCCTACAATTGCATTAACAAATAGTAATATAATAAAGACCGCTAAAGCTCCTTGTGCTCCCATAAAATAATGTAATGGGAACCCATTAAAATAAACATCACTTAAAGGTTCAGCGATAAGCACGACACCATAAGAAACAATAGCCCAAATTATAAAGTAGATAACCATATAGGTATTTTTCTCACGGAAGTACGCGTCAGCCTTGCTTTTCTCAATTTTTCTCACTAGATCACCCCTGTTTTTCAATTTCCTAAAACGTTTTTGTAAGGATGTTTTATGAAACACCAAACTTAAGTTTCCCACTTCCTTTTTGTTAGAATTCTATTTTTACTTTGTCTGCTATTCTCGATAGACAAAGAAAAAATGAAAATTGATATTGATAATTAAGAGCTAGGTTTTAGTCGTTAGGGAAATGTAGAATTGTTCATAAGAAGAATAGGTAGTGTCGTAATTACTGTAGACTAAAGATAAATTTAATAGTATCGATAAATGGAACTGGTACAAGTATGATTTCCACGATGATGAATAGCACAATTGCTACGAAAGGCACTACAAGAATTCCAAAGCGTTTTTTTCTTAATGCGACGACTAGACAGATTGCGGTTAGTATCAGAAAAATGTATAAAATGGACCATGACCTCCTTCATCTACGACAGCAGATTCACTATGTTAAAAGGTATGAGGAGAAATGTAACAATATTATTGATTTTTAAAGAAAAAAATGTTTATAACAGTGAAATTTAGTATGTTTCATCCATCTTTCGAATTAAATAATTTTAAACCCGAAATAGTTTAACCGAACTATTATTTAAAATATTATGGGGATAAAGGATAATTGAAATTGTGGGGGAGCAAGAAATGTAGATGATGATCATAGAAACCCACAAAAACAAAAATAAAATTGGCCCAGATAAGGATTAGGCCAATCTTTTCTTACAATATATATTTACAAAAATATTCTGCCATCTCTTGATAGGTCAAGTTTAATTTACGCATTAAGCCTAAGCAGTTGGATAATACGATGTCGGCTCCTTCAGATTGTTCAAATTCAACACCGTAATCTGTTTGAAGATAGTTGGCGAAATCCCACTTCTCGGGTGAGTTTTGCTTCGCACCGTTATAATAATTATCCATTTCACTATATAAATCCTCAAAAAATTGTTCAAATAACTCACTTCGTTCTTTTAGATATCGGTAAGTACTACTATTAGTTGGCACTGTCGAAGCATAAACATCATTTGTAACAATTTGAATTATATCTTCCTCATTAATGTATTCGCTTGCGGTTTCCTCGATCATCCAAATCGCTGATTGAAATAAAGGATGGGATTCTAGCGTTTGCACATTGTCTAGCTTTTTTCGATGAAACTTTTTTAAAATAATGCCTTCGTCTGAAACATAAAGAACTTCATATTGGAATGTGGTATCTACTTCCCAGGTGTTGTCTTCCTCTAAAATGGCATAGCTTTCCCCATAAAGTACTTCTGTTTGCAGGTGAATTGGTTCAAATTCGTAATACGTTGACCCCTCAACCGCATAACCAGAATACTTCATATAAACATCTTGAACGTCTTTTTTGCCCGGGTTCACAAGACATAAACTGTATTTTTCCTTTGGAATAACAAATTGAAGAATAGCATTCAGCTCCTTCTAGGTTGTTAGGCCAGTTTTCTGGCTGTATAAGAAAAAGCGATTCGTTAAAACATATTCTCAAAATTAAATATTATTCATCATTATTGGTTTTTCTTATAGATTCTTAAAATTTATGGTGAAGAATTAATAAAATTATTATGGTTTTTCAAGTATCTAGGAGGAGACTTAGCAGAAATACTTTTTAATCTTTTTTTCATAGAAACTTTTATAGTAGGGATGGACAACCTATACGGGCTCTTTTTTTCTACATAAATTGATATTAGATTAGATAGAAAGGAGGAGTAGTATATTGAACCCTTTTGATTTTGATAATTCACGTGGTAGAGGGCCAGGAGGTGATGGACAAAGATTCGGCTTTCCAGGAGGACTTCCAGGGCTTCCAGGAATCCCAGGACTTCCAGGATTCCCTGGCGGTGCTCCAGGAGGATTCCCCGGAGCTCCAGGCTTTCCAGGAGGTGGCCCAGGCCAACTTCAAGCACCAACGACACCGCCGCCAAGCTTTACACCACAAATGACGTCAATTCAACAACAAGAATTCACTCGCAGTGGCGGAATAGGTAATATTAGAAGATGCTTTTTCAGAAACACATTTATATGGCTGAGAAATGGTAATAGTTTCTGGTTCTTCCCAATGCTTGCCTTTGGAAATCAAATTATCGGTTTCCGTTGGAGAGGAACTAGAGGTTGGGTTTATGATGTCATCAACCGGAATAGTATCTGGTTCTTCCAATGCTACTAATAAATTAGCATACCCATCCACATCCCTATAGCTCGTGAATATACCCCTAATTTAAAGTGAGATACCGGTTTGTATCTCACTTTTTTAATTTTTGGGGGAAGTTCTAAGTTGATGTGAGAGGGAATATGAAATACTAATGACTTTTTTGGGGGAATGGTAATGGAAAATCTACATAAAGTTCGAGCAGAGATTCTAGAAAGTGTTAGTGATTTAACAGATGACCAATTAAATCAAGTGATAGAAGAAGGGTCTTGGAGTATCGCACAAGTTTTAGAGCATTTATATTTAATGGAAGAAAATGCAGTACGTTTAATCAGCCATTCGCTTACATTGGATGAATTCGAGGCGCCTGGCACATTCCCTCTTCATGTAGTTGCAGATCGTACTAAGAAGATTAATGCTCCAGAGTTTTTAATGCCAGCTAATAACTTTCAAACCTTAGATGAGTTAAAGCAGAAATTGGCTACTTCAAGGGCTTCGTTAGAAAAAATTTCACAGGAAACAAGTGAGGAAGATTTAAATCAAAAAACATTTGCCCATCGTCGCTTTGGTGTCTTAACCTTAAATCAATGGATTTCATTAGTAGGCTATCATGAGCAGCGTCATGTTGGTCAAATAGAAGACGTAAAAAAAGCATTAATTAAATAAATCTAAAAGCCACTAGTAATAATAAAGTGTACCCTTTGTAAAGGACATTTTGAAAAAGAGCCTAGGCAACTTGTTGAAGCTGCTGTCTGTATTTTGCAGGCGGCAGCTTTTTTAAAT
>NZ_QJTJ01000011.1 GCF_003217295.1 Ureibacillus chungkukjangi
AATTATATCTTAATTAACCTAATTAAAAAAGCTACCTACTAGCATGTAGTCTATTAAAATTACCGTTATAAATGTTAAAGCATTACAGAAACAATTGGACACCATTATGGAAAAACATCTAGGATAAAGGATTATAGCTTACCTTTTACTAGATATAGCTATGATGGTTATAGTATTAATTTATTTTATAACCTTTGATAATTCATAATTCATAATTCTTTTTTTAATCAATTTAATAATCCAGTGCATTTACTGTTCCATGGAAATAGCTTCTCTTAATTCTCATCTTTTTTTTTAGGTCTTCCTATGGTTTTTCCATTCTCTATTGCACGTCTCATTCCAATTAATGTAGAATGTCGCGCTACATCCTGTTGAAACTCAATTATCCGATGAAGTAATTCTTGTAACGAACATGATAATAGGTCACAACTATTCACCTTTTCTTTTATAAAATAAATAATGACTCCTTTTTTTTCACACATATTTAAAACTTCCATTAGATGCCGAATAGAATCAGCAAGCACAAAGAACCTTTGTACAAAGATTTTATCTCCTTGTTGTAAATACATGAATAATTCCTCAAGTTGCAAGCGTTTTCTCGAAAATCCGTGAGATTCTTCAAAGATTTTATCAAAAATTATAGAATCAGTTATTAATTGATTTTCACATTGTTTGTCGTTATAAATTGGGCGTTTGTAACCATAAATCATTCTTATCTCTCCTCAAATGTCTCAAAAGGGTTACTTTTTGGGAATAAAAGTGTTATGATAATCTAAGAATTTTAAAAGAAAAGGAGATTATCATGCAAAGTTTAAAACAACAATGGTTCGGTAATGTGCGTGGGGATATTCTATCTGGAATCGTAGTAGCATTAGCGTTAATTCCTGAAGCAATTGCCTTTTCCATTATTGCAGGTGTTGACCCAATGGTTGGGTTATATGCTTCATTTTGTGTAGCAGTTATTATTGCCTTTGTAGGTGGTCGTCCAGGTATGATCTCAGCTGCTACCGGTGCTATGGCATTATTAATGGTGCCACTAGTAAGAGATCATGGAGTGGAGTATTTATTAGCTGCAACAATTCTAACAGGGATTATTCAAATTTTATTTGGTATCTTTAAAGTCGCTAAGATTATGAAGTTTATTCCAAATGCAGTTATGATTGGCTTCGTAAATGCACTAGCTATTCTTATATTCATGGCACAAGTACCACATTTCATCGGTATATCTAATATGACATATGTTTTTGTAGCGATTACGTTAGTTATTGTCTATACCTTACCACGTTTTGTAAAAGCAATTCCAGCTCCACTTGTGGCACTTGTCATTTTAACAGCTGTCGCAATGTTTAGTGGCTTTGAATTGCGAACTATTGGGGACTTAGGAAATATTACACAATCATTACCTTCATTCTTAATTCCAAATGTTCCATTTAATTTTGAGACATTACAAATTATCCTCCCATATTCATTGGCATTAGCGATTGTCGGATTACTAGAGTCACTATTAACAGCACAAATTGTTGATGATATGACAGGGACAGCAAGTAATAAAAACAAAGAGGCTCGTGGTCAAGGAATTGCGAATGTTGTTACAGGTTTCTTTGGCGGAATGGCTGCATGTGCGATGATTGGCCAATCAGTAATTAATATAAAATCTGGTGGTCGTGGACGTTTATCTTCACTTGTAGCTGGTTCATTCCTAATGTTTTTAATAATCGTATTAGGAGACCTAGTTGTAAAAATTCCAATGTCTGTGCTAGTAGGGATTATGATTATGGTAAGTATAGGTACGTTTGACTGGAGTTCATTTAAATATTTGGCGAAAGCACCACGTACAGATGCAATAGTTATGCTAGCTACTGTCATCATTGTCGTGTATACGCATGACCTATCAATAGGAGTTCTTGCAGGGGTGCTTTTAAGTGCAATTTTCTTCGTTGTAAAAATATCTACTTTAAAAGTGGAAAGGAAAAATTCACATTATATCGTGAAAGGTCAATTATTCTTCGCATCTACTGATGGATTCATCGACTACTTTAAATCAACAGATATTAATGAGAAAGAAATTACAATTGACTTCTCAAATAGTCGTATTTGGGATGATTCAGGAGTGGCAGCATTATCTAAAGTAAAAGATATGTTGAGAGATGAAGGAATCGAAGCTAAAGTAATAGGATTAGATACATCTAGTCAAAAGGTTGTTCAACAACTAGATGGTATATCATCATCACATTAAGGAGGAAAATATGTATAAAAACATTTTACTAGCAGCAGACGGTTCTAATAATGCCCTACGTGCTGCCAATGAAGCAATTAAAATAGCAAGTCTATCCAATGAATCTGTTATTGATATAGTTTATGTAGCAGACTATGAAAAGACTAAGGAAGATGTTTTACATGCTTCTTCTGCAGATGAACTTATGATTGAACGTCGAAAAAAAATACAAAATGTAGAGAAAGCGTTAAAGGACAATAATGTTTCCTATAAGGTAACAATTTTACATGGTTTACCAGGACCAGAGATTATCAAGTACGCTAACGAAAGAAAAATGGATATAGTCGTCATTGGTAGCCGTGGTTTAAACAGTCTACAGGAAATGGTGATAGGAAGTGTCAGTCACAAAGTAATGAAGCGCGTTTATTGTCCAGTATTGATTGTGAAGTAATATGTGATTAAAATCTTTATATAATTAAACCGAAATCTTATATTTCGGTTTTTTAATTATATAAATAGTAATAATAAAACAAAAGAAATATGTAAAACTTTTTCCATATTAGCAACAAATATGATTACAAATAATAGAGGTGAACTACCATAAAAAAGAATCTTATAAAAAATGATCAAGTAGCTGTGTTTGCACTCGGTGGACTAGGTGAAATAGGGAAAAATACGTACGGTGTTCAATTTCAAGATGAAATTATTCTTATTGATGCCGGTATAAAGTTTCCACAAGATGATCTATTAGGAATTGATTTAGTCATACCTGATTATACCTATTTAACACGAAATATAGAAAAAATCAAAGGACTATTTATTACGCATGGGCATGAGGATCATATTGGGGGTATTCCCTATTTATTGCGTCAAGTGAATGTGCCAGTATACGGTGGAAAACTAGCATTAGGACTTCTTCAAAATAAATTAAAAGAACATGGACTATTACGTAGCACAAAAATGATTGAAATATGTGAAGAAGATATAATCAAATTCAATAAAACATCTGTAAGCTTTTTTAGAACAACACACAGCATTCCCGACGCATTTGGTATTGTTGTAAAAACACCACCGGGAAACATTGTTCATACGGGAGACTTTAAGTTTGATTTTACCCCCGTTGGGCAACCAGCTAACATTACAAAGATGGCGGAAATAGGAAGTTCGGGTGTGCTTTGCCTATTGTCTGACAGTACTAATTCTGAAAAACCAAATTTTAGTATGTCTGAGCGAATAGTAAGTCAAAGTATTGATGAGATTTTTCGTAACTTAGAGGGACGGATTATTTTTGCAACGTTTGCATCAAACATCTACAGAGTACAACAAGCAACTGATGCCGCTGTTAAATATGGCCGTAAGATAGCAGTTTTTGGACGTTCAATGGAAAACGCTATTAGAATTGGTCAAGAGCTGGGTTATATAAATGCACCAAAAGAAAGCTTTATTGATGCTCATAGTATAAAACATTATCCTGCAAATAAAGTGATGATTTTGTGTACCGGATCTCAAGGTGAGCCTTTAGCTGCTCTCTCTCGAATTGCAAACGGTACACATAGACAAATTCGCATTCAACCAGCCGATACAGTTATATTCTCTTCATCACCCATACCGGGAAATACAAAAAGTGTGAACAGGATCATCGACTTATTACACCGTGCAGGTGCAGAAGTAATTCATGGTCAGATTAATAACATCCATACTTCTGGTCATGGTTCACAGGAAGAGCAAAAGTTGATGTTACGTTTAATGAGGCCCAAATTCTTTATGCCAATACACGGTGAATATCGTATGTTGAAAATGCATTCACAATTAGCAGTTGAATGTGATGTACAAGAAGAAAACACTTATATTATGGAGAATGGGGATGTACTTGCCCTTAGTTCTAATCAAGCAAATGTAGTTGGAAAAATACCTTCAGGTGATATATATATTGATGGCAATGGCATCGGTGACATTGGCAATATCGTATTACGTGACCGTCGTGTTCTTTCTGAAGATGGTATCATGATTGTTGCGGTAAGTATCGATACAGAACGAAAAATCATTGTATCTGGTCCTGATTTTATCTCACGTGGTTTTATTTATATGCGAGAATCAGGAGAACTACTCACTGAAGCACAAAAGATGTTAAAAAATCATTTAACGGAATCCATTAAAAATGAACCAACTAATTGGTCTAGCTTGAAAAACGTTATATCAAAACTATTAGGACCTTATTTATTTGAAAAAACAAAGCGCCGTCCAATGATTTTACCCGTTGTTATGGATGTTAATAAAGAAGAGTAAACTGAGTACGCTGATGAACATGCAAAATAGCTAGAATACAAGTAACAACATAACTTTCCTTTTCTTTCAGATATAAAGAAAATACTTGTAGAAAATCTAAACAGTCACATACTAAGAGCGCCTCACTTTTAAAAAATTTACAGAGGACATTAACTATAAAAGGAGTGACTTTTTGAAATCTATAGTTAAATTGTTGTTTCTTCTAATTTGTTCATCGGCTGTTTATTTATCAGTAGCTAAATCTGCAGATGCCTCATATGCAGTTATTGATGCTGAAACAGGTCGACTTCTATCAGGAAGTAATGCACATGCTCAAATGCCAATTGCTAGTTTAACGAAAATGTGGACTGCTTTAGTAGCAATTGAGAATAGTAACTTAGACGATGAAGTAAAAATATCAAGACAAGCAGCATTAAGTGAAGGATCTTCCATTTATTTAGAACCAGGAGAGAAAATAAAGGTTGAAACTTTATTGTATGGATTAATGTTGCGTTCAGGAAATGACTCAGCGTATGCATTAGCCGAACATACAGGAGGTTCATTTGAAGGTTTTATCGATTTAATGAATGAAAAAGCCGTTCTTTACGGATTAAAAAACACTTACTTTATGAATCCTTCTGGATTACATCACGATCTACATTTATCTTCCGCATATGATACAGCGATGATGTTAAAAATTGCATTAGAGAATGATTCATTTCGTAAAATTACTTCAACCGTTAATTATAAAAGTTCAGAAAAGAATGGTGTAACATGGCAAAACAAACATCGATTGGTTCAGGAACAAAATGGCGCAGTTGCAGGTAAGACTGGTTTTACCAAAGCCGCTGGACGAACACTTGCTACTTATTTTGAACGGGAAGATAAAAAGGTCATTGTGGTCACATTAAGAGAATCTAATGATTGGCAAGTGCATAAACAACTTGCAAATCATGTCTTCTCTCAATATGATATCGTCACAGTAGCGAAAAAAGGGGTTTATAAAGTGACAGAAGACATATCTGTTTCGTTAAATAAGCCAATTGAGCTACTATTGAATAAGCAAGAAGAAGCTGGACTAAGAAATGTGATACATCTTTCAAATAATAAAGAAAATAAGTATGGAATATGGCACGTGCTTTTAAATAATGAAAGCATTTATTCAACACAAGTACCATTGAAATAAGCTGTTGATAAGGCTGTGAAGAATACCTATAAAGATAACTTTGTGAGTCGAGGAAAATAAATACTTTTAACTCTGGCAATTTAACACAGTAAACATATTAACGATAGGCCCATCCAGTCTTTTAGGTGGGCCTATTTTCAATCCGAACAGAAAAAAATATGGCATATTTAGAGCGTACCGAAAAGGTGCGCTTATTTTATATTTTTAAGACTTACTCTTGATTAATCATCTTTGATAGTTATTGCTATTGAGGAAAAGATAAATCACATGGAGGACTATCTTGTTTTAAAGAGGTTGATTGAAATGGCATGGTATAACCTATTAACTTCTCATACTATCCTATCTGCTCCTATTTTTCTTTATAATACCATACATTTAATAGTTAATAAGAGGCTCAAAAAGGTTCTTTTTTGGGACTAATCATGTTACACTCTTTCTATTGAGTTTTTTAGACTCAAGCTTTTATGAGGATGAAAAGTAAATCTACGTAAGATGGATGTAATTTTGGTAATGCACTGAAAAAATGAAATGAAATTTACAAGTAAACTAATAGATCGATAAGTTAGTTTTTTTAGAGTTTACCAAAGCTGATAATTATGTATGATTGAAGAAATTTTTAGTAAGGAAAAATAGCAAAACTTTACTAGTATGATAGCTATAGTTGCAATGGAGGTATATATGAATACAATAATTCAAAAAAGTCAGAGTATGTTCAGTAAATATATTGTCTTTTTCATTACGGCCGTTATTTTTCTATGGATGAAGACATATATAGTTCAATTAAAGCAATTTAATTTAGGAGTAGAAAACTCAATCCAAGAGTTTCTATTATTTCTAAATCCTTTAGGCTCCTCTATCCTGATTTTAGGAGTGGCATGCATATTTAAAAAAAGAAAAAAATACATTTGGTTAATTGTTATTGATTTTCTCCTATCCTTTCTTTTATACGCTAATGTTCTATATTATCGATTTTTTAACGATTTCCTTACATTACCAACTATATTTCAAACACAAAACTTTGGAGATGTAAGCAGTAGTATATCATCACTTTTTAGACCATATGACTTTTTATTCTTTATTGATATAGTTGTGTTAATTCTCTTACTTACTGTTAAATTTGTTAAAATCGAAGCAATTAACATGAAGCGTCGAAACGTAGTGGCAATAATAGTTGTTGGTTTAGGTATTTCAATTTTAAATTTGACCTTAGCAGAAGTAGATCGTCCTCAATTATTAACAAGAGGTTTCGATCGTAATTATATTGTGAAGTATCTGGGGATGTACAATTATACGATTTATGATGCCGTTCAAACTACTAAAGCATCTACGCAAAGAGTTTTGGCAGATAGTGATGATATTACAGAAGTGATTAACTTTACGCAGGCTAATTATGCTGAATCTAATCCGGAATATTTTGGAGTCGGTAAAGGAATGAACGTGATTCTAGTGCATCTTGAATCTATACAAGAATTTTTAATTGACTATAAGTTGCATGATGAAGAAGTTACTCCATTTTTAAATTCATTAACAAGAGAAGAACATACGATTTATTTTGATAATTTTTTCCATCAAACAGCACAAGGGAAAACTGCTGATGCTGAATTTATCCTGTCTAATTCATTATATGGTCTGCCACAAGGTTCAGCCTTTACAATAAAAGGCTTAAACAAATACCATGCTGCTCCGGCTATTTTAGGACCGCTGGGTTATACTTCGGCAGTATTTCATCCAAACAAAGGAAGTTTTTGGAATAGAGATGAAATATATAAATCTTTTGGATATGATAATTTCTTTGATTCAAGCTACTATAATATGATTCCTGAACAATTAGCTGATTACGGACTAATGGATAAGCCATTCTATGAGCAATCAATTCAAAAATTGGAGTCCTTGCCCCAACCATTTTATTCGAAGTTCATCACTGTATCACATCATTATCCATATAAGATGAATCAAGAAGAGGCAACCATTGGACCGCATACAACTGGTAGTAAATCAGTGAATAATTATTTCCAGACAGCTCGATATGCTGATGAAGCTTTGGAGCAATTTTTTACTTACTTGAAGGAATCTGGTTTATATGATAAATCCATTATCATTATGTATGGTGACCATTACGGTATATCTCAAAATCATGATGCAGCTATGGAACAGGTGCTTGGCAAAGAAGTAACACCGTTTGTTAGCAAGGCTGAGTTACAGCGAGTACCATTGTTTATTCGGGTGCCAGGTATAGAAGCTGGAGTGAGCCATCAATATGGTGGACAAATCGATATTCTACCGACAATTCTTCATTTATTAGGAGTTGAAACAAAGGACTACGTACATTTTGGAACAGACTTATTATCCAAAAGTCATGATGAACTTGTTCCATTCCGAAATGGTGACTTTGTAAGTCCAACCATTACATTTGTTGATGGGAAATTTTATGACTCGAAAACAGGCTTATTATTAGCAGAAGAACAATTAGAAAAAGCAAAGGCATATCAGGAAATGGTGCATCGTAAATTAGAACTCTCGGACCGAGTCATCAATGGAGATCTACTGCGTTTTTATACTCCTGAAAGCTTCATGCCTGTTGAGCGTTCTCAATTTGACTATAAAGTGAAATAAGAACCTAATACGTAGAATAATGATAGATAAAAAAGCCTTCAATTGAAGGCTTTTTTATCTTATACAGTATTGTTGGATAGTATCCATTTTAAAATAATTTAATTATAGATTAACAGGATTATAATTATAGTAAGTGAAAGCGAATAATAAAAACCACACTTTCCACATGAACTTACAAAAATTCCATTGGGTAGTGTGGTTTTTACTTGTTATTTATTGTCAGCAGATTCTAGGTAACGATACAAAGTGGATTTACTTATTCCTGTTTCATTTTTTATATCATGCAGTTTAAATCCTGCATGATACATTGAAATTGCTTTTTGGATGCTATCATCTGATTTTTTAGGTCTACCAAATGATTTACCATTTCTTTTTGCTTGATCCATACCTATTGTTGTTGATTGTTTCACTATATCTGTCTGGAATTGCAGTATATGAACCATTAAATCATTTAAGCGAATGTTCAATAACTCATTACTTTTAATATCTTCATTTATAAAACGAATGGTTACATCATCTTTTTCACACACTTTTAATAGTTCAGAGAGATGTCTTGACGAATCAGCTAAAACAATCATTCTTTCGACGAAAATCATATCTCCTGGTTCGATTTTCATGAGTAATGCTTCTAATTGTGTTCTTTTCTTAGGAGAACCATGTTCCTCATAGTAAATTTCATCACACTTTTTATTTAAAGTTGTATGTTGTTTTTCTATTTTTTTATCATCGTACAATGGTCTTATATATCCGTAGATCATTTTAATCGCTCCTAACAAAGTATCCGGAAGGGTTCCTTTTTGGGAATATGGGTGTTATACTAATTAAAGAATTTTAGAAAAGGAGTTTATCATGCAAAATTTAAAACAACAATGGTTCGGTAATATTCGTGGAGATATCCTCTCAGGGATTGTAGTTGCCCTTGCTTTAATTCCAGAGGCAATCGCCTTCTCCATTATTGCTGGCGTTGACCCAATGGTCGGTTTATATGCATCCTTTATAATCGCTGTTGTAATTGCGTTCGCTGGTGGAAGACCAGGGATGATTTCAGCTGCTACAGGTGCAATGGCTTTATTAATGGTTCCGTTAATTCGAGATTACGGATTAGACTACTTATTAGCTGCAACAATTTTAACGGGTGTTATCCAAATATTATTTGGAGTATTTAAAGTTGCTAAGGTTATGAAGTTTGTCCCTAATGCTGTAATGATTGGGTTTGTCAATGCATTAGCAATTTTAATTTTCATGGCCCAAATAGAACATTTTATTGGTATTTCAACCATGACATATGTGTTTGTAGCAATTACATTAATTCTATTATACACATTACCACGCTTCATTAAAATAATTCCAGCCCCATTAATTGCAATTGTTGTATTAACAGGGGTAGCAATTTATAGTGGATTTGATTTAAGAACTGTAGGAGATTTGGGTTCAATTACTCAATCATTGCCGTCATTCTTTATCCCAGATGTTCCTTTTAGCTTTGAAACGTTACAAATTATTTTCCCATATTCACTTTCACTTGCGATTGTTGGTTTATTAGAATCATTACTTACTGCACAGATTGTAGATGATATGACTGGAACAGAAAGTAAAAAAAACCAAGAAGCTCGTGGACAAGGTATAGCTAACTTTATTACAGGTTTCTTTGGTGGAATGGCAGGATGTGCGATGATCGGTCAATCTGTGATTAATGTGAAATCTGGTGGCCGTGGCAGATTATCAACTCTAATTGCAGGTATATTTTTAATGTTCTTGATTTTAGTACTTGGTGATTTAGTTGTTCAAATTCCGATGCCCGTTTTAGTAGGTATTATGATTATGGTAAGTATCGGTACTTTCGATTGGAGTTCGTTTAAATATTTAGTAAAGGCTCCACGTACTGACGCAATTGTTATGTTAGCTACTGTAATCATAGTAGTCTTTACTCATGACTTATCAAAAGGTGTTCTTGCAGGGGTACTTTTAAGTGCAATTTTCTTCGTTGTAAAAATTTCAACAGTGAAAATTACCAAGGATGGAAATCGTTTTATCGTTAATGGGCAACTTTTCTTCGCTTCTACAGACGGATTTGTCGATTACTTTAAGAAAGCAGAAATTCAAGAAAAAAACATACAAATTGATTTCTCTAATAGTCGAATTTGGGACGATTCTGGAGTAGGTGCTTTACTTAAAGTAATGGACTCATTAAAAGAAAAAGGTATTAACGTTGAAATCGTAGACATAGATGCTTCAAGTAAAAAAATAATGGACAAATTGGATGGTATTTTAACATCCCATTAAAGGAGGATTTTTATGTATAAACATATTTTACTGGCTTCTGACGGATCAGAGAACGCAGTTCGTGCAGCAAAAGAGGCCGTTAAAATTGCTTCATGTACGCAAGATTCAGTTATAGATGTAATATATGTCGTAGATTTTGATAAATCAAAATCAGACGTATTACATTCTGGTTCAAGCGAGGCAATAGATATTGAACGCCGTAAAAAAAATTCAAAAGTTATACAGTTCCTTAATGATGCAAATGTTAACTATAAGACGACTATACTACATGGTAAACCAGGACCGGAAATTGTAAAATATGCCAATGATAAAAAGGTAGACCTTGTTATAATCGGTAGTCGAGGACTTAATGCATTACAAGAAATGGTACTAGGTAGTGTGAGTCATAAAGTAATGAAACGCGTTAATTGTCCAGCATTGATTGTGAAATAATAAATAGTTTGTAAAACAAAAAACCGAAATTTAATAAATTTCGGTTTTTCTTTATTATAAAATATTTTTATAGGAGGTTTGCAATGATTGTAATTGATAAGCTCGACGGAATTGATGAATCCATAATAGAACAAATGAAAGAAGGGTTAGAAAAGTTAATTATTGAAAGCTTTGCAAAGGTTTTAAATCTATCCAGGTTGGACTATTTATATTTTCCTAATGATTTTGACAAAGCTGTAATAGATTTTCAAGTAGAACAAAATATGGCAGAAAGAGGTTCCACTAACAATGAAATGGGAACAGCTTTTGGAAAGACAATGGAAGTTGATGTTAATGGACAATTAAAAGATAGAGTGTTCCTTCGAAAAGAAATTTTATTACACCTGTTTTTTGGAGAAGACAATACCAAGTCAATTTCACTTAATACCATACATCATGAACTATGCCATGTACAAGAACATTATGACTTAGCAAATATGGTAGAATTCCAAGAGGAATTAGACGTTGAATCTCCAACTTTAGATAGTGTTTTAAATGCTCATGCGATGAATATATTTAGCGAATATATTGTTCCGAAAATGGCTGTTTCTACTAAGGGAATAGATAACATTATAAAACCGGAATTCATAGAAGATATATTAAACTATACACAAGAAGAAATAGATCGTGTAATTGAAAGTCATGAGAATGAAGAGTTAATCATATATAAACTTTTTGGTGAAGTGCAACTCAAAACAAGTCATTTATTAAAAGTTCTTTCTACCACTTTAGGAGAACTAGATGGGATTGAAATAGAAACTGCATTAATTATAGAAAAACAGTTAGATAGTCTAATAAGTAATTATAATTTAAACCATTGCTGGCTCTCTTTAAAGTCAGCACTAAGAGGTTTAAATGAAACATATCCAAATTGGAAAAAAGTCGAAGAAATAGAACCTTTAAAAGATTGTATTTTGGAAACATGGAATGTCTATGGTATTTATCCTGAGAAAAGAGGAATAAAAATCCACAAAAATAGCTGAATTAAAAATTGGTTGATTTTTGAGGAATAAAACAGCTTGTAATTTAAACATCAAGCTGTTTTATCCTTTTTTATCAATTCACTTGTTTTGTTCCTAAATATTACGTTCTATATCTACTTTTAATCTTATTTGATATCTTATTCCCTTCAGTTATCTCCACAATTTTACTATTCTGTTTTTTTTCATTTTGCAAACTCTGTTCACTGTACCAATTAATAAATTCAGTGGGTCTTTCGAACATTCCATTTAATGCTTCTTTAACTAATTCTGATTCTTCTTCTCCTATTTCTAAAAAATTTATGATTGGCACATTCTCAAAACTACTAAATCGAAATATTTTAAAAAGAGTGTCCTCTAAAATTTCTACACGTTTATTTAACGTATGATTATTTTGTTTAAGCTTCATCATTTGTTCTTCTAGTTTTTTATTTGCTATCTTAAACTTGTTTTCTCGTTGAATGCTATTAAAAAGTTCTTTTTCAATAGGTATTAGTTCATTCAGTAGAGTATTTATATCTCCATTATTTTTATAAATGACATCACTTACACTTGGTATAAGTATTTTACTATCTTCTGAAGTATCAAGCTTATGTCTAAAGATTTCATTTGCCTCGTCAATCTTTATTTTCCCTAAGCGACCTTTTTTTCTCCAAAAGTCATCACTCATTGAACTTTTAACTCTTCCTTCTTCATATAATTCCTTGTTAAAACGAAATACTTCTAGATATTCTATTCTACCCATTTGATTCTTCTCTGTTTTATACAGACCAATAATTTCTTCTACTTCTTTTTCAGAGAGAGTAAGCTTTCTAGCCATTTTTAAAATTCACCACCAATATTTAACATTTCAATACTTGCAAGCTCATATATCTCTTCTTTTAATTGTTCAGCTTTTGTTTTCATCAAATTAAACGTGCTTGGATTTCTCCTTGTAATTTCATCAGATAAGATTTGCTTGTGAATATTTATCAAAAATGTCTGTAACTCATTAATATTGCTTCTTTTTTTTCTTAATTTTTCTTTTATTAAATGTTCTTTTTCTAGAATTTCTTTTGGAGTTATACGCCAATGACTACATCCATAAATACATTCATTTGTTTCACAAGTTTGATCCTTATCAATACAAAAACCTATGTCTAAATCATGTTCTTTCTTTTTTCCATTAGGTATACCAAGATAAGCCACTAATTTTATTGTATCAGGGATATAATTTACATTATCGGATTTTGAAATTCCCACAGAATACTTAAACTTTTTCATTAAATTGAAAACCTCTGAATCTACCCAATACTCAGTATGAAATGAATAGTGATATTGTGCCGTGATTGTTTTATGACCACCTAAACGAGCTATTTCAATAGGGGATATACCCTGCATCATTAGAGAACTAAATGCTATATGTCTAGTTAAATTAGGTGTGAGTCTATTTTCATATGGAACATATTGATTATACTTTTCTTCAATTATATTCTTATAGAATCTTCTTAATAACTGTGATAATATTCCATTATGAAAGTATGTAGTATCTGCTTTTAAGCTACTACGATTACCTCTTTTATCTGCAAAAATTAATGCTCTATAAGAGATTAAAGTTTCAGAATGGCCATATGGATCCGTTAAATCAATATAATCCTTTATTAAAAAATATATCTCTTTTGTTACCTCAACTATATCAATTATTTGTATCCTGTTTGGGTTAAAATCTTCTTTACTCCTAGGTAATCTAATTTTATATTTATTATCCTCATATATTAGGCAATCCCTAGTTATTAAGCAAAATTCAGATGCCCTTAATGGTATTATTGTTGTCAACTTCCACCAAATGATAATGGGGTAATAAAAAATTTTTTCATCTAATGAAGCTTGCATAAGCCTTAAATAACCATAATATTCTTCAATGTAATGTGAAAAAATTAATATTTCTTTTGCAGGTGGAAGGATTCTAGCTCTTGTCTTTTCTCTAATTTTACTATACATTTCATTTAATTTAGGAGAATAGCTATCGCTTACTGGTATATCTGTATAAATAAAAAAATTTATTAAGCTTCTAATAAAGCTCTTCTTTGTTTCTTCCATTACTTTATCCCCAGTAGTCGTTTTAAAGTTTTTTATACTCCTAATTAAAAAATCTACTTTATTTTCTTGAAATCCATTACTTAATTCTAATGCTCTTAATAAATCAGAATATCCCTTTTTAGCAGTAATTGGATAGACTTTAGTTAATAGTTCAATAATCCAACATTTTGTAATTAACTTAATATCCTTAGGAATATCTGGAAACTCTTTATATTTTTCTATCAATGAAAAGTCTAAATAGATTTTAACTCCTTTTTGAAGATGGCTCTCCAACTCCCAAAAATCCTCTTCTATTGAAAATAAATAGAATCCAGTGTTTTTTTTAAGAATATCTAATTGTTCCATTGCCCTTGATACTGCTAAGTCTAACGAAAACAACTCCTCAGGCAAGGAGGGTATTTCTTCATCCAGGTGAAATTTGGTGTAATCTTCCAAATTTAAATTTCCCAATTTAAATCACAACCTAAACTATATATTTTATAAGTAACCTTCAATCCCTGGTATTTCATCTAATTGAAGTAATAAATCAAAGAATCCCTTCATTTCACCATCAAAAAACTTAAATACTTCTATTTTTCCAAATTTATCTATTGCTTCATCTAATAGATCTAACTGAAAAGAAAGTATATTTGAAATTCTTTTTTTCTCTGCTGATAAAGCGGAATTTTCAAAATCCTCTTTGAAATTAATTATTAATTCTTCAATACTGCTTGTTAAGGAAGAAAGAGCATAAAAATTTGGTATAGAAAATGGGCAATTCTTACATGACAATCCTCTTTTCTTACAACCATCCTCTGAATATAAGCATTGATAATGTTCTTCTTTACTTGGAAGTAAATTATTTTGAATACTAAATAAAAAGTTTGTTGCTTCTTCGAATCCCATAGATAGAATTCTATTAGCAACTAATTTTTTATCAGCAGTAATAGAGTTAACATACCCAGAAGTTGCTTCAATTTTTAGTACGTCACCCAGTTTATTACTTAGTACCTCAATTTCCGATGTTCTTTGTTCTCTATTAGTTAACTCTCCAAATATGACTTCTGCAATTAGATTAGGTATGAATCCAAATTCTTTTCTTTGAAATAACTGACGTGATAGATGATCAATTTCCACTTGAGGTATATCAATATAAATATTTGTAGTTTCAAAATCTTCATGTGACCTTAGTCTCTGAGCTATTTCAAGTGCAGCACTACTTTTTCCTTTTTTCACTAATAACACATATAAATAAGACAATAGAGATCTATTCATTTTTCTACTTCTAAAAACAAATTCAGTATCATAAAATTCAGCAAAAAATTCTCTATGTTTTATTTCGTTAAATACCTGGTTCTTATTTGAAAAGTTTATAATGTGATTAATTTTCTTTTCCTTAGAATTTGATAATAGCCCCATTTCAATTTTTCTTGTTCTTATTTCACATAAAATTGCAGCAGTAGCAAAAGAAACTCTTAAGTCATCTGAGCAAAAGAAATGTGAAGTAGCTTGAGTTTTGGATACTTTTATATCTTTACGAATTATTTGATTAACTACTAAATTAGCTTGCGAATCCGATAGATTATTATCTATAAACCACTTCTCATCAAAATTCAAATCGTGTAATTCCTCTAAATTTATACGTGGTATATTATGAATAACATCTGAATGTCTCCATGCATTGTTCATATGTACTAATACATATAACCAAGAAGATGAATAATTAGAGTATTCTCTATCATTTACATTGCTAACATCTGAGATAGCTTTCATTTTATGTAATTCGACATTATTAACATAATTAAATAGTTCTTGATATTCAGCAAAATCATATATTCCTTTTTCAATTTGTTCGCTTGAATAATTATAAGGGTTAGTAATCCAATCAAATCTAAATACAGGTTTATTGTTCATTTTCAGAACAGCATAATATTCTTTCAAGAATGTATGTAAGTACCTTTGTTGACTAACAGTAACTTTATTTATATTAAACAATTTCAAATTAATCGAGTTTGCCGTTAATTCATAAAGCTCCTTTTCTTGAGTAATACTAACCAAATGAGAAGTACATTTAACAAACTCTGACACCATTCTAGTCGTTGTTTTAATACTGCCAGTAGTTAATTGTAATTTATCTACGCAAAAGTTGTACCATTGCTGTTTGGTATACAAGATATTTTCCGAAAAATTTATTTCTAGAATTACTTGGTATCTTTTAAAGGCCTCGACTGGGTCTGAATAATCAATTTGTGAGATTTGTTTTCTTAATATATATTCTTTATAAATTTGATTAACAGGTTCTTTTAAATAAAAGTTTTCAACTGATAATGCATCATCGAATGCTGTTCTAATTAGTGTGTTTCCTTTTAAAATAAATTCTCGCATTTGATGTTTATAATAAAAAGTCCCAAACATTTTCCTTATCTCTCTATTAGAATAATACTTCTCTCTGTATTCTAATTGCCGTACTTTTAAATCATGTATTTTGTCTTTATCAAAATAAGCAACCATTTTATTTGTAATAACCGGCTTAAGATTTTCTTCATCTAACAACTTGTAATAGGTACTCACCGTTAAATTTAGTAATTTTATAACTTGTTGCTTTGAATAATAGTTATCAATATTTAAATATTTTTTAATTATATTCTCTATTTTTCTTTTACGATAAAATTGATGATTCCTAGATTGACTAAATGTAATATTTTCAATACCATATTCTTTTGCTAATCTTACAACTATTGAATATGATAAATTGTGTGTCTCTGTAAGGTCATTAAGAGATACATGATCTTCTAGAAAACGGTAAACATCGCTTTTATTTATTAAATCTGTATAGCCATGTACAGGTTTATTTAAATTTACTACTCTAAATAATGTATTATATTCATATATTTTCGACCTAAATTTACTTATATTCCCAGGTCTATAACCTATAATTTTTTCAGCTGCGTCATGAAAAGGCATATTCACTTCAAATAATTTTGTTATATATGTAAAGTATTCTCTAAAAGACTTTAAAGAAATATACATATATCCATCTGTACCATTAATATATTCAATATTTCCTTTAAGTGCCCATGCTCTTATTACATTTTGATTTTTATTGTGAAAATCTAAGCTTTCAGCTTTACCTAAAGTAATGTAATCTCCATTAGCTAATAAGGATTTTTTAGATATTAAATTTGCTACCCAATCAGTTGGAAAGTATGTTAAAGAAGACCGTCCAATATTAACAGCCTTTACATTTTCTCGTTTTGCAATAGCAAATATAACTCTATTTGGTATTCCTTTAATTTCTTTTATCTTCTTTATAGAAATATGTTCCCTTAAGAATTTCTCGATAATATCATAAGAGTTAATAGGCATATAAATTTGTATATCAGTTAAGTAAATATCATCTTCTAAATTAAAATACTCTTTAAATTTAGAATAGTGAAATAAAGAAAGATTTAAGTCCTTTAGAGCCTCAATTCTTTTCTTGTATTTTCCATTAATAATATTTAAAAATTTTCTTTCGACATATAATTTTTCTCTCCAATTTTCCGTTTTCACAATACCTTCTTTAGATAGTTTTATTATCCCTTCTCTAAATGGTTTAATTGAAGCATCGCGAGACATTCCAATTTCGCCCACAAAATCTCTAATAAATATGTACTTTTCATTTAATAATTTTTCTTTTTCTATAAATTTGTTTAATGAATTAATATTTATTAAGCCTTGATCATTAATTTCAATTAGACCTTCCTTAACGAGGTTTAGTATCTTACTTTGAGAATAAGGAATTTCTGAAAGATTGCCCGCTTGAAAGGGGGTTAAATATCTATATCTATTTCCATTTTTTTTCACGTTTTAAAACACCATCCTTCCAATGCGTTTTAATTAAATCTCTATCAACAACTCCAAACATTTCTTTAGGAGTATTTTTCAGTTCATTTAGAGCATCTATTAGAGCCTTTGAAGTTACTTTTTCGTCAACATATTTAATAACTGTATCTGTACTCGTATCACCACGTGCAATTGCAACCTGTGTTATAGACAATCCCATATCCAATAAAAAGTTTGTAAAATTACCTCGACCAATATGAGATGACCAGTAATTGTTACTAAGTAATTGCCAATCATCAAATCTTCCAGGAGTCGATTTTAGTTCTTTAAGAAATACCTTTTTAATCTTATTAAATTTTTTGTCCCAACTTGAACCAGATATCGCATTACCATCATTATTAATAAATAAGGCTTGTGTTTGTGCTTTTTCTTGGTATTTATACCACTGTTTCATATGAAAATCGTATAAATCCCATAATAAATCATTATCTAAAATAGTCTGTTGAGCCATATTTACTTTAAGATAATTTAATCTTTTAGGGTTTTCTTTAGTAGTATCTTTTAGGTGACCAAATAAAATGTTCCTATTATCTCTTATTTCAACATAAAGAGATTCCCTGTATTTTGCTTTTAAATTATCTTTTATCAAATTTACTGCTTCTCCACGTCGTATTCCCCCATAGAATTGTAGAGCTATTCCAAATGCTATTTCCGGCGCAATCTCTTTTGCTTTTAATATAAACTCATTAACCAATGAATATCTATTGTCCCCAAAATCCTTTAATTTTGACATTAAATTATGGCTTTTCATTTTATTACTAGGAAATCTCGTTGAAAACGCAGAGTGACGAAAGGGGGATTGTATAACTAGATTCTTATTATTATCAAGAAAAGTCCTCATTTCAAACTCGGGCGAGATAATCTCTTTTTCAAATAAATATTGATAAAAAACTTTCAAGTAGTTTTCACTGTACTGTACTGTATTTCTTGTCTTGCCCGACTTTGTTAAAAAAGTAATATATTTGCTTCCATGTATGTACTTTAACTCCTTCAATCCACCTTCTTTAAGTGTTATAAAATTTAGATCTTCATTTGAAACCCTTTCTAATATATAGTTTAAAAATCTACATATTACTCTAGCAGGTGCTATTTGAGAGTTGACTGACTTTCCTGAATACTCATATTTGACTCTTATAAAATCAGTTATTGGGTGCGGGAACACTATATCATTTATCAAATCTTTAATACCTATATTCACAGTTCTAATAGTTGTTACATTATTATTAAACACTTCTTTGGTTTCTGTTTCTTTCACTACATATTTATACCTACCACAAGTAAATTTCTCCAAGGATCTCCCTCATTTAAAAGAATATTCCGAACAATACCATTTTACCCACATTTCTTCTAATTGGGCAATTAAAAAACCCCTTGTTTTCAAGGGGTTGAGTATAAATCGAATTAAAGATAACATATTGCCCATTTCAATACCTATAAAGCGTAAAACGATGTATCTAATTCCACTATCGGAAAATGGCCACTATAGTCAAAAAGCTTATCTCTTCGAGTTGAAGTTGTACTATATATCGAGGGATGATCCCCCCATCCAGTTAATCCAATTTTTATCATATTTTATTCCTCTATTTTACCTTATTTTCATTTTCTTTATGTATTCCCCATAAATTCTCTAAGTAAAATTATAAACGATTTAACTTAGAAAATCACAGCTCTACATCTAGAGATTAAGGATGGGATTTTTACTTCTAAAGATAAAAAAAGCTCGATTACGCTTATGGCGTAAATCGAACTGTTTAATACAGCTTAGATTGAATAATCCTCAGGAATAAACACTCTCAGCTGTTTTGGTCTGATATAGACAGTGTCTCCATTTTTTATGTGTAATTGTTTATAGTGTTCCTTTGGTATTTCAGCTTCTAGATATTCATCGACATCCTCACGCTTTAGTTCGATTTGTACAATTGGGCCTACCATATGGATATGCACAATTTTAGCAGCCACTGATTCATTATTAAGCTGCTCTTTTTCAATTTGAATATCATGTGGTCGAACATAGCCTACAGCATCGTCATGAGAATCTAAGTAAGTTGGTACATCTATTTCAAATTCCCCTTGAGTTAGCTTTCCTTTATGCAATCGACCTCTAAATAGATTTACGTTCCCTAAGAAATCATAAACAAAGGGACTATTGGGATGCTCATACACTTCTTCCGGTGTACCAACCTGTTCAATTTTTCCGTTATTCATCACAATGATTCGATTAGCAACATCAAGTGCTTCCTCTTGATCGTGTGTTACAAAAATACTTGTTACATGGAATTCATTGTGAAGTTTACGTAGCCAGCGACGAAGCTCTTTTCGTACCTTTGCATCTAAGGCGCCAAACGGTTCATCTAATAACAATACCTTTGGTTCTACTGCTAGTGCTCGAGCTAATGCAACGCGTTGACGCTGACCACCAGAAAGCTGCGAAGGATAGCGATCTGCGAAATTATCCAGCTTCACAAGTGCCAAAAGCTCTGTCACCTTCTTTTTGATTTCTTCCTTTGAAGGGCGCGTTTTACGTGGACGTACCTTTAAACCATATGCGACATTATCAAATACAGTCATATGTCGGAATAGGGCATAATGCTGGAAAACAAATCCAACTTCTCTTTCCTTTGGGCTTACATTTGTAATATTTTGTCCATCGAACAATATCGCCCCTTCATCCAATCCTTCCAAGCCAGCTAAGATTCGTAATAGGGTTGTTTTTCCTGAACCTGATGGCCCTAAAAGTGCAATCAGCTCCCCCGATTCGATATCAATTGAAATATCCTCTAACGCTTGAAATGAACCGAATGCCTTTGAAACATTTTGAATATGAATACTCATTTTTTAACCTCCCTATACGTCTTTTACTTTCCACTCAATAATATTTTTTATAATAATCGTAATAATTGCTAGAATCGACATGAGTGAAGCAACTGCAAATGCTGATGTAAATTGATATTCGTTATACAAAATCTCAATATGCAGTGGCATCGTATTTGTCATCCCTCGAATATGGCCAGATACAACAGACACCGCTCCAAATTCTCCAATTGTCCGCGCGTTACATAATATCAATCCATATAATAATCCCCATTTAATATTTGGCAGCGTCACTAAGAAGAACGTCTTCCACCCACTTGCACCTAGGGAAATGGATGCTTCCTCCTCGGTAATCCCCTGCATTTGCATTAAAGGAATAAGCTCTCTTGCTACAAATGGGAATGTGACAAACATCGTTGCTATGACAATACCTGGCAATGCAAAAACTATTTTTATATCATTTTGAAATAGCCAATCACCAAATACGCCTTGAGCACCAAATAATAAGATAAAGACTAACCCGGCAATAACCGGAGATACAGCAAAGGGTAAATCGATTAATGTAATTAATACGTTCTTTCCCTTGAAGGAGAATTTCGTTATTGCCCATGCTGCTACGATTCCAAAAATTGCATTTAGAGGCACAACAATTAAAACTACTGTCAATGTAAGTTTAATAGCTGCAAGAGCATCAGGATTTGTAATGGAGGCTACATAGGTTGCCCATCCCTTCTCTAAGGCTGTAACAAAGATTGAAACCAATGGCAAGATTAAAAATAATGATAGAAAAACTAGTGAAATCGTAATTAACGACCATTTAACAAATGCTGACTCCTGTAGAGCATAAGACTTCGTAGCTCCAGAGCGTATTGATATAGAAGATTCCTGCTTCACTTCTAAAGGTTTTGTCATTCCTATCCCCCCTTACTGCACATTAAATTTACGGTTTGTATACCATTGGATTATATTGATAAGCAATAGTAGAGCAAACGAGGTAACAAGCATCACTGTTGCAATGGCTGTTGCTCCAACATAATCGTACTGCTCCAGCTTCGTCATAATGATAAGTGGTGTAATTTCAGTTTTCATCGGCATATTGCCAGCTATGAATACGACAGAACCATACTCTCCTAAAGAACGTGCAAAGGCTAATGAAAATCCAGTTATAATCGCAGGAAGTAGCTCCGGAAAAATTACTTTTGTAAAGGTTTGAAGCCGAGTGGCACCTAGACTCGCTGAAGCTTCCTCAATTTCTCTACTAAGGTTTTGCAGCACCGGCTGTACAGTTCGCACGACAAAAGGTAAGCCTATAAAAATAAGTGCAATAACGATTCCAATGGGTGTAAAGGCAATCTTAAAATCAAAGAACTGACCAATCCAACCATTTGGTGAATATAAGGTTGCAAGCGCAATACCAGCAACTGCTGTTGGTAAAGCAAATGGTAAATCTACTAATCCATCAACGATTCTCTTTCCAGGAAACTGATAACGAACCAACACCCATGCAATAATCGTTCCAAACACCACATTTATTAATCCTGCCGCTAATGCTGTGCCAAAGCTTAACTTATAGGAAGCAACTGCTCGAGGATGTGCTATCGTTTCCCACAATTCACTCCAGCTCAAGGATAATGTATTAAAGAAAACCATTGATAATGGAAGCAGCACAATAACACTTAAATACAGCATTGTATATCCAAGAGTTAAGCTGAAGCCTGGTATGATTGTGTTCCTTTTACGTTTTTTTAATGTTAACTCCATATGTACCTCCTCTAGCCCTTATTAGTTTAATGCTAGTTAAAAAGAGTGTAAGGAAGCTTCCAATTTAGCAGCCTCCTTCTACACCAATATTCTACTTAGTTATTGATAGATTTCGTCAAAGGTACCGCCATCAGCAAAATGTGTTTTTTGAGCTTCTTGCCAGCCTCCAAAATCCTCAATTGTGATTAATTCTAATGATTGGAATTGATCTTTATACTTTTCAAGTACTTCTTCATTTCGTGGACGGTAGTAATTTTTAGCTGCAATTTCCTGACCTTCCTCAGAATACAAGTATTCTAAATAAGCTTGTGCTACCTCACGAGTACCTTTTTTATCTACAACTTTGTCAACAATCGCTACAGGTGGTTCAGCTAATATACTTAAAGAAGGTGTAATAATTTCAAACTCATCTACACCTAACTCATTAATAGATAAATAAGCTTCATTTTCCCATGCGATTAAGACATCCCCAATCTCTCGTTCAACAAATGTTGTAGTTGAGCCACGGGCACCTGAATCTAGAACCTCTACATTTCCAAATAGTTGCTTCATAAACTCCTGTGTTTGCTTTTCATCACCATTAAACTTTTTCTCTGCATAGCCCCAAGCTGCAAGGTAATTCCAGCGAGCCCCACCACTTGTTTTTGGGTTTGGTGTAATAACTGATACATCATCTCGTACTAAATCGTCCCAGTCTTTAATGCCCTTCGGATTTCCTTTACGAACTAGAAAGACCATTGTCGAAGTGTATGGAGACGAATTGTGTTCAAACTCTGTTTGCCAGTCCTCATTTAATAATTGGCGTGATTGAGCAATCTCATCAATATCGTAGGCTAGCGCTAGAGTCACAACATCAGCTTCAAGTCCATCAATCACAGCACGACCTTGCTTACCTGAGCCTCCATGGGATTGCTGGAATGTTACATCCTGCCCTGTCTGTTCCTTCCAAGACTCTGCAAAAGCTTGGTTAAACTCAACATATAGCTCACGCGTTGGATCATATGAGACATTTAAAATTTCAAATTTTCCATCACTACTTACCTGTTTGTCACCACCACAAGCTGCTAAAAACAATGCACTTGAAATAACTCCTGCTAGTAAAACAGATTTCTTCTTTTTTCTCATGTTCTCTTTCCCCCTTTAAATAGTAAAAAGGCTGCATACATCCCCTATTAAAAAATAGGAAACGGTGCAACCTTCAGTGTGTCTGATCGGTACTTATTTTTTTGTGTGCCCTTTAAAAACTGCTGTTGTATTTGAAATTTACAATAATCCAATTTATCCGATAAGTCAACAAGGAATTAGAAGTTTTTTCAAAATTTTAATATTTGAAAATTTAATTTGACTATTTCTATAAAAATAGTATACTTTAAACAAAGATACACAGTCTTTGGAAATTTTTTGGCATACAATATGAATAATAATGCTGACTAGACACACTAGAGGCGTTTTAATATCACCCCAGCTTTTCTTTTGGGTTGTATTAAAACGCCTTATTTTTATTTTTAAGGAGGTACTTTATGCTAACTTACACTAGTTGGGACGTTTCTACGTTTCAATTTGAAGTAGATGAAGTCTATAAGGGTGCATTAAACGTTTTAGAATGGGCTTACTCTCACTATGGCGATGAAGTTGTGTATGCATGTAGCTTTGGTATTGAAGGAATTGTACTTATCGATTTAATCGCCAAGGTGAAGCCTGATGCAAAAATTATCTTTTTAGATACAGACGTACATTTTAAAGAAACCTACGAAACAATCGAAAAAGTAAAAGAAAAATATCCTCTTCTGCAAATTGAACTGAAAAAGCCTGCTATTACTTTAGAAGAGCAAGCACAGCAATTTGGCGAGGAGCTTTGGAAAACAAATCCGAACAAATGCTGTGAGATTCGAAAGCTTACACCACTAAAAGAAACTTTAAGTGGTTCTAAGGCATGGATTTCTGGCTTGCGTCGTGAACAATCTGATACTCGAAAAAATACCGAGTTTATCAATAAAGATAATAAATTTGAATCAGTCAAGATCTGTCCTTTAATCCACTGGACATGGAAGGATGTCTGGCGTTATGTAAGTAAACACAATTTAACTTATAACCCACTACATGACCAAGGCTACCCAAGTATCGGCTGCTCTCACTGTACAAAACCTGCCTTCACTATGGACGATTTACGTTCAGGTAGATGGTCTGGTTCAAATAAAACAGAATGTGGTTTACATGAATAAAAGAAAAGCGGAAGGTGCTCGTTCAGCTCCGACAACAACTGGAGGAATCGACAAAAGGACGCTTTTTGTCCTTGCAGGCGATTTCGAAGTTGTCGAGGAGCTAGCACCTGCAGCTAGACATAGACTTAACATTAAAAAAGTTAATCTCATTTCATCTTTATTATAATTTTCAAAAACTAGATTTAGGAGGAATAACTAATGAGCTTACAACCACACGGAGGAAAGTTAGTACAAAATTTCAATCCAAACGAATCAATTGAAAATCTAACAAAAGAAATTCAACTTGATGCTATCGCATTAAGTGATCTTGAGTTAATCGGCATTGGAGCATATAGCCCGATTGAAGGTTTCTTAACAAAGGCTGATTATGAGAATGTTGTTCATAATATGCGTCTTGCTTCTGGAACAGTTTGGAGTATTCCAATTGCTTTACCAGTATCAGAAGTGATTGCAGCTACTTTAGAAATTGGCGAAAAAGTAAAGCTAACTTTCAATGGTGAAGTATATGGTCTAATCGAGGTTAGTGAAATTTACACACCTGACAAACAGGTTGAAGCTCGCTTAGTTTATGGTACAGATGATTTAAATCATCCTGGCGTTAAAAAGCTATTTGATCGCCCAGCCGTTTATGTAGGCGGGAAAACTACTTTAATCAAAAAATCAGAGAAGCAATTCCCTGCTTATAGCTTTGAACCAAGTGAAACGAGAGCAATCTTTGCTAAAAAAGGCTGGGAAACAATCGTTGGCTTCCAAACAAGAAATCCTGTCCACCGTGCTCATGAGTATATCCAAAAGGTTGCACTAGAAACAGTGGACGGTCTTTTCCTGAATCCATTAGTTGGCGAAACTAAGTCTGATGATATTTCAGCTGAAATCCGTATGGAAAGCTATGAGGTATTACTAGACCAATACTATCCAAGGGAACGTGTTCAATTGGGTGTATTCCTTGCTGCGATGCGCTATGCAGGTCCAAGAGAAGCGATTTTCCATGCGCTCGTTCGTAAAAATTATGGGTGCACACACTTTATCGTTGGGCGTGACCATGCAGGAGTTGGCGATTACTATGGCACATATGATGCACAGATCATCTTCGAAAACTTCACACCTGAAGAGATTGGCATTACACCTTTGAAATTCGAGCATAGCTTCTATTGCACTGCTTGCGAAGGTATGGCAACAACAAAAACATGCCCTCATGATGCCTCTGCTCGCATCATTTTATCGGGTACAAAGGTTCGTGAAATGCTTAGAAATGGTGAAATTCCTCCAAGCACATTCAGTAGAAAAGAAGTTATCGAAGTTTTAATTAACGGTCTTCGTAAAGAAGTACATTCATAAACAAAAGAGGTGTAAAGTATGAGCTCAAACATTGTATGGCATGATGCCTCCATCGGCAAAACTGAAAGAAGAGAAAAAAACAAACATCAAAGCTTTATCCTATGGTTCACTGGACTTTCCGCTTCAGGAAAATCCTCAATTGCAAATGCATTAGCAAGAGAATTATTTGAAAGAGGCAACCAAACCTTTGTGCTTGATGGCGATAATATTCGTCATGGCTTAAACAAAGACTTAGGATTTGATGAAGAATCACGTAAGGAAAACATCCGTCGAATCGGTGAGGTTTCCAAGCTTTTCGTTGAGAGCGGTCAAATTGTCCTTACTGCCTTCATCTCACCTTACCAAGAGGATCGTGATGTGGTTCGTGCTTTAGTTGAAGAGGGAGAGTTTATAGAGGTCTTCGTAAAATGCTCTGTTGAGGAATGCGAACGACGTGATCCAAAGGGGCTTTATAAAAAAGCACGCAATGAAGAAATCAAAAACTTTACTGGAATTAGTGCACCTTATGAAGCACCAGTAAATCCTGAAATCATTGTCGATAGTGAGAACTTCTCTATTGAGGAATGTGCACAACAATTGATCGAAATTTTAGTAGAAAAACAATATATCGATTAAAAAATAAGCTGTTCAGCTGTCTAGAAATTAGACAAATTGAACAGCTTTTTTTGACCTTTAATATCCAATAAAACAAAAAACTAAACTCTTTAGCCATTTTTGTAATTTACGTATAAATTCCTCATTCCAGTGAAATTCTAAGCTAAAAAGTGGAGTTGAGAGGAATATGGAAGATCTTACAACTTTAAAGAATAAAGCGATTGACTCCAATTTAGAAGATACAATTGAGATTTTAAAAAAATTCTATTCAGTACCATTAAATCAGGATATAGTCATCCGAAATTTTTCGATTAGTGGATTAGATAAAAAAGCTACAGTCATCTATATCAACAGTATTACTGATAGCGAGAAGATAGAAGAACATATCATTAGACCGTTGCTAACAAATAATAGCACTGAAAAAAAGCTTGAAAACATAAGCCCTGCACAATTATTAAACACACATGAAAATTTCTCAAATATATTACAAGACATAAATAACGGAAATACAGCACTTCTTATCGACGGTGAACCTAAAGCCTACATTTTTAGTAGCAGTAAATTTCAAGGAAGAAGTGTTGAAAAACCTTTAAATGAAGTTGTCGTAAATGGACCTAAAGAAGCCTTTAATGAGAATGTGATTGACAATATTTCATTATTAAGAAAAAAAATAAGAAATGAGAATCTTATTTTTGAATCCATCACTATCTCCAAAAACTCAAACAACGTTTTATATATTGTATATATGAAAGATTTAGCAGACGAAAAATTGCTCCAAAATATTAAAGATAGAATTAACTCCCTGGACATTAATTCTATACAAAACCTTTCGTTACTTGAGCAGTACATTGAAGATAAAGTGAAATCTATTTTTCCGACTATATTAAGTACAGAACGACCAGACCGTGCAACTTCCTTTTTAGAGGATGGATATATTGTTTTATTAATGGATAATTCCCCAGATTCTTTAGTATTACCAGCTACTTTTTGGTCATTTTTCCATAATTCTGAGGACCATTATTTACGCTTTATATTCGGGAATTTTATTCGTTTATTACGACTTTTAGCTCTACTTATCACCTTATTTATCTCTGCACTGTATATCGCGATAACGAATTATCATGTGGAAATGGTACCCACCGATTTACTTCTCGCTATTTCGGCAACTCGTGAAGTAGTACCTTTCCCGACAATTATCGAGATACTCATGATGGAAATAGCCTTTGAGCTAATTAGAGAGGGTGGTCTACGTGTCCCTAATCCAATTGGGCCAACTATAGGGATTGTAGGTGCTCTAATACTAGGACAAGCTGCGGTCGAAGCTAATATTGTCAGTCCTCTAGTAGTTATTATCGTTGCCCTTAGTGGGTTGTGTTCGTTTGCAATAGGTGACATGAAATTGAATTTTTCTGTTCGATTATCAAGATTTCTCTTTATTGCTTCTGCAGCTATTTTTGGGTTTTATGGAATGACTGCCGTGTTAACAATTGGGATATTCTATTTAGTTTCGTTCTATTCTTTCGGTGTACCCTATTTAGCCCCTATGACGCCAAAATATATCTCGTCAAAGGATACTTTTTTTAGAAAAATCTTAAAAACAGAACAATATAGACCTGGTTACTTAAAACCAAAAGATATTGTGAAAAAGAAGGAAAGTCAATAGATGAATAGTATGGATAGTACAAAGGGAAAAATCGGGCTAAAAGAACTTGTAGCTATAATTATACTAAATGTAGGAACAAAGGTTGCCGACAATACACCCACTATTTTTTATGAGGCTTTTGGAACAGCTGCTTGGATCGGCATTCTTATTATTGGCCTCATATCATTGATACCTATTTTACTTATAACTAAGCTTATTACACTATATCAAGATAAAAATTTAATAGATATTATCTTACATTTATTTGGAAAACACATCGGTTTTGTTCTTCTCTTTACTTTATGCATTTTGCAAATATTTACAAATATCAACAATACATCCATATATACTGACATAATTGGAACAATGTACTTTAGCAAGACACCTACAGTTGTTATTTATCTCTTACTGTTAGGGGTAGCAGCCTATGGAGCTAAGAAAGGGATAGAGTATATCGGTTCGAGTGCTTGGGTTATGCTGTTTTGGATTTGTCTCTCATTGCTTGTTATATTAAGTGTTGTGTTTGTTCAAGGAGAATTCAATCAAATATTCCCAATACTTGGTACAGGTGGTTTGGAATTGGTGAAAGGCAGCTATCAAAATTCATCTATTCTAATGGATTTTTTATATTTAGCTCTTATAGCATCGAATGTAAAAAGCGCTACTATTTATAAAAAAGGGATATGGATTGGTTTTGTTATCATCTTACTAGCGTTTGTGCTTTCTTTAATTGGTTATGTCATGTTATTTGACTATTATGGAGTACGAATGTTTGATTACCCTTATCACGAAACAATTCGTTATATTGAGATTGGATTTCTAAATAATGTAGAGCTACTATTTTTCCCTTTTTGGTTAATTTCTTCATTTATCAGATTTGCTTTCTATTTGTATTTAGGCGCTCTTCTGTTCGGTGCTGTATTCAAAATTAAACAGTTTGAATATGTTGTACCAGCTTTGGCTGTCTTTACAATTTTAGCAGGGTTAATACCCGAGTCATCTGTTTTCTCTATGAATGATTTCAGAGTTATCTTTTTGAATTTAATTACTCCAATTTTTTTACTGTTTCCCTGTCTTTTATGGATAACAGCTAAATTAAAGGGGGATTTTAAAAATGAATAATATTAAGCGTGGTAGTCTAATGCTCTTCTTTATTTTCCTCATTCCTCTACTTAGCGGATGCTGGGATCAAACCTCTATCGAAGAAAGAGCTTATGTCGTCGCTATAGGATTAGATAAAAGTAAAAGTGACAATGAAAATCAAATCCAAATTTCCTATATTATCGCAAATCCTGAGTTTTCAAAAAAAGAAGCAATGACTACCGAGCCTCCTATGGAAACAATCACTTTTGATGCGAACGATATAAATGTTGCAAGAAATAAAGCTAATACTGTTGTGGCAAAAGAGATTTCTTTTAACTTATTAAGCGTTATTATTGTTTCTGAAGAACTAGCAAAAGATAAAAATTTTATAAGATGGATGTACGATGCTACTAAAGAAAGAGAGATTAAACGTGATACACCTCTTATTGTAGTGAAAGAAGAAAGTACGAAATTCTTCAAACAAAATCAACCTAAATTAGAATCGAGGATCCATAAATACTATGATTTGATTTTAAAATACGCTAGTAAGGCAGGAATGATACCCAATTCTCATTCAAATCTGGGTAGATATTATAGGATCACGCAAGCAGATGCTAGCCTCTTTTTAGGGATATATGGTACGAGTGAAAAATCGGAATATAAAAGAAGTGAAGAAGAGGATAATTTTATGGCAGGGCAAATTGAAATCGGAGGCGAATCAAATAAAGTTCAATTCATGGGTTCAGCGGTTTTCAAAGAAGGGCAAATGATTGGAACACTTACAGGAGAAGAAACTCGAGCAGCAGTTCTTATAAATGAAGGTTTAAATATGGGCTCCATTATAGCAACCTATAAGGATCCTTTTGATGATAGGTATAGGGTTACAACTAGAATACTTCAAAAAGAAGATATAAAAATTAAAATGGATTTAAAAAGTCCTCTGCCTACTATTGATGTATCAATCCCACTTTATATCGATATATTAAGCCAGCACAGTATGGTTGACTATGTAAATGATTCAGAAAAAAGAGAACGCTTAAAACAAAGTATTGAAGAAGAAGTTACGAATACCTATAATAAGCTAATCAAAAAAACACAGGAAGAGTTTAAGGGTGAACCATTCGGCTGGTCGTTAATTGCAAGAAAGGAATTCTTAACAATAAAAGAATTTGAAGATTTCGACTGGATGGAAACCTATCCAGAAATAGATGTAAATCTGACAGTTAAAGTTAATATTGGTAACTTTGGAAACCAAAGCAAAGTGCCTGAGCTCGAAGAAATGAGGGATTAATGTGGAAATCATCATTTGGTTTATAATCGTACCTATTTTTATTTACACAATTGGCTATTCCATAATGCTGTGGAAGGATAAAAGTAAACTCGGCTCAATAGCCACCTTCATATTAGCAATTTGCCTGATAATCCTTCCCTTCTTTTCAAACATTAGGTAGTTGAATGATTATGTCTATATAAATAGACCAGGGTCCGTGTATCCTGGTCTATTTTAACTTTGTTATTAACTGACTCTTGTATCATTACCGTTTTATTTATAATCTCGGATCTACTGGATCTGACTCCATTGCCAAAGTTCCAAGTACACATTCATGAACCCTTTCAGTGGATTCACCATTTACTAGCCTTTGTATTCCCTCTACTCCTAGTGAGAATTCTTTTAATGCAAGCTTTTGCTTTTTCCCCACATTCCGCTGCTTTAATCTAGTAAGATTTCCTGGCTGTAAGTAATCCATGCCATAGATGATATTAAGATATTTTCTACCTCTAACCTTAATAGCTGGTTGAATCAGCCTTCCCTTTGACTTCGCGATAAATGTCTCTGGCTTAATGACAATTCCCTCATGCCCATCACTTGTAATCTCATCCCACCATCTGATGACCTCTTCCTCACTAGCTGGATCATCAATGACCATATATTCTGTTTCAACAAAGAGCTTGTCCATTTCAGCAAATTCCTTGTTCAACTCCATATGCCAAGTGTGTGGCTTATCAAAAAAGGTTTCATTACTATGGGCTAGAATATGGAAAGGAGCAATTTGGATTTGATCTAGATCATTAATTTCCCAGCAGTATTTTTGGAACACATCCTTGAAAACTTGAGAATTCACAAGCATTTCATCGTATTCCTTTAGCCAAGCATTCAGATTTTCGTTATTGTAAGCCGCACCTTCGAGCTTATTTTTTAACAGACTGCGATCTAAAAATGCATTTTCGGCCACATGTGCATATTGACTGCTAATAAGCTCCTTTGCCTTCAAATTCCAGGGCATAATCTCCGCATCAACAAGAAGGAATTCTGTCTCATACTTATTAAAATAATCATTAGCTGTTAGGCTTTGATTGATTCTAGAAAGAATTTCACCTTCTATTTCAATATCAAAAAATCTTCTACCTGTTCGAGTATAGATGACTCCAAGCGTTTCTCGCCCTACAAATTTTCGTCCCGCCTCTTTATCTTTAAATAAATAGAGGATTCCCCTACTTCCCATATGCTTCTTCTCTGCAACCATCCGGTTAATGCCTAGACTTCGGTAGTATTCAATCGCTTCTCGAGGGTGTTCCAGATACCCTTCTATGGAAGAAGGCTTCGGCGTAGGACTCATTGTAGGTGGGATATAAACCAGCTCTTCAATCGGTACAGTAAAATGTGACAAAGTATCGACTGAGGCTAGCGCATATTCTTTTGGTATTTTAATGCTTCCTATGTGCTCTGTTAAAACGGAAAAGCCATCAATAAATTTGGCAATGTTCGGCGGATTTAACCTTTTCTTTTTCAACTCGATTAGCGGGTTATTGTGACCTCCCGAGTAATCCTGTTTAGCTTGAACCGCCACAAATTCCTGCTCTGGATAGCGGAATGCAGTAAGCTCCCCACCAAACACAACTCCCTGGTCAATATTAATGGTATTATTCACGACCAGCGGCTTTGGCTTAGGGTCATGCCCCCAGACAATTAAAGTACTTGTTTTATGATGGATAGTCCAATCCTTCCGAATCGGTTTACCTGTCTCATCAAGCCCTTCATTATCGCCGTAACGACAAAAATCACTAATGTCATAGGATTGCTTCCCGATGAAATCATCTTTTATCCCTGCATGTGTGCAGACCAATGTTGGAACGTTATTTTTCGTTAAAATATAATGCGAGGGTGCTCTAAGGAGAAATGGCTTTAGTTCTTGTTTGAGTTGAGTGATGTCGCCAGTTTCTCCATACCTAGCTAGCTCTTCTTCCACCAGCTCATCCCCGTGATTTAAGGTAACATTTTTTCCCTCTAACCACCGAGCAATTTTCCAGCCATGATTACTATCAATCATATAGGCTAGATTTTCATTCACATGACGCATGAAAAATTCCATCGTTTTTAGAGACTCGGGTCCACGGCTCATAATATCGCCAAGAGATAAAAATCTTCGTCCCTCTGGATGAATATAAAGATTTTGATGATCCTTTTCATAACCTAGCCTTTCAAGTAGTTCAATCATTTCATCATAGCAGCCATGAATATCGCCAATAATATCGATGCCATTACCTACCTCAAGATGAAGTGGATTTTGCGTTTTTCTAATAACCTCCACTTCACTTACATCTGAAATGAAATAACTCGCTAAATAGCCTTCTTTTTTTATAAAACGTTTTTCTCTTTTAAATACCTGATACTGTTGTTTAATTCGTTTACTACCACGCGGATTTTTTCGTAGTTTATCACGTTCAAGCAGCTCTTCTTGCTCTACATCCAATACAAGAGTCATAACCGGAACATGATGCTTTTTCCCAAGCTCTATATATCTTTTTCGATCATCAGCATATAAATGAGTAGCATCCACAATCGTCATCTTATTTAACCGGCATCTCGCCTCGATTGTTGCTTCCATCAGGGAGAAGGCTTCTTGAGAAATTCTTTGATATTCATCAAACAAGCTTTCCGATACATCCTTCCACCGATGACTCCAATCTATAAATTCCACATCGCCAACACGTATTCGATAATCATCTGAGCTAATTACCTCTGACGGAAGGATTTTCCCCTTTTCAATTTGTTGCTTGAGAAAGGAGGACTTTCCACTATTGGAAGGACCAACTAGTAACACAATACCTGCATAGGGTAGCGTAATCTCCATGGTTTAAAGCTCCTTTCTCGTAAACAAACACATCTGAGTCGGATAACCGTGAAGCTCGTGTTCTTCACCGATTCCATCAAACGCGATGTTATATTCATGATTCTCATTTTGGGTTTTGCACCAAGTTTGAAATTCTTCTCTAGTCCACTCAAAACGGTGGTCAGGATGTCGGTAATCCCCACCCATTCCATATACCTCGTTATACTCTTGGTTAGGCGTAGTAATTATCAGCGTTCTCGGTCGATAATCCTGCAAAATAGTCTGTATGATTTTAGGTAAACGGTATTCATCTATATGCTCAATTACTTCACAAAGAATAAGTACATCCTTACCTTTCAAACGCTCATCATAGTAAAAGAGCGAGCCGAAAATTTGCCTTGGTTTCACAAAATTCTTATCCTGGGCTGCCTTTTCAAAGCGTTTAAGTGCTTTAAGCGTTGCCGATTCGGATGGCTCGACCGCTAATATTTCTTTAACTCCATCGATAAAGCCTAATTTTTCCGATAGCTTCCCTTCTCCTGAACCAAGGTCTACTACGGTCTCTTTACGCTTTAATTGATTTACTTTTCCGACTATTTTATCGTAACGCAGGTCGTTTAATCTTAGTTTCGGTGATGATTCGTTTTCTTTCTTGGTATGTTGATTTTCGAATTGGCCGTAGACTTCCTTAAATCGTAGGGCTTGGCGCAATATGAACTCTCTTTTAGGATGCTTGTCCAACCACCCCTCACCGTAACGTACAATTTTCTCGACTTCCTGCTCATCAATATAATAATGCTTATAATTGTCCAAAACCGGAATCAAAACAAACAGCTGTCTAAGTCCCATCTGAAGAGTAGTCGAGCCTTTCAAGGTGATGAATCTAGCCGAACTTTTTGATTTAAAATCCATATTATAATCAGCCTCTCCATAAGTAATTTCAACCGCATAACCTAAGGGCTGAAATAAGCTCTGGATATCTTGATCAGTTAGCTGTGAAGCAACTGGTCCAAAGGAAAATTCCAATGGGAACGGATGATTCACCCAAGGCTCATATTCCTCAACTGGCTTTCCGTTTAGTGCCGTGCCAAGAGCTGTTCTTAAAAAAGTACAAAAGATACTGCTCACCACAAATTCACGGTCATTAATATAAGAAGTAATATCGTACACCTTCGAATTATTCCTCGAAAGCTCAATCGGATCGGGCGTTACAAAAAAAGTAACTTCCACTTCTTCCTCAGAGAATTGACTAAAAAACATACGTACTAAATGGCCACTTACCCTTCTCTCATAAAGGTTATTAGGATTTTTCGCCAACAAATATGAAATGACCTGTATATCCTGCCCCGTCCCTCGTATTGTTAACTGCATCGTTTATTACACCTACCTTCAACTATTCCATTTTTATACAATATACCATAAGTAATGGTTGGAGTTCTATTTGTGGGGGCTTTGGATTGTTGTAAGCTTATGGTGAACTTTTCCGAAAGAAATAGTTCATACTTCTTTGGATGAAGTTGTTTCAGGAAAAATAGACAGGAATGACTTTCGTAAGAAGGGTGAATGACAAAATAACTGGTAGCTATTTCGAAAAGCTTTCATATACCGAATTGGAATGAATGCCATTATTTCGGATTGCCCCATCTATAGTGGCGTTCACACGTTGTATGTTTGCCACTTTTTCAGATTCTCCCATCCATAGTGGCGTTCATTCAAAGAAATAAATTCACAAAATGTCTTTCTTAAAGAGGATGAGGGACTTTTTGAACGAAATCTATTGCCAGGAAACACTTCACTCAAGATGCACTTTTCAAAACAAAAAAATTCGCAAAGAAGTGCTTCAATCATTTGAAAAGTAGAATGAATTCAAGGTTTAATGTATATTTAAGTAAAAGTTCAAATTATAAAAGATGCTATTACGTGAGGTGTTTCTGAGTGACAAAAAGTAATCCTAAGGTTGAGGAGTTTTTAAGTAAAGAAACAAAATGGAAAGCGGAATTTGAGAAGTTACGAGAAATTATCCACAATGTTGAAGAGCTTGCCGAAGAATTTAAGTGGATGCATCCTTGTTATACTTATGAAAACAAGAACGTCGTGTTAATACACGGATTTAAAGAATATTGTGCACTACTTTTTCACAAAGGGGCTTTGTTAAAGGATCCACATGGGATACTCATCCAGCAATCAGAGAATGTACAAGCTGCTCGTCAGATTCGATTTACTAGCCTACAGCAAATTAATGATTTAGAAGAAGCGTTGGAAGAATATGTACTCCAGGCGATTGAGATTGAAAAATCCGGTGCGGAAATTGTATTCAAGCAAACGACAGAATTCACAATGGCTGAGGAGTTTCAAACAAAGCTAGATGAAAACCCTGATTTAAAAACAGCATTTGAAGCATTAACACCTGGTCGCCAAAGAGCATACCTTCTTCATTTCTCGACACCTAAACAATCTAAAACTCGAGAGTCAAGGATTGAAAAGTGTATACCAAAGATATTTGAGGGGAAAGGGTTGAATGACCGATAAATATTAGAGGCAGATTTGTTTTATTTACCAACTAATTTTAGTTGCTCCTCGCCTCACTTTGTCTTAAATAAGCTGGTGCAAAAAAAAACCGAGCAAAATACACTCAGCCTTTAAATATAATCTTAGTAAGCAAAAAGGGTTTTCGAGCATTTTACAATGACTCGAAAACCCTTTTATATTAACAGTTTATAAGCTATTAACCGATAGAACCTTCCATCTCGAACTTGATTAGGCGGTTCATTTCTACTGCGTATTCCATTGGTAATTCTTTTGTGAATGGTTCGATGAAGCCCATTACGATCATTTCTGTTGCTTCACCTTCAGAGATACCACGGCTCATTAGGTAGAATAATTGCTCTTCAGATACTTTAGATACTTTTGCTTCGTGCTCTAAAGATACGTTATCATTTAAGATTTCGTTGTAAGGAATTGTATCTGATGTTGATTCGTTATCTAAGATTAATGTATCACATTCGATGTTTGAACGAGCACCAGTTGCTTTTTTACCAAAGCGAACGATACCACGGTAAGTTACTTTACCGCCTTGTTTAGAGATCGATTTCGATACGATTGTTGAAGATGTGTTTGGTGCTAAGTGAATCATTTTCGCACCAGCATCTTGGTGTTGACCTTTACCAGCGATTGCGATAGAAAGTGTCATACCACGTGCACCTTCACCTTTTAAGATACATGCAGGGTATTTCATTGTTAATTTAGAACCGATGTTACCATCAATCCATTCCATTGTACCGTTTTCTTCAACAACAGTACGTTTTGTAACTAGGTTATACACGTTGTTCGCCCAGTTTTGGATTGTTGTATAACGGCAGTATGCATCCTTCTTAACAATGATTTCAACTACTGCTGAGTGAAGTGAGTTTGTTGTGTATACAGGAGCTGTACAGCCTTCTACATAGTGTACACTTGAACCTTCGTCAACAATGATTAATGTACGCTCGAATTGACCCATGTTTTCAGAGTTAATACGGAAGTACGCTTGTAATGGTGTGTCTAATTTAATACCAGGTGGTACGTAGATGAAAGATCCACCAGACCAAACAGCTGAGTTAAGTGCAGCAAATTTGTTGTCTGAAGATGGAATTACAGTACCCCAATATTTTTTGAAGATATCTTCGTTTTCGCGTAATGCAGAGTCTGTATCTTTGAAAACGATACCTAGATCTTCAAGGTCTTTTTTCATGTTGTGGTAAACTACTTCAGATTCATACTGAGCAGATACACCAGCTAAATATTTTTGTTCAGCTTCAGGAATACCTAATTTGTCAAAAGTAGCTTTGATTTCTTCAGGTACTTCATCCCAAGATTTTTGAGTTGCTTCAGATGGCTTTACATAGTAAGTAATTTCATCGAAGTTTAAAGATCCAAGGTCGCCACCCCATTGTGGCATTGGTTTTGAGTAGAAGATTTCTAAAGCTTTTAAGCGATAGTTTAACATCCACTCTGGTTCGTTTTTCATTTTTGAAATTTCACGTACGATTTCTTCAGTTAATCCACGTTTTGAACGGAAAACTGATACGTCTTTATCATGGAAGCCGTATTTGTAATCGCCGATATCAGGCATTTTTTTTGCCATTTTATTCTCCTCCGTTCAAACTACTTATCTTTGTTCGTTTACACCCTTTTCCATTGCTTTCCAAGCCAATGTTGCACACTTAATTCGTGCTGGGAATTTTGAAACACCTTGCAGCGCTTCAACATCACCAAGATCGTATTTATCTGTATAGTCTTCACCTAGCATCATATTCGAGAAAATTTCAGCTAGTTCAAGAGCTTCGTCTAATTTCTTCCCTTTAATAACCTCTGTCATCATAGATGCAGAAGACATTGAAATGGAACAGCCTTCGCCATCAAATTTAGCATCTTCGACTAAACCATCGTTAATCTTTAATGTTAAATGAATACGGTCACCACATGTAGGGTTATTCATATCGATTGTAACACTGTCACCATCAAGAGAACCCTTGTTGCGTGGTTTTTTATAATGATCCATAATAACTGAGCGGTAGAGCTGATCTAAATTATTATTAAAAGACATCGTTAAAATACTCCTTCGCTATGCGCAATCCTTCAACAAGTCGATCAACATCTTCTTTTGTATTATAGATATAGAAGCTTGCACGAGCTGTAGCTGTACATTGTAGCCATTTCATTAATGGCTGTGCACAGTGATGACCAGCACGGACAGCAATACCATTCATATCTAAAACAGTTGCTAAATCATGAGGATGTACACCGTCAATGTTGAAAGTGATTAAACCGCAACGTTTTTGTGGGTCACGAGGTCCATAAATAGATACACCTTCAATTTTGTCCATTTCATTCAGTGCATATTCTACTAGGTTATGCTCGTGCTCTGCAATTTTTTCTAAACCAATTTCAGTTAGGAAATCAATGGCAGCTCCTAAGCCGATAGCCCCAGCAATGTTAGGTGTACCGCCTTCAAATTTCCAAGGCAGCTCCTTCCAAGTAGAATCATGTAGATCTACAAAATCAATCATTTCGCCACCAAATTCTATTGGCTCCATGCTTTCTAGATGGGCTTGTTTCCCATATAGTACACCTGTACCCGTTGGACCACACATTTTATGACCAGAAAAAGCTAAGAAATCACAATCTAAATCTTGTACATCAATTGGCATATGTGGTGCAGCTTGAGCAGCATCTACGACAATGACAGCCCCTGCTTCATGGGCAATTTTCGTAATTTCTTTGATTGGATTAATCGTTCCTAGCACGTTTGAAGCCATTGTAATAGCAACGATTTTTGTTTTATCTGTAATCGTATTGCGTACAGTTTCAAGTGTAATTGTACCATCTTGCTCAAGTTCAAAGTACTTTAATACAGCACCTTTTTCTTTTGCAAGCTGTTGCCATGGAATCAAGTTCGAGTGATGCTCCATATGTGAAATAACAATTTCGTCGCCTTCATTTACATTCATGCGTCCATAAGCACCAGCAACAGTATTTATAGAAGTTGTTGTACCACGAGTGTAGATAATTTCTTTTGTAGATTTCGCATTGATGAACTTGCGGATTTTTTCGCGAGCTCCTTCATATGAATCTGTCGCACGATTTCCAAGTGTATGTACACCACGATGTACGTTAGAATTGTCTAACTCGTAATAATTTCTTACAGCTTCTAATACTTGCACTGGCTTTTGGGATGTAGCAGCACTATCAAGGTAAACGAGCGGATGCCCGTTTACTTCTTGATTTAGTACAGGAAATTGTTTGCGAATTTCATTCATTAGCGAACTTTCCCTTCAATAACCTTCGTTAATTGATTTTTAACGCTTTCGATAGGAAGATTTGTTACTACAGGAGCTAAGAAACCGTGAATTACTAAACGTTCTGCTTCTGCTTTTGAAAGACCACGACTCATTAAGTAGAAAAGTTGTAATGGGTCAACACGACCAACTGATGCTGCATGTCCTGCCATTACATCGTCTTCATCGATTAATAGAATCGGGTTTGCATCTCCACGAGCACCTTCAGAAAGCATTAATACACGTGATTCTTGCACTGCATTTGACTTACTAGCACCATGCTCGATTTTACCGATACCATTGAAAATAGTTTGAGCAGAATCTTTCATAACACCATGCTTTAAGATAAAGCCTTCTGAATTTTTACCCCAATGGCGAATTTCGGTAGTGAAGTTTTGCTTTTGTTCTCCGCGTCCTACTACTACAATTTTCGTATTTGCAAGCGAACCATCACCAACTAAATGAGTAATGCTTTCGGAAATTGTATCTGAATCATTCATTAAACCTAATGCCCAGTCAACCTTAGCATCGCGTTTAACATGACCACGGCGGTTTACATAAGTAGTAAAGCCTTTTGCAAGAACATCTACTGAACCAAAAGTAACCTGTGCATTGTCTAATGCGATTACTTCTTCGATTAAATTTGCTTGTCCATTTGATTGTTCAACAGTTGATACATAAGTTTGTACATATGTAACAGCTGAATTAGAATCAGCAACAACTAAAACGTGGTTGAATAATGAAGCATCAGCGTTGTCGTGTAGGAATACCACTTGTAATGGTTTTTCTACAACAACATTTTTCGGCACGTATAAGAATACCCCACCGTTTACTAATGCTGCGTGGTAAGCAGTTAACTTATGCTCATCAACTTTAACAGCATCTGTCATGTAGTATTTTTGAACTAAGTCACTATGTTCACGTACTGCAGTTAAAATATCTGTGAAAATAACACCTTGTGCTTTTAGCTCATCAGAGATTTTAAGGAATGCAGCTGTGTTGTTACGTTGGATATAAAGGTTTTCTTGGCCTTCAATATCGATAATTTCTTTAACTTCTGCAGAAAGCTCATCTAGAGAGCTAAATGTAGCACTTTCTACTGTATGTTGAGGGAACTCTGTGAAGTTCCACTTTGTAATATTTGTTTTGTCTGGTGTTGGCATTGGAAGCTCAGTAGCTTTTTCAATTGCTTCTGCACGCAAAGAACCAAACCAAGCTGGTTCATTGTTGTTTTGTGAGAACGAGCGTACTTCTGTAGCTGATAACGCCAATTTAGTTTCAACTGTCATGTTATTCGTCCTCTCTTTATGCTTCTTCTGTTACCGCGTCTGTATCTTCGATTCCTAATTCTTGTTTAATCCAGTCATAACCTTCTGCTTCTAAACGTTGTGCTAATTCTGGACCACCAGATTTTACAACGCGACCTTGCATCATAACATGTACATGATCAGGAGTGATGTAGTTTAGTAAACGTTGGTAGTGAGTGATTGCGATACAGCCAAATCCTTCACCGCGCATTTCGTTAATACCTTTTGCCACTACTTTTAATGCATCGATATCTAAACCAGAATCGATTTCATCTAAGATTGCAAACTTAGGCTTGATCATCATTAATTGTAGGATTTCGTTACGTTTCTTTTCCCCACCAGAGAAACCTTCGTTTAAGTAACGTTGAGCCATTTCTTGGTCCATTTCTAGGAAATCCATAGATTTGTCTAATTCACGGATGAATTTCATTAATGAAATTTCATCGCCTTCTTCGCGACGTGCGTTGATAGCAGAACGAATGAAGTCAGCATTTGTTACACCTGAAATTTCTGATGGATATTGCATAGCTAAGAAAAGACCAGCTTGTGCACGCTCATCAACTTCCATTTCAAGCACATTTTCACCATCTATTTCAATTGTACCTTGAGTAACCTCGTATTTAGGGTGACCCATAATAGCAGAAGCTAATGTAGATTTACCTGTACCGTTTGGACCCATGATAGCGTGGATTTCGTTTGTATTAATTGTAAGATTTAGACCTTTTAAAATCTCCTTGTCTTCGATTGATACATGAAGATCTTTAATTACTAAAGTTGACATTATATTACCTCCGTAGTTGTGCATTGAATGGTAGAACCATTTCTAATTTATTATCATTCTAATCTTAACCGAAATCATGAAACCATGCAAAACATTTATTCGAAAAACTTATATTTCAACGAAAACCATTAAGATCTTGATGTTTTACACATTTTTATAGTTTAGGAGAAAAGTAAGTTAGAGGAAAAGTAGGATAATCCATTTTCAATAAAAACAGTCTAATTGAGAATTCATTTCACCGATAATGTTCGACAATATAATTTCAAATACGTTAAAAGTATCGCAAATAGTTTGCCAATATGTATTCACTTCTTATACATAGTGAGAAGAAGTTATATTAAAAAAATTTTCTATTTAAAACTTCGCTATTTACCCGATTTTTCAACACTTAGCTTTATGGTAGTTTAAACAATAAGAAAGTATTATACATTCTTTTCTACTAAATAAAAAGCGATTCCCGATTTTCCTAAAATCTCGGGAATCACTTTAATTATGCCTTCACTTCTAAAGCTAAAAATTCATCCACACTTGCTGCTACAGAACGCCCTTCTTTAATAGCCCAAACCACTAAGCTTTGACCGCGTCTTGCATCACCTGCTGTAAATACGCCAGGTACATTTGTTTCAAAATCTTTAATCGATGCACGGATTTTATTGTTCGAGATTGTCACCCCAAATTGCTCTGGTAGTGATTTTTCTACTCCTTCAAAGCCAATTGCAACGAATACCGCTTGTGCTGGCCATACTTTTTCAGTGCCTGGCATCTCTTTAAAGAAGTAGAAGCCGTCGTCACCTAAAATTTTCTCCATTTGAATCGTATGAAGTTCTTTTACACGACCCATTTTGTCCTTCACAATTTTCTTTGTTTGGATACAATACTCACGGGGATCATGTCCCTTTGCTGCCTCAACTTCTTCATATGCATAATCAAGTTTATATACATTGGGATCTTGAGGCCAAGGTCGGTCCTCCTGACGAGTTTTTGGAAGCTCAGGATGCTTACCAAATTGATGTACTGAGCGTGCTTTTTGACGAATAGCAGTTGCTACACAGTCAGCACCAGTATCACCACCACCAATAACGATGACGTCTTTACCTGAAACGTTTAATGCTTTTCCGTCTTTCAAATTAGAATCTAGTAAGCTTTGAGTTACACCTGTTAAATAATCCATGGCTAAGTGTACCCCTTTAGCATCACTGCCTTCTAAATGTAGGACACGTTGTTTTTGAGCACCGATACATAGAATTACTGCATCATACTGTGCTCTTAATTCATCCGCATTAATATCCTTACCGATTTCTGTACTTAAAACAAAATCGATTCCTTCTTGGCGAAGTAGGTTCACTCGGCGTTCAATAACTTCTTTTTCAAGCTTCATGTTGGGAATACCATACATTAGTAATCCACCTGGACGATCAGCACGCTCAAAGACAGTTACACTATGCCCAAGCTGGTTTAGGTCGTCTGCTGCAGCTAATCCTGCTGGACCTGAACCAACCACTGCAATTTTCTTACCTGTACGCGTTCTTGGTATACGTGGAAGAACCCAGTTATTTTCAAAGCCTTTATCAATAATTGAACGTTCGATTGATTTGATGGCTACTGCTGGATCTGTAATTCCTAATGTACAAGAGCTTTCACAAGGCGCTGGACATACACGCCCTGTGAATTCTGGGAAGTTATTCGTCATATGTAGACGATCTAATGCTTCCTTCCACTTTCCTTTGTACACTAAGTCGTTCCATTCTGGAATGACATTCTGAATCGGACAGCCTGCAGCAGCACCTCGAATTTCAACTCCCATATGACAAAACGGTGTGCCACAATCCATACATCTTGCACCTTGCTCTTGTAAGGTTTCATCTGGCAGCCTAGTAGCATATTCATTCCAATTCGAAATGCGCTCTAGTGGAGGCTGCTCTTTCGTTTTTGTTCGTTTATATTCCATAAATCCTGTTGGTTTCCCCATTCTAGAACCCCCTCTTATTTGGAAATCGCTAATTCTTTAGCGCCAGTTGCTTCAACAAATGCTTGCATTGCAGCCGTTTCTTCCGTTAAACCTTGGAATTTGTGATAGCTGATTTTATCAATCATCGCTTTATAATCCGTTGGTACAACTTTTACAAACTTCGTTACGAATTTATCCCATTTTGCTAGAATATCTAAAGCAATTGTACTTTCAGTGTGTTCTAAGTGTTTGATAATCATAGAACGTAAAGCTTCGATTTCATTTTTATCTTCTAAACGCTCGAATTCAATCATTTCAGTGTTACAGGTTTCTTTGAACTTTTCTTCATCTGTTGGTAAAACATAGGCAATACCACCGCTCATACCTGCAGCAAAGTTTTTCCCTACATCACCTAGAATGACAACACGACCACCAGTCATGTACTCACAACCATGATCACCAATACCTTCAACTACAACATTGGCTCCACTGTTACGAACAGCAAAGCGTTCCCCAGCACGACCATTGATATATGCAGTACCACTTGTAGCTCCATATAGACAAACGTTCCCTGCTATAACATTTTTCTCTTGGGCACCCTTGATCGGTGCGATAGCTACTAATTTACCGCCAGATAGACCTTTACCGAAGTAGTCGTTAACATCTCCTACACATGAAAGCGTCATTCCTCTCGGTACGAATGCACCAAAGCTTTGACCTGCATGACCTGTAAAGTTCAGTTTAATAGTTTCATCTTTCAACCCAACTTCACCGTATTTTTTCGAAATTTCACTTCCAATTATCGTACCTACAACACGATCTGTATTTTTAATCGAATAATCGAGTTCGATTGATTCTTTTTCGTTAATGCTCTTTTCAACTTTTGGTAGAAGCTCACGAATATCAAAGGTTTCGTCAATACGTAAATTCTGGTCAGTTTGCTTCGTGCGAGCACCTTGTACCTGGTAAAGTAATGCTGATAGATCAAGCTGACCTGCTTTCCAGTGTGATTTAGCACGTTCACTAATTTGTAGGACATCTGTGCGTCCAACCATTTCGTCAACAGTATGGAATCCTAATTTCGCCATGTATTCACGCATTTCTTCAGCCACAAAGTACATGAAGTTTACAATGTGATCTGCGTTCCCCATGAATTTGGCGCGCAATTCTGGATTTTGAGTAGCTACCCCTACTGGACATGTATCTAAATGACATGCACGCATCATGATACATCCTAGTACGATTAATGGAGCTGTCGCAAAGCCATATTCCTCTGCTCCAAGTAAAGCCGCCATAACAACGTCCTTACCTGTCATTAGCTTTCCATCAGTTTCTAATGTTACTCGCTCGCGTAGGCCGTTTAACATTAATGTTTGGTGTGCTTCAGCTAAGCCTAGCTCCCATGGTAAACCTGTGTGCTTGATAGAAGTTTTTGGCGATGCGCCAGTTCCTCCATCATATCCAGAGATTACAATGACATCTGCTCCACCTTTAGCAACACCTGCTGCAATCGTTCCCACACCAGCTTTTGCTACTAGTTTTACAGAAATACGAGCATTACGGTTAGCATTTTTCAAATCGTAAATAAGCTCGGCTAAGTCCTCGATTGAATAAATGTCATGGTGTGGTGGAGGTGAAATTAACCCAACTCCTGGAGTAGAACCACGAACATCCGCAACCCATGGATAGACTTTGTTACCTGGTAATTGACCACCTTCACCAGGTTTAGCTCCTTGAGCCATTTTAATTTGTAGCTCTTTTGCATTTACAAGATAATGAGATTTCACACCAAATCGACCAGATGCAATTTGTTTAATCGCACTATTTCGGTTATCTCCATTTTCATCGATTTCAAAACGAGCAGTGTCTTCCCCGCCCTCACCTGAGTTTGAGCGTCCACCGATACGGTTCATGGCAATTGCTAAAGTTTCATGCGCTTCTTTAGAAATCGAACCGAAGGACATTGCACCTGTTTTGAATCGTTTTACGATTGAGTCTACTGATTCTACATCCTCTAACGGTATTGATTGATTAGTAGATTTGAACTCAAACATATTACGTAAGAACCCAAGTTGTTCTTCATTTGCCATTTCTGCATACATTCTGTATAAACCAAAATCATTTCTTCTTGTAGCCGTTTGCAGCGTATGGATTGTTTTCGGGTTAAATGCATGGTGTTCGCCATTAGCTCGCCATTGGAAATCACTTCCCGATTCAAGTAAAGCATTTCTAGAATCTAGCGCTAATTTGTGGCGACGCTTCGCTTCCTCGCCGATCGTTTTTAAATCAATCCCATCAATTTGAGATGCAGTTCCAGTGAAGTATCGATCAACGACTTCCTTACTAATTCCTACTGCTTCAAAAATTTGAGCACCACGGTAAGATTGAACAGTTGAAATACCCATTTTAGACATTACTTTTACTACACCATCAGCGATTCCCTTACGATACTTTTTCACGGCATCCTGGTAGCTAATTGTTAAATGGCCAGCCTCGATTGCCTCTTCGATAGAAGCAAACACAAGATATGGGTTAATAGCATCTGCACCAAATCCAACTAAAGCTGCAAAATGATGTACTTCACGAGCTTCTCCACTATTTGCAATAATGCTTACAAGAGTACGTTTACCTGTACGGACTAAATATTGATGTAAGCTACTTACAGCAAGTAATACTGGGATCGTTGGTGAATTCACATCGTCTAATTCATCTGACAGTATTATTAAAGAAATTCCTTTTTCGATTGCTGCATCTGCCTCATTGAATAAACGCTGTAATTCTGACTCTAATGTATTTTCATACTGAAGTGTGATTACTGCATGCTGGAAATGTGCATTCTTCATATTCGTAATCTCGCTCAACTCGCCATTTGTTAAAATCGGAGTATCTAAGAAAATACGGCGTGCATTCTCAGCATTTGGATGCAATAGATTCCCTTCAGCTCCAAGCAGAGTCATCGTTGAAGTTACAATATGCTCACGAATTGAATCGATCGGTGGGTTTGTAACTTGGGCAAATAACTGTTTAAAGTAATTAAATAAAGACTGCGGACGATCCGATAGAACTGCTAAAGGTGTATCGTTCCCCATTGAACCAATTGGATCTTTCCCGCTCTCTGCAACTGGAACAATATATTTTTGAATGTCCTCAAAAGTATAACCAAAGGATTTTTGACGTACTGCTAGCACATCAACTTCTTTAGGAGTTTCCTCATCAGCTTCAACTGTTAGCAAATTTTCTTCTAGCCATTTCGCATATGGTTGCGCCTGTGCCATCTCGCTTTTCAGCTCTTCATCAGAAACAATTTTCCCTTGCTCTAAATCGATTAACAGCATGCGGCCTGGGCTTAAACGTTCTTTATATAAAACGTTTTCTTCCTCGATATCGACAACCCCTACTTCCGAAGAAAAGACGATCATATCATCCTTCGTTACATAGTAGCGTGCCGGACGTAAGCCATTACGATCTAGTATTGAACCAATTTGCTTACCATCTGTGAAACAAATCGCTGTAGGACCATCCCAAGGCTCCATCATACTTGCATGGTAAGCATAAAATGCTTTTTTCTCCTCTGAAATATGAGGATTTTCAGTCCATGGCTCTGGAATAAGCATCATTGCTGTATGTGCTGGTGTACGACCTGCTAGCACAAAGAATTCAAACGCATTATCTAACATAGAAGAGTCAGAACCTGAGTTATCAATAATAGGTAATAATTTCTTTAAATCCTCTCCAAAGGCCTCAGAAACAAAACGTTGTTCACGGGCAGTCATCCAGTTGATATTGCCACGTAATGTGTTAATTTCCCCGTTGTGCACAATATAGCGGTTTGGATGTGCACGTTCCCAGCTTGGGAAGGTATTTGTTGAGTATCTTGAGTGAACAATAGCAAACGCTGAAATAAAGCTTACATCCTGAAGGTCGATGTAAAATTCACTAACCTCTTCTGGTGTTAATAACCCTTTAAAGACCATTTTTTGGCTAGACATACTTGGACAGTAAAATTTCATATCATTTTCTTTTGCCCAGAATTCAGCCTGCTTGCGAATTAAATATAATTTACGTTCAAAAGCTAAAGAATCTTCAGCATTTTCTCCCTTAATAAAAACCTGGCGAACAACAGGTGCTGTTGATTTCGCAATATCACTTAATATCTCTTTATTTGTAGGAGCAGTTCTCCAGCCAATTAATGTTTGACCTTCCTGCTCGATAAGCTCGTTAATTTTGTTTTCGATGGACTCTCTCTCTCTATTATCCTCTGTGAAAAACAATTGCCCTACACCGTACTCACCATTTGCTGGTAAGTTTAAGTCTGGACAGTTTAGTTTAAAAAATGCATCAGGAATCTGAACCATTAATCCAGCTCCGTCGCCAGTTCTACCATCGCCACCTCGTCCTGCTCGGTGATCTAAGCGACATAACATCTCTAGTCCGTTTTTTACAATCTCATGTGAAGCGTGTCCCTTAATATTTGCGTAAAAGCCGATTCCACAAGCGTCATGTTCGAAACTTGGTGAATAAAGCCCTTGCGCCTTCGGAAACTGATGAAAAGTCATGTAAATCCCCCCAAATCTTCGTGAATACCTTATTTACATTGTAAAGTTTTTAGAATAATATAAACAATATATACTTTGGATTGAATTCATCTAATATTTAGATAAATGGGGTGGAAACGTTGGAATTACGGCAATTGCGATACTTTGTTGAGGTAGCCGAAAGGGAACATATTTCTGAAGCAGCCGAACATTTACATGTCGCCCAGTCAGCTGTTAGTCGACAAATCGCAAACCTTGAGGATGAGCTTGGCACACCACTTTTTGAACGTGTTGGTCGAAATGTAAAGCTTACACCAATTGGTAAAATCTTTTTGGAACACACCATTACCGCATTGAAGGCAATTGATTTTGCTGTTAAACAAGTCGAAGAGTATTTAGATCCAGCAAAGGGAACCATCAAAATCGGCTTCCCTACAAGTCTTGCAAGTTACGTATTACCAACTGTCATTTCCGCCTTTAAAAAAGAGTTCCCGGATGTTCACTTCCATTTACGTCAGGGCTCATACCGCTATTTAATCGATGCCGTAAAGAACCGCGAACTCAACCTTGCCTTTTTAGGTCCTGTTCCACCTAGCGACGAAAGCATCCATTCATCAATACTATTTAGCGAGAAAATTCATGTATTACTTCCTGCGAACCATCATTTAGCCAATGCTGAAAAAATCGTACTTGGTGATTTAAGAAATGAGAATTTCGTTCTTTTTCCTGAAGGCTTTATATTAAATAAAGTAGTTGTAGATGCATGCAAAGCTGCCGGTTTTGTACCAAGCGTTACTTCGGTTGGTGAAGATATGGATGCTTTAAAGGGGCTAGTAGCTGCCGGCATCGGGATTACACTACTGCCTGAAAGCTCACTTTACGATTCCACGCCACGTTTTACCGTAAAGATGGCTATCGAAAATCCTATGATTACGCGAACAGTAGGCGTCATTTATCCAACCAACCGCGAACTCGGACCTTCTGAACAAGTTTTCTTGAAATTTATCGATAATTTCTTTTCAAGATTGAATCAGTTTTTATAGAGAATGCGAGAAACGCGCGGAGCACGAGGGGATTGTGCTCTGGGCGTTTCTTTTGTTTTGAAATTAGCTGGGGTGTTTTGCGGTGGATTGGCTCATGAGAACTGCTTCGTAGATTGAGTTTCACTTTCGGATGCACTTCACATTCTTTATGAACTGCATCCCGGATTGTTTTATACTCTGGGATGCACTTCATCCACCCCATGAACCGCATCCCGCCCCACATTTCACTCTCTAACAATCTTCATCCTCCTCATGAACCACACCCCGAACCCGATTCCACTCTCAACTGTCCTTAAAATCAAAAATGGTGAGAGAACATTTCGTTCCCTCACCACTTCAAATTATTCGTTTACTGGTACTACAGCGCCGCCCCACTCATCCATGATGAATTGTTGGATTGCATCAGAGTGTAGAACTTCTACTAAGCGTTTGATTGCTTCGTTATCTTTGTCTTCTGCACGAACTGCAATAATATTTACATATGGAGATTCTGAGCCTTCGATAGCAATTGAATCTTTAAGAGGGTTGATGCCAGCGTCGATTGCGAAGTTAGAGTTAATAACAACTACATCGCCTTCGCCTTCTTCATAATAAGTCACTAGCATTCCTGGTTCTGATTTGTTATCGATTACTAATTTTTTAGGATTTTCAACAATATCATCTAAAGTTGCAGCTGCTTTGTCGACACCCTCTTTTAACTTGATAAGACCTTGAGCCTCTAAAAGAGATAAGAAACGACCTTCTTCAGCAGGGTTATTTGAAATAATAACAGTAGCACCTTCTGGTAGTTCATCTAAAGAATCATACTTTGTTGAGTAAATACCCATTGGCTCAATGTGAATTCCGCCAGCATTTACAAAATCATAGCCTTTTTCAGCAATTTCCGTTTCAAGATAAGGAATGTGTTGGAAATAGTTCGCATCTAAATCACCAGACTCTAAATCTTGGTTAGGCATTATATAATCTTGGTAAGGTTGGATATCTAACTCGATACCTTCTTCAGCTAAAATTGGTTTTGCTTGCTCTAAAATTAAATCATGTAAACCATTTGATGCACCAATCACGATTTTATCTGATTTTGCCGTTTCAGTTGCGCCTTCATCTGCAGCACCATTTGTAGAATTAGTTGTTTCTTCCTCTTTAGCAGTTCCACATGCAGCTAATGCAAGTACGACTACTGATAGTAATAAGAATGATAAAAATTTCTTCATGTCGTCTTTCTCCTTTTCTCTATTTCTCTCTATATGTGAACGGCTAAACCGTCAGCACCAATTACCAAACAAATCTAATTATCGTTTGTCAGTCTTTGTTGTTATAAAGTCTCCAATAAACTGTAGGATAAACACAATTACTAAAATTATGATTGTCGCCATTAAAACTACATCATCACGGCTACGCTGGAAGCCATCAATAAACGCCAGGTTTCCTAAGCCGCCTGCACCGATAATCCCAGCCATCGCTGTATAGCCTACTAATGCAACAGCAGTTACTGTAATACCTGAAAGTAATGCTGGTAATGATTCAGGTATTAATACCTTCCAAATAATCGTTGAAGTTTTCGCTCCCATTGAACGAGCTGCTTCAATTACACCTTTATCAATCTCTCTTAAAGCAATTAACACTAAGCGAGCGTAAAACGGTGCTGCGCCAATAATTAATGCCGGTAAAGCCGCTTCAACTCCACGAATTGTTCCTACAAGGAATTTCGTGAAAGGAATTAAAAGTATGATCAATACGATAAATGGAATCGATCTAAAAATATTAACAAGTGATCCTGTTAAAAAATTCACCACTTTATTTGCCCAAATTTGGTTTGGGCTTGTCAGGAATAGTAAAATCCCTATTACTAGTCCTAGAATAAAGGTTACTCCTGTTGAGATAACCGTCATATATATTGTTTCGTATGTGGCCTCCCACATTTTTACCCAATCTACATTCGGAAATAATTGATTAAACATGGTCAATCACCTCCGCTTGGATTTCTCTTGTTTCTAAAAGCTTAAATGCTTCTTCCACCTGATTTGGTTTACCATCTATTTGTACAATTAATGTTCCATATGGGCCACTTGTAGTTTGTGTGATATTTCCGTGCACGATATTTACTTCAACATCAAATTCTTTAATGATTTGGGAGATTACCGGTTGCTCTGTTTTGTTGCCAATAAACGTTAGCTTAACGATCTTCCCAGTAGGATAATTGACAAGAATTTGCTCGATTGATTCTTTTGATTCTTTCGTTCCAGAAACCTGCATTACAAAATTCTTTGTAATTTCAGCCTGTGGATTTTGGAATACGTGAAGCACATCGCCAGATTCTACAACTCGTCCTGCTTCCATAACTGCCACGCGATGACAGATTTTGCGAATAACGTGCATTTCATGTGTAATCAGAACAATCGTCAGACCTAAACGCTTATTTATATCAAGCAATAATTCTAAAATAGCGTCCGTTGTTTCAGGATCTAGTGCACTTGTTGCTTCATCGCAAAGTAATACTTCTGGGTTATTAGCAAGTGCTCTTGCAATTCCAACGCGCTGCTTTTGACCGCCAGACAGCTGAGATGGGTAAGCATTTTCTCTGCCTGTCAAACCAACTAAGTCGATTAATTCCTTTACTCTTTTTGAACGCTCAGCCTTTGAAACACCTGCAATCTCTAAAGGAAAAGAAATGTTATCAGCAACTGTACGAGACCATAAAAGGTTGAAATGCTGGAAGATCATACTGATTTTTTGGCGTGCTTGACGCAGCTTTGTACCAGAAATCGATGAAATTTGATGTCCACCTACTTCTACCGTACCAGTAGAAGGCTTCTCCAAGCCGTTTAACAAGCGAATCATCGTACTTTTACCGGCACCACTATAACCAATAATTCCGTATATTTCACCTTTGTTAATGGTTAAATTAACATCTTTAACAGCTGTTATTTCTCCATTTTTTGTTTTATATATTTTCGATATATCTTTTAGTTCAATCATATGCGAGACTCCTTATAGCGAATCGTAACTATGTATTCTTATTAGTGAGTTTAAGTGCTTCAATTGTCCCCATTTGGCAAGTGTGAGATGTGAATCTAGTAATTTATAAAAAAACAAAAATCCCCTTCTACACAGACAAGTAGAAGGGGACGTAAATATATATTTACGTTACCGTTCTCTTATCTTCCAAAGTATCCACTTCGCGTGACTTGGCACCTTTTCACATTACTGTGATGGTTGCCGGGCTTCATAGGGCACTTCCCTCCACCGCTCTTTATAAGAGTTACGATATTAAGTTTTAGATTATGGATGTTACTTTACCATGTTAGATTGTTTCTAGTCAACTACTTTTTTTCAACTTATCATATAGGAATGGTACAGATTGGAAAGCATACAATTTTTCGACATTCCCATTTTCGCTAATTAGTAAGCATGGTACACTTTCAATTTGATAATCCATCGCTAAGTTTTCTAAGAAATTAATATTGGCTTTTCCTAACGGCAAGTCTGGTAAAAGATTTTCAATCACATCCATCATTTTCGATGCAACAGCACAAGTTCCACACATAGGCGTATATAAATAAAAAGCAACTAAGCCATTTTGCTCCTTTTGTTGCTTCCAATTTTCAATTGTCCATTCTCTCATAATCATCATCCTACTTCTTTGTTTAGGTAATAAAAACATCTATTTACATTTCAAGTGTCGAAGATAAATACTGCTTATGCACAGAGAATTTAGCATCGCTTAACAAATTAGCTAAAACTTTCTTAGGCGCATTTGCCACTTCGATATATGTTCGAGGTATGAAAAGATGAACAGCCTCAGAATAGATTCTTTTCGTTAGCTTTCTCAACTTTTCACCTGAATTATCCGCATCGAATAACGTATAGAGTTTACATTCTTCAAATGGCTCTAGAAGATCCAGGAGAGCATCCTCACTAATTGTTCCATTTGTACAAATAATTTTAACATCCTCAGCAAAAATTGGTGCGATGTTTAACTTATCCGATCGACCTTCAACAATTATACACTTATCAACTATCATTTGCTTCACCCCACGATTTGTAGTTACACAGCTAAATAACGTCTTCAAATATGCATAAGGATAATGATTGAAAAGCACGGTTTTCATAAAGCGAAATCCGATGTCTTTTCCCACTGAATTTGTAAGAAAGTCTTAAAAATATCAGTGAAATAAAAGGTATGGTTACTTATTATATTTATATTGTAAAAAAAACGCCAGTGATTTTCTGGCGTTTTTCTTTCTATATCATATTCATATTATGCGTCAATTAATTCATCATATTGCTCAGGAGTTAATAAAGCTTCCACTTCTGAAAGATCTGTTGGCTCAATAACAATCATCCAAGCCTGATCATAAGGTGATTCATTTACAAATTCTGGACTATCTTCAAGTTCACTATTGATTTCAACAACCTTACCTGACACTGGTGCATATAGTTCTGAAACTGTTTTTACAGATTCAACACTACCGAATGGTGCGTTTAACTGAACTTCGTCGCCAACCTGTGGTAGTTCAACGAAAACAATATCGCCAAGCTCAGATTGTGCAAAGTGCGTAATTCCAATGCGAACTTTACCATCTTCAACTTTAACCCATTCGTGTTCTTTAGAGTAACGTAAATCTTTCGGTGTGCTCACTCAAAACCCCTCCAAATATATGTAATTCATACATAATAAGTTTGACATATTTTATAATTAAAAACAAGATAGAGTAATGCTTTATTTCCAAGATTCAGTGAAGTCAGTTTCTTTAAATCCTAAAGTAACTTTTTCACCATCTGTAACGATTGGTCTTTTAATCAGCATACCGTCAGAAGCAAGTAATTCTAGCTGTTCATCCTCTGACATAGAGCTTAACTTGTCCTTTAAGCCTAATTCTTTATACTTCATGCCAGATGTATTAAAGAACTTCTTCAAAGGAAGCTCACTTTTCTCCCAAATCGCCTTTAACTCAGCTTTCGTTGGCGTCTGCTCCACAATATGAATCGCCTCATAAGCAATCCCTTCATCCTTCAGCCATTTCTCAGCCTTCTTACAAGTCGTACAACGCGGATATTGAATCAATTTAAGTACCATACAGAAACTCCTTCACTATATTAAATTTCACCTAACAAAAGTATAGCAGACAACCATTGTGTCTGTATTGTTTGTGTGCCTGGTACGCATTTAATTCAGAATAATTTGAATTGTTTTAGATTTGTGTGTGTACCTGGTACATACACAATTCCCATACACAAAAAACGGGCATCCTGTGTTAAGGATGCCCGTCAAGCGTACTATACGATGAATTTTTCTGCTTCGATTAGTTTTTGTGAAGCTTCACGTTTTTTCAAGATTAGGTTGTAAGGGTTACTGCGTGTTAGTTTACGAAGTGCAGAAAGTGTCATTTTACCTGCATCTCCATCTACTGAAGCTAAGATTGTTTCTTTAGCTTCTTTTTCGATCTCTGCAAAGGCTTCTTGGCAGAAGATTTCAGTATAAAGAATTTTTTGCTTCGACTTCTCTACACCGTCACGCTCGATTGCTTTTGCTGTACGAATAACAGCTGACTCCATTGCATAAAGCTGGTTCGCGATATTAGCAATGTTAACAAGCACTTCTTGCTCAGCTTCTAGCTTTGCACCAAACCTCTGAGCTGCTACACCTGCAGTTAACACACCAATTTTCTTAGCGTTTTTCACTAAGTATTTCTCTTGTGCTAATGGCTCGTCACTGATTTCTTCAGGCATTAGCATTAATAGTTCTTCTTGTAGCTTTTGAGCAACTTGAAGTAGTGGCAATTCACCTTTTAATGCCTTTTTCATAAATGTGCCTGGTACGATTAAGCGATTGATTTCGTTTGTACCTTCAAAAATACGGTTAATACGAGAATCACGGTAAATACGTTCTACTTCATATTCTGCCATGAAACCATATCCACCATGTAACTGAACTGCTTCATCTGCAATATAATCTAAAGTTTCAGAACCGAAAACCTTCGCGATTGAACATTCGATAGCGTACTCTGCAATTGCCCCAGCAATCGCTTTCCCATCTTTTTGCTCTTCTGCTGAAAGCTGGCTTAAACGATCCTCGAAGTAACCAACTGTACGATAGTTCAATGATTCTGAAGCATATAGCTGAGAAGCCATCGTCGCGATTTTTTCCTTTGTTAGGTTAAAGCTTGAAAGTGGTGTTTTAAATTGTTGACGTTGGTTTGTATAAGCAATCGCTAATTCTAAAGCACGCTTTGAACCACCAACTGTACCAACACCTAATTTATAACGACCAATATTTAAAATGTTGAAGGCAATAACGTGACCGCGCCCAACTTCACCAAGTAAGTTTTCAACAGGAACTTCAGCATCCTCTAAGATTAATGTACGAGTTGAAGAAGATTTAATCCCCATTTTCTTCTCTTCTGCCCCTACAGATACACCTGGGTAGTTGCGTTCAACGATAAAAGCAGTGAATTTATCTCCATCGATTTTCGCGTAAACAACGAATACATCAGCAAAGCCTGCGTTTGTAATCCATTGTTTTTCCCCGTTTAGTACATAGTGAGTGCCAGCTTCATTTAGCTTAGCAACCGTTTTCGCACCAAGTGCATCAGACCCTGAGCCTGGTTCAGTTAAAGCGTATGCTGCGATCAACTCACCAGAAGCAAGCTTCGGTAAGTATTTTGATTTTTGCTCATGGTTACCGAATAATACGATTGGTAATGAACCGATCCCTACGTGTGCACCATGAGTAATAGAGAAACCACCAGCTGGAGACATTTTTTCAGCGATTAAAGCAGATGAGATTTTATCTAACTCTAAGCCCTCATATTCTTCAGGTACATCAGCAGCTAGTAAACCAAGCTCCCCTGCTTTTTTCAGTAGTCGTACTGAATGCTCGAATTCATGGTGCTCTAAATTCTCGATAACTGGCTTTACTTCATTTTCAATATAGTCAGTAGTTGTTTGAGCGATCATTTTTTGCTCGTCTGTAAAATCCTCAGGAGTGAATACACGATCTAATTCCACATCTTCAATTAAAAAACTTCCACCCTTGATAATGTTTGTTGTTTGAACCATTTTTACTTCCTCCCCTTTATCCCATAAAGTTATTAAAATCATTTATAAGTAATTCCTACATGTTCCCATCCAAATACCATATATAGAAAAGCTCTAGACACTCGTTTCCCGGAGGCAACGGTAGTAGCACGATTGCCTAAAGCTAATCAACAAATTCACAAATTATAAAACTTCAATTACTCCAGCAGCGCCCATTCCGCCACCGATACACATTGTAATAACGCCATACTTCTTGCCTTGACGTTTTAGCTCATGGATTAGTTTTAATGTTAGAATGGCACCTGTTGCACCAAGTGGATGCCCTAAAGCAATTGCTCCACCATTTACATTTACTTTATCCATATCGATTCCTAAATGGCGAACCACTTGAATCGATTGAGAACCAAAGGCTTCATTTAATTCCCATAAATCAATATCATCTAGTGAAAGACCAGCGATTTTTAACGCTTTTGGTACAGCTTCGATTGGGCCGATCCCCATTACTTCTGGTGGAACGCCACCTACTGCAAAGCCTAAAAACTTCGCCATAGGCTTTAATCCTTGGTTTTCAGCTTCTTCACGATCCATTACTAGAACCGCCGCAGCTCCGTCAGATGTTTGAGAAGAGTTCCCCGCTGTTACAGAGCCTTTTACATTGAAGGCTGGACGTAATTTCCCAAGCCCCTCCATAGAAGTACCTGGTCGAACACCTTCATCTGTATCAAACGTAAATGTTCTCGATTGAAGCTTATTATTATCGTCAACATAGTGTTGCACTACTTCAATAGGAACAATTTCGTCTTTAAATTTACCCTCTTTAATAGCTTTTTCCGCTAATTCATGAGAACGTACAGCAAAAGCATCTTGGTCTTCTCTACTAACTTCATAACGATTTGCAACTTCCTCAGCAGTATGACCCATGCTCATATAATATTGAGGTGCTTCTTCTGCTAGCTTCGGATTAAGTCGAACAGTATTTCCTGTCATCGGAATCATACTCATCGACTCTACTCCGCCGGCAAGAACTGCTTTTGAATGACCTAGCATTACTCGTTCTGCTGCATAAGCTATTGCTTGAAGACCAGAAGAACAGAAACGGTTAATGGTAATAGCTGGTGTAGAATCTGGTAGACCTGCTAATGCACCAATATTACGCGCAACATTCATTCCTTGTTCAGCTTCTGGCATTGCACAGCCCATTATTAAATCATCGATTGGACCAACATATCCCGCTCTTTTTAATGTTTCCTTTACTACCACTGCCCCAAAATCATCAGGACGTACGGTTGCAAGTGATCCTTTTTTTGCCTTAGCAATCGGCGTTCTTGCACCTGCTACAATTACGGCTTCACGCATATTGTGTATCCCCCTTATTCATTGCATATGACACTTTTAGATTTCGTTCTGATCCTAGAAAACACAAATTAGTTACGTAATGGTTTCCCCTTGATAAGCATGTGCTGCATTCTTGCTTGTGATTTCGGATCTGCTACAAGGCTTAAAAATGCCTCGCGCTCTAAGTTTAGTAAATAGTCTTCTGTTACTTCAGTTCCGTATGGTACAAGCCCCCCTGCAATAACATAGGCAAGCTTTTTCGCAATTTTCAAATCATGCTCACTGATGAAGCCAGACTGGAACATACCTTGTGCACCGAGTAATAACGTTGCATAGCCTGGCGCTCCAACAACCTTCACTTTTTTCGGAGCCGGCGCTGTATAACCAGCTTCTGATAATGCAAGTACTGCCTGTTTTGCATCATGGATTAAATGATCTGGATTAACCGAAATTCCATCAGCAAAGCTTAAGAAGTTATTATCGCGTGCTTCTTCACCTGATGTTGAAACCTTAGCCATGGCAATCGTTTCAAATACTTTGTTAGCAATAGCTTGATAGTCAATTTCTACTCCGTTTGGTAGACCTTTTAAGTACTTCTCATAAAGTGCTAGGTTACCTCCACCACCTGGAATCAAACCTACACCTACTTCAACTAAGCCCATATATGTTTCGCTAGATGCTTGAATATGAGCAGCTGGTAAACACACCTCTGAACCGCCACCTAGTGTCATGCCAAATGGTGCAGCGACAACAGGCTTTTTACTGTATTTCACTCGTCGCATCGCTTTTTGGAATGCACGAATTGTATAGTCTAATTCAAAAATGTTATCATCCTGAGCTTCCATTAGAATCATGCCAAGATTTGCACCTACACAGAAGTTTTTACCTTGGTTTCCGATGACTAGCCCCTTGAAATTCGCTTCAACCTCATCGATTGCAAAATTCAGCATTTGAATAATATCAAGGCCAATTGCATTTGATTTCGAATGGAATTCAAGTAAAGCAACTCCATCCCCTAAATCTATTAAACTAGCACCAGAATTTGATTTAATGACCCCTTGCTTTTTCTTATAACGCTTTAAATCAATTACTTTTTCGTTAACCGGTACTTTTACATACTCTGAACCATTGTAATAAGCTAAGTCACCATCTAGCTCTGTATAGAAGGATTCAAAGCCTTGAGATAAAAACTCTTTCACGAAGCCAGGTACTTCTTTATCTTCAGCCTCCATTTTTTCTACTGATTTTTGAACACCGATAGAATCCCACATTTCAAATGGACCCTGCGACCAACCGAAGCCCCACTTCATGGCATTATCAATTTCAACGATACTGTCAGCAATAACACCTGTCATTTCAGCAGAATAAATTAATGTTGGAGCAAAGATGTTCCATAATAATTCACCCGTACGATCGTTGGCATAAACAAGTGTCTTCACTTTATTTGGAAGTCCCTTTGTTTGTTTTGCCATTTCTATAGAAGGTGTTTGTAATTTCTTTGCGGGTACATATTCAAAAGTTGAAGGGTCAATCTCAAGGATTTCTTTGCCCTTTTTCAAGAAGAAGCCTTGACCAGATTTCGCACCTAACCAACCATTATCTACTAATTTCTTCATTAGCTCTGGTACTTCAAACACTTTTTGCTCTTCATCAGTTGTTTGATCGTAAACTGTTTTTGCAACGTGTAGGAAAGTATCTAATCCTACAACATCAAGTGTTCTGAAAGTCGCTGATTTTGCTCGACCAATTAGCGTTCCAGTAACTGAGTCAACTTCACCTACTGAATAACCACGCTCCAGCATTTCTCTTAACGTAACTAGTAAACCATATGTCCCGATACGGTTTGCAACAAAGTTTGGTGTATCCTTACCGATTACTACCCCTTTACCTAATACATCCTCAGCAAACGTTTTCATGAACGAAACAACCTCAGGTAACGTTTGTTCAGTTGGAATAACCTCTAGTAGCTTTAAGTATCTTGGCGGGTTAAAGAAGTGTGTTCCTAAAAAGTGCTTTTGGAAGTCTTCAGAACGTCCCTCAGCCATAGCATTTACACTGATACCCGATGTATTTGAACTAATAATCGTCCCTGGCTTTCGGACTAAATCTATTTTTTCAAAAAGATTCTTTTTAATATCTAAATTTTCAACAACCACTTCAATGATCCAGTCAACGTCACTTAGCTGATCTAGGTGATCGTCAAAATTTCCTGGAGTAATCAGTGCTAAATTTTTCTTTGAAGTTAATGGTGCTGGTTTATGCTTTAATAGCTTTTGAACTGCACTTGCTGCAAAACGATTTCGAACAGCAGCGTGTTCTAAATTAAGACCCTTTGCTTCTTCTTCCTTCGTAAGCTCCCTTGGAACAATATCCAATAATAATGTTGGAATCCCGATATTTGCTAAATGTGCTGCAATTCCTGATCCCATTACCCCTGAACCGAGTACGGCTGCTTTTTGAATTTTGTAAGACATAAATATCCCCCTTAATCCTTTGAATGAATACTCATTCATTTTATGCCGAAAAAAAATAAATTCATAAAATTTAATTCTTTAAATCACGTTTTCTGTTCTTAGTGTAGTTGATTTCCTCAAATTTAGCAATAACTTTTAACTTAATTTTCTAAAAAATTCGGAAGGTTTTTTATTGATTTACTAGAGTTATCTATATTTTATGAACAATCATTCAGTAAGTCAAATTACTTTTCCGAATAATTTAAAATGTGTACACTACATATAAGGAGAGTGATTATAATGCAAGACATTACTACAAATGAACAATTTAACGAAATCATCGTATCAGAGCAACCGGTAATCGTAAAGTTCTACGCTGGCTGGTGTCCAGATTGCACACGCATGAATATGTTTATCGACCCAATTGTTGAAGAATACAGCCAATACACATGGTATGAAATGAATCGTGATGAATTCCCTGAATTAGCAGAGAAATATCAAGTAATGGGTATTCCAAGTTTATTAATCTTCAAAAACGGTGAAAAACTAGCACACTTACACAGTGCAAACGCTAAATCTCCAGAAGATGTGAAAGAATTCTTAAACGCTCAAGCTTAATTTGGCTTTTGTATGTCTTTGGGCTATGAATAAGTTTTTCAAAACTTACTTCATAGCTTTTTTGCTCTGTGCAAGTTTAGTTAAGTCCAACTGATATGGAATCAATTCTAAGGGGATGAACAAAATGCCTTATGTAAATATCAAAATAACTAATGAAGATGTGACACCAGAAAAAAAAGCTGCCCTTATTAAAGGAGCAACTCAATTGCTAGTAGATGTCCTAGGTAAAAACCCAGCAACAACTGTAGTAGTTATCGACGAGGTTGACACTGATAACTGGGGTATTGCTGGAGAAACTGTAACAAGCCGAAGGAAAGAAGGAAAATAACTAGAATGTTAGAGTAGCGAGAAAAACATCACGGTCGATGTTTTTCTTTTTTATATGCTCGTTCCCCTGCTTCAAAAACAACTTCAATCTCTACTAATTATAAAACTAAATTCCCTGCACCACTGTAATCCTTCAATCCCAAAATCCAGTATAATTCCTCTAACTCACGGATTTTATAAGTAGGGTGAATGTCAGTATTAGCTAACTCGCTCCCTTCCCTGTTTACCCAGCACGTATCGATACCGGCATTCCAGCCACCAGTTACATCAGCACTGAAGGAATCTCCGATGATTAATGTCGTGCTTAAATCTAAGCTTTCAATTTGAGAAAAAGCATAATCGAAAAAGCCCTTCATCGGTTTTTGATAGCCCGTATCCTCTGAAACAAATACTTTTTTGAAATACGGCGCCAGGCCTGAGCCCTCTAACCTTTTTTGCTGTATAATCGACGCACCATTTGTCACAACATATAAATCAAATTCAGTAGAAAGTTTTTGAATTAATTCCATCGCACCTTCTATTAAATAATAGCCTTCACTTAAATATTTTCGGTAGTTTTGCTCGAGAGCTGCGCCGTCTACCTGGATTCCATACTGTTCAAATAACAGTGCAAATCTCGTATTAACGACTTCATCTCGATCTATTTCACCATTTTCATAGCCCTTCCATAATGCAGTATTGATCTTCTGGTAGTTGGCTTTTATGTCAGGTGTTAATGAAAAATTTTGATCACTAAATAACTTTTGTAAGGCAATATCCTCTGAAGCCGCAAAGTCTAACAATGTCTCATCTAAATCAAATAATAAAGCTTTGTATTGTACCATCGTGCTCCCCCTTAGCTTTTCAATCATTCTCTTTTTAATATTTCTTATTAAATTATAGCATTCTTTTGTACAGAATCCCTTACTTACCATATGATATTAGAAAGAAGGTATGAGGTGAAAAAATGAGAGTTCAACTAAATGTACAAGGAATGTCCCAATATAACAAAGAAGTAAACGCGCACTATCAAAACTCTGCTTGTGGGCCAACTACAGTATCTGTCATTTTAAATTATCATGGCTTAGAACAAACAAAGGATATCAATACACTTTATAAGCTACTTGGCGGAACAAAAATCGGTTTGTTTACTTGGCGCCTCATAAAAAATTTACGAAAAATCCTAGGACCCAGCTGGAATATCTCACGCTGTACACTAGCAGAAAGTCTAAAAGAGCTAGAGGCAGGTAGACCTGTTGCTATGAAATTTGATAAGCATTTTACTTTCCAATGGTTCACTAAACCAACCTTTAAATATCACTGGACACCATTAATTGGCTATGAACTCGCCAATGATGAGCTCTTCCTAATCCTTCATGATAATGGCGGGCGCAATCGGGATAGCCAAATTAGAAAGGTTCGCTATGCAGATAACCATAAAGTACTGACCTTCGTAAAAATAGAGCCGAAGTGATACCCTAATCACCGCGGCTCTTTCCGTTTATACTAACGAATATAAAGATCTTGCATGCTTTGCAATCAAGCTTAGCCCTTTTCCTTCAAGACGTTCAAAGGTTTCATGAGCATAATCAGCTAACACTAGCTCCTCTAATTGTACATCAATTTGCATTTCTCTTTGAATCTGCGCTAACTGATGAGAAAGCTTCAGCATTTCAAGATTTTCACTTACTTTATTACGTTGTGCTGGCTTTAGTGCAGCTAAATTCTCCAGTACACCATCGATAGAACCGTAGCTTTGGATTAGCTGTAAAGCTGTTTTCGGGCCAATTCCCTTAACACCAGGATAACCGTCACTTGTGTCACCCATAAAAGCTTTCACATCAGCGAACTTATATGGTTCAATTAAGTACTCTTCCTTAAAGCGTTCTTCTGTATAAACATCGTACTCGGAATATCCCTTTTTCGTAAAGGCTATTTGAGTTGATGGATTGAGTAATTGAAGTAAATCTTTATCTCCAGAAATAACCGTAATCGTTGCTTCATCCTTCCACTTTTCAATCATGGAACCGATTAGGTCATCTGCCTCCATCCCAACCTCACCAAAGTTCTGCCAGCCGATCATCTTAGATACATCCTTTGCCATATCAAATTGTGGGAGCATTTCTTCAGGTGGTGCCGGACGATTTGCTTTGTAGCCATCAAAAATTTCATTTCGGAAGGTTTGCGAACCCATATCCCAGCACACCGCTAAATGTGTTGGCTTGTAAATAGATTGGGCTGTTAATACATGGCGGGCAAATCCTTGTACCCCATTCGTCGGAGTTCCATCAGCTAAACGAATGTAATGCCCCATTGCACTTGAAGCGAAGAAGGAACGGAACAACAGAGCCATTCCATCGACTATTAAAAGATGTGGTTTATTTGTCATCATGAAAAATCCTCTCTAAATCTAGTGCTCTTATTATAACAAAACTATCGATAGATAAGATGACAATTGAATTGTTAATTAATTCGTACTCAATTAATTTAAAGGGGAAATTGGAATTGATTAACTTCTCTCTTAATAACTTAGCCGTTTTTTCAAGCCCTTTAAATTGAATTGTATAAGCAGCTGACTAAAAGGAGATTTTGAAATATAGCCTGAGAAGACGGTTACCAGCTTTCCACCGAAGCCTTCTTTTAACTCCTCTAAAAGCTGCAAATCCTTAATATCACCAAAATCATAAATCTGGTAACCTTGCTTGCTAAAATGCTTTATATTTTGCCAGCATAAAAAATAATTGGCACACTGTTCTATTCTGTCATTAAATACTCCTTGTCCCTCGCTATACAATTCCATTACCATCTCCAGGCCAACAGCATATATGCGATAATAAACAACTGCCTTCTGTTCATTTTCTATCTTCGTTATTACTAATCCACCTTGATCGCGAAGAAGCTTCAACGTTTGTAAATCATATTTGTTTAGCTTTCGAGCATCCTTTTGTCTGGAGTTCAAATTATAAAACTGATGATATTCTTCAATATCCTGATCAGTTGGACTATTTATTCTAGAAATTGTCCAATTCTCCTCGTGAATTTCATCCAAGAGATTAATGACTTTCTCAGACAATCTATAAAATAAAGTAGGCTCGTCTAGTGTTAAATTTATATGGAGGGTTGATTTACCCTGTAGCTTCCGACTTGGCTTTAAGACATGTGTATAACTAATAAGCTTTGGTTCATACCTACTATCACACTTCAACTCTTGAAAATAAACTTGGTTCAACGGCAGTGCAAATAATTTCCTACTGATTTGTAGCATGAACGACACTCCTTCGACATTTGAATTTCTCTAGCATTTCGTAAAAGTTATCTATTATTTTCATATTAATTTTATGCAAAAAATATACCTACCGATAATTATTCATATATTCGATTCCCACGATTTATCCAAAAATTATTTTGTTAAAATACCTTTTTACCGCTAATGAAATATTTCCTAGGTAATAAACCATTTCCTGAGTAACGCTAGTCACATTCCACTAGAACGCAAATAATCTCAACCAAAATCGAATTTCACAAAGCTTTAAAAATATAATTTCATTTCAAGCTATTTCAAAACTATCAAACCTTCTCTCACCCCTCTCAAATACCTCTCTTAAACATTAGATTTACTAGAGTTTATCTTTACTTGTTTCTCAAACTCTTTCCCCTAATTATTAACAATCAACTTCATTTATAATCCTAAAAAGGAAATAAATTCAAAAAACCTCACACAAAAAAGCCCTTTTCAAAATTATGAAAAGGACTTCTTATTATTTATTCGTTTCGTTTCATATCCCGAATCGCTTGTATAGATAGGCGAACGAGTAGGATAGCACATAAAAACAGGCCAAAGTAGGCAGCAATATTTAAGTAAATGGCATAAGCCGTGTGAATGACCTGAGAAATCGCTAGTAAAGCAACTGAAATTACGCCAAATGTAATACCAACAAAGAGTAATACAAATCTTGAAAATAACTGGGTAATAAATTTTGTATTATTCTTATCCGAGAAAATGTCATGATGCAAAATAACCTTTCCATCCTCAACCTTTTTGAAGAGCTGGTCAACCCTTCGAGGTATTTTGCGCAAATTCGGTAGGATTAACGCTAGCTCCTCTTCCAATCTATCCTTGGTTGCAAATGGTTCCTTGAAAGGCTTCTTCAATGTGAATTTCAGGAAGCTACTTGAATACACCTTCGCTTCTTCAAAAATGTTGAAATCTCGGTCAATGATACGTAAAGTGCCATCTAGCGTAACGATTACTCTTAGCGCTAGACTGACAGACGGATAGAATTGCAAACCAAAATCTCTTATTACTGAGAAGATTGAGTAAACAATTTCGTCTGTTCGAATACGATCTACATATGAAATCTTCAGTAAAATTTGGCTAATAGCATGCTCCAGTTCTCCTCGATCTATATCAGTTCGCTTTTTTACCAGCAGTGAAATTCCATCATAAAGAATAGAGGAATCACTTTGTTGGATTCCGATGAAGAAAAATTTTAACCCTTCCTGCTGAGAAGAAGACAAGCGACAAACCGCGCCAAAATCTAATAACGTAATTTCTTTTGACGTAACGTCGTAATAGATATTGCCTGGGTGAGGATCTGCATGAAAAATCCCTGAAACCAAAGCTTGTTCTAAGTAAGAGAACAGTATGTTTTCTGCAATATCGTGACGGCTCATCCCTGTTTCTTGCGGTAAATTGCCGACACTCACACCCGGTACTAAATCCATCACTAATATGTTTTCATTGCTATATTCATCATATACCTTAGGAATATTGACGCTTAGCTTACTTTTCTTCAATACATTACATATTTGCGTCATATTGCGTGCCTCAATATTAAAGTCAATTTCTTCCCGTAAAGAAGCAGCAAATCCCTCTGCTAAATCTCTGAAGCCCAGACTTTCTGCCCATTGTGATTTACCTGTTATCCAGTTGGCAAACTCCATTAGAATACTGAGATCCTCACGCATAATATCCTTTACGTCGGGACGTAATAGTTTGACAACCACTTGCTCATTTGTTTTTCGTAAAACTGCTTTATGTACCTGACCAATGGAGGCCGCTGCAACTGGTGTTATATTAAAATAAGAAAATACCTCATCTACCTCACCACGTAGGTACTGTTTAAGAATATCATGTACTTGTTTTTCTGAAAGTGTCGTAACATTTTGCTGTAGCTTTTCTAGCTCTTCGATAAAAATAGGAGAAAATAATTCCTTACGAGTTGAAAGAACCTGTCCAAATTTTATAAAGATACCGCCGCATTGCTCAAGAGTTTCTCGTAATGCTATCGCCAGCTCACGGTCTGAGTCCCGATTTCTAGCATACTTTACCGTTCTTGTAATGCCATTCGTTACAGCGATTTTGACAACATTACGTAATCTTTTTTGATGTCTCCAATAGCCAATTAATTTTTTGAAAAAGGATTTTTTGCCATTGTGCCGACCTGATTTTTCATCAAATGCAATCGGATCAAAGAGCTCAAATAATAAATAAATCAGCATCGAGATAAGCAGCATACTTCCAATCCACAGCAAGGTTGCTACATTCACAACACTTTCAACATTATCAAAGGAATATACCGTTCCCTTTAAATACGTATACCAATAGATGAAGGTTGTAAAACACACACTGATAATAACTGAAAAGACCCTCTTAAACAGATTTACGTTTGCCCCTATTAAACGACCACTTATAAAAAAGGTAAAAACGGCCACGAGTACTATTAAAAGGATTGGTTTAATAATTGTCATTCCCTACACTCGCTTTCTAGGTATTCTATTTACTCTACTATTTTACAATCTACTGCAATATCTACATTCCCTCTTAACGCTTTACTAATCATGCAGGTTTCTTCTGCTTTTAAGGCTAGTCGTCTAGCAATTCGCATATGCGATTCATTCTTTTCATGTAGGAAAACTTCAATATGGTGAATAATTTGTTTATAGGTAAAAATATTATTTTCCACTTGGACAATTCCGTCAGATTGAAGAACTAATCGTGCTTTTACATTAGAGCGTTCGAGCATTGCAGCAAGAGAAATAATATAACAGCTAGCTGCGGCACTTAAAAGTAATTCATCGGGATTTGTTCCAATACCAGGACCACCCATTTCCTTAGGAATCGACATAGTTGTTTGTAGCTTTTCACAATGGATTTCACCTGTATCGTTTCTTCCACCGTCCCAGCTTGTTTGGAGCTTAAAAATATGTTCTACTTTATTAGCCATTTCCTTCCACCTCACTACTTTAACTATACCATCCAAAAAGAATCGGATGCCAAAAATCTTTATTTAGATAAATAAAAAACGAACCCACATTAAGTGAATCCGTAAAATTATGAAGCATTCCTTTTATAATTCCAAATCGATTGTTTTTGTTGTTAAAGCTGAAGTTAACCCAACTGAGTGAATGGTAATTTCTTTTGAACCCTTTGTAAAAACTACACCATGAAGCTGGCCACGTTCGAAAATTGCTCCGCCTCCATCGATGCCTAGCTTTTTTTTGCAGGATGAAATCCAGACATTACTCGATTTATCTTCATTTAACAAAACTGTTGGTGTGTGACCAAATACAACAATTTCCTTTGCTTTATGAGGGACATTATAAAACTCTTCTCGAATCCAATATAAATCCTCTTCTTTGGTATCTCGAAAATTTTCTACTGCTGAAGAAATCCCTGCATGAACAAAAAGAAATGGCCCCCATAGATAAAAACGTCGTAAACCCTTTACAAACTCAACGATTTTAGAATGCTCTTTTTGAATTTTCGCTGTCATTTCTTTTACAGAAAGATTCGTTGTGGCAATGTTAAAAGTAGCATCATTATATAAGCTTTGGACAGTAGCTGCTCCCCCAACCTTTGGATTGAAATAATATTCAGAAAGCTCCTCTGGTTTATCCAGCCAGCCCAAAAACAATTGCTCATGATTGCCACTTAATGTTACTGCCTCATAATCCCGTGATAACTGCATGATTTTTTCAAGAACCTTTAAGCTTTCAGGTCCCCTATCAAGATAATCCCCTAAAAAAACTAGTTGTTCTTCTTCCGGATTCCATTTCGTTAAGATGGACTCAAGTAAGCTATAACAACCATGTATATCACCAATGACGAAAACTTTATCCAATTACACACACCCCATTTACATAAACAAACTTCTGATAATTGTAAGATAAACTTCTATAATCACATAATTCATTCTATTCCTACTATATCATATTCAAGTTGGAAATTTTTTATATCTATATTTAAAAGGAGTTTTCTGCGTATATAAGAAGAAATATTGGTATCCTTGACCTTGAACCCAATATATAAGTACCCTAAAGCTTAATAATATACTGAATTTACAAATTAAATTTCCATTTTTTTATTTATCTCTAGACAATTCTGTAATCACCTTGTATAATCAAAAGTATAATAATTATATTGCTTCATATCTAATGAATTCACATGTTACAAAAAGTAATCGTGAACGTTCGGTACTTTTTGTAATGTGTGAATTTTTTATAGTATTTTGAAGTAATTAATTATTGATTAAATTTTTTGGAGGTCTATTAACATGACACAAGGTACAGTAAAATGGTTTAACTCAGAAAAAGGTTTTGGATTTATCGAAGTTGAAGGTGGAAACGATGTATTCGTACACTTCTCTGCAATCCAAGGCGACGGTTTCAAAACTTTAGAAGAAGGTCAAAAAGTTGAATTCTCAGTTGAAGAAGGAAACCGCGGACCACAAGCTTCTAACGTTACTAAACTTTAATATTGAAGCTCAAAGAGCAATCTCACTTATGAGATTGCTCTTTTTTTCGATTAAATATTTGTTTGATCAAGCTATAATATTCTGACTGCAAATCGCAATGTAAATCCTTCTTATTCAAGCATCTGCAATTGTTAATAATTGTCTCAAACAAGATAGGTTTACTTATTAAGTAGCCCTGCATTGCATCACAATCACTATTCAATAAATAATTGAATTGCTCCATTGTTTCCACTCCCTCAGCTACCACATTTAAATTTAAATGCTTTGCCATGGAGATGATCAAGTCCACTAATGGCTCACGCTCGTCCTCGCTCATATTATTTACAAATTCTCGGTCAATTTTCAAACAATCAATCGGTAAATCCTTTAAATAGGAAATGGATGAATACCCTTTTCCAAAGTCATCTAAAGCAATCGTTACTCCTAATGCCTTTAAATCATGTAGGATAGGCAGTAAAAAGTTCTTATCCATCGTCATGGATTCTGTAATTTCAAGCTGCAGACTTTTTGGTGGAAGCTGTGTTTCCTCTAAAATTGAACTTACTACTTTTACAAAGTTCTCATGATAAAGCTGGCGAAGTGATAAATTAACAGCAACAGTTACTTGCTGGCCTATTGTTTCTTGCAGTTCTTTTGTTTGTCTACAAGCTGTTTCTAAGACCCATTTTCCTATCGGGACAATTGTGCCAGATTCTTCTGCTAGTGGAATAAAGTCACCGGGTGGTATTAGCCCTTTCTCTGGATGATTCCAGCGTACAAGAGCTTCCATTGAAAAATCATGCTTTGTTTTTAATTTAAGCTGTGGCTGATATTGAAGAAATAATTCATTGTTTTCTAATGCTTTGTATAAGTCCTTTTCAAGCAATAACCGTTCTTCACGAGAACAAGCCATAGTCGGCTCAAATAACCTATATTGTTCAGGTACCCTTCTCGCTTCATACATAGCAAACTGAGCATATTTCAAAAAATCCTCCGCAGTTTTTGCATCCTCTGGAGAGTATGCAACCCCTACATTTACTTTCATATTTAGCGTCAATTGCTGAATGTTAAACGGTTTTTCAATTAAATCAATAAGCTGCTTACATAATCTTTGAAAAGTCTCTTTTTCATTTTTATTTTCCAATAAAATCACAAATTGGTCTTCTTGTATTTTCCCAACAATGTAATTCGGAAATCTACATTGTAACCTTTCTACAATCAGTTCGAGTATTCGATTGGTATACTTTGAACCCAAAGAGCTTTTAAGGTGTGTTAAGCGATCCACTTCAAAAACCACTAATGCTATTTGTGATGTGCCGTTCTGCCAAGTATTATTAATTTGCTCTACTATATAACGTTCGTTTGGGAGCCTTGTCACACCATCATAATAAGACATAAAATGCTTCTCTTTTTCAGATTCCTTTAACCTTTGTTCAGTATCACGTAAAGTATTAATAGTACCTGTAAAGATTGATTTAACACAAATTACAAGATACAGCAACAAAACAATCAGAATAGAAAAGATTATATTGTTGGAAATTGAGTTCTCTTTAGAAAAAATAAATTCACTTAATAGAGTAAGGGCTATTAAGCCAATCGCTATATAAACTATATTTTTCCTATATAAATAAGAATAATTATTCATAATCGACCCCCATAATCTAAATCAAAATAACTAGTCAAAAAAATTCGTAGGCAAATTGGAATGATTAAATTTCCTTAGTAGTTATATTAATTTAATCCTACTTATGGGGGTTTTTTATTTTTTGTACACTATTTTATACTTCTTCAGCTGTAGCCTCTTTATTTTTCACTTTACTTAACAATTCTTCTAAATCTGCTTTGTATTTTTGATAGATACTCTCATGACCTAACGTTTGGAAAATTATGAAGGCACGTTCACACTTCGCAATTCCTTCTTCGATTGAATTTTCTACGATATTTAGCATACCTTCGTAATAGATTATTAAAGTTTGCTGAAAGAAGTCCGATACGTTTTTATAATAATTTTTGGTTGCATCCAATACAATCTTTGAATAGTAATAGCCTCCATATTTGAAACTACATTCTAAAAGATTGAAGAATATATAACTAAGCATATTTTTATCTAAATTTAGTCCCTTATATTTATCCGCTCGTTTTAATAAGTTTTTTGTCATTAAAAATGCTGTTTCTGGAGGGAATAAGAGAATAAAATTATTCATTACTGCCAGCTCATGGTAGCACCACTCGTCCATACTTAATAAGTAATCTGTTATTTCCTTAATATATTCTTCATTTACCTTAGATGAATCTAGATCATTTTCTATACAATGGCACAGTATATATAAATGTCTTAAAAAGATGTCCCCATTCTTTTCGTATTGCTCACTAACAGTCTTTTTAATTTTTAATATTTCTTCCATATTATTGGCATAGTACAATTCAATTACTCTATTAAACTCATTCATTTTAGATGAAGGTTTATAATCATTTTTTATGTAGAAAAACTCATTATAAGTCACATTACAATACTCAAGTATTTCTGTTAGCTTATCGGAGGAAATACTATTTTTCCCTGATTCAATTCTTGCAATATAGGGACGTGTCATGCCAATCGCAGTTGCTAAATCCTGTTGAGTGATTTTTTTATTAGTACGTATATATCTTATAACCTGCCCTATTTCCATTATATATTTCCCCTCTCTTCTTTGTATAATATAGTTTACAGTTTAGCCATATTTTAACTCTATTTAGTACAATTTCATTATATTAAATTTCTAACGAAAGGAATGAAAGATTATGAAAAAGTTTACTACCATTATGAAATTAGCAGTTATCGCAGCAGCAGTTGTTGTAACAACTACTCCAGAGATTAAACCAATGGCTTGGTTAATCGGTTACTATTAATATTAATAAGATTTGATTTTTCCGTTTGAAAACTACCTTTTAACTACCAAACCAGTCTGTAATTGTTTTGTCCTCCTAATTATTGGGAGGATTTTTTTATTACTATAATTTTCCTTAGTTCTATTATATATGTAAGATAAAAACCACGCTATCATTATGTATAACGTGGTTTCACTTAATATATGCAGCATCACTTGTTAGTGTTTTGCGATTATTGTTTACTACTATAATTTTGTTGCTAATTTGTTTAATTCGTTAGACAGCTCATGGATGTCTTTTACGAAATGGGAAACCTGTTGAACAGATGCAGCTTGCTCCTGACCAACTGCAGAAATTTGGGCAATTGCTTCTCCCATCTGCTTCGTTACATCCTGTATCTGGGCTAAAGTATCTTTAATTTGCTGAGTCGATTCGACTGTTTCCTTTGAGAACTTACGGATTTCGTTTGCAACAACCTCGAAGCCCTTCCCTTTTTCTCCAGCACGTGCTGCTTCGATTGCCGCGTTTAAGCCTAATAGATTCGTCTGATCTGCTACACGTTTAATAATGGATAATACTTCAGAGGTCTGTTTTACACTTTTGTCTGCTAGTTCAGACTGTTGTAGTAAATGGCTAGCTACATCTACAAGGGAATTAGAGCTGTTTGTAATCGTACTGATTTGTTCGTCAGCTTGAATTAATGAGTTCAAAATTCGCTCTGATACTTGTCTTAGCTCCGTTTGTTTTCGATGCTGTACAGCAATGCCTCCAATTACTTTTCCTTGATTATTACGTAATGGTAAGGCAGTACCTGTAAATTCAAATCCATAAAATTCAGCTGGCACCTCTGCCTGTAGACGCTTATTTTCCTTAAGTGCGATAACAAGGGGTTCACCTGGTTGAAATTTCTGACCAATCTTTATATTTAAGTTAATATTGTCTCCGGGGAAATAGGCAACAAATTTTTCTAAATCACAAACTGCAATCGATAAATCGACTGGAACAGCTGTTTTAAAAGCAGGAATTGAGCTTATGAATTGCTCCAAGGATTCAATTTTATTCATCAGGGTATTCCCTCCTACACATCATAAAATTATTATACAATAATAACATTTTATAATAAAAAAACGAAAAGTCATTTTACCCATTAATCAATCACTATCTTCACTATTTAAATAACAAAATAGGAAAAAGGATATTGTTTTGAGCTTCCACTCTAACAATATCCCTATTTCTAAGCCCATCTATACATTTAAAACCTTGCAAACATATTATATTAGAACAATATTATAGCGTTGCACTCTCATCTTTCACATGATAACGTCCTTTTGGAATTATTAATGGCGTATCTGAAATCGGATCGGGAATGACAACACAATTTAAATCGAATACTGTTTTCACCAGGTCGGCAGTCAGTACATCTGTAGGTTTTCCTTCTGCAACAAGCTTCCCTGATTTCACCGCAAAAATATGGTCTGCATAGCGTGCCGAGAGATTAATATCGTGCAATACCATCACAATTGTTGTGCCGAATTTTCGATTTAAATTTGTTAATAAGTCTAAAATTTCTACCTGATATGTAATATCTAAAAAGGTAGTAGGTTCGTCCAGAAACAATATATCGGTTTGCTGTGCAAGTGCCATAGCAATCCACACACGCTGTCTTTGTCCACCTGATAGCTCATCAATATCAAGATCTGCAAACTCTTTAATATTCATGAACTCCATTGCTTCTTCTACAGCTTCATAATCCTTTTTTGACCATCCACTAAATAAGGATTGGTGTGGAAACCTGCCTCGACCAACTAGATCTGCAACAGTAATCCCCTCAGGTACAACTGGTGATTGCGGTAGTAGCCCTAAAATACGTGCCAGCTGCTTTGGAGGATATTTGTTGATAGCTTTACCGTTTAACGTAACGTCACCTTCTGTAGGCTTAATCAGCTTCGCCATCGTTTTTAAAAGAGTGGATTTTCCACAGCCATTTGCACCGATGATAACACTAATTTTATTTCTTGGAATTTCTAGGTCAATTCCATGGATAATCGTTTTATTTTCATAGCCTGAAACTAAATTGTCGACTCGAAAAACATGTGTGTTACTCATTACAATTCTCCTTTTCGGTTCATTCGGATAATTAGATAAATTAAATATGGTGCGCCGAGTATTCCCGTAATAACACCTACTGGGAATCGATATTCAAATGCAAACTGTCCTATTAAATCTGCAAATAATACTAAAATCGCACCAACTAAACCTGCCGGGAGAATATTTGACGCACTAACACCAACTAGTCGATTCGCAATTGGGCCTGCTAAAAAGGATACAAAGGCTATTGGTCCAGTTGTCGCCGTTGCAATGGCGATTAAAATAACCGAACTTATTATTAATGTAACCCTCATTTTATCAGTAGCTACGCCAAGAGAAGTCGCCATTTGTTCACCTAATTCCAGCATACTTAACTGCTTACCAAGCACTAACAAAATCGGTGTGAAGATAATTACCAACATTACCAAAGGAATTGCCTCAGTCATTTTAGAGCCATTTAAGCTTCCACTTAACCATCTCAGTGCCGCTGCAATATCCTGCTGTGCACTTTTAAGTATCAAATACGAAATGACAGCATCTAGCATTGCCTGCATTCCAATTCCGATAATGATTAATCGGCCAATTGAAAACGATCGCCCGCGAGATAAGAAATACATAACGATTACCGTTACTAAGCCCCCGAGTATTGCCGCAATCGATACAACTGTATTACTTGTATGGAGAACAACAATGCAAAATACAGCAGCCACACTTGAACCAGATGTGATACCTAAAATATTGGGGTTAGCCAATGGGTTTCTTAGCATTGTCTGAAAAATATAACCGGCAACACCAAAGGCAAATCCTGCAAACACGCCTGTTATCATTCGTGGAAGTCGTATTGTATTGATAGCGAAATTAGCACCTGTAATTTCCTCACCCATTAAAGAACGCATCACCACATTAACTGGATAAATCGTGTTTCCTAACAATAACATTGCACAGCATAGACCGATTGCTATGATGACTAATATAGATGTGACAAAAAGCCAGCGTCTTCTTCTTTGACGCATGCCCTCCATTATAAAATTCACTTCACCAGTTTGCTTTCTCATAATGACCTCACCTTCGATCTCTTAGCTAGTAAGATTAGGATTGGTGCACCAATAAACGCTGTAATAATACCTACCTCAAGCTCTCCAGGACTTCCTATCAATCTACCAACAACATCAGAGAAGGTTAGAATGATTGCCCCTGCTAAAGCAGACATAGGGATTAAGAAGCGTAGGTCTGGTCCAATAACTAAACGCATAGCATGAGTTGCTAATAGACCGATAAAACCAATTGGACCTGCTAAAGCCGTCGTTACTCCACATAAAACAACACCTGCGCAAATCGCGAAGAATCGTAGCATACCCGGTCTAACGCCTAGACCTGTTGCAACATCATCGCCTAGCGCTAATGCATTAAGTGCTGGTGCTGATACCAAAGCTATTATCACACCAGTGACTAAAAAAGGAATGAATATGGCAATTGAATCCCATGATCCTGAACCAACACTTCCTACTTGCCAAAATCTAAATTGATCCATTGCATATGTACTTGGAATCATAATTGCCGTTACAAGTGAAGAAAGAGCTGCACTAGTTGCAGCTCCAGCTAAGACTAATTTAATTGGCGTAGCGCCACCACGCCCCATAGAGCCTATTCCAAATACGAACACTGCTGTAATAGCAGCCCCGATTAAAGCTAACCAAATATACTGTCCTGCTGTATTGATATGAAAGAATGTAATACCAATGATTACAAACAGGGACGCACCTGTATTAACACCTAAAATACTAGGATCAGCTAATGGGTTTCGTGTCACAGATTGCATAAGCACACCGGCAATTCCTAATGCCACACCACAGCACAAGCTAAATACTGTTCGTGAAATTCGTTTCTGAACGACATTTGCGCCATAGGAATCTTGGTTCTGATAAAATAACCCATCCATTAATTCTTGAAAGCTGACCACTCTAGCTCCTAATACAAGAGAAGCAAAAACTGTCACTAGTAGAAGAATCAGTCCTATCACTAAAATCAGTGAAAAATGCTTTGGTGCATGTATATCTAGCTGCTTTTTTTTAGAATTAGAGGAACTATTTTTCAATCTTATCAATTGCCCCACCAATTAATTCTAAATATTCATCAATCGTATAAGCAATTGAAAGTGGGTTTGGTGTTCCCGCTGCTACTAATGGCGTCTCACTTGTAATAAACGCCACAGAGCCTCTTTCTATTGCTGGAATTTTACCTAGTAAAGGATCTGCCTTAATCGTTTCGTAAAGTGCATCATCACCATATCCAACGATTAAATCAGCATCAAATAAAGCTTCTACATTTTCTGCACTTAAATTTAAAGAGTAACTATTTGGATCAGTTATTAATTCCGTAATACTCTCTGGATGTGTCATCCCTAATTCCCCTAAAAATGCTACACGAGAATCGATTGGTGTGTAAATGTGTAATTGAGATAAATCCTCTGCCGAGAAGTTCACCCACACTACTTTTTTACCTTCGATTTGAGGATAAGCACTTAATTTATCAGCTATCAATTTCTCAGTATCCTTGATTAACTGTTCGCCTTCCTCTTTCATGCCCATACCTGCTGTATTGTACTCAACCTGCTCACGCCATGTAGTAGCCCAAGGTGCAGTTGGATATGCCACAACTGGAGCGATTTGAGATAGTAGCTCATAATCCTCAGGTGTAATACCAGAGTATGCTGCTAGAATTACATCTGGGTTTGCATCAGAGATTGCTTCAAAATCTAAACCGTCCGTATCCTGGAAAACATTTGGAGCTGTAACACCAAGTTCATCTAACTTTTCTTTTGTCCATGGCAGTAAACCGCTATCGTCCTGGACACCAAAGTTTGCTGCTGAAAAACCTACTGGTACAACACCTAATGCCAAAGCAACATCATGATTTGCCCATTGAATTGTTACAACACGTTCTGGTTTACTCTCTATAACAGCTTCACCTAAAGCATGCTTAATCGTCATTGGATATTGTGAATCAGCTTCTGTTTCTGTTGAAGCCTCTGGTTCTTTTTCTTCCTTCTCTTCTGTTGAAGACTGACTAGAACAGCCAACTAATGCAAAAATCGCCATCAGTGACAAAGTCAGCATGAGTAAAAATGATTTTTTCTTTCGCATATATATCCCTACCAATCTATTTTTTTGATGTATCAGCCGATTGGTAGTTAATGGCTTACACCCAATCGAGAATGATTATCATTATCATGAATGTAAACCAAAATTTACTAACTGTCAATAAGATTTTAAATTTACAGACTACTAGCTTCTGTCTTACAGAATAATTCTTCTAAAAGCTCTTTATTCATCTCTGCAAATTTCTCATTATGAGAAGAAACCATACCATATTGGTCAGCCTTCGGATCGATATACTTTTTCGCATTATTAACCGCAAGCACTGCATCCTGGAATGTACCAATCAATAAGCCAACTTTGTCGTCGTAAGAGATAATATCCCCTGCCCCAAAAATTCCAGGAACAGATGTCTTACATTGACCCAAGCTCACTAAATAGTAATCATCTTTACGAATAGGTTGGATATTGCGAGCGAATTCCAAAGAAACCTCACGATTGTAGCCATGACTAATCAGTACATCATCGACCTCAATTTCATGAAGCTCTCCATTTTGTGAAATAACTACTTTCTCAATTGCAGATTTACTATCATTTGAAATTACAGAGTGAATTTCAGAGTTAAGCATAATATCCACACCATGCTCTTTTAGCTTATCTACCTGAGATTCATGTGCAGTTAATTGGTCTTTTCGGTAAATAACTACAACCTCTTTAGCGACAAATAAAAGCTCAACTGCCCAGTCAATTGCACCATTTCCGCCACCTGAGACAAGAACCTTTTTATCACGGAAGCGCTCCAACCCTAGAATTGTATAGTGAAGGTTAGACATTTCGTACTTTTCTGCACCTTCTATTTCAAGCTTAATCGGACTTAAAATACCACCACCAACAGCCACAACGATTGTTTTTGAATAATGAATTTCGCCTTTATTTGTTGAAATCACAAAGATTTCTCCCTGCTTCTCAACCTTTTCTACTTTTGTATTTAAACAAATTGTTGGTGCGAAGGTATTCGCTTGGTTAATTAAATTCTTAACAAACAATTGAGCCTGCATTGGCGGCTGTCCACCAACATCCCATAGGACCTTTTCAGGATAGATATTCACTTTCCCACCAAGAACCGGCTGTACCTCAATAATTTTTGTTTTCATACTACGCAAACCACTATAAAAAGCACTATATAAACCAGCAGGACCGCCACCAATAATCGTCACATCAAATAAATCCATAATAACCTCCAGAAATTTTGTATCTATATAAAAACTGATAATTATTCTCAATAACTCAATAATATAGATAATGATAATCAATTTCAATAACAATTATGCAATTTTATCAATTACCAATAATAGGTACTATTTCACAATAAAAAAAGCCCCACCAGTTAAACAGAACTAATCTGCTTTACTAATGGACGCTGTTCTTTTTTCTATTAACTTATTAGCTTTATCAAATAACTTAGAAACAATGGCGATTAAAATAAATAGGATAATAAAATCAATTAACAGGTTGGTTTCGATGTAATTTTTTATATACCCGTATCCTAGTACTGCAGCTGTATAGAATAGTGATTTAATAAATAGATTCATGGTTTATGGTTCAGCTCCTTTTTATTTTGCTGGCTTTTCTGATTAGCTTGACCAATGGATTGCATTTCCGACTATGAATAGATTGAATAAGCGGAGAAATTCCGCTTATTAGGAAATCAGTGTGGTAAATAGCTAGAATAGCGGAAGAATTTCCCCTTATCCACTCAAAAAATATTAAAATAGAGTGTTTTCCTCCTGATAACAGGAAAATTTCCCCTTATTTAGCCCAAATAGCGCTCCATTCTGCATATAACCGAAGAATTTCCTCTTATTCTCGCACCTTATTGAGTTAGAGGCCAAATGCAAATTATCACTCACATGCATTCCCGAGATTATTGGTACTCCTCCAAGAGTTTGCTTAAGAATCTCCTCAACCAAGGAAGGCACTAGGGCTATCTTATTTGTCGGTCCATAAAACTTTATAAATAAATGCGAGCTCAGCTTCTTCAATACCTGCTGGAAGCTCGCCATCGCCGCCTCCACCTGATCGCAACTCGTTTTTTGTAGTGCCTAGCCAGGCTGCTAAATAAATGGGTTTATTTTTTTCTAATGTTATTTCTCCTTCGATTAGCTTACTGAAGGTAGAAACTGTCATACTGTTTGGATATAACGTTGTAGCAAGTCCTGAGGGTATACCATTTAGCAGTTTCAAAGAACGATCTCCTTCGCTCTCGCCCTCTCCTTCTCTACTGTCACTAATCCCAAATGATATAATGCTGTCTTCATATATTGTTTGGACTTCATCCCAAGTTTTTAGTAGCTCCTCTTTAAACTTCCCATTTTCAAATACCTCCACTGAAAATTGCAAATCATCCTCTTCCTTCAAAGTACCATTCAGCTTGAAAAATTCGATTTGCTCCACACCTGTTTTACTAATAAGCAAGCTTTGATTTTCACTCATGCTGTATGACTTAATGGTTAATTTCGTATTCGATGGAGATTTTTCTACATCCGCACACCCTGTTAACAGCAAGATGGAGATTAAAAGCAAGCAATATCCTTTAAAGTAACGCATTTCCGTCCGCCCCCCCATTTAAAGACTGTTTCATTAAAATTTATATCTCTTTTTTTGTAACTTTGGTGTCTACGGTGATGTAAGTATTACTATACAGAGGCATATTAATATTTTTCACATTCCATAATTTCCTAAATTCATTAATAGGAACTTTACGATTATAGCCAATGTTCTCATCATTACAATTCACCAGTTGACTTAATGATTCTGAAAGGTAAATATACTCCTTGTCGTATCCTATGACAGGGACAAAATGCAAATCCTTACTTTCCTTATGTACTTTGATAAAAACAATTACGGGGTTTCCTTTACTAACCTCGTATTTTAAGGTATTTATATTTCCTTTATAATAGTTTGTTTTAAATCCATTTTTTCTTAGTACTGTACGGATTGCCTTTGGATATACATTGCCTGACCTCAATTTACTAGGGAAATTAGTATATAACTCTTCGCCATCAGCCTCTAAACCAAAATGACGTAACACATATGCTGTTGAAAATGCTGCACATTCTCTCTTGGTTTGTTTATCAATCCTATTGCTTCGTTGAATAACATAGTTAGCTGGATAATCTCTTTTTCGTAAAACTGGAAGGGGAAATGTCATTAAATATGCATTAATAATAATTGTTATAATAAACCATAAAATAACTGATCTAACTATAATCATGCTACTTCCCCCCTCCAACAATGTTTTAAGCTCATTTTCACTCAATCTAATTTTAACATAAATATCCAATTCTCTTATTATTATTTTTATTAATGCAACAAAAAAAGAGGCTAAAGTGAACACTTCACTTTAACCTCTTCTTTACATTATTTTTTATTCTTCATCCATGAATGGATAAGTAATATCTGTTGTTGGAGCAAAGTTTTCTTTGATGACACGTGGAGTTGTCCAGCGAATCATGTTAAATACTGATCCTGCTTTATCGTTTGTACCAGAACCACGAGAACCACCAAATGGTTGTTGGTTAATCATTGCACCAGTTGGTTTGTCATTGATATAGAAGTTACCAGCTGCACCAGATAAACGATTCTCTAAGTGAAGAATAGCTTGGCGATCCTGTGCAAAGATAGCACCTGTTAATGCGTACATAGACGCTGTATCAACTGCATCTAAAGTTTCTTCTAATTTGTCATTTTCATAAACATAGATTGTTAACACTGGTCCAAAGATTTCCTCAACCATCGTTTTGAAGTTTGGATTAGTTGTTACAATAATTGTCGGTTGAACGAAATAACCAACAGAATCATCATAAGTACCTCCAGCAATGATTTCTGCTTCATCAGATGCTGCAGCGTAATCGATATAGCTTGTAATTGAATCAAACGCAGGCTTATCGATTACTGCTCCCATGAAGTTACGGAAGTCACGTACATCCCCAACTTTAAGCTTAGCAGTTTCTTCAACTAACCCGTTCTTCACTTCTTCCCACATGCTTTGTGGAATGTAAGCACGAGAAGCGGCAGAACATTTTTGACCTTGGTATTCAAACGCTCCACGAACAAGGTTAGCGACTACTTTGTCAGCTTGTGCAGTTTCGTGAGCAAATACGAAGTCTTTACCACCTGTTTCCCCAACTAAACGAGGATATGATTTGTAGCTTGCAATGTTCTCGCCTACTGTTTTCCAAATTGTTTGGAATGTAGCTGTAGAACCTGTGAAGTGGAATCCAGCCATGCGAGCGTCTGTTAATACTACTTCAGATACTTGTGATCCACGAGATGGTACGAAGTTGATTACACCTTTTGGTAATCCAGCTTCTTCTAAAATACGCATGAAGTAGTAGTTTGCCAGAATAGACGTTGTTGCTGGTTTCCAAACAACTACGTTCCCCATCATTGCAGGAGCTGCTGGTAAGTTCCCACCAATTGCAGTGAAGTTGAATGGAGAAATCGCTAATACGAAACCATCTAATGGACGGTAATCAAGACGATTCCATACATTCTTCATGCTGTCAGGCTGGATTTGATAAATCTGATTTGCATAATCTACACCGAAACGTAAGAAATCTATTAATTCTTGTGCAGCATCAATTTCAGTTTGGATAGCTGTTTTAGATTGGCCTAACATAGTTGCCGCATTCATAACATCACGGTATGGACCAGAGATTAAATCAGCAGCTTTTAAGAAAATCGCAGCACGATGTTCCCAAGGCATATTAGCCCATGATTCTTTTGCAGCCATAGCAGCCTCGACAGCATCACGTAATTCTTTCTCTCCAGCTTCTGAGTAGTTTGCTAACACATGTTGGTGAGCATGTGGCATTACTACTTGCTTCACTGTATCTGTTTTAATATTTTGACCGTTAATAATAACAGGGATATCTACTACCATTTCAGATTGGCGTTTTAGTTCCGCTTTTAATGTTTCTCTTTCTTTTGTACCTGGAGCATATGTATTGCCTGGCTCGTTTTTAGGTGTTGGTATCTTGAAAATTCCGTTACTCATACTTTCACTTTCCTTCCTATAGTTAATACATTTCTCTTATCATTCTAAACTATCTTCTCTCATTCGACAAAATATAAAATTCTTTTTTACTTTTTGTTTCAATAAAAGTGGAGGCTAGAGCCGTTATCACTAAAAAATATTGAATACTTCCTTAACTTAAACAAATCAGTTAACCAGATAAATTACAAAATGCCAGCCCACATTTGGACTGGCACCTCTTACATTCCTACCAATTTTCAAAACATCAACAATTTAAGTGGAGGAATAATTTTATATTTACCGAGCATTTCACGATTTTTTTCTATTATTTCTCTATTTTTTTCAATCGTATTCTTTAAATTTGGCTGCACTTCATCTTCGTTAGTTTCAGGATTATTTTTTAGGTTTTCATCTAAGTGAGATACTAATTTCGTATTCTTATCCATTTTTTCAACCTCCTGTATGACCAACAAATGTATTATTGTTTTATCATAATTTACTTTGTAAATCCTCTGAAAGCTTAAAAACCATAATGCGTTCTCCAGTTATAGTACTTAAATCCGTATAAAAACTCACTACTTCCAAATCTGTAATATTTGATAGTGCTTCTTTTATTTCTATCACCCCGGATTCCACCAGACTGTTTCGCATTTCTTTTACTGATAATAACCCCTCTTTTTCTTGGCAAACCGAATACTCTGCAGGTGTTAAGACTCCCTTCAACACAACAACTACCATATCTCGCACAATATCTGATTTAACCGATACAGAACCTCGACCCAGATAAGTTTTCTCCCAATGAGTTAACACTTTACTAATCTCAGCTTCGAGAACACCTTTTGTTTTATCCAAATAACTTCCTTCCCTTCCATAACTCAGATTTTATAAATTTTGCTATTTATTTTTCATCTCTTTGAAATCCATCTGATACCCAGTGAATCCAAGAGGTTGCACTTAAAAACTTTCTCTTCAAATCAATTGCTACCAAATTGTATATATAAAAAAACCGACAATTAAAAAGATAATAGTCTCCAATAAAAAACCATTATACTTTGAAAATTGCCGGTTTACTTTTAACTAACCTACTTAGGTTCTTTAAATCGTCTACCATTTATTTTATTCTAATTTCCTTTTTGGCTTAGATTGATAATCAATTTCCAAAAGGAGTGACTATCAAACTTTAGATAAAAGGAACCTCTAAAACTCTATTGATTATATAAAATTCTAGTATTTAGTTAACTCCGTGTCAAGGTTGAGATTATTAATTTTCTAACTTTGATAGAATGGTTCATTTCCATTGATAGAAAACATTTTTTCTTCGTGGTTTCTGGGGAGTTGTGCTATATTCAAAGTGTCAGGAGTGAGTTGATGAAAAAGTTTTTAACATTTACCGTAATAATTCTTGGTTTACTCGGAGTAGCTGGCTATGCGGTGTGGCATTTTGGGACAAATATCGCCTCCGAAAAAATAATGGAAAAAGTGGAATCTACTTTAGATGATGAAAAACTAGCTGAAGTAAAATCTTATATCGAGAACGATTCAAAGGTTCAAGAGATTGTAAGAGAGGCAGCAAATACAGATCCGGATAACCTTCCCTTCCAAACTAAAGAAGAAGCGACACGTGTGTTAATAAAAAAAGTTGGCGTTAATCGATTACTTGATATCCAGGAACAAGCACAAAACGGCTCAATTAATCAGGATGAATTATTATCTGAGATTGAAGGTAAACTATCCGAAGATGAAATTTCGGCTTTAAAATATGTTTTATATAAGGAATTAAATAAACAAAACTAGCTATTTTAAATTCATGTACACTAACTCCAACAACGTGACAGACCCACGTTATAATGGCTCGATTCCTATTTAGTGGTGTCGAGCCTTTTTCTTATCATTCTTCTACTGTTGCTGATTAAACTAGAGTGCTCGATTGTAGAAAAGTAAACTTTTAGCTTTTATCTACCTAATCTTCGGTATATATCTATCTAAAATAATTCCGTAGCTAACTGCTAATAGAAAATGTAACGTTAAGGCATAAAATATGCTTGGATTATCTGGTAGTAAAGGAAGTAAAAAGGTAAATAAGAATGAAAATATAGGGTCAATCGCTGCCCAAGGATGCTTTACTGGTTTAAATACCAACTCATAAACAATGATAAATATGCTCAATAATGGTAACCAAAAAGTAAATTTTTTAAGCAACTTCATACACTCGCCCCTTTAGTAAGTCCGCTCTTAAACACCAAGTATTGTACTCCTCAAGATTACTTTAACATATAAAAATTGCATTTTTCGTGGTAAACAAGAATATGCCATATAGCTAAAGAAGGCACAATTCCTTTTCAGATTACTCTCAATTGTGGATAATAGTTATTTACCTAAAATCCCGGGTAGTTTTACAAAATTATCTACACATTAATTGTATAGAATAAATAGTGACAATAAGAAATTACTTCTTACCTTTTCGTTCTAAAAGCATAGGTGCTATATTTAGTAAGATCGAGACAATTGTTAAAAACCATAATGCCCTTTCCATGCCTGGTACTACATCCTCTAAAGCTGCCCAATCTTTCACTTCTACCCATTGCGATATAAGACTGTATTCTGCACATAGGGTTAATGCTGTAAATGATAACCCGATTGCCATCGCAAGCTTGTAATCTTTACCTGTTGCATACATATAAAGATTTATAAAAGTAGCTACTATTGCAATAAGACCTATTGTTAGCCACATAATGACGCCTCCCTTAAACTTTCGTTTTTTATATAGACATCAATTGTAATTATATGGTTCCCAAAACTTATTTTGAAAAAATACAATATTAGAATGTTGTTCTTCAACCTGGTCGGATAACTAACTAAAAAGGGCCCAATTCCTATGCAAGAATAGTGCCCAAATGGTGTATAGTTTTTTACTTATTCAAGTTCACTCCAGCAAATCTCTTGAACATTTACTAAAAAATCTGACCCGCTTATCAGACACTGTTATTCCTAAAAGAAGCCCACTACAATTGGGTATTTAACTCCAACTGCAGCAGGCTTCTTATCTTTTACATTATCTATGCTTAAACGAGAATGGGGTTTTTATTTAACTCACATTTAAGATTATAAGTCGATTGCTTCGCCACCTGTTACCCCGTAAATCTGACCGGTGATATAACTTCCTTCATCGGAGGCTAGGAGAACATACACCGGTGCTAGCTCTACTGGCTGTCCCGCACGACCAAGAGGAGAATTTTGTCCAAACTTAGGGATTTGTCCATCCAATTGTCCGTTATCCAGCTGCAATGGTGTCCAAATTGGTCCTGGAGCAACCGCATTGACACGCACCCCTTTATCAGCAAAGTACGCGGAAAGGTTTATCGTAAAGTTGCTTATTGCACCTTTTGTAGCCGCATAATCCATTAAAGATGTAGACGGATTAAAAGATTGAACCGATGAGGTAGTAATAATTGCACTTCCTGCTTCCAAATGCTCTTCGGCAGCTTTTACCGTCTCATACATGCTGATAATGTTTACTTTGAAGGTATCCTGCACTTGTTGGATGGATAAATCACTTAGGGTTGGCTGTGCAATTTGCTGCGCAGCATTCAATACTAGCGTGTCCAATCCACCAAAAGCTTCCACTGTTTTTGTAACAATCTCTGTCGCAGCTCCATCTTCTCGCAAATCATATGGTAGCAACAATGCTTTTCTGCCTGCTTTTTCAATTAATTCTTTGACTTCGTTCGCATCTTCTTCTTCGCCAGGGAAGAATTGGATAGCTACATTTGCACCTTCTCGCGCATAGGCAATAGCGGCGGCACGCCCAATTCCGGAATCGCCACCAGTAATCAAAGCATTACGGCCTTCTAAACGATTATAACCCTTATATGATTCTTCCCCGCAGTCAGGTTTAGGGCTCATTTTACTCTGTAGTGCTGGAGTGTTCTGTTCTTGATCTGGGAATTTGTCTGTATAAAATTTCGTACGTGGATTAGTTAGATGTGGATTTTTCATCAAAATCATCTCCTAGTAAAATATTTAAAGCCAAAGTAAAAAGTTCACCAAAAGCTTATAAAAAGTAAGCTTTCACAAACTAATCTCTGGTACATTTTTTACCCTACGATCTTTTTTTTAAACAGCTTCAGATCTTTAAAACCTTTCAAAAGGACATAAGAATTAACAAAAATGCATACTAAGGATTCCACGTGGCAAACTAAAATCATGGAGGTGGATATTGTGAGTAACAGCGAAAAGAAAAATTCAAGTGGTAATGTTAGTGATGAGCAAGCAGTAAGGAAGAATTTATCAAGGGAATTTGATCATGAACTTGCAAACGAACCCTTAACAGCGACAGAGAGACTTAATAATAAGAAAACCAAGAAGCGTCAATAAGCTAAAATGATACAAGCCGGAATTATCAAAAGGAAACATCAAGCCCCCATCTCTAGTAAGGTGGGGGCTATTTAACATAATATCCTCAAATTTCTTTAACGACATTATAGCTCTTTAATTAAAAAAACACCTCCCTTATTAAGGAAAGCGCCAGATTGCTTGCATTCAGAAACGTTGATTGCTAACAGGAACAACGATAATTGTAATTCGATATTAATCACTCTACTTACATTATACCGTTCTTTAAAAATTATTTATAGACTGTTCATTTCGTAATTTGGAAATTAGTATTATATACAGATCTATCACATAAGGGGTGTAGCTTTATGAATGACAAAGGAGAAGTTTTAGATAAGGGTCCGTTTTTTCATGGTACTAAAGCTGAACTGAAAATCGGGGATTTGTTAGAGCCACAGTACTTATCAAATTACCAAGATAAAAAATCGAACTATATATACTTTACTGCAACATTGAATGCTGCTAAATGGGGTGCTGAATTAGCAAGATCTGAATCAAAAGAAAGAATTTATATTGTCGAACCATTAGGTGAGTTTGAAAATGATCCGAACTTAACTGACAAAAGATTTCCTGGAAACCCAACACGTTCTTATAGGTCTAAATCTCCTTTGAAAATAATAGCCGAATTAAGTTCATGGGAAAGACATTCCGATGAAGAAATAAATCAAATGCTAACATCTTTAAAGAAGCTAACTGAAGAAGGTAAAAATGTAATCTATGATTAATCCTTAAAATCTAAAAAGTAATGACTTAGCAAATCGTACAAAAGCGCAAAAATATTGCCCCCAACCCTTGGGGGTCATCCCTTTTTTATTTACTACTCGAACTCTTGTACTTCTCTAATCAATCGAATTTGCAGCCTTTATGTATTAATGAAATACGACCAATTGTGGAATACCTATAAAGTTATTTCAAACAGTATTTTTAATAATTACAAGCCAATTAGCGTACATTTAAAAATATTTTTACAAAATAATTTTGCAAGCAAAAATGCTCAGAAGTTTAATCTGAGCGTTTTTCGTATATCTTCTTTGTTACCTATGCACCGGTTAATTTAATTAAAACTAAGTGCTACTTTTTATAGCTCTACCAACACCAAAAGTAATTAATAGGATTAACATTGCAGAAAAGATTAAAGTCCAGATATTTCCTTCTCCGAATAAAGCAGTTAAGACCACATCACCTGAAGGAACTCCCAACGCATACAGTAATGGTAATCCGAAAATTACTGAAGCAAAACTGATTACGAAAGTTAATATAGGATTCCTTTTCTTTCTTTCCACAATTCTCACCCCCTCCTCCCTAACTACATTATCATAAATTTCTAAATTATCAGTAAATTAACGCCGTTAATATAGACTGATTTTTAAACAGGAGATAAGTAGAATAAAATTGTTACCGAAGCTTAGGTTAGTATCTAATCTAAAAAGACTGTTCTTTAATAATTTGGCTCGATTATTGAATAAAGACCCATTCAATTCATGGAAAGCGCCCGATTGTTAAAGATTGTTCGGTTTTTATCAAGTAACCTATTCATCTATCAAAACTATTTCTTTAGCCTCAACTTGTCGGCTACTGTTACATCTATTTATAATTTTAGCTTCCGTAAGAATCACTTGTACAATTACACCAGTTTGAAAATCCTTAGCACTTAATTCCTCTCGATTTAGGTTTCTAAAAGTAGTGTTATCTGTGAGAACAACAGCACAAGAGTACCCAATATCCTCGGTATAATTTTCCGTTTTTTGAACCTGATCTGAACACTCTACAATAAAAGTCTTTTCTTCAATCTTATTAAGTCGTCCATATAATGAAGTAGTTTCATTAGAACAAGCAATTAAAAAGACACAGCAAACAATTATTGACACTATTCCTTTCAAGGTATTTCCCCCGCTCCATAAAGATAAAAAAACAATTTGAAGATAGCATTCAATATATAAACTTCAAAATAATTATATATAGCATATTAATATCAGATTTTTAAAATACAATTCTAATTCGGAAATTGCGCTTTTGTTGAGGTTCAAGACATTGGCTTATTGTTAAACTAAAAGCTCGTTTAAATTAGAAAATATATGTTCCAAATAAATAATTCCCATGAATATTAACCAAATAGCACAAGGAATTATCAGACTTTTAACAGAATGTACCCAATTAAATTTATAGTTCCTTTTTTGTATCATTTTATCTGTAATTAAGAACAAAATTGCTGCACCCAAACTAAAAGGAAGTAAGATAAGACCAAAAAGGATGTGAAAAATTACGTTAAGAATTAATTCGATTTTTTTATGATTATTTTTTCTCGTTATAAATTTACTGATCAAATCACAAATTATTGAAGTTATAACCCCATAAATTAATATAACTGGGAAGCTGTACATCAAATAAACAGGTGTAGCTAATATAAAAGTGAATATGTATTCTCCAATCGAACTTATACTTTCTCCAAATGGATTTGGAACAATTAATGCCACTAATATAGCAAACAATGATCCAGATACAGATGCTGATATTATTTTCCTCCATATAATCGCACTCATATAAAATTCCCCTCTTCTATGTATCCTATTTAGGATTAAGTGTAAATCTCATCCATCCTATATTCCACACTCTAGTCCTATTGCTGAAAATGGCACATTCATCTTTAAGAATTGTGCCATTTTGTGGATTATCATATTGACTTAGAGAATTTATTAGTTCAATAGGGATTTATTCAATTTTTATATAAACTCAAACCTAATCTAATTAGCAATATCAAAAATATTAAAATAATTATACTACCGATTGTAGCCCAATCTATTTCACCATCACGAAAGAAACTTACAGCTATTATTGCTATAAGCACACCCACAATACCAGAAAGGAATGTCTTCAACAATTTCATCCCCCTTCTTCATTATCAAACTTCTTAACCCGTTAGTTTAAGTATATCTCTTCTCAATTCTTATATAAATTTTAACATAAATATCCAGATTTTTTTAAGTAGTGTTCAATAATATGAAAAGAGCACTTCCTTATTCAAGAAAATCGCCCGATTGTGGAATAAAAGCAAACATCCAAGTTAACGTGAAAACTATAAATGCAGAAGCAAAACACATCCAAAAAATATTGCCTTTTGTATTTAGCACTTTTGTAATAGTTAATTTCTTTAAATAACTTGTTAAATTTAAGCAAAAAACAACCGCCAATATAGGATTAAGTAAAAATGAGATAGCCAATAAAGAGTCGATTAATTCTTCCATTTTCATTTCTCCTTCACAAGGCTACCTAAATTTTAACATTAATATCCATATACCTTTAATATGTAATTTAATTAAGTGGCCCGATTACGGCATAACTAACGTGAGAATTATTTACACATTATTAATAGAAATAACATAATTCTTTGCCTGCCTGTTTTTACATAATGATATTAATATCAAATGAAAAAGGATCTCCGACTGGAAGATCCTTCAATACTTTTTGTGGAACAAAATGGTACATCATACTTCTACTATCTGTTCACATTCCCTAAACTGTACTATGGCGAATTTCTTTTTCTTGACCACGCTCATAATATACTAATGATAGGCTATAGGATTAAAAATTAATTCATCTATGGTTCGTGGACACTCAGTTAGCATTTCATATCCATTTTTTGTAACGAGAATTGTGTCTGAATGACGGAAGCCTCCTATTTCAGGAACATATATACCGGGTTCCACAGTAAATGTCATTCCCTCTTGTAATGTTGATGCGTCATCAAAACGGAAGAATGGAGCCTCATGTACAGCTAGACCAATACTGTGTCCACTTCGATGAACGGCATATTCACCATACCCTGCCTGTTGTATAAATGATCGTGCCGCAGCATCTACATCACTTGTCTTTACATCTGCTTTGATTGTATCAAGCGCTGCTTTTTGAGCATTCATCATCACTTCGAACAATTCTCTTTGTTTTGCTGTTGGCTCCCCAACAAAGCAAGTTCGTTCACATTCACCTTTATATCCATCTAGCGAAGTAATTCTTGTAATTATTAATCCATCTCCTGTATTTATTTTTCTCAAATTTGAAAACACATGAGGTAGAATCGTTCGTTTTACTCCTGATGGATTCATTCCCCCTGTAAAAAGGCTTGAGTCGGGATAATGGTTGGATGCATCTTGATAAAAAGCGCTGGCTGCAGCATTTTCAATATCCCGTTCAGTCACTCCTACCTTTAAAGCTCGAAATGCTGCTTGTATGGATCCCACTGCTAATGAGCATACTTGCCGCATTTTTTCTAATTCCTTTTCATCTTTTAACGCCCGATTTTTAACCATTTCGGAAGTAACATCTGTTAATTTCCAGTTTTCTCTCTGGAGTATATTTGCTAATTCAAAAGATAAGGAGCGAGACTCAATCCCGAGTCTTCTTTCTCCATTTAGAGCTTGTAAACATTTTATTATCAATGCAATCGGTTCATTACCCTGCTTTGCTTTTTCTGGATGCTCATAATATACAATTAAATGATCAAATTCTGCTTTTAATTTTGCATGCTCTTCTTCTAGACCAGGAACAATTAGTATACATTCATTCTTGGTCACTATTGTGAAAATTGGACGGGAATAAGTAATTATTTCAAATCCAGTTATATAACACTGGTTATTTGGATCAGTTAATAATACAGCTGTAAGTTTTTCCTTTTCCATTAAACCTCGTAACTTGTCTAACCGTTTGTCAAAATTCATTAGATCAGCTCCTTTAAACCTTTTACACTTACAAAACAGTCCTGCGTCTTCCAACTTTAAATGAATTTATGCCGTCTTTGTTCCAGCATCATTTTGTACAAAATCGTTACGCACATTCCCAAGGAGAAGACCCATAATAAGAGATAAAATAGTACCTACAATCAAATAGCTGAACGCAATGGAATAAGATCCATTGAATAGCTGAATCAAACTACCCATAACTGCTGGAGTGATAAATGCTGCCAAATTCGCTCCAGTATTTATCATTCCAAAAGCGCTTCCCATGACTGACGAGGGCAACATCCTCAATGGCACAGCCAAAACGCCCATGTATGCAATCTGAAGGAAACAGGCTGCCATATTTTGAAAGATAATTGTCATTGTCAGAGATTCAACATTGAACATGCCGAAAATACAAATGGCTGATAATAAATTTCCGTAGATGATCAATAGTCTCTCACGGTTCACAAAGACTTTGTCAACCAGCCACCCTCCAACCAAGTACCCAATCATACCAGCAATTGCCGGAAGTGATGAGTAGATCCCAGTATCAAGTAAATTGAGTTTACGTACATTCATGAGATAGGAAGGCACCCAGCTAGTCAGTCCCCAAATCGCAGTATACAATCCAAACAGAGCCACCATGATTTTCCACATGGAAGGGGATTTCAGCAGGGAAACAAAGGATACTTCCCCTTCCTGCTGCTTGATATCAGTAGGACCGGTTTTGTCTGACCGGAGAAATAGCATGAACAGCAGGGCGGTAATCACTCCCATAATTCCAAGGCATATATACACGTTTCTCCAACCTATTTGCGTAATGAAGTAGGCTCCCGCTATACTTGCAACGAACCCACCCAATACGATTGCGACCAGTAATACTGACTGTATACTAGTTCTTTTTTCGGGGCTCACATTCTCACTCATTAGTTTGGTAGCTGCTCCTGGAAATGCACCTTCTCCCAATCCAAAGAAAAATCGGATAACCAATAGAGAAGTGACCGACCAAGCCACACCTGACAAACCGGCAAATAAAGAGAAAGCTAGGATAGTTACTATAATGGCCGTTTTGGAACCGTATCGGTCTGCTATCAAGCCACCAGGTATCTGCATGAGTGTATAGCCTAAATAAAATATACTTAGCACGATCCCAAATGTCGCTGCATCCATTTCCAGTTCTTTTCCAATAGGTAAAATGGCTATGTTTATGAACATACGATCAACGGAAGAAATAAACCATCCTAGGAATAGTAGTACAATAATTCCCTTTTGTCGTGGCAACCTTGCATTCAAATTCTCCGCCCCCTTTGCTTTAATACCTTCAAAGTAAAAATAGCTAGCTTTCGTTCCCTCCATCATTCGCTCAATTTTTTGTAACATGTTCCTTACAAAAGCAACATTAAAGATATTATAAAACTAAAAGACAGAATTGTAGAAATACTTAAAAATATCTATAATAATACTCAATAAGTATTATTACAGACAACGAGGAGGCGGAAAATGGAGCTGAGGCATATTCGATATTTCGTGGCACTTGCAGAAGAGCTTAATTTTAGACGTGCATCTGAACGCTTGCATATTGCACAACCCCCACTTAGTAGGCAAATTCAGCAGTTGGAAGAGAAAGTCGGCGTTCTTCTGTTTTATCGGACCAATCGCCGGGTTGAATTGACCCATGCAGGAAAAGCTTTTCTGGAAAAGGCCTATCAAATGCTTGACTTAGTTGAGGAAGCATGTGACACCGCAAGAATGTCAGCAAGAGCAGAACATGGGAAGCTAGTAATCGGTTTTACGGGGACTGGAGAAAATATACTTCCCATAGTAGAGAAGTATCGGGCTATGCACCCTTCCGTCAACTTGGATCTACAGTTAATGGGGACAACCGCCCAAATCCAGGCCTTGCATGGGAAAAAGATTGATGTCGGACTTCTCACCCCACCTATTAACAGCGAACAGCTAATCGTAAAAAACTATATGAATGTTCCTATTCAAGCCATGCTGTCAGAAAAACATCCTTTGGCCATGAAAGGGGGGCCTATTTCTATCACAGATTTGGCAAAGGAGTCATTTGTTATTACCCCCCGAGTGATTGGACCGGGGTACTACGATGTGATAACGAAAATCTGTCATCAAGCCGGTTTTTCTCCAAAAATCACGATTGAAACTCATGACATCCAAACTGTTATATCTCTTGTATCCATGGGGATGGGCGTTTCCCTTTCTGCTAAATGTCATACTCAAAATACTGGAGTTGTCTTCAGGGAACTTGTGGATACGTCAACTACTTTAGAATTGGCAGTAGCATATCGTCATGATGAAAAATCTGAGGTGTTGCATTCGTTTCTTGATATATTTTTCGATTATTATTCAAATTAAAATGATGGAAGCCGCTTTTCATTTACGCGTTGATAAGTGGCTTACTATTATTCTTTAATTTTTTTCTTGTTTAACATCTATTAAACTAGTATCAAAAATCAAATTCAATATATTAAAAAGGTCTAAGCCTATATAACTGAAACCTTATATATGTTATTCAATTAAATGACCCTTTAACTGAAAAAGACCCTTCCCCTATTTAAGGAAAGCGCCAGATTGTTGAATGTCTGAAAATATAATCGCTGCACAGTAATTGCTAAGTTAATTTGCAAAAGCTGTTTTTATCGAACGTGCATTTCCTCTGTATACCACTTAGGTTTTATTTTACAAAAGTAATCATGATCCTCTAAAAAAGCGTAAACCTTACCTAACATATCATCCATGTTGTCTGGAATAGTTTTTAAGGTCCAAATTACAGTAGAGAAGACACACATTGCTAGGTAAAGTGAATAAAGTCTCCAGAAATATTCATCGGGTTCAGTATTATTAAAATAGCCCCTAATTTGTCCTATTGAAAAGGGGATACTTACTTCTCGACTGAATATACCAATTTTAAGAAAATCATGAATGGGATCTCCCCAATCATACCTGTTAAAATCTATAACTCCAGCAAACTGTTTATTATTTACAATGATATTTCCGGGATGAAAATCATCATGTTGGAATAAATTCGGACGTTTTTTCATGTGGTGGATATTTTCCTGAATAAAATTCATTATTTTTTGGTCATTTTCAACTTTAATGCCACATGCTAAATAGTCTTCATAATATTTCTTATGCTTTTTCTCTTTCCTTAAATGCCACGAAGTGATATGGCAAGGAGCTGTAAACTGATGTATTTTCCTTAATTCCTTCCCAGCTTCAAAGCCGATATCAAACTGCTCTTTTGCTGAGTATTTGTGGATTTCATCCTCGGCATCTTTACCCTCGATGTATGATGTGATCATGTAACCCCGACTTCCTAACTCACCCATAGAAATCGGCCGCGAACAAGTAACTTTATATTCCCACATTCTTTCTAGAATCAAATATTCTTTCTTTTTTGATTCAAACTCTTCTAACTGAAATGTTCTAAGAAGTAACTTTTCGTTATCATCATTCATGTGTACTAGAAATTTTTCATCTGAGGAAAATCCCTTATTAATTTGAATAACTTCCTTACAATTACTTATAATCGGGATCTGCTTTAGTAGAGTTTCTTTATCTCTGTTCATTGATGCCACACCTCCACGGTAATTATAATCCTTCAAAAATCACCCTCAATTTTAATATATTTATCCATGTTAACTAGAGTTCTTATTCGAGTAAATGGTCTTATAGCTGAAATAGGCACAATTTCTATTCAAGAATCGCGCTGATTGTTGAATTAATTATAAGGTAGTAAGCCAATTAGTATTTTTTCTCAAGTTTATTGCTTTGGTACCAAAACATTGCTTTTCGTTCAATCTCCATGGCTAGCTGTTCCTTGCCTTTGATATATGATTCAATGTCATAGGGAAATATTTGCGATAGATATGTTTTTAAATCTCCATACTTTTTGGCGACATCTGAATGTGCTCGCAAGTAATCACGGAATGCTAAATGACGTTCAATTTCGGGATTACCTAATTGATAAATGTGGACATGGTGGGTTCGATTATCTCCACCTTTTTGGAAGTATCGACGCTGAGAAATCCCATTTTCTCCTTTTGGCTTATAACCAATTTCGATCATTGATGTGTTAAACTTATCGATTCGATTTATGTCTTTAACCACAGGCATAATATCAATGATAGGCTTTGCTTTTAGACCGTTTACGGATGTACTGCCAATGTGGTGAATATCAATGATTTCTAAACCGAGTATCTTATGTAATATATTTGCTTCTTCTTCAAAAATTGAAAGCCATTGCTCGTTATATGGCTTCACTACAACTTTTCTCACTTTGAGCCTCCCCAATTGTTTATTAAAATTTTTTCCCATTCCCAAGGTTCCTAGTGATTTGAAACACAGTAAATACGGTACATCCCTCAAGAAACAGGGTGAGCAAATTTTTCTGCTATCGTGCAAATAATCCATCCCTTCTTTTAATGCAGCTCCCCCTTTTCCTTATGGCTAATTCTTATTTGTATCTAGTAACACCTGAGAGTAGTCTTTATCCCCTATCTCTTCCTCGGAGATAAGCTTACGGTTCACATACATCACATCCCCGTAAACTCCTCCAGATATGACACCGTTGTTATCTTCTGGTTCTATTATCGTATAATGACTATGGAGATTTGCCTTCGGGAACGTATCGACTACCCACTTTATAACCTCGTCATCCTTTTCCCTCATTCTTATAAATGACAGAGGATGATCATTAAATAGTTCTGATAACTCAGCTCGTAAATCATATGTGTTTTCTGCATCAGACGTAAAATTTATATCATCATATGCATCTACTAACCCGAACCTACATTCACGACCTAGCTGGTTACTACAATAATCTTCTAACTTATACTCTAGTTGCCATTGAGCACTGAAATCATAATCCGTATCTTCAAACACTTGAAACGGCATTACAACCTCGTCCCCATCGTATTCTTGGTACTTTACTTGAAAGATTGAAAAGTAGGATCGAATGGGAAAACCACCAGTACCCTCAGTGTCCCAATATCCCTCCATCTCCTCACTAACCACCTCATAGTCACCTAACGCTTTTTTTTGTAGTGTATCGTTTTCTTCTATATACGGCATGAGACTTTCGTATTTTCCTCCACAACCTGTCAGCACTACCCCTATTACAAGTAACAACGCGAACCATTTAATCTTCTTCATATGAAACTCCTAATCCACCTTTCAGATTCTAGAACACTGTAATACTTCATTCTCCTATTTTACCATAAAAAGTAATTTCCTCTTGCATATACATATTTGTTTTCCTTCCTTAACAATCTGGTCCTATTGCTGAAAATGGCACAACTTATCTTCAAGGATTTTATTATATTGTTAAATAATGACGTGTAATTAATTAATCAGCTAAATAACACCATAACTATTAGTAAAATTCTTCAAGTGATTTATTGTTTTTTAGTTTCCTCCATGATACTCGCTTCGAGAAATAATGTGATCTGCATACATACAATGCTCCTTCTAATACCTATCGTAATTTCCCAATTATACTAGCGCCACTAGCATTTCCTTAAATATTACCAGCCGCCATGCAATCTACCGCTGTTTAACTTTGCTTGTTCAGGGGAATTAAAAGTACAAGAGTATTGGAGGAATTTCAATGAAAAAAGTTCAGAAGAAATGGAACAGCTGGAGTCGCAGAAATAAAGTTATAAGCGCTCTTATACTTCTTTTGATTTTGCTATATATAGGAGAAATGTTATGGCATACATATAAACCGTTGCCGGAAGACATTTCCTATGAAGGAGACTTGCACAGAACGGACAATATTGAAATGTTAACGGATTTAACTTATGCGCAAGACCAGGAAGGGACCAATCGGAAACATGAGAATCATATTTTTGATGAAGTTTATGCACTGATTGATGAAGCTGAACAGTTTGTGGTGGTGGACTTCTTTTTGATGGATGGGTATTTCGATGAAAAAGAAGATTTCCCGCCAATCGCGAAAATCCTCTCTGATAAGCTTGCCGAGAAAAAGGAAAACAATCCCGATATGCCGGTTGTTTTCATCACCGACCCGCTCAATAAGGGCTATGGCTCCTATGAAACTCTGTGGTTCAAGAAGATGCGTGAAGCCGGGGTAGAAATTGTTTACACCGATTTAGAGCAGCTGCGGGATTCCACGCCGATTTATTCAGGCTTATACCGATTAATTTTTCAATGGTTCGACCACGACGACAAAGGATGGATTTCCAACGCCATGTCAAGCAAAGCGCCAAAAATGACCGTATCTTCTTATTTGGAACTGCTCAACGTGAAAGCCAACCACCGCAAAGCGGCCATTTCGGAAAAGGAAGCGATTATCACATCATCAAACCCGCATGATGCAAGTGGCTTCCACGGAAATCTTGGTTTGAAAGTAACGGGACCCGTCATAAACGATATCCTGGAGGCAGAAGAAGCGGTATCGCTCATGTCGGATGGTCCGAAATTGCCGAGGGCCGATATACCCCAGCAAGGTGACGGCCAGTATGCTGTACAATATTTAACCGAGAAGAAAATTTTGGACGCCTTGCTTGAAGATCTAGAGGCGACAAAAGCAGGAGATAAAGTTTGGATTGGCATGTACTTTATTGCCCAGCGCGACATTGTCAACACTTTAACAAATGCAGCAAACCGGGGTGTGCAGGTGAATATGATTCTAGACCCAAATGAAAACTCATTCGGCCAGAAAAAGTCCGGTCTGCCAAATCGACCGGTTGTGAACGAGCTGCTTGAGGATACAAATGAACAAATCAACATTCGCTGGTACAATACCGTAGTCGGCCAATACCATACAAAAGCCATCTGGATTCAAACAGCGGAACAAACAATCATTTCAAGCGGTTCTGCCAACTATACGGAACGAACATTGGAGAATTACAACCTGGAAAATAACGTACGTATCCTCGCTCCAAATGATAGCGCGCTCGCCTTGGATATGGAACGATATTTTGAACGACTTTGGAAGAATGAAGATGCCCTCTACACTCTTGATGCGGAAAAGTATCAGGATAACCTCTCCTGGTGGCAGCGCTGGATTTACACGGCTCAAAAAGCAGCCAAGGTAACCACTTATTAATAGAATAAAGGAGATGCTTCCTATTTAAATGTGGCATCTCCAATAATTTAAGTTAATAATTCGATTTCGTCAGCAGTTGTAAAAGAGATACCACTGAAATGCACATCCGAATTATAGGATTCCAAAAAGCGTGAGTTGGAATTCTAAGATGTTATTCAATATGAGGTATCAAATGTAAAAAAAGTATTCTTATTAAAGAAAGGCTCGTGATTGTTGTATATCAATTTTTATTAAAATAGTGATAAATTATTGGAAATTAAGCTACTCCACTAAATAATAATTCAATAGCGGAAGGGTTACGATACTGTCTCTGAAAAAGAAAAATGTTATTTAACTAGAGCTTCCATAGATCAATCAGTTACCTCATATATTTTAAGTACTTCAAGGAATGCTTGGATTAACAAACGTGCAAGTGGTGTTGTCAAAGGAAGCAAAATAAAGGCATAAATTGTTCCCCAAATCAGAACTCCCTCTACATTAACACCTATATATCCTCCCTCAATATACGTTCTAAGACTTCCCCCCCTAACAATATACTCACCAAATAAAGCACCGATTGTTCCAGTGTACAGTGAGATAAATAATGCGGATATTAGGCTTAATAACCAAAATTTTTTATTTGAAACCTTATCTTGATTGGTGAAATAAAATCCTAATATCCCAAAGGTTAGAATGAAGGGAATAATCGCTGCGTAATACAACCAACTTTCGCCAAAGAAAGATGTAAAGCCACCTGCCATTCCTTGTGCAATAAACATAAATATAAATGAAATGCAAAATGATAAAACAAGACCAAATATCAAACCTATCATAATGCCTTTTGTCTTTTTCATAATTTTGCTCCACTCCATGTTAATTAACGATGCTAAAATTGTTTATTTATAACTAATTCTACGTAATTTCAAGAAACAAGCTGATTAAAATGCCTATTACACTAATTTACGCTTTTTCCTTCTGCAAAATAACAATATTAATCTTCAATTACTTCAATCAAGTATGTATAAATTGTAACAAAATATGTTTCTAATAACTCTCTCAACTCATCATTAAATTTGTAATATTCATCTGTTGCTTCTCCAACGATATTATAAAATTCATCTTCATAATTTTCATCATTTTCTAAGGCAACGTATAAGTTCCACATCTTTTTACAATACTTTTTCTCAAGTGTTACATAGTGGTTAGCGCCAATTTCTTCAAGGATTTTAATTAGTTTATTCAAGTAGTTATCTATTCCCATGTCTTTAATTTCCTGTCCAAACCACTTAAATAAGCTTTCGTGACCTCCACTTTCAAGTTCAGAATAGTAGTGATAGACAATTAATGATTTATTTAAGATATTATCCTCGGATGATAAAATAGATTTACTTAAAACATCTATTACAGCGTTTGAGATATCAGTCTTTGTCATTAAATCTTTTCTTTTCATTTTTGGTTTCATAGCATCCCCTCCTATTCATCTACCTCTTGAGCAGCTTAATTTCCCTTTTAATTATAGTGTAACCTTACCAAAACAATATTTGGTAAATTTTATAAAAATTATGTAACTTAGCGATCTAGCTCTATCACGAAAAAAAGCGATTTTCTTATTGAAGAATCGCCCCAGATTATTAAAGAAAAAACCGCTCTTTATCTTTAATTAACTTTATTTTTCTTATAGAAAGATAAACTTGCCGTTAGTATCACTAGGATACCTAATATAATTAGAGCTGTTAATTTTAAATAGTTTCCGGCTATGTATGAAAACAGTAGCCCTGCAACTCCACCGAGGATAAACATGCCGACTATAAACTTCAAAATATATCACCTTGTTCCTTCAATATAATAAGTTTTAGTTTATCACATTTAAAAATATTAACTATTTTAATAAATCCCTTCAATATTATGACCCTTTAGTTAAAGAAGGTACTTATCAAGAATTCCCCGATCGTGGAGGCTAATGTAAAGCCAATTTAGTTCGCTTTTTTGGTTACATTCTGTAATATAAAATTTCCTAATCAAATAAGTGATTAAATAATTCATAGAAGAAATTTTCAATGGTTGAAATACTACCAATCTTAATTATAAAAATATTGGGAAGTTATAAAATCAGAGTCAATTCATCTTACCCAAAATGAATCATCGTATATTTTCCCTAAATCCACCCTACTTACAGCGTTGTTGGAAGAATGTAAACTAATAATGGATGCTATGGGAGTCTATACACAATATCCTCCTGAAGCAATTGAAAGTTTCTATAATAAAATTGAAATTTTTCATAATAAAATATGGTAAAAAGTTACTTTTCCTTCAACTTCCAGGCTTGATGAGAAACGGATATCGATATGAAAAAAATGCAAATGGCACATCCCTCAGGTACAAGATGTGCCAATTTTTTATTATCTAAATCATTTTGCAAGGTTCCTATAAACGTAGAATTGATATGACCCTTATCATAAGGTCTTTGAATCGAAGAATCCTAATTATAAGCACCGTTGCTTTGCCCATTACTACCATCTATTACTTCTTCGCCAGCTTCTTTGACTTTTCCCCCGATTTCCTTTATATCAGTCGTGACTTCCTTGGCATTGGAAAGAATCTCACTTGACTCTTCCTTTAACACACTTACCGGAAAAAGAATGTTCTCGTTCACTTTTTCATAAAGATTTTGAGCATCCCTGATTGCTTCTTTCAAAACGGAAGAAGCGGATTTCAATCGCTCTTGTAAGTCGTCCTTCACTTCAGAAGGATTGTTTTTGACTTGGCTGTACATATCCATTGTCGAATCCTTCATGTTTTTTGTTGTGGCAGTTATTTTGTTTCTTGTGTTTGAATCAAGCATTGTAAGAGCTCCACCAATAACAGCCCCTATCATCATACCCTTTAAAAGCTTTCCATTTTTCTCGTTTGTGGTAGTTGTCGTTACATTGTTATAAGTAGCAGCTTGTGTCATAAAAATTATTCCTCCTTTATGTTTTCTGATTTTGTTATTTTACTCCTTAGGTGCCCGATATTACTTTCATTTAAACAATTTGAGCAAATTCTTTTTTTATCAGCTATTCAACAGTTCTCCACGAATGAAGGAAAAATCATGACGACTTTTTTTCTCTAGCTGCAGTGATTAGTAAAATTAGAGTTTCTGTTCGTCGAGCCAAGATTTAATTCCACGCTTCCTTAGTGGTTGGTTTATGTGTACCTCCTCAGTGGACTTTCACCACCTAGATAGTTGCCTGTCTGGCACACATAAAAAAGCCTCTCGCTTTATACGAGAGGCTCGAAGTTTTTAGTGAGGCATAAATACTAACTGGATAATGAATAAAATCGCGAAGAAGTAAAGTAATGGGTGAACATCTTTACCTTCACCTTTGAATAATTTAAATAATGGGTATGAAATAAACCCGAATGCGATACCAGTTGAAATACTAGATGTTAATGGCATGATTAAAATAACTAAAAATGCTGGGATTGCTTCTTCAACTTTATCCCATTCGATACCGCGAACAGCACCAATCATTAAACTACCTACGATAATTAATGCAGGTGAAGTAATGGCAGAAACACTTGCTAACGCACCAGCTAATGGTGAGAAGAATGCAGTAATTAAAAATAGTACTGCAACTGTTAACGACGTTAAACCTGTACGTCCACCCATTGCTACGCCAGAAGAAGATTCTACGTAAGCTGTTGTTGGGCTTGTACCAAACATTGAACCGATTGTTGTTGATAATGAGTCACCAAGGAATGCCTGACGTGCTCGTGGTAATTTATCATCTTTTAAAATCCCAGCTTGTTTGGCAACGCCGACCATTGTACCTGTTGTGTCGAATAATGTAACTAAAATGAACGAGAATACTGTCCCGTATAAGCCGTATTTAATTACATCGCCAAATGCTTCAATTGGATTCCATACTAAAATACCTTCTGGTAATGCTGGCATAGCAACAACACCAGTAAATGTTAAGTTACCAGTAATTGCAGCGATTATTGCTGTAACAATCATACCCCAGAAAATTGCACCGAATGCACGGTACATCATTAAAATAGCAGTAACAAGAACACCTACGATCGTTAACCAAACCATAGGGCTTGATAAATCGCCTAATTTTACTAAGTTTGATTCGTCACCTGTCACTAAGCCTGCCGAACGCATACCGATGAAAGCGATGAATAAACCGATACCAGCCGTAATGGCTAATTTCAAGTTATTTGGAATTGCTTTTACGAGCATTTGTCGTAAAGGCGTTAAGCTAATAATGAAGAAAAGAATACCGGCTACGAATACAGCAGAAAATGCTGTCATATAGTCAATTTCACCTTTAGAAGCTTGGACAACCGTGAACGTAAAGAAAGCGTTCAGACCCATACCAGGAGCCATTGCGATTGGATAATTTGCAAATAGTGCTAACCATAACGTACCAAATACAGCAGCGATAATTGTCGCTGTAAATACTTGTTCACTAGGCACACCAGCAATAGATAGAATTGAAGGGTTAACGATTACAACGTATACCATTGTACAGAAAGTCGTTAAACCTGCTAAAATTTCAGTCTTTACAGTAGTATTATTTTCTTTTAGTCGAAACAAAAAGTTCAACCTCCTAAATACGAACATTTAAAACAACGAAATTAATAATATTCGGTTTTCAATTTTAATGCAAGTGCTTTTACGTAAATTTTCGTCTCATACAAAAAGTTGTTATAACAAGAATATTTAGAATATGAGGAGTTAGTCATGTGATTAATCAACCAACGAAACGAAAGAATGAAACAGAATACGAAGAATTTAAGGGAGTGGATTGTTAAGAGGTAGCTTATGTCCATATTACAATGATGTAGTTAGACGCCTTGCGATCGATAATTGGGGGCGATACATCAACCGAATACCAATTTATATACTTTAGAGGATAATGAAAATTTACATTTTAAAAATGAAAAGTTAGTAGCCAAGATTATTACATAATGAGCTTTAATCTTATAAAAAGGGTGTGCGAATTAACCATTGGACACCCCTTTCTACCTCATAAATATTTCCTAAGTGACGTTTGGTAACTTGGATATAAGATTGTTATTCCACAATATGGTTCTATTGCAGAAAAAGCACAATTTTTCTCCAAGAATTGCTCCCGATTCTGGAATAAAACCTAATATATAATCCTTATTTATTATTCTGTATTGTTTTTTTCATAACCTTGGCCAATTGTTGAGAGTTTATATTATCTTCTTCTTGTAATTTTTTAATGATATTCTGATAATCCTCTTCCTCTCGATTCTGACTTAGCTTATAAGCAGCTTGAATTTCTTCCACTTTAATTTTAAAACCTACTATACCTTTTAGTTGCCGTTCTAATAGTTGAGGGGATAATTTATTCCATAATATTGGATTTTCACGATGGTTCTCGTACTTTTCTAACAGCTTAGTTAGATCTTTTTTTAACTCCTCACCCCCTAAAATGGTTGCCTTCCCATATACATGTACGGCCTGATAATTCCATGTAGGTACATTTTCATGCTTATACCAAGAAGATGAAATATAAGCATGTGGTCCTTGATATATAACTAAAACATTTTCACAACTTTCGAACGTCCTCCATTGGGGATTACCATATGCTAAATGTCCAGTGAGGAAATATTCCATCCCAATTTTTTGAAGCTGTAATGGTAGATGCGTCGCAATTGGCTTTTCGTTTTGGGTTGTAACGACAGTTGCAAAGGAGTTCTCCTCCATAAATCCAATCACTTCATCCATATTTTTCACCTGAAAATATTTTGGTATAAACATAAACATACTTCTCCTTTCATTATGAATTCTTACTAATTCATCCTGGCTAATTTCAATTCTTTTAACTGTTATTAGAATTTCATTTGTTAACATCGTATACTAGTAAGTGACATCTTTAAAGGTACAAAATAAACAAAATAGACATGTCAGAGGTGATGGCCATGAAAAATATCATTTTCACGCTAGAGAATGGTCCTTCTAAATATTTACAGATCTATGAGCGTTTTAAATTACTAATTGAACAAGGTGACATTCTAGCTAATGAACAATTACCTTCCATTCGTCAACTTGCAGATTCATTGCAAGTTAGTCGCAATACAACATTAATGGCTTATGAACAACTTGTTGCAGAAGGCTATATTCGTGGAGAAGGAAGAAGAGGCTATTTTGTTATTGATTTAGAACCTTATTTAGTTCAAGAGGATACATATTCTATTCCCCGTCAGCAATCAAAACCAATAACAAACTTTATTGTTGATTTTAAAGCTGGAGCTGTCGATCAAGCTAACTTCCCGTTAAAAGTTTGGAGAAGAATTTCAAATTCAGTCCTTACCCTACAGGAGACTTTTCTTTACGGAGACCCCTTTGGCGAAATGTGTTTGCGTGAACAAATCGCTACTTATTTACTTCAATCTCGTGGAGTCAAGGCAGACCCTAATGCAATTATTATTGGTAGTAGTACCCAGCAAATGTTGACTCATCTTGGTCAAATAATGAAAGAGGATTTTCAAAGCATAATTGTGGAGGATCCAGGATATGACGGTGCAAGAGAGGCGTTTGCATTTCATCAATTTACACTTGAAACCTTATTAGTAAATGAAACTTGTACAGATTTTTCACAATTAAATGATACGAATTCACGGTTAATTTATGTGACTCCTTCCCATCAAAGCCCACTAGGTGTAAGTATGTCAGTGAAAGAAAGACAAATGCTTATTCATTGGGCTAACAAGATACAAGGGTATATTATCGAAGACGATTATGATAGTGAATTCCGGTATACGCAGCAACCATTTCCGGCACTAGCTTCCATCGATTCAACAAGAGTCATATATCTAGGAAATTTCTCAAAGTCCTTTCTGCCAGGAATACGTCTTAGTTATATGGTGCTACCTCAGTTACTCTTAAAACATTATAAGAATCGATTTCTTCGCTTTGAGAGTACCGCTTCACTTATTAGTCAACTTACAATGGCTAAATTTATGGAAGAGGGAGAATGGAATCGCCACATTAAAAGGATGCGTCTTGTTTATAAGCGAAAAATGCAGTGCGTCGTTTCAGAGTTAAAAAAAGAATTCCCTGAAACAATCACCATTATCGGGGAACAATCAGGATTGTACATACTAGTTAAGGTACATCTAAACCGTTCTGAACAATGGTTAATCGATCGTGCTTCCATACATGGTGTTAAAGTGTACCCTACCTCTGTATATTTCATAAACAATCACTCTGATGAAGCAATTATTAAACTAGGATTTAGTAATCTGACTTTTGATGAAATTCGGTTAGGTGTGGAGCTATTAAAGAAAGCGTGGTCTTTATAAGTATTTTAGCGATACCGTAACTACAGCTAGTTACGGTTTCACTATTAATTGAGGTACTAACAACAAAAATTACTTCACCCTTATTCGACTCTTAAAAATGGGCCTGCTCCACAATATGGCCTTATAGCTGAAAAGGCGCAATTCACTCAAGAATCGCGCCAGATTATTGAATATCAAAATTTATAAAATATAATGTTGTTTAAACTTTAGAGAACTAACTTATATAGCCCTTATTTACATCTTTCACACACTACACTATCAGCAGTTCTTGCAATTGCATTATCTAAGCGTGATACT
>NZ_QJTJ01000012.1 GCF_003217295.1 Ureibacillus chungkukjangi
TGTGAGGCTGGCAAGCCTTTTTTTGTTGAAACTTGAGTTGCAACGTTATGTACTTTTCCTTTTCAAAACTCTGTACTTCTATTTTGCACTAAACAATTAGGTAATTGGCAAGATCCGTATTTGATGGATTTGAGTGGACGGCGTTGATGAATAATAGCGAGTGCTCCAGGCAATCCGCTAGTTCCTTGTAGGTTTCTTCAGCGTTTACACGGAATAAGGCTGGATTTCTTAATAGCTTGCTGACTAATAATTCATATAGATCGATTGTTGTTGGTGCATGATCTGCTAAATAGAGTAGCTTGTTTTTGGATAGGTTAATATTTGGGTTGTGGTAGTCTAATTCTTTAAGTATTTCTACACGTTGCGCGCTGCCTTGAAGGAGTTCATTTGCTATGATCTTAGTGCTTTTTAATATCTCAAGGAGCTGTATATAACAATCGGAATTCTTTTCGAATGTCTCGCACCTTATATCGTAATAGTCATGATATAGAGTCAGCTGTTCAAGGAGTGGCGTGATTTCAGACAAAAACCTTTGACGCCAAGCCTTGTTTTTTTGATGCATCGTTATTAGGTCATCCATGAGCTCAAGCAAATCCAAATAGCTTTTCGACAATAATTGTTCATGATTCATATTATTTCCTCCTAAGATTTTCCCCATGTTTAAAGGGAGCGTTATAGTGGTATGTAATTTACTGACGAGAATCTTCATTTTTTGAAGAATAATGAGAATTTTCTTAATTTAATTGTACACTTATAGAAAAATAAAAATCTACCCACTAGTAGCTTTTATTTTGACAAATTTGTTAATTTTATAAGGAAAATGGTACGGTATAATTCTATTACTTTTGAATTAACATTTTCTAAAATTTAACATAAAAAATGTAGCAATTTCAAAGAATCCTAATATAATAGGATTAGGGAGTTTTTTACATAAAGTGGGATTTGACTAGGAGGAATGGACTTGGATAGGCCGGAGAAGCTGGAGGAATTTAAACAAATATTAGAGTTTGCTATTCAACGGGGTAATGAGGATATGGGAATCACTCTTGAAGAGTTGCTGCAGGAGATTACAAGTCAGCTAAGACCTTTATTTGAAAAAGCAAATACGTAGGGATTGTCACATCATTGGACAATCCCTTTTTTCATTTTTTAGAGTAATAGTTATAAAACAATATATTTTTATTTAATTCTCTTAAGTATTCTCTCTGGTGAGATTTGGTTCCAGTAGTGAATTTGCTGAAGTATGATTGCTTAGTTTAATCCTACTTTTGCAGCTAGAGTTGGGAGTATTAGTAGTGGTGATTCGTCAATTATTCTTCTGTTCATTTGGTTTTCTCCTTTGTTGAGGGAAATGCTGTATTTAGCGGCATTTCCCATGTATTTTGATAAGCTTAAAATTTCTCGATAGTATAATGGTCTTTCAGCTGCTGCCTTAGCTTTTTTAAAATTCGGTCCCGTCTCTTCTTTAGTGCGGCAACCGATACATTGTATTTTTCAGTGAGCTCATCATACTTGTATTGGTCATAGTAGAGGTCCTTGAGCAATTGGAACTCTTCAGGAGTGAGGAGCTCTGAAAAGGCATCAAGTATTGATGAATAATCATTAGACGAGTTTTCGACATCTGCCGATTGGGCAAGTGTTGTGAGCTTGTCTTTTTCGAAAGGGATTTGACTCTCGCTATACTGGTTATCCTTTCGCATAGCTGTATACACGGTAGTGAGCATCATTCTGTAAGCGTAGGGAGTAAAGCTGCCTCTAGTAGCATCAAAGTTACTCCAAGCCTTCCAAAGGGCGATAAGGGCTGCTTGCCGAAATTGGTCGTGATTTTTATAGACATGGGCCTTTCTAAGAATGCTAGAAATCATCGGTTCATATTGCTTGAGAACTTCTTCAAAATTTTCCATTTTGGGTTACACCTTGTGACCTGTGCACAGATCGATTATTCCCGGGTAGCTCTATCGTAGGGGAAGCTTTGAAAAGATACGAATGAGGAATTTAGTTCAAAATCTAGGGGAATCGAACGGATTTTTATATGCAATTCGATACATAACTATAGAAAATTATAGAAATTTCACTAATTTTTCACAATTTTCTTTCTAATGGTCTTTTAAACTACTTTTACATATTTTAGAATATTGTTATAGCACCTGATAGGAGTTTTGTAGTGGTAAAAAGGTATTAGGTGTGGAGGTTTTAGTTAAAGAGAAACGGATGAAAAAGGAGAGAGTTTGAATGAGTCAATATGAAGAGCAGATTTTGAAAAAACATTGTATTTTAGCGGTTGGCCCTTATTATCATGAAAAGTATGCATCCATCATCTATACACCTGAAGAGATGTTCTATTCCCGATATAAGGTAAACGATATTATCAATTTCTATTGCTTACAGCACGGTTCAAGCTTATCTGGACGAAAGCTCTCATCAAGAAAACGCTCCAAAGACGTGAAAAACCCCTCAATTCTTATATCGCAGCTCAATTCAATTGCTGCCTATCAGGTCCCATGTGAAAACAACTTAGATACCATCTGGATTATGGATGTCGAAAATTCAATGATCGGAAGCCTTCCAAATAACACATCCGAAATCATCTTAAGCAATCAGGTAAAACTCAAAAGCTCCTTAGCGGCAAATCTAGTAGAAAAAAGAAAATTAAAAGCCTTAAATTTACTTTATGAAAACGCCTACATATTCGTTCAGAGTCATTTTTTCAACAAGGTGGCGGCGAAATAAGGAATCCAAAAAATACATATTCTAAATACATCATGAGAAGGTAATATGAAACTTTAATATTAAATCCACAAAGAGGGGGTACTCCAACGACAAGCTGAGCAACCCTTTTTTTCATGAGCTTTTTAAACAAAAATAGGTATTCGTGAAGAAATTATGAAGTATTTACATATACTTGGTAGTAAATACTAACAATCAGGTGATAATTATGAATCCAAGAAAAGGGCTAGTGATGCGGGAAATACGGATGGATGAAATGGGGAAATCCATTGATCTGTTGAATTATGTGTTTCAAATGTCCATGTCCATCAAGAAGGATCGTCGGTTTGTCAGTGAGAAGAGTAGGCAGTTTCACGTTGGGCATGCGGTGGGCTGGTTTGATGGTGACCACCTTGTATCCCAAATCCTAAGTCTTCCGTTCCAAGTGAATATTTACGGTGTGCCCTATGAGATGGGGGGAATCACGGCAATCGGAACCTACCCGGAATACTCCAAGCAGGGGCTGATGGACAAACTTATTAAAGAGACGCTAACGGTGATGCGCAGCGAACAGCGCTATATTTCCTACCTGTTCCCATTTTCGATACCATACTATCGTAAAAAGGGCTGGGAGATAATGTCTGACATTGTGGAATTCCAGGTGAAGGATACCCAGTTCCCCAATTATATGGAGCTACCTGGCCAAATTCGTCGTGTGGATACGCGGGCAGTGGACGTGGTGAGCATTTACGAGCAATATGCCTCTCGCACACATGGCGCCATGATTCGAAATACCATCGCGTGGAATGAAAAATTTCACGAGGACTTCTGGGAAGAAAAATTTGTCGATACCGACGTTCAGCTTCAAGCAGCCGTTTACTACAACGAAGACAACGAACCACAGGGCTATATCTATTACCGAATCATGGAGGAAAATTTCTACATCGATGAAATCGTTTACCTTCAAGAAGAGGCAAGAAAGGGACTATGGAATTTCGTCTCTGCCCACAAATCCATGGTCTACAATGCCTACGGAAAAACGGCTGGAAACGAACCGGTTGCTTTCTTACTGGAGGACAGCGAAATTATTCAAAAGGTCTCTCCTTACTTCATGGCAAGAATTGTGGACGTGGAAAAATTCCTAGAAACCTATCCCTTCGACGAACCCAAATTCCACATTCGTTTTACAGTAACCGATCGCCTAGTCGAATGGAACAACGGCACCTATGACATCAAATCAGAGGATTGGAAGGTCAAAATCACAAAACTCGAAGAAAACGACCGTGAAGACATCACTGTAAAAATGTCGATCCAAACCCTAACGACTATGCTTTTGGGCTACAAACGTCCGAAATACCTGGAGAAAATCGAACGATTAAAGGGAACCGGGGATACGATTGCGGTGCTAGAGGATATTCTTCCTGTGGGAATTCCTACTTTTATTGATTACTTTTGATTTATTAGTGAAAGTCCTCGTTTTGAGGGCTTTTTTACTTAATGTATATTTACCCAATTTGTTTGAAACAATGGATAGTACAGCAGTACATAGGTGGTGTAAATCTGAATGAAGTTGAAAACCAAATTTTTCGTAGCGAATTTAATAGGGCTAGTAATTATAGTCACTTTTTTGAGTGTGAACCTCAAACAATTTGCGAATGCAGAAGCAGTTGGCGTGAATCAGCAGTATATAGCGAACTTACTTCGTGAGACAATCGAACAAGAACCACCAGAAATAGTAGTTCTAGAAAAACAGGGAAGTGTCCCATTAATTGTGGTTGGACAAAATGCTGGAAACGATAGCAGCCAAGAGATGGTTGAGAAAATTGAGTTAATCCTAAAAGAGAAAAAGCTTCATGACAACTATTTAGTGTTGGGGATATCTACTGCTGTGACTAAAGCACAGCTTCAAAACGAAATCTCAATGGAGGCGTCCTTTGGAGAAAATTATATAAGTCTTCGGAAGCTACTAAGTATAAGTGGTTTGAAACTGGCGGGCATGAACCCATCCTATGATGACATAGCGGCAAAGGGCGTCGGTCGAATCCCACCAAGCTTGCTGACTAACAAAACGCATTTTAATGAAAAAGGCTATGAAGTTATAGGAAAACTTGTCTATGAGCGAATGCAAAAACTTGAGAGTATTGAGTAGTAAGTAATTATTGGCATTGGAAAGTTTTTTAACGGAAAATTCGAAATGGTAATTGATATTAGTCCCATATTGTACAGTAGCGATATTGTTAGATTCTTTTCAAAAGTCGGATTAGTTGAATACTCTTACTGCCCAGTAGCAGAAACAATTAGGCAAACTGTAACTCTGAAGTATTCTATTGCTACTGAGTCCTAAGAGAATTTTTTTATGACACGATTTGAAAAAAATAAATCGGAAATTTTTAAACAATTTATTAAATAACTGCATATACTAATTATTTGGAGAAGTAATTGTAATATTTCCCTTTTTATTACATAAGATACAGTATAAGTGTGTAGGAGGGGAACCACGATGAGTAGAATGGTTAATGTAGATAATGTAACTTTGAATAAGGATGGTCGTCTTGTTCGTATTCCTGGAATGGCCACAGGGTGGTATAATCCAATTTCGAGTAATATTACTGTTTTTCCTGATTCTTTGTTAGAGCCAAATATGCACCCTAAAACACAAAAAACTGGTACTGCAGAAAGGGCAATCAAAGAATTGATAAAGACAGGACATATTAAGTCTATTGGCTCTGGATTGTTCAAAGTCATAAAACCATTTCAAGGCTCTGTTTCGGGTACCAAAGTACTCATCCATTCTAAAGGTAGTAATAGTGGGCTGGATCATTGGATAGATGATGAGACCAATCTTCCTTTAAGGACAATAGTTGCTTCTTGATTACTTAATTTCATAGGTGTTTGAATTATCATTCAGAACTAATCGGCACAAAGTAAGTTTAGATGAATTCCTTTACTGCACAGTAGGCAGAAACGATACAGTGAAAAACACTTCTACCCCCCATCAACTTTTGTTGGTGGGGGTTTTTATCTTTGACAATCCTACCTTGTGTAAAACCAGTGACTAGGCTTTTAGATATAAAGTTTGTAGTTTATTTAAAAATAAAAATGTAGAAACGTAGATTTTTAGTCATATTTTCACACGTAGATTTCTATAGTATTAAGAGATTTGAAAAGTTGGAGGACGTATTTACATAGGCTTCAATTTTATCTAATAGTGAATCAATAAATTAATAAGTTTAATAGATAAATACAATGAAAAGATAGTGTGATTTCGAAGTGGCTAGATTTCGACAAAAAGTGGCTAGATTATTCACGAAAGTGGCTAGATTCTCACCGGCTGCTGAAAATCTATTCGGCAGCAGCTTCTATTTGATTAATAGAATATTGAAAGTTAATAAGTATGATAGATAATTACAATAAAGAGAGTGCCAGATTTGGAATTGGCGGATATTCTGCATAAGTGGCGGATATATTGCAGAAGCTGGCGGATTTATTGTACAAGCCCCCCATCCCTACCTGCCCCACCCTTGAGAGTTAGCCAAAACCCTTAATATAAAACTATTTTTAGGAGGTGATTCAATTTGAACAGCAATTCTTATAAATTACTAGATTCTTGGCTTGCGAAAGAAGGACTTCATTCAACAAATTTCCTATTAGATTGGATACATGAGCAAAATAGAGCACTTGAAGTGAAGATAGAGAAGATTCACTTAGAAGATAGTGATTTTTGGATTTATGCAGATGGGAGAATTGGGAACAAAAGTAATAGTTTTTTCTCGATTTCTGGTATACGTCAATTTCAAAATGGAATACTTGTCAACGAACAACCCATCATACTACAAGACGAGATAGGGTTTCTTGGTATCATCTGCAAAGAAATTAATGGCGTGTTTCATTTTCTAATGCAGGCGAAAATAGAGCCAGGAAATATCAATAAAGTTCAAATCTCACCTACGATACAGGCGACGAAAAGTAATTTTACACAAAGACATGGGGGAAGAAAACCGGCATTTCTTGATTACTTTTTGAATGCAAAACCACATGAAATTATTGTGGATCAAATACAATCTGAGCAGTCCTCAAGGTTCTATAAGAAGAGAAATCGAAATGTGATTTTATGTATTGATGCCCCTATTGAAGAGTCGTCCTACCATAAATGGATGACGCTTGGTCAACTTAAGAAATTAATGAGATACGATAATCTAGTAAATATGGATACGCGGACTGTGCTATCTTGTATTCCTTTTTCCTTAATGACTTTAGAAGCTGAAGAACTTAAAAAATTGGAGCCTTCCTGTAATGATCAATCCCTGCTGCATTCTTTATCAGGTGTAGCAAACCATCATGAAATAACTAATCTATTTTCATATATTAATGATTATAAAATGTTTTATGAGACAGAGAATCAATTAGTCGAACTTTATTCATTAGAGCATTGGTATATGGAGAATGGCTCTTTTGTTTGTGAGCATCCATCGCCCTTTGAAATAATATTTTGCGATATTTCGATAGAAGGTCGTGAAGTGAAAAATTGGACACAGCCACTTTTTAAGGCTAAGGGGATTGCCACTTTTGGCTTAATATGCTGTGAAGTAAATGGTACAAAGGAGTTTTTGGTTAAAGCAACGCCTGAAATTGGATGCTTTGATGGAATCGAATTAGGACCAACTATCCAACAAGAAGCCGTGCATGATGAGAAAGAGGACGCGATTACGAAGCTATTCTATAAAAAGCTTTCATCTCATGAAGGCATCACAATCGACGTATTGCTTTCAGAGGAAGGTGGACGTTTCTATCATGAACAAAATCGAAATATTATCATTGAATTGACCAATGAAGAGATTCCTTCAGATTTACCATCAGGGTATTTTTGGAGTGATTTTAAAACTCTTAATACATTAACCCAAGTGAATAATTGTCTAAATATACAGTTGCGTAATCTACTTTCATTATTAGAGGTGTAGAATTCATATGACAAAGTTGAGAATTGGAATATTAGGTGCTTCCGATATAGCTTTTCGGCGCTTTTTGCCCGCACTCCAAAAAAACAGCTTCTTTGAGTATACATGTGTGGCAATTGCCAATTTTGAAGAAAGAAATGTCACGAAATTCGGGGACGTCCAATATTTTGTCTCTGAAAAATCGATAGAAAAGGCTGAGAACTTTAAAGATACGTTTAATGGGACTATTTATAATAGTTATGAAGAATTACTCTCCTCAGATAATATTGATGCTGTCTATATACCTTTACCGCCAGCCTTACACTATCATTGGGCTAAAAAAGCATTAGAAAATGGCAAACATGTTTTGCTGGAAAAACCCTCTACAACCAATTTAGAAGACACAAAAAATCTACTGAAAATAGCCAAACAAAAAAAGTTAGCCATTCATGAAAATTACGCATTTTGCTATCATGGGCAAGTCCAAAAAATTCGTGAGATTATTGCTTCAGGAGAGATTGGAGAAGTAAGGCAAATTCGTACGGCCTTTGGATTTCCTTATAGAGGCTCTTCAGACTTTCGATATGACCAAAGTTTAGGTGGCGGCGCATTGTTGGACTGTGGTGGCTACCCTGTTAAATTGTCGACAATGTTACTTGGAAACGAATCTCAAATAACGACAGCCTCTCTCAATATGGCAAGGGGACACAATGTCGATTTATTTGGTAGTGCAACTTTACAAAATCATGAAGGAATTACCTCCCATATTTCTTTCGGGATGGACAACTTCTATAAATGTGAATTAGAAATTTGGGGCAGTAATGGCTATCTATTGGCGCCACGAATTTTTACGGCACCGGCCAATCTTAAGGTAACTTTGTTTTTAAATAATGGACAAGAAAAAGTATTGGAAGTTCCAGAGGACGATCAGTTTTTGGGTTCCTTAAATCATTTTTCAAACTGTATAACAGATGAAGCTACTAGATTAAACACCTATTCTGAAATCGAAATACAAAGTCAACATGTTCATGATATTTTTATAAAAAGTCAGAATGGAGTGTTCAATAGATGACCAATATTTCCATGACTAATGAATCGATACCAGTTGTGAAGCCCTCAATGCCGCCCTACGAAGAATATATTGAAGAAATCAAAACAATTTGGGATAACAGATGGCTTACTCATACAGGTCCGAAACACCAGAAATTAGAACAAGAGTTATGTGAATATTTAGAAGTGAACAATGTTTCGTTATTTGCCAATGGTCATCTTGCTCTTGAGCTGGCTATTGATGGGCTTCAATTGACAGGGGAAATTATTACAACGCCATTTACCTTTGCCTCTACAACACAGGCGATTGTACGCAATCATTTAATCCCGGTTTTTTGTGATATTAACGAAAATGATTATACAATCGATGTGGAAAAAATTGAGGAATTAATCACAGATAAAACATCTGCTATCATGCCAGTGCATGTGTTTGGGAACGTTTGTGATGTATATAAAATTGAAGAAATCGCAGCTAAATACAACTTAAAGGTTATCTATGATGCTGCACATGCTTTTGGCATGAAGGTAAATGATACAGCAATTGGGAACTTTGGGGATGTCTCCATGTTTAGCTTCCATGCGACGAAGGTTTTCCACACGGTTGAAGGTGGTGGCTTAACCTATAGTAATCCGGATTATTCAGAACGATTTGCTAAGCTCCGCCAGTTTGGAATGGAGGGGCAGGAATCGGTACCCGTTGTTGGGACGAATGCTAAAATGACAGAAATTCACGCGGCCATGGGTATTTGCAACCTTCGACATATAGACGAAATGATTGCCAATAGAGGTTTAGCAGTGAATCGATATAGAGAGCGATTATCAGGAACAAAAGGCATCAAATTATGTGACATACAAGAAAATGTGGTTTCTAATTTTAGTTACTTCCCAATTGTTTTTGATAAAGAAGAGTTTGGAAAAGACAGAAATGAAGTAGCCGAATTACTAGAAAAGCATAATATCTTTGCTAGGAAGTATTTTTATCCTCTTACGAATGAGTTTAGTGCATATAGTGGTTTGTTTGCAATTCAAGATACGCCAGTTGCAAAGAATATCGCCGATAATATATTAACTTTACCTTTATATTCCGACTTAACTCTCGAGGAAGTTGATAGAATTTGTAGCATTATCCTGGAATAGTGCAAGAATTTAAGTTCTCATTTTGAGAGCTTATTTTTTTGAAAAGATTGATTCTAGTAAGCTGCTATTTTATCTACTCAGGACCGATATTTAAACATAATGTACGGTAGTAAAACATAATTTGTAGTAGAAAATTCATAGATTCAATTTTGGGTACAATGTTGTTTAGTTTAACCGATTCGGAGGGTGTTACATGAAAATCGCAGTGGTAGGTACAGGTTATGTGGGGCTAGTAACAGGGGTTAGCTTATCTGAAATCGGTCATCAGGTTTGGTGTATTGATATTGACACTGAGAAAATCGAGATGTTAAAAAAGGGGAAGTCTCCTATCTATGAACCAGGGTTAAGTGAATTAATGCAAAAAAATATTGCACAGAATCGTTTAACTTTTACTACAAAACACAGTGAAGGATTTCAAGGCGCAGATGTGATTTACATAGCAGTTGGTACTCCTGAAAACGAAGACGGCTCTGCCAACTTGACTTATGTAGAAGATGTCGCCTTAAAAATTGTCGAGCTTGTTACCCAGGATACGATTGTGGTTATAAAGAGTACCGTTCCTGTAGGGACAAATAATCGAATTCAAGACCTCATAAATCAACATAAAGAGCGTGATTTAAGAATAGAAATCGTGTCTAATCCTGAATTTTTAAAAGAAGGCACTGCCATTTATGATTCCTTCCACGGTGACCGAATTGTTATAGGAGCAAGCAGCAAGTACGCTTTTAAAATCTTGGAGGAAATTAACAAACCTTTTGGAATACCGATTTTTCAAACAGATATTCGAAGTGCCGAAATGATCAAGTATGCAGCCAATGCTTTCCTAGCGACAAAGATTAGCTTTATAAACGAAATTGCGAACATCTGTGAAAGAGTGGAGGCCGATGTAGAGGAAGTAGCAAGGGGTATTGGGATGGACCAACGTATCGGTAATAAGTTTTTAAAGGCTGGAATCGGCTATGGCGGCTCTTGCTTCCCAAAGGATACGAAGGCACTACTCAAAATCGCGGGGGTTGTGGACTACGATTTTGAGCTATTAAAGGGTGTCATTATGGTCAACAAAAACCAGCAGGAGCTATTACTGCAAAAATTAAACAATCGATTCGATACTCTGAAAGATAAAAGAATTGCGATATTAGGGTTAGCCTTTAAACCAAACACAGATGACATGCGTGAAGCGGCTTCCATTGTCATTACCGAAGAACTCGTAAACCAAGGGGCAAATGTTGTGGTATATGATCCAGTTGCCATGGAAAACGCCAAAAAAGTATTAGTTCCTTCTATTAAATATGCAAGTTCCGTAGAGGAAGCTCTTCAAGAAGCTGAAGTTGCATTAATTCTTACGGAGTGGGATGAGATTAAGAAAATCGATATTGAATCATTCAGGAAAATGAAAACACCCATTGTATTTGATGGCCGTAATTGTTTTGATTTAGAAAGTTTACAGAAGTCAGGGATAGAATATCATTCAATTGGAAGACCTGTAGTTAAGCCTGAAATCGCAAATGCGTTATTTTAATCGTGATTATCCTATTGGCAATTTAGTTAGGGGTTCAAAGTAAGGGGGAATTGGTAAGATGAAAAAAATTGCCATTGTTGCAATTGGCTATAATCGAGTTCCAAGTATGATGAGGCTAGTCAATGCCTTAAATCAAGCAGAATACGAGAATGATAATGTGACATTATTTATAAGTATCGATTATTCAGGAACTGATGAATTAGAAAACTATGCAAAAACAATCACTTGGAAGCAAGGTGAAAAAGTCATTCTTACACATCCTTCTAGACTTGGACTAAGAAAGCACATTTTAACCTGTGGGGATATTTTAAAGGATTATGATGCACTGATTGTTTTTGAAGATGATATCGTACCGGCGACCTCATTTTATCAATATGCTAAACAAGCTGTACAATTTTACTCGAAGGATGAGAATGTTGCTGGCATCTCATTGTATACTCATTTGTTAAATGAACAAGTCGACCTCCCTTTCTTACCTAGTAAGACGAAATTCGATGCGTATTTTCTGCAATATGCCCAGTCATGGGGACAAGTATGGTTAAAAAAACAATGGTTTGAATTTAAAGAATGGTATGAGAATAATTCGGGAGAGTTGAAGGAAGAGCCCAATATGCCATCGTTTTTAGCGAGCTGGCCAGCTACATCCTGGTTAAAGTATCATATCAAATATTGTATTGAGAAGAACAAATACTTTGTCTACCCCTATACATCCTTTTCAACCTGTTTTAGTGACGTAGGGGTCCATACAAAAATGAAAGAAACAAGATTACAGGTACCTCTTCATGAAGGAGGTATTAACCAGTTAAATTTCCCGGTGTTTGGTGATCCGGAGGCTGTATACTATGATTCATTTTTTGAAAGGGAATGCCTTGCTCAGCATTTAGGTATAGCAAATGAGGACTTGATTGTTGATATTTATGGACATCATACCTGTTATGAAGAGAGGCGATTTGTCTTATCTAAAAAAAATTTAAACTATAAAATTATTAAAAGCTTTGCTCTCGAATATCGTCCTCATGAATTGAACATTATTAACAACAGGGAAGGTCATGAAATCTTCTTATATGATACTAGTATAGAAAGTCACAACAAAGTAAATAAAGTTTCAATGAATAATAGTCTTCAATATTATTTGAAATTATATGGGCGAAATAAAAAATTAGTTCAAATCTTAAGTCATAATGTTAAACAAAAATTCCTTCCATTTTTAAAATAAACCTGCATGAACAGTTTAAAATAAAAAGAAGGTTATTGTATGAATTTAATAAGTGTAATACGAAGCAAATTCCTTAAAAATACGAGCTGGTTACTGTTTGAACAAATTTTCCGTATGCTTCTAGGTCTGGTAGTAACCTCCCTGGTAGCGCGTTACTTAGGGACATACAATTATGGTCAAATCAATTATGGTTTAGCTTATATAGCAATCTTTACAATTTTAAGTAAATTAGGGTTAGATAGTATTATCGTTCATGAAATCATCAAAAATAGAAATCATACAGGCAAAATTATTGGGACAACCATTCTTCTCAGGCTAGCCTCAGCATTCATATCTATCATTATTATTTGCATACTTTTACTATTTTTAGAGCCTGATAATCTTACAATTCAAATCCTCACATTTATCCAATCGATTTCGTTGATTTTTATAGCATTTGATACAGTGTCTTATTGGTTTCAGTCGAATTTACAATCAAAGTATGCCGTTATCTCTAAATCCATTGCTTTTTTCATTATTTCCATTTTCCGCTTACTCCTAATCTATTTCAACGTATCAGTAGTTTACTTTGCATTTGCTACAATTTTAGAAGCGTTTGTCATTGGCATATTTCTTTTATGGTTTTACTACAAACATAAAGGTGATCGGCTAGCTTTTTCATTTCAGATTTCAAAGGATTTACTAAAGAAGAGTTATCATTTTTTAATAGCAGGCTTACTTGTAACGGTCTACACACAGATGGATAAAATTATGCTAGGGAAGATGGCATCCGCTTCAAGTGTGGGAATCTATGCCGCAGGGATGACTATTGCTACGATGTGGGTTTTTATCCCGATGGCTTTAATAGATTCCGCTCGACCAATTGTAATGGGGGCAAAGGAGTCAAACCAAGAGCTGTATATACGTCGCTATAAACAATTATACTGTGCAGTTATTTGGATTGGAATCATGGCCTCGCTATTCATCACGATTTTCTCAAAGCCAATCATCTTATTAATTTTTGGAGAAGAATACCTAGAATCGATTAGTATTTTGCTAATTTTAGTTTGGTCTCGGATCTTTTCGTTAATCGGTGTGACAAGGTCTATATGGCTATTAACGGAGGATCATATCAGCTATCAAAAGTATTTTCTTGGGATAGGAGCTGTGATCAATTTTTCGTTAAATCTGTACCTTATCCCAAAATACGGGGCAATCGGAGCGGCCATTGCAACACTTTTAGCTGAAGTTATCTCATCAACGATTGCTTTAGTATTCTTTAAAAAAACGAGACCGCTTTTTAAATTGATTGTTGAGGCTGTCTTATTTAAGCGTTTGAAAGCTTAAGAGATTTTATAGTGAAGTAGCGAGATTATTGATGAAACTAGCGAGATAATGATAAACATTACTGAAATCACTGGAGATGCTAGATTATCTCCAGTGATTTTATTATTGCTACAAGTTGGGGGAGGGTACATTGAGAATGTGGGTAAATCAGCTTGCGTTGCGACGATTCAGAGTGAGCGATAGGTTGAAACGTCGTAAACCGGCATGTTTTACGACGATTTGGAGCGAGCCACAGGTTGAAACGTAGCAAACGGTCTTGCATTACTACCATTCAGAGCGAGAGCCGGGTTGAAATGTCGCAATCCCGCATGTTTTGCTACCATCCGGAGCGAGCCACAGGTTGAAACGTAGCAAACTGACTTGCTTTGCTACCATCTGGGGTCAGCAAACACCTGAAACGTCGCAAACGGGCTTGCATTGCTACCATCCGAAGCGGGCCACAGGTTGAAACGTAGCAAACTGACTTGCATTGCTACCATCTGGGGCCAGCAAACACCTGAATCGGCGTAATCCTACAATCTTTGCGACCATCAGGAGCGAGCCACAAGTTAAAACGTAGCAAACAGGCTTGCATTGCGACCATCTGAGGCCAGCAAATACTTGAAACGTCGCAATCCCGCATGTTTTGCTACCATCCGGAGCGAGCCACAGGTTGAAACGTAGCAATCCCGCATGTTTTGCTACCATCCGGAGCGAGCCACAGGTTGAAACGTAGCAAACTGGCATGCATTGCTACCATCTGGGGCCAGCAAACACTAGAATGGTCGTAATCCTACAATCTTTGCGACCATCCGGAGCGAGCCACAGGTTGAAACGTAGCAAACTGACTTGCTTTGGTACCATGTGGGGCCAGCAAACACTTGAATCGTCGTAATCCTACAATCTTTGCGACCATCCGAAACGAGCGACCACTTGAAACGTAGCAATCCCGCATGTTTTGCGACCATCCGAAGCGAGCCACCACTTGAATCGTCGCAATTCATCCAATCCAGTTTCAACTAAATTCTAAACTAATCTATATAAAAACCCTATCTCCCTCCTTAAATCACTTCAACCTTCATTACGATTCTTATTATTTTCGAATATTAAACGTATAAGTTAAAAGTCCTGAATCACAAAAAAATTAGCGGTGACATGACGAAGAAACATCTTAAAGAAAATAGATAAAATGGCCCGTTTTAGCTAGCTTATTTTAAATTACTTTTAGAGCGAAGACACTCTCATACTTCCTGTTTGCTCCTGAAATTACCCTGTATTCCCAGTAGTTAAAGCATTTTCAGGGGGGAGCGATAAAGGGATAATTTTTTTCTGTGTATTTAGGCATATTCTAGTACAAATGCTTCTATAGTATTAAGAGTATTTTAGTTATTAGTTTTCCTCTCCTAGTCAATTTCCAATTTATGTACGTCGATTTGCGATAGATAAGAGAGGCAAGTACTATGAATTTTTCGTATTCCGTAATACATTTCAATATTTTAAGTCAATGGATTTATATTTTTTGGGGGGAAGAATGTATTGACGCATCTAAATCTGTCAACGAAGTTTAATGAGCGGTTGTTTGATATGGATTTCATGAACTTTGGACATTCTATTTCATTGATCCATCATCATCTGGAGGAAGTTGAAGATGAGTTAACAGGATGGTTAAAGCAGCCATTGAATATTACAGCTGAAGAAGTAGATGAAATTCACAATTTATCTGATGAAATAAAAGAAAATGCTGATGTTTTACTCGTGATAGGCATAGGTGGCTCCTATTTAGGAGCAAAGGCAGTACAGGAAGCTTTAGCTCCCAATTTTACGAAGAAAGAGAATGGAATTGAAGTCCTCTTTGTCGGACATAACCTAAGTGGGAGTTATATGAAACGATTGGTCGAGAGTTTACATAATCGAGACTTTTACGTAAATGTTATTTCTAAATCAGGCACAACTCTAGAAACCTCCATTGCCTTCCGTGTATTAAGACATTACTCCATCGAACGCTATGGACAAAATGCTAAAAATAGAATTATTGTCACAACGGATTCGGAAAAAGGACTTTTAAAAGAAATTGCGTTGGCACAAGGATATCGCATGTTGGATATCCCTTCAAATATAGGTGGGCGCTACTCACTGCTAACACCAGTCGGTTTACTTCCAATTTCGGTTGCAGGCATTAATATTACCGAAATACTTCGAGGAGCATGTCAAGCAGTCATTGATTTAAACGAAGAAGACTTAGAAAAAAACGAGGCTTATCGTTATGCAGTGCTTCGATATGAGCTCTATTCCCGCGGTTATCAAGTGGAATTATTAGCTTCCTTTGAGCCATGTCTTTCCTATATACATGAATGGTGGAAGCAGCTATTTGGGGAAAGTGAAGGGAAAGAAAAAAAGGGATTATTTCCAGCGTCAGTCAACTACTCCACAGATTTACACTCACTTGGCCAGTATGTACAAGAGGGAAATCCACTTTTGTTTGAGACCTTCCTTAGCTTTAAGCATCTATCGGAGGATTGTCATTTGCCATTTAATGAGCTCGATGATGATCAACTAAACTATCTAAGTCATCGCAGCTTCAATGACATTAACCATATTTCTGAACAGGGGACAGTGTTAGCCCATTTTGAAGGGGGCGTTCCCATTATTCAGATTGAGCTAGAGCGATTAGATGCCTTTCATATTGGCTATCTCCTTTACTTCTTCATGAAAGCTTGTGCCATCAGTGCTTATCTACAGGATGTGAATCCATTTGATCAGCCAGGTGTTGAAGCCTATAAAACGAAGATTAGGGACTTATTAAATGAAAAAACAATTGTGAGCTAAGAAATGGGGAAAGTATATTGCAAAAAGTGAAAAAAGCGATTATTCCAGCAGCAGGTTTAGGGACTCGATTCCTACCTGCAACAAAAGCGATACCAAAAGAAATGTTCCCAATAGTAGACCGCCCTACAATCGATTACATCGTGGAAGAAGCAGTACTATCGGGCATTGAAGAAATTATGATTGTTACAGGGAGAGGGAAAGGTGCCATAGAAGATCATTTTGATCGGAATATGGAATTAGAGAGTAGCTTAGAGAGCAAGGGGAAGTTGGATTTGCTTGAAAAAATTCAAGGGCCTCCAGGAGTTGCAATATATTATATCCGACAAAAAGAACCGAAAGGACTTGGACATGCAGTCTGGTGTGCAAGGAAGTTTATAGGGGATGAACCTTTTGCAGTGCTTTTAGGGGATGACGTGGTGCAAAGTGAAAAGCCCGCAATCAAACAATTAATGGAGCAATATGAGGCTACTAACAGCTCCGTAATAGGAGTTCAAACGGTTCCAGATAGCCAAACCAATCGATATGGAATTATTGACCCTATCGGACGAGATGGTAGATTGTATCAGGTAAGAAATTTTGTAGAAAAACCTGAACAAGGTACGGCACCCTCTAATCTAGCAATCCTGGGAAGATATATTTTAACTCCTGAAATTTTTCAGTTTTTAGAGAGGCAAGAAACTGGCGTTGGGGGAGAGATACAGTTAACAGATGCTATCCAACGGTTAAACGAAATGGAAAAAGTCTATGCCTATGATTTTGAAGGGAAACGCTATGATGTAGGTGAAAAATTAGGCTTTGTTCGTACAACACTGGAATTTGCAATCGAGCATGAAGAGATTGGTCCTCAAGTGGAGGAATTACTTCGGGAGATCCTGGCTAAAAGAGCCTATTCAAACAATAGAGTTTGATTAAAAACATCTGTGAATATATAAGCTTCTTATCATAACTATTTTTAAATTTGGCACTGGTTGTAAAGGGGTAGAAGGATGAAAAAAATATGGAAGTGGCTAGCGCTGGGGGGGCTTGTCATTATTGCTGTCAGTTTGACCATTTCCTATAAGGTCTATAGCGATGTAAAGGAAACGGTCGAAGTAGTGTACACCCCATTTCATGATGAATTATCTGTTAAAAGAGAAAAAGCCATTGATGTGACGGAAAAGGAACCTTTCTCAGCCCTGATTCTTGGAGTTGACGAAAGGCAAGGGGATCAGGGAAGATCCGATACGATGATTGTACTGACGGTAAATCCAGAGCTTGCAACAACCAAGATGTTAAGTATTCCGCGGGATACGTATACCGAGCTTGTTGGCACAAATTCAAAGGATAAGATTAATCACGCCTATGCATATGGCGGCGTGAAAATGGCAGTAAGCTCTGTGGAGGCGTTATTAGATATCCCAATAGACTACGTAGCGAAAATTAATATGGAGAGCTTTGTGGAAATTGTTGATATCGTGGGTGGCATCGAGGTTGACAATGCCTTTGAATTTTTCTATGAAGATGAGAATTTTCCTGTTGGACAATTGGAGCTAGACGGGGAAAAAGCCTTGAAGTATGTCAGAATGCGTTATGATGATCCAGAAGGAGATTTCGGCCGCCAAAATCGACAAAAACAAGTCATTCAACAGGTCCTAAAAAAGAGTCGCTCCTTGAATACCGTATTCAATTACAAATCTATCATGGATACACTAGAAAATAATTTAGAAATGAGTATTACCTTTGATGAGCTCCTCAACATACAAAAGGACTATCGAAATAGTTTCGCCAATATTGAGCAGCTCTACCTAAACAATGGAACAGGCTCGATGATGAATGAAATATATTACTATATTCCAAATGAAGAGGAACTAAAAACGCTGCAGGATACATTAAAAACTCAATTGGATATTTAATATCAAAAGCAAAGATTCTATCTGCTACTCTATTTTCTATTTTAGTAGGTTATATAGCCAAAGCGAAATGAATAGAATGCAAACTAGATAGCTGTTACTGATAAAATTTTCCTAAAAAAATGATTTGCTTTAGGATTTTCTAACTTGATTGAGGTAGCAAAAAAGTTTGGCTGAAATTTGTTTAGGAGGATCATTATTGAACGAAATAGTAGTAAGTATTAGCTGCACTGCTTTTAATCATGAAAAGTATATTGGTGATGCGATTGAAAGTTTTTTAATGCAAAAAACAGATTTTAGGTTCGAGATTTTGATTCATGATGATGCCTCTACTGATCGAACAGCAGAAATTATTAAAGCATATGAAAAACAGTATCCAGAGATTATTAAGCCAATCTATCAAACGGAAAATCAATATTCTAGAGGGATAGCGGTAGAAAAACTAAATTATGAAAGGGCAAATGGACGGTATATTGCCATTTGCGAGGGGGATGATTACTGGTCCGACCCTTCAAAGCTCCAAAAACAAGTAGAGTTTATGGAGAAGCATCCCAAATGCAGCTTGTGTGTACATGGGGGATATGTCGTAAATGCCTACGACAAAAAAATCCTTCAATATAACAGACCAAGTAGACAAAGCAAGTACTTTACACCTGAAGAAATCATTGAAGGTGGCGGAGGGCTTTTCATTACCAATTCGATGTTTTTCAGAACGGAATTTTCAATGTTCAAACCAAAGTTTTATGAAAATGCCACAGTGAGTGATTATCCATTAGCTATCTATTTATCATTAGTAGGTGACGTCTATTATATGGACGAATATATGTCTGCCTATAGGGTTGGAGATAGTACATCATGGACGGGTAAAAATCTAGCGAATTTCCATAAGACTATCAAACATTATCAGGAAATTTCGTTAATGCTGGATGAACTGAACCAATATACAAACTTTCAATATGACACTGCAATTGATAGAAGAAAAATAGAAAATGAAATCGTACTGTTAACCCAGCAGAGAAAATTTAAAGAAATCAAAAAAGGTAAGTATAAGCAGCATTATAAGGAACTAAATATTAAAAGAAAATTGATTTTATTCATCGATGAATATACGCCACATTTTTCAAGCTTTTTAAGGAAAAACAGGCGGTGGCTGAGTGGAGTATGACATCACAAAAAGTAAAGTTATCTCTTCGCTTTTTTGGAAGCTATTAGAAAGAGGCGGGGTCTACGGTATCCAGTTTATCGTGATGGTTCTGCTGGCTAGGCTTTTGTTGCCTGAGGAGTTCGGAATTATTGTTCTGGTAACTGTTTTTATCTCTTTAGCAAATCTATTAGCACAAAGTGGTTTGAACACAGCACTCATTCAGAAGAAGAGTGTAGATGATACCGATTTTTCATCTGCCTTTTATACTAATCTACTTATCTCAACGATACTATATATCCTACTCTATTTCACTTCACCTTTTATAGCAGCATTTTTTGATGAATCTCAGCTAATAAATCTCATCAGATTACTCTCACTAACATTATTTATTGGATCGTTTACTTCCATACAAAACGCCATTATTGCGCGGAACATGCAGTTTAGAAAGCTATTTTTTAGTAGTTTATGTGCCGCTATTATAGCTGGCGCTGTTGGGATAGGGATGGCATTTGCCGATTTTGGACTCTGGGCTTTAGTTTGGCATCAGTTAACCTATCAACTTCTGGCAGCATTGATTTTACTTTTTACTGTTGACTGGAGACCAAAGCTTCTCTTTTCGTGGAAGCGAGTCAAAGGGTTGTTTTCATATGGTTGGAAGCTAATGGTCTCAGCTGTAATTGATACGCTTTATGCGAATTTAATGATTCTTAGTATTGGGAAGTTTTTTAGCCCTGCCATAGTTGGTTTTTACAATCGGGGCGAACAATTTCCGAATCTGATAATCAATAACATAAATGGGTCAATTCAGTCGGTGATGCTGCCTGCTTTGTCAGCTTTTCAGGATGATAAAAAACGAATCAAGGAAATGGTTCGAAGGTCAATTGTGACGAGCTCCTATATCATCTTTCCAATGATGGTTGGACTAGCGGTTATTGCAAAGCCTTTAGTCATTGTTTTATTGACAGAAAAGTGGTTGCCTTCTGTTCCGTTTATTCAGATTTTTTGCGGTGTATATGCTTTATGGCCAATTCATACTGCAAATTTACAGGCTATGAATGCACTTGGACGAAGCGATATTTATTTGAAGCTGGAAATTGTCAAAAAGATTGTAGGTATTGCGATTCTAGCCATTTGTATTCCTTTTGGAGTGCATGCTATGGCAATCGGTGCCTTAGTTGGTGGAGTAGTCGCAACATTTATAAATACGTACCCCAACTCGAAGCTATTCGATTATAGTTTTCAGGAGCAATGGAGAGATCTTTTCCCATCCTTAACACTCTCCTTATTAATGGGGGCTTTTGTTTACCCAATACAATGGATCGGCCTGTCAGCACCAATAACTTTAATGACTCAAATGTTCTTAGGAGTGCTTTTATATGTCGTTCTATCCAATATGTTTAAAATGGAGTCTTTTTCATATCTACTGACTACCACAAAGGAACTGTTGTGGCGGCGTAAAAGAAAATCAAACTATAGCATTCATAATGAGGTGTGAAATGAAAAAATTATTAGTCCTTGGTGGGGGAAATACACAAATTCCCATGATCAAAAAGGCGAAAGAAATGGGACATTATGTTATTACCTGTGATCCGATTGTAGACAATCCAGGTCACCGGTATGCTGATGAGTCCTATCAGGTCAGCATTACCGATAAAGATGGGGTATTGAATCTAGCGAGGTCATTAGGAATCGACGGAATTGTTTGCTATGAGTCGGATCTTGCAGCCGCAACAGTTGCATATGTAGCTGAAAAATTAGGATTTGAAAATCAGCCCTATTTGTCTGTAGAAACAATGATTCAGAAGGATTTGTTCCGAGAATTCCAATCCCAGCATAATTTGACTTCACCAAGATCAAAAGGTTATTCCTCATTAGAAGAAGCTCAGGCTGATTTTCATAGTTTCAAAATGCCAGTAATGATTAAACCAGCTGATTCCTCAGGCAGTAGAGGTGTTGCCAAGTTCAATTCAATTCGCGAGCTTCCGGAATTAGTAGAAAAGGCATTAAGTTATTCGAAATCCAAACGATTTATTCTTGAAGAGTATATTAAGAAAGATGGATCCCACATTTCCGGAGATGGTTTTTCAGTAGATGGAAAGCTCGTCTTTCGAAGCTTTGCGAATACCTACTTTTCCAAATTAGACTTAAATCCATTTGTTCCAGTTGCATCTACATGGCCCAGCACAATGCCCGAACGTCTGGAAACTAAAATTCACGATGAGATTCAAAAAGTGTTAACTCTACTAAATATGAAAACTGGCCCTTATGATTTTGATATTCAAATCGATGAAAACGAAGATGTCCATGTCATCGAGATGGGTCCACGAAATGGTGGTGGCTGGCTTCCAAAAGTCATCCAATATGCAACCGGAGTAGATTTGATTGAATATACCATTAAGGCTGCACTGGGAGAAGACTGTAGTGATTTAACAATGGCTAAGACAAAGGGATATTGGTCCAATTATCTAATCAATAGTGCTGACAGCGGAGTTTTTAACGGTGTTGAATTTGATACAGATTTCGAAAAGAATCATGTGGTTGAGTATGAATTATTTGTAGAAAAAGGCGATCGTATTTCAGCACTAACGGGTGGAAATGCAGGGTTAGGAATCATGCTTTTGAAATTCTCCTCAATGGAAGAAATGGTTGAGACTATGGAAAATGTGACGAATTTTGTGAAAGTAAAGGTAGGAGATACATTATCTCTATCTAGCGTTATTTAATAGAAAAAAATCACTTTAATAGTGTGGAGATGATCAAAAATTGAAGCAATCCAATTTGAAAGTAGTATTTATAACAATGGAGGTTACTCAGGTACTGCATTCGCTTTTGGAGTCAGCAAAAGTGGTTGGATTAGTAGAAAGTAAGAGAAAGAATCCGTCAAAACAAACGAATCAATTACGAGATTTTTGTTCAGAAAGAAATCTTCCTTATTATTTCATGAATGATGGATGTAGCGTGAACTTCGAAAACTGGTTAAAAGAATTGGAACCCGATTTAATAGTAATCTTTGGTATGTCAGAGCTTTTGAAGAAAAATATCATTGATATTCCAAAGAAGGGCTGCATCAATTTGCATCCATCGCTACTGCCAAAATATCGTGGGGGCTACCCTATATTTTGGATGTACTACCATTTCGATTTAAATCCAGGCGTCACGGTGCACTATATCGATGAAGGCGAAGACACAGGCAATATCATCTATCAGGAGAGTATTAACCTACCGATTGGAGCTACAGAAGAAGAGTTTTTCGATAACCTTATCAACAAAATAGGAATCGAGCTGCTGCTAAGAGCGATAGAGGATATCGAAAAGGATTGTGCACCAAGTATCCAACAACAGGTAGACGGCTCAACAAAAAGAGCCAGACAAATCCGTCCAGAGCAATATAAAGAAATTATTGACTGGGAAACATGGGATATTGTGAGGATTTGGCATTTGTTAAGAGGCACTCAAAATTGGTTAAATGTCTTTGATTTATCTGAAATTCAAGGGGATATCAAAAAATGGCGAATTCTAAATTACAGTTGTGAAGACTCGCCATTCGAGTTAGGTAAAGTTTTTAAAGAAGATTCACAGTACTTTGTAAGTTGCGGCCAAGGGAAAATCTATATGGAGCTGACGATGGAACAAAGTGAAGAAGTGAAAAAAGGCTTTGCTAAAGTGGTTGGGTAATTATTAGCTAGATTATCGAGCGTTACAAGAATTATTAAATTAATTACTGGGGGTTTTACCTATTAAAGGAGAATGGAAATTACGATGAATATCGCACTCATGCAGCCCTATTTTTTCCCTTATATAGGTTATTTTCAGCTTATTAAATCTGTGGATGAATTTGTTATTTTCGATAATGCTCAATATGTAAGACGTAGCTGGATGAACCGTAATCGAATTTTAAATGAGCATAAGGAGACGGTCTTCATCCTGTTCGTAAGGCGCAAAGAGAGACAAAGATTAAAGATATTATGATTAACAATGATTTGGATTGGAAAGAGAAAATTTTGAATCAATGCTTTTATTACAAAAATGCGCCAAATTATATGGTTGTGCGAGAGCTGCTAGAAGAAAGTTTTGCACAAAGTGAAACGAACTTAAGCGACTTTAATACTCGATTGATCAAAATGATTTGTAGTTATTTAGGCATTGATACAAACATAATGCTATTTTCGGAAAACTTCCCTCATATCGACAACGCAAGTGAATCCGATGACTGGGGTTTGCACGTTTCTATGGATTCCAATGCGACAAGGTATATCAATGGTATAGGTGGCATTGAATTTTATAACCAACAAAAATATTTAGACGAGGGAATCGATATTAAATTTATTCAATCCAAACTTACACCCTATAACCAGTTCGACAAAAACTTCGTACCAGGACTTTCAATAATCGATATTATGATGTTTAACGATCTATCAACTATTACAGAGATGCTAGATCAGTATGAACTAATCTCTTAAACAAAACCTGATGAATTTTCATCAGGTTTATGGATAATTGCTAAACGAATTTTGAAGTGACTAAATAGAAGAGGTGAATGTTTGAAAGGAATCATTTTAGCAGGTGGTTCGGGTACCCGATTGTATCCACTTACAAAATCTATCTCCAAACAGATACTTCCCGTTTACGATAAACCGATGATATACTATCCCTTGTCGGTTTTAATGCTGGCAGGAATTAGAGAAATTTTAATCATTTCAACTCCTAGAGATATCGATGCTTTTAATGATCTTTTAGGTGATGGTAGTCGATTGGGCATGCACTTTGAGTACATCGTGCAAGAAGAACCGAATGGACTGGCAGAGGCTTTTATCATTGGAGAAGAATTTATAGGGGATTCTCCAGTTGCCTTAGTATTAGGGGATAATATTTTCTATGGCTCGAATTTCAGCACGCTATTAAAAGAGTCAGCTGCAGTTACTTCTGGAAGTGTGATTTATGGCTGCTATGTCAATGATCCAAGGGCATATGGCGTAGTAGAGATAGATGAAAATAAGAATGCTATTTCAATAGAAGAAAAACCAGAAAATCCAAAATCCTCTTATGCTATTCCAGGATTATATTTCTTTGATAATCAGGTTGTAGAAATAGCAAAACAAGTACAGCCTTCAGAGCGCGGAGAGTTGGAAATTACGTCAATTCTTGAAGAGTACTTAAAAAGAGGGAAGCTAAAGGTCGTACTGACTGGGCGGGGATTAGCCTGGTTGGATACCGGGACACATGAGTCTCTACTGGAAGCCTCTAATTTCGTTGAAGCGATTCAAAAAAGACAGGGACTATATATCGCTTGTGTTGAAGAAATTGCTTATCGCAGTGGCTATATCAATCGAGAACAATTATTAGAACTTGTTAAACCGCTCATGAAAACAGATTACGGTAAATACTTGATGGAAGTCTCACAAACTATCGATTATTCCTTTATAACAGCAAACTAAAAAGGGGAAGATGCCTTGCCAAAGAAAAAGGTACTAGTAACAGGTGGAGCAGGATTTATAGGCGGTAATTTCGTTCACTATATGGTGAACCAATATCCAGATTACGATATTTATAATTTAGATGCCTTAACCTATGCAGGAGATTTGTTAAAGCATCGTGCCATTAAGCACAATGAAAATTATCATTTTATTCATGCAGATATCGTAGATCGAGCTAAGATGATTTCTTTGTTTGAAAGGGAGCGATTTGATTTTGTCCTCCATTTTGCAGCAGAAAGCCATGTAGATAGGTCAATCAACGAGCCCTCTCTTTTTTTGCAAACGAATATAATGGGTACGCAAGCTTTACTGGATGCAGCCTTAAAGGTCGGGGTTGAAAAATTTGTTCACATCTCGACGGATGAGGTATATGGCGAACTGGATTTTGATGCCACTTTGTTATTTTCAGAAAGTACACCGATTCAGCCAAATAGTCCTTATAGTGCAAGTAAGGCTGCGTCAGATTTTATAGTACAGGCTTACCATAGAACCTTTGGATTGCCAATGAATATTACTCGCTGCTCTAATAATTACGGTCCCTATCAATATCCGGAAAAGCTAATCCCTTTAACGATTCTATCGGCCTATCAGGAAAAGTCGATTCCCGTATATGGGAATGGCTGCAATGTGCGTGATTGGCTACATGTATATGATCATTGTACTGCTATAGATAAAATATTGCATGAAGGTGTAAATGGGGATGTTTACAATATTGGGGGACATAATGAGCGAACAAATATTGAGGTAGTGAAAACAATTTTAAGTTCTCTTAGTAAGCCAGAGACGTTGATTGAATTTGTGGAGGACCGATTAGGCCATGATAAGCGCTATGCCATTGACCCGACAAAATTAGAACAATTGGGCTGGACACCAAAATACTCCTTTGAAAAAGGAATCGAGGAAACGGTGCAGTGGTATCTATGTCACCGAGAATGGTGGGAGCCACTGCTTTTAGAAAAGCATATCCAAAATTAATCGTACAGGATTTATTTATTTTTTATAAGGGTTGGTGAGTATCTTTGGATATTTCTACAATTCATGAAACTGACTCCAAAAAAAATCACAATAATAAATCTGTAGAGCCCATCGTAATCAAAAACAATCTACTCTACTTTATTACTAAAAGAATGATGGACATTTGTTTATCAATTATTGGTTTGATTGTTTTGTCTCCTCTATTACTTTTTGTTTCAATTCTACTAAAATTTGAAGATAAGAATGGATCAGTCATCTTTAAACAATTACGTACAGGTAAAGACGGATGTGAATTTTACATGTACAAATTCCGTTCAATGGTCAGTAATGCAGAGGCTATTAAGGGAGAGTTGCTTGGGGAAAATGAAGCAACTGGACCAGTTTTTAAAATGAAGGATGATCCTCGAGTAACAAAAGTAGGCAGATTGATAAGGAAAACAAGTATTGATGAATTGCCTCAACTAATCAATGTACTGAGAGGAGAAATGAGTCTCGTAGGACCTAGACCACCTCTTCCAGATGAGGTTGCTGAATACAATGCCTATGAAATGCAGCGTTTAAGAGTAAAGCCAGGCTTAACCTGTTATTGGCAGGTGGGTGGACGAAGCAGCTTGGATTTTGAACAATGGATCGAATTAGATTTGAAATATATCCGTGAAAGAAATACTTTGGTGGATGTACTCCTAATTTTTAAAACGGTATTCGTCTTATTTGGCTCCAAAAATGCATATTAAAATGGTGATATATATTGGCTAAAATACTAAAAAATGATTTCTTAATATTCTATTTACTATGGCCGCTGATTTTTTCCCCGAAGGAAGTACAATTTGTCTTGCTTGGAATTTTACTTGTGCTGTTTTTAAGTAGGGGAAAAATATATTTTGACCTAGTTTCGTATTTAGTAATTTTTTATATTACGATTTATATTTTTTCCGTTACTAATAATATCTTGTTTTCATCGTTCAGTAGTGAACGACTGTTAGCAACGCTGAATTCACTTATGATCTGGATGGTGGGGCTCTTATTCTACCTCGTCATGAAGGATAGTTCGATTCGCTTTAAGGATTTGACGAAAATTGCCTTTGTGAATTATTTAATCTTAATCGGTCTGTGGGTAATGAGTGTTTTTCTATTTTATATTGTAGGGCTTCGGGAAGTGATTATTTTCGGGAAAATGCTGCATTATTCCGAATGGTTTAATGATCATGAGGTTTTTCGATTTGTTAGCTTTATGGAATACCCAAACTTAATTATTATGTTTAGTTTGTTTTTATATCCACTTTACTACTGGCACATAAAGAGCTTTCAAAACAAAATTCTTCGTGTACTTTTACTGCTGGCCGGTGTGTTACCGATTATTAGTACCTATTCACGGAGCGGCTATCTTATTTTTATAGTAGGGATTATCGTTTTTGTGTTCGTTTACCTCTATAAAAAGATAGATAGAAAAAAGTTTATTATTTTAATATGTAGTATTTTATCAGTTTTAGTGCTGATGTTCTTTTATTCTAGTGTGGTCGATACGATTTATCAGGCTGTTGAGGAATTACTTCAAGCAAGAGAGGGAAGTAACGATAGCCGTACCTATTTAATGCTAGAAAGTATTCGAGTAAGTTTCGATAATTCTCCCCTGATTGGGATGGGCATTAAGGATCGCTCAATACTAGGGTACCCCTTGGGATCACATTCAACTTATATTGGTTTTATCTATAAAACAGGAATTGTCGGTTTTGTTATTGGTTTAATGCTTTTCATCGTTATCAATATTAAAATTCTATTAGTAAAATTAAACGGGGCCGAGCTTTTGGTCAAGATAAGTCTAATATTGATGACTGCCCTATTTGCAGTAGAGGATATTGATGGATCTAATTGGCTAATCGTTCTGTATTTTATATTTGTCGGTCTTCTCTTTAATAATAAGCAAGCCTTTTCTCAGCAAAGTAAGACGATAATTCAATGAGGAATGAAGTCAAAATGAGAAATTATATTGAAAAGGAATTGTATTTAAATACACAAAAACAATTGGTTGAATTAATCGTTTCGAATATTGAAAGTCGTAGAAAGCAAACCTATTATGCTATTAACTCGGATTGTATGCTTCAATATTGGTCAGATGCTGATTACCGTAAATTAATAAATAAGGAAAAAAATTTAGTATACGTTGATGGGATGGGGGTCATCTACGCACAAAAGATCCTGAAGATACCCCAGGCGGTGGAACGGATTGCCACAACAGACCTTTTTCCTGCATTACTAGATTATTTGAATAGACATAAAAAACCACTTCGAATTTTTCTACTAGGCGGTAAAGGGGATACAGCTGAAAGAGTAAAATCGAATTTCGCCAATAGATATCCACATACTGAAATAGTGGGGACCCATCATGGATATTTTGATAAGATTGCAGACAGCAAACAAATTATTAACGACATCAATGCTCAAAATATCGATATTCTCTTCGTTGGATTTGGAAATCCAGTTCAAGAAAAATGGGTCGATGAATATTTCGATTCCCTTCAAGTACAGGCAATTATTACATGCGGCGGATTATTTGATTACTATGCGAACAATGTTAAAAGAGCACCTCTTTTTATGCAGAAGCTCGGATTTGAGTGGCTTTTTAGACTGATGCAGGAACCGAGACGGTTATTTAAACGCTATATATTTGGCAATATGAAATATATAGCAAAGGTATTTTCTATTAAATTATCAAACCCATAGTGGAGGATATATGAAGCTTAACGACGTACATGTTGTCATCTTATCAAGTATTAAATGGGATTTTTTATGGCAGAGACATCAAATCATAGCAGAATATCTTGCTCAATATACAGATGTAACTTTTGTTGAAACAACAGGGCTACGAAATCCAAATTTTCTTAAAGCGATTGAACGAGTTAATAGAGGCTTAAATCGCAGCAAAATACAAAATAGGTTAAGTGCTAAAATCGATGACCTGAAAATCATTCCTCCATTTGTTCTACCACCTACATTAAAAATTTTTAGACTCGTAAACAAAGGTCTATTTATACCCACATTAGCTAAAAAAATTAAGCAATCATCCAACAAACCTATCGTATTCATTTCTTACCTGCCAACATCAAGTGCTCTTCAACTTATACATGAACTCAACCCTGCAAAAGTCGTATATGACTGTGTGTTAAATTTCGAAATGTTTCCTGGAATCCCCAAGGATATGCTAACAACGGAGAATCAGCTAATTTCTAAATCCGATCTTTTAATTGTTGATTCAGTGCATCTCTATAAAAAACATAGGGACAAACATGAAAAAATTGCAAAGATACCAGCTGCTGTTCATTTTGAAAATTTTCATTCAATTTATGATGTGAAAACACGGAGTGAAAATCCATTGATAGCAACGTATTTTGGTGGAATTGACCTGTATCGAATCGATTGGGCTATTATTGAGGGTTTGTTGGACAAGGGAGTCGTTGTGAAATTGATTGGTCCAGCAGCTGAAGGAATTCCTATTCAGCATGAAAAGCTGATTCACCAGCACGCAGTTTCTCATGAGGCTTTACCAAATGTCTTAAAAGATAGTGATGTATTCATTTTACCTTATAAAATTACGGAATTTACGAAAGGGACTTTCCCAGCGAAGCTCTTTGAGTGTTTTGCAACAGGGAAACCAATTGTTGCAACTGCTCTTCCAGATTTAGTTTTGTTTGAGGATTTGATTGAAATTGGTGAGAACGTAGATGCCTTTACAGAAAAAGTGTTAAAAGCGATTGAAAGTGATTACGAAAAACGTACAATGGAGCGCCTGAAAATCGCCAAGGAAAATTCATGGGATAGTCGGTGTGATATCTATAAGCAGCACTTAGAACTTTTAGTCTGTGAGCACTATCAACGAGAGGATGAAATTATTTCTAGCAAAATAGGTGTAAATGTATGATTTTAGTAGTTGGTGGAGCAGGATATATAGGTAGCCATCTTGTAAAAGACCTGGCAGCAAATAGGGAAGTATTAGTACTTGATAATCTTTCAACTGGACATCTTGTTTCCTTAGATTATAAAGCGGATTTTGTAGAAGGAGATTTAAGGGATGCCACGCTTTTAGACAATCTCTTTTCAAAGTATCCGATTGAAGCAGTGATGCATTTTGCTGCCGCAAGTTTAGTAGGGGAATCAGTTAGTCATCCATTAAAATATTATGAAAATAATGTCGTTGCGACATTCAATTTATTAAAAGCCATGTTAAAGCATGATGTGAAAAACTTTATTTTTTCTTCTACTGCAGCTACTTATGGTTTGCCGGATATAGAACACATTGATGAAACAGTTGCTACAGCACCAATCAATCCTTATGGACAATCTAAATTAATGATTGAACAGATGCTTGCTGACTTTGGTAATGCTTATGGTCTTCAGTATATTGCATTACGCTATTTTAATGCAGCTGGTGCACATGAAACTGGTGAGATTGGTGAAAGTCATACACCTGAAACGCATTTAATTCCAATTATTTTACAGCATTTAGTTGGGGTACGTGAAAAGGTTTCTGTTTTTGGGACAGATTATGCTACACCGGATGGCACTTGTGTTCGTGATTATATTCACGTAACAGACATCGCAAAGGCCCATATCATAGCATTGGATGCATTGCTTTCAGGCAAAGTGAAAAATGAGATTTATAATTTAGGTAATGGCCAAGGTTATTCTGTTAAAGAAGTGATTACAGCATGTGAAATGGTAACGGGATTGAAGGCTAGAGTGGAAGAAAGTGAAAGACGTGCGGGAGATCCTGGTAGATTGGTAGCAGCAAGTAAAAAAATTGAAACGGAGCTTGGTTGGAAAGCTGAGCAAAATTTAATGCAAATTATTGAAAGTGCTTGGAAATGGCATAAAAACCAAAGATATTAATAGAAATAAAGTTAGAATAAAAGACAATTAAAGTTTATAGAATAAAAAGAAAGCATATACTCATAGATTTGAAAATAAGCTGCTACATTTTATTTTTCTACAGGGAGGATTGATAAAATGTTAGAAAAAAATAGCATACAAGACATAGTGAAGGTCATTAAGAAAAGAATCTTCCTAATTTTAAGTATTGTAGTAATTGTTTCAGGAATAGTAGCAGGAATCAATTATTATCTCCTTCCTGATATTTTTCAGGCTCAAACACAAATTTTAGTTAACCAAAAAAGTACGAGTCCAGAGGGAGATCCATGGTCACGAAACGAGTCTGATTTACAGTTGATTGATACGTATAATGTCATTATCAAAAGTCCAGCCATTTTAAACAAGGTAATAGAAGAGCTTAAACTGGACAGCACCTCAGAAGCATTATCTCAACAAATCACAGTCTCGAACCAGGTCAACTCAAAAGTAGTGAATATCATCGCAAGAGATTCAAATGAGAAACAGGCAGTAGACTTAGCGAATAAAACGGCGGATGTCTTTAAAGAAGAAATTCCAAAGCTTATGAACGTTGATAATATCAATATCTTATCATCGGCAAAATTTAACGAAAATGCTAAGCCGATTAAACCAAACAAAATTCTAAACGTTGCAATTGCTGGTGTAGTTAGCCTCCTACTTGGCATTGGACTAGTCTTCTTAATCGAAGTTTTCGATACAACGATTAAAACCGAAAAAGACATTGAGGAAATTTCGAGTATCCCGATTATAGGAGTAATAAGCCCATTTGAATCAGAGGAAAGAAATAGGTCTAAGAAGAAACTCCAAGAGCAAAGGAGAAATGTAATTGTTTAACAAGAAAAAGAGAAAGTTGAAAAAACAAGCAAAGATGCCACGAACTCTTATTACAATCTCAGATAATAATTCCTTAATCTCAGAGCAATTTCGAACAATCCGAGCCAATATCAATTTCTCTATGCCGGAGGATGAACTAAAAACGATTTTAATCACTTCTTCTTCTCCGGGAGAGGGAAAGTCAACAAATGCGGCAAATATTGCGGTTGTCTTTGCACAGGAAGGAAAAAGAGTGCTGTTAGTTGACGCAGATTTACGTAAACCTACTTTGCATTACACGTTTAATCTTAAAAACCTGACAGGCTTAACGCATATATTGGTTGGAAAATATTTTTTATTTAATGTAATTCAAGAATCACCGATTGCAGGCTTACACTTTCTTCCGAGTGGACCGATTCCGCCAAACCCATCTGAATTACTAGCATCCAGTAATATGGATAATTTTCTGGAGGAAGTAAAGAAAAAATACGACCTTATTATTTTTGACGCACCACCTATTATATCTGTATCCGACTCACAAATTTTAGGAAATAAATGTGACGGCACATTGTTAGTCGTGAACTCTGGTATTTCTGAGAAAAAGGATTTTTTAAAGTCAGAGGAAATACTTGTAGCTTCTAAAGCAAGAATTATCGGAGCTGTGTTAAATAACTACAAAATGCCAAAAGATCATTATCAAAACTATTATGCCTATTCAAATTAAGCTTCCGTGTTCGGAGTTGTTTCTCACTGCTACGTGGAGGGACAACTTTTATTTTTTTAGGTAAAGTGACTTGTTTTTTGAATAAATTTACATATTATATACATGTTTCGACAATTAGCTTATGTAATTTAGTGTATAATCTGGAATAGAAAAGTTAAATTGTTGTTGCTAATGGACTAGGAAGGTGTTTTATGAAGGAACTTTATACAAAATGGAGATCAAATAATCTACCAAATTACTTATTAGAAGAGCTAGATTCAATTTTACAAGATGAGAAGGCAATTGAGGATCGTTTCTATCAATATGTATCCTTTGGAACAGGTGGAATGCGAGGTGTACTAGGTGCCGGCACGAACCGTATGAATATCTTCACGATTCGTCGCGTTTCAGAAGGACTAGCCCGCTATATCGAGTCAAATGGGGAAGAAGCGAAAAAACGTGGTGTTGTTCTAGCCTATGATACACGCCATTTCTCAAGAGAATTTGCTGTAGAAACTGCGAGTGTACTAGGTGCACATGGGATTACTACATATATTTACAAGGAGCCCCGCCCAACGCCACAGCTATCCTATACTGTTAGGGAGCTCAATGCATTTGCCGGTGTAGTTATTACAGCTAGTCATAATCCCAAACAATATAATGGCTTCAAGGTTTATGGTGAAGACGGTGCACAGCTTGTTCCTACTGGAGCAAAGCAAATCGTACAACATATGGAGCAAATCGAGGATATCTTTGAAATTGTGGTCGAGGATATAGAGAAACTAGAATCACAAGGATATGTAAAGTGGATTTTAGATGAGCTAGACGCAAAGTTTATGGATAACCTACTGACACTAAAAGAAAACAGTGCTATCGATTCCGAGATGAAAATTGTCTATTCACCACTACATGGTGCTGGATTGGTGCCTGTAACAGAAGGGTTAAAGCAATTTGGATTTAGCAACGTGCATCTTGTAGAAGAACAAGCAATCCAAGATGGTGCTTTTCCAACGGTATCTTATCCAAATCCTGAGGAGCCAGCAGCATTTAAATTAGCGATGGAGCTTGGTGAAAAGGTAGGGGCAGAATTATTATTAGCAACAGATCCTGACGCTGACCGGTTAGGTGTAGCCGTGCGAAATGGTGCCAATTACGAGCTGCTAACAGGAAATCAACTAGGTGCCTTATTATTACACTATCTGTTCCAAACACATCTTCATAACGGGACATTACCTGCAAATGGTGTGATGATCAAAACCATCGTAACAGCCGAGCTAGGTGCTAAAATTGCCGCCCATTATAATACCGATGTGATTAACACATTAACAGGCTTCAAATACATCGCCGAAAAAATTGAGGAATTTGAAAAGTCTGGTGAGCGTACCTTCTTATTTGGTTATGAAGAAAGCTATGGTTACCTAATCAAAACCTTCGCCCGCGACAAAGATGCAGTGCAAGTTGCTCTAAAAGTTGCGGAAATGGCAGCATATTATTCTAAGGCAGGCCAATCCTTATTGGACGTCCTAAACGATTTGCATAAAGAATTTGGCTACCATAAAGAAGCCCTTGTTTCACAGGTATTTGAAGGAAAAGATGGTCAGGAGCAAATGAACGCCATTCTAAACAAAATCCGTGAAAACATCCCCTCTGAAATTGCAGGCATTCCAGTTGCAAGAGTAGAGGATTATCTAAGTAGCGTAGCGACGTTAGCAGATGGGTTAACGTTGGATATCACATTACCAAAAGAAAATGCAATCAAAATCGTCTTAGCAAACGATGCATGGATTGCCATCCGCCCATCAGGCACTGAACCAAAATGCAAATATTATTTTGGCGTAGTAGCAGAGAGCGATGAGGAAGCAAGTTTGTTGTTAGAGAAAATTAAATCAGGCATTCTTTGATGTTGGGCTGCACCTTTAGTTTTGGGGTGCGGTTTTTTATTTTGTTGAATAATCCTGTTTTCACTTGGTAAGTAATAGGGAAAAAGGGTTTGTTATTAATGAAAGAAGACGGAAACTTTTTCAAAGGGGTCTTTATAGCGTTTTTGCTATCGATTCCTTTATGGATAGCTATGTTTAGCATGTTTCAGTTGATTAGTCGAGCATTGAAACCATGATCACTAGGCGAGGGTGCACTAGTGATTTTTTTATTTTTCCAGTTATTTTGCGCAAAATGTGATTGGAGTGTTAAAATGAATAGACTGATTTAGTGAGAAAGAGTGATTTATAACATGAAAGTAATTTTTATTGGTGATATCGTAGGATCGATAGGCCGTGAAGCCGTTGAAAAATATCTACCACGTTTAAAAAGAAAATATGCTGCCGATGTCGTGATTGCCAATGGTGAAAACGCAGCAGCGGGTCGCGGAATTACACAAAAGATTTACCAGCAATTGCTACAGGTTGGTGTGGACGTCATCACAATGGGGAACCACACTTGGGATAATAAAGACATCTTCGAATTTATCGACGATGCAGATTACTTAATTCGCCCAGCCAACTTCTCCGAGGAGGCGCCCGGTAAAGGGATGGTCCAAATTTCGAAGAATGGTGTGACATTATCGGTTATCAACTTACATGGCCGTGTCTTCTTGCCACCCCACGAGGACCCATTTGCAATGGCCGACAAGCTAGTCGAGGAAGCGCGCAAAACATCTCCATTAGTATTTGTCGACTTCCATGCAGAAGTAACAAGTGAGAAAATCGCATTAGGCTGGCACTTAGACGGCCGCGTTTCAGCAGTAGTGGGCACACACACACATGTCCAAACTGCAGACAGCCGCATCTACCCAGGAGGCACAGCCTATATCACTGACGTAGGCATGACAGGCCCATACGATGAAATCCTGGGAATGCAAAAAGAAAGCGTCATCTACAAATTCCAAACCAACATGCCAGCCCGCTTCGAAGTCCCTAAAGAAGGTCGCGAAGTCCTGAGCGGCTTCTTCGTTGAGATTGATGATAAGACAGGAAAAGCTCTGCACTGCGAACGTATTTATATCAATGCAGATTATCCTTTTAAAGGGTAGTATTGAAAGCCCACCAATTTTGGTGGGCTTTTATAGTTGCTGGAGGTGCATTGCACGTTTTGATTTGGCAGGGCAAACTGGCAGATCAACAATGATTCTGACGGATATATTTTCGGAGTATTACTTACGCGAATAATAATAAAAAAAGATAGAAAGTGTTAATAAATTTATGCTAAATTTATTAATTATAAACTACAAAGGCAAGTGGAATTTTGAACTGGCTAGATTATTGAAGAAAGTGGCTGAATTTTTACAAAAAGTGGCCAGATTATTGCTAGAGGTGGCAAGATTCAGTAGATGCGTACGCTTTGCAATTTAAGAAAGTAACTAATCCTTAAGTCCTTACCCTTAACAATTCACTTGAGTAACTAAAGCTTGCAACCTAGTTAAGAAAAAGCAAGAGTGTTTAATAAATTTGTGCCAAATTTATTGAGAATTTATTATGATTCATTTCATATTGAACGGGCGAGATTCTCAAAAGTGTGCGCTTTTTAACAAAATGAAAGCAACTAATCTTTATTCTCTTAAATAAATCTAAGCTCCTTACAAGAACTAGATCCCATTTCTTGCACTCAAAAACACGCACCCCAAGGTAAGTTTTCATCCCCACAATAATAATAGGTTTCTATAAATCTCGAAAAAATAAATCGTTTTAACTTCCAATTTGGACTAGATGCGATTCTAATTTGTAAATTAGCGACATAAAATGTGATACGGACACTAAGTTGAAGTCCTTTGAATGAACGCCTACTAACCGATGCTTCATTCAACATCTAAAAATATAGCTAATATGGGGAGGAATAAATGTGGATTCATTAAAAGTATCGTCTCGCTCTAATCCAAATTCTGTTGCAGGTGCGCTTGTTGCTGTTATTCGAGAGCAAGGGTATGCAGAAATGCAAGCTGTAGGTGCAGGTGCATTAAATCAGGCAGTAAAGGCAGTTGCGATTGCACGAGGTTTCGTTGCGCCAAGTGGCACGGACTTAATTTGTGCACCCGCGTTCGCAGATATCACTATCGGTGGGGAAGATCGCACGGCATTAAAGTTAGTCGTTGAAAAAAGAACTCGATAAACGTTTAAAAAGTTGGAGCCCTTTCAAACCGGCAGAGATGCTGGTTTGGAGGGCTTTTTTAGTGTGAATTGTGGGAGTATATTACTTTGTTTTTTATGTGCATAGATTAGATGGAAATTGGAAATACATTAGAGAAGTGAAGGACAATAAGTTGATTGTAAAAAGAAAAGTGTCTTTCATTGGGTAGATGAAGAACGATAGCTTAATAGTAAACAAGAAAAGTGTCTTTCATTGGGTAGATGAAGAACGATAGCTTAATAGTAAACAAGAAAAGTGTCTTTCAGCGGGTAGATGAAAAACGATAGCTTAATGGTAAACAAGAAAAGTGTCTTTCATTGGGTAGATGAAGAACGATAGCTTAATAGTAAACAAGAAAAGTGTCTTTCAGCGGGTAGATGAAGGACGATAGCATGATAGTAAAATAGAAAAGTGTCTTTCAGCGGGTAGATGAAGGACGATAGCTTAATAGTAAACAAGAAAAGTGTCTTTCATCCGGTAGATGAAGGACACTAGCATGATAGCAAACAAGAAAAATGTCTTTCACCGTGTAGATGAAGGACACTTTATTTGTTGCAAGTTGATCTCTCTCTTTTAATCAATCAAAAGACTAACTAAATCTCAAAAGCTCAACTAAGTTTTATTCATAGTAACTCCATTGATGTACTCCGACTTTTTTGTAATTACTGCTTAAAATACGTTGCACTTTTTTTTTGCAAGCAATAATCTTACACCATTCATAGATTCGGTTAGTCGTGATTTTCTCGTCCGGGAATAACATCTTAAATTCCTCCACACTCCTCAGAACGGCAGCTTTCACCTTTTCCTCAAATCCGCAATCGCTACAGATGCATTTGCTATGTTGGACCTCCACCGAAAACGAATGACAAGCTGAGCAAGTAATGCCCTTGCGTAGGTCTTGATATTGGTAGGTGGGGAGCCTTTTGTAGGGGGTTTCGTTTTCATTTAATGAAAGTAATTTTGCGGCTAACTGTTGTTGCTTTTTGCCTAATGGGGTTTGGATTGAATTAAATTTTTGTATGAAACGGTCGAGCTGATTTGCAAAGAGTATCGGTTTATCCATAGGAGCCTGATATAAAACAAATTTAGGGTTGATGAAGATCACTGAAGACTGAATCGAAATGGGGAAATCTAATTTTTGTAAAAGCTGACGTAGCAGGGAGGTTGCTCGTTCTAACTGCAGTAAGGGATTGGATATCTCATTTCCGGGTTTATTTCTCGGAAAAAAGCATTCCTTTTCGTAAAAATAATCACCCTCTAAATTTTTCACTTCGAAAACATGAATTTGATTACTTAAAATCATTAATGCATCCACTTGAAAGGTTTGATTGTTTACTTGCAGAAGTAGATCGTTCAAAACTAGACATGGACATGTAAGTTTTTCGATTAGCTGATCAAATAATACCTCGCCTACATAGCCTTTATTGAGAGTATAGTAGGTTTGATTTGTTATGGGGGAAGGGTACCGATTTTTGAGGGCTTTTAGTAGCTTTAGCTCTGGGGATTCTGTTCGGGCTTTATAAATCAAATTGTTTAAGTCCTTTCGCTAGGTTATTAGATACCTATATTTTAGTAAAAAAATTACCTAAAATCTAACAAATCTCCAAAATAATTTTTTACTATGGAAAAATAAATGAAAATTAGGATATTGGTAAAATTTTCTTCTAATCTAATCAAGCTCATACTAAGCGCTGACTAATGTCAACAATCTCGTGAACTTACTTTCCGTCAAAGGTCTGATTTTAAAGAAAATCCAGTATTTACGATAGTTTATGAGATTTGTTCGTGTTAAACTAATGAAGGAAAAAAAGATATAAAAACCGTTTTTAAGGAGTTGTTATTATGTTACATCAGCTTTCGTGGAAAGTCGGTGGGCAGCAAGGTGAAGGTATTGAGAGTACGGGTGAAATTTTCTCAATGGCTATGAATCGTTTAGGTTACCACCTATACGGCTATCGTCATTTCTCTTCACGCATTAAAGGTGGCCATACGAATAATAAAATTACAGTTCGTCCAACAGAGGTACGTTCTATTGCGGACGATTTAGATATATTAGTAGCATTTGACCAAGAAACAATCGAGGTTAACTACAAAGAGCTTACAGAAAAAAGTATTATTCTAGCGGATGCAAAGTTCAAGCCGGTTCAGCCAGAAGATTCAAAAGCTCCTGTTTTCATCGTTCCATTTACTGAAATTGCAACAGAATTAGGAACGTCACTTATGAAAAACATGGTTGCCATTGGCTCGACAGCGGCATTATTAAACTTAAATACTTCTGTATTCCAAAGCCTAGTCGATGAAATCTTCGGACGCAAAGGTGAAGAAGTCGTTAAGAAAAACATGGAGGCAATCCAACAAGGATATGACATCATGAGTGAGCTTCTAGGCGATCGCGTTGGTGAATGGGAGCTTGCTCCAGCTGATGGAAAACGCCGTATGTTCATGATCGGGAACGATGCAATCGCTTTAGGAGCACTTGCAGCAGGTTCACGCTTCATGGCAGCTTATCCAATTACACCGGCTTCTGAAATTATGGAATACTTAATCAAAAAGCTCCCAAAATTTGGTGGTGCAGTTATCCAAACAGAGGACGAAATCGCAGCAGCAACAATGGCAATCGGTGCAAACTACGGTGGCGTGCGTTCATTCACAGCTTCAGCTGGTCCTGGTCTATCACTTATGATGGAAGCAATCGGGTTGTCAGGTATGACTGAGCAGCCATTAGTAATTGTGGATACACAACGTGGAGGTCCATCAACTGGTCTTCCAACAAAGCAAGAACAGTCAGATCTTATGGCGATGCTATACGGTACACACGGTGAAATTCCGAAAGTGGTAATCGCGCCTTCAACATTGGAAGAAGCGTTCTTCGATACAATCCAAGCATTTAACATAGCTGAGGAATTACAATTACCTGTCATCATCATGACAGATTTACAATTATCACTTGGTAAGCAAACGACTGAACCATTTGACTATAGTAAAATCGAAATTCGTCGGGGGAAAATTGCCTTCGAGGATCTTGAGCCAACAGAAAACAAAGATTACTTCAAGCGTTATGAAAATACAGAAGACGGCGTTTCTACACGTGTATTACCAGGTACTGAAAACGGAATTCACCACGTTACTGGTGTTGAGCATGACGAAACTGGTAAGCCAAGTGAATCTGCAGGGAACCGTCAAGTTCAAATGGACAAACGTTTCCGCAAGCTAGAGAAGCTAAATTTCGATACGCCAGTTTATGTGAATGCACCTCATGATGAAGCGGATGTGTTATTAGTAGGATTTAACTCAACTCGCGGTGCACTTGAAGAAGTGCAGGAGCGTTTAACTACTGAAGGCAAGAAGGTAAACCACGCACATATTCGTTTACTATTCCCATTCCCATCAGAGGAAATGGCTGCATTAGTAAATGGTGCGAAAAAGGTTATCGTTGTGGAAAACAACAAAACAGCTCAGCTTGCGAATATTATGAAGTTAAATATTGGCGGTCACAGCAAAACTCACAGCATCACGAAATATGACGGTACACCGTTCCTACCTCGTGAGCTAGAAAATAAAGTAAAGGAGCTGCTTGACTAATGGCAACTTTTAAAGATTTTCGTAACTCAGTGAAACCAAACTGGTGCCCAGGCTGTGGTGACTTTTCAGTACAAGCAGCAATTCAACGTGCTTCAGCAAATGTTGGCATCGAGCCACATGAATTAGCAGTTGTTGCTGGGATCGGCTGTTCAGGTCGTATCGCTGGTTACATCAACTCATACGGATTCCACGGAATTCACGGTCGTGCGTTACCAATCGCACAAGGTCTGAAAATGGCCAACCGTGATCTAAACGTAATCGCGTCAGGTGGAGATGGAGATGGATTTGCCATTGGTATGGCACATACAGTACATGCCATCCGTCGTAACATCGACGTAACTTATGTAGTAATGGATAACCAAATCTATGGTTTAACAAAAGGGCAAACTTCTCCACGTTCAGCACAAGGTTTCATCACGAAATCGACTCCTGGTGGGGCAATCGAGCCATCATTAAAACCGTTGGAAGTAGCATTATCTGCTGGGGCAACATTCGTAGCACAAGGCTTCTCAACTGACATTAAAGAGTTAACAGCTTTAATCGAAGCTGGTATCCAGCACAAAGGATTCTCTTTCATCAACGTGTTCAGCCCATGTGTAACTTACAACAAAATCAACACATATGAATGGTTCAAAGAGAACCTAACAAAGCTAGCTGACATCGAAGGCTATGACCCTCAAAACAGAGAGCTAGCAATGCAAACAGTCATGGAAAAAGAAGGCCTAGTAACGGGTATTATCTACCAAGACCTAGAAACAAAGTCATACCAAGAAAAAGTTCCTGGCTACTCAGAACAACCACTTTCTGAACTAGACATGAACCTGGACGAAGGTCAATTTAACGATTTAGTAAAAGAATTTATGTAAGTAAGAGGCTCCCATCATTTTTGGTGGGAGTTTTTTTATTTGCTTGGGGACACCCACTTTCTTCAATAATCAAGCCACTTTCAAATCCACAAGGCAAAAATTTATTAAAGTCACAAACTTTTATCACCCAGAGCATGCTCATTCTTCCACACGAATCCCGCAATAACAAACCTTGTTCAATTTACCAAAACAATGAATCGTCATCCTATTATTGGTTAAGCTAAAGATGATTCTTACTAGAGGATTGAGGAATTAAAATGTCTTCAAAGGATAGCATCAAGTGGATATATGATCAGTTCAAGGATACGAATGAATTAATCGAAAAGAACATGGAATACGATAATAAACATCTTTTGCTGTTTTATATAAAATCGCTTATTGATATGGATATGCTTGAAAAGTTTGTGATTAAACCCTTCTTTGAGATGTCATCGGAGGAGCAGCTTAATTTATATTTGCACGCATTGCCGCAGTTTCAGGAGATTACATCAAAAGAACAGGTACAGCTGGAAGTGATGAAGGGCAATACTTTAATTGTCATTCAAAATGAATATTACTTGCTTGATTTTAGATTATCGAAAAACGACGAGGTTAATCAAACATCCATCGAGACCACGATTCATGGGTCTCAGCTTGCCTTCAGTGATAACCTGGCAACCAACATTAATATCATCCGAACAAACTATCACCAGCCTTCCTTAACGGTTGAGTATATTGTTGAAGGAGAAGTGAACCAGCATAAAGTTGCGATTATCTATGATAAAGATAAAGTGAAAACCAATGTTTTGGATACCATTCGAGAAAAGCTTCAAAAGGTTGATAAACAGCTCATTTCGTCAACAACTCAATTGAATAACTATATAAACGATAAGCCCATCACGATTTTCCCTCAAATGATTATGACTGAACGTCCCGATCGAATCATCTACAATTTGGCCGGGGGTAAAGTTATTCTTTTTGTAGATGGAAACCCGCAAGCAGTGGCAACGCCAGCAGTATTTTTCGATTTCATGACAACCATGGAAGATAATTATCATACTTTCGTGATTTCCTTATTTTTAAGGATACTTCGCTACGCGGGACTATTTCTAAGTCTTCTTCTACCTGCTGTTTATGTAGGAGTTACTTCATTTACTCCTGAAGTATTCCGAACTGAATTGGCCTTGACGGTAGCAGGAAGTCGAGTCGGGGTTCCCTTTTCTTCCTTTATAGAAGTTTTGTTCATGCTGTTTTTTATGGAATTACTATTGGAGGCCAGTATTCGACTGCCAAAAGCAGTGAGTGCGACTGCTACTACAGTAGGAGGTCTGATTCTTGGGACGGCTGTTACGGAAGCATCGCTTGCATCCAATATTATGGTTATTATCGTTTCGGCTGTAGCTATCTCGACCTTTGTTATTCCAGTAAACGAAATGGCATTTTCAATAAGGGTTGTTCGATTATTACTGATACTAATTACAAGCGTATTTGGTTTGGCCGGTTTAGTATTAGGCTTTTTCGTATTACTGATGTATTTAGTCAACATGGATAGTTTTGGAGAGCCATATTTGAGAATATATGCCTTCTCGAAAAACAAGAAAAGCTCGGAGGAGAAAACGTGAGCCGATATTATTACTACTTAATATTGATTAATATGGTGGCCAATATTATCGCTTCAGTGCCAGCGATTCTGTTCCAATATCATAAGGATGGGGCGGTTTCTTCGATGATATTTGGGATAGTTGCGGGTACTATTCTCGTCACTGTTTATACACGTTTTTTTAATGCCTTTCCAGGGATGACATTACCTGATTTATTAAAGAAAACGACCTCTAAATGGTTCTACAAGCCATTTTTGGTTTTATTGGCTGTAATGTGGTTTTTGGCAGGATTAATAACGTTAGTAACATTTACCTTCCTTCTAATACGATATGTTACTCCCGAGATGCCAATTACCCAAATTAGTCTGACACTTATATTATCTGTCATTTTTGGGTGTCTCATGAGGACTGACCGTGTGTTATATACTGTTGAACTTGTATTGTTACTTACTTTTCCATTAATTTTATTTATTTTTTACAAGGCTTATAGCAGTAAGAGTTTGAATTGGGACTTTGTTAAGGAAGCAGCATTATATGTGAATCAAATGCCGCATGTAAATTCATTCGGTGCATGCTTTTTTTTATTTCTAGGTGTAGCCAATCTATTTATCTTTAACCGATTTTTTACACAAAAACAAAAGTTCAAATTGAAGCATATTTCGATAATCGGTATTATCGCTACCTTAACATTATTTACTACTTATTTTATCCCAATAGGATTCAACGGTTTTGAGAGCATAGATAAACTTGTTTACCCATGGATTTCAACCAGTGATTCGTTGAGGATGGAATTTTTCATGATTGAACGTGTGCTGTTTGTTTTTCTATTCTTCTATTTGGGGATTGCTTTTTTAAGTATACTGATTCACTGGCATGTTTCGATGGAATTTTTGAGGTTTGTTTTCAATTTAGACAATATTAAATTCAAGGGCTTTAAGGTAGGGAAATTTATCCCGGTGTCTATTTTTATAGCTATATCCTTATTTTTAGTCCGTAGACTTAATGAATATCAATTATTCCAAATTTCCAGCACTTTATATAACGGTTTAGTAATAATTTTCCCGTTAATGATAATACTTTTTTTCTTTATAAAAAGGAGAATGAAGGATGCCGAAGAAGCAAAACAAAACTAAATTATTTCTTCTAGTTCTAATACCGATAATTACCTTACTATCAGGTTGCGAATTTAAGGACATAGATAAGGATGTATTTGTTTCAATGATTGGCATAGATAAGTCAGAGGAAGAGGATAAGCCCTACAAAATTACTTTGAAGCTCTACGTACCTACTGCATCTTTTAAACAATCTCCTGAACCCGAATATTCTTATATTTCGCACTCAGGGGAGACACTGACTGAGGCAATACGTATCCTGGAAACCTATTCAGACAAAGAATTGGAGTTTGGTCATACGAAGCTAATCGTAATCGGAGAGGAACTTTTAAAGGAAAATAAAGCGATGGAGTTACTGGATTTTTTAATGAGAAGACCAGATATCCAATTGATTTCCTGGGTTGCGGTTGGAAGGCCTTCTGCAGAGAAGATTGTAAAAATGATTCCTAAGGGCGAAAATGCAGCTTATCCTGCATTATTTAACTACTTTGACGGTATTGGAACAGAAAGTCAATACATTGTATCAACTTACTTATTTGATTTCGCTAGAAGAATGAAGGAAAGTAGTATAGATATAATACTACCCATTATCGAGGTTAAAAAAGAGGAGTCTCATTTCGAGGTTAATAAATCCCTAATATTTACAAATGATGGCGAGCCACATGAACTTGATACCTATGCTACATTGTTAGTTAACATGATATTAAAGAATGTGGAGGTTGCGGATCTTTTCGTAAAAAAAGAAGGGCACTATTTTTTTACAAAAATAGATTCAATAAAATCCAAATATAAAGTGAAGATTCTAGACAACAATCAAGTAGAACTTGATATAAAAATACATCTAAATGGATTTATAAGTGAATCGAAAAAGGCATTAGACCCAGAAGAATTAACTTACTATAACCAGCTATTTAAACAGGAGGGGAAAGAGAACTTTGTAGAAGCTCTTACGGAGTTGGTCAAGAATGGGTATGACCCCATTGGTTTTGGTATAGATTATAAGGCACGGACTTGGCATAATAAACGCATGACGGACGAAGAATGGGAAGAAGCGTACAAAAATGCAAAAATTGAAGTGGAAGTTATCCCAGGATTAAAGAGTACCGGGGCAATTCAATAGTCAATCGCTTGGAGAAGGATTCTCCAGGCGTTTTTTGTATTTACAAAAATTTTACATTCTATATATAGGTACTTTATAGTACTAAACTATGCTAAAAGTATTACTGCGTAGGGGAGTGCATTTAGGTGCGTATGAAACGCTATATTCAGGTAAAGGACCGGCTGATAGTTTTGATGATTGTTTGTATATTGTCGAACTGTATTTTTGCAATTTTCAGTATGGATTATTTGCGCAAAATGGAAAATAACACGGAAAAAATGTATAAGGAAAAGCTTTTGGCTGTTAATGCAATTGCTGACATGGAGGCGTTCGTACATACAGGTGACCTAAGCCAGGCTAATGAAGCTCATGCCTCGTTAAAGGAATATCAGTTTGATTCGAAAATGCAATTTTACATAACGAATTTAGCTTCTGCCTTTGAAAGTGGTGATGGAGGCGAGATCCTGACTTTATCACAGGAAATGAAGGAATATGTAACTTCTCGAGCAGAAAGCCAACTAAATTCCCATCAGCAGGACATAGCATTCGGCTACATGCTGTTAACAGGCGTTTCTGTGGGGATGATTTTAATCATTATCATTCTGAGTATCGGTGCTACTAGGTCCGTGAATCTCCCAACAAGGCAATTGAAAAGGCTGCTAAAGCAAGCACAGCAAGGGGATTTTACGCAGACAGCCCAATATGACTCAAAGGATGAGCTTGGCGAGGTCATGTTAAGCTACAATCAAATGGCCACCGAAGTGAAGGAACTGTTAAAAACAGTTCAGCGAAGTGCCGTATCAGTTCACAAGGCGAATGATCAGCTACAGGCTGCTTCAGAAAAGACAACAAAAGCATCGATACATATCTCTCATGATGCGTCTGATTTAACAGCTGCCACGATTAGGTCAACGGAGCAATTGAATGTGAATACCAACGCATTACAGGAAATTGCCGATGGGGTTGTCCTGATTGCAGAGCGAATTGATTTTATAGAACAAAATATCACGCAAACGGTTAAGGAAGCCAATGCAGGAGTACAGTTTGTCATTCTAAACAATGAACAAATGCATGAAATCGAACAGGCCGTGAAGAAATCCTATGATATGATGCAAATTTTAGTAGAGCACTCAAAGGATATCGAGCAGGTTATACAAATCATTAATTCCATTGCAGAGCAAACAAATTTATTGGCATTGAATGCGGCTATCGAGGCGGCTCGAGCAGGGGAATACGGTAAGGGCTTCAGCGTTGTGGCAGGCGAAGTTCGAAAGCTATCCATACAGTCCGTTAATTCCACAAAAGCGATTGAGGAAATCATTCAGAAGATTCAAGGGGACTCCAAGCAATCTGTACAATTTATGAGCAGCGCACTGCAGTCCGTTCAAACTGGAATTGATACGACAAATCAAACCGCATCGAAGTTCCAGCAAATCGTGTCAGCAGTAAATGAAATCGGTCCTCACATAGGAGAGGTAGCATCGACAATTAACGTCATCACGGAAAATACAAAAGAGGTGGCCAACAACTCCTTGCACCTGAGCGAGGTTTCAAAGGAAAACGCCAAAATGATCGAGCAAGTATCCGCTTCAACGACCGATCAGCTTGACGCTAACAAAGAAATTCACGAGGAGATTCAGAAAATCTCAAGAAATATTCGCACGCTTACAACAGCTATTAAAAGGTTTACAATATAATAAATTAAAAACTATTAATTTTCAGAATTCTACTTGAGATTAATAGTTTTTTTTGTTATTTTTGAGAGACCAAGAAAAATAGAGGCGATGTGAAATGAAAAAAATATTACTAACTGGATTCGAACCGTTTTTAAGCTTTAAAATCAATCCCACGATGCAGATTGTCGAAGTACTGAATGGAAAAGTCTTCGATGATTACGAGATTTGCGGACGTATTATGGAGGTCGATTTTAATAAGTCCTCCAATCAATTGAAGGAGTATATCGATGACGTGCAGCCTGATATCATTATTTCTCTAGGGCTAGCAGGTGGACGCTACAAAATAACACCTGAACGAATTGCCATCAATATAAAGGATGGGGAGCCGGACAATAATGGCTTTGCGCCAGTTGATGTGAAAATTGCTGAAGAAGGTGCGGATGCGTATTTAACAACCTTACCGGTCCGAAGAATGGTAGATCGATTGAATGAGGAGGGCTATCCTGCAGAAATCTCCAACACAGCCGGGACGTATCTATGTAACAACATTATGTATGAGGGGCTTGCTTATGCAAAGAATCAGGGCAATGTGTTGGCTGGTTTTATTCACATACCTGCGTCATTTGAGCTAGCGATTCAACATGGCAAAATTCCAGGATGGAATATCCGCGATTTAGTAAATGCTATAGAGCTATGTATAAAGGAAACGGTCAGCTCGGCCAATGAATGACTTTCCAAAGATGATGTGGGTCAGCCAGAACACACTTCGTTTTGCATTTAGCGAGGAAATTTCACAGGAAAGCTTTCTGTTAGTCCAACATTTTAATCGATTTATTCGCAAATTTTTGCAGCATCAGATTATAGAAACAGTAGCTGGCTACTATACGATTACAGTTTATCTAAAGGGACGTCAGCATGTAAGCTATGAGAAATTGCTTGAACAATGGCAGCACTACCAAATCGAAACGATGAATGGATCGCATCTGATTGGGCGTGAGTTAACGGTGCCCATCTGCTATGATGAGGAGTTCGCGCTGGATATGGAACGAGTGATGGAGCATACGAAATTGAGCTATGAAGAGGTTGTTTCCTTACATAGTGGAAGAAGCTATGCTGTACATTTAGTTGGTTTTTTGCCCGGGTTTCCGTATTTAGGTGAGCTGGACTCACGGCTCCATGTGCCACGATTGCAGAAACCTCGAAAGCTTGTGGATGCCTCTTCTGTCGGTATCGGTGGGCGGCAAACCGGCATTTACCCAATCGATTCTCCAGGCGGCTGGAATATCATCGGGAGAACTCCCCATCGTTTATTTGATGTGAAAAATAACGAACCGACGCTATTTCAAACGGGCGATTCCGTCACATTTTACGCCATAACTAAACAAGAATTTTATAATATGAATCAGGAAAGAGTGTAGTAAATGAAGCCACTACTCAAGGTGACACGCCAGGGAGTACATGCTAGCGTACAAGATTATGGCAGGTTTGGATATCGGGCACAAGGAATTCCCGTGTCGGGGGTGATGGATCGGTATTCCTACGAGCTTGGCAATCAAATATTAAATAATGAAGCAAATGCAGCCTGCTTGGAAATTTTCGTGGGCGGCTTTGAATTTGAAGCATTAAGTAATCATACATACGTCCTCACCGGTGCAGTGGGAGATTACTATTTGAATGGAGAAGTGCTTGAAAGCTGGAAGAGTTTTCGGGTGAAAAAAGGCGATATTTTATCTCTGAAAAGTGCTGTTGAGGGATCAATTCTTTATTTAATCCCCCGGGGTGGCTTGAATGTAGAGCTCGTTTTGAAAAGCCGTTCCAGCTATCCTCTTGCTAACATCGGCGAGTCAATAAACGTAGGCAGTATTCTGTATGGCAGCGAGGTAGAGCCCCTTCCAAATATGCGAGGACTAATGGGGGATTATCGCCCGAAATTTGATACTGTGGTTCAAGTTCGCGTTTATAAGGGACCACATTTTGAGCTGTTTACGAATGAGAGTGTAGAGCGGTTTTTGACTCATTCCTTTCAATACATAGGTGGCAACCGTATGGGCTATTATTTTAAGGGCGAAGGGCTTTTGCTGCAGGAAAAGAAAGAAATCATTTCGGAAGCGACACAATTTGGGACAATTCAGGTTCCATCAAGCGGAGAGCCAATCGTATTAATGGCAGATGCACAGACAGTGGGCGGTTATCCGATTATCGGAACTGTACACGAGGATGATTTGAGCAAGCTCACGCAGCTGCGTACGTTTGGTAGTGTAATGTTTCACTTGATGGAGGAGGGTGACTAGATAATGCGAATGGATATTAACTGTGATATGGGGGAAAGCTTTGGTGCCTTTCGTATGGGAAATGACTATGAAATACTAGACTATGTAACTTCCATCAATGTGGCTTGTGGCTTTCATGCAGGAGACCCAATGATTATGCGTCAAACAGTCAAGCGTGCGATCGAAAAAGGTGTGAAGATTGGTGCCCATCCAGGCTATCCTGATTTACAGGGATTTGGTCGACGCAATATGGATTTCACCCCCGAAGAAATTTATAACATGATCATTTATCAGGTCGGTGCATTACGTGGCTTTGTTGACGTGGAGAAGACCGAGCTTCATCATGTAAAGCCCCACGGAGCCCTTTACAATCAAAGTGCCAATGATTCAGCTAAAGCGCAAGCTGTCATCGATGCGGTATATGATTTAAATCCCAAGCTGAAGCTATATTGCCTAGCGGGTAGTTTAATCGCTAAACTTGCTCGGGAGAAGGGGCTGACTGTTTTTGAAGAAGCCTTTTCGGATCGCAACTACAACGAAGACGGCACATTAGTTTCTCGCTCCAATGAACAAGCGTTGATAACGAATGAGGATGAAATGTTCGAGCATGTAAAAGGGATTCTTTTGTCTAATGAAGTTAGGACGATTCAGAAGAAAGTAATCAAAATAAACGCACAAACCCTATGCATTCATGGTGATGGTGCGCACGCTTTGCAGTTTGCACGTAGAATTAGTGAGCTGGATGGTTTTTTGTTTGATTAAGTATATCCGCCACTTTGAGGCAGAAATCCGCCAGTTTTTTCATTATATCCGCCAATTTTTGTGTGAAATCCGCCACTTCACCTCAAATATCCGCCAAAATAAAATCTTGCGAGAATGTATTGCAGGATTTTCTTCTAGCAAGTTAAAATCTAAGTAGAATTATATACTCGAAATTTCCTCTACTAAAACACCTCAATTCATATTATCCCACCTGAAAAGGAGAATGCTTTTGTTCATAAAAGACCGAACTATTCCCTCAAAAATTACTGTTTTGGATGCTTTAAAACGTCGGATTGATGTCAATCATCCGCAGCATGGCTACGTAAGTTCTTTGTTGCGACGGGCAGAAATCGGCTATCAAGGGGAGATGAAGGTAGACCGACTATGGAAGGAGCTTGCCGTGCCGACCAACGCTCTTCTTCTCCATAGCTATGAAACTACTAATGATATCGGCAATTCGCATCAGATGGATACGTTGTTTGTGTGCCCCCACTTTATTTTGATTCTCGAGATTAAGAATGTTTCCGGCACGATTTGGTACGAGGAAGATAAGCATCAGTTTCTGCGCAGGAAGCGAACGGGGGAGGTTGAAAGTTTTCAGAGCCCCTTTGATCAGGTGCAGCGCCATGCAGAGCTGATGGATAGAGTTGTCGGGCGCTTGGGGCTGGCGCTGCCGATTCACAAGGCGGTTGTGATTGCGGACTCCTCCACGATTATTGGCTCTATTCCAGAAGAATTTCAGATTTTCCATGCGATTGGTTTGCCTGCAGAGCTAAAAAAGTTATTATTAAAGTATAGCAACACCGTGCTTTCACCCGTTCACTACGAGCTCCTAACATCCCATCTGCAAAGCATACATAAGCCCAGTATCTATGTGCCGAGATTCGATATCCCGCCACTTCGGATGGGGGCGATTTGTGAGTGTGGGCGTGGGATGAGGTTTCACTATGGCAAGTTTGTGTGTACCTGTGGAGTAAGATTAAGAGAACCGTTGTATCAAGGACTGCACGACTATCGATTTTTGAGGAGCGAGTGGATTGCGAATCGCGAGTTTAGGGAGTTTTTTTTGATAGAGAGTGAAGACTCTGCTAATAAATTATTAAAAAGAATGAAATTTTACTATGAAGGTAGCAACAAAGGACGTCGTTATCTTATCCCCAAAGACGTTTGGCGGATATATTGAAAAAAGTGGCGGATATAAATAAATTTTGGCGGATATATTAGAAAAACTGGCGGATATATGTCCAAAGGTGGCGGATTTCATTAATGCTGTACCCCAAACTCAAGGAAAAGAGGTCATCAGCTTGAATCAGATTATTGATTTCATCGCGATTAAACAGCAGAAGCAGGATGAGAAGCTTGATAGGATGTTTCGGAAGGCGAATTCGTTGCAGGATGTGCAGGAAATTGACAAGTTGGTGGAGGAGAAGGCGCTTGCGGTGCAGGATCACAAGCTTTTTTTGGCGTTTTTGAAATATTTGGAGGTAAAGGAGCTGGAACCGCAAGCTGTTTTTAAAGAAGTTTTGCTGTTGCCTAAGTTTCAGTTTGAGGAGCGATACCAGATGAATTGGCATTCGGTGGTGCAGCTATGTTTTACGTTTCTCGCGATTTTGAAGAAGAATGATCCGCAGCAGTATTTGGAGTTTATTGTGACGAATTAGTTTGCAAAGGACATACCTCTCGTTCGCAGCAGTATCTAGGAAGGAAAAGTAGCTTTATGAGACTGCGTCACCAAACGCATCTCAAACTTGAAACTGCTTCCACGCGCCCGCGACCCAACACCAAGCAAAGCAGTAAACACACACCACCCCCAACCCCTCATTGTGACAAATTCGTTAACTCCCCCCAGCCCGAAACTTACATCACACACCTCTAAACCCCCGCCAACTCGCACTCCAAGCAGATGTTCATCTCATATTTCTTCCAATTCAAAAATAAATTATAATTTTAATACACGTTATTGTTCTTTCTACCTATAATTAGTTATAATATTTAAATGGAGTTCGAATGTATGAAACCAATCTTGAAAGGAGTTTCTAAGATTCAATGAATGAGGAACAACGATTAGCGAGTCAGCAAGTGAATCAACCAAAGCCTAAGAGTGCTAAGCCTGAAAAAGATTATAGCCAATATTTCGAACGAGTGATTACAGCTCCTTCTTTGAAAGATGCGAAAAAGCGTGGGAAAGAGGAAGTAAAGTACCACAAGGATTTCGATATTGATGAAGAGTTTTTACGTATGGGCAATGGGCGTAAGTTTTTCATTCGTACATACGGATGTCAGATGAACGAGCATGATTCTGAGGTAATGGCTGGGATTTTCATGCAGCTTGGGTATGAACCTACTGACAGAATAGAAGAGGCAGATGTTGTTCTATTAAACACATGTGCAATTCGTGAAAATGCTGAAAATAAAGTATTTGGTGAGCTTGGCTACCTATTAAAATATAAGCGTCAAAATCCTGAATTGTTAATCGGCGTTTGTGGCTGTATGTCACAGGAAGAGTCGGTTGTAAATAAAATTTTAACAACATATCAACATGTAGACATGGTTTTCGGTACACATAATATTCACCGCTTACCGAACATTTTAAAAGAAGCTTACATGTCCAAGGAAATGGTGATCGAGGTTTGGTCGAAGGAAGGGGACGTAATTGAGAACCTTCCAAAGCAACGTAATGGTGCCATTAAGGCTTGGGTGAATATCATGTACGGCTGCGATAAATTCTGTACATACTGTATCGTTCCATACACACGAGGGAAAGAGCGCAGTCGACGTCCAGATGAGATTATTCAAGAGGTGCGTGAGTTGGCAGCTCAGGGCTATCAGGAAATAATGCTGTTAGGTCAAAACGTTAATGCTTACGGGAAAGACTTTGAGGATATTGAATACCGACTTGGTGATTTAATGGACGAGCTGCGCAAGATTGATATTCCGCGTATCCGTTTCACAACGAGTCACCCGCGAGACTTCGACGATCATTTAATCGAGGTGCTAGCAAAAGGCGGAAACCTTGTGGAGCACATTCACTTACCTGTGCAATCAGGCTCGAATGATATTCTGAAAATCATGGCTCGTAAATATACACGTGAGCACTTCCTAGAATTAGTTCGTAAAATCAAGGTAGCTATTCCTGATGTAACATTAACAACTGACATCATTGTGGGATATCCGAATGAAACAGAGGAGCAATTCCAAGAAACACTTGATTTGTATCGTGAGGTTGGATTTGAAATGGCCTTCACTTATATTTATTCTCCTCGTGAAGGTACACCGGCTGCGAAAATGATTGATAATGTTCCTCAGGAAGTGAAAAAGGAGCGTCTACACCGATTAAATGCGGTGGTAGAAGAGTTCTCGGCTGCCGGATTGAAGCCACTTGAAGGGCAAGTAGTTGAAGTGTTGGTAGAAGGTAGCAGTAAAAAACGTGATGACGTACTTGCTGGTTACACACGAAAAAATAGATTAGTTAACTTTGACGGTCCTAAAGAATTAGTGGGCCACATTGTAAAAGTAAAAATACTCGAGGCGAAATCTTACTCCCTACGTGGTGAGTTTGTAGAGGTCGTACATCGACATGAGGTGGAAGTATAATGACAACTAAAGTTTACACAAAAGATGAAATCGTAGAAAAAGCAAAAGAAATCGCACATATGATTGCTAACACGGAGGAAGTGGAGTTTTTCAAAAAAGCTGAAGAGCAAATCAATGAAAATCAAAACATCCGTGAAAAAATTGCGAGCCTTAAAACTTTACAAAAACAAGTGGTAAATTTCCAACATTTAGGTAAAGAAAAAGCTGTAAAATTAGTTGAAGGCAAAATCGCGAAAATCGAAGAAGAAATCGATGAAACACCAATCGTGCAACAGTTCAAGCAATCACAAATGGACGTAAACAATTTATTACAATTAGTTTCAAACGCAATCGCTAATAGCGTAACAAATGAAATCGTTGAATCAACTGGTGGCGACATTCTTAAAGGTGAAACAGGCTCAAAAGTGCGCAACAGCGAACCAGGAAGCTGTTCATAAGATTTAAATAAGATGAAATGCTCGAGAACCCCTACATCCTCTATGGTTTGTAGGGGTTTTCTATTTTGTTTTGTATCTACCTCCAAATTATGAGTTTTTTAATTGTTGGGAGAGGGAAAAATAAAACAAGAAGCCAAAAAGAGAGAGAAGTGAGTATATGATAGATGAATTATTTGGCCTTTATGATTTATTAATCAAAAAAGAGCAAACGATGAATGAGACTCTTCAAATGGTAAGCAGTGTAAAGGGCAATCAATTCTTAGAGGAAGTAATTATCCGTACAGAAAAACTCATCGTGAAATCCTTTGGAGGTCAAGAGGAGCATTGGCTAGAAATCAATCAATTTAATGATGCTTTCTTCCAATATCGACATAATTTTATCAAAAGGGATCATCTCATCTCTATAATTAAGAAGACGATAGGTTAATTAAGGTTCCAGCCCTTACCGCGTGAGGTGTGCTACCAGAAGTTTTGAATTTCTAGCAAAAACAAGGTTTAGGAACTAGAAAACCGGGCAATTTGTTACTACAAATAATCTGAAAATAGCAAAAAAAATATATAATCAAAAAAAAGGAGGAATTTTTCTGGAAAAACTAATAGGTCTGATGGTCATCGCTGTGGTATTGACTGCTTGTGGAACTGATGAAACAGAAGTGCAGCCGCAAACTGACGAACAGATCGTAGAAGAAGTTGAAGCAGCAGAGGATCAGGGAGAACAAGGGAAAGAAAATGAAGAATCTGTTGAAGCTGATTCAAGTGAAGCAGATCCAAAAAGCCTTCAAAGTGCAATTCCAAGCGATTGGGAAGTGAAATTACCAACGGATTTTCCTGTCACAGAAGGGAAGCATTTAACTGCTATCACATCTTCAGAGGAGAATGAAGTAACCTACGAATTTTATGAAACAGATCAAGAGCTACCTATAAATGATCCGAATGTAAAGAAATCTGGTCAATTGATCGGAAATTTAGTAATTACTAAATATGAAACAGCAGATGCTGCAGGTGAAGAGATTGATCAAACCGTATTCGCTGATGGAGAACCTGTGGATTTAGGGCATGGCATCACAGGTTATCAGGATGGAGGAGCAGGGTCCTTATTTACAAGCTGGAATGAAGGGCGCTGGGCTATCACCGCTCGTTCAACAACAGAAAAATCAGAGGAAAGCCTGGCAACAGCAAAAGAAACGGTAGAATTCCTGGAAACGAATATGCTGCCAATTCCAAAGCAATATGGTCATTTGCATGTTGATGCAGAAGATAGCGGCAGTCTAGCCAAATGGCAAAAGCAGAACATCGTTTATACAATGACAGATTTCGGTGACCAAACACTGGATTGGCTTGTAACATTTAAATAAATGGGATTAGAATTAACAATTTGGCACTTTCCGTGGAAAAAAGGAAAGTGCCTTATTAGCTTACACCTTAAAATCTTTCCAACGTTAAATCCATATTTATGCCGGTAGCTGCCTTAAAGCCGTCAGCTGCAGCAATCATCAAGGAAGAGGGACCGACTTTTTCTGTCTCACCTGCAATGTAGACGCCATTTACTGTTGTACGTCCAAAACCGTCTGTGATAATACCTCCGTTTTCATCCGCTTCACAATTTAATTGCTCGGCGAATTTATTTGGGCGATAAAAGCTTGGAATTACAAAGCCGCCATTTCTTGGGATGGCTTCACCGGATTCTAATTCAATGCTTTCCAAGTTCCCATTCTCTCCATGCAAGCTTTTAATCATATCTGTATAGACTTGAATCTTTTTGCCTTCAAATGTATTTCGCGTATTATCAGATATTTGATGACCATTAGTGAAAACGATTAAATCCTTCGACCAGTTAAAAACCAATTTAGTCATATGAAGCAGGTGATCTTCATTTTCAGCAACGATAGCTAAGGGCTGGTCTCTCAGCTCCCAGCCATCACAATATGGGCAGCTGTATAAGCTTTTGCCGTAATATTGTCTAATTTGCGCTAAGGAAAATTCCTCCTGTACACCTGTTGCTAACAATATTTTTTCAGTTAGATAGGTTTTGTTGTCTGACGTAACTAAGAATAGATTCGTCTCAGTATCCTTAGTTATCTCTTGCACCGTTTCATTTGAAATTGATACAGAAGGGTATGGCTCTAAATCTTTTATTGCTATATCTTTAAATTCTTGTGGTTTAATATTATCCCTTGTTAAGAAACCATGTGACTCTTGCGTAACACGGTTTCGATTTCTTCCATTATCCAGGACGGCCACCTTTCTACGGGCTCGCCCTAAAGTTAATGCAGCACTTAATCCAGCAGGTCCTGCACCAACTACAACACAATCAAATTTTTCCATTCTTAATCTCTCCTCCTGATTTTTAATGTATATTATAGAGTCATAATATCTATGATTGAAGTAAACATAAAAGACATCAATAATTAAATAGATGTCTTCTTCATTTTGTTAGCAAGATCAACGATAAGTGTTTGATTCAATTCATGTAAAAGCTTTGCCTCAGCCGATTCGATTGCCTTCTGAATTAAACAATCCGGATTATGACTGTGACAGTATTCAAAAATAGGGGTCAACCCTTCAATAGCATTAATAACATCCAGTATAGAAAGCTTTTCCCACCCAGCTTTTAGCTTATAGCCACCATTCGCACCCGAAACAGACTCAACCATCCCCGACTTGACAAGCTTTGTAAGTATTTTAGATAAATAGGTTGTTGAAACATCCTGCTGTTCAGCCAATTTGGCCACACCTATATGCGCATTAGGCGGGTTCGCAGCTAAAAACATCATGGTGTGAAGCGCATAATTCGTTGCTTTCGTTAACTTCATAATATCACCTAATTGTAGACTTAATGTGTCTATAATATCAACTTAGGTTTTTAAAGGCAAGTACTTGGTTTGGAGAGGGGGCTTACTTAGGATAAAATACGCTGTTATAACAATTCTTTTTCTCATAGTGGCTGAGAATAAGTTTTCTTTCAGGAATTAGATGGTTAATATGAATCCTTTTTTAGGGACGTTTTACGTGCATCCTCACCTCAGCAGCACCCAATATCAACCTATCACTTTACAGTCATTTGGTACATTTCCATCATTTATCCATGTTTCTACCAGCAGATTAAAATAGTCTGGTGTTGCTAAAGTTACTCCATGTCCGATATTAGGTAATAGGAGACCAATACTATTTGAATTTGCTGCTACAATATCTTTTGCAGACTTCTTCATGATTGCCTTTTCCTTTTCACCTACAGTTACCAGTATTCTTCCTGATGCATTTCTAAAGTCTTTAGGTAGTTCGAATGACATGTTTTCTTTCAATACTCTTACTAGCGTTTCGGGCTTTAGTTGACAGCTTTCTTTATAATATTTTTCAAAGTAGCTTTCACTTATATATAATGTTTTTGCTTGTAGTTTGGAAAACCACCTTTGTTTGATTAACGGAAAGGTTAAGGTTATAGCTGGTTTCACAAATTTTTTAGCGAATGAAAGGGGTCTGACTGACGCACTATTTATGATTGCAAAATCGATTAAATCTGGCTTCATACTTAACAGCTGAATAATTACTTGAGAGCCTAATGAAAATCCAATAACGACTACTTTCTTTCCTCCGGATTTTTCTTCGATTAATTTAATTAATTCTTCTGCACTATCTTTTATAGAAAACTTATTTTCAAAATTGTTTAATCCATGTTCAGGTAGAGTGGGAACTATACAATGATAATGCGTAAAGTATTCAATTTGTTTATCCCACATCCAATCACTAACCCCACCTCCATGTAAAAAAAACATTAGAGATGCACTTTTATCCCCATATTCCTGATAACGTAACGACAATTATTTCACCTCTTTTTATAGCTTTATAAATGCTACGCTCTGAATGAATGAAAAGTTTCATTTAATCAACGATCTAATGAATGTTTAATGTATTATAACCTTATGAGGAATTGTGTTAAAATAATAAGCAAGAATAGCATTTCGGAGGTGAGCGTTTTGACAATGGGGATATTAGCCCTTATCACGATGGCAGTGTGGTTTATACAAATTAACGAATTCAATAAACCGAAAGAAAAGCAAAACAATCGAAAAACGATACTATTAACTTCCTTTGGTTGCCTTTTAACATTGGTTTTAACCGTTGATCTTTTTAAAAATTTCCTTGCATAATAATTAATTATTGACCGCTTTTCTAATGTAGAAGAGTGTTTTTTTTATAAAGTTTTTTGGTATAATAAGGAAATCTGGTGAGGGCATTTAGGAGGTAATTTTGTGTCATCTACATATATAATCTACAATATTGTAGATTATGGGTTCATACTTTTACTGAGTTACATATTTATAGATATATTTCTGGACTATTTTAGAAAATCGAAAAGCAGTAATTTAAATAGAATCCTTCTATATAGTTTTCTATTTTATTTGTTAAGTTTAATTCAAATCAAGTTTGGAGGTATTACACTTCCACTTATCGACCCTGCTGATAGTCAAAGCACATTCATTTATGAAGGGGCTTGGTTTGGCCTATTCGATATAATGCATTTCAACATTTCTACTTTTAGTTATTCGGCTATCTTTTATAATCTCGTAATTTTATTACCTTTGGGAATATACCTATCCGTTCTTTTCAAAATAAAAAATAGCCTTAAAGCATTCTCAATCGTCACTCTCACTTGTATTGGCGTTGAATTAATTCACAATTTATTTGGTAAAATGGGCTTGGTTATTGGAGGCATGACGATTATTCCAATAGTAATTATTTTGTTAATAAATATTATTAGAGGTATTATTGGTTTCCTAATAGCTGAGCGAGCATTGAAATGGATGAGATCGCTTAAAAATACAGGTGAAGTTAAATTAAGCTAACTATTTTAAGATGGTTGGTTTGTAGGAATGGAGTTTTAAAGTTGAAGAAGAATAAAATTTTTGTTACATCCTTATTACTCGGAGTAATGGTCATCTCGGCTGCCTGTGGAAATTCATCAGAAAAGACTTCGGATCAGAATCGGTCGGAAGTGAATAAAGAATCATCGGAAAATTCATCGTCGAGTGAAATTTCCACTGCTATTACAAATCCAGTTGTTTCTGAAAATAGTGACGTGAATGACGACAATGAAGATAGCAAAAAATTACTATCCCAATATTCTAGTGAACAAATTGAATATGCACGAGTTTGGTTACAGCTTGGACCAAACCAAGAGATCGATGAATTGAATGTTCGTAAGATTTCAGCTGGTGTACCTATCAATCCTGATGATGAAACAAGTGCCAACTATCCAGAAGATGTGATCCAGCTAGCCGGTTCTCGTTTAGTAGATGGGTCCGTCACTTATAGTGGAAATGGGGATGGAACCATTAATGTATACAACGTGCCATTACGGTGGGATGGTAACTATCCGGCCGGGGAAGATTTCTACAAGGATATAATTGAAAATACTAAGCAAGTGTCTATTGAACCTGGAAATGACGAAAAAATCATTGCATTAATTAAATTGCAAATAGTTCATCAGTAAGCTCGGGGTGGAGATAAGGGAAGAGTACTTGGGGGAGCTACTTATAAAATTGAAATAACGGGAAAATTTTCGGTTAAATTGGAAATGTGGATGATTTAGTGGAAATAAAGGAAGAATTTCCTGTTATTTGGATAAAATCACATAATTTAGCCTTATTTAAAGCGGATAACGGAAAAAACTTCCCTTATATTAGCTTCAAAGAGGCTCTCCACATTCAATAACCGAAAAATCTCCTCCTATTTCAACTCTTCAAAGCTTCTCGTCACTGGATTAACGGAGAAATTTCCGCTTATTTTGCCAGCTACCCATAATTTCATGAAAATAAAGGAAGAATTTCCTGTTATTTGGATAAAATCACATAATTTAGCCTTATTTTAAGCGGATAACGGAAAAACCTTCCCTTATATTAGCTTCAAAGAGGCTCTCTACAAAAATAACGGAAAAATCTCCTCTTATTTCAGCTTCAAATTTACTCATCACATACAATAACGGAAAAATCTCCCTCTATTTCAGCTCCAATTCCACACTCCCCAAGCCTTAACAGGAAAAATTCCCCTTATCCTCACTTCGCTCTCCACAAATTCCCCAGATTCCCCCATAAAATCCATTCCAACCAACCTCACCCCAACAACCAAAAAAACATCCTCCCATTCCTTTGGGAAAATGAGGATTAATCGGCGCTATTTGGGGAAAAAATAGTATGAACGCAAATTAAAGGATGCTTTATGCCTGGTGGGGCAAAAGATCTAACGAGGAGGTTCATAGTAAATGGGTAAGACAGAACAAACGGTTGCTGAGTTGATGGTGGAGCAATTGTCGATGTTTGGGGTAAAACGGATTTATGGTGTTGTGGGTGATGCGACTATTGGGCTTATCGATGCACTGGCTAAGCAGGAGAAAATTCAATATATTGCCGTAAAGCATGAGTCGACAGCTGCTTTTATGGCTTCCGCGGAGGCGAAGCTAACAGGTGGGCTTGGTGTTTGTACCGCAACGATGGGGCCAGGTGCAGCCAATTTGCTGAATGGGCTCGGTGATGCATATGCAGACAGAGCGCCAGTGCTCGCAATTACTGGACAGGCCCCGACTGATAAAATTGGCACGGAATATCAGCAATATGTTGACCAGCAGGAGCTGATGAGTCCTTTTGCTACGTATTCAGCTAATCTAGCAAGTCCGGACGCGACGATTGCCGTGCTTCAGAAAGCGGCGCGAACATCGCTTGGACAGCGGGTTGTGTCGCATATATCTGTTCCTAAGGATATTTTCTTGAAGCCTGCTACTGGAAAGCCGCGCGCGTTACCGGAAGTGATTGAGGGTCCTGCCGTCTTCACAAAGGAAAGCTTAAAAAAGGCAACAGAAATCATGAAAACAGCGAAGCGACCAATGATACTTGCTGGTTCCGGGGCGACCTCTGTTACAGAGGAGCTAGAGAAGCTTGCTGAATTGTGGGGAGCCGGCATTCTTGTAAGCTTGGGAGGAAAGGGATTGTTCGATGAGTCCTCCAAGTATATTTTACAAGGGATTGGGGAGGGTGGTAATCCACATGCTGCTGAATTGTTTAAACAGGCGGATGTGGTGCTTCTTGCCGGTTCGACTTGGTGGCCAGAAGGGTATGTCCCAACGAATGCACGAATCATCCAGATTGACCGTCAATTCGATAAATTTGTAAAAGATATTCCAACAGAGCTCGGAATCTCGGGCAAAACAGAAGAAGTCCTGCCATTCTTGACGGAGAGTCTTCAGGGATTCTCTCGTTCAGAGGATTGGGTCAATCGTTGCCTGGAAGTAAAAGAAAAATGGGCGGCTCAAAATGAGAAGGAAGGCAGTACGGAAGGCTTCCCTGTTCATCCAGCGCGAATAATCCGCGCCCTTGACCGAACAGTTGCAGCCGATGCAATTCTTGCCCTTGATACAGGTGATAATACTGTCTGGACGAATCGTATCTTCCGACAAAAGGAGCAATCTGTATTATTCTCTGGCTATTGGCGTACAATGGGCTTTGGACTTCCAGCCGCTATGGTAGCGAAGCTTGCGAAGCCTGAAAAGCAGGTAGTAGCAATTGTGGGAGACGGTGGACTTCAAATGGTACTTGCTGATTTATTGACAGCTACCCGCTATAAGCTCAACATTACAGTCGTTGTCTTAAATAATGAGTCTCTGCAAATGGAACGGGACAAAATCCAGGCTGAAAACAAGAAGGAGATTGGGGTCGATTTAACCAACCCTGATTTTATAAAATTAGCAGAGGCCTGTGGATGGCAAGGTTTCCGTGCAGAGTCAGACACAGAGCTTGAATCGCTGCTAGAACAAGCACTCAATACGAATGCGCCGACTCTAGTAGATATCAGCACGGCCCAGGTATTCTTCCCAGAAACTGAATAAAAAACGGTGGTGATCGAACTAGCTTGGAATAGTCGGTCACCACTTTTTTATGGGCAATCGCCATTCTTATCGAATGCTCATAATGAGCTGTTTAATAAGCGGCCTCCCTAAATACTCCAGTTTATTATTATCTAATTGTAGCCCCCAGAAGTATATGGCTCCCAGTATGCTTTGTACAAGTATTTTATAAAAAATATAGGTAGATTCAATGTTTTTGATAGAGTTATCCTTTATCCCATCCTCAATAATCTCTCGAAGAATTATATAGAGCTTGCGGTCCTCGTTTGTAAAAAACGTATGCTCATTACTAATAATTGCGGCGGAATAAATGACCCGCATCAGCTCTTTCCCCATATCCTCCTCGATGCAGTGAAGCACTTCATAGCAAAAGGCTTCCAATCTTTCTATTGCCGTAGGATATTGTGGCTTTAGCTCCTCGTATATTTTTATATATCGCTCATCCAATTCCATAAAACGATTCATGAAAATACTGGATTTAGAAGGGAAATGCTGATAAAAGGAGCCCTTGGACGTTTTACTTTCCTTTACAATTCGATCGACCGAGACGTTATCATAGCCATGTTTTTTAAATAAACCGATTGCAACCTCCATGATGTGAAGCTGGGTTTGAATCCCTTTTGCCGTTTTATTCTCTAAATTAACCATTTTTTCTCCTTAAATATAATTTTTTTGTTGGAATTTTTATATTTTTCAGTTAATATAATTATAACATTAGACTACAGTCTGGTCAAAGGGGGATGGAAATGGAGAAACTAAGGAATGTAGAGGAATTAGCGTCACTATTCAAGGATAATATGCGATTGCTCGTAGGGGGGTTCGGAATTTCAGGTACACCATTAACGTTATTGGATGCTTTAGCAAAATTTGAAGCAGGGAACTATGAAATTGTGAGCAATAATTTGGGGGATGATGGGAAGGGGCTTCATAAGGTTTTTGAAGCAGGTAAAATCACTAAAGCAATTGGCTCTTTTTTCACCATTAACAAAGAGGCAGTTATCGCTTGGTCAAAGGGAGAATTGGATATTAGTCTATTGCCGCAGGGAACCTTGGCAGAGGCCATCCGCTGCGGTGGTGCCGGAATCGGTGGCTTTTATACACCGACTGCTGTAGGAACAAGACTGGCTGAAGGCAAGGAAATTCGCGAAATTGATGGGGTTCGTTACTTATTTGAAAAGGCCATCAAGGGGGATATTGCTCTCATCAAAGCATCGAAGGCCGATAAAGCAGGAAATCTAGTCTATCATACAACTGCTAGAAACTTTAACCCATTAATGGCTACCGCTGCAGAGACAGTAATTGTAGAGGTAGATGAAATTGTTGAAATAGGAGAATTGAATCCTGAAGAAATCGTAACACCACATATCTATGTCGATTATGTAATTGAAAGCAAGTACACAAAGCAAGGAGGTGCTTACGTTGAATTTAGATAGTCGAGAAATCATCGCAAAGCGTATAGCACAGGAGCTAAAAGATGGCGACGTAGTAAATCTTGGAATCGGCATTCCAACACTCGTATCTAAATATATTGGTGATAAAAAAGTATATCTTCAGACAGAAAACGGTTTACTCGGGATGGGGCCGCCACCAAATGAGGATGAAGTAGATATCGATTTGATAGATGCGGGGAAGGCGACAGTAACTATTATGCCGGGAGCTTCCTTTTTTGACAGCGCTTTCTCATTTGGGATGATCAGGGGAAATCATATTGATGTAGCAGTTTTGGGTACCCTCGAGGTTGACCGTTATGGCGAGATAGCAAACTGGTCCGTGCCTAATCAACCAATTTTAGGTGTTGGCGGTGCAATGGATTTAGTAGCCGGAGCAAAGAAAGTAATCGTAGCCAGTACTCTCTTTACAAAGGATGGCTCTCCTAAATTAGTAGAATCATTGACACTGGACTCTAGTGGTGAACGTCGTGTTGAGCAATTTGTGACAGAATATGCGAGCTTCACCTTCCAGGAGAGTGATATATTCATAGACGATATCTATGGTGATTTATCATTTGAGGAGCTAAAGGAACGAATTGGGCTGCCGTTAAAACAAAAATAGAATAGTGGGGGTGGAAGGGTATGTGGAGTTTAATCTCGATAGGTATTTCATTAATTCTATTAATCACTTTGGCTTTAAGAGGATTTAGTATTATCATCATTGCTCCCGTTGTAAGTTTGTTCGTAATGGTAACAAATGGCTTGCCGATTTTGGAGACGTTCCAAGGGGCATATATGACAGGATTTATCGGCTATGTTCAGAAATACTTCCTCATCTTTTTATTTGCAGCGATGTTTGGAAAGCTGATGGATGATAGTGGTGCAGCTCGCCAAATCGCCAACCTTTTACTAAGGCTCATAGGTAAGAATAGTAAATATAAAGTGCTGGTAGCGATAATGATTATTTGTGCGTTCTTAACGTATGGCGGTATAAGTTTATTCGTTGTAATATTCGCCGTATTGCCTATCGCAAAGCCATTATTCAAGGAATTGGATATTCCATGGCATCTATTCATGGCACCCTTTTTTACCGGTATTGGAACCTTCACCATGACAATGCTGCCGGGGACACCTTCTGTGCAGAACATTATTCCCACAAAGTATCTTGACACAACTGTGACGGCAGCTCCTTTACTTGGGATTATTGCAACGGTATTTGTCCTTGCCATTAACCTTTGGTATATGAAGTTTGCTCTAAGACGCTCAGAACAACGCAAGGAAACCTATGCAGCTATGACAAATCCAGATAAAGATAGTGATGGAGGCATTAAGGATCACTTTGAAGGTCGTGTATTGCCAAATGTATGGGTAAGCTTTATTCCGCCGATTGCGTTACTGGTCTTATTGAATATTTTTAAGGTGGAAATTGTTTACACGCTAATGGGTGTTGTTGTACTAACGGTTGTATTGTTTTGGAAACACATCGCGATCAAAAAAGATTCGATTAATGATGGCGCCGTCTCTGCCGTCCTACCGATCATCAACACAAGTGCTGACGTTGGTTATGGATCTGTTATTGCCATTACAGCGGGCTTCGGTATTTTCAGCGAGATTATGACGGATATTCCAGGCAGTCCACTTATTTCGCTTTTCCTGGCAACAACCGCACTTGCCGGAATAACAGGGTCCTCAAGTGGTGGTCTTGGGATAGCGATGGAAGCGTTATCCTCAACTTACCTGAAGCTTGGACTAAACCCGGATGCCATGCACAGAGTAGCTGCCATTGCCGCAGGCGGATTGGATTCACTGCCGCATAATGGAGCAGTAATCACAATATTGGTTGCATCAAAGCTAACGCATAAAGACGCTTACAAGCATGTATTTGCCACTTGTGTAGTTGCACCATTGATTGCAAGTATCCCAATGCTAATAGCAGCAGTTTTATTCTACTAGAATTCAAGGAGGTAAAAGGATGATACAAAAAGTTGGAGTAATTGGAGCAGGAACAATGGGTTTTGGGATTGCCTTTCAATTTATCACCAATGGAATTCCTGTAGTCTTGCAGGATATTAAAGAAGAATCGTTGAATTTAGCAAAGGAAAAGATAAAAACATACCTAACCATTTTTCGTGAAGAAGAGAAATCGTTTAAGGATTCAGATGAGGGGATTTTTGATAGACTAACACTTTCAACATCCATTCAGGAGGTAGCTGATTGTGACTTAGTCATTGAATCTGCAACGGAAAACCTCGAACTAAAACAGAAGATTTTTAGACAGCTAGATGAAATTTGTGCTGAGCATGCCATCCTGACATCCAATACATCAAGCTTGAAGCTTACAGACATCATTCGCGATGTAGAAAAGCATAAGGATCAAGTAATGCTAACTCACTTTTTTAACCCGGCACATATCGTCCCGCTTGTGGAGCTTTTAAAAGGACCTGAAACAAATCAGGAGAGCTATGATGAAGTGAATGCACTTATGGAAAAAGTGGGCAAGGTCACAATTGAAGTTCGAAAAGAGAAGCCAGGTCTTGTGGCAAACCGCATACAAACCGCCTTGGCGCGCGAAGCATTATCGTTATTGGAAGAGGGAGTTGTTTCCGAGAAAGATTTAGAGAGTGCAATATTTGCAGGACCTGGCTTTCGATTCGCGACAAGTGGCCTACTGAAGATTATGGATTTTGGGGGATTAGATGTTTGGGACATTGTAATGGAGCAATTACAGCCTGAGATTGAATCTAATGTTTGCTCCTTTAGCGTTATTAAGGAGAAAACAGAACAAGGTCATCTAGGAGTTAAGGCTTCAAAGGGGTTCTTTGAATATCCAGGAAAAGGCTTGGATCACTATGTAATCGAGCGAGATCGTTCATTAATCCAACAACTAAAAACATTCGACAAAGTACAAGGGGGAAACTAGGATGCGTAATATTTTAGTAACAGGTGCTGGAGGCGGACTCGGATCAGCGATGGTTAAGAAGTTTGTTGAGGAAGGAGATTATGTTTTTGCAGCAGATTTAAATCTGGAAAATGCACAGTCAGTGGCACAAATTTATCCAGGGAAGGTAGAGGCAATTGAGCTGGATGTTTCCAACTCAGATTCTGTTAAAAGTGTAATAGATTATATTTGCAAGGAAAATGAGCTTCATGTTCTCGTAAATAATGCCGGTATCCAATATCGTGCGAAAATAGAGGACTTTCCAGAAGAGAAGTGGGACTTACTGCAAAATGTCATGCTAAAGGGCCCCTTCTTAATGACGAAATATGTGTTTCCTTATATGAAAAAGCAGCAGCATGGACGGATTGTCAATATTTCCTCTGTCCATGGGGAGCTGGCAACACCAGAGAAAGTCGCCTATGTAGCAGCTAAGCATGGTGTGATTGGATTAACTCGCGTTGCAGCGCTTGAAGGGGCGATGCATGGGATTACAGTAAATGCTGTACTGCCAGGCCCCGTAAAAACACCTTTACTAGTGAAGCAGCTAAAGGATCTTGAAGAAAGCAGGGGAATGACTGAAGGGGAAGCATTGAATGAAATTGTCTATCCAAAGCAAGCGATGCAGCGCTTTATCACTGCAGAAGAAATTGCGGATGGGGTATACTTCATTTCCTCGAAGCACGCAAAAGGAATAACAGGCGAAACGTTAAGTGTATCAGGTGGAATGTAAAGGGAGGATGAAACAGATGACAGCATATATTGTAAACGGCAGCAGAACGGCATTTGGCAAATTTGGTGGAGCATTTGCAGACACAACAGATATTGAGCTTGGGGTTGTCGCTGTAAAAGAAGCATTGCAGCGATCAGGTGTGGAAGCAGCACAAATCGATGAAATTATATTCGGCAATATTATCCATACAACAAGCTCATCAGCCTATCTGGCACGCCATATTGGCTTAAAAAGTGGATTGAAGGAAGAAAGTACAGCACTTACGGTCAACCGCCTATGTGGGTCGGGCTTACAGGCGATTGTCTCAGCTGCGCAGGAAATTGAGCTTGGAAATGCTCATGCATTAGTTGCTGGTGGTACAGAAAACATGAGCCAGGCACCGCAAGTATTACGCGGTACACGCTTTGGTTCACCGAATAAAGCCCCTCTTGTTGAGGATATGCTTTGGGCTACTTTGTATGACGAGGTTGCAGGCTGCGGTATGGGAATGACTGCTGAAAACCTGGCTGTTAAATATGGAATTTCCCGTGAAGAACAAGACGAGTTTTCCTATAATTCACATAAACGTGCGGCAGAAGCAAGCCGCTCCGGTCGTTTTGCCGAAGAAATTGCACCTGTATCGGTGAAGACAAGAAAAGGCATAGTTGAAGTGACAGCGGACGAACATATCCGTGAAGAGATTACGATGGAGGGCTTAGCCAAATTAAAGCCGGCCTTTAAAAAGGATGGAACGGTATCAGCAGGCAATGCCAGTGGGATTAATGATGGCGCAGCAGCGGTCGTCGTTGTATCAGAAGAATTCTTAAAGGAGAACCAGCTAAACCCATTAGCTAAAATCGTCACTTCAGCAACAGCAGGAGTCGACCCAACAATTATGGGAATCGGTCCAGCTCCAGCCATTCGTAACGTATTAAGAAAAGCGGATTTAACCTTAGAAGACATTGGCCTATTCGAGCTCAATGAAGCCTTCGCCGCCCAGTCTTTAGCAGTCGTAAAAGAGCTAGGCATCGACCAAGAAAAAGTAAATGTCAACGGAGGTGCAGTAGCACTTGGCCATCCAGTAGGTGCAAGTGGTGCTCGCATCACCTACTCCCTCGCATTAGAAATGCAAAAACAAGGTGTCAAATATGGCATAGCAAGCCTGTGCATCGGTGGCGGTCAAGGAATTGCTATCTTACTAGAGAATCCGAATGTATAGTAGGATTTAAATAAGTTTCTATTAAATGGCGTGTTTCTTAGGAAATGCGTCTTTTTTTATTTGAACGAGTTATTAGTAAAAAAAGGTTGATTTGGGCACTTCAGATTGGATATTTATGTTAAAATTGGAGGTGAATATACAAAAAGGATGGAAAAGGAATCGTTATGAAGCTTCTAAAAATAATTTTATGTATTATCGTGTTTGCGATAGCAGGATATAGTTTATGGACTGATGAATTTGGAACAATCCCGATTCTTCTATTATTTCTTGGGTTAACCACTTTAGTCTCAGGCATTACTGAATATCAAGAAAAGCATAAACTGAATGCATATTTGTCTTTCCTATCGGCGGGGTTTTGTATTTTTGTTTGTGTTTATATATTTTTTAGTTAACAGCAACATTTCTTTATGTTGGATAGTGAAGGAGACTTAAATGGCTAAAAATAGAATCTTGTTTTTAAGTTGTTATGGAATTGCATTAATTCTACTTTTATATTTTGGGCTGAATAGTTTGTTTGTCAGTATATTAAACGAAACATTCCCCAATGTGAATTTTATAATAGTTTTACTTTTACTTATCATTGTTAGTTTTTCGATTGGTTTAGGAATTCGTCAGTACATAAATAGCTTTACTAAAGACAAAAGAAATAAAATGAAAAATTTCATTTTTGGTATCACACTATTTAGCTGGTTAATAGTTTTAGGTATGTTTTGGGTTATTTGAACTCTAAAACAAAGAAGTAATTTGGAAGGCGGTAGCGCTATGGCTGGGTTTATTATGTATCTTATCTTTATGATAATAATGTTCGTTCTGTTATTTGATGGACACGCGATAAGGAAGCAGAATGAGGAATTAAAAGCTCAAAATGAAAAAATTTTAGCTGAAATAGAATATTTGAAAAGAAAGCTGTGATAGGAGGGGGCTAAAGTTGGAAAGTAAAATTGAATTCTATGAAAAAACCTACCAAAATTTTAACCCCTATCAGCATTTTATTTCCCGTATTCAAGAGATGGAGCAGAAATCCAGCTATGGGGCAGAGGCTGCGGTGAAATGGCTTGAGCTCCTAAAGGAAACTCGAATTCATGAAGCCTATCCTGTAATTCATCCGATTGGTCAGGAGACATTTTCATTATACGCTGAATTTCCAACTGGCGTTTTTGAATATGCTTTGGATATTGACGGTGCCACTGCACTTATTAAGGCAAAAGGAATTCAACCGGTTAGTTTCTCTCCCTCAAAAATTATTGAAGCTGTCGACCAGGGCAACATCAATAAGGATCCAAATCGCATAAAACCAAATCATAAAAACCCTGTAATGGTACTTCAAAGCAAATATCTAACGAACGATAAACCTTATTGCATCAACGGAAACCACCGAATTTATGAGGCCTATCAAAATAACGACGAGCAAATAGAAGTCTTCTTATTTAGAGATAAGGAGTTCAGCCTATTCTTTTATGATGCCCTAAGCGAAGCAATCTACTTTTTGGAGATAGATTACAATAATGTGATTTCGGAAGATAGGTAAAATCGATTTTATTTGAAGAGGAACTTGTGCAAGTGAAAGAAATTGAGAATGAGGTGGAAAAATGGATAGAGAAAAAACAAAAGCAGCCTTTTTACTTTGGGTATTTATACTGATTGTGGAAATAGTTTGGTTCTACCTAAAAAGACAAACCCTTTTTACAACAGGAGAAACTATGTTTTTTGTCACAGTCATAATAGTTACGCTTTCTGTGGGAGCGCTTGGGATAAGGATGTTTGGGAGTACGAAGGAAGACTAACTTCATCAACCGGAATATTATAGAGGGAGGGCTAAAATGGGGATGACAGCTGGTTTTTTAGTATTGATTGTCAGTATTGCGAATGCCATTCTTAGTAAATTAATTCTTGGAAATAATAGAAGAAAAGTTTCTGAAACTGAGGGTAAATATATTCAAATAGGGGGATTAATCGTAATTGCAATCATTGGTCTCTGTAGTATTTTCTTTATTTTTGACATTCTAGAAGCAAATACCATGAGATGGTTTTGGTTATTTTTTCTTATACTAGCAGTAGGTTTTCATGCAATCATGGAGTGGACGTTTCTGAGGGAGTCAAAGGAGTATGTGGTTTCGCTAGTGGTGTTAATGATTGGCCTAATTTATATTTTTATGTTTATGTTTTAGTGGATAATTATATTAAACTGCCTATTCTTTATGCAATGAAATTTTAAATTGAATCGTAAGTATTATGAAGAAAGACCCTTTAATTCACAGAGTCCTATTGTAAAATATTAGTAGGAGGTGGTCATGTGAAAGTGAGACGTATACGTGGCTTTGTAATAGACTTTCTACTTTCAATAGCTTTCTGTATCATTCTTTCAATTCTAGCGTTTCTAGTTATAGCAGTTATAACTTTACTATTCTTGCCTTTCGTTGCAAGCTACGGAGAAACATGGAATCCGATTTTATCAGCAATTATAAATGGTTTGCTGCTATTAGGTTTTTTAGCGTTTGTGGTGACGTCACTTGGTGTAAACTTCAAATTCACCTTAACATGGGGATACAAATTGAACGGTTTAATGCTTGGAAATTCCGGTAAGCTTCGATTGTTTACATGGTGGTTTATAAGAAACGGTATCGCGGGTCTTTTTATATTTATTTATGCCTATCATCGAGGGAATAATATGGACTATGATTACCTACTTTTCCCAATTGCTCTCTATATATTTTATTTAGGGATCGATGGGATTGTATTCTTCCTTACAAACGGAAAGAAAACCTTAACAGATATTTGGACAGGTATCGAAGTGTTAGAAACATCGGACGTAGTAAACGAAAATACACAGCAGTCTCTATACTGATTTTAGCGCTTTCCCTGTAAGTGGGTTAAGCGCTTTTCTATTTACTGAACAAACCCTCTTCCGTTTTCTGTATAGGATTCTAGATGAATTTTGCCATTTTCTCTGTAGTAAAGATAACTTTTATCATCATTTTTCAACTTTACACTTACCATATAATTTCTTGCCCCACTTAAATTTGCGATAAAGGCTTCACTAGTAATAATATTGGATTTTGCAATTTTCTCTTCAGATATTAAATAGTCGACTACAGCATTTTCTAGATTGTTTTTTTGATAGATTATGAAACCGAAAACACTTCCTCCAAGGGTAACTAATAACCCAACAATAATCAAAAATTTTTTCATAGAATTCTCCTTTGTTAAAGTGGAAGCTGATACTACTTTTCTATTTTCATCGATAAAACCCAAAGAAAATCTTCTTCGAGCATAATTTGAATGTCCACGCCTAGGCTTATCAGCTGCTCGGCCTTTAATTGCTTGGAGCTAACCCCGCGGCGTTTGTCCCCAAGAATAACAAAATCCGTTTCCTTTGTAACAGCCCCTTGCAAAACCCCTCCATAAGCGCGCACCTTTTTCGCAGCCTCAACACGTGTCATAGTGGAAAGAGCTCCCGTAAAAACAATTTGTTTATTAGAAAAGGGATGTACTAATTGCTGTGCCGGGTTAGAAAACTGAATAACCTCTATGTTGTCTATATTTTCGTTCATATAACTTCTCCTTGAGTGAATCGGCCGTAATGATTAATCTATTTTATCATAAAAAGTGGTCGCACTTGGAAGATGCTAGATTATAAAAGAAAGTGGCTAGATTTCGACAAAAAGTGGCTAGATTATTGTTAAAAGTGGCTGAATTATTGCCAAAAGTGGCGAGATTCCAAATGAAATCTTCCATAATATCTAGATTAAACGCGAAATTTTGTGATGTTTTGACTAACTATCATGGCGAATAATTGATAGTATCCCTCTATATACTTTCGACAGTCTGCTAGATATTCTTAAAGAGTGAATAGTTTTAATATTACGAAAATATGGAGGGGTCAAATGAAGAAGAAGATTATCGCACTATCTGTCACGGGAATATTAGCTTTAGGAGTTATAACTCCAGCTGCATCAACGGCTTTGGCGGTAGGAAATGGTCCAAGCTATGGTGGAAATGAATCCATCCAAACCTCTAACTTGTATACTTACGACGGAATGGTAGAGTATCTGAAAAAGCAGGATGCCAAGCAAGACGCACTACAGCTTGAGGTAATTGGGCAAACGGTCAAAAAACGAGATATCTATTTGGCAAAATATATTACAGACCCAAGTAATCCGACCGTTCTTTTTTTAACGCAGCAGCATGGGAACGAACAATTAACAACAGAGGGTGCCCTGGAATTTATCAAGCATCTCGGCACAAATAAAACAAAGGGCGTTCTTGAGAATGTGAATATCCTGATAGTACCGATGCTCAATGCGGATGGGGCAATGGGAGATGTGAATTTCTCTCTTGAAGATTATATTGCAGATGGAGGACGTCATCTAACTCGCTATAATGCAGTCGGGACGGACTTAAACCGTGACCATGTCGATAAAATCCAGCCTGAAACTCAAGCGCTGCATGAAAATGTTCTCCAAAAATATGATATCGATTACATGATCGATTTGCATCACCAAGGAACAGATTACGAGCGAGATGGAAAACTCGTTTCTGGCTCTATGCTTTATCCAACGAACGAAAATGTAAAACCGGAAGTGCTAGAGAAATCCCAAAAACTTGGTGCCGTTGTATTTAACGCAGTGGATTCAACTGGATGGGGTCATATTGGAAAATACAATGGTGGTAGTGGAGAAAACATTGGCCGAAACGGTGCCGCGGTACAGTACGATATTGCCACGCTATTATTCGAAATGCGTGGAATGTCAGATCACGAAGACCCTTCGCGTGTCATTGGCCAAAAAAGTAACGGCTACTTAATCAAGCAAACCATCACAACACTTGACGCAACAGTACGTGCAATTGCAGATGGGTCCATCGAAACGGTTGATTACAGCTTCTGGGATACTTTAGCTACACAAACGATACGTGAGACTGAATAAAAAGGGGACAATCTTTAGGTTTTTATTTCGTCACTCTAAACAACTGAGTACCTTTTGACAAGTAAAAAACCCGAGAATTCTAAAGGATAGCGATTCTGCTATCCTTTTTTTGTCATTGTGCGAGTTGATAGAAGGAAATAAAGATAATACTCGGTCTGAGTATCTTTCAATAGGAGTATGAAGGTCAGGATGGAAAGGAATTCAAAGAAAAGTGTCTTTCATGAGAGTGATGAAAGACAGTATGGAAAGGAATTCAAAGAAAAGTGTCTTTCATAGGAGTGATGAAAGACAGTTTGAAAAAGTCTCTTGGAAAAGTGTCTTTCATGAGAGTGATGAAAGACAGTATGGAAAGGAATTCAAAGAAAAGTGTCTTTCAGTAAGCCCGTAATCAAATAACGCATATAAACATCTTGGCATCTCCGATACGATAGACATATCAATTCAAGGAGGTGCCACTTTTATGCCAACCACAAAATTAACGATTGTCCCTGTGACATTAGATCCTATTATTAACAACCTCTCATCTGTAACATCGCAACCACAAGTCCATGCTCCAAACTGCATGATTAAAGCAACTGGTGTTGAAATTTCCTTCTTCAATGGTGTAGATGAGCACATTATCCAAGTCATCATGAGGGAGTTGAGCAATCGATGAAACATGATTTTACAAGTGTAAAAAACATATATATCATCTGTGGCAAAACGGATATGCGGAAAGGAATTGACGGTCTAGCAACACTCATTCAAGATTCATTTGAATTGGATCCATATAGTGATTCCATCTTTCTGTTTTCAGGATGGAGCAAGGATCGTTATAAATGCCTATACTTTGATGGCGATGGCTTCGCCATGCTTTATAAACGATTAGATAACGGCAAGCTGCAATGGCCAAAAAATGAAAATGAAGTACGTAACCTTTCACAACAGGAGCTTCGTTGGCTGTTAGAAGGATTATCGATTCAACAGCCAAAGGCAATTTCAAAATCTGCAAAAGGTGTCTTTTAAATTAATTCATCTAAATGATATAATCATTCATAACTTATACTGAACGGAATGTGGTGAATGATTTGGATAACGCTTCAACAACAGAACAAGTGATTCGATTACTTGAAGAACAATTAGCTTATATGAAAAAACAAAATGAAGAGCTTTCAATTAAGCTAGATCAGTCGTTATCTCAAAATAAGGCACTAGCTGAACAAATTCGCCAATTAACAAAGGCTTTATACGGTTCTAAATCAGAAAAATCTAAGTATCAAGCGCCCGATGGACAAGGTTCATTATTTGAAGATGATCCGTTTTTTAGCGATTCTGAGCACACAGAAGAACAAAGCACGCCAACTGTTACGTATACAGTTGTTCGGAAATTACATAAGAAAAAACGGAATGATGCTTTTTTAGATGGGATTGAAGTGGAAGAAGTCCACCATCATCCTGACAATACGCAGTGTGACTGTTGCCATGGTGAGATGATTGAAATTGGTACAACAATTGCACGTGAAGAAGCAAAATTTATTCCAGCTACAATGAAGCGTGTTCAGCATATCGAACATGCTTATGAGTGTAAGCATTGTAAAAAGGATACCTCCCAAAAGGCACAAATCAAAAGAGGGAAAGCACCGCAAGCTGTCATTCAGCGAAGCATTGCAGGACCAACTGTTTTAGCAAAGCTTATCTACGATAAGTTTATTCAGTATTTACCCCTTTACCGTCAGGTAAAAGAATGGGAACGATATGGTTTACTTACTAATGATAAGAATTTATCGAATTGGGTCATTCGTGTAGCTAAAGATTGGCTTCTACCGGTCTATGAACAGATGAAAAAGATATTAATAGCAAAATCTGTTCTCCATGTGGATGAAACCTATGCACAAATTATTAAACGGTCAGACGGGAAATGTGGTCAATCGAACGCCTATAATTGGGTATTCCGAAGTGTTCCAAGCCAGGGGCCAATCATTATTCTTTTCCAGAGCGCTTTATCTAGAAGTCGTACCATACTGGAAGAGTTTACGGCTGGCTTTAAAGGAACCCTCATTTGTGATGGTTATTCTGCATATGGTAATCTACCTAATGTCATCTTCGCTAACTGTTGGGCTCACGTTCGACGTTATTGGCTGAAAGCCGATAGTAAAAATGGGCAAATTGGCGTGAATTATTGTGATCAACTCTATCACTTAGAACGCCAATTTAAGCAGCTTTCACCAAGTGAACGCCGAAAAGCAAGACAAAAATATTCGAAGCCCATTGTGGAGAAATTCTTGAAATGGGTAGATGAATCACCTTTCTTCGGAAAAAATGCACTCGCAAAAGCAGCGGAATACACTTTAAATCGTGTACATGGGTTAAAGGCATTTCTGTTTGATGGTCGGATTGAAATTGATAATAATCCAGCTGAAAATGCGATTCGTCCAAATGTGATTGGTCGAAAAAACTGGCTTTTCTCTGTTAGTGAAGCTGGTGCTAAAGCAAATACCATCTGTTTAAGTTTGGCAGAAACGGCAAAAGTGAATGGCATCGATTTCTATCAATACCTCGTGAAGGTGATGACTGAGTTGCCGAATTTACCAATTAATCAACAGCCTGAACTTTTAAATGATTACATGCCTTGGTCGAAAAATATCCAAGCTACATGTGCAAAATAGCCAGCTATCCGAAAAAATTTCAGATAGCTGGCCATTGGTCGTGCGTACCGAAAAGGTGCGCTATTTTTATATTTCGGGCTTACGTCTTTCATGAGAGTGATGAAAGACAGTATGGAAAAGAATTCAAAGAAAAGTGTCTTTCATGAGAGTGATGAAAGACAGTTTGAGAAAGGATTTAAAGAAAAATGTCTATCATGAGAGTGATGAAAGACAGTACGGAAAAGAATTCTAATTAAAGTGTCTTTCATAAGAGTGATGAAAGACAGTATGGAAAAGGACTCAAAGAAAAGTGTCTTTCATAAGAGTGATGAAAGCCAGTTTGAAAAAGGAGTCAAGTAAAAATGTCTTTCATAGGAGTGATGAAAGACAGTATGGAAAAGAATTCAAAGAAAAGTGTCTTTCATAAGAGTGATGAAAGACAGTTTGAAAAAGGAGTCAAAGAAAAGTGTCTTTCATGAGAGTGATGAAAGAAAGTATGGAAAAGAATTCTAATTAAAGTGTCTTTCATAGAAGGGATGAAAGCCAGTTTGAAAAAGGATTCAAAGAAAAATGTCTTTCATAAGAGTGATGAAAGCCAGTTTGCGAAAGGATTCAAAGAAAAATGTCTTTCATAAGAGTGATGAAAGCCAGTATGGAAAAGGATTCAAAGAAAAATGTCCTTCATAAGAGTGATGAAAGCCAGTATGGAAAGGAGTCAAAGAAAAATGCCTTTCATAAGAGTGATGAAAGCCAGTATGGAAAAGAATTCAAAGAAATGTGTCTTTCACGAGAGTGATGAAAGCCATTCCCCTACATCAAAACAACAAAAGTGGCATTCATAACCGAGATGAAAGCCATTCCCTCACACCGAAACAAGAAAAGTGGCATTCATAACCGAGATGAAAGCCATTCCCTCACACCGAAGCAAGAAAAGTGGCAATCATACCCGAGATGAAAGCCATTCCAACACTCTGAAACAAAAAAAGTGGCATTCATAACCAAGATGAAAGCCACTTCCCCACTTAAACCCAATTTCACATATATACAACGAACGCTTCCCAAACGATCAGTTGTCGTTTTCCGTGTTTGGATCATCTGTTGTTGGGGCTTCGACTTCCTCTTCTAATGGCGTTGGTTCCTCACTGTTGCAGGCTGCGAGGCCGAGTGATAGCAATAGTATTGATGCTGTGCTGAAAAATTTTTTAGTCATAATAAGCTCCTAACGTTTAGATTTATAGGGTTATTATGAGCAAGTCATTTTCTGGGAATACGCCTTATTTATTTTTTAGTCACACTATTCGCCCACCTATAATAATATAAACTGTCAGCAGCAAAAGATTCGAAAATCCAGAGTACATTTACGCTATTGTTTTCTTTTTGAGGGGTGAGCGCGGCTAGGTAGCGGCTAGGTTTAATGCATCCAGGAAGTGTCACGATGTCACATTGCTCCTCAAGTGTGCAAGAGAAAACAATTTGTAAAATCTACGAAAAACGAATCCGTGACATTTCACCAATTAGGCACATGCCGCATAGTATAGTTCGACTAGATGTTAAAGGAGGAAAAAGCGTTGAAACGTTTGCGTCAAATAGTGACAAAAGCGGTTGTCGCTAAAGGTAAGAAAAGAATTGAAGCGAGTGAAGTAATTCGCCCTTCATCTACGCCAACCAGTATTTTGGGGTGCTGGGTGATTAACCATCACTACAATGCCAAAAAAGTAGGGAAATATGTAGAAATCACAGGTAAGTTCGATGTAAACGTATGGTATGCGTACAATAATAATACAAAAACTGCAGTTCACTCTGAAACAATCAGTTACAAGGATCGCATCAAGCTTCACTACCGCGATAACGATGTAATTGAATCAGATAACTGCCACGTACGTGTTATCCAACAACCAAACTGTATCGAAGCGGTAATTAACCAAAATGGTGATTGCTTCAATGTAGTGATCGAACGTGAATTCGTGGTAGAAATCGTTGGCGAGACAAAAGTGGTTGTTTCTGTTCACGAAGTAGATTATGAAGAAGAATGGGTATATCAAGATGAATCATCATCTAGCTCAAGCTCGAGCTCAAGTTCTTCATCATCATCTTCATCATCATCGTCTTCATCTTCTAGCGATGGCTTTAAATTTATTGAAGACTCGTCATCATTTCGTTAATAAAGTGAGAGCGCCATCTACCTTCAAAAGGTAGAACCTATAGGCGCTCTTCTTTATTGTATTGCTTCAACAAAACAGCGATTTTCGCTCCATTATGCGAAAATCCTGTTTTCATTTTTCCAAAGTATTCCTATAGTAAAATAAATGCGCGCCAGCCAACGTTTATGAGTCGATTTTTGTTATACTGTTTAGGAATGTAATTATAATTTAATCGCACGGATAAAACGTGTTTTCTACTATAGAAGAAAGATTTAGTTTAGAGAGGTACCATGAAAATGACAACATATACACCAATGATGCAGCAATACCTATCCATCAAGTCTGAATATGAGGATGCCTTCCTTTTTTATCGACTTGGGGATTTTTATGAAATGTTTTTCGATGATGCGGTAAAAGCATCTCAAATATTAGAAATCACATTAACTGGACGCGATGCAGGATTGAAGGAACGAATTCCGATGTGTGGTGTCCCTTTTCATTCGGCGAAGGGCTATATCGAAACCCTTGTTTCAAAGGGCTACAAAGTGGCGGTGTGCGAGCAAACTGAAAGCCCCAAAGAAGCAAAAGGGGTTGTAAGACGTGAGGTTGTACAGCTAATTACACCCGGCACAATTATGGAAGGCAAAACAATTGATGGAAAAACAAATCATTTCATTGCATGTGCGGAGCAATTAGCAAATAACACATTCGCTCTAGCTTACCTGGATGTGTCTACTGGTGAAGCAAATACGGCGTTAGTTGAAGGTGGTACGAAGGCTTTACTTCAGCAATTAATGGCCTTTACTATTCGTGAGCTTGTTGTAACAGAGCAGCTCCAGCTTTTATTGGCTGAACAGGCAAGCAATCTCGGTATTGTACTATCTATTGAGCAGGAGGAAATGCCAGAAGAGAAGGCCTCTCAATATATCAAAAGCTTACCAATTGAATTAAAGGGCGTTGCAAAAAGCTTACTGCAATATGTAGAACGAACTCAAATGCGTAGTTTGTCGCATATTCAAGAGTTTACATATACGGAAACGAAGCAGCTTTTGCGAATCGATACGAATTCGAAGCGTAATTTAGAGCTGCTGGAGTCAATTCGTGGTGGTGATCAGAAAGGGACATTGCTTTGGCTGCTTGATGAAACTGTCACTGCTATGGGTGGTCGTAAACTCAAACAGTATCTACATCAGCCATTAGCAACCCGTTCTGCTATTGAAAATCGACTATCCATCGTGACGGATTTGCTGGATGAATTTTTTGTTCGAAATGAGCTAAAGGAATTGCTGAAGAACGTTTATGATTTAGAACGGTTAGCAGGTCGTGTGGCGTTTGGTAATGTGGGCGGAAGGGATTTGGCCCAGCTTCGTGAATCGTTGCGCCAAGTTCCTTCCATTAAACAACAGCTGCTGGATTCGGGGAAGGAGACCCTTGCTCGCCTAGGAGAGAAGCTTGATGAGTGTGCGGATATTGAGGCATTTTTATCTCAAGCGATTACGGATAATCCACCAATTTCGATCAAGGAAGGGGACGTGATTCGTGAGGGGTATAATGAGAGACTTGATGAATTGCGGTTTGCTTCTCGTAATGGGAAGGACTGGATTGCCCAGTTGGAGCAAAAGGAACGTGAGCTTACTGGAATCAAGAATTTGAAAATCGGCTATAATCGTGTTTTTGGTTATTATATCGAGATAACGAAATCGAATATTGCGAGTGCAGATTTGTCTCGCTATGAGAGAAAGCAAACTTTGGCGAATGCGGAGCGTTATATTACTGAGGAGTTAAAGGAAAAAGAGGCGATTATTTTAAATGCCGAGGAGCAAAGCCTGGCATTAGAGTATGATTTGTTCGTTGAGCTACGAGATCAGTTAAAGGCTTTTATTCCGCGTGTTCAGGCGCTTGCTTCAGAGATTAGTGAGCTTGATGTGTATATAAGCTTTGCGCATGTTTCAGAAAAGTATCGTTTTGTGAAGCCTGCCTTCCATGAGGGACGAGCGTTGAAAATTGTGGGTGGTCGACATCCGGTTGTTGAGAAGATGCTAAATAAGCAAATGTATGTGCCAAATGATTGTGTGTTGCCGGATGATAAAAATATGATGCTGATTACAGGTCCAAACATGTCCGGGAAAAGTACGTATATGCGTCAGGTAGCGCTGATTGTTGTGCTAGCGCAAATGGGTTGTTATGTGCCGGCTGATGAGGCAGTGCTTCCAATTACGGATCAGATTTTTACACGTATTGGGGCAGCAGATGATTTGGTAGCGGGTCAATCGACGTTTATGGTAGAGATGCTGGAATCACAGAATGCGATTACGAATGCGACTGAGAAGAGTTTATTATTATTCGATGAAATCGGCCGTGGAACGTCGACTTATGATGGGATGGCGTTGGCTCAGTCGATGATGGAATATATTCATGATAAAATCGGTGCCAACACCCTGTTTTCGACTCACTATCATGAGTTAACTGCTTTAGAGGAGCAGCTTTCTCGTTTACAAAATGTACACGTGAGTGCAACGGAGAAGGACGGCAAGGTTGTCTTTTTGCACAAGGTTCGTGAGGGAGCAGCAGATAAAAGCTATGGCGTACATGTTGCCCAGCTAGCAGAAATGCCAGACGCAATAATCGACCGTGCTCGTGTGTTGCTGGAACAGTTCGAGTCGAAGGAGCACGGGGTGGCGAATGTTGCGGCTACGGTAGTGAATGATGTTGTGGCTGAGGCTGAGCTTCAGTTATCGCTGTTTGCAGAGGAAGAAAAGGCGACTGCAGTAGCTGCTGCTGTATTATCGGATGTGGAGCAGGACGTACTGCAGCGCATAGAGAAAATCAACATCATGGGCACCGCGCCAATACAGGCGATTAACGTGCTTTATGAGCTACAACAAGCTTTGTTGAGTAAGAAATAATTTGTAGAATTCTGGGACGGGATAGAGTGGCGGATATCTTCTGAAAGTTGGCGGATAAATTTCTAAAACTGGCGGATATAGTATCGAAGCATACAACTCGATTCAAAAAACATCAAAAAATAGTAAGTTTGATTGAAAGTTACTGCGAGTTTTGGGGCTTTTTATGAAGTGGCTGAATTTCGACAAAAACTGGCGAGATTCTCAAATCCGAGCACTTTTCAAAAAAAGCTATCCCAACTCTCTTAACAATTCACTTAAGTATCTAGTGTTTTAGTCAAAATAAAAAGGAGGTTCTTCAAATGGGAAAAATTCAAATTATGGATGAGTGGTTATCGAACAAGATTGCGGCGGGGGAAGTGGTTGAGCGCCCGTCGTCAGTTGTGAAAGAGCTCGTTGAAAACGCCATTGATGCAGGAAGTACATCAATTGAAGTTTTTCTCGAAGAAGCGGGGTTAACCTCCATTCAAGTAACTGATAATGGAAGTGGGATGGATGAAGAGGATGCATTGAAGTCCTTTTCACGTCATGCTACTTCGAAGATTTCAAAGGAGCCGGATCTTTTCCGAATCCGTACGCTTGGTTTCCGTGGGGAGGCACTTGCCTCGATTGCGTCTGTTTCGAAGGTGACATTGAAAACCTCTGATGGGGAGAATAATGGTCTCGAGATTCAGATGGATGGTGGGCATCTTGTTTCGAAAAAACCGACTGCCTTTCGTAGAGGAACGGATATTACGATTGCTCAGCTGTTTTATAATACACCGGCGCGTCTTAAATATTTGAAAACAATTCAGACGGAGCTAGGTCACTCGATTGATTATATGAATCGTCTGGCCCTTGCGTATCCTGAGATTGCGTTCAAGCTTGTACATAACGGTGGAACGCTCCTGCAGACAAATGGACGGGGAAGTGTACAGCAGGTGATTGCTGCCATTTATGGGATGCAAAACGCCAAGAAGATGATTCCCTTCAGTGCAGAGTCAAAGGATTATAAAGTACATGGATTTGTGAGCTTGACTGAGGTGACGCGCGCAAATAAAAACTATATTTCTATTTTCGTAAATGGTCGCTGGGTGAAGCATTACTTGGTACAAAAGGCGATAGTGGATGCTTTCCACACGTATTTGCCGATTGAGCGCTACCCCATTGCGGTACTTTATATCGAGGGGGACCCGTATTTAACCGATGTGAATGTGCATCCTGCAAAGCTTCAAATTCGTTTAAGTAAAGAGCAGGAGCTATTGCCGTTAGTGCAGGAGGCTATCAATAAAGCGATTCGTGCGGCCATTCATGTGCCGGTAGCCGAGAAAAAGGAGAAGCCTGTGCGTGTTCCAACAGAGCAAATGAATATTTGGAAGCCGTATACCCCATCCTTTGATGAAAATAAAATGAATGCCATTGTGCAAAAGCTAACATCCGAGGATTCGATTGTAAGAGAGCCGGAAGTCCAATCGCGTCCAGTAGCTGGGGTGGGAGAAATTTCACCAGAGCAAGAAGCTAACTCAGTAGTACAGGATGTCCCAACGGAGCTAGAAATCGATTGGTCAGCTCCAAATCCAACACCATCAACAGTCATTGATGAAACGCCAGTTGAAACGGCAGTACCAGTTATCGAAGAGGAAGTAGCCGGGAAAAAAGAGCCATTCCCAGAACTTGAGATTGTTGGGCAAATACACGGGACGTATATTGTGGCGCAAATGGAAGATGGCTTCTATTTAATCGACCAGCATGCTGCACAGGAACGCATCAAATATGAATACTACCGCGAAAAAGTCGGCGATGTAAATCCAAATGAGAGACAATCGCTACTACTGCCATTAACATTCCATTATTCAGCAGATGAAGCGTTGATTTTAAAGGAAAATGTCCATGCTTTAGAGGAAGTGGGCGTGTTCTTGGAGGATTTCGGACAATCATCTTTTGTGGTTCGCGAATATCCTACCTGGTTCCCGAAAGGCTTCGAGCAGGAGCTGATTGAGGAGCTGATTGAGCAGGTGTTCAAAACTCGACGTGCAGATGTCAAGAAATTACGTGAAGAGGCGGCGATTATGATGAGCTGTAAAAAATCAATCAAAGCCAATTATTACTTAACAAAAGAGCAAATGGTTGTACTTCTTGATGATTTGAGAAAGGCTGACAATCCATTCACATGCCCACATGGCAGACCGGTATTGATTCACTTTTCTACATACGAAGTGGAAAAAATGTTTAAACGAGTAATGTAGGTGGGAGTTGTTGTTAGTATAGAGGTGTACTTGCGGCCTTCGCGAGTAATAATCAAATTAATAAGATTACCTTGCGACTTGAGCGCAATTCAAAAACCAAAAGAACGCTAATGCGAGACATGTCCGCTTCATCCAAATAGCGTTCACATTCAATCCTAATCAAATACTGAAGATACACCTAAATATTTTGTAAAGGGGAATTGCAAATGTTTTCATTCAAGGAGCGTCCGAACATACTTAATACGTTAGATAGTTATACTTTCGATGTGCTTGTGATCGGAGGGGGCATTACAGGAGCAGGGATTGCTCTGGATGCTGCATCGCGTGGACTTTCTGTGGCGCTGGTGGAAATGCAGGATTTTGCTGCAGGGACGTCAAGTCGTTCAACGAAGCTTGTGCACGGTGGACTTCGCTATTTAAAGCAGTTAGAAGTCGGACTTGTGGCAGAGGTTGGACGTGAGCGCGAGATTGTCTATGAAAATGCCGTTCATGTTACACAGCCTGAATGGATGTTGCTCCCGCTTTACAAAGAGGGAACGCTTGGCAAAATGACGACACGTGCGGCTCTTACACTGTATGATCGATTGGCACAGGTGAGAAAAGATGAGCGTCGCCAAATGCTTTCTAAAAAAGAAGCATTGGAAAAGGTTCCACTCTTAAAAACGAAGGGCTTACGTGGTGCAGGTTATTATGTGGAATACAAAACAGATGATGCCCGCCTAACGATTGAGGTGCTGAAAAAAGCAGTTGAATATCGTGCGATTTGTCTAAACTATGCTCGAGTAGTAGATTTCGTCTACAAAAAGAAGAAAATCGTTGCGGCAAATGTTCGAGATGAAATTTCTGGTGAGCAAATCACGATTCACGCACACCAAATTATCAATGCAACAGGTCCTTGGGTAGATGACGTGCGCAAGCTGGATAAAATCACGAACAAGAAAACGATTCGCCATACAAAAGGGGTTCACATTGTTATTGACCAAAAAAGACTTCCTTTAGAGCAGGCAGTTTACTTTGATACGGAAGATGGACGCATGGTGTTTGCAATACCGCGTGATGGTAAAACATATGTTGGAACAACGGACACTTTCTATGAGGATAACCCAATCCAACCTACCGCAACAAAGGAAGATGTAGACTATTTACTAAAGTCAATCCGCTATATCTTCCCGGATGCAACAGTGACGAAATATGATGTTGAATCTTCGTGGGCAGGGGTGCGACCTTTAATTTCCCAGGAAGGAAAGGACCCTTCTGAAATTTCGCGAAAAGATGAGCTTTGGGTTGCACCGAGTGGGCTTCTAACGGTGGCTGGCGGCAAATTAACTGGCTATCGTCAAATGGCAGAAACCATTGTTGACAAGGTTGTTAGGCTGAAGAAATTCAAGCATGCTACTGAATGTATCACGAAGGAACTTGCTTTATCTGGTGCGAGAGGCTTAAACTCTTTAAATTTTGAGGATTATGTAGCGAACAAATCAAAAGAAGGCACTGAGCTTGGGATTAGCAATTCCGATACGCAACGGCTTGTTCGCAAATATGGAACGAATGTGGATGAGGTTTTCCAATATGTAAAAACGGTTCATAACTGCGAGCTAGATATACCACCGTCTCTTTATGCGGAGCTGTTATACGCAATTTACTATGAAATGGTTATGACGCCTTGTGATTTCTTAATCCGTAGAACGGGCTACTTATATTTCAATATCGCATTAGTAGAGCAATATAAGGAAGCCATTTTAGAGATTATGAGCAATATTCTAGGGTATTCTGAAAGTGAAACGGTATTTTACCGTGCACAGCTAGAGCAATTTATTGACGAAGCAAAAAATCCAATGAAATAGGGTGAATTCGGTTGGTAGAGCATGCAGAGATCTTGCAAATGGATGATGGTCATCAAGTTTATGTACGCATTTACAAACCCAAAGGTACACCGATAGGGAATTTCCATATCTTGCATGGCATGGCAGAGCACGGTGGACGCTACGAGGCCTTTGCACAAAACCTGACGAGTCAAGGCTACTTTGTCACGGCACATGATCACCGAGGACATGGCCAGACTGCAGAAATCAACGGTCAGCTTGGTTATTTTGGTGATGAGGGTGGCTTCCAGCGTGTGGTAGATGATGTTTTTGACATCATACAGCATTACAGTGTGGATCCCAATAATCAGGAGATTGTGCTCTTTGGGCATAGTATGGGTTCATTTATCGCTCGCAGATTTATTCAGCTTTATAGTGGGATGATCGACAAATGTATTTTGTGTGGAACGGGTGCAACAACGGCTCTTCATCAAATAGGAAATACAGTTGCTCGTTCACTCTGCTCCTTGAACGGGAAAAATGTGCAAAGTCCGATAATGAACGAGTTAAGCTTCAATAGTTTTAGTAGAAGTGTGCTAAATCCCAAAACAATTTACGATTGGCTATGCAGCAACGAGGAGGAAGTCGAAAAATATATGAAGGATCCATATTGCGGCTTCATTCCAACCAATCAGTACTTCGTAGATTTAACAGATGGATTATTAGTAATCAATCAAAAAGAAGAGATAAAAAACATTCGCAAGGATTTACCGATTTTATTGATTAGTGGCAGTGAAGATCCGGTGGGAAGTAAGGGCTCGGGGGTCTTTAAGGTTGCTAAAGGAATGAATGAAGCAGGTCTAACCGATGTAGTGGTGTATCTTTTTGAAGGCATGCGCCACGAAATTTTAAAAGAGATTAATCGAAAACATGTATATTCTGTAATTACACGGTGGTTAAATAGATGAATGATGAAAAAATCGAAGTTGTCGCCATAGTTGGACCGACAGCTTCAGGAAAAACAGCTTTAAGTATTAAAATGGCAAAGGCCTTTAATGGGGAAATTATCAATGGCGACTCCATGCAAATTTATAAGGGGCTCGATATTGGGACAGCCAAAATTACCGAAGAGGAGATGGAGGGCGTTCCCCATCATCTTATAAGCTTTAAGGAGCCGACAGAAGGCTTTTCCGTTGCTGAATATCAGACATTGGTTCGGGAGAAAATTGCCGAAATCCAAGGTCGCGGCAAGCTTCCGATTATTGTGGGAGGTACGGGGCTTTACGTCCAGTCAGTATTATACGATTTCCAATTCACGAAGGAAGACGTGGACGAGGAAGCGAGAAAAAGCTATTATGACGAATTAGCTAAAATCGGGCCTGATGCAATGCATGCAAAGCTAATGGAGCTTGATCCGGAAACGGCTGGAACGATACATCCGAACAATACGCGCCGTGTTATTCGCGCGCTTGAAATGGTCGAGCTGCATGGAGTTTCAAAGGCAAGTGAGGAACACAATCGTGGAAATATCCCACTCTATCAGTATTTGATTATCGGGCTAGATATGGACCGCGAGAAGCTTTACGAGCGCATTAATTTGCGAGTGGACATCATGATGGAGCAAGGGTTACTGGAGGAAGTGACAGGATTGTGGGAGCGCGGCATTCGTGATGTGCAATCCGTACAGGCAATCGGCTATAAGGAGCTGTATGCTTATTTGGATGATCGTCTAACTCTTAATGACGCCATTGAGCAGCTAAAACAAAACTCTAGAAGATATGCCAAACGCCAGCTGACATACTTCCGTAACAAGATGGATGTCGAATGGATAGGAAATGAATGGAATAAAATCGAAAAATATTCTAAATTGTTCAAATATTAAGAAGGGAAATCGATTTCGATGGCGAATATCTAACTATAGAAAACTATGGACGAGGTGTATACGTTGAAATCAATCAATCTTCAAGATACTTTTCTAAATAATCTTCGAAAAAACAATACTTTTGTAACAGTCTTCTTATTAAATGGTTTCCAGCTTAAGGGTCTAGTGAAATCCTATGATAATTTTACTGTTTTACTAGAAGTAGACGGCAAGCAGCATTTAATCTACAAGCATGCCATCTCAACATTTTCTCCATCAAAAAATGTAGCAATCACTTCAGACAACGATGATCAATGATGACCGAATCGGCTAAGTTTACTTGCCGATTTTTTGGTGCCCAAAAACGGGAAACTTCGAGTGAAATCACGTTAATTGCGAAGGGTGCGTTTTTTCATTATACTAAAGTGGGCTAGCTCGTGTAAGTAGTTTCGCGAGCTGAAATGGAACAAGATGGAGGTTTTTAATTATGAAAACAATGACAACTGAAGAATTAGTTAATCTATTAGATGCAAATGAAGATTTAAACATTATCGATGTACGCGAGGATTTTGAGGTGGAGCAAGGCACGGTACCTGGTGCTATCCACATTCCCCTAGGTTCAATTCCGGAAAAAGCTCCTGAACTAGACAAATCGAAGGAATACATCATGGTATGTAAAGGTGGCGTTCGCAGTGCAAATGCAGGCGAATACCTAGAGTCTCAAGGCTTCCAAGTAATCAATCTTGAAGGTGGCATGATGGCTTATGACGGAGAATTAGAGTTTAAGTAAGGGGTTAGTGTTGGAATGGGTGTAGTTGGTTGCGAATTGCGAATCCCGACAAAATTGCTGGTTTTCCCGACACTTCGCATTATAATTCCGACACTTTTATCAATTTTCCCGACACTTTCTCAACTAATCCCGACAATCCACAAAAAAAGCACATAAGTGAGTAGCAAATCTACTCATCTATGTGCTCTTTTATTTGTATCAATTTTAATCGTTGTATTGTTAGACTCAGTTTCTGTTGTTTGCTTCAGCGTTCTTACAGGCAGCTTCCAATGCTTCGTGTATGATAAAACACGTAGCGCCGTAATGACGATGAATAGAGCATATAAGAAAATATCTCCATCTAAAAGCTGAAGCCCGATGATTAAACCAGCACCTGCCGCCCAAACGGCATATATTTCATCACGAAGAACTAATGGCTTTCTCCGTGCTAATAAATCGCGAATTATTCCTCCACCTGACCCCGTTAAAACTGCCGCCACGATGACAGCGCTAATTGGAAGCTCAAGTGATACAGCGTAAATTGCACCTTGAATCGCAAAAGCCGACAAGCCGATTGCATCCGTAAAGTTCCCCCAACGGTTCCAATGCTTAATAAGATGGTGGGGTACTAGGAAAAATACCGTAATGGCAGCTATGGCAATTTGAAACATCATTTCTTGGCTCCATAAAGTCGAAACTGGCAAGCCAATCAACAGATTTCGTATTGCACCCCCGCCAAACGCAGTGACAATCCCTAATAAATATACACCAAATAAATCGTATTCTTCTTCCATGGCTACAATTGCACCTGAAATCGCAAATGCGATGGTGCCAATAATACTAAAGACTTCCCATGCCATAGACATTGCCTCCTTACATGAACATGCAAGATTGAGAATAGCAGTTTAATAGCTTTTCGTAAAGTAATTTTTTATTAAAAATAATAATTATTTGAATAATAAAAACAAACACGTACAAAATCTCCAAAATTCTAAAATAGTTGAAATGCTAGCAGGAATTGTTAAGATAATAAAGGACATTATTTATTAGAAGATCGCTTCGTGCGATTTGTATAGAACGGAGTAATTATTCATGACATTTATTTCAACAATAAAGCCGGAAACGCTGCAGCTAGCAAATGAAGTGGAAGCTAAAGTAAGACCCATCCACGCTCAAGTAGACGAAATGGCATTTTTCAATCAGCAAAAGGTACTAGCAGCCTTTCGTAAGCACCAGGTAAGTGATTTTCACCTGCACCCATCGAGCGGCTACGGCTATGACGATGAAGGGCGCGATAACTTAGAGAGAGTATATGCTGAAGTTTTTGGAGCAGAGGCAGCCATCGTGCGTGCTCAAATCATTTCTGGGACTCACGCCATTACGTTAAGTTTATTCGGCGTACTGCGACCTGGTGACGAGCTTGTGTATATTACAGGGAAACCGTATGATACGCTTCAATCTATTGTTGATGGCGGAGTGAAGGATACTGGCTCATTAAAGGATTTCGACATTGGCTATTCCCACGTGGATTTAATAGACAATCGCGATATTGACTGGGATGGTGTGCGTGCAGCAATTAATGAAAAGACGAAAATGGTAGCCATTCAGCGCTCGAAAGGCTATGCAACACGCCCTTCGTATACTATAGAAGAAATCCAAGAGATGTGTAAAAAAATCCGTGAAATTAATCCAGAGGTAATTATCTTTGTAGATAACTGCTACGGTGAGTTTGTGGAGTCAATGGAGCCGACAGAAGTAGGGGCAGATTTAATGGCTGGATCCTTGATTAAAAATCCAGGAGGTGGCTTAGCTAAAATCGGTGGCTACATCGCAGGAAAGGCCGAGCTAGTGGAAAAGTGTGCATACCGTATGACGTCACCTGGTATTGGGGCAGAAGCAGGAGCATCCTTGAATACTTTAGCTGACTTTTACCAAGGGTTTTTCTTAGCACCTCACGTGGTCGCGCAAAGCTTGAAAGGGGCAATCTTCACCTCGGCTATGCTGGAGGAGGTGGGGATGGCAACGTATCCACACTATACTGCCAAGCGTACGGACTTGATTCAATCGGTTTCCTTCCAAACAGCTGAGCAGATGGTTGCCTTCTGTCAGGAAATACAGGCAGCTTCACCGGTCAACGCTCATTTTGCACCAGAGCCTGCTTATATGCCAGGCTACGAGGATGACGTTATCATGGCAGCAGGTACCTTCGTACAAGGCTCAAGCATCGAGCTGACTGCTGACGGTCCGATTCGTCCACCATACACGGCATTCATTCAAGGTGGCTTAACATACGAGCACGTGAAATATGCGATATGCAGTGCGGTTCAAAAATTGAGATAAATGATATAATGACGGCTCGGATTTTAGAATCTGGGCTGTCTTTTTTTATGAGAGCTTCTTAAGACAGTCAAAATTAACATCATCTTCTAAACTTATTATCATCAAAAACCTACACCCCAAGCAAAAAATTATTAATAACATATACTGTTTAAAAATATAGTGATAGTAAATCATCTAAGATTGGGGTTGTTTATGGGGCATTATCGGAGGAATAGAAATTACGACCTCATAATCTTCTATTTTGTCGGTATGTGGATTTTGAGTGTGATAGGGCTGTTAGTGGCGTTGTTGCTGCCGCTTTCGATAGTGATTATTCTTTCGCTATTGGGCATCGCATTGGTTGTACTTACTTTTTTAATGAGATTAGGGAACTTTATAATTTTTTTGATTCCTATATTGTTTGGCGTACTGCATTTTTTACTTCTTATTATATTTATTGATTGGCTGGGAGCCGCACTAATCATTTCAGTATTTATAGCAACATTAATCATCTTCATATCGATCGCCTTTATGGGAATCAAACTCATAGAGTACCAGATTTCTGAGGCTTTGATGTACGCGTTTACGATATTAATCGTCTTTGTTGTCTTTGCCTTTATTTATATTTTCATTCCAGTCAGCAGTCCATTTTTCCTAGTTGTAGCCGGAATATTTGTATTGGCTTTTGCACTTTACACGGTCTATGAAATGGATAGCATACGCAATAACCTTATCCGAGAAAATGAGGTCCTGTTTTATTCTCTTCGACTTTATTTGAATCTTGCTTATATCCTTATCAATATCTTAATTTCTTCGCGTAAAAGATAATCTGGAACTGCAGTGCTAAGATTTTGCACTGCAGTCTTTTAATTGTCTGGAAAATGAAGTTTTAGGATAGCGAATCTGGATATAACATTAAAACTCCGATATATAACAGGGAACGTCAGAAGACGGCAACTTTCAGACAAATGATGTCATAATAAAATGAATAGTTAAACTATTGTAAAAGTTCTTTATAAGGGCTATATTCTAATAAATATATAATTTATTATTCGCCTCTTAATGTTAGTTTTTCTGACGCAACCTTGACATTCAACCTCACTGGGAGTAAGATAGTCGTGAGGGAGGTGGATTAAATGGGTAGTGAAAGAAGATCAAGTGAATTAAGAAGATCCATGCCGCTTTTACCAATTAGTATTGTAATGCAATTAACCGAACTATCTGCGCGCCAAATTCGCTATTACGAAGAGCATGATTTAATTCAGCCGCACCGTACAGAGGGGAATCGACGTATGTTTTCCTTAAATGACGTGGATACGCTTCTAGATGTGAAGGACATGTTAGAGCAGGGCGTTAATATGGCAGGTATTAAAAAAGTATTTGAAATGAGAAATAATCCAGCAGTTCAAGAAGCAAAAGCGAAGGAAGAAATTTCGGATGCTGAATTGCGCCGCATTTTGCGTGAAGAGATGATTAATAGTGGACGTAATCAAAAAACGTCATTGCGACAAGGGGATTTATCGCGTTTTTACCAATAATACGCGTGAATTATAAATAGAAACATGTGAATGATCAAGGTCATTCACGAATAAGGGAAAATTAGGAGTGTGGAATGCTGTGGGTAAATACACAAAAGACGATATTAAACGTCTAGTTCAAGAAAAAGAAGTAAAATATATTCGTTTACAATTTACAGACATTTTAGGGACAATTAAAAACGTAGAAATTCCAGTAAGTCAACTTGACAAAGCATTAGACAACAAAATGATGTTCGATGGCTCTTCTATCGAAGGTTTTGTTCGAATTGAAGAATCAGATATGTACTTATATCCTGATCTTGACACATTCATGGTTTTCCCATGGACTACTGATAATGGTAAAGTTGCACGTTTCATCTGTGACATTTACACACCAGATGGCAAACCATTTGAAGGGGACCCACGTAATAACTTAAAACGCGTATTAAAAAATATGGAAGAGTTAGGATTCACTCATTTCAACCTTGGGCCAGAGCCAGAGTTCTTCTTATTCAAGCTTGACCAAAAGGGTGAACCAACTCTTGAAGTAAATGATAACGGTGGTTACTTCGACTTAGCACCAACTGATCTTGGTGAAAACTGCCGTCGTGATATCGTGCTAGAGCTTGAGGAAATGGGCTTTGAAATCGAAGCTTCTCACCATGAGGTAGCTCCTGGTCAACACGAAATCGACTTCAAATATGCAAGTGCCATCGAAGCTTGTGACTACATCCAAACGTTTAAGCTTGTAGTAAAAACAATTGCTCGTAAACACGGTTTACATGCAACATTCATGCCAAAGCCTTTATACGGCATCAACGGTTCAGGTATGCACTGTAACGTTTCTTTATTTAAAGGAAAAGAAAATGCATTCTATGATCCAAGTGCTGAAATTGGCTTATCACAAACAGCTATGCAATTTATGGCAGGTATCTTAGAGCACGTTCAAGGCTTCACGGCGATTACAAATCCAACAGTGAACTCTTACAAGCGCTTAGTACCAGGCTATGAGGCACCATGTTACGTAGCATGGTCGGCACAAAACCGTTCACCATTAATTCGTATTCCAGCTTCTCGCGGACTATCAACTCGTGTTGAGATTCGTTCAGTAGATCCATCTGCGAACCCATACTTAGCATTAGCGGTAATCCTGGAATCTGGTTTAGAAGGTATTCGTCAAGGGTTAACCCCTCCAGCAGCTGTTAACCGCAACATCTATGTGATGAACGAAGAAGAACGTAAAGCGAACGGAATCGATAACTTACCAGCTTCACTTGATGATGCGCTAGTAGCACTTTCAAATGACGAAGTAGTGAAAAAAGCATTAGGTCAACACATCTATGCAAACTTCCGTGAAGCAAAAGAAATCGAATTCGATATGTTCCGCACAGCAGTACACCCATGGGAACGCGAGCAATACCTAAAAATGTATTAATACTTATGGAGCCTGGCACATTTTGTGTCAGGTTTTTTTGTGTATAAACACTTAATATTGAAATTGTGAATATATGTTAAAATTTATAGAAGCTATGTAGCATAATTTAGTCAAGATTAGTTGATCAGTCTTGCTGTAAATTAATAGTGGGCAGGTGAATGAAGTGAAAAAAGATAAAGAAACGCCAGGTGAGAAAAGAGAAAGATTGAGACAGGAAGAGTTGAAAAGAAACCCAGCAGGAAGTATCCATGGTGCTGGTCTGCAAGATATGATTGGAGATATTGGTTGGAAAGGTGCAGGGATACTTATCCTCTTAATAATACTATTTTCAATAATATATTTAGCTTTCTTCAGCTAAAGCTCGAGTTAGCCTGAATCAAGTCATTTTTTAAAATGAAGAATTTATAAACTAATAAGGGTTAAAAGTGTATTTGTAAAAAATAGATTAATCCAGCAACTCCTAAAGAGATTATCCCTATTAAACCAGAAATCAGTCCTATTTGTGTTTTGAAAATCTTATCTGTTTCTGTTTCAGTTTGAAAATTATCTCTTTGTCGTTGATCATCCGTCCAAGCACCAATAAAAATACCGGAAATTATAATACTGATAACGCCGATATAAAGAATTAATTTCATCATTTAGATGCCTCCTTCTTCATTTACATACATTTTCTAATTACTTGTGGTTCATAGAATTTAACATTTTATTAACTTTTATATAATTCCTTTACATTGAAATGGAGGGAAACTGAATTTGGAATTAATAATGCAAATTTTCTTCGCGGGATTTATTATAATTGCCAGCATCCTCGGCTTGAAAAAGAGAGATTACACAAAATTGAAAGAAGAAAGAAGAAAACAACCTTCGACACTTCTTTTTCAAATTATTACAATTATAGGATACCTGCTTTTTGTTAGTAACATTACACTTTTCGATAATTACTTTATAACGAAGCTAGCAATCAGCTTAATTTTCATTGGGGTTATTTTTAATACTATTAAAAACTGGAAGTCGATTAGTAAAATCCAGAAGGTTAAATTATTAGCGTTAGGGTTATTAATATTGCTTTGTACTGTCTATCTTTTTTAGCATTAAAATAACATAGACTTCATTTTCTTGTTTAGTATTTGTAAGATTACCCAGGGATGTAAGTCTTTTATTAAAGGTAAGGATTGTATAAAAATATATTAAAATGAAATTTTACTATAACCAAATGTCAAACTTAAGAATCGAATATGGTTGTCGAATTTGTATTTAATATAAAAGGGGATTATATAATGATAAAGAAAGCTTTGATTTCGGGCGTTGTATTTAGCTCAATGTTATTAGTTGGTTGTAATGGAGAGAATGAAGAAGTAACAGAATTAGTAGTGAGTGATAGTGAGGAGGAAGCTGTAGACGCTTTAACGAATGAGGAAAACGATGAAATAAATTTACTATCAGAATTACAAACTGAGATACTAGCAGCTATTACAGAAGAAACGGAAATTGATCATGAGGCAATAGCGATAATGTTAGGTGGTAATCTAAAAGAAATGTCGATTTCAGTAAGTTTCCCGAAGGATTTAAAAGTTGATGATACCGAGATTCAGCAAATTATTGAAGATTCAATTCAGAGAGCTTCTGAAACAGAGAATGTTGCAATTAACGAAGAAAATGTAACGATAACAATCGAGAAATACTAGCGGTGAACTTCCCAAACCATAAAATTTAGTTGTTAAATAGGAAACATACTTTATTAATGCTAGAAATCTACATTTTTTATCGGTAGCTAAATTCAATTATGGGACCCATTTCTTTTGAGAGGGGTCTTTTCCTTTTAAGTGGTCAATTATGAAGTTTATTGTTCGTTAAAGAGCAGGCTATTTCTCTAATAGGAAGGAAAAAGGTATATAGAAAAGGAATTATTAGATATACCGGATTACATAAAGGGGAGAAGGAAATGTATGAGTAAATCATTTATTGAACAAGTACATTATATTAGAATTCCTGTAAAAGATTTAGAACTGTCTACGCAATGGTATAGAGATGTCTTAGGGCTCCAGTTGCTAAACAATACTGAAGAACGTGCAATTTTAAAAGTAAATGAAGGACCGTTCTTACTTATCTTAGTTCCTACCAAGGATGAAACATTTGTACATTTTACAATTGATAACGAACAAGAATTTAGCATTGGCTTTACAAGTCCAAAATTAGCTGAATTTCATCAATACTTAATTGATAATCAAGTTAAGGTCGAGGCTATAAAAGAAGATAATGGCCATGCCTTTTTCCACTTTTATGACCCCAATGGTAATAAACTTCAAGTACATTGGTAAGGTAAGTTACCTTATTTCAATAAAGCAATGAAACTTCATATTTAATGTTTATATGTCTATAAAGTTTCAGAAAAAGCTGGCCTTGTGAAGTTAAGTTACACATCATTATGGATCACATTTCGGTTATAGAACTGTGGTCTTTATTTATTAAATAGACTTTATGGAAAAATACTGAAAGTGAAATAGAAAGTTATGTTAACATGGAATTAAAAATATTAAAAGTAGAGTAATTGAGAGGGTGAGAAGTAATGGTAGTAAATAAAATTAAAAATGAGAGTATGGAATGGATTAAGGCTATTTTAATTGCTATAGCGTTGACCTTTGTAATTCGTCTATTTTTCTTTACACCAATTGTGGTGGATGGTGCGTCTATGGAACCAACCTTATATAATCAAGAACGTATGATTGTAACAAAAATAGGGGAACCCAAAAGATTTGATATTATTGTTTTTCACGCAACAGAGAATGAAGACTATATAAAACGTGTAATAGGGTTGCCAGGAGACCGTATTGAATATAAAAATGATACTTTGTTTATAAATGGAATATCCTACGACGAACCTTACTTAGACCAGGCTAAACATGAAGTAAAAGATGGATTGCTAACTAATTCATTTACTTTACGAGAGACTCCCGTTCAAAGTGATATAGTCCCAGAAGGACATTTATTTGTTATGGGGGACAATAGAAGATTCAGTAAAGATAGTCGTCATATCGGTGCTATACCTATCGAAAAGGTAGTAGGAACAACGAATTTCGTTTTCTATCCTATTAAAAAGATTCAATTAATAGACAGTAATTAATTCAATAGAGAGTGCCTAATTTAAAGTCATTGATTACTATACAGGTTTCATTATTTAAATGAAGGGCTCAATTTTAAAGGTGAATCGGTCTTTGTTTATATTCTTCCCTTATTCGGCGCAATTCTCCAGTAAGAATTACGCCTTTTTTCACGGTCGCGTTATTAGGTCAAATTCTTCAAATATTATAGTATATCGCTTTTAGCATTTAATAATGCTAGAATAATAATAAAATTGAAGGATTATTCTTAATAACTTTTGGAGAAGGTGAGGGTTTAAGATGAAAAGGTTAGTATTTTTAATACTATTATTTATAAGCTGTAATTTGTTTGTGAATGAGGATGCACTGGCGAGTACAGTAAAATGGGGAAACTATACTATAAATTCAGGGCAAATTGGGATTGTTAAATTTTCTACCGATGTAAAATTGTATAAGCAAAATCCGAATGGTTCGACATCCGTTATTATCGGAAAAAAGGGACAGGCATACCGTGTTTACGACATTGAGAAAATTAGAAAGTATGACAATCTCAAACTAAATAAAATAGCTGAAGCTACTAAATATTATCTTGGTGGGGGAGTAACAGTTCAAGGAAATGAAATTATTAAATTTGAACAACTTCCACAAAAAATATACGAACAGGCTATAGCAGTATATGGATATCCAGTAAAATCGCTAGTACCTCCAAAATCAACTTTATTTGGATTTGATTATAATTATAATCAATTTATGGATGGCGTTTCTTTTATGTATTATGATGAAAAATCAAAATCATTTAAAGGATGTCACGGCATGTATTCCGGAGATTTGGTTAATGAATATTGTGCAGGTGGGGAAGCTGAAATTAAATTTAGTGAGACAAAATCTGCATTTTCTTATGAATTAAATGTAAGTGAGCAAGTAACAAAGGTGCAAATCCAATATCCAGTAAAAAAAGGAAGTATTGTCACAATTACGCGTCCAAATGGAACTATTGAAAAAGAGAAGATTACAAAATTCATTCCATATGAATTCTATGAAAATGTTCCGCATGTTGGTATAAAGGGCAGTTTCTATGAATATACACATGTGATTGTTACGGAAAAAGGACGTAAGTTTGCAGTCGGCAGATACATGAGTGTTACAGCTGTTTCTCAAGCTGAATTTATACGAAGATAAATGATGTATTAAAATGATTAAAACCCACCTCACCCTAGCTAAAGGGGAGGTGGGTTTCGTTTATTTTTTCCATGTCAAAACATTATCAAGCTCGGTAATCATGGCGCCGTTTTCTTTATCGAAAATTTGAATTAGTACACGAGATAATTCTTCGTAGCTTTCGTGTGGCTGTAGCTTTAATAATACATAGACGTTTGATTCGTTATGCTTTTCAAAGGTCATTGTGGACTTCTCGATTTCTGGCTCACCATAACCGACCGATTGAATCGCTGCTGCTCTTTTGTCGAATGTGAAGTACGCAGCGGCTGTTGAGGCAAGGTTTAATTCTTGTTGTGCTATAGCTGTTGCTGAGCTAATCTCTTCCTCAGAAAATGTCACGCTTTTATCTGCCACATCGTAAAAAATTGTTACGGCTCCACCTATAAGAAGCAAGATAATAATTGTGATTGCGATAATTTTAGTAGTGGAGGCGCCTTTTTGGTTCTGTGCTTTCATAAATACACCTTCTTAGTTCAATTGTGAATCACTTGCTTAAGTTTAATGTAACTGAAGGCCGGGCAAAAGACTAGAGAGTTACATGAATTGACAATTTTTCTGAGAAAGATTTGTTACAATTTAATGCAAAATTTAGCTATCATCGCTATTAATGTGACCGTTCAATAATCTCCGGTGCATTAATTTCTGTGATGAATTCCTCTTCTTTATCCCTCATAAAGTCGGTATACTCCGAGATTAGATTTTGATCATAAATTACCGTTAAACGTGAATTTCGTTGAGGCACATTTGGCGTGATTGGATTTCGGTCATGGTCGTACAGAAGAGCTTGCGCAGCACCGGATTCAAAGGTATTACTCCTTGAGCTTCCCCGTACAGCAGTAAGTATGAGCCGATTCGCTGAAATGCCGCCCTGTAATTGAATATGTGAACCAACCCCGTACATAATCATGTTGGACTTTGTGTAGAAAAAGCCTTTTATGATACTCGGGGTGTCCCTATCGACGGAGATATTGGAAATATTAATTTCACCGGTTGCAAAAATAATAAGGGTACTATTTTCTCTTATCCCATTTAAAGTACTTTCACGAATTGTGACATTCCCATCTACATAAATTAATGCATCTGTTCGAAGGTTCGTATTTGTCACGTTCAAATCGCCATATACATAATACGTTCCCGATAAATCAATCGTTCGATTTCCGGTAGTCGATGCTCCGTTAATAGTAAGGCTGCTTTTCGTTAAAGTCTTTTCATATTTCGTGCACCAAAAAACAAACCAGGACACACATTGATCCGTCTCACCAGCAACAAGGGTTTCGTAGTTTTTAGCAAAACTCCTCGTTTCGTGAGTGGACGTAGTGATGTTCAAAGAAGTATATCTTTTGTTTGTGCCTCTCGTTGCTTTGTTTAAAATCGTTCCGGTTATTTCAACGGTATCGTCAGATAAATCCTTCGTAATCACATTTAGCTGGGGACTATTGAAAAATTGAGCTGATATCGATGCAGAAGCGTTGGCAGCTGTGGGACTAAAACGTGTATAGTTCGCTGTATTTGTTAGTCTTGTGCCAGCCACATGCTCATCGTAGGTAGGCTTATTGTTGGTGTTTAACACAAAGACATTTTTCTGATCATTCAATATTAACTTCGGTGTTACACTATTTGCCGCCTGACGAATTCGTGTCGTTACACTGTCTTCCCATCTAGCGGTTGTCCCGGAAAACCATGTGGCTTGTCTGGATAATATCAGGTTGCCATCTGACTTTATATCCCCTTGAACCTCTACGCCGCCATGTAAATAAAGATTCCCTCCATTATTGGTAGAAATCGCATATCTGAGCTGATCAGGGATCGCATCTGTCCCGAACATTACTCTGGAGGTAGTTACATTTCTTTTTCCATTTACTATACCGGTACTAATGATGGGGACGATTTTTTTTAGCTCCTGCAATTCGTTTTTTTCATTGTAGACATTTTGGATATTGTTCACGTCAACACATACATTCGTTTGACCTGATTCGCTTGGTATTTCTACACCACCAGCAGTGCAACTATATCTAGAGTTTTGAATGATTTGATTTAATTTTGTTTGAAAATCAGCTTTTCCAACAGTCCCAGCACTAATATAAGTCTGCAATTCCTTTTGAATAGAAGCGGTTAGAAATTCAACGCCCTTATCGGACACATCCTTTGCTTGGACAATATTTTCTCTATTTTCATTTTTAACGATGCTATTGCTCGTAATTGTAATAAGACTTAACCCCAAAATCGATAATATAATGAGAACGGTTAGTGCTAATAATAAGGCATAACCTTTTTCGGACTTCGTGATGTGCATGATATTCGACTCCCTAGACTAACAGTTAAAAGGGCTGGACTTCATTGACAAATTGAATTTCTTTTAAGGTATTTCGCGTTGTATATTGAAGCACTAAAACGATTTGATATGAAGTCGCAGTATTCGGATCACCAATAATTCTTGAGCTTTTCAATATGGTGATATTATTGTTGGAAACCTCATAAATGTCATTTCTTAAATGCAATCTTGTCTTTCCATTACTCGTGACGAATCCGATAGGCTTTAAGCTATTCCTGCAAGCAGTATCCAAAATCAGATTGCCAGTGGTATCACGCGTACAGAGGGCAGGGGAGCTAGACACATTTAAATAACTATTATCATTATCTGTAATATTTTGAATAATATGTGCTTGCTTTGTTGTATAGAGGGATTTGATCAGGCTACTCACGATAATGTCGGCCTCATCTCGAAGACTCGTTTCAACTCGAATGGCATCTGTCGTTTCTGTACTTTTCACTATTAAGGATATCGTAAAAATAGAGACAAACGACATTAAAGTAAGAACAGCTAATAATTCAACTAAAGTAATTCCAGTTTCGTTTAGTCGTTTTCTATTCAATCGAAACATACCCCTCTGAGGATCCTTTTGTTTTCCCATTTGGTGCTGTGACAGTAACAACCACCTTCACGAGGTTAAGATCCTTTTCTGAAAAAGTGGCATTTTTAGATTTTGCCGTACTTTGGCTCGCAACATACGAAACACTATAAGTTCTCCCATTCAAATCTACCTCGAGTGGGGGATTTTTTAGCTTCTTGTTCGTCTGTGTAGTATCAACAAAATAACTCTGAATATCAGTAGCCCGCGGATAAGTCCTAGCACGAACACGCTCTAGCATCGCATCCGCCAAATTAATCGTCACAAGCTTCTCCGTATTCATAGCCGCCGTCCGATTCGTCTGAATAAACAGTTGCGAAAAACTGAGCAGGATGATGGTAATGATGATGATGGCAGCAACGACTTCAATAAGGGTGAAGCCTTTGGAATTATTTTTTAGTCTTTTCATTGAAGAACTCCATAAGGAAAAATTTATAATAATCTTATCAATTAATACATTTACTCTTCATATTTTTATTATGTCCAATTGAAATGTATTTGGCAAGCAAAAAATGCATTAAACGGCAATCAAAAATGTAACCACTTGCCAACGAAATTTAATTCTGAATAATTGACTCCTTATAACGA
>NZ_QJTJ01000013.1 GCF_003217295.1 Ureibacillus chungkukjangi
TGTGAGGCTGGCAAGCCTTTTTTTGTTGAAACTTGAGTTGCAACGTTATGTACTTTTCCTTTTCAAAACTCTGTACTTCTATTTTGCACTAAACAATAAGATTGTTCTATGTAGAATCAAGAAACAAGGATATGAATTTTGGGGTAGTAAGGTGTGTTGGCGAGATAGATAAAAGGAGTTGTTAGAATGGCAATTTTCCAAGAATTCTTTTACATACCTGATGAAAATATGACGAAGATTTCCACGGGAGAAAATAAAATATTTGGTGGTGAGGTTCGTAATAACAAAGGGCAAATTGTAACACTTCTTAGACCTGTCAGCAAGTTGGAGGCTACTTTATATTATGGCTGGAAGTATAGGGATACACTTTTTAAGGTTGGTAAGTTAGGTATGGCAGGTGTAAAAAGTTATAAATCAAAGAAAAAACAAGAACCAGATGTTGTTGTGAAATTTAGAGATGCTCTACAGGTTTACCTAAATGCTGTGCGCAATGGATCGCTTACAATGGAGATAATTTCAGATGTGATGGAACATTTGGATGAACTGAAAATGCAACCTAATTTTGAAAAAATCAATATTGCACTTTCGATGGAGGATTTGGATGTGCTTTTAAATCGAATGTTTGATTATACAAAAAAACTTGCCGCAGATAATGCGATTGAACTAACCAGTTTAGAGAAAGAAACACCTTCGCAATCTGTGAATCCAATTATAAATCTGCAGCGTTGTCTTGAAACACAAAAGCGCATTTTTGAACTGGCTTCTTAGATTATAGCAAAATTGAGCAAGCTCCTTATGGAACAAATGTGACTATAGTTACTTTACTCAATGAATTGGGATATTTGAGTTTATCGTTTTATTGAAAAAAAGTTCAATCAAATTGATGTTCTTCAACTATCCGTCGCTAAAATGAAGGAAATAAAACATAAATTAGAAAAATTTAATATAAGAATTATTTATAAATATATTTAGAGCGTGTATTGATTATAACACGCTCTAATAATTTGTTCGTTTACACTGTTATTAGGATTATGTGCTATTCCTTATTTTCCAAAATTCGTCCAATCATAGGTGTTTTCTTTTTGTTTACGTTTCTTTTCTTCCGATATACTTTCTACGTTCTTTTCTTTAATAAAGCTCATGATGAATCCACAATCTTCACAAATATATTTATAGGTATCAACGGATTTATCATAACGACTAAACTCTTTATTTTCTTCAGATATTAATCTAAAGGAAATATCCCCTTTTTCTACTATTTCATTATCAATTGAGGTATTTACATCAACGTCAACATCTATATGTACATCGTCATAACCTCTTGTTCTAACCTTAACATCATTATAGGCGGTTGGATAAATATCAATATTTACATCTATTTCGTAATATCCTTTACGAAAATGTACTCCCCCACACACTAAACAACCAATCTCACTAATATTAATCACTCCCAACTAGTTATTAATATATGTATATGAAATTAATTGACTTGATAACAATAAAATTGTTTTAAGCCTAAATGAAGTAATGTACGATGGAAACAAAGAAAAGTTGGCTCAACTGGATTTCTAGATGACTAGATGAAATTATTGTTTTACCTAATGTATACCCGCACATAAATCTTATAAGAAAGTTAGCGAAGCAGAATTAAGATAACTATTTACTAACTATTTATGAAAATGATCTTACTAATAAAAAATAGTAAACATCTACAATCGCGAACGACTCCGCAGCAAGAATTGTGTTTTTTCTTTATGTTAAGCGCATTTCCTCCTACACATCCTGAATTATCATTAGTATTTATTCCTATTCTCCCCTTCGAATTAAAAAATCCTTCTATTATAATATTTAAAATTCGAAAGGATTGAACTCAGGAAAATGAATTTAACAATCGCACAATACAAAGCGCTATATGAAGAAATGTTGGAAGTGAATGAAGAAAATATTCAAGGGATGTTTGTTGTATCTAAGGAAGAAGAACTTAAAGTACTGGCAATGCAGTTTTTAATTAATAAGTGGAAAAATGAAAATTATTATGAATAAGATGCGTACTACTATGAAGATGCCGAAGTTGTTGTAGTGGAAATTCGACGGAAAAAAGAAGGGTTATACTCATTCTGAGGGCTTGGCTTTACGGGTAAGTGTACATTAGCACATATAACAGAAATTTTTGATGCAGAATCTAATGTTAGCCATATAATCTTTCTAGAAAACGAGGGAGAAATTGAAAAAGGGAAAAAAGAATTGTATTCGGCTTATGATTCTAGATATACTTATGCTGTTTGGAAACCAATAACATTTGAATTAATAGATGTCTTGTATCTAGACGAAGAACTAGATAAAAACCATAATAAACATTTACTTTATTATATAGTCACTGAGATACGTGAATTAGATTATTATAGTTTTTATGATTTTTTAAGATATTCAATATTGGAATCTATTAGATGACAGCCTAAAAGCAGTGGGAATTTTCCCTCTGCTTTTTTATATGCATTTACTTATCAAAATTAAAAATATCAACCACTTAATTATTTTGTAGATCCTCGCACACTTAGTTATGAACGTAATTTAATTCTTTCCAATATTATTTTATTTTCTTTAAAAAGCCTATTCGAATATTCAGTAACACCCGCTATTATATTTTCACCTGAATGAGCTAGTGATTAATTCACAAAAAAATATATTTTTTTTAAAAAACCTATTCGAATATCTAAAATCGCTCGCTATTATATTTTCACATGATTGAGCTAGTGGTTAATTCACAAAATATATTACTTTTTGAAATACCTATTCGAATATTTGAAATCACTCGCTATTATGTCTCTAGCTTGCAAGCACTAAAAATTTCCACGAACTGAAAGGAGCAAGATTTATGCTAACTAAAAACACACTACAAGAAAAAGTAGAACCAAACAATTTTATTGGTGAATGGATGGATTTAAAGACAGCTGCAGCCTATTTAAATGTCTCATATAAAACTTTAAGAACTTTTCAAATAATGGGTTTAGAGATTGTAGAAATCGGACGAATTCGTAGAGTTTCTAAGACTGCATTAGATAACTTTATGTATAAACATAGTATTTAACAAAAAAATCGGAGGTAAATAAGTATGACAAATAAATCAAAATATCATCCAGCAATTAAAGAATATAAATTAAAAAATGGCTCTAAATATTATCGTTTCACTGTCTACTTAGGCGTTGATCCATTTACCGGAAAAGATGCAACTGTAACTCGTAGCAAATTTCCCTCACAAAAAGCAGCTCAGGTAGCGATTGATAGACTAAAGTATGAATTTAACAACGGAAAAAAACCAGAAAACATGCGTAAAACATTTTCGGAGGTTTATGAAGAGTGGGATGTGCTTTATAAAAATTCTGGAATTGTGATGAGTACGTATTCTAAAACGGAAGGTTATTTTAACAATTATATCCTACCATTTTTTGGTCATATGAAAGTTTCTAAAATTACTGCTGATCATTGTGAAGAATTCGTCTCCAAACTTTCAAGTAAATTAAAGTATTTTCATCATATCATTAGCTATGCATCTGATGTTTTGGATAGAGCTATACGTAAGAAATACATTAACTCAAATCCATTTAATATTATCAAAATTCCGAAAGAATCAATACATGTAATTAATGAGAATTATCTAAATATCGAAAACTTAAAACTATTAACTACCCATTTACCATTATTAGATTTAAAAGTACATGCTTTACTGCGCCTACTCATTTTTACAGGAATCCGTAAAGGCGAACTATTAGTATTAAAATGGGGAGATGTTGATTTTAAAATGAAGACACTAAATATTTATGAGGCTTATTCTTATTCCAAGTATAATAATAGAAATAATGTTGGTCCTACTAAATCAAAACATAGCCGCACCATTTTTCTTGACGATATCACTCTAAATATTCTAAAACAGTGGCAACAAGAACAAAATTTACGATTAACTCAGCTTGGAATTCGAATTAATAAGCCAACTGAACAATTAATTTTTAATAACTCTGTTAATAGCTACTTAAAGTCATATTATCCAAACGAGCAACTTACAGAGGTTCTCGAGGCACTGAAATTAAAGTATATTACTGTGCATGGTTTACGACATACACATGCAACACATTTAGGTGAAGCTCATGCAGATTTTGTTGGAATTCAAAACCGACTCGGACATTTGTTAACCAAAAACACTACAACCGAACACTACTTACATGTGACAGATAAAATTAAATGGGACACTCTCAACTCTTTACTAACCTATTATAAAGAGCATGGCATCAACTGATTCAAGATGTACTATCGTAATTTTTAATAGATTTGACGAGTATTTAAACCGCTACGGAGTATAAAATTACTCCCTAGCGGTTATTTTTTTGCTTACTCTTTTGTTTGCCAAAGCTAATTTCATCACATACACTTTAATTGTAGTAAATATTACTATACCTCTTCGTCTCCGTAAGCAATAGACTGGAGGAATATATGACCAATATTAAAAGTTACCAACTAAAAAACAAAGAAACAAGATACAAATTTCACGTATATGTAGGTGTTGATCCGTTAACTGGTAAAGAACAAACGACTACACGAAGTGGATTTAAAACTAAAAAAGAAGCTAAAGAAGCTCTTCTTCAAATTCAACAAGAAATTCGTAATGGTAGTTTTCGGAAACAGGCAGTTGAAATATATCGTGACATTTATGAATTATGGATGGAACATTACGAAAATACAGTTGAAGACAGTACATTGTTAAAAACGAAGCGGATTTTCAAAAATCATATTTTACCGATGTTTGGTGACTATAAGATCGCTAAAATTGATGCAGCAATTTGCCAAAAGCATGTGAATCAATGGGCAAAAAAACTTCAGCGTTTCCGTATGGTTAAAAATTACGCTGCGTTAGTAATGAAATACGCAATCAAACATGGTTTAATTGATAAAAATCCCTTTGATCTTGTAGAAATGCCTATTATCAAATCAAAAATCAGTTTAGAGGATGAAGATGAAGAGTTTGAAAACTTCTATTCACGTGAGCAATTGATTCAATTCCTACATTGCCTAGAGCAAGATAACAATTTAAAACGAACTACCCTATTTCATCTTCTTGCTTTTACAGGAATGCGTAAAAGTGAAGCTTTTGCACTTCAGTGGAAAGACATTGATTTTGAGTCGGAAGAAATTCGAATTACTAAAGCTGTAAAACGTGGGGAATCAGGGCTATATCTGGGGCCAACGAAAAATGGTGAATCTCGAACAATTAAAGTTGATGAAAAAACGAAGAGCCTTTTTAAACAATGGAAGAGTAAACAAGTGGAAATTTATAAAGCTAAAGGATCCAGTACAAACAATAAAAAACAGCTAGTATTTTCAAATGAACTAAATGTAATACAAGATCCAAATAAAACAGTCCAATGGCTTTCATCTTTTCTTCAAAAGTATAATCTTGATTATATTACCGCTCATGGATTACGTCATACTCACTGTTCTCTCCTATTTGAAGCTGGTGCAACAATTAAAGAAGTGCAATTCAGACTTGGACATAAAGATGTGAAAACAACCTTAGATGTATATGCTCACGTTACAAAAAAAGCAAAGGCAGAAACAATCGATAAATTTACTAACTTTATTCATGAATCCAATCATGATTAATTTTCTAACAAAGGATTAACAAAGGTTAATAAGGTTTTTAATAAGGTTTCAGTCCAATTCAGGACAACTCAAAGGCATTAAAAAAGTGCCACAAACGTTGATAAATCAACATTTGTGACACTCCATGAAACTCAGTACATTTCACTGTATGGAGACGGCGGGAGTCGAACCCGCGTCCAGAAACTCCAATACTTAAGCGTCTACGCGTGTAGTCTGCCTATTTACGATTCGCGTGGCAATATGCCGACAAACAGGCGTCCTGCACGCTAGCTTGGAAATCTCTTGTTGGTGACTCAAGCGGCACCACCAACCGTATCCCACTAAAGTTGGGCCCTACGTTATCCACATGGGCGATGGATAGGCAGAGCGCTTACGAGCTTACGCTGCGAAAGCTAAATTTTGTTGTTTGCCAGTTATTATATAACTTCCGTTGATGACGGAGCCGAGACCTCCGACGCGCAGCTCAAGCTTGAACCATCCCTGTCGAATCCGTAACGTCCCCCTATATAAGAGAGATGTGTTTAAAACACATACGGCATAAAAGGCGGTGAAGCTTTAGCCTTTAGCTACTGGCAACTGTATACCTAGTATAAAACAAATTCGGAAAATCAGCAACACATCTGATTCTACCTATCTTTCTAAGATTAACCAACCAAAGAATTACACTATTCATATACCCGGAATTATCTTCGTAAAACATTAATATTGGTTTTTCGCTTTAAACACTCGTTCCATTTCACGTTTTGCTTCCGCTCACAGGCTCGCTTCGCAGAAAACAAAGGTAGACTTCTTCTGAATAAGGTTTTTATTAGAATTGGTTTTTAGCTTTAAACACTCGTTCCATTTCTCTTTTAGCTTCCTTCTTCTTCAGATCATCACGTTTATCGTAATTCTTCTTACCTTTACCTACACCGATTAACAATTTCGCGTAGCCGTCCTTGATGTACATTTTAAGAGGGACGATTGTGTAGCCTTCTTGTTTTGTACGGCCTAGTAGCTCGCTGATTTGCTTTTTGTGTAGAAGCAGCTTGCGGACACGTAATGGGTCATGGTTGAAACGGTTTCCTTGTTCGTATGGGCTGATGTGCATGTTGGAAATCCATGCTTGGTTGTTACGGATTTGAACGAAGGAGTCCTTTAGCTGAACTTTCCCTGCTCGAATTGCTTTGATCTCTGTACCTTGTAGGACCATTCCAGCTTCAATAGTTTCTTCGATGAAGTAGTCATGGTTTGCCTTTTTGTTTTGTGCTAATACTTTTCCTGCTCCCTTTGCCACGAGCGACACCTCACAATCTTAATTAGAAAAGCGAAACCGCCCTGTTAAGCCCCGAGTCGACGAAAACGCCACGTCCTGTGGCATCGTCGACATGACTCACATCGTGTTGAGCCCCAAGCTGCTTGGAAGTCCCGAATCGAAAGCTTGCTTTCGACCGAGGGAATGAAGCGACCTCGAGGGACTGGGCGGTGTAGCTAGACATTTATTCAATTTATAAAGAGGATAAAAAAAGTTTCATAGTTTCCTATCACTCGATACAAAACAATACCCCAAGTGCGAGCTGTAATCACACTTGGGCTATTTGCATTATCGTTTTTTCGTTTTTTTCTTTTTACCTTTTTTTGCTACGCCCTCGTAAAACTTTTGCTTTTGTTTTACTTTGCGACCGCCTGTGCCTGATCCGCCAGAACCAGAACCACCTGACCCACCTGATGATCTACCACCTGGTCCCTTAGATTCGCCTCGGCGAGTACGACCGTTGCCACCTTTTTCATCGCCTTCTACACGGCGACGTCCACCACGACCACCTTCACGGCCTTCGCCTTCAGCTCTTCTACCTGAGCCTGCATGAATAACCTTAGGTGCGCTTTTGCGTGTTCTGCCACCATATGATTTCACCATATCGACAACTTCAAAGTCAACAGAGGACTCCTCTATTGTAACATTTGCGACGCGAACCTTCACCTCATCACCAATACGGAAGATACGACCAGTGTGCTCACCCACCATAATCATTTGACGATCATCAAAACGATAGTAATCGTCTGTCATATTGCTGATGTGAACAAGTCCTTCAATTGTATTTGGCAATTCCACAAAGATACCGAAGTTAGTAACCGAAGATACCATACCTTCGAATTCTTCGCCGATTTTATCGGACATGTATTGCGCTTTCTTCAATGCGTCTGTATCACGCTCAGCATCTACTGCACGGCGTTCACGCTCTGACGTATGGTCGGCAATTTCATCCATTCGCTGTGCCCATTTGAAGGTTGTTTCCTTGGACACATCTCCTTCTATTAAATACGTACGAATTAATCGGTGAACGATTAAGTCTGGGTAACGACGGATTGGCGATGTAAAGTGCGTATAGTAATCCGTTGATAAACCAAAGTGACCAATTGATTCAGCGTAATACTTCGCCTGTTGCATTGAACGAAGCAACATCGTTGAAATTACTGGCTCTTCTGGCATTCCTTCAATTGCTTTTATGATTTCCTGTAACGCTTTTGGATGTACTGAATTTCCTGAACCCTTGACCACTAAGCCGAAGTTTGTAACAAACTCGAAGAAGCGTTGTAGCTTTTCTGGTTTTGGGTCTTCATGGATACGATAGATAAATGGTACGTTCATCCAGTGGAAATGCTCTGCCACTGTTTCGTTGGCAGCTAGCATGAACTCTTCAATTAGACGTTCGGCTACTGTACGCTCACGAAGAATGATATCCTGTGGCCAGCCATCTTCATCTACTAATACTTTTGATTCCTTGAAGTCGAAGTCAATAGCACCGCGTTCCATACGCTTTGATCGTAGGATTTCAGCTAATTCTTCCATATCCTTAAACATTGGCACAAGCTTTTCGTAGCGCTGGATTAGTTCCTCGTCTTCCTCTTCCAGGATTTTATAAACATCCGTATACGTCATACGTTCCACTGTTTTAATAACACTCTGGAAGATTTCGTGCTCCACTACTCGTCCGTTTTGGTCAATTACCATTTCACAGGATAGTGTTAAACGGTCAACTTGTGGGTTTAACGAACAAATCCCATTCGATAAGCGATGTGGAATCATTGGGATTACGCGATCTGTTAAATACACACTTGTCGCGCGATCATACGCTTCCTCATCGATAATCGAGCCCTCTGTAACATAGTAGCTAACATCGGCAATATGAACACCTAGTTTGTAAGTGCCATCTTCATTTTTCGTAACCGTAACGGCGTCATCCAAGTCTTTTGCATCGGCGCCATCAATTGTTACGATCATTTGGTCACGTAAATCACGGCGACCAACTAAGTCAGCTGGCTTAATCTCGTCTGGCACTTCCCCAGCAGCATCAACTACCTGTTGCGGGAACTCAGGTGGAATACCGTGCTTATAGATGATCGATAAAATATCGACACCTGGATCGTTTTTGTGCCCAAGAATTTTTGTAATCATCCCAGTAGCAGATTTGATTTCATCAGGCCAATTCGTTACTTCTACAACTACCTTATGACCATCTACTGCACCAAGAGAGTCTTCCTTTGTAACGAAAATATCCATATTTAGCTTCTTATCATCCGTTACAACAAATCCAAAGCTTCTGTTAGCCTGATATGTACCGACAAAAGTCGTTTGACTACGTTCAATAACCTTTGATACAGTACCTTCTCGTCGATCACCTGATGTTTCTTTTAATACACGAATTAGAACGATGTCACCATTTAATGCACCGTTCACCTCATGAGGCGGAATAAAAATATCATCCATTCCCGGTTCTTCAGGTGTCACGAATCCAAACCCTTTGGCATGGCCGATAAATTTCCCTTTTAGCAGGTTCATGCGTTCCGGAAGTCCATAACGATTTGCACGAGAACGTACGACTGATCCTTCGTCCTCCATACGCACAAGCGTTTTGATGAGCTCCCTGAATTCCTCTGCGTCTTCTAACCCGAGCAATTCTTCTATTTCATCCACCTTAAGTGGTTTATAGTCGTCTTGTTTCATTAAATCTAATATACGCAGCTGTAAATCATTTTTTTGTGTCATATATTTTCCCTCCTTTTTGCAATACTAAATGTACTTCCAATCGGTTATTCATTTTCCCAATCCAGCGATTGTAGAAAGTCATAAACCGTTTCATGTAATAATTGTTTTTCCTTATCAAGCGTAATGACATGCCCAGAATGCTCGAACCATTTTATATCCTTCTTTAAGGATTCCACTTCTTCATAAATAATATGAGCAGAATGAGGGTCAATAATCGCATCATTTTTAGATTGTATGACAAGAATCGGCGCATATACCATATCCAGCTCTTTTCGAACGTCTGTCACAAGGCTCTGTAGCTGTGCTAATGACGGCATTCCTTTAGATTTGATAGCCTCAACTTCTTGTTCGATTTCAGTCTCTGTTTTTCCTTCAAAACGCTTGAAATCCTTTGCATACTTAAGTACTCCCTTGAACATTAAATCAGTTGTCTTCATCGTCATCGGAGAACACATCGTTACGATTCCCTTTACCGGCTCCATTAAACTTAACTTTAATGAAAAGACACCGCCCAATGACAAGCCAACTACCGCGATTTCATCGTAACCCGCTTCTTTTAAGGTGTTGTAGCCCTTAACAACATCCTCCCACCATTCATCCGGAGACGTTTCGATGAGCTGTTCAGGTGGAACTCCATGCCCCTTGTAATGAGGTGCGTGAGATGTGTATCCCTGCTTTTCTAAAAAGCGGCCAAGCATTCTCACATCTGAAGAGCTACCCGTGAACCCATGCAAGAGTAGGACAGCCCGTTTCCCTGCTTGAAAGAAAAATGGTTTAATTTCCGCATTACGCATGTAGTCGCCCTCCAAAATTTTCTTATGTATACAATATTTTCTCTTATTATTATAAATTAAAACACATACTTCTTGCTGTATGTGAGCTTATAAATTTTATTTGGGTAGTATGTGGAGGTTGAGCTGTTTGTATTAGTTAAGCGAGTTGATTGTTTAGTTGCGAGTATTGCTGAGATACTTGCGAGTACCCGTTTTACTTGCGACTTTGGCTTGTTTACTTACTTGCAACTTTAGTTTGTTTACTTGCGAGTTTCGACTACTTACTTGCGACTTTTACTGAAATACTTGCGGACACCCGTTTTACTTGCGACTTTGGCTTGTTTACTTGCGAGTTTCGACTACTTACTTGCGACTTTTACTGAAATACTTGCGGACACCTGTTTACTTGCGACTTTTTATTATTTACTTGCGAGTTTTCCCATATTACGTGCGACTTCGAACCACTTACGTGCGACTCCCTACAAACTTACAAAAATACCCTCAACTACATAAGTTTGGCAATTTTCCAAGGTAATATAAAACGCCTAACCATGCTCGGTTAGGCGTTGTATTCTTATGGAATCAATCTATCCGTTATAATTTTACGATTGCTAAAGTTAAGATAAAGAATAAAACTGCAAGAACGATTGTTATTCTATGTAAAACTAAATCCATTCCTCTTGCCTTTTGTTTACCGAATAGCTGTTCAGCTCCACCTGAGATGGCGCCTGATAATCCTGCACTTTTACCTGATTGTAATAAGACGATTACGATCAAACCAAGGCTTACGATAACTAGTAATGTTAATAACAAAGTATGCATAACTCCACCTCCTGAAAATAGAAACTTCATTGAAAAACTTGACTTATCGCCAAGCTTTTTAGGTGATAAGCCTTCGTTGCACATATACCTATAAAAAATTTTAAAACTTTTTATAAGCCAACAAGTTACAGTATAGCAAAAATAGTAAGAAAATACAATATTCTAACGCCAAATTGATTGACAAAGCTCTATCTACTTCTATTAGCTATCTCTACCATGTAAACTTTATTTCCGAATAATTTCCGATATAGCATATTAAAAATAACTGACCTCCAGACTTAATCTACTAAAATTTACCTACTTATACTTTTTAATAGATTCACTTTATTTCTAAGTTATATAGTAGTTTTTCTCTCTCACGCCAAATTAAACTAACTTTTCAGAATTTTATTGTAATTCTGACACTATTGTCATAGAATGATAACCAAACAATCGAAAAGGGGTTACATAAGAATGAATACTTTACAAAAAGTCGGGAAATTTGCCGGAGATACTTTTGCTCTATGGGTTTTAGTTGCAGCTGGCTTTGCCATTTGGCTACCCGAAAACTTCACATGGTTAGGGAATTATATTACACCACTGTTAGGAATCGTTATGTTCGGTATGGGGATGACGATCAAGCTCACTGACTTCAAATTGATTCTTCAGCATCCCAAAGGCGTGGCTATTGGTGTTGTTTCACAATTTGTTGTGATGCCACTACTTGCCTTTGGATTAGCTAAGCTTTTTGCATTGCCGCCTGAAATCGCTGTAGGGGTTATCTTAGTAGGCTGCTGTCCAGGAGGAACTTCTTCAAACGTGATGACCTACTTAGCCAAAGGAAATACGGCCTTATCTGTAACGATTACTTCTGTTACAACTCTACTAGCACCGATTATGACGCCTGCTTTAATTTATTTACTTGCGAGCGAATGGTTACCTGTTTCATTTTCAGCAATGTTCTTGTCTGTAGTGAAAGTAGTTTTAGTTCCTATCGTATTAGGGATTTTAGCGCAGCTAATCTTTAAACCACTTGTTGAAAAAAGTGTGGCTATCTTACCGACAGTTTCTGTTATTGCCATCGTATTAATCGTTGCTGCTGTTGTAAGTGGTAGCCGTGACAGAATTTTAGAAACTGGCTTAGTCATCTTTGCTATCGTAATTTTACACAATGGTTTAGGTTATTTATTTGGTTACTTAATCGGAAAATTATTCAAGCTTGAGTATGCAGATAAAAAAGCTGTTTCCATTGAGGTGGGCATGCAGAACTCCGGTCTAGGAGCTAATCTTGCTATGGCCCACTTCGACCCAGTATCAGCCGTGCCGAGTGCAATCTTTAGCTTCTGGCACAACATCTCAGGACCAATCATTGCAACATACTGGAGCTCAAGAGCATCTCGTAAAAACAAGGATAACAATCAAACAGATATTCCAGAGGTTGTAGAAGCTTAAATTAAAAGGATTGCCGAGAAGTGTGATTACATTCTCACGGCAATCCTTTTTTATGAGAGATTACTATTATTCTAGAATAATTCTCACAATTTACATTACTTAACAATAATTTACACACCCTAAACTCTATCTAAATAACTCTCTACTAGAATAAGAATTGAAATTAATATTCTATTAGGAGGATTGGTCATGCCAGGTTTAAAGAAAAAATGGCTATCAGCAGCCTTAGTTGGAACACTTGCTCTATCATCTATCAGTTTTGCTACAGTAAACGCACAAGCAAAAGGAAAAGATAAGAAAACAGAGGAAGCCAAAAATGTCATCATGCTAGTGATGGACGGAAGTAGTGATAACGTTAGTACGATCGCTCGTTGGTATAAGGGTGAAAGTTTAGCTTTAGATAATATTTTAACTGGAGCTGTTCGCACGTATTCAGCTGAATCTGCAGTTACAGACTCTGCCCCTGCTGCAACTGCACTTGCTACAGGAAACAAATCGAATAGTGGGTATGTTGGGGTGTTACCTTCCCTTGTTACAACACCTGGTGTGAAGCCAGTGGCAAAGGAAGATGCATATAAACCAGTTGCCAATGTTTTAGAGGGAGCAAAACGTACTGGACGAGCTACTGGTATTGTTTCTACCTCTGAAATTCAACATGCTACACCAGCTGGATTCTCCTCACATGCTACAAGTCGTTCGAATTACGACGATATTGCCGAGCAGCAGGTCTATCAAAATATGGATGTAGTTCTTGGTGGTGGGTCAGATTCTTTAAACAAGACACGTAAAGACGGGGACAACCTTTTAGAAGTGATCGAAGATAAAAATTATGATTTCGTTACAACTCGTGACGAATTATTAAAATCGAAGTCTAAGAAAATTTGGGGTAGCTTTGCACCAAGTTCAATGGCTTATGATTTAGATCGTGAGAAAACAAAGCCTGAAGAGCCTACAATTGCAGAAATGACGAAAAAAGCAATCGATACATTAAGCAAAGACAAAGACGGCTTCTTCTTAATGGTGGAAGGAAGTAAAATTGACTGGGCAGCCCACTCAAACGACCCAATCGGTATGGTAACGGACTTCCTGGCATTTGACGATGCAGTAGCAGAAGCTCTTAAATTCGCTGAAAAAGACGAGGAAACTCTAGTAATCGCTGTAACAGATCACGGCAATAGTGGTATTACAATCGGAAATACAAATACAAATTCAACTTACGATAAAACACCAGTATCTGCATATATCGATCCATTAAAAGAAGCAACAATGACTGTTGAAGGTGCTTTAAGCTTATTAAACAAAGAAAAGTCTAACCTAACAGAGGTTGCAGAAAGCTATGGACTAAAAAATCTGTCAGCTAACGAACTAAAAGCATTACAGTCTAGTAAAAATTTAGGAGCAACACTTGTTCAGCTTTTATCAGCACGTGCTAATATCGGCTTTACAACTGGTGGACACACTGGTGATGATGTTTTCCTATATTCTTATGGACCAGCTCATCCAACTGGTTTAATCGATAATACAGATATCGCTCATACGATGGCGGGTGCAATGGGCTTCCAGTTAGAAGATCTATCGAAGGATCTCTTTGTAGATGCACAAGCAGAGCTTGAAAAACAAGGTTATACAGTGAAAATCGATACTACAAACGAGAACAACCCTGAGCTTGTTGCAACGAAAAAGAATCGTACAATCATTATCCCTGAAAACCGCAATACCGCTACAATCCAAGTTGGTAATTCAAAAGTGAAATTCACTCGCGATTTCAATACGGTATCCTTCTATAACGGAGACAAATTCTTCATCTCGGAAGAAATGCTGAAATTTGCTAAGTAAGCATAAGAAAACTAGCTATGTCGCTTTTCGAGGCGCTAGCTAGTTTTTATTTTTAGTTTAAGTTGTACCTTCACTGACTGGCGGTGTATGGATTTCCCTTCTTTTCCGAATCCAGTCCTCCAAGCCTCCCGTACCAATTAAAACACCTATTATAATCAGCATACAGCCCAAGATTTGAGAAAGATGCATATGCTCATTTAAAATAACTACCGAGCCTGTTAACGCAAAAATTGTGCTTAAATTGGTGAAGATAGCCGATTCAGCCGTACCGAGTCTTTTAATCATCGAGTTAAATAAGCTATGTCCGATAGCCGTTGCAAACATTGCTGAGAACAAGAACACACTCCATAGCTTTATGTCTAAGTTGCTAAAAGCTAAAAATGATGATGGATTCATCACAAGGTTATACAGAATCATAACAGTCGACCCGAGTGTCAGCATATATGCTGTTAGTACAAGTGGCGGAATGCTAACTGTGATACGTCGGATGATAAAAAAGCTAAACGCCTGAACGACAATTGAGGCTAGAACATAGACGTCTCCTAAAACAAAGGCCGTTACAGCACCAATATCATCTACTACTGCTATAACGATGCCCAAAAAGCCGATGATAAACCCTGTAAATCTAAGCTTTGTTAGCGAGGTTGCTCTAGTAGCAACGGCAATAATTGCAGTAATTAAAGGAGCTAGCCCAAGAATTAATGAGGTTTTCACCGCAGTTGTTTGGGCTATGCCCGTTGCGAGCAATGAGTGATGAGCAACAACCCCCAACAAAGTTGCAAGGAAAACAAATTTCCATGGCATTTCTTTATAGATAATCTTCTTTTTCATTACAAGCAATATTAAAAATAAAGTGATACCCGCAAGGAAAATCCGAGTCCCCTGCATTACAAGAGGTGGCATATCAAACACAAGAAGCTTCAAAAGGGATACATTAATTCCCCACAAAAACATTGTCAAAATCATAATCCCATACACTTTCAGCAAGATAATCCCCCCTTTAATCCTAGCCAGAAGCATTTTGTTAGATGACTAGAAGTTTACCTTAAGCTGATGGCTTCGTTTGTAGAATTTTAATACCCATTGCGATAAAAACAAATCCTGTTACTTTGTTTAAAATCATGGATGCTTTTGTGCTGCTTCGTAATTTGTTGGTAGCCATTGATGAGAAATAAGCCGTGATGGTGCACCAAATTCCTCCAACCAATGTATAAGTAACGCCTAAAATAATAAACGGTGTGGGGCTCGAAATCCCCGAATTCGTATTAATAAACTGTGGAAGAAAGGCTAAGAAAAACAAAGCCACCTTTGGATTCATAACATTTGTTAACATCCCTTGGAGGAATATTTTTTTATTACTATGAATTGGCATTTCCTGCGCATTTTCTTTCTCATTCTTTGAAACTATTAGCTTTATGCCTAAATATGCAAGATAGATCGCACCAGCAATTTTGACTACATTAAACAAAAGGGCAGATTGCATTAAAATGACGGATAGTCCAAATGCCGCCAGTAGCGTATGTACCACTACCCCAGCAGAAATGCCTAACGCGGAATATATCCCTGCCATCCTACCTTGTGAAATACTTCGACTGATTATATACATCGTATCCGTACCGGGAGTTAAAATCAGCAGTATTGCTGCAACTAAAAACACTTCATAATTTACAATCCCAAACATTTACAATCCCCTCCTACCTTCCATATTAATATTCGATTATTCAGAAAGCAATACAGAAATTAAAGACAGAATATTGATAGGGGACTGGGGGGAATTTAGATGCCGTTGAGGTGGATGAATGTGTTTATGTAGTGTAGCTGCTTGGGGCTTAGTTTTGCTTCGGGGTGTAGTTCATCTCGCTTATGAAGGGCATCTTGAGCTTAGTTTGCTCCGGGAATGCCGTTCATTCCGCTTATGAAGGGCAACCCAAGTCTAATTTCTCTCCACCATGCACTTCATCCCACTTATGAACTACATCCCAAGCCTAATTTTGCTCCACCATGCACTTCATTCTACTTATGAAGTGCATCTCAAGCATAATTTCTCTCTACCATGCAGTTCATCCCGCTTATGAACTGCATCTCAAGCCTACTATTCCTGCACCATGCATTTCCTCCCCTCACGATGTACCTCTCTTGCCAATACCACTCCCAAAATGCTTCATCATCCTTCTGCCGAACTTTCCCATCTACTTACACTCTTCCCAAACATAAAAACCACCCGATTCCATTACAGAATCAGGTGGTCATAAAATTACAGATTAACGTAAGTTATAGAAAGTTTTCAACCCAAGATACTGGCTAGTTTGAGCTAGTTGATCTTCGATGCGAAGAAGCTGGTTGTATTTTGCAACGCGGTCTGTGCGTGATGGGGCACCTGTTTTGATTTGACCAGCGTTTGTTGCTACTGCGATGTCAGCGATTGTTGCGTCTTCTGATTCACCAGAGCGGTGAGAGATGACAGCAGTGTAGCCCGCGCGTTTTGCCATTTCGATGGCATCGAATGTTTCTGTTAAAGTACCGATTTGGTTAACTTTGATAAGGATTGAGTTTCCTACACCTTGCTCGATACCTTGAGAAAGCTTGTTTGTATTTGTTACGAATAGGTCGTCACCTACTAATTGAACTCGGTTACCGATGCGTTCAGTTAGTAATTTGTGGCCATCCCAGTCGTTTTCGTCTAATCCATCTTCAATTGAGATGATTGGGTATTTTGAAGTTAACTCTTCATACCAAGCAACCATTTCTTCAGAAGTTTTTACAACACCTTCACCATCTAAGTGGTATTTGCGATCTTCTTTGTTGAATAGCTCAGAAGATGCAACGTCCATTGCAAGCTGCACTTCTTCACCTGGTTTGTAGCCAGCTTTTTCGATTGCTTCTAAAATTACAGTGATTGCTTCCTCGTTTGAGCCTAAGTTAGGAGCGAAACCACCTTCGTCACCTACTGCAGTGTTGTAGCCTTTTTCCTTTAATACTGCTTTTAAGCTATGGAAGATTTCAGCACCGATGCGTAGAGCGTGGCGGAAAGACTCAGCTCCAACAGGCATTACCATGAATTCTTGAATGTCCACGTTGTTATCAGCGTGAGCACCACCGTTTAAGATGTTCATCATTGGCACAGGTAATTGTTTTGCGTTAACTCCACCAAGGTATTGGTATAAAGGAATATCCAGGTAGTCTGCTGCTGCATGAGCAACAGCTAAAGAAACACCAAGAATTGCGTTAGCTCCTAATTTCCCTTTGTTTTCCGTACCGTCTAATTCGATTAAGGCTCTATCGATTACAACTTGGTCTAAAACTGAGTAGTTGCCCTCTAATTCTTCAGCAATAATTGTGTTTACGTTTTCTACTGCTGTTAAAACACCTTTACCAAGATAGCGAGATTTGTCGCCATCACGTAATTCTACTGCTTCATATTCACCAGTTGATGCACCAGATGGTACGATTGCACGGCCAAATGCACCTGACTCAGTAAATACTTCTACCTCAACTGTTGGATTTCCACGTGAATCTAATACTTCGCGAGCGTAAACTTGTGTAATGAATGGCATAATAAATCTCCTTTATATTTGAAATTTGTTAGTAACTCTTTTAAACACCATGTTAATTTTACTTAACGCAATGGCTTAAAATCAGGTTCCCTTACTTGTCAAAGAGTGGTTTACCTGTCATTTCCTGTGGTTGTTTTACATTTAGTAATTTTAACATAGTTGGAGCTAGATCTGCTAAAATCCCACCATCTCTTATCGTAATACCAGTCTTAGTCACGATAACAGGCACTGGATTCGTTGTATGGGCAGTCATCGGCTCTCCCTCTACAGTCACGACCTCATCTGAATTTCCGTGGTCAGCTGTAATAATCGCTGCTCCACCCTTAGCAAGAAGTGCATCAACGACTCTTCCTAAGCATTCATCTACCGCTTCAATCGCTTTAATGGTTGGTTCGAGCATACCACTATGACCAACCATATCTGGATTAGCAAAGTTTAAAATAATGGCATCGAATTTATCGGCCTCGATTTCAGCAACTAATGCATCTGTTAGCTCATAAGCACTCATCTCAGGTTTTAAATCATATGTAGCAACCTTAGGTGACGCAATCAAAATCCGTTCTTCACCTGGGAACGTTTCTTCTCGTCCACCACTCATAAAGAAGGTTACATGGGGATATTTTTCAGTTTCGGCAATGCGAAGCTGCGTTAGACCCTCTCTTGAAATCATTTCACCGACAGTATTAACTAAATCAACATTTTCAAACGCCACTTCTGCATTTACATCTGCACTATAATGTGTGAACGATACAAATTTTAAATTTGTAGGATGCTTTTCAGAAAGCTTAAAGCCGATAAATCGATCATTTGTAAAGACTGTTGAAAGCTGGATGGCACGGTCTGGTCGGAAATTAAAGAAAACTACCGCATCATTTGTATCAACTGTTGCAACGGGCTTCCCTTCCTCAGTAATGACAAAAGGAATGACAAATTCATCCTTTACATCTCTTTCATAAGAAGACTCAACCCCGATTTTGGCAGATGCTGCTGTGTGCCCGATACCGTCAACTAGGGCGTTATACGTTAACTGAACACGTTCCCAGCGCTTGTCGCGGTCCATTGCATAATAGCGACCATGGATGGAGGCAAACTTCCCGACACCAATTTCCTTCATTTGTTTTTGAGTTTCCTCAACATATTTAAGAGCTGTTGTCGGACCTACATCTCTTCCATCTAAAAAGCCATGTACATACACTTCTTCTAATCCATTGGCCTCTGCTAATTTCAGTAAGGCAAATAGGTGCTCATAATGACTATGAACGCCACCGTCTGATAATAAGCCCATTAAATGAAGCTTCGAGTTATTGGCTTTGGCATGCTCTATAGCAGCTAAAAACTTTTCATTTTTATAAAATTCGCCATCACGAATCGATTTATGGATACGTGTTAAGCTTTGATACACAATTCGTCCAGCACCAATGTTTAAGTGTCCAACCTCAGAGTTCCCCATTTGACCATCTGGAAGACCTACAGCTTCTCCACTAGCAGTTAATGTAGAATGGGGAAACTGTGCCCAGTAACGATCGAAATTTGGCTTTTTACTTTGTGCTACCGCGTTTCCGAATGTTTCATCACGAAAGGCGAAGCCATCTAAAATTATTAATGCAACCGGTTGTTTAGGCATCCGTTCCTCGCCTCCAATAGTTATAATCCAGTTTGACTCGTGAAGCTCAAATCTTCACAAGCCCACTTATTACTGAGCCTTATCTAATAATGCTAAATAAGAATCGATATTCAAGCTTGCTCCACCTACTAGGGCACCATCAATATGGTCTTTTGAAAGTAATTCTTCAATGTTTTCTGGCTTCACACTGCCGCCATATTGAATACGAATACTTTCAGCTGTTTCGCTTCCGTAAAGTCCTTCAACAACCTCACGAATTTTACCGCACACGGCATTCGCATCATCTGCAGTTGCAGTTTTTCCAGTGCCGATTGCCCAAATTGGCTCATAGGCAATGACCATATGATTCACTTCTTCTGGTGTAAAACCTTCAAGTGCAGCCGTTACTTGAGACGCAACCCTCTCCTCTGTTTTACCAGCTTCGCGTTCTTCGAGTGTTTCGCCACAGCAGATAATCGGAACAATTCCGTTGATCAGTGCCGCTCTCACTTTTTTATTTACTGCTTCGTCTGTTTCATTGAAATATTCACGACGCTCAGAATGGCCTAAAATAACATAGTCCACATTGATAGAAGCAAGCTGTGAAGGGCTGATTTCTCCAGTAAAGGCACCTTCATTTTCATAGTGCATATTTTGGGCTCCAATGGCTAAATCCGTCTCCAACGCAATATCTACTAAAGTTGGTAGGTATAAAGCAGGGGCACAGATTACTGCATCCACTTTTTCTTCTGATGGGACTTTTTCGCGTACGATTTCTGCAAATTCTATTGCCTCGTCAAATGTTTTAAACATTTTCCAGTTTCCAGCGATGATAGGTTTACGCATGTAAAAACGCCTCCTTATTTATCGTTAAGTGCTACAATTCCTGGAAGTTCTTTACCCTCCATTAGTTCAAGTGAAGCTCCTCCACCTGTTGAGATGTGATCCATACGGCTTGCAACCTCGAATTTCTCTACAGCTGCTGCTGAATCTCCGCCACCAATGATTGTATAGCCATCCGTTTCTGCCATAGCTTGTGCTACTGTTTTCGTACCATTAGCGAATTTGTCCATTTCAAATACACCCATTGGACCATTCCAGATGATTAGCTTCGAGTCTTTAATGATTGAAGCATAATGCTCGGCTGTTTTTGGACCAATATCTAGACCCATCCAGTCTTCAGGGATTTCTTCGATAGCAACAACCTTTGTTTCAGCATCCTTTGAAAATTCGTTTGCAACTACAGCATCAATTGGCATATGCAGCTGTACGCCTTTTTCCTTTGCTTTTTCGATAAAACTTTGTGCAAGCTCAATCTTATCTTCTTCAAGCAATGACTTACCAATTGCATGTCCTTGAGCTTTGATGAATGTAAATGAAAGGCCGCCACCGATGATTAAGTGATCTACTTTGTCTAAAAGGTTATCGATTACACCGATTTTGTCCTTAACCTTTGCACCACCAATAATTGCCGTAAATGGTCTTTCAGGATTAGATAATGCTTTTCCTAATACATCTAATTCCTTTTCTATTAATAAGCCCGAAACTGCTGGGATATGTTTTGCGATTCCTTCAGTTGAAGCATGTGCGCGATGTGCTGCCCCAAATGCATCATTCACATAAAGATCTGCTAATTTCGCGAAAGATTTCGATAACTCTTCGTCGTTTTTCTCTTCACCTTTATGGAATCGAACATTTTCTAATAAGACAATGTCGCCTTCCTGCATAGCTGCAACCGCATTTTCTACATTTGTACCAATGGATTCGTCTAATTTGTTCACTTCTTTACCAATTAGCTTTGATAGATGTTGACCCACTTGAGTTAAGCGCATCTCTTCATTTACTTCGCCTTTTGGACGACCTAAATGTGAGGCTAAGATTACCTTAGCTCCTGACTCTACCAGTTGTTTAATCGTTGGTACCGCTGCACGAATTCGTGTGTCATCTGTGATTTCACCGTTTTCCATCGGTACATTGAAATCCACTCGTACAAATACTCGCTTTCCTTTTACTTCAACATCATTCATCGTCTTCTTTAAAAACATTGAAGAAAACCCTCCTTCAAATAGTGACTATTTCACTTTTTTGTTAACTATATACTATTTTTAGCTTGCAGTAAGAAAAAGCGTCTCCTCTTCTTACTACTATCTTATATATACCATATCGTAAAAAAAGCGATGGGTAGTTTTATCCATCGCTTCCTTTACCCTCCATTATTATAAAGGTTACCCATTATAAAGGCTATACTTTTTACTTACATAAAGCTAAATATGTCATAACAAATAACCACATTGTGTTACTTAATGAGAAACAGTATGACACATTCATTTACAGTCTAATTATTGCTTATTTGTAATGTAAGAAGCTAAGTCCATTAAACGGTTTGAATAGCCAACTTCGTTATCATACCAAGCAAGTACCTTCACCATATTATTATCTAATACCATTGTCGATAAACCATCTACAGTTGATGAATGAGGGTTTCCGTTATAGTCGATAGAAACTAAAGGTAATTCATTGTAGTCAAGAATGCCTTTAAGCTCTCCTGCTGCTGCTTCTTTTAATACACTATTGATATCTTCTACAGTAACAGAAGAAGCGTTTAGCTCTACAACAAGGTCAACACATGATACGTTCGGTGTTGGAACACGCATAGAGAAGCCATCTAATTTCCCTTTTAACTGAGGAAGTACTTTTGAAACCGCAACTGCAGCACCTGTAGTTGTAGGAATCATCGATACAGCACCAGCACGGGCACGTCTTGGATCGCTATGTGGGAAGTCTAGAATACGTTGGTCATTTGTATATGAATGAATTGTTGTCATCAACCCACGTTTAATACCGAATTTCTCATCTAAAACCTTAGCAACTGGTGATAAACAGTTTGTTGTACAAGACGCATTTGAAATCACATTTTCTGATGCCTGGTATTGTGTATGGTTAACACCCATTACATAAGTCGGCATTTCACCTTGTGCAGGAGCTGAAAGAATCGCTTTTTTCGCACCAGCCTCAACATGCTTTGATACCTCTTCCATTGAACGGAAACGACCTGTCGATTCAATCGCTACATCAATATCAAGCTCGCCCCATGGTAATTTTGCTGGGTCTTTTTCAGAGAATACTTGAACTCTAACACCATCAACGATAAATGCATCGTCCTCTGATTGTACATCTGCATCATAAACTCCATGAACAGAATCATATTTTAAAAGATGCGCAAGCTGATGAGCATCTGATAAGTCATTAACTGCTACCACTTCAAACTCACTATTTTTAATTGCCTCACGAAAAACTAATCGTCCAATACGTCCAAATCCGTTAATTGCAATTTTAATTGCCATGTCAATTTCCTCCAAATAAATAAATTTTTCTATTTAAAATTTCATTCAAGCCGCTTACAGTTTTGCCTACAAGAAAATTAATTATCCATAAAATAAATTCACTTTTTCTAAGCATTAATCTATTTTTCTAAAATGGCATTAGCTGCCCCTTCATCAGTAATAAGGACTGTTTGCTTTGTACCATCAATCTTGAAATAGGCTTGAATTGCTTTTGCCTTAAGTGATCCACCAGCAACAGCTACTATGTGCGGGCTTTGCTTGACCTGCTCGAGCTGAATCCCAATGGTATTGATTCGGTATATTATTTCGCCTGTTTCGTCAAAATAATAACCAAATGCTTCTCCTACTGCATTTTTTTCATTTAACATATTGATGATGGCTTCATTGGAGTTTCTCCTATGTGCCATTTCGTTAGCTGACCCTATGCCATGAATGACAATATCAATATCGTCATAGAAGTCGAGTACTTCCTTTACCATCGGCTCTTTAACCATTGTAGCGAAGGCATTTTCACTTAGGTTTTCTGGCAAGTATAAGGTACGAAACTCAGCACCACATTTTGACGCAAATTGTGATACAAGCGTGTTTGCTTGTAGGTTCATTTCATTCCCCAGACTTCCACGTGCTGCAATAAATGTGAGTGCACTAAGCGATTTTGTAGGAGACAAAAAGCTTGTTAATGCAGCGACAGTGCTGCCACCTGTAATTGCGACTGTGTTGTCTTTTTTAGCAACAGCGGTTAAGTATTCGCTGGCTTCTTTACCTAATAGCTGTGTAGTACTACTTTCAATATTTACATCACCAGGAACTATTATTACCTTCTTAATATCTAAAATTTGGGCTAGCTTCTTTTCCTTTAAACTAAGTCCTGAAGCTTCCTGGAAGGTTTCTTTTAGTTCTTCAAGTATTTCATACCCTTTATTGGTACAAATCATACCTTTTTGTGACGTTTCAATTAGTTGTTGATCATTTAAAATCGTTATTTCATTGCGAACTGTACGTTCTGAAATATTCAATGTATCTAAAATCATCCTTCGACCAATCGGACCAGCTACAGCAATTGTTTGTAGAATTCGATAACGTTGCTGGATGATTGACGATAGCTCAGGCACAAGCAAGTGAACAGCTTCCTTTTGACTTTCATTATTCAAGAAACACACCTACAACTTTCAGCGGGTTCAATTTTGTCCCATTATATATTTATTGTCCCACTTAACTTAAAAAAATATTCTACTCTTAGAGTATACAATTTTACGCGATATTCTACAAATATTTTGATTATTTTTTTAAAGCATCCCAATTCTAAGGTTGGAATGCTTCATAAAGAGTGACGTAGTCAAGGTTCCCATACTGAATTATTGCCCCATTTTTTTCAACAACAGGAATCATTAACATGTATTTCTCATGTAAAGCTTCATTTTCTTCTATATTTATGACGTCAATTTCAAAGGGAAAATCGCTTTGAAGAAGCTTTAAAGTCAGTAATCCCTCTTCACATAATGAACAGCCTGGTCTTGAATAATAATTTACCCTCATAATAAATAATTCCTCCGACTAAATTCTTCCTCCTTAGAATCGCAAAATTCTACCGAATAATCAACTTACAACTACACAAACTAATTTCGTACGTTTTTGTACACTAAAATCTGGGAGGAATACTACAATGGACAATCAATTCATGAATGAACCTCAAGCAACTCAAGGAAATATGCCTCTTTCAATGAATCATGGTGCACATGAAGTAATGGACGTTCATGAGGTACTAAGTGCTGCAATCGGTGGAATGAATACATTTATCTTCTTCCGTCCTCATGTACAGGACCAAGAGCTTCTAAATATTTTGGACAGACAATATGCATTCATGCTAGACGAGTATAATATTACGGCTGAATGCTTCAAAACTGGACAAGATCCAAGTCACCCTACTCGCTCTTACAAAATGCAAATGGGCAATGATACAAACTATGGTTTAACACCGAGCCAGCCTAAAAAACCAATGACGTCAGCTAACGAAATTAATGACGGTATTATTTCAGGTTTCTTGATGAACGCTCACAAAATGGGAGCTACAGGTAAAACAACTGCAGCACTTGAATCGACAAACCCAGTTGTTCGTCGTGTTTTACAGGACTCCATTCAAAACTGTATTGAAATGGCATACGAGTTATCTCTTTACCAAAACAAAAAAGGCTACTACCAAGTACCACAGCTTTCACCAGCTGACATGCAAACAATGTTAAATATGTATGGACAAGCTGAAAAAGCTAAGGATATGCCTAACTAAGTTAGATAAAAACAAAAGGATCCATTTGATGTAATCTTGCATCAAATGGATCCTTTTCGATTTTACAATATTTTCCCTAAAAATGCTTTCGTTCGCTCGTTTTGCGGAGCATCGAAAAGTTTTTCTGGTTGGCCTTGCTCTACAATATAGCCACCATCCATAAACACTACTCGATCTGCTACCTCGCGAGCAAATCCCATTTCATGAGTTACAACTACCATCGTCATTCCCTCATGCGCTAATTGCTTCATAACATCCAACACTTCTTTAACCATTTCAGGATCTAATGCAGATGTTGGTTCGTCAAATAGCATCACTTTCGGCTTCATAGCAAGGGCACGAGCAATTGCTACACGTTGCTGCTGCCCACCTGAAAGCTGCTGTGGATAGTTATACGCCTTTTCCCGAAGTCCTACCTTATCCAACAATTCTAAAGCTAAGTTTTCTGCTTCACTTTTTGAAAGCTTTCGAATAAACATCGGAGCCATTGTAATATTTTCAATGACCGTCATATGCGGAAACAAATTAAACTGCTGGAACACCATTCCAACCTCAGTGCGTATTAAGTTGATGTCTGTTTTAGAATCATTGACTTGAACACCTTCGATATAGATCGCTCCATCTGTAATTTCCTCTAGTAAATTTATACATCGTAAAAACGTACTCTTACCAGAACCCGAAGGACCAATCACGCAAACTACTTCTTTTTCACGAACTTCATAGTTAATCCCTTTTAAAACATCTAATTTCCCAAAGGATTTATGTAGGTTCTCTACTTTAATCATACATCAACCCGCCCTTCTCGCTTTTTTCGCGGATTGTAATCGATGCTAAAGCGTCTTTCAATGAATGCTACTAGTTTCGTAATAATAAAGGTTAATAGTAAGTATAGAACTGCAGCTACTAAGTATGGCTCCCAGAAACGGAAATGTGCACCTGAGACTATTTTTGCTGCATATAAAATATCATTTGCTGCAATAACTGTTACTAAAGAAGAATCCTTCAATAACGCGATAAATTCGTTTCCTAACGGTGGAATCATTCGACGAATTGCTTGTGGCAAAATGACTCTTCGCATCGCTTGCCCATGTGTTAGACCAAGGGAACGTGCAGCCTCCATTTGTCCCTTATCAATCGATTCAATCCCTGCACGGATAATTTCCGCATTATAGGCCGCACTATTTAAAATAAGGGCCGTAATCCCCGAAACCATAAAGCCAAATGATTGACCGAAAACCGTGGGTATTAATGCCAAATGGATGATTAAAATCTGAACAAGCATTGGGGTACCACGGAATAGATCAACATAGAGCTTACATGGCCAATAGAGCCACTTTCTCTTTGATGTCTTTCCTAAACCGAGAAATACCCCAAAAATGATTCCACCAATATAACCGCAAATTGTTAATACGATCGTCACCCAAATACCATTGATAAAAAACTCACGGTAGTCCCAGATCAAATCCCAACGCATATCTAAGAAGTCCATCTGAAACCCTCCATCTAATTATTCGATTTCTTGCCCTGTAATTTCAGCTAACTTTCCGCTTTCCTTCAGCTTTTGGATTCCTTCATTTAAAATATCCAGCACTTCTTTATTCCCTTTTTTAACCATTAGTCCATAGTATTCTTTTTCAAAGCTATCATCTTCAATAGATTTTAGTTTCGATTCTGGATTATTTTTTATATATTCAATAATTACTGCGTTATCGCCGATTACAGCATCAACAGTACCGTTGATAAGCTCTTGAATAGCAACCGGTGTAGTTTCGTAAGGTTTAATATTTGCACTAGTTTTCCCTTGTAAGTCTTGAGCTGCAAAATGTCCTGTAGTATTCATTTGAACACCGATCTTTTTATCAGCTATATCTTGTAGAGATTCAATATCAGATTCTTCCTTTGTTACGATTAATTGTGTAGCTTCGTAATAAGGCTCTGTGAAATCATAAGTTTCCTGACGTTCTTCAGTAATTGTAATGGCAGAAATACCTAAATCCACTTCGCTGTTGATCAATTGTTGGAATAAAGGATCCCAACCTACATTGTTGATTTCAAATTCAACGCCCAATTCTTCACCGATGGCATTCACAACATCCACATCAATACCAACGATATTTCCTTTGTCATCAAAGGATTCAAATGGTGCATAGGCAGCATCTGTCCCAACTTTTAGTGTAGTAGTTCCTTCTCCATCCTCACTTGCTGAACCATTTGTCCCTGTTTCTGATGCTCCACATGCAGCTAAAATAATGGAAGCCGCAGCAATGGGTGTAATTAATGAAAATAATTTTTTCTTTTTCAACACTGATAATTCCCCCCCGTACTCTATTTATCTTTCTAATTCTATAATTCAGATTATTCATAAAATCAGAAAATATATTTACAATTATATAAACTTCGCAATATTTAAACAACATAAAATTTTCTAATAAAATTACAGAATGTTACATAGATATGTGAGTTATGGAGGATATGGGGATTAGTGAATATAACTGAAGCCAATTTCGAAGCTAGGTTTTCCTTCTCCACACAAAAAAACAACCCGAAAAGTTTAGTTACACTTTTTCGGGTTGTTCTTTTTCTTTATGTTTTCAAACCTTAAACTAAAACACTTGATCATAACTCATAAAAATTTTATATGAAAAGATTGGTAATATTAGTTTAAAGAGAATGAATTTGGGATAAAATGAATTGGTACAGTAATTGCATTTTATCCCGTATTTTTCATTCCCTCTGGATTCTATCAGGCTGCTAAGCTAATAGATCCATGGAAGGTCTACCTTATTAAAATCATAGTTGAAGCAGTAAAATGGCGCCCTCGGAGGGAATCGAACCCCCAGCGGAAGAACCGGAATCTTCTGTGTTATCCATTACACCACGAGGACATCTTATAATAGAAACTTACTCGTAACGCTTTTGAAAATAGAAATTGTTCTTCATTTACATAACTGATAATGCTTTAGGACATAACGCCGATTGTAAAATACGACTTTTCTATTATACAAATGTATACAACGTAATTCAACTATTAAATTGAAGATATATTTGATTATATTGTGTCTGTTTTGTGCAGTTTTTCATCAGATTTTTTCGATAAATAGGGTAGAAATATTAACTTCTATGCTTTACTTCTTATTTAATAATTAAGTCATAGAATAATAGCGGATACATACTGCAATATTTTAGTAAAGGACAGTGTTTTATATTTGACCTTCCTTGACTATTCTGTGTATGATATGTGTACAGCTAAAAGGAATTCTTTTAGCACCAAGTTAACGAATAAATCTTTTTAAGGAGGATTTACAATGAATTTAATTCCTACAGTTATTGAACAAACAAGCCGCGGAGAACGTGCATATGACATTTATTCTCGTCTTCTAAAAGACCGCATCATTTTACTAGGTAGTGCTATCGATGATAATGTGGCAAACTCTATTGTTGCCCAATTATTATTCCTAGCAGCAGAAGATCCAGATAAAGATATTTCTTTATACATCAACTCACCAGGTGGATCAATTACAGCTGGTATGGCAATTTACGATACAATGCAATTTATTAAACCACAAGTTTCAACAATTTGTATCGGTATGGCTGCATCAATGGGTGCTTTCTTACTTGCTGCTGGTGAACCAGGTAAACGTTTTGCTTTACCAAATGCAGAAGTAATGATTCACCAACCACTTGGTGGAGCTCAAGGTCAAGCTACTGAAATTGAAATTGCTGCAAAACGCATTTTATTCTTACGTGATAAATTAAACCAAATCTTATCTGATCGTACTGGTCAACCAATCGACCGCATTTCTAAAGATACTGATCGTGATAATTTCATGACTGCTGAAAATGCAAAAGAATACGGTTTAATCGACCAAATTATTAATCGTGTTGAAGATAAATAAAAACATTAATGGTGAAGAGGATTCATTTCCTCCTCACTATTTTTTTGCTCTGTTTGCTAAAACTGAATGTTGATTTTTCTTTGTATGAGAAATAAAGGGAAAAATTCCTCTTAAATTGGTAATTACTCGTATTTTCTTTTAAATAGCGGGAGTTTTTCCGCTTATAGTGGTTAAATCATTAGATTTCCTCTAGTTTTTAGCAGATAATCGAACTTTTTCCTCTTATATCTGCTTTTAAAAGGCTTTCATACTAATTAGCGGAAAATTTTCCTCTTATATCCCCACCTAAAAGGCTATCAGAATAATTAACAGGAACTTTTCCTCTTATACCACATCTAAAAGGTTCTCCTACTTTCACCTAGAATCCCCTCTCATCAGCGCTTAAAATCACCATGTATCAAAACAGAGCTTAGAAAAAAAGGAATCTCATTGTTGTGAGATCCCAAAAGTTTGCGAGCGTTTACAAATGATGATAGCTTATTCTTCTCTTTGAATAAGTGAAACTAGTCCTTCTACAGCTTCTTGTTCGTCTTTACCATCAGCGATTAGAGTAATCGTTGTTCCTCTTGCTATGGCTAAACTCATAATACCCATAATAGACTTTGCGTTTACTTTTTTCTCATCCTTTTGTAAGTACACTTCTGATTTGAAGCGATTGGCCTCTTGAACAAACAATGCTGCTTGTCTCGCCTGCAAACCAGATTTTAATTTCACTTCCACATTGGTTTCAACCATTTTTGATACTCCCTTTCAAACCGTTCATCTATATACATTTATCTTATCTAAATTGTATGAAAAGAACAATGATAGAATCCTACAATTTTTGAAAACTTCAGTAAAATTTGGATTTTTCATGAATATTCACTAATTTCCGAGTGTTATTTAATGGTTTCTCCACGTCTTAGACTGTCTGCAATTTCATCGATTTTACGTAATCGATGGTTGACTCCTGACTTACTTACTGCACCTGTAGATACCATTTCACCAAGCTCTTTTAGTGTAACATCCTGATATTCAACTCGAAGCCGAGCAATTTCTCTTAGCTTTTCCGGTAGCTGGTCAAGACCAATCGAGTTTTCTATAAAGCGAATATTCTCGACCTGACGAATAGCTGCACCGATTGTTTTGTTTAAATTGGCGGTTTCACAGTTTACGATACGGTTTACACTGTTTCGCATGTCACGCAAAATTCGAACGTCCTCGAATTTTAGCATAGCTTGTACAGCCCCAACTATCCCCATAAAATCCGAAATTTTTTCAGCTTCTTTTAAATAAGTTACAAACCCTTTTTTACGTTCAATGGTTTTGGCATTTAAGTTGAATTTGTTCATCAAATCCGCTAATGCTTCACCATGCTCTTTATATAGTGAATAAATCTCTAGATGATACGCTGAAGTTTCAGGGTTGTTTACAGAGCCACCTGCTAAAAACGCACCACGTAAATAAGCTCTCTTCTGATCTCTATTTGAAAGCAATGAAGTAGAGAGAGAATGATTTAGCTGAAAATCCTCAGATAAAATATCTAAATCTGCTAATATTTCACGAGCACCGTCACGAACACGGCAAATGTAAACATTATTTTTCTTTAAGCGCATTTTTTTTCGAACTAGTAATTCCACATTATATGGATATAGTTTTTTTACAATTGTATAAAGCCTTCTTGCAATTGCAGCATTTTCAGTCTGTACATCTAGACTGAGCTGTCTATTTGTAAAGGATAATGTTCCATTCATACGAATAAGTGCAGATACCTCTGCTCTTAAACAATTATCGTCTGTTTCTAGTTGCGTTAATTCCTTTTTCGTTTCGGAAGCAAATGACATCTTTTTCCCCCCTTTCACTATGTATGAAAACTATCATACCACACATTCAAACCGTAGAACCTTGTATGTTTTTTACATTCTCGTCAGTGTATATTCACTAAGCCACTTAGCAATTTTATTTGACTCATGGCGAACGACGCCAGATTGTATCGTGGCGATTTCTTTTTTTATGACTTCAAGACCCATATTTTCTAGCTTTTCGATATCAAACAGCACTGGCTCAGCATTCTCTTCTTTATAGTTTTCTTTAATAGGTGATGGCAATTCTATATCATTGACCAAGATAGCATCAAGGCATGGTTTTCCTACATGATCATAAATTGCCTGAACATGATCTGTAGCTCTATAGTTCAAGGTCTCACCTTGCTGTGTCATGAGATTGCAAATGTAAATTCTTTTCGCTTTTGCTCTAACTAGTGCTCTACCAATTTGTTTTACTATTAAATTAGGAATAATACTAGTATATAAGCTTCCTGGCCCCACTAGAATTAAATCAGCCTTTTCAATTGCACGAATTGCTTCGGGAAGCGGTTTCACATCACCTGGAACTAAAAAGACACGTTTGATCGGCTTTTTAGAATTAGGAATTTTCGACTCCCCTTCAATAATAGAGCCATCTAATAATTCCGCGTGCAAAGCGATTTTCTTATTTGCTGCCGGGATTACTTTTCCATGTACCTTTAATACTTTACTCATTTCTGCGATTGCATGGCTAAAATCACCTGTAATATCAGTTAAAGCAGTTAGCATTAAATTTCCTAAAGAATGACCACCTAAGTCATCTGACTCGGAAAATCGATACTGAAACATTTGCTCAACTAATGGCTCTGTATCAGATAATGCGGCAATTACATTCCGAATATCACCAGGTGGCGGAATATCGTAGTCATCACGAAGGCGACCTGAGGATCCTCCATCATCTGCAACTGTAACAATTGCAGTAATGTCGAATGGATAGTTTTTCAATCCGCGCAACATCGTAGAAAGACCAGTCCCCCCTCCTATAACTACAATATTCGTTTTTTGTTTCTTCATGCTGTCAATCCTTTCTGCGATTGATATCTCGGTGAGTAATTGCCGTTTGATAGCTATCACTAAATAGCTTTCCATAGTATTCAGCTAACGTTACGGAACGATGCTGCCCACCTGTACAACCAAAAGCAATTACCAGCTGGGATTTTCCCTCATTAATATATTGTGGAATCATAAATTTAAACAAGTCAGTTAGCTTTACGATTAACTCTTGGGCTTCTTCCTGTGCTAATACATAAGAAGATACCTCTTCTTGTAGGCCCGTTTTTGGACGCAGCTCTTCCACGTAGTACGGATTTGTTATAAACCGAACATCAAAAACAAGGTCTGCATCGATTGGCACACCATTTTTGTAACCAAAGGACATCACATTTATAGAGAATTTCGGGCTACTAGAAATCGAAAACTCTTTACCAATACGTTCTCTTAGCTGTCTTGGTTTCAATTGAGATGTGTTGTAAACAAATTTGGCTCTACCCTTTAGCTCACTCAGCATTTCTCTTTCTTTTTTGATGCCTTCAAGTGGGGCTCCCTGTGGTGCGAGTGGATGGGATCTACGCGTTTCTTTATAGCGTTGAACAAGTGCCTCATTTTCTGCATCTAAAAATAGCACACGTGTATTAACATATGCTTCTTTTTCTAATATGTCTAGGGCATCAATAAGGGAGTCAAAAAATTCTCCTCCACGCATATCCATTACAGCTGCAATTTGAGTAATATTACGTTCTGATTCCTTCATCAACGCTAAAAATGTTGTTAATAATGCAGGTGGTAAATTATCAATGCAGTAATATCCTAAATCCTCAAAGCTTTGAACAGCAACTGTTTTTCCAGCTCCAGACATTCCTGTAATAATGACTATCTCATGTGTAAAATCTTGAACATTACCCATGTGACCATCTCCCCTTTTTTAAGTCTCGCTCGACGTTTGAAACCTTTGATCTATTAAATCAAATTCTGTTGTATAAGTAAATGTACCATATTGAATGCCTTTGTCTAAGGCAGAAAATAACAAGTTTCTACGATCGCCTTCAGCCATTGGCAGCTTGTGAAGAGCTTCGATCGGGTGCCATTCTAGGACGCCTTCTCGCGTTTCTTTAAAAGGTTCTCCCTCAACGCCATATGTAACAAATGTATAGAGCATCCATTCATCAACGACTTCTTCGCCGTCCTTGATAATCATTGTATAGACGCCTTTTAAATGTGGACTCTCTGGCGTTAAGTTTGTCTCTTCTTTAAATTCTCTTTGTGCCGCTTCAAAGATAGATTCGCCGCTTTCCATCTTACCTCCTGGAGCAACATACCAACCTCTTCTTGGTTTTTGGAGAAGTAGAACCTTCCCATCTTGAATTGCTAATAAGTTTGCTATTCGTTGCATAACAACCACCTCAAATCTTTTGTTACTCCTATATATGTATTATACCTTATCAAATAGTCATTCGCGTAATAGGAAAGCCTAGATTAATCTTGATATTGAACTTAGCATAAGTTTCAAGATAGTTGGTATACCTTAAGAACACACAGGCTATCTTCTAAGCTATGACATAAAGCCGAAAAGTTTAGAAGTTATTTTCCGATAAATCAATCATCGTCCGCTAAATTTTTCCACAAAAAAAGTTGCTTCCCAAATTGATGGAAGCAACTAAAAACTAAAAAAAGGGGGGTTAAAGCTTATGTCCCTATTATAGCTAATGTTTATTGCAAGGAGGTTACAAAAAAGTTAAAACCATATTACTTCTGGTTAATTTTCTCAATAAGTTCCTCTACATAGTGCTGTGCAGTTTGAGCTGCGATACTACCGTCGCCTGTTGCTGTAACAATTTGGCGAAGCATTTTATCGCGAACATCACCAGCAGCAAATATGCCTTTTACTGACGTTTCCATTTTATCGTTCGTTACGATATAGCCATTATCATTTAAAATACCTAGGTTTTTAAATGGTGCTGTTAATGGTACCATTCCGATATAGACAAATACTCCGTCTGTTTTGAATTCCTGCTCACTATCATCAACAGTTGAAACAAGTGTTACACTTCCAACTTTGCCATCTTTTTCGTTAATTTCTTTCACTGTGTGATTCCAAATGAAATCGATTTTCTCATTTGCAAATGCACGGTCTTGTAGAATTTTTTGTGCACGAAGCTTGTCGCGACGGTGTACAATCGTTACTTTGTCAGCAAAGCGAGTTAAATATACGCCTTCTTCAACTGCCGAGTCTCCTCCACCTACAACAACAAGGTGTTTTTGCTTGAAGAATGCGCCATCACAAACTGCACAATAGCTTACGCCGCGTCCACCAAGCTCTTTTTCGCCTGGAATACCCATTTTTTTATACTCTGCACCTGTTGTTAGGATAATTGAACGTGTTTTATATTCCTTCGAACCAGCTTTGATCACTTTATATTCTTCACCGTCAATAATTTCGGCTACATCACCATAAGCATACTCTGCACCGAATTTTTTGGCGTGCTCGAACATTTTAGTTGAAAGCTCAGGGCCTAAAATTGTTTCAAATCCAGGATAGTTCTCAACTTCTTCTGTGTTGGCCATTTGCCCACCAGGAATTCCTCGCTCTATCATTAAAGTAGCTAGATTCGCACGTGAAGCATACACAGCTGCCGTCATTCCAGCAGGACCTGCACCGATTATTATTACGTCATAAATTTTTTCTTCAGCCATTTAAAAAGCCTCCCCATAGAAAAAGCGTTTGTATATTCGCTTCTATTTATCTTGAATATACTAAAACGCGCTTAAGTATATTTTATCTTTTTAATCCTAGGACAATCTGTTCGTAACTTCAACTTTATTGCTTACTAATCAAATGGAAGATATTCGATTAACTCTTCAACATACTTCGTTAAGGTTGCAGTTGATATACCGAACTTAAGTGCATAGTGCTTTTTTGTCACCTTTTTACTATTAATAGTTGAAAAGAACATATACTCTACCGCCGCTGCCAATGCTTTGATATTTTTAAATTGGTATTCAGCCTTTAATGCACGTTCACTTAACACAAACCACATTTGGAATAGATATTGGACTTCTAACGTGATTGTGGCTGTGCTTTTATAAAGCTCCTCTGCCACTTCCATGGAACGGACAAAATGCTTTTCCATTTCATTTACTTCATCAAATTCATGTCCAAGTGCATAGGCTAAGCATAGTTTTTCAACCCCACTATATTTTGTAAGATCGATAAGCTTAGGATGTGCAATAATCTCTTGCTTATAAGCTGACTTACTTAATAGGAAAAATCCAAACATGCGGTGAGTACTATATTTACTTACAATCTTTTCGATGATAAATTCACGGTTATTTTCTAAGGATTCCTCGTCTGTTTCCTTTTCCACATCTATCCACGGCTCAAACCCGTCCTTTGATGGGTCAAGATCGACAAGGATTTTCCATGCTTGCTTACCTTCTTCAACATGACCACTAAAATATGCAGCTTGTGCTAACCAAAAGTAAAAGCCAGTGTCTCCGGCAAAGCCTTTTTTCTTCATGCTTTGAAGCCATTTATAAGCCATTTCGTACTCACCGATTAAAGCTAATGTCGCCCCTAGCTTATAGCGGTTTTCCCAGTCATAGGGATTGATTTTCTTTAGCATGTCAATGAGCTGTGATAATTCCTGATCATCCTTCTCATAATATGCAATGACTGTTAAATTACAAATTGCATGTAAGTTTCCTAAATTCTCACGAAGAACCTGGTGTAGCAAAGCTTTTGCTTGCTCTGCTTCTTCTATATAAAAATAAGCTAAGGCTAAATTATTGTAGGCTGGCCATAAGTCAGGGAAGCGTTCAATTAACTGCTCAAGCACTTCAATTGCCTGGTTAAATTGACCGTTTTCCATCAAGCGACGCGCTTTTTCCTGAGCGACTAATTTTTCAGAGTCTTCCTCATTTAATGGCTCTTCCTCATCGTCTTCATATTGAACAAATTCAATAATTTCCTCGGCCTCATCAACATACATTCCGTCCGGCTCCATCTCAAGATACATTTCTGCATACTTTTGAGCATCACGAATCATCCCGATACAGCCTGAAACCTCCGCCAAAAAAAAGACGTGCTCTGGTTCACTTGGCTCTATGCTATAAGCAGTATGAATCAATTCATACGCCTTCTCAAAATTTTGAGCCTCCATTTCCAAAATCCCCAACTGCATCAACACATGAGCATCATCTGGACTTAGTTCGGCTGCTCTCTTCATATATTTATACGCTTTATCCATTTGGTCTTTATCCATGGCTTTGAGCGCTTTATTAAAATAATACTCACCGTTTGGAATAAACGATACAACATTATTAAGTTTTTCTTTTTGACGTTGATTTTCCAAAGTACATCCTCCGACCTAAATTCATTACACCTTGGCGTAATTACGTTGCTTTGTCATAGTAAAACATCGCTAAAACAAAGCAAAAGGAACGCATAGTACGTTCCTTAGACAATTAAACTTATTATAACATAATTACGTAATACGTCATTATTTAAGTATTGCTTTATCCCTAAATAATCCTCGCTTTAACTGTAAGAAATCAGGTTCATTTTATTGATTATTTTTTGTACTTGCTCTCTTTTCGTCATGTCTTGATTTTAAAACTTCTAGAACTTCATAGACATCGATTTTTTGTTCCTGTAGAAGCACTAATAAGTGGTAAATTAAATCAGCAGTCTCCCACTTCACTTCCTGGGCATCACGATTTTTTGCCCCAATTACTACTTCTGTTGCTTCTTCACCGACTTTTTTACATATCTTGTCGATACCCTTTTCAAATAGATATGTAGTATAAGCACCCTCTGGCATATCGATTTCACGCTGGCGAATGATATTTACTAGCTCAGGAATAATATCTACTGACCCTACGACGTCGTTTTGAACAATTGAATTTGTGAAGCAAGTAGTCGTTCCATTATGACATGCTGGCCCGGCCGGTATTACCTCTACTACTAACGCATCCTGATCACAATCTGATTTTATAGACACTACCTTTTGAACATTTCCACTTGTTTCCCCTTTATGCCAAAGCTCTTGTCTTGAACGAGAGTAAAACCAAGTTTCCCCTGTTTCGATTGTTTTTTGTAGTGATTCTTCATTCATATAAGCAACAGTTAACACTTCTTTTGACTGTGCATCCTGAACAACTGCTGTTATTAAACCTTTGTCGTCGAACTTTAAGCCTTCTATCATCTGATACAAACCCCTTTTTCGCGTAACACTGATTTCACTTCAGCTACACTTGTTTCTTTATAGTGAAAAATTGATGCTGCAAGTGCTGCATCTGCATCAACCTCTTGTAATACCTCAACAAAATGCTCTGCGTTTCCAGCTCCACCACTTGCAATCACTGGTACCGTTACAGCATCACGAACTGCCCTTGTTAAAGCTAAATCAAAGCCTGTTTTTTCGCCATCCTGATTCATGCTTGTTAGTAAGATCTCGCCTGCACCAAGACGTACCGCTTCTTTTGCCCATTCAACTGCTTGCCAATCTGTTTTGTTGCGCCCCCCGTGAGTATAGACCATCCAAGTGCCATCTTCCTCAGAATATCTCGCATCGATTGCTACCACGATACATTGTGCTCCAAAGAAATCAGAGCCTTCTTTTATCAGCTCTGGGCGTTCAAGCGCTGAGGTATTCACTGATACTTTGTCTGCACCTGCACGAAGAATTCGTTTCATATCGTCTAAAGTACGGATACCCCCTCCAACAGTAAAAGGTATCGCTAGGCTTGACGCTGTTTGACGCACCACATCAACCATTGTTTGGCGACCTTCATGGGAGGCAGAGATATCTAAGAAAACAAGCTCATCAGCACCCTGCTCATCATAAAATTTCGCTAGTTCAACCGGATCTCCGGCATCACGCAATTCTACAAATTGAATCCCTTTTACAACACGACCTTCTTTTACATCAAGGCAAGGGATAATACGTTTTGTTAGCATGCCAGCACCCCCACACCTTTTAACCATTGTTCAAGTAAGAAAACACCGAACTCCCCTGACTTTTCAGGATGGAACTGCATTCCACACACATTTTCAGCTTGCACAACACCTGGCACCTCTGTATCAAAATAATCGGCACTGGCTACAAGCTGCTCGCGATTTATATTGACTGCATAAAACGAATGAACAAAATAAACATATTTACTTTCTGGAAAAGCTTGGTCTTCTAGCCATTTAGGCAAGGATTTAAATTCTAATGTATTCCATCCCATGTGAGGAACGCGATATTTTTCACCAGTAGGGGTTTCACCTGTGAATCGTGTAACCTTCCCATTAAAGAACCCAAAGCCTTTCGTAGGAGTTACCTCTTCACTTTCTTCAAAAAGCAATTGCATTCCTAAGCAAATTCCTAAAAGCGGCTTATTGGCATCGACTTGTTCACGAACGAAACGATCTAAGCCCGTTTCAGATAAGCGCTTCATGGCATCAGGAAAAGCACCAACACCAGGTAAAATAAGAGCATCTGTTGCCGCCAATTCTTGAGGATCAGCTGAAACTACAACCTCACATTCAAGTCTTTTTAATGCTTGTTCTACGCTAAACAAATTGCCCATTCCATAATCGATTACCCCAATTTTCATGTCAGCAACCCCTTTGTTGACGGTACACCCTTCACTCGTGGGTCGATTTGTACCGCATCATCTATTGCTCTAGCCAGCGCTTTAAAAATAGCTTCAATAATATGATGTGTGTTATGACCATAAGGAACGATTACATGAACATTCATGCGTGCTTCTAGAGCAAATTTCCATAAAAATTCATGGACTAGCTCTGTATCAAACGTGCCAACCTTCTCTTTTAGCTCCGGCTCTACACGATACTCTAAATGCGGTCTGTTCGAGCAATCAATGACCACTTGAGCTAGTGCATCATCCATTGGTACAAAGGCATTTCCATAGCGTTTGATGCCTTTTTTATCGCCAAGTGCTTCACGAATCACTTGCCCTAATACAATGCCGATATCCTCTGTTGTATGGTGATCATCGATATGTGTGTCCCCATCAGCAATAATCTTGCCATCAAACAAACCGTGTTTTATAAATAAATCCAGCATATGGTCCATAAATGGAACACCTGTATGTACTTCTGCTTGGCCATCTCCGTCTAAATTTAATTCAACAGCAATTTTTGTTTCATTTGTATTGCGTTCAATTCGAGCAAATCGTATATTTTGTTCTGTCATATTATTTATCTCCTTTAGTCCAACCTCGAGATTCTACTGCACGGGCATGCCCTTCCAGACCTTCCATCCTTGCAAGTCGTGCAATTTTCGGTGCACTTTCCTCCCACGTTTTTTCAGTATAATAAACAACATTTGTCCTTTTAATAAAGTCATCTACATTTAAACCGCTTGCAAAACGGGCTGTACTATTTGTTGGCAGTACATGGTTTGTCCCGGCGAAATAATCGCCAACTGGCTCTGAGCTATAGCGCCCGATAAATATTGCCCCTGCATGACGAATTTTTAATGAATCCTCTTCTGCATTTGCTGTTACAACCTCCAAATGCTCTGGCGCTAATGAATTAACCGCCTGTATTGCCTGCTCCAAATCCTTTGCAACATAGATTTGACCAAAGTTTTCAATCGATTTACGTGCAATCGCTTCTTTTGGTAATGTGCTTAATTGTCGTTCAACCTCTAGCGCCACATCTTGAGCTAATCGCTCGCTTGTTGTGATAAGAACGGCACAAGCTAATTCATCATGCTCAGCTTGAGAGAGTAGATCAGCAGCAATTTCATCTGCATAAGCCGTTTCATCTGCTAATACTGCAATTTCACTAGGTCCAGCAATCATATCGATCGCCACTTCACCGAATACTTCACGTTTTGCTAATGCGACGAAGATATTACCAGGACCAGTAATTTTATCAACCGGAGCGATTGTTTCTGTTCCATAGGCTAAGGCTGCAATGGCTTGTGCTCCACCAACCTTATAAATCTCCCTTACCCCTAATATAGAAGCTGCAACAAGCACGGCATCAGGAAGTTTTCCATTCTTTCCTGCTGGAGAAGTGATAACAATTCGCTCAACCCCCGTAACCTGGGCAGGAATAACATTCATTAGCACAGAGGATGGATACGCCGCTAACCCACCAGGCACATATAATCCAACTGCATCTAATGGGATAATTCTTTGTCCCAGCCAAGAGCCATTATCGATTGGAAGCTTGTACCCATCACGTTTTTGCGCCTCGTGATAGTAGCGGATATTGGCTGCTGCCTCTTCTAAATCTTGTTTAAGCTGCGGATCGAAGTTTAGCACGGCATTATCAATCTCATTTTGCGTAACACGGAAATCATCTAGTAATATGCCATCCCACATTTCACTGTATTTGCGAAGGGCTGCATCACCGTTTTCACGAACATCCTGAAGCACACCTCGAACTGTTTTTAATTGTTCTTCATTACCTCCTTCAAGCTGTCTCTTTAAAGATATTGTGTCCGTTAAGCTTGTAATTTTCACAAATAGCCCTTCTTCCTAAATAACAATTTTCTTCATTCGTGATACTAATTCTTGAATACGTGAGCTTTTCATTCGATAGCTTACTGGATTGGCAATGAGTCGAGACGAAACATCTGTAATATGCTCGTATTCCACTAGCCCGTTCTCTTTTAAGGTTCTTCCAGTAGAAACGATATCGACAATGCGATCCGCTAAGCCAATCATCGGTGCGAGCTCAATCGACCCATTTAATTCAATAATTTCTACCTGCTCACCGATTTCCTTATAGTAATTCATGGCAATATTCGGATACTTCGTTGCAATTCGTGGCGCTATTTCATTCATCGTTGTATTCGGTAAACCTGCCGAAGCGATGTAGCATTGACTTATTTTCAAATCTAATAGCTCATGTACATTTCTACGTAATTCCAGCAAAGTGTCCTTCCCGGCAATTCCAAGATCTGCAACACCATGCTCTACATAAACAGGTACATCCGTCGGTTTTGCTAAAATAAATCGAATTTGCTCTTCCGGAATTTCAATCATCAGCTTACGTGACATTTCAACTTCCTCAGGTAAGTTAAACCCTGCTTCTATCAGCATTTGATAGGCTTCTTCAAAAATCCGTCCCTTAGGCATGGCAATCGTTAAATGACTCATTCTACTAAATCCTCCTGGCTGACATACAAGATTTGATCGAAGTGTTTAGCAAATGCATTTTCATCCACTAACCCTTTACGCGACTGTAATGTAACTCGTTTGCCTTCCTCTCTAAAAGAGTTAGCCATTTCTAATGCTTTGATAAATAGGGCTTCTTCTTCAAAGATGACACCAATTGATTCACTAGTCGTTGGTTTGGAAGGGATAACCTCCAGAAGACGGTCTACTCGAATTCCAAAGCCAGTCGCTCCCACTTTAGTGCCGAAATGGTGCAATAACCCGTCATAGCGGCCCCCATTTCCTAATGCAAAGCCACTTCCTTCAGCAAATACTTCGAACAGCATCCCAGTGTAATAATTCATATGACTTGATAATGTAAAGTCTAAAGCAACATATTCTGATAGATTCGCAGCATCAATAAGCTCCACTAGCTGCTGCATGTATTCAAGTGCATCGTTTTTTCGCACATACTTTTCGATATCCTGAATCGTTACAAAATTTGTCGCTTCACTTATGAATTGCAGTAAAGCATCTGATTTAGTTTTAGGTAGATTGAAGCTTTCAACTGCTTGTTCAAAGCCAACGTAATTTCGTTCGACTAATAAAGTTCGGAGAGCAACAGCTTGTTCCATACTTTCTGTGTAATCCTTTAAAATACAATTTAAGACACCCGCATGGCCAATTGTAATTTTGAAGGAATCGATTCCAAAGGCTTGGATTAAATGAATAACTGTCATAATCACTTCAGCGTCTGCAAAAACTGATCCATCTCCAATAATTTCAATACCCATCTGGCCAAACTCAGCAGGACGCCCGCCTTCAGTTTGCTGGGCACGAAAAACATTTGCAAAATATGCTAAACGTAAAGGTATTTTCTCTTTTAATAGTTTCGATGTAGCTACACGCGCGATTGGTGTAGTCATATCAGGTCGAAGCACTAACGTATTCCCCTGACTATCTACTAATTTAAATAGTGAAGCATCATAGATTGCCGATGCTTTCCCCACAGTATCAAAGTACTCAAGACTTGGTGTTTGAATAAAATCAAACCCGCGAGCCCGTAAAAATTCACGTCCGATTTGACGAACTTCCTCCGTTTTTTCATAAGTGATTGGGAATGTATCACGCATTCCTAATGGTTTTTCAAACATTTTTATCGATGACATAATAACACTTCCTACCATTTATACTTTAGTACGCTAGAGAATTAGAGAACTGATATGTTAAAGTAATTTTACCGAACATCCATCAGTTCGTCAATGCATTGATTTGGAAAATACTATTTTCCGTAAATATTATAAAAATTATGAATAATTCTATTATACCTTTTATTGGTTGATAGAAAAACCTTGGGATGTGGAGGGGGTGGGGGCTTGCGAGTTTGGTGCGGGTACTTGGGAGTTTGATTGTATTACGTGCGCGTTTCCTTGCATTGCGTACGACTTTTCACCGTTTACGTGCGACTCTCACTCTTTATTTGCGAGATTCATTAACTTACTTGTGACTCTCTCTTTTACTTGCGGCTTTTACTAATTTACTTGCGACTTTTCACTCTTTATTTGCGAGTTTCTCCAGTTTACTTGCGACTTCTCTCCCTTTTCCGCACACTTTTTCCCTCTATCCATCACTCTTCATTAAGTCCTTACCTAACAAAAAAAGAATCTAAAAGCATTCATCATACTTTTAGATTCTTCTCATCAAAACTATTTATTTTTTCGTTCAGCCATTTGCTCGGCAGTGTAGATGATGCGCATTGGGTTTCCTCCGACCATGCTTCCGGCAGGGACGTCCTTATGCACGAGTGTAGCTGCAGAAACGATGGCGCCATCACCAATCTCAACCCCTGGTAGGATTGTAGAATTTGCTCCGATCATTACTTCGCTGCCAATCTTCACATCACCTAAACGATATTCTTCGATTAAATATTCGTGGGCTAATATGGTTGTGTTATAGCCGATAATAGTGTTATTTCCGATTGTTATTCTTTCAGGAAACATTGAATCGGGCATTACCATCAGCGCTAGAGAAGTCTTTTCGCCAATTTTCATATGTAAAAACGTACGATAAATCCAATTTTTTATTCTCATAAACGGCGTGATTCGTCCAATTTGAATAAAGATAAAGCATTTCATCACTTTCCAAAATGACACCGTTTGATAGACCTTCCATAATGAGTTTGCACCTTGAACAGGGTATCGTTCCGTTCTTCTCATCAGACTAAGACTCCTCCACAATCGTTAATAGATCAGACATATGCTGCAACATATAATCTGGATCAAATTGCTTTAAATACTCTTCACCCTTGATAGACCATGCCACACCAGCCGATTTTACACCTGCATTTTTACCAGCTAAGATATCATGATAATTATCGCCAATCATTAAGACATCTTCTTTAGAAACGCCTAACTTCTCAATAGCTAATAGAACTGGCTCAGGATCTGGCTTTACATTTTTCACACTGTCTACACCAACCCAAAACTCAAATAAATGTTTTGCTCCCATTAGTTCTAACCCTTTTTCAATGGTATCTCGTCTTTTGGTTGAAACAATAGCTAAACGGATGCCTTTTTGCTTGAGCTTTTCTAATGTATCGACTACACCGTCGTATTCTGTCACTAAATTGTCGTGATTCGCGTAATTCCATTGTCGATATTTCTCAATCATTTCATCGATTTCATTCGGAGTTAATTGCTCAAACGTCTCTCTTAATGACGGACCGATGAAATTCATGCAATCTTTTGGCGAATATTGCCCAGGAAATCGTTCCTCTAATACATGCATAAAAGTTTGGATAATTAGATCATTTGTATTTAATAAAGTTCCATCAAAATCAAATAGCAAAGCCTTCATATGAATGTTGCAACTCCTTATCTCTGGTGCGAGCTCCAATTAATTGCTTACTTTTTCTTCGCCTTGTTCTTAACGTTATTGTTCTTAGTATTAGTTTTCTTATTATTGTTCGGAGCCTTTTCTTCATCAAGATAACGAACAACAGGGCGTACCCTCATTCTTCTGTAAACAATGAAAATAATACCCAAAACAATCGCTAAAATAGATACAACTTGTGCAGAACGCAATTCACCGATTAGGTACAAACTGTCTGTTCTCATACCCTCGATATAGAAACGTCCAATTGAATACCAAATCATGTAGCCAAAGAAAATTTCCCCGCGATGTAAGTTTACTTTGCGTAAAGTAAGTAGAATAATTAGTCCAATTACATTCCACATTGATTCGTATAAAAATGTCGGATGTACATATGTACCAAGGTCTTGAACATACATCTGTTCAATAATCCAATTTGGGATCATTAGGTTTTCTAAGAACTCACGCGACACTGGTCCACCATAAGCCTCTTGGTTCATGAAGTTGCCCCAGCGACCAATAATTTGTCCTATTAATAGACTCGGTGCTACGATATCTGCAACCTTTAAAAAACTAATGCCTCTATTCTTACTGAAAATATAAGCAGTGATAACAGCACCAATTAAAGCGCCATGAATCGCGATACCGCCATTCCAGATTTGAATAATCTTCTCTGGATTCGCTCCGTAATATTCCCACTTCATCGCAACATAGTAGATGCGGGCACTTATTATAGAGATTGGAATTGCCCAAATTAACATATCTGTTAGGAAATCCTCTGGCAAACCTCTTTTTACTGCCTCTTTTTGTGCTACGAAATATGCTAGTACAATACCTAAAGCAATTAAAATTCCGTACCATCTTACTTCAATGGTACCTATTGAAAAAGCTACAGGGTTTATCGCAAGTAATACTTGTTCCATTCAAAATACCCCTTTCATTTTAAAGCAATTTTCTAGTGAACCCCTTAGTAATCGTCCATCTCATCTTGGATGGCAATTACTTCGTCTAATCTTCTAGAAAATTCTTGCGCTGCGTTTACACCCATTTTTTTCAAACGGTAATTCATTGCAGCAACCTCTATAATTACAGATACGTTACGCCCTGGCTGAACAGGAATCGTTAATTTAGTGATATCTGTATCAATAATTTTCATTTTCTCTTCATCTAGACCCAATCGATCATATGTTTTTTCTGGATCCCAGTTTTCCAGCTCAATAATCAATGTAATTCGCTTTGTTGGACGAATGGCACTGGCTCCAAATAACGTCATAATATCAATGATACCGATTCCACGAATTTCTAGTAAATGCTCTAATAGAGGTGGTGGACTTCCGATAATTAGATTCTCTGCTTCTTGGCGAATTTCTACACAGTCATCAGCTACTAGTCGATGGCCTTTTTTAATAAGCTCCAGTGCAGTTTCACTTTTCCCCACGCCACTTTTCCCGATAATTAATACGCCAATTCCATAAACATCGACAAGAACACCATGTACTGCAGCAGTAGGTGCTAATTTACTTTCCAGGTAATTTGTTAGTCTACTTGAGAAGCTTGATGTTTTCATAGTTGTACTTAATACCGGAACATCATTTTCATCAGAAGCAGTAATTAACTCCTGCGGTATCTCTAAGCCTCTTGAAACAATGATTGCTGGCGTTTCGTGAGAACAAAGCTTTAGCATACGTTCCTTTTTCAATTCAGTTGGGAGCATTTCAAAAAATGATAATTCAGTTTTTCCGATTAATTGAACACGATTTGCAGGATAGTGCGTGAAATAGCCCGCCATTTCAAGTCCAGGTCTTGAAATATCGCTTGTCGTAATAGAACGGCCAATTCCTTCATGCCCACTTACTAACGTTAAATTAAATTTTTCTGTGACTTCTTTTGTCGAGACTTGAATGGTCATTACCCCCTACCAATTTCTATTCATACTATTGACATATAGTACCTATTTTAGCATGTAACAGATGGATTGTATTTAAATTAATCCTTTTCCATTCCATAAGAAATCCATAATTACCCTCGTATCCACACAAAAAAGCCTATATGCTGATAGAAATTCCTTCAACATACAGGCTATAATTCTTAACATCTAACCAATCAGGCTACGTCAAATCCTCCAAAACGTTAAACTGGACTGACACCATGCTTGCGTTCTGTAAATGCTAGCTTCTTAGACTTGTAAGCGTCTAATCGTAGCTCCAACGTCTTGCGTAAGTCATTGGGTTGAATTACATCATCGATAATTAGTTCAGAGGCGAGTCGATATACATCAATTTCTTTTCTGTACTCATCCCGCTGCTTTTCAATAAATGCTGCCTGCTCCTCTTTTGGCAGGGCCGCAATCTTGTTGGCATAAACCGCATTAACTGCTGCCTCTGGTCCCATTACTGCAATTTGAGCACCTGTTAATGCGATACATACGTCCGGTTCAAATGCCGGTCCAGCCATTGCGTAAAGACCTGCTCCATATGCCTTGCGAACAATAACTGTAATTTTCGGTACTGTCGCTTCGCTCATGGCAAAGATCATTTTTGCCCCGTGGCGGATAATGCCCATTTTCTCTACCTGTGTACCAATCATAAAGCCTGGTACATCTGCAAGGAAAATCAGCGGTATATGGAAGGCATCACACAGACTTATAAATTTCGCAGCCTTATCTGCTGAATCATGGAACAATACCCCACCTTTAACTCGTGGCTGATTTGCAATGATGCCGACAGACTGACCGTTGATTCGTGCAAAACCAGTGATAATCTCAGCAGCAAACAGTTTTTTCACTTCACAAAATGAATCTTCATCAATAATCCGGTCGATTAAATCATACATATTGAAGGAGGCATTTTGGTTTTTAGGGATGATTTCGTCAATCGACTTTTCAAAACTTGAAGGAAGCTTTGGTTCTTCCACATTCGGCTTATTTTTGAAATTATCCGGAAAATAGCTGATATATCTTCTTGCATAACTAATGGCTTCTTCCTCGCTTTTTGCTAGAACATCGCCACAGCCGGAAATAGAACAGTGCATCTTTGCCCCGCCCATCGTTTCAAGATCTACTTTTTCACCGATAACCATCTCGGCCATTCGAGGCGATCCTAAATACATTGATGCATTTCCTTCTACCATGACCACGACATCACAGAAGGCAGGAATATATGCTCCTCCCGCTGCAGATGGACCAAATAACAAACAAATTTGCGGAATGCGACCGGACAATTTCACCTGGTTATAAAAGATTCGGCCTGCACCTCTGCGACCAGGGAACATCTCTAGCTGATCCGTAATACGGGCACCAGCCGAGTCGACCAGATAAAATAGGGGAACGCCTAGTTTTTCAGCTGTTTCTTGAATGCGTATAATTTTTTCAACTGTTCGTTTTCCCCATGATCCTGCCTTGACTGTTGAATCATTTGCCATTACACACACAGTACGTCCGTGAATTTTTCCAATACCCGTGACGACGCCATCCGCAGGTAAATCGCCTGCAAGTACATTGGCAAACGTTCCATCCTCTGCTTGAAGCCCTTCATCAAATAATAGCTCTAAACGCTCTCGAACAAATAACTTTCCCTGTTCATTATTCTTTTCGTGATATTTTTCATGACCACCCTTTAACACTGTATCCAGCATTTCTTGATGCTTGCTTTCAGCTGTATATTCTGCCATTTCTCCCATCCCCCTTTTATTTGCCACGATAGACTGGCGAACGTTTTTCTTGAAAAGCTTTCAACCCTTCCAGCCGGTCTTCAGTATGAAGTAATCGACTATAAGCTAATGATTCGATCTGCAGTCCAGTAGAAATATCCGTCTGCATTCCTTGATTAATTGCTGTCTTAGCTTGAACGAGTGAAAGAGGCGCATTTTTACCTATCTCAAGTGCCAGTTCCTTTGCCTGTTTAAGCAAGTCCTGTGGCTCCACAATGTATTCAATGATTCCGTATCGATAAGCTTCCTCTGCTGACAGGCGGCGAGCTGTATAAATTAACTCCTTTGCCTTACCGATACCAATAAGACGAGGAAGACGCTGTGTCCCTCCTGCACCTGGAATGATACCTAGAGCTGTTTCGGTCAATCCGAGTTTTGCCGTACTGCTAGCCATACGAATATCACATGCAAGTGCAAGCTCTAGACCACCGCCAAATGCTACACCGTTGATTGCCGCAATAACCGGCTGGGCAATCGCTTCGAAGTGGTTCACCGTCCTGCCAATAAGTGCGATGGTTTTACGAGTCTCTTCTTCATTCATCCCTTTACGTTCCTTTAGGTCTGCTCCTGCACAAAAGGCCTTATCTCCGTCGCCAGTGACGATAACAGCACGTATGGAACGATCATAATGGATCGCTTCAAGTGTCTCATTGATTTCATGTAACAGTTGGATGGACAAGCTATTTGCTGCCTCAGCCCGGGTAAACATGATAAGTGCTACACCATCTTGCACTTCGACTTTTACGAATTTTGTCATGATTCTTCCTCCCCTCGTGCAATAGCCGCCAGCTTGGATGATAGGTTTTTGCCGATAATTCTTTCTATTGAAAGAGCTGTTTGCTGGATTTTTTTAAGGTTTACCCCTGTTTCAATACCCATCTCATGCAATAAATATAATAGATCCTCTGTTGCCACATTACCCGATGCCCCCTTTGCATACGGGCAGCCGCCAAGTCCACCAAAGGCACTATCAAATTTTGTAATGCCATTTGCCAGACTTGTCATAACATTTGCTAATGCCGTGCCACGTGTATCGTGGAAATGCATCGCCAGCTGCTCTGCCTTAAAATGATGCAACATTTCCTGTAGCAGAGCATCCACCTGGGTTGGGACACCCACGCCGATGGTATCTCCAAGCGATATTTCAGTGATGCCCATATCAAATAACCTTTCTGCCACGTATACTACTTGCTCAGGTTTTGTATAGCCGTCGTAAGGACAGGAAATGACGGTAGAGATATATCCTCGAACCCTCTTACCTGCTGCCAGAGCGCCATCAACGACTTCCTTTAAAACAGGAAACGTTTCGTCAATAGATTTGTTGATATTCGATTTGTTATGACCTTCACTCGCCGACATGAAGACGCTCACTTCATCTACATGAGCATCAAGCGCCCGTTCAAGTCCCTTGCTGTTAGGCACCAGTGCAGCGTAAGTAATATCTGTGTTTCTCTTAATCTCCTTGAGAACCTCTGCTGCGTCTGCCAGCTGCGGAATCCATTTCGGATGCACGAAGCTCGTCACTTCAATATAATTTAGTCCCGTGTCACTTAACTGATTAATAAGCTTGATTTTCGCATCAGTAGGAATAAACATTATTTCATTTTGCAATCCATCGCGTGGTCCTACTTCTTTGATTTGTACTCGCTTCGGTAGCTGCATGGGTTATACTCCCTTATTCAATTTCAAGAAGATCGTCGTCTACATTGATAAAATCGCCTTCCGCAACAATAATCCTTTTTACTATTCCTGCTTCTTCTGTAACAATTGGAATCTCCATTTTCATGGATTCTAAAATAACAACCTCCTGATCAGCTGCTACTTGTTCACCTTCTGTTACTAAAATTTTCCATACTGTTCCTGCCATACTCGCTTTTACTATTGTCATATACTATCCCTCCGCGTAAAATAGAATGGGACAGAAGGGGCTCGTAGTAGATGTTGACTCGCCAAAGTTCAATCTTCCGCGCCTCTTCTCGTCTTATTTACCGACTGATGTTGCGTTTGGTAAATAGTATTCCTCTACAAATTTCGTTGTTGTGATGCCTTTTAAAAATTGCTCATGTGTCACCGTTTCTAATAGCATCGGAATATTTGTTTTAATACCCTCGATTACATAGTTACTTAAAGCATCCGCCAACCGTACACATGCTTCATTCCTTGTCGCTCCATATACCACGAGCTTTCCAATCATTGGGTCGTAGAAAGGTGTAACATCGCTCCCTGTTTCTACTGCTACCTCGTGTCGGATTCCTTCTCCCTCTGGTAATACAAGTTTCGTAATTTTTCCTGGTGAAGGGAAGAAAGTAACTGGGTGTTCTGCATAAATGCGCACCTCAATTGCATGCCCTTTTTTCTGGATGTCTTCTCTTTTGAAGGCAAGTTTCTCACCATTTGCCACCTTTAGCTGCTGCTCAACGAGATCAAGTCCCGTAATCTCTTCAGTTACCGGATGCTCCACCTGAAGTCTTGTGTTCATCTCAAGGAAGTAGAAGTTTTGGTTACGGTCTACCAAGAACTCTATCGTTCCCGCATTTGTATATCCAATATGCTTAGCAGCATCCACTGCCGCATCCAGCATTTTTTTACGCGTTTCTTCTGATATGAATGGAGAAGGTGCTTCCTCCACGACTTTCTGATTGCGTCGCTGGATAGAGCATTCGCGCTCATATACCGGTACCACGTTTCCATGTTCATCAGCCAGCACCTGCACTTCTACATGATGAGGCTCGGCAATGAATTTTTCGATAAACATTGTGCCATCTCCGAAGAAGCTCTGTGCACGTTTTTGATTGCCCTCAAACGCCTTACGCAGCTCCTCTTCATTGTTAACTAGCTGCATACCAATTCCACCACCGCCTGCAGAAGCCTTTAGCATCACTGGAAAACCAATCTCTTCTGCAATTTTTGCAGCTTCGTCCGTGTCCTCAATTGGTTCATTTACTCCTTGCACAATTGGCACTCCTGCCTGCTGCATTGTTTTGCGAGCCTCAAGCTTACTGCCCATTGCTTGAATGACCTGTGATTTTGGGCCAATGAATGTTATTCCTACTTCCTCCACCCGTTTTGCAAAGGCTGCATTTTCTGATAACAATCCATAGCCTGGATGTACAGCATCGGCACCGGTTTGTTTTGCTACATCCAAAATGGCGTCTATATTCAAATAACTTTGCGCTACTGGCGGTTTACCGATACAGAAGCTTTCCGTTGCCTCTTTAACATGAAGACTGTTAGCATCAGCCTCTGAATAGATGGCTACCGTTTCGATGCCTAATCTATTACAAGTACGAATAATGCGTCGTGCGATTTCTCCTCGATTCGCTATGAGAACCTTTTTGAACATATTCTAACCTCCTTACTTCAGTGTTTTGACGAAACCTGAAAACTGTTCACGAAGTTTGAACTTCTGTATTTTTCCAGACGCCGTCATAGGATAGCTGTCAATGAAAATGATATGTCGTGGAATTTTATGCCTCGATATTTTCCCAGTGCAAAATTCCTTAATCTCCTCTTCCGTTGCTATCTGCCCTTCTTTTAAGATAATCCATGCTGCTGCTTCCTCGCCGTATTTCTCATCCGGTACACCGGTTACCTGAACATCCAGCACTTTTGGGTGTTGATAAAGGAATTCTTCTATTTCACGTGGATAAACATTTTCTCCGCCGCGAATAATCATCTCCTTCAAACGTCCTGTAACACGAACGTACCCATTTTCATCCATCGTGCCAAGATCGCCAGTATGGAGCCAACTATCTGAGTCAATTGCTTCTTGAGTCGCCTCTGGATTATTGTAATACCCCTTCATAACCACATAGCCTCGTGCGCAAATTTCTCCTTGCTCACCTCTAGGAACCTCTTCGTTTGTACCAGGCTTCACAATTTTCACTTCCACATTCGGCAAAGCGCGTCCAACTGTTTCTACTTTAAGATCCAATGGGTCATCAGTACGTGTCTGTGTAAGCACGGGTGACGTCTCAGTTTGACCATAGCAAATTGTCACATCTACCATTCCAAGTGTATTAATAACGTCCCTCATCACTTCGATTGGACAATTGGAACCAGCCATTACGCCAGTTCGTAACGTTGATAAGTCAAACTCCTTGATATTAGGCAAATTCAGCTCACTGATAAACATTGTCGGCACCCCATGAAGTGCAGTACATTTTTCTTTTTCAACTGTTCGAAGTACTTCCTCTGGATGGAATTCCTGCACAGGTACCATTGTGCCTCCCACTGAAACGATAGCCAATGTACCAATAACACACCCGAAGCAATGGAAAAACGGTACTGGGATACATAGACGGTCTTCGTGCGTCAGCTTCATACATTCTGCAATATTAATCGCATTATTGATCAGATTGGAAGACGTGAGCATAACACCTTTCGGGAAACCAGTGGTCCCTGATGTATATTGAATATTAATGACATCATCAAATCTTATGGAATTTTTGCGCTGCTCTAGCTGTTCATCTGACACTTCAATACCTTTTGCTAAAAATTCCTCGTAGTTGAACGTCCCTGGATATTTCTTGTCGCTAATAACAACAACGTTTTTCAAAAGTGGCAGGCGGGCACTTTGCAACTGACCTGGCTTAGAGTCGTTCAATTCTGGACAAATTTCATATAATGTATCAATAAATGAATGGTCACGATATTGGTCTATTAATATAATGGCTCTTGTATCAGATTGCTTGAGTAAAAATTCTAGTTCACTTGTACGGTAATTAGTATTCACCGTTACAAGTGGTGCTCCCATCTTGCCAGACCCAAACTGCAGTACCGGCCATTCAGGTACGTTCGTCGTCCATACCGAGAAATGATGCCCTTTTTCAAGTCCGATTGCCATCAACGCTTTCGCAACTAAATCACTTTGTTTATTCAACTGGGCATATGACATACGGAAATTCCGGTCTGCATAAACTAATGCCTCTCTATCTGGATATTGTGCAGACTTTTCTTCTAGTAGCTCGCCAAGCGTTTGATAAACCAACTCTGCCATACGCATTCCTCCCTATATCATTTATTTGTTTAGAAAGATTGACTGATTGCCAAGCATTTTTGTGGGCAGACTTAGTTGCACTTATGTGATATGAAAGTTTTATACTTTCTTATTTACCAAAGAACTAACAGCCCAATATACGTGAAATGACAACACGCTGGATTTCGGATGTTCCTTCCCCAATTTCCATCAGTTTGATATCCCGTAAATGTCGTTCAACATCGTATTCTGCCATATAGCCATACCCACCATGGATTTGGATAGCCTGGTTACAAGTACGGAAACCCATCTCAGAAGCAAAAAGCTTTGCGAATGCTGCTTCTTTTTTAAACGGCTTGCCTTGATCCTTCAACCATGCTGCCTTCATTACCATATTGCGAGCTAATTCGATTTCCATTGCCATGTCCGCCAATTTGAACTGGATTGCCTGTAATTTAGAGATAGAGTTCCCAAATTGTACGCGTTCCTTAGAATATTGCAGAGCTTTCTCGTAAGCAGACTGTGCAATCCCTACAGATAGTGCAGCAATAGAAATACGCCCGCCGTCCAACGTATTTAAGAACTGACCAAATCCTTTCTTTTCATCTCCAAGTACGTTTTCGCGTGGTACACGAACGTTTTCCAAAATGATTTCACAAGTGTTGGAGGCACGAACACCCATTTTTTGATACTCCGAACGAATTGTCACACCCGGTGTGTCAGTTGGAACAATGATGGCCGTGATGATGTTTTTACCTCGATCATTCTTACCTGTAACAGCTGTCACAACTACCTGGCGGGCATAGCTAGCATTTGTAATCCAGCATTTCTCACCATTAATAACCCATTCATCACCCTCGATGTAAGCTTTCGTTCTTGTTCCTCCTGCATCTGAACCGGCATTGGGCTCTGTCAGTCCGAATGAACCAAGTGTTTTCCCCTGCGCCATCGGAACAAGAAATTCCTGTTTCTGCTCTTCTGTTCCAAAGTTATAGAAAGGCGTTGCTCCCAAGCTGACAGCAGCGGCATAGCTCAAACCAGTACCTCCGCATGCACGTCCAATTTCTTCTACCGCTAATGCATAGGAAATTGTATCTCCTCCTGAACCGCCATATTCCTCAGGAAACGGAATACCGAAAAGACCAAGTTCGGCCATTTTATCGAAGCTTTCTTTCCTAAATTCATGCTTCTCATCCAGCTCTCGAGCATAAGGAGCAATTTCTTCTCGAGCAAACTCCTTGACCATATCACGAATCATTTGCTGTTCTTTTGTTAGTTCAAAATTCATCCCTTATTCCCCCTTTAGTTTGCCGACTGTCCAATCGGTACCGACTAGTCGGTTTGTACATTATGTTAAAAAAACCAGACCTCACTGACTGGATATCCACTAATATTTAGATTAGGTATTTTTTATGTTTCGCTTCTTGACTGCCTTGATCTGTCATAATTCCTCTTAAAATCAAATCGTTAAAATGAAGTGTAATTTGCTCCATCGTTAGACTGCCATTCTGTCGATACCATTTATATGTCCAGTTCACTAGCCCTATGATAGCCATTGTCGTAATTGTGGTAGAAATCTCGGGTCTAAAATGACCGCTTTTCTTTCCATCCTCGATTACTTGTTCTATCATTTGGCGGTATTCTGTCCGCTTTTCTTTGATGACATTTTTATATTCTGGTGGTAAATAGGCGCTTTCATCATAGAATACGGTAATATGACGTTGATACACGTCAAATACGTTTGTAAACGAATACAACATGGAACATACTTTATCGATTGGAGTTTCATTTTGGTCATATGCTTTTTTGGTTTCTTTTAACACTTGAGAAATGAATACATCATGTATTTCATATAACAGTGCATCCTTGGATTTGAACTTATGATAAAATCCACCCTTGGATGTTCCTGCTGTTTCTACAATTTCGTCTACCGACACCCCGTGATAGCCCTTATGCCGAAAAAGATCCAGTGCCGTTTCAATGATTCTTTCCTTCAACGATTGTACTGCCATCGCTTTCCCCCCTATCAATCACCCCCTGTATTTCAGGTTTTTTTCGTAGCAAAGGTCATTTTATTTCCCATTTTTTGTCGATTATCATTATTTATAATATTAAATCTATCTATCTTCATTTCTAGCAAACCACTATAAATAACGTCGAAATCCCCTTTTTTCTCCGCTTTATACATACTCTTTCAGATTTTCACTGATAACAAAATCAGCTTCTGTTTTTTCTCTGATTTCCTCTACTGAGACACCTGATGCTGTTTCAATAAGCACCATTCCTGTGTCCGTAAAATCAAATACAGCTAAATCTGTAATAAGACGGTGGACGACGCTTTTCCCTGTTAACGGCAATGTACACTCTTTTTTAATCTTGGATTCTCCGTATTTCGAAACGTGTTCCATAATAACGATAACTCTCTTTGCTCCTTGTACAAGATCCATCGCTCCACCCATTCCTTTAACAACCTTGCCAGGAATCATCCAGTTCGCCAAATCCCCTTCCTGAGATACTTCCATTCCTCCTAGAATTGCTACATCGATATGGCCCCCTCGAATCATTGCAAAGCTTTCTGCGCTGTCAAAGAATGATGCACCTGGTACAGCTGTAACTGTCTCTTTTCCTGCATTGATTAAGTCTGGGTCTACCTGGGTTTCATAAGGATAGGGGCCAATACCTAATAGTCCATTTTCCGATTGCAGCAGTACCTTATAATCACTTGGAATTTCATTTGCAACTAGAGTGGGCATACCAATCCCAAGGTTAACATTCATGCCATTTTCAATTTCTTGTACAGCGCGCTTGACGATTCGCATCTTTACGGTCGTCATCCTATCGCCTCCTCTGCTCTTATAGTTCGTTTTTCGATTGTCTTTTCGTAGTTCTCACCTAAAATTACATGTTGGACGAATATTGCTGGTGTATGAATCTCATCAGGATCCAATTCTCCCACCTCTACAATTTCTTCTACTTCAGCAATGGTAATTTTTCCTGCTGTAGCCATAATCGGATTGAAATTACGAGCCGTTTTTCGGTAAACGAGGTTCCCGAGTTTGTCTGCCTTCCAAGCCTTTACAAAAGCATAATCACCTACAATCGCACGTTCTTCGATATATTCCTTACCGTCAAATTCTTTCACTGGCTTTCCTTCAGCAATCGGTGTTCCTACCCCTGTTGCTGTATAAAACGCAGGGATTCCTGCACCACCTGCTCGAATTCGTTCTGCCAGCGTCCCTTGCGGTGTCAGCTCTACCTCAAGCTCTCCATTTAAATATTGTTGCTCAAAAATTTTATTTTCTCCTACGTAGGAAGCAATCATTTTTTTAATTTGCTTGTTCGCCAGTAATAATCCTAAGCCACGGTCATCAATACCGCAGTTATTACTAACCACTGTCAAATTCTTTGTGCCTTTTTGACGAATAGCATCAATTGCTATCTCTGGAATACCACAAAGCCCAAAGCCACCCACTAGAATAGTAGCTCCACTTTTTATATCACTCACTATTTCATGTATCGTTTTTTCTACTTTGCGCACAAAATACCTCCTTAAAACAAATTTACATATATTATAATCATATGATTTTTAAATAGTAAACTAATAGATTCTAAATATTTATATTTTTTAAATAATAGTATTTTTTGACGAGTAATCTTTAATAGTCCTTCAAGACTATATAAAAATATCTCTAATACTTTATATGTGAAATTCTGCATATTATGTACCATCTTTTATTTGTTTGCTGAAAGACAAAAAAAGACAAAGCCGAATTGAAATGGCTTTGTCTTAGATAATTTTAATTTTATTGTTGTTGAGCTAACCAAGCTGCAGCTGCTTCAGCATCTTCACCTTGTAGTAAGCCCTTAGGCATTCCGCCACGACCGTTTACGATAACATCATGAATTTCTTCTTCTGAAAGACGGCTACCTACATCTGAAAGTGCAGGTGTATTACCCATCCCTTGTAAGTTTCCTCCATGACAAGACGTACAAGAAGATTGAACCAGTTCTTCACCAGCTGCCGCATCTGCGCCACCTGTTGCAGTATCTCCAGTTTCTTCAGTTACTGTATCTTCCGTACCTGTGTTAGTGTCAGTTGCTTCGTCGTCGCCGCCACCACATGCAGCTAGGAATAATGCTGAACCGAATACTAATGCTAACCATGCTTTTTTCATTTTTGAACCCCTCCAAAAAATATAAAATAAAATACGGTTTACATTGGTAAGTATACCAAAGTTACACTCGTTTGAAACCTTCACCCAGTACCTCATAAGCATCTGAAACGATGACAAATGCAGCAGGGTCAACGGTTTTAATGATTTGTTTCAGCTTTGTGAATTCTGATTGATAAACAACCACCATTAGCATTACACGTTCTTCGCCAGTATATCCCCCAAAAGCAGGAACCTTCGTCACGCCTCGATCAATTTCCAAATAAATTGCATCTCGAATTTGATCTTGACTATTAGAGATAATATACACCATTTTTGATTGGCTAAAACCTAACTGAACGATGTCAATTGTCTTCGTCGTAACAAAGAGACCAATTAAGGCATATAACCCTTTTTCAAAATCGAATACTAATGCTGCACTAATAGCAATAATACCATCAATCAAAAGAACACTTGTACCTAACGTTAGCCCAGTATATTTTGTAATAATTTGAGCTAATAAATCTGTACCGCCAGTAGAAGCATTCCCTTTAAATACTAAACCGATACCAAGACCCACCATGATTCCACCAAAAAGGGCAGCCAATAATGCATTATCTGTTAAAGCACCCATTTGGGCAAAGAGAATAACAAAGAATGGCAGGGCTAAAGTGCCGACAAACGATTTTATTCCAAAATTTTTACCTAAGATGAATACACCTGAGATAAATAGCGGAATATTAAAAGCATATTGAACAATTCCTGCATTCCATCCAAAAAGACCATTTAAAATGGTACTTATCCCACTAACGCCTCCGGAGGCTACTTGATTGGGGAATAGAAATGCATTAAATCCAAATGCTATTACAGCAGCACCAAGAAGTACATAAATGTATTCCTGTATTATATCTTTTGTAGAATTGGATACATTATTCTTGTTTATTTTACTCATATATTTCCTCACTCACATCAAATTCTCAGCTTCTATTTTTCTCCTGCATGATTATAACAAACAACCTTGAAAAAGAGAACTTTAGTAAGATGAAGGGACAGTGTTTTTCAATTTTAGCTATGATTAAAAAATAAAAGACAGCCCTTAAAAAGGACTGTCCCCCAGAATTTTAAATTTAGTCTTCTTTATAAATAGTTGACCATTCATTTCGTTTTTCCAGCATTTCTGCTGCTAATTCTTTTGCACCTTCCAGGCTATGGTTTGCTGCCCAGCCACATTGTACTTCGTTACATGCTGGCACCTCTGTTGCGTTAACAACATCCTGTAAAGTATTTTCTAAAATAGTTAATACTTCATCATAATTATCATGATTGATCATTGTTAAATAAAAGCCGGTTTGGCATCCCATTGGACTCATATCCACAACGTAGTCTGTATGATTGCGAATATTTTCTGCCATTAAGTGCTCGATTGAGTGAAGTGCATCCATTTTCATAAACGCGATATTCGGTTGTTTGAAACGCACATCATACTTTCGAACAACATCACCATTTTGACCTTCTTTTGTTCCAGCAAGTCGTACATACGGTGCAGCTACTTTTGTATGGTCTAAGTTAAAGCTTTCAACATTCATTTTAGGCATTTTTTTCAAACCTCATTTCCAGAATCTATGATTATAAAACCAAACTTCAAATAGTTTGATTAATCAAATTACTCACTCTCTTTATTTTACAAGAGAAAGCTATTTTTTGCACTGATGATTATACTAAATATTTTTCGAACCAAGTTACCATTTGATCTAAACGTTCAATGCGTAAGTTCGGCGTCCCTGTACGAGATAGATTATGATTATTGTCTGGAAAGCGAACAAAGCTAGTTTCTTTCCCCATAGATTTCAACGTGATATATAACTGCTCTGCTTGTTCAATTGGGCAACGGAAATCTAGCTCACTATGCAAGATTAATAAAGGTGTTTCGATATTTTTAGCATACTTCAACGGTGAATGCTCCCATAGCTTTTCTGGGTCAAGCATATCTGTACCAATTTGCCATGGAGTGAAGTAGTAGCCGATATCGGATACCCCAAAGAAGCTGATCCAGTTTGAAATACTGCGCTGTGTAACCGCTGCTTTAAAACGATTTGTTTGACCGACGATCCAGTTTGTCATGAAGCCACCATAGCTTCCACCTGTTACACCTAATCGTTCTACATCAATCCATGCTTCTTCACCGATAACGTAGTCAAGGCCTGCCATAATATCTTCGTAATCTCCACCACCATAATCACCGCGCACGCCATTCACAAATTCTTGGCTGTAGCCGTGGCTTCCACGTGGATTTACATATAAAACCCCATATCCTTGAGCAGCTAACAATTGTAGCTCATGGAAGAATGAATTTGCGTACATTGTATGTGGACCACCATGAATTTCAACGACCAATGGATACTTTTTATTTTCCTCATAATTTGTTGGCTTCATTAACCATCCATGAACCTGTAGATCATTTGTACTTGTATAGACAATCGGTTCTGGTTTTGATAAGTTCACCTCATTAAGCCACGCATCATTGAAATGAGTTATTTGTGTTCTTTCACCTTTCGCAATTTCATAGTAGAATAACTCCCCAGGGAAGGTTGGATTCGATACAGCTATAATTGCAAATTGGCCATCTGTAGAAACTGTATAATCATAGACATGCTCTCCCTCTTGCGATGCTGGATAAATGGCACCCTCTAAACTAGCATAATAGAGTTGAACATCTCCTAAATTCGAGAGCTGGAAATATAAATCATTTGTTTCTGTCCAAACAATACTTGGTGCATTAACGCCTTGTTGCGTATCTGCAACCGCATAGTCACCCACTGGGGAATCGATACCTTCTGTTAGATTTTGAGTTATACCGTTTTCAATTTCATAGATATATATATTTGAATGTGTAGCATTTTTAAACTCTGCATTACTTCCTGCATAGGCTATAAATTTTCCGTCATTCGAAAATTTAGCTCCACCATAGTAGCCCTCATGATCTACCAGAACTGTCTCGTTTTTCGTTTCCACATCAACTAAATAAAGTGGCTGTCTAAAATCATAGTCCTTCTGTTCTTCGCGATTTACCCCAATAATCACCTTTTTTCCGTCTGGTGAAATATCGTATAATGAGTGCGAATGCTTGCCTTCAGTGAATTGTTCGATTGACTCATCCTTCAATGTAAGGATGGCAATTTGAGAATACACCTGTTGCTTCGTTAACCCATGCCCTTTTAATCCATCCATTTTGTAGCGCATTTTATCAACTACATAGGCTTTCGGTTTTTCTTTATCTTCTTTTTCTTTTTCTTTTTTAGCTGTGTCTGTAAATGTTGTATCTTCCTTCAAGCTGCTTGTAATCCAAATTTTCTCCCCACATGGAGACCATAAAAAGGAACTTACACCTGATTCAAGATTAGTGATTTTTTTAGCTTCTCCACCGTTTTTATTAATAATATACACTTGGCTTTTTTCGTCTCGATTTGAAATGAAGGCAACCTGCTCACCATTTGGAGACCACTTAGGAGAGGAAACACGTTCATTTCCAAAAGTCCACTGCGTTACTTCCTTTGTATCTACATTTAAATGAAAAATACTAGAGAAATATTGATTCTCCTTTTCATCAATATGCGTTTTAATAAAAACAGCCTCTTTGTTATTAGGCGCTAACTGCGGATTTGTAACAGATTGAATTTTAAATAAATCCTCTTTATCTAGTAATCTTTTTGCAACCATCATTTCCACCCTTTCAAACCATTATTTCGATTTCCGTAATATAAAGTTTATCACTCCTCCCCTCTATGTCAAATAATTTTTAAAATGTTTAGAATTGTTTGCGTACCAGGTACGCAGACAATTAAGAAAATTCTAAATAGTTCTCGAATTGTGTGTGTACCTGGTACACACACAATTCACACTCAAAAAAAATGATGCCTCCTATTGGAGGCATCATTTTGGGTTTTATTTTACTTTTTCGATTTCTTTTAGTGAACGACGTAGTATTTTGCCCGTTGAATTTTTAGGTAATTCATCTAATAGCTCAATTACTGTCGGAACTTTGTATTTTACTAGACGCTTTGCACAGAATTCTTGCAGCTCTTCGATTGAAGTGCTGTTGTCTTTTAACACGACATAAGCCTGCACTGCTTCTCCTAGGTTTACGTCCGGCGTACCAATTACTGCAGCTTCGACTACATTTGGATGTGTAAATAATACTTCCTCTACTTCACGTGGATAGACATTAAATCCTCCAACGATGATCATATCTTTTTTACGATCTACAATATAGAAGTAGCCATCCTCATCCTTTTTCGCCAAGTCTCCTGTGTACAACCATTCGCCTCTAATCGCATTTGCTGTTTCTTCAGGCATTTTATAATAGCCCTTCATAACATTTGGTCCACGAACGATTAACTCGCCCACTTCACCTACCGGAACTTCAATTCCATATTCGTCGACTACTTTGTTTTCTACATTTGAAATTGACATACCGATAGATCCAGCCTTACGTTCACGATCAAGAGGGTTAAAGCATGTTACTGGTGAAGCCTCTGAAAGACCATAGCCTTCTGACACCTTCACCTTGAACTTCTCTTCAAAATCATGAAGTACCTGAACCGGTAACGGTGCCCCACCAGATACGGCTAAACGTAAAGTAGAGAATTTTTCTGTATCCCCTTCAAAGCGATGAAGGAAATTATACATTGTCGGAACTCCTGCAAAAACAGTAGCTTTTTGGCTTCCAGCAAGATCATAAATTTCACCTGGACTAAATCGAGGTGCTAATAGAACTGTAGCCCCTTGAAGTAGTGGTGCATTTACAACAACCGTTAAAGCAAATACATGGAATACCGGTAATGTCGCGATAACACGATCTTCAGTAGTCATGCTTAAATATTCACCGACATCTCTAGCATTTGAGTAAAGGTTGCGATGTGTTAACATAGCACCCTTTGGATAACCAGTTGTTCCTGATGTATATAGAATAATAGCTACATCATCCTCTTCCACTGATACAGGTTCAACTGTATTTTGAGTAGAAGCTAGAATTTGAGAGAACAATTTTGTTTTCTCTTTTGCATCATTTGATAGCGCATTCATTTTTTCGCCTATATCCTGACCTGTTTCACAAATGATATAGCTCTCTACCTGTGGTAAAACCTTTACCCCTACCTCCACTAAAGGCAGTAGCATATCAAGTGCAATTACTGCTTTTACATCACCATTTTTAATGATATAAGCAATTTCATCTTGCGTGTACATCGGATTTACAGGAATTGCAGTTGCACCGATTCGCATAGTTGCATATAACGAAATTAAAAAATGTGGTGTATTTCCAAGTAAAAACGCCACATGATCCCCTTTTTCTACCCCTAGCTGTTGAAGACCTGCTGCAAATCGACTAACTGTTTGCTCAAATTCACCGTATGTAGTGTCTCTCCCTAAAAAATGATATGCATGTTTTTCGGGTTGTTCTAATGCGGTTTGTCGAACACGTTCAACTAAATTCAAAACACCCATCCCCCTTTGCATTTAACCTCGCTTGCAAATTTAATTGAAAACGAGGTAGAAATGAATTTATATTCATTTACCAGATATTATAAATTAAATATTCTAATAAAACAATAGGGATTTGTATTTCACGTTGTATTTCTTGTCGAAAATTAAATATTATTCTATTTATAACATTTTTTCTGTTATTCTCTCACATAAGCGATATAACGCCATCTTATCAAATTAAAATAAATAATTTCAATAATAACTAAGAAGACAAAGGCAAATACAACCTCTTTTACAATGGACACATTTACGAAGTTTTTCATGATATTTTGTAAGGCGAAAAACGCAAATAGACTGTGGCAGAGCGCAACTCCCCACGGCAAAAAGAATTGAGGAAATAAAAGCTTGGTTACTAAGGATTTTAACTCTGAATTGGAAATCCCCATCCGTTTTAATACATCAAATTTCTTCTTCTCTGCCTCTAAGTTCGTGTGCAATCTAAAGTAAATAAAGCTACCTGCTGCCAGTAAAAAGACAGCTGCTACTAAAAGCCCAACCAGTGTAAATAAGGAATAGGTTGATAATATATAAGAATAATTTAATCCCGCATTTTCAAAATAATAAGGCAATGTGTACTTTTCTTTTACATACTCTTCAGCTACCTCTTGTTGAATGGGGACGCCCACATCCTCTGCTTCTATCCACTGTGGGATATCAAAAGTAAACAAATGATAGCCAGGCTCATACTGTGGAGAATTTCTATACGGTCTTACTAATCTTCTAAAGTCAACATCGCTAACAATTATTGAATTCAAGCTAACAATAGAAGAAGGGAAAATTAGCTCTGGATATACTTGATCAATCGTAATCCTTACGTTATTTTCAAGCAAAACAGTCTCTACCTTTTTCTTTGCTAGCTCTTTAATAGAATCCTTTGAATAGGGAATAAACATTGATTCCCCTCTAGACAAACGAACCATCGGATAGCCATAAGAAAACAGTAAATTATTAATATCGGACTCTTTAAACACCTCTACTTCAAAGTTAGTAAAGGAGGATGTCTGTTTCAATACCGTAAATCGAGTTAAATGATAGGATAACCCCTTCTCCTCCAGCTCCGTAATAAGCGAAGAAATATGCTCATGTTCCATTGGATTATCAATATGCCCTTTGTAAATTAACCCTAAAGGATTTAACTTATCATATTGAGAGGTATAGGAAGATAACGTAGCAAGTAATCCAATAGATAAGAATGCCAGTGTTGTGACAATGGTCATAACAAAAAACATTTTCCCATTATTTTTCAAGATAAAGGTTTGCTCTGCCGTTGGAAGCATTCTAGATTTTTTCCAATATAAGAATCTTTTATTTTTTATTTTATCGACAACATACTGAGTCGTATCGGTAAAGAACAAATACGTGCCAACAGCTATTAACAGGGGGATAAACACGGAAAAGATAATCATATTAGATCTCGTAGTTAACAATGCCAGTCCATAACCACTAAGAATAAAGACAATGCCAAGAATCGCTTTTCTTTTCGTAAAATCCACATCTATTTGAATATTTTTGTAGCCATTTAGCAAATCAATAACCTTTTTCTCAGGCGATAAATGGACGCTAAATAACGAAATAAGAATAAAGGCACTAAAATAGACTGCTGTCGTTAATAAAAACGGCTCCCATGAAAGATATAGAGGTAAATCCTCCAGCATCAAAATTTCACGGACAATCATAAAGAAGAATTTCGAGAAAGCGTACCCGAAAATAATACCGAGTACAATCGATATAAAACCAATAATAATCGTTTCTAAAAAGACCATTCTCGTAAGCTGTTTTCTTTCCATCCCTAGATGAATTAAAATGGCAAATTCCTTTGCTCTTGCCTCTAAAAACGCCTTCATCGAATAAAAAATAAAGAACCACGAAAAGACTACTAAGGTGATTTCGGCTACTACCATCCATATAATCGGCACATTTCCTAAAAATCCATTTTCGATTTCAGGGTGAAACATTAACATGGAGTATATAAAAAATACTAATACTGAAAAGAAGCTTGCCATAAAAAATGCCGCGTAAATCCGGATATTTCGAATGACGTTACGGTAAGCGAATTGATGAAAGGTCACCTACTTGTCCTCCTCCTAATAAACTAAGCACATTTAGTATTCGTTGGAAAAACGTTTGGCGTCTGTCGTCTCGATGAATCTCATTGAAAAACTCGCCATCTTTTATAAACAGCACTCGATCACAAAAGCTTGCAGCGATTGGATCATGGGTTACCATAATGATGGTTGCCTGCTTTTCTTTATTTATTTTGCTTAACAGCTCGAGCACTTCTCGGGAGTTGTTTGAATCTAAATTTCCGGTTGGTTCATCAGCTAGAATAATTGCCGGTTCATGAATAAGTGCTCTTGCAATTGCTACTCTTTGTGCCTGCCCACCTGAAATTTCGTTTGGTCTTTTATGTAAAATTGTTGTTAAATCAAGTCTTTCAGCTAACACCGATAATCGCTCCTCCATCACCTTTACCGGCTTTTGGTCTAACGTTAAAGGGAGAACTATATTTTCTTCCACTGTCAGCATTGGCAATAAATTAAAATCCTGAAATACAAAGCCAAGCTCTCGTCTTCTAAAATAAGCAAGCTCTGTACGATTTAAATTTTGAGGCTTAATATCATTGAAAATAATCTCGCCTGACGTAGGACGGTCAATCGTCGTTATAAGATTTAATAGGGTTGATTTCCCACTTCCAGAAGGGCCCATTATAGCTAAAAATTCACCCTTATCAACCTCAAAGGAAAGCTGATTTAAGGCGCGATTTGTCACTTTTCCTTCATATACCTTTGTCACATCTTGAACTTTTAAAATAGACATCGCTTCATCCCTCTTCAACTTTTAGTCTGCTCTTATAAGGAGGCTTATGATCAATGAAATGTAAGAATAATAGTCGTTCCTAGGCCTACCTCTGATTCAATTTCAAATTTATGCCCTAGCTTTTCACAAATTTCGCTAGCCAGGTATAAGCCCATTCCTGTAGATTCGCCGGTTTTACGCCCATTTTCTCCAGTGAAGAACGCCTTTGTTACTCGCGTTAAATCCGATTTAGGTATTCCAATTCCTTCGTCTCGAATCGTTAACTTTACCTCTGAATCGATTTTCGTTGCTGTCACAAAAATCCGTTTATTCTGCTCAAATGTGTACTTAACAGCATTCGTTATAAATTGTCCTAGTATAAAGGTTAACCATTTTGAATCGCTGGCAACGACTAAATCCTCGTCAATATGCATCTCAGGGAAAACACGATTTGTAATAAATAAACGCTTATTTTCGTTGATAGTTGCATTTACAATTTGCTTTAGATACACCTGCTCAATCTGCATATCATCCTCAAACTTTTCAAGTCGCGCATTCATCAAAACCATATCAAGACCTCTTTTTATGCGATCCACCTCTTCCTGTACACTTTTCTTATCAAGAGGCGCCTCCTCCTGCAATAATAATTCCAAAACTGAAACAGGCGTTTTCATTTGGTGGATCCATTGATTTAGAAATTTCTCTTGTCGGTTCTGCGAGGCGTAAAGTACCTGTACCTCATGCTGATAAACTCGGTACAGCTCGTGGAAATAGCTTTCAGTTTGAATATGCTCAGAGGACTTTGCATTTTTTTGTAAGGCATCCTCCATTGTATTTGGCAGCTGAGTGATTTTTTTAAGATAGCTTTGTCGTCTAATATAGCGAAATCCTAAAAACGAAACAATGAGAATTAAGCTTATAATCATTGTGTAAATTGCTGTATTTATATTTCGGAAGCCATCTAGCCAATATAGCGACATAATAAATAGCACAACAATCACTTCAAAAATTACGAAAGCGATATGCTCCTTTATAAATAACTTTAAGCCCATCACTGTTCCTCCGAGTTGAGCACAAAGCGATAGCCTGCTCCGCGAACGGTTTCAATAACAGAATGAACCCCGTAATCCGCCAGCTTTTTCCGTACTCTTGTCATGTTCACATTCAATGTATTTTCATCTACAAATGCTTGGTCGTCCCATAGCTCTTCTAATAATTTCTCACGAGAAACGACTTTTGGAGCTTGTCCCATAAGTAAATCTAAAATGATACATTCCTTCTTTTGCAGCGGAATCTCAATATCTTTTTTATGCAATTCCATACGTTCAAGATAGAGTGTTAGCTGCCCCAGGGCAATCGTTCTTTCCTCTTGTCTTGAGGAGTATTCTCCGTATGTTCTTCTAAGGTGACTACGAATTTTGGCTAAGACAATTTCATAGTTGAACGGCTTTGTTATAAAATCATCCCCACCATTTTCTAAGGCAAAAATTTGATCCATTTCGCCTGAGCGAGCTGATATAAAGATGATCGGGCATTTCGTATGCTGTCTTAACTGTCTGCACCAATAGTACCCATCATAAGAAGGTAAATTTATATCTAACAGTATGAGATGAGGTGCAAAGGCAATAATCTCCTCCACAATCCCCTCAAAGTTTTTAACTATTTCAACCTCATATTGATATTTTCTTAATGTATCTGCTAAAAGAGAGGCGATTTTTTGATCGTCCTCAACAATAAAAATCCGAGTAGTTTCCATTTTCATTCCCCCATTCTTCTTTTGGAATGCTGTTATATTTTTTTCAGATTGGCATCTGTTAATATTTGATACTGCAACATTTCACACTACTATAACAGTGTATCAAAAAAGAGGTACACCTTAAACAACAGACCCGAGAAATAAAAAAAATCAACTCGAGCTAAATATCCGAGTTGATTTTAAAGTTTATAAGAGCTTAAAACTGAGTAGTTTTTAATAAATTAATTTCAGGAAATCTTCTTTCGTAACAGCACCAAAATAATGTGTTGTATCAATCACTTCGATTGCTTGTCCAATACTTGTACGATCATATTTCACACCAATTAATAGTTTCTCAATATCACTAACATCCCCAACACCAAAGAAATCACCAAAGATTTTAATTTCCTCAATAATCCCTTTATTAACCTCTAGGCGAATATCGATGCCACCAGAAGGGAATCGATTTGTTTTTTGAATGTTGAAGCGTGGGGACTTCCCAAAGTTCCATTCCCATTTTTGATAACGGTCCTCTGAAATCTCGTGTATTTTTTTCCAGTCCTCATCCGTTAACTCGTAGTATTGAATCTTGTCTTCCCCACCAAAAATCGATTTTAAAATTTCCATCCGGAATTCTTCAATCGACATCGGTTCCTTCAGGTAGTCCGAAATATTCCCTACACGTGATCGAACAGATTTAATGCCCTTCGATTCTATCTTGTCCTTTTTCACTTTTAAAGAAGAAACAACTGCATCTACATCTGTTTTGAACATTAGTGTACCATGACTGAACATGCGTCCACGAGTAGAGTATTGTGCATTCCCAGAAACTTTTTTACCCTCTGCTAAAATATCATTACGCCCTGAAAGCTCTGCATTAACACCTAATTTCCCCAATGCATCTACAACAGGCTGCGTGAACTTCTTATAATTGTGGAAGCTGTTTCCGTCATCCTTTGTTAAAAAGCTGAAATTCAAATTATTCAGATCGTGGTATACAGCTCCCCCACCTGATAGGCGTCTTACAACAATGATCCCATTGTCTTCAACATAATCTGTATTAATTTCTTCGATTGTGTTTTGATTTTTTCCGATGATAATCGATGGCTGATTGATATAGAACAGTAAAAAATCGTCCTTTTCAATATCCATATTTCTAAGTATGAATTCTTCAATTGCTAAATTTATGCGTGGGTCAGTAATCCCCTTGTTATCAATAAAATACACTTTCTTCACTCCTCTATAGGCTCTATTTTACACGAAAATAGTAGAAAATCACGCTTTATGCAAGGAAGTGATTATATGGGATTTTCGCTTTGTGTGAAAACGCTTTTCTCTAGCTTTATAGGCATTGATACCGTTTTCTGAAATATTTATTTTTTATTGGAAAAAGGGTTGACGAACGCAAACTGTTATAATACAATGAAAATAATTAAATCAGTAATATAACAGATATCCAAAAGGAGGGGCGAACGCATGTTAGAAAACGTTGTTGAGTTTTTCAAGAATTTACCTGACAAAGTATGTGTACAATGTGGAGATAAGATTGAAGAACAAAGCGAATGCTACAGCAGCAATTGCGAAAAATGTAACGCTCTATAGTCGTCGTCAGTCGTTTTATTATTGATTTTTGGAACCTCAACTAAGAATAGTTGAACCTATAAGTAAACCGCTTACAAGCTAACCCCTCAAAGCTCGCTCAAGTTTTGAGGGGTTTTTCGTTGTCTGTATGTGAAATGCGACTACTACTTGATTGAAACGGGTTTTATCCCCTTATGAAACTCACTTTTGGGACGATTACTTCTCGTAATGAGTTTCATCCATTCTATGAAACTCACTTTGAACTCGATTGCATCCCGTTACGCGCTTCATCTCTACTATGAAACTCACTTTGTGCTCCTCCTATGAAACTCACTCCGAGCTCGATTACCTCCCGTAACGCGTTTTATCCTCCTTATGAAACTCATCTTCTGACGTTTCTTCGCTCTGCGTAATTTTTAAAACAACCGAATTTAAAAACAGGTGAAGAAAACGACTCGTTTTCCTCACCTGCTTACATAGGCACTACCCTACTTTTTATTAATGCTCGTGCTCACTGTCATTTTGCTCGTCATGCTCTCCGTGCTCGGAATGTTCTTCACCTTCTGAAGAATCTCCGTGACCTTCCATGTTCATGTCCATTGACTCATCGCTATTGTCCTCTTTGACTTGGCTCATGTCTGGGTTGCCAACGATGATTTGTTGTTTTGGCATGATGTGGAGCCCGCGTGCTGTTGTGTGGGCATACATGTAGTACACGCCATCATGATCGAAGGTTGTTTCGGCTTTATAGACACCATCTGCATCTAGCTTGCCCTCTATTTTTTGTGCTTCTTCTCGGTAGCCTGATTCCCAAACCTCGAATTCTACAGCTTCTGCGTCATTTACATCCTCTTTATTTTGAGAAACATGAGCTGCTAGTTCTACTGGTTCGTTAACAACTACCTCCTCTGGTGTTAGAATATGCACGATGACCTCCAATGCAGCTACATCTACTGGTTCTTCATTTGTATCTACTTCATGGTCATTGGAAGCACAACCCATTAATAATACTGGCACTGCTACAATACTTAGTAACCATTTTTTCATATATATTTCCTCCATCGCTTATGTAATGCTAATCTTTGGTTTTCCCCTCATTATCTTAGTCAAAATGGGAATGTTTGAACCATCTTAGTATACCGTACTCATGTAAAAATAATATCGATAAAATTGTGAACTAATTCTGCCTAACTATTTTCAACTACCTAGGCTCCCACTCGCAATACAAAAAGGAGCTACCCTATTATTCATAAGGAGCTCCTTCTCATCAAGCATATTGTAATTCAAACATTTCCTTTAATAACTCGTCAGCAATACTCTTTCCTTGGGTAACACAGTCTGGAACGCTTATTCCATCATAAGAGCTACCTACTAGCTTAACATTAGGGAAATCAGTATGTAACTGCTGCTTCATTACTTCCATACGTTCGTCATGGCCAACAGTGTATTGTGGCATTGATTCCTTCCAGCGTGAAACAACTGTAAATACAGGAGCTGTTTCTAAGCCAATTGCTTTTTCGAGATCCTGCAATACTGTTTTTTCAATATCGCTATCTGAAAGCTCCACAATGGCTTCATCTCCAACACGACCGATGTATACACGTAGCAAATCGTAGCCAGCTGGTGCAACATCATTCCATTTATGATTACACCATGTACACGTTGTTATAGCAAAGTCACTATTTCTTGAAACAAAAAAGTTCATGGCGTCCTTATACTTTTTGGCTTCTCCCTGTTTAAACGCCAGCGTAACCGTTGCAATTGTTGCATATTGCATTTTCGGCAACTCATCTAATAAGCCGGAATGATCGAGTACCTCTTTGGCTGCATTAAACGGCGTTGTCATAATAACTGCATCACATTTAATAGGTGCAATATTGTTCGTATAAATTTGAACAGACCCATCATTCAATCGATCAATGGATTCTACCTTTACACCCTTTAATATTGAATTTGGAGATAAATGTGATGCCAGGGTTTCAATAAGTGTTTCTAAACCATTTTGGAACGTTTGATATGTTTCAATATGATCATTTCTTAATGCTTCCCCTGATTTCTTTAAACCAAGGATTAAACTCCGATGTTGTTTCTCAAGTTGATAAAACTGAGGAAACATTGACTTAATGCTCAAATGGTCAATATCTCCCGCAAACGTCCCTGCAAGTAACGGTTCAACTAAGTTTTCTACAACCTCTTTACCAAAACGACGTCTGAAGAAGTCACCAATTGGCTCATCTTCATCTTCTTTTGTTTTCGGTAACAGTAAATCTCCTGCAGCACGAAGCTTACCACTTAAAGAAAATAAACCAGAAGTAATGAATGAAGAGACATCAAGAGCCCCACCAAATGCTAATAGATTTGGAATAGGGTGCAAATTACTACCTACCGCTACAAAGGTGCGCCCATCGTTATTCGGAACCAGCTGTTGTTCGATACCAAGATCCTGCGCTAGATCGCGGACACTATTTTTATAGTCTAAAAAGGATTCTGGACCTCTTTCCACGATAAATCCATCTTTGCGTAAAGTTTGGATTTTACCTCCTAAACGTAAGGATGCTTCGATTAAAACAACATCCACTGGCAGATTGTTCTGCTGTGCTATTCTTTGTAAATAGTATGCTGCTGTTAATCCAGTGACTCCACCACCTATTACAGCAACTTTTCGTCTCTCCTGAGTCACCCTCATCACACTTCCTACATTCATTTTACTTCGCTAATTTATTGTAAATAGCATCTACCATTGCATCTATGAATAGTGGATGAGTATTTGGCATAGGCGGACGACGATAGTTCGCTCCAAGCTCATCACATACCACTTTACATTCATAGTCATTATCATATAAAACTTCTAAATGCTCAGTAACAAACCCTACTGGTACATATACAAATGAACGGAAACCTTTTTGCTCATATAGCTCACGAGTTAAATCTTGAACATCAGGTCCTAACCATGGCTCTGGCGTTTGACCAGCCGATTGCCAGCCAACCACTACATTTTCAACACCTGTTGCCTCTTGAATTAAGCGTGCTGTTTCGATTAGCTGCTCTTCGTATGGATCGCCAGCTTCTTTAATTTTCTCTGGTAAAGAGTGGTTTGAAACGATAAGGCAAGCTTTCTCACGTTCTTCATTAGACATATCAGCAAATGCAGCATTTACTGCCTCTTTCCAATACTCGATGAATTTTGGCTCGTAATACCAAGACTCAACTGAAGTTAACGTCATATTGCTTCCTAGCTTTTCAATTGCCTCTTGTGCACGACCATTGTAAGATTTGATAGAGAAAGTTGAGAAGTGTGGTGCTAGAACGATTGAAACCGCTTCTTCGATACCGTCGTTTACCATTGCTTCAACTGCATCTTCAACGAAAGGATCGATATGCTTCAAACCGATATATAATTTATATTCCACTTCATCTTGCACTTCGTTTAAACGAGCTTCTAGCGCTTGAGCTTGTTTTTTTGTCATTTCAGCAAGTGGTGAGATTCCACCGATTGCTTTATATCGAGCCTTTAAGTCCTCTAAATGCTCTTCTGAAGGCTTACGCCCGTGACGAATATGTGTATAATATCTTTCAATATCCTCTTCTTTATATGGAGTTCCATATGCCATAACTAATAATCCACGTACTGGTTTCAATTTTTTCACCTCATAATATTATGATTTGTTACTCGAAATAATTAGTAACCCTGATTTCTTTATTTAAAACTATAATAATATAGTTTAATCGTACCATATTTAGCCTAAGTGATTTACGCGTTCACGACTATATTCATGAATGAATGCTGTAAGACGTTTTAACACATCCGGATTTACTTCCGGGAATACGCCATGACCTAGATTGAAGATGTGGCCAGGTACTTCAAGTCCTTGATCGATAATATCCTTAGTTCGTTGCTCAATAACAGACCAATCTGCAAGTAGCAATGATGGATCAAGGTTACCCTGTACAGGCTTCTTAATTCCTAACTCACGTGCTTTACGAATTGGCATACGCCAATCTAAGCCAACAACATCCAGTGGAAGGTCATTCCATTCGTTGATTAGGTGACTTGCCCCTACACCAAACTGAATTAACGGTACATTTTCTTTGCGTAGCTCACCAAAAATACGTGTCATTACCGGTTTAATGAACACTCGGTAATCCTCTACATTTAAAGCACCTACCCAAGAGTCGAAAATTTGAATCGCTTTAGCACCAGCTTCAATTTGCGCAGTGATATCTGCAATGATCATATCGCCAAGCTTGTCCATTAAAGCAAACCAAGCCTTAGGTTCTGATACCATAAATGATTTAGTCTTGTTATAGTTACGAGAAGGACCTCCTTCGATCATGTAACTAGCTAGAGTAAATGGAGCACCTGCAAAGCCTATTAAAGGAACATTTAGCTGTTCTTGTGTTAGCAATTTAATTGTTTCTAATACAAAAGGTGTATGCTCTTTGGCATTAAATTCTCCAAGCTTTTCAACATCCGCAACTGTACGAATAGGATTTGAAATTACAGGACCTACGCCAGCTTTAATTTTCACGTCGACACCGATTCCTGGTAATGGCGTTACAATATCTTTATAAAGAATGGCTGCGTCCACATCATAGTTTTCTACCGGTAGTCTTGTTACATAAGCACATAGCTCAGGCTGATGCGTAATTTCCTCTAGTGAATACTTTTCTTTAATAGCACGGTATTCTGGCTGAGAACGTCCAGCCTGACGCATATACCATACAGGAGTGTATTCCGTACGTTCACCCTTAGCCGCGCGCAGTAATGTATCATTAAATGCTTTCATTATTAATACCTTCCCCTCAAAAATTTAATCGATTACGCTTAAGTACAAATTGTGGCAAAATCTAAAAGGTGAAATTTCATAAATGTATGCCAATTTGATACGAAAGCGATACTTTATTCAACAAGATAGAAATTTTGATTTAAATAGCTATTTGACTGAACAAAGATTGTAAATGTGTCATTGATATCCGTTTTCAAATATATACTTTTAGCAAGATATTGTATAGTTTTATCGACCAAATGTCATAAATTTGTGCAATCCATTATGGTTTTTCTATCATAAGTTTTGACAAAGAAATCTTATTTTGTTCTTCTTTAATAAAAGACATAGTAGATTTTAGATTAGGTTTAGTTTGGTCACTTAAGGGCAATCGATTTATACTGACACTTTTTTTGTTGGCTAAAAGTTATTTAAAGTAAGAGGAGAATGATTCTATGTTTATTTACTTAACATCCGGAACTGCTGATTATATGGAAAAGCTACTAAAAAAATATGTACCTAAAGAGCAAATGATTGTGCTTCATGGCTCTGGGAATTCTGTCCTTCTTCATGAAACAGAGGGTAAAACACTATTTGCAACACCACGCAAATATGAGGTAATCGATAGTGTTAATGCCATCGAACAATCAGGCTATTTCGTTTTTAATAATATTCCTGTTGCAGATGAAGGGCGACCTGTTTTTGAAAAACGTTTTTTAAGTCGCTCGGGGACAATTGAAAAGGAACCTGGTTTCATAGCCTATCGATTATTACGTCCAATTGGCTCTGACACGTATGTTGTACTTACACAATGGACTGGACCTAGCTCGTTTGAAGCCTGGAAAAATTCAAGAAGCTTCAAAGAGGCACATAGTAAGCCTGACCATACAACACCAGGCGTACAGCAACAAAATATCTTCAATGCCGCAAGCTATGTAACGACCTACTCAGGAAAATTAGCCGAGGATTAGAAAAACACACCTCGATCTGCATTGGTCGAGGTGTGTCGCATCTATGACGGAACACTGATAAAACCTATAGTTTCCTATCCGCCAAATAAAAAAGAGCTGACATAGAAGGTTTGTTAAACACAACCTTTTGAGTCAGCTTTTCTTCTATTATACTTCTAAAGACAAGCCTTTTCCTAGATTCAAGGATTGCTGATAAACCCCTTTTGCTACAGCAAGGTCATAGTAAGAAGCACCAACTGATTTATAGAAGGTGATCTCCTCCTCATTCTCCCTACCCGAAACCTTACCGCTTACTAAATCTTGTAGCTCCCCATAAACTTGGTGGAAGGACCAAATCCCTTTTTCACTCGCATCCATTAACTCCCCTGCTTCCTCTGTCGCGCCGTGTAAATCATCCACTACGATTTTAGAGGCTGTTACAATCGTCGTACTATCAATTTCATGCATATGCGGCAAATAAGAGCCAACCCCATTTACATGTGTCCCAGGCTTTATAAAAGTACCGTCAAAAACTGGTTCAGTTGATTTAGTCGCACAGCAAATAATATCTGCTCGGCTAACTGCACTATTTACGTCCTCTGCAATATAAATAGTAGCATCCACACCGTTTTCCTTTAACCTTTGACTGAAGGCAGCAGCACGCTCTTTCGTTCGATTATATAATACAACCTCTTTAATATTACGAACTGCTAGCACTCCTAAAACTTGCTCAAAGGCCATAGCTCCTGTGCCAATGACAGTTAGAATTTCAGCTGATTCCTTAGAAAGATAATCCGTTGCAATAGCTGTCATTGCTCCTGTTCGAAGACGAGTTAAGTAAGAGGCATTCATCATCGAAAGGTGTTCACCATTTTCGGTACTCGTCAAAAGGATAATCCCTTGCGTTGTTGGCAATCCTTTTTCAGGGTTACTCGGAAAAATAGTTACAACCTTTACCGCCGCTACTTTATTGTCTAAATCTGCACTCGGCATATAAATAGAAGTACTATTGATATCTGAGAATTCTAGTACCGTCCGATGAGGTGCCTGTACTTTACCTTGCTCTTTCGCAGTTAGTGTTTTCTTTATATCTTGAATTGCATCATCTATTGTATAAAAACTACTAATCTCTTTTTCATTTAATATAATCATTTGTAACACTCCGATGCTTAAATTATAGTCTTCTACTGGTGTACTACTTGTTCTTTGCTAGCTACACTATCTTCCTGGCTATCTAGTTTTCCTGTAGTGAATTCATCGAGCTCTTTGTTGCTCTTCTCTTTTACAGCCGAAACCGCAATTAAGGAAATCACCGCTGTTAACATAATATAAATTGCTACAGGAATATAAGAATTATCAAACTGAACTAACAATGCCGTTGCAACCAGTGGCGCTGTCCCACCCGCAACAGCTGCACCAATTTGATAGCCAAGGGAAACCCCTGTGTAACGTACCTTCGCATCGAAAATTTCGGAGAACATCGTCCCTAGTACAGCTGTTATAGGAGCCCAAACTATCCCTAACCCAATAATCGTAGCAATTAAAAGTGTGGTAAATGTACGTTGCTCCAGTAACCAGAAATATGGGAAGGCATAAGCCATCATCGCAACCGTTCCATATATATAAACCTTTTTACGTCCTACCCTATCTGATAGACTTCCCATTACTGGCATCAAGATTGTCGTAACAATGGTACCAATCATTACAGCTACAAGAACTTGAGTACTTGAAAAGCCTAGATTATTTGTTCCATATGACACGATAAATGTAGCAAAAATATAGAACGGCGCAGTTTCTACAACCTTTCCACCGATGGCAATTAAAACTTCCTTCCAGTGGTATTTGAAAATGTCGACAATCGGTAATTTAGGTATTTCTCCAGCCTCTTGAACCTTTTTAAATGACGGTGTCTCATCAAGTCCTTTACGAATCCATAAGCCAAAAATAACCAGCAAACTACTTGCAATAAAAGGAATTCGCCATCCCCACGAAATGAAAGCTTCTTGAGAAACAACTGAAGTAATGAACGTTAGTGCACCAGATCCCAAAAACATCCCGATTGTTACACCCATTTGTGGGAAAGCTCCAAATAAGCCACGCTTTTCTTTTGGAGCATATTCCACTGCCAATAAGAGCGCCCCACCCCATTCACCACCGATACCGATTCCTTGAATTAAACGTAACGAGATTAACAAAATAGGAGCCGCTACACCTATTGCCTGGTAGGTTGGAAGTAAGCCCATCAGAACAGTGGCAACACCCATGATTGTTAATGTCATAACTAAGGTTTTCTTCCGTCCTATACGGTCTCCAATATGACTAAAGATGATTCCACCTAAAGGGCGAATGAAGAAGGCTAAAGCTAAAGAGGCATAAGCTAACAATAAGCCTACAGTTGGATCTTCCGTAACAAAGAAAACCTGATTGAATACTAATGCAGCTACTGTTCCATAGAGAAAATAATCAAACCATTCGATTGAACTACCTACTAAACTAGCAAGCCAAACTTTCCTCATTTGTTTTTTACTCATAAATTTTCCTCCTTCTCATTATTAAAGCCCCACTTAAATTTATAAGTAAAAAAATAAACGCCCAGATGCTAATTTAAGTGACACTTAAATTTTATAAATAAATTATTACACACTTTAGAATTTTCAGTCAATACGTTTATTTCTTTGAGCATCTTCTTTTTCTAGAGTATAATTTTGGTAGCTTAGTATGAGGACGTGTTGCACATGACAATCGGTGAAATCCTGCGAAGAACAAGAAAAACAAAGAAGCTGACACTAAAAACTCTCTCTGAGAAGACAGGTGTTTCCATCAGTTTTTTATCTCAGGTGGAACGAGATAAATGTAATGTCACACTTGAATCCCTAAGGAAAATTAGTGATGCCCTACAGGTTAATCCAAGTATATTTTTTTCTGAGACTAATAATGAAAGCCCTGGAGAAAAAATTTTTCCGTTCTATTATGAAGATCTTTCGAACAAGGTAACCCAGGCTTCCTTTCACCCGATTCTTGTTACTCTTAAGCCTAAAGAAAATGTTGGAAATGAATTTTCCCATTATGGCCATGAATTCATCTATATCTTAAAAGGGACACTTACATTTTCAATTGAAGGAAAAATCTCAGAGCTTAATGTAAACGATTCCATCATGTTGGATTCTACTCGCAATCATTATTGGTGGAATAATAGTGAGGAAGAAGTTCAATTTCTGCTAGTTTCTACTATATAAAAGAAAAGGAGAACTAAAAGCTCATCCATCAGCTTTAGTTCTCCTTTTTATTAGTATTCAATTGAGGGATCCTTTGTCATCTGGAAGGTGAATTCACCTATGACAATAATGATAATGCCTGTTACAAAAAACATTGGTTGTCCAATGTCACACAGCATAACAATTATTGCTTGGATGACCACAAACAGACGCAATACTTTTCTTACAGCATTTTTTCTTTGGGCTGGTTCCACAGGGTAAAGTCGATCCATACGGAAATCCCCTGATGACAAAAGCGCATACTTTAACTGAATTGTAGTAGCAAATGCCAATGCAGCAGCTACAACCCATGTTACCACCGGCATATTAACAAATAGTGCAATCAAACCAGAGATGACCGTTAAACGAACCCATAAATAGAAATGATCATCCGTTCGAATGAATGTACGATACACTAAGTAGCTTTGTGCGCTTTTTTGACTGTATGGCACAATCGAATAGATAAAATTCAACCAGCCTCTTCTGCGGATTGAACCATGTAGATGTGGTACATCCGTAAAATAGTTAGCAAATCGATAAAAGGCCATCATTCGATTTTGCTCTACCTTTACAAAATGCTCATAAGGTATCGGTTGAACCTTTACTCTTTTAGCTAATGTACGATTATACACAAATAATAAAATGATGAAAATAACTACATAGGAATAGCCTTCTGTAAGAGCTGATTGTACCGTTAAAATGGAAAGCAGCCCTCTTGTTATCCTGTCGATTATTAAACTAGCTCCGCGATTTGCATAACGATAATTGAATTCAATATGCACATTTAAATATTTCAAAATAATGATAATTGCCAGGCTTAACCAAATTTGTTGTGGAGTTAGCTCGGTTACAGCCTTCAATAACGGAATTCCTACTATATAAATAATAGCGACTAGTCCAATCTGAGACCAAAACGTCCATCTAAGTGCACTTCTAAAGTAGGCAGGCATTTTGGACTCTAATGGTAGTAAATACACCTGGTCGGGATCTCTAAGCAAAGTAACTGGACGACTAAGAGCTAATAAAAAGCCCACGATAATTGCTACAAGCCACTCTGCTGGAAATGTATTAGCTACTACCTTTAACCACTCGCTATATTGATAGCCAACTGCACCTATTACAAAGACAAGCACTAAGGCGATATGTCCTGTAAAAACAAAGCGCATATATTTTTGTACCTCTAGCATATAGTGATTAAATCGTTTAGACCATACCTCCTGCAAACTATTCATTGTCTTGCTCCTTTGTCATGGCGATATATAGGTCGTCTAAAGTAGCATTAGGCATTTGGAAGGCGCGTCTTAGATCATTCATCGTCCCTTGAGCTCGTACTTGTCCCTCATGTAATAAAATAATGCGATCACAATGCTTTTCTGCTGTCGATAAAATATGAGTAGACATGAGGATTGAAGCACCATCCCTTTTCTTCTCATCCATCTGGTCTAGCAACGATTGAATTCCTAGTGGATCTAGTCCCACAAAGGGCTCATCAATGATATAAAGCTGTGGATTTACTAAAAATGCACACATAATCATAACCTTTTGACGCATTCCCTTTGAGAAATGAGAAGGAAACCAATTTAAGCGTTTTTCCATTCGGAATTCCTTAAGTAGGCTTTGTGAGCGTGAAGCTAATGTATGTTCATCAATACCATAGGCCATTGCTGTTAACTCTAAATGCTCTTTTAATGTAAGCTCATCATATAAAACAGGTGTTTCCGGAATATAAGAAAACGAAGACCGATATTTATCAAGATCTTCATTTAAAGTGACACCATTTAAACGAATTTCCCCTTTTTGAGGCATCAGCGTCCCGATTATATGCTTAATCGTCGTACTTTTCCCCGCACCGTTTAAACCGATTAAACCGACCAGTTCCCCTTCACCGATTGTAAAAGATAATTCTTTAATTACTGGCTTTCTTGTATAGCCACCTGTAACGTCTGTTAGTTGTAACACTGTCATAATTTTTTGTCACTCCTATTCTTTTTCCAGTTTACCAAAAAATGCGAATAGAATCAGTTCTGATATGTTAAAATGTGTATAAAATGTTTTTAACGAGTTCTCGAAAGGATGATACTAATGAGCGATTGCATTTTCTGTAAAATTATTGATGGATCAATTCCAAGTACTAAGGTGTATGAGGATGAAAATGTTTATGCATTCATGGATGTTTTTCCTCTTACAAAGGGTCACACATTACTAATTCCAAAGCAGCATGTCCAAGACTTATTTGAGATGCCAGAGGACGTTGCAAAAAACCTTTACGCTGCTGCACCTAAAATCGCAAATGCCATAAAAGCAGCCTTCCAGCCACAAGGGCTAAATACGGTTAATAATAATGGGTCATTTGCAGGGCAAACAGTATTTCACTATCACTTACACTTTATCCCACGATACGACGAGACAGACGGCCTAAAGTTAAAGTGGGAAACAAAGCAAGATGAATTTACTTCTGACGTACTTCAAACTGTTGCAGCACAAATTAAAGAGAATTTAGATAACTAATTAATAGAATGAAGCTTATATAGTATTCTATTACATGAGGTTGCAAAATATTTATATTACCTTTAAAATCAATGTAAGTTTCGCTAACGGCAATGAGTGCACGTTAGGAATCTAAGAGAAAAGAATTGTAGAGGAGAGTTTAGAAATGAAAACGAAAAACCTAGTTTTAATGGCACTTTTAGTTGGTGTAGGTGCAGTACTGTATCTGGTTATTCCAGGCTATGGAGAAGGCATGAAGCCCGATTTTATGCTAACAATGATGTTTATAGGAATCTTGTTATTCCCTACCTTTAAAGAAACATTTTTATTAGCAGTCACAACGGGAGTACTTTCAGGGCTATTTTCAACATTCCCTGGTGGATTCTTCCCAAATATCATTGATAAATTGATTACAGGGTTTGTTTTCTTAGCAATTGTTATGGTACTTGGACACTTAATTCAAAAGGTGGCAACAGGGGCTGTTTTAGTTGCTATATGTACCGTTATTTCAGGAAGTGTATTCCTGTCTATGGCATTATTATTGGTAGGCTTACCTGGAGGTGCTGCATTTAGTGCACTATTTATAGCAGTTGTACTACCTGGAGCTGTGTTAAATACAATCGCCTTTGTTATCATCTATCCAATCATTACAAACCTATTAAAACGAGCAAATTTCAATACATCTATTTCCCATGCTTAATTATCAGTGCAGACAAGGTTCATATAACTTTGTCTGCACTTTTTTATTTCCCCACAATACTTCTCTCCTTACAATCTTTTTAAAAAGTCGAATTCATGGTTTAATATGGGTAAGAATAGGAAAATTTATATAAAAGGTATACATACTTTTAAGGAGTGATTTAAATGCGCGCAAAACCATTTTTAATCGGACTATCTGCTGGAGTAGTTGGAGGACTTACAACAATCATTTTCACATCACCCCAATCTGGTAAACAAATAAGATCGAGCATCGTACAAAATACTAAAATTGCGAAAACAAATCTTGAGGAAATTAAACACCATTCAAGCAGTGTGAAAGACTCGATTCTTACATTAAAAAACGAAGTGAAAAATAATATCCCAGAAATAATGAATCAACTTAAAGAGTCTATTTCCAAATTCAACCAGGATATCGAGCCAGATACAGCCAAGCTTAAAGAAGAAATAGATGGTTTACAGAAATCTATTATAGAAATCGAGAATAATTTATCAGATTTAAATAATAAACAGAAGAAAGATGATAAAACAGAGTAATCCTTTATCCCTAAATACTGGTTATTATGTGAGTATTTTTCCGTTTTAATTTACTAATTTATAACATTTTTTCGCCATAATTCAATTATTTAATTTTTCTAACTTTAAACTTTTTTCTTTTACTGCTATAATATTTTCATAATGTAAATGAAAGAAGGTGTTTGCTTTGTCAGAAGATTCATACACTATGAAAGAAGCAATGCTTTATAGCCAACGAATTGCACAATTGTCAAAAGCATTATGGAAGGCAGTAGAAAAAGATTGGCAGCAATGGATTAAGCCTTACGATTTAAATATTAATGAGCACCATATTTTATGGATAGCATTCCACTTAAAAGGAGCATCAATTTCAGATGTTGCTAGATTTGGAGTTATGCACGTTTCCACTGCTTTCAACTTCTCAAAGAAGCTTGAAGAACGAGGCTTATTAGAGTTTTCTAAACGTGATGACGACAAACGTAATACGTATGTTGAGCTTACAGGAAAAGGCTCAGACTTAATCTTGGAAATGTACGAACATTATTACGATACACATCATTCAATCCTTGAAGGATCTCTAGCATTAAAAGAATTATATGGTAGATTCCCAGAGTTCTTAGATGTCATGGCTGTAATTCGTAATATCTATGGCGAAGATTTTATCGAAATATTTGAACGCTCATTTAAAAACTTTAAAGACTCACTTGTTGAAGACGAAGATCAACAACTTATTTTGAAAAGATAAAATTCACACAATTTACGCTTCCTTGTATGAATACAAAATTGAATGTCAAGGATTACTATGAGTGTAGCGATACACTCTTTTTCTTTTCATTTTTTTCCTAAATGGAGTAGCAATTCCCTTTTTTTTCATTTACAATATCTTCACTCACAAAATGTAGTAAAAATACAATGATTCGTTCAAAATAAAAATATTCTATTTTATAAACATTAATTTTTTACTAAAATCGAAAAAAGGGGTCGTCCTACTTGCATTGTTGGAAAACAGTTAACATAAAAAGAGAATATGGCTCTACATGGCTAACAATTATGGCTATTTCGTTATTTGTAATTGTTTTTTCTTTATCATTTATACTATTCGGCCGAGTACATCCTACATTTTATCGAGATGATTACTTCTGGCTATTTATGCTTTGCTTTGTATTTCTTTATCCAATACACAAGCTTATGCATTATTTTTCTTTATTCGAATATCGAAAATCCGTAAAATTACGTTTTAAAATCGATTATAAATTTATTCCTATTATTAGAATGCGCATTAAATCGATTATTCCTAAGAACCGATATATCATTACCCTATTAACACCATTCATCATTATAAACGGGCTGCTTATATTTGCTGCAGTTTCCTATGAGGAATACGCGCATTTTACTTCCATACTATTGGGATATCATTGCAGTATTTGCTTTATCGACTTTTTATATATTAAGGATTTAATCGGTGCACCTAAGGATTCTGTTATAGAAGAAACACCTAAAGGCTGCGAAATTTTAGTTCCTTCACTTATTTAACTGCAAGTTTAGGTTTTACATTACATTTACTTGTGTTACATTGGCATTTTTTGTTATCCTTAAAGGAAGTGAAAGAGGGGAGGAATAGATTTGCTACTTATGATTGTAGTGCTATTCTCAGTATTTTATTTATTCCAAATAAATCGAATGACATATGCACTTGTCACACAAAAAGAAATACCCGAGGAAAAACACGAAAAAATATTCCGGACTATAAATATATTAATCACAATTTTATTAGTGTCATTCTACGTAGAGGTTTATGTAGCGTTATAAAAAAGAGGCTAGCTATATGTTCCCTTTTGGGTACGGGAACTTAATAAGGTATTGGAAAAGAACAATAATGGTTTTAGAAAAATTATAATGTGCAAAGAAAGTTTTTTACTTTTTTATCCACAAAAAGAGCTAAAGGCATTTATTGCCTCTAGCTCCCCATTTTGTTTGGTTATATTGTTTTGTAATTAGTAGATGAAAGCTGCACCTACAATAATTAATAGGATGAACAATACAACTAAAAGCGCGAAACCACTTCCATATCCGCCACCGTAGCTATTTCCCATTACGACACCCCCTTTCAAAAATATACTATGCTTGCGTGCAAACTGTGCTTAGGCAAACGAACATGCAACCCATTTTGTTTTTGAAACGTTTATGATATAGTTACTATTGATTTCAATCGAAGTTAGGAGAGTAAACACACATGAAAAAACCATTTTTAGCACTAACACTAGCTACTTCTGTTTTTGCTTTAGCAGCTTGTAGTAACTCTGGCGATGATGTAGTAGTATCCACAACTTATGGTGATATTACGAAAGATCAATTCTATGAAGAAATCAAAACACTTGCAGGTAAAGCATTACTTGAGCAAGTTGTAGTTGAACAGGTTTTAGAAAACAACTACAAAGTGTCTGATGAAGAAATTACAGAACAATTTAACTCTGTAAAAGAACAATACGGAGAATCTTTTGAAGCTATCTTAGCTCAAAATGGTTTAACTGAAGAAACATTTAAAGAAAATGTACGCTTCCAGCTTTTACAAGAAAAAGCTACAAAAGATGTTGAAGTAACAGACGAAGAAATCGAAAACTATTATAACCAAGCTAAATACGAACTAAATGCACGTCACATCCTAGTTGCTGACGAAGAAACTGCATATACAGTTGTTGAAAAATTAAAAGCTGGTGGCGATTTCGCTGCTTTAGCAAAAGAATACTCTTCAGATAGCTCTGCTTCAAACGGCGGAGAACTTGGATGGTTTACAGTAGGTACAATGGTTCCAGAATTCAATGATGCTGCTTACGCTCTTGAGTTAAACCAAGTGAGTGAACCAGTTCAATCTGAATTTGGTTACCACATTATCGAAGTAACGGACAAGCGTGAAGTTGAGAACTACGGTACTTTAGAAGAGAAAAAAGAAGAAATTAAAGAATCAATTGCTGCAACAAAAGGTGACTTAACAGCTAAGATTACTGATTTATTAAAAGATGCAAAAGTTGATATTAAAGACGAAGATTTAAAAGCTGCTTTAGATACTTATTTAACAACAGACGCTGATGCTGATGCTGAAGCAAATTCAGAAACTGAAGAACCAGCTGAAAAATAATAATACAAAACGCGTAAACCCTCAAAAGTTTACGCGTTTTTTTGGTTTTAAATTTATAGATTGCACATGAAAGCACAGATACTAATCGAGTCATAGTCTACCGAAACTAGCTAGATTTTTTTAACGAACTCAGACTTTAGCTTCATGGCACCAAACCCATCAATTTTGCAATCGATATTATGGTCTCCTTCTACAAGTCGGATATTTTTCACCTTCGTGCCAATTTTCAAGGTAGACGAACTTCCCTTTACCTTTAAATCTTTAATAACTGTTACTGTATCCCCATCAGCTAAAATATTGCCATTTGCATCCTTTGCAACAAGCACATCATCTTCAGCTTGTTCTTCTCCTGCTGTCCACTCATGGGCACACTCAGGACACACAAATAACTCTCCATCTTGGTATGTATATTCTGAATTACATTTTGGGCAATTCGGTAAACTCAATTCAATTCTCCTCCAATCTTCTTAGATCAAGTCTTAAGTATATAGAAATCTCTTCCTTTCCACCATACTTTCTAAATATCCTGGATTGAATACGATTTAAAGGACAAATATTTCTCTTTTTTGTACAAACTAATATTTAAAAATATGAAAGTGAGCTTATTATGAAACAAATTTTAATTACTGGGACAGCTTTAGTTTTACTATTTTTACTCTCAGGATGCTCCACTGCTAAATTTGAAGCTGAACATGATTTTAAGGTAATGGATTTTGACTACACCAATCAAAAAAACGAGCAAGTGTCCTTAACAAGCTTAAAAGGGATTCCATGGCTTGCCATGTTTATCTATACTCGCTGTGATACAGTCTGCCCACCCATGACCTCCAATATGATGGACGTTCATGCTGCTATTGAAAATGAAGGCATTCAAAATTATAAAATTGTCGGCTTTTCAGTTGATCCTGCTTATGACACACCTGAGGTATTAGATAACTATTTATCCTACTATCCAGTAGAAAATGAGTCGAAATGGGAGCTTTTAACAGGCTATGAGCAAACAGAAATATCTCAATTCGCTCTCCAGTCCTTTAATACCGTTGCCAAAAAGTTAACAGGCAGTGATGACGTAATCCATGATATAAAGTATTTTCTTGTAGATTCGAACGGAACAGTCGTTAAATCCTATGATGGTTACAGCAACGTGCCTACTCAGGATATTGTTAGTGATTTGAAGAAGTTGGCTCAGTGAGGAGCCGAAAAGCTTTCGGGATACCTGCTGTGAAGATTAGCGTTAGATAAGGCTGAGAACCTCGTCTAATTTATTCTAAAATTAAAATAGGGCCTCCAATATTTTTGAAGTGCCCTGTTTTATTTACTTATTCAAATGTTGGTTTGTAGAACGAGCGGTTATCTAGTGGGAATAGTCTTTCTGTGAATTCGCCTGGTTTGGTTCTAGCTAAGGCTCTTGTAAGCATATTCATCTTCGCATCGATATTATCGATGTAATGGAGAATTTCTGCCTCTTGGATCATAGGCTTCTTCGGACTTCCCCACTCTTCTTTTCCATGGTGGGAAAGAACAATATGCTTAAGAATAACGACTTCTTCTCCATCGATATTTAATTCTTTTGCTGCTTGTCCAATTTCGTCTACCATAATTGAAATATGGCCAAGTAAATTCCCTTCAACCGTATAGGAAGTTGCAATCGGTCCTGTAAGTTCCTTTACTTTTCCGATATCATGTAAAATCACACCAGCATAAATTAAATCTCGGTTTAAGGATGGATATAAATCACAAATAGATTTTCCAAGACGCAGCATTGAAACAACATGGTCTATTAAACCTGACGCATAGTCATGATGGTTTTTTGAAGCTGCTGGAAAAACAGTAATTTCTGGTTGATACTTTTTCAGAATGTATCTTGTAATTCGAGAAATACTTGGATTTTTAATTTCAAAGAAATATTGTGTTAGTTCTTCATACAATTCTTCCTTTGGCGTTGTAGCTGACGGTAGAAGGTCATTTATCTGGATTCCCTCTTCTGGCTTTACAACTCTGATTTGCTTAATTCGCAGTTGATTTTTCCCTCGATAATCGTGAATTTCTCCGCCGACCTGTACAATTACCTCAGGACGATACATGTTTTCATGGTCTTCATTTGTATCCCATAGCTTCGCCTCAATATCTCCACTCTTATCTTGTAGGATGAGTGTCATGAAAGGTTTTCCTACGGTTGTAACACCTTTAGTAGCTTGCTTGATCAATAAAAATTGGTTTACTTGTTCACCCGCTTGGAGTTGTGTGATTCCTTTCATATAGAAAACACTCCTTTTTATATACTAGTTCATTTTTCGATACTACTATTGTAACATGCAATCTCGACTGATACGATTGAAATTCTAAAGAACTACTTCTTTTACCTAATAGAAAATAACTCCTTCGATTAATTGAATTTTCTTTATTTACGATGAATTATCTCAATATATCTTGTATAATGTACTATATCTTCTATAAAAAGGGGTAGGGATGATATGGAAAATTTTCGATTTACAGCGTTTGAAAAAACAGGGGAAATTTTATTTGATGAAGTTTGGACATTTGAAAGTGAAGAGATTGCCAAAGTGGAAGGTCAAAAGCAAATAGAAGAAAAAGGCGTAGAAGAAAAAACTCATCGCCTAGTGAACTCTTCTGGTAAGCTTGTTTTATTCCATATTTAACTTTTAGCAGCATAAAAGACGTCTCGATGAATATCTCGAGACGCCTTTGTTTTATTTACCTTTAAATTGTTGTGCTCTTTTTTCTATAAATGCTTTAATGCCCTCTAAATGATCCTCTGTTTTACGCATTTTCACTTGCCCGCTTGATTCCTTTTTCAAAATGCTAGTAAGTTCAGGCAATTTTTCTGAATGCAAAATTTCTTTCGTTTCAAGCATTGCTAAGATTGGAGAGGATAAAAACTTCCCAACAAGTTGGTCTACAAAGCTACCCGCTTCCCCTTCTTCAACATGGTAATCGATCAGCCCTAAGTCATGCGCTTCTTTTGGATTCATGACATCGCCAGCCCAAATTAAATGTTTTGCTTTTGGTGTGCCCACTCGCTCTTTCATAAAGAAATGACCAGCACCGTCTGGAATTAATCCAATTCCTATAAAATTCATCGCAAGCTTACTATTCTCCTCTGCCACGATAACGTCACACCCAAGTGCCAAACTAAAGCCAAGACCTGCCGCTGCACCACGAATTTCTGCAATCGTAATCATCGGTAATTGGTAAAGAGCTAATACCATACGCGTTATGTAGCTCATAATGTTTTCGAAGTCCTTAGGCTCACCTGAGGTTACCATCATTTTAATGTCACCACCAGCTGAGAAAATATTCCCTTCCCCTTTAATGACTAAAATTTGAACCTCTGGATTATCCTTTAAGAATTCTAAGCAATCAGCAAGCTCCTGCATCATTAATAGATTCATAGAATTTGCAACGTTCGGTCTGTTAAAGGATAAGGTTGCACGTCGATCAGCAATCTCTATCTTGATTGTTTCATAAGCCATTCTATTACCCCCAAGTTTAAAATGAATATCCATTCAGTATATATATTCAACTTTTCTCTACATTTTCCCTTTATTTACTTAAATATTCACCAACTTTTCTTCCAGTAAACAGACATCCTCCAACAAATGTCCCCTCCAACGATCGATAGCCATGAACGCCACCTCCACCAAAGCCACTCACTTCACCAGCTGCGTACAGTCCTGGAATCGGCTCCCCGCTTTCACCAAGTACTTGTCCATTTAAATTTGTTTGCAGGCCACCTAAAGTTTTTCTCGACAAAATGTTTAGCCTAACTGCAATCAGCCGCCCATTTTTTGAATCTAGAAGCTTATGTGGTTTAGCTACTCTTATTAATTTATCGCCCAAATATTGTCTGGCACTTTGAATTGCCATTACCTGCATATCCTTTGTAAACTTATTATCCAGCTCACGATCCCTAGCTAGAATTTGATCTTTTATTTTTATAAAATCGAGCAATTCGTTGCCAGCCAGCTTGTTCATGCCTTCTACTAAATCCTTCAAGCTATCTGCAATGATAAAGTCCTCGCCATTATCCATGAAGGCCTTTACTGGAGCTGGTGGACCTGGTAAAACTCGCTTTAGTATTTGTTGAATGCTTTTGTTTGTAATGTCTGGATTTTGTTCAGATCCCGATAAAGCAAATTCTTTTTCAATCATTTTTTCAGTTAATATAAACCAAGAATAATCGTACCCAGTTTTTGAAATAGCCTCTAAGGTACTTAGAGTATCAAAGCCGGGGAAATTTGGAGCACCAAAACGATTTCCTAATGCGTCAAACCATAAAGAAGATGGTCCTGGTAATATTCTTATTCCATGATTATGCCAGATTGGATTCCAGTTTTTCAGCCCCTCAGTGTAATGCCACATTCTGTCTCTGTTCACAATTCTTGCGCCAGCATTCTCTGAGATTTTCAGCATTCGTCCATCCACATGAGCAGGAACCCCTGTCACCATACTTTGCGGTGGCTCCCCAAGTCTGCCTGGCCAATTTTCTCGCACAAGCTCTAGGTTTGCTCCAATTCCTCCACTAGCCACAATAACTGCATCGCCATAATATTCAAACTCCCCTACCTCTATTCTCGAGCTTTCCTGCCCTCGCTCAATTGAACTTTCTTCAAGGACCTTCCCTTTTATTCCTACAACTACTCCATTTGAAGAAAGAAGCTCATCTACCTTATGGCGAGGTTTATAATCTATTTTGCCTTCTAGTGAAGCTTGCTCGACCTTTTTGGCAAAAGGCTCAACAATTCCCGGACCGGTTCCCCAAACAATATGAAAACGAGGTACTGAATTTCCATGTCCGCCAGCTAATGAGCCTCCTCTTTCTGCCCAACCGACAACCGGAAAAAATTTTACGCCCAGAGACTGTAACCATTCATATTTTTCTCCTGCTGCAAACTCCACATAGGCTTTTGCCCACTGATATCCCCATTCATCCTCGTCTTCTAATCTATCAAACCCAGCAGTCCCCATCCAATCTTGCCATGCTAATTCCTTAGAATCCTTAATGCCAAGCCTTCTTTGCTCTGGAGAATCCACTAAAAATAAGCCACCGAACGACCAAAATGCTTGCCCCCCAATTGAATTTGCAGGTTCTTGGTCAACTAGTAATACTTTTTTCCCTGAGTCGATTAATTCACAGGCAGCTGTTAGACCTGCAAGACCTGCACCAACAATCACAACATCATATTTCACATTTCCACCCCTTTTGACTATTAGCCTATATATAGATTTCTTGATGCATTTTTTGTTTCCCTTTAAACTTTATTTTTTATTTTTTCATTTGACTGACAATATTCGCTTTATCGCGTTAATTGTGTAAATTACTTTTATCGTTTTCTAACATCCCTGTTAGCAATAAATGCAATAATATTCTGACTTTTAAGCTTATTTTATTTATTACGAGGAAATTCCTTCCGAAAATACGTTATCCAATTAGCGAACATTATTTAAATGAAACGTAAATATAGTTCGTATTTTAATGTGAAAAGTAAGCCTTTTCATAATGTTTTTCAAATTATTTTAGATATTCTGTTGACAGAACTGAACAATAGGGATTATGATGTTAACAATTAAATCAACGAAAAATATAACGATGGAGACATGCTCGTTCGATTGAAATCCTTAGAGAGCTGATGGTTGGTGAAAATCAGTGATTTCTACGATTGTAGTTCCACTCCTGAATAGATAAGCTGAAAACTTAAAGTATGCTTGTCCGTGTCATGCACGTTACGCATTTGCTTAGAGGCTGACCAAAATTATTTTTGGCAGCGAATAAGGGTGGTACCGCGTAAGTTTGTTAATTTTGCCTTTCGCCCCTTACATAAAAATATGTAGGGTGTGGGAGGCTTTTATTTTTTTCATTTTTTAATTCACTTCTAACATCAGGTGTCAACTTAATTGTCAAAATAATTCGTAAATTCATTTAAGGGGAGAGATTATTTATGGTAACAAAAACTGTAACTGCAACTAACTTTATTAATGTCTTTATCGCTGATCCACTAAGTGAGGATGGGATTTTCCCTCTTCGCCAAGAAACAGAATTAAACCTAAACGTTGTAATCGAAACAGGCCTTACACCGGAACAATTAATCGCTAGAATTGAAGATGTTCATGTGCTTTTAGTACGTAGCCAAACTAAAGTGACGCGTGAAATTATTGCTGCTGCAAAAAACTTAAAGTTAATTGGGCGTGCTGGTGTTGGCGTTGACAATATTGACCTAGCCGCTGCTACTGAACATGGGGTAATTGTTGTCAATGCACCGGATGGTAATACAAACTCTGCTGCAGAGCATACGATTGCAATGATGACATCACTTGCTCGTCACATCCCTCAGGCTTATAACGCCTTAAAAAATGGGGTTTGGGATCGTAAATCTTATGTAGGTGTAGAGCTCAAAAACAAAACTTTAGGTGTTGTTGGTTTTGGCCGTATCGGAACAGAAGTAGCTTTCCGCGCAAAAGGTCAACGAATGAATGTTATTGCATATGACCCATTCCTAACTGAAGAACGTGCAAAAGAGCTTGGCATTACAAAAGGGACTGTTGATGAGGTGGTTCAAGCTGCTGACTTTATCACGGTACATACGCCATTATTACCAGAGACACGCAACTTGATAAATAAAGATAAATTCGCAATCATGAAAAACGACGTACGCATTATAAACTGTGCACGTGGTGGTATTATTGATGAGGAGGATTTATATAATGCTATCGTTGAGGGTAAAGTAGCAGGCGCTGCACTTGACGTTTTCGTTGAAGAGCCAGCAACAAATCATAAATTACTAACTTTACCTCAAGTAATTGCTACACCCCACTTAGGTGCATCAACAATCGAGGCACAAGAATCAGTAGCTGTTGACGTTTCTAACGATATTATCAAATTCTTTAAAACAGGCACGGTTACAAACCCAGTGAACATGCCATCCATACCAAAAGAATTATTGGCACAGGTAGAGCCATTCTTTGAACTAGCAGAGAAATTAGGAACATTCCTATCTCAAGTTACAACTGAGCCGATTAAAGAAATCAACATTTCATATGCGGGCGAAGTGGCAAACTATGATGTGCGTCCCTTAACTTCAAATAACTTGAAAGGCTTATTGAAGAAAAATCACGGAGAGCATGTAAACGATGTGAATGCACGCTACTTATCTGAACGTATCGGTATTAAAATTAATGAACATAAAACAACAACTGCTAAAGGGTTCACAAACTTAATAACAGTTGAAGTGAAGACTGAAAACGAAGTTCACACTGTAGCTGGTACACTGCTTAATGGTTTAGGTGCACGTATCGTGAAAGTAGAAAACTATGTAGTAGACGTGATTCCACAGGGTCACCTACTTTACATTAAAAATACTGATAAACCAGGAGCTATCGGCCGTGTAGCTACAAAGCTTGCAGAAAAAGATATTAACATCGCAACTATGCAGGTTGGCCGCGATCAAATAGGCGGAACAGCAATTATGATGCTAACTATCGATAACGAAGTAACATCTGAAGACTTAAACTACGTAGAACAGCTTGAAAATATCGATGAAGTAAAAGCTATCACACTTTAATAAGCTGGAATGCCTCACGACGATTTTGTGGTGAGGCATTTTTATGTGTTTTATATGAAGCCTGTGGATTGTGGATGTAGTTAGATCGAGTTCAACAGGAGGAGTGAGGTGTAATTTTGGTGTGTGATGCGGTGTCTGATACGGTTTGGACTGAGGTTGGCTTTGGGAATAAGGTTCATTTTGGTTATGAAGTGCATCACGGGCTTACTTTTACTTGCCGCATTCCCCCCTTATGAAACGCATCCCCACCCACAAACAAAAAACAGATGAAGGAAACTCTATCATTTCCCTCACCTGTTTCTAGTTACTCTATCGTTTTGAGCAGCTCCAGAAACTCTGTCAGAGATGCTACTTCATAGGTTGGTTCTACTTCTGTATCGTTTACTTTGCCTTCACGATTGATCCATACGTTTTTCATGCCTACGCCTGCAGAGCCTTTAATGTCTGTGTTTAAGTTGTCGCCAACCATAATTCCTTCACTTGCTGTAATCCCTGCTTTATCCATCATAAATTCAAATAGCTCTACTTTTGGCTTACCTTTTCCAAATTCACCTGAAATGATAACTAGATCAAAATAAGGGCGAATCTCTGGAGTGATTTCAAGCTTTAGGTTTTGTAAACTTGGTGCTCCATTTGTTAGTAATACCAGCTGATATTTATCCTTTAACTCATCTAACACTGCATATGTATCCTCATATACAAATGGGGATTTTTTACGTTCCTCAACAAAACGCTCCCCTAATTCAGCACCAAGTGTCGCATCGTCAATGCCAAGAGTCATTAAGCCTTTTGTCCAGGCTTCTTTGCGATATGCCGGAATAATCTCTTTCATTTTTTGAAAGGATTCTGTTGGATCGTCAAATGTTCCCCATAGTCCCTCAAAGGGATTAATGCCAATTAGAACAGTATAATCGTAAGTTTCGTAGGCTTCATACAACTTTCGGGCTTCGATTTTTACAGCTTCTTCAAGCTCAGCTGCATCAATATAGCATATTTGCTGTGCATACTCACAGGTTTTTTCAAAAGCAGTTTTCACACTATGCTTATCCCACAGTAAGGTATCGTCTAAATCAAAAATAATTGTTTTTATTGGCATGTCCCTATCTCCCATATCATTCGATTTGCTATCTATTCGGCGTAACAACTATGTTTTCACTAATAATTTTATCATATTTTCAGAATTATTAGGATAATAGATTTCCAGCTTATTTGTCCTTTTACCAAATAAAATCTGGTCACCTAATTGAAGTTATACAAGCTCTGGCAACAGCATATGTTCATTTAAACACCAATTAGCTACCAGAAGAGGGAGAGAGATGATGATTAAAAAGTTTGCATCTGACGCTCTAGGACTATCGGATATTGGGAAAATGTTTGAACCCTTTGATTATGATAAAACGGAATCGGATGATTATCTTCTTTACGAAATGGGAGAGCATATTTACTTTCTTGTTAAAACCAAGACAGATGAATATTGCTTTACTAATTTAGCATTAATTCATGTGTACGGTGATTCAGCTGTTAGTAAAAAACGTACATTAAAACGGTATGACTATAAATTTAATACATTACGTCAAGTATCCTTCGAAACAATCGGAACAATGGATTTAGATAATGAAATAAAATTCACGATTGGTGAAACTGCTTTTAACATTGAGATTCATAAAAAATTTTCTGAGAAAGCAAAAGACCTGTATAAATGCTTAGTCACAATGGAGCGAATCATGCGTGAAAATGAAAAGCATCGAAACTATATGTTCGATAGCTTAGAATATGCCACGAGGAGCCTTGCTTCTTCAGGACATGGCCAAGCTTCTCCTTCTGAATCCTTTAAATCCATCGCTGAATTTACAAATCAATGGTTACAGGAAAGTAGCCGAAACTACACAAAAGAAGATTATAGTGATGTATTTGATCTGTTTATAAGAAATTAAATGATAAAAACCCGTACTCTTCCTACTACGAGTACGGGTTTATTCATCATAATGCTAGTTTTTCTGATTTTTCAATCGGTCCAATAAATTTTGAACTTTTTCTTTTTGCGCCTCCGTTTGCTCTTGCAAAACTGTAATTTGATAATTTTCTCCATCATCGAGGATTTGCACTATATCCCCTTCATTTACTGGAACATCAATCTTTGCACGATGGATTAATAATTGATCCGTTTCGTCAGGTCGTTTTAGGAATATCGCATAATCCCCTTCGAAACGATCTAATGTATAAGCGTTATTGTTCACTAACAATTTCCCCTTTCGGATTTAGTAGTTGGGCAGTATCACCACTATTTAACCACACTTGACGACCTGTCCATTTTATATAACCATCCCCATCCTTTGCATCAGGACCACTAGTAACAAAAATTATTTGTCCCGAGGATAATGTAAGCTTTGGGAAAGTAAACATTTGATTGCCTTCTACTGAATAGAGCTGCCAATCAGCTAGGTTTACATCTTCTGTACCATTATTTTTAATCGCTACAACTTCGCCTTCTAAATCTAAGTTATCAATCACTATATCTCCAGTTGTTTGAATGTTCTTCTTATCCTTATTACTATTAGTGTTTGGGTCGCTCTCGCCTTCACCGTTACTCGATGGCGCTATTGAGCTTGTTGCCCCGATTCCTGTCCATTCATCAGCTAGAACGTCATACTCTTCTCCATCTGTTTCAACTACGATAGTTCCCGCTTCAGCTGTACCGTAAATTTTACTTCCAACCTGCTGGAGATTTTGAATAACCTCATAATGGGGATGTCCATAAGAATTATCTTGTCCATAGCTCAATATTGTCGTTTCTGGATGGACTGCTTCTATAAACTGTAAAGAACTGCTTGTATTTGAACCATGATGGCCTGCCTTTAAAATCGTTGCACGCATATCAAACTTAGCCATCATTTCTTCTTCTAACTCAATTCCCGCATCACCTGTTAATAAAAACGAAATCTCGTCATAGACTAGCTTTAAAACAATTGATGCGTCATTGTTATCCTTTGCATCATGATCTGCACTTAAAACTGAAATTTGGAGTTTATCATCAAGTAATACATCCTCATTTATACTTGCCACCTGAAATGGAATATTGTTAGTTTCAATAAGCGATAATACTTCTTCATAAGTTGCCGATGTATGTACTTTGCCCGAATCAATAAAGTTATCAATTTTAAGTGTATTTATCACTTCAATTAAGCCGCCAATATGATCTGCATCGGGGTGGGTTGCAACAACATAGTCTAATTTTTCAATACCAAGACTGCTCAAATAGTTAACAACCTCCTGACCTGCCCCTTTTGTTCCTGCATCGATAAGCATATTGTGCTTGTTTGGAGACTCAATCAAAATGGAATCGCCCTGACCCACATCTATAAAATGCACTCTCAATAAATCATTGACTACCATCGTTGAATCGGCAGCCTCATCTTCAATCTGTTCATTTTGATTTTTGGTTGCTGGATTACTCGACGTACTATCCGTATTGCTCGAGCAACCAACTAGAAATAATATACAGCTAACTATAACTAAAATTTTTCGCATAATGTCTTTTCCTTTCCTTCACAATTTACATTATACATAGTGTAAATGCATTTAATCTTTAGATACCCTTTTTTTCGCAAAATAAAAGGAATAGCATTATTCGCTATTCCTTTTAAGTATTCACTGTATATTGATTACGTCCATTACGTTTTGACTCGTAAAGAGCATCATCTGCTAATTTAAAGATTTCCTTATAATCCGTTAGCATCCCATTCACATTAGTACTAACACCTAAACTTATACTAATCGATATCTTTTCTTCATCGAGTTCAATAATTGTGTCTGATATGTGATTATAAAGATTATCAACAATTTCTATCAGCTCATCCTTAGATGAAACTTTAACCATTGCAACAAATTCATCCCCACCATAGCGTGCAAAAATACTATCATATGCCGATAAATACTCCGCTGCCATATTGGCAACAGATTTTAATACATCATCCCCTACAAGATGGCCAAATTGATCATTTATTTGTTTAAAATAATCGACATCAAGGATAAAGAAGCCGATTAATTGTGCAGTCATATTCGCTTCTTTTAACCACTTTTTAATATTTTTTTCAAAGTAACGGCGATTGTAGCAGGTTGTTAGGGGATCCTTAGTTGAAATCGATTCAAATTGTTTTTCATTTTGAGTCATTTCGATTTGTAGTAAATTCTGATTTATATTAATCTCTTTTATCTTCAAAAGGATATTAATATAGTCCCTTTGTATGGCGATCAGAAGATCCTTATCGTTCAACTCCGTGACCACCTCTAACAAAATATTATTAATCTCTTCTAATAAAATTAAATCATTATTTTTCGAAGCAAAGTCCTTGGCTTTCACTAAAATCTCATTTGCTTCTTCAAAACGTTGTTGTGCTTTAAACCACAGCCCCTTATATTGCAAGACGTAAATAGACGTTTTCATCCATTGCTTACCATCTATATAGTCAAATAAAAAATCAAAAAGCTCTTCTGCTTTTATGAATTCTCCTAGGTTTGTATAAGCCTTGGCTAAATTTAGCTTCAGCAGCACTATCAGCTCTTCTTCATTTGAATCATCCAGCTTCTTTGATAAATCAAGACCTTTTTGAAGATGCTCTACTGCGTTTGCTGGTTCTTCTTCAACTAAGTAGTAAACACCTAAATTATTGTATATCTTACATAGAGTGAGAATATCATCTAATTTCGTTGCAAGAGCTTTCGCCTTATTTAAATATTCGAAATTCTTCTTCTGATTTCCAAGCTCACCACAGACTGTAGCATACATATTTAAATAAATTGTTTTTTGTCCATCTGCCCCATGCTCGTCAATCCACTCTGTAACCTTCTTTAAATCACCAATACAGCTCTGGATATCCCCAAGAATAAAATATATTTTGCTTCTTTTTATATATAAATCTATTAATAAATTATAGTTTTTTTCTTGTAATGCAAGACTTGCTGTTGGTTCAAATAAGTTTAAAAATTCGTTAAAGCGGTCTTCTCTAACTAGAGCTTCCATGGTAATTTTCAATTCTTCTAGTTCTTGCAACTCATCACTCCCTAACCAATCCCCATTACTTTTCTCATAATAATCATAATCTATTTATACATGATTTACGAATCATTTACAATAAATGTAATCTAAAAATCTTGCAAAAATGAAAATTCAGTCTTTTTAAACACTATATCATTTCAACTTTTTTTTTGAAATAACAAAATGAGTTAATTACTATAAAATACACCTTTAAGCCATTATAAAAAGGCCCCCAAAAATTAAAATGTACCCTATAAGATGGACACTTTAAAAAAAGTCCTTCTTGTAGGGTACTTTTGTTTATAATGAGAAAAAAGATGTTGGAGCGGAATTAG
>NZ_QJTJ01000014.1 GCF_003217295.1 Ureibacillus chungkukjangi
ATTTAAAAAAGCTGCCGCCTGCAAAATACAGACAGCAGCTTCAACAAGTTGCCTAGGCTCTTTTTCAAAATGTCCTTTACAAAGGGTACACTTTAAATTGGAGCGGTTCTTTTCTTGTGAATTTATTCTAAAATCTCTTTATTTTTAAAGATTTGAATAGTGAAGTAGAGAATAAGGACAATTAAAGCAACAGTTAGAAGTACAGTCGCTAGGAAATTCGGCTGAACGTCTCCTGATTGCAACAAATAACCTGTATGTCCAGTTAACGTTGCCGGACTCCACTTCATTTTTTCATTAAATATAGAAGTAACTATTGAAATAGTAGCGATGATTAAGATTGATATGAAGGCAACACTTCCGCTCCCCTTCATAACCGTGCTAAAGAACAATGTCAAAGTCACTACAAATACTAACCATAAACCATAGATAGCAAAGCTTTGAAAAATACGGTCAGGTGTTACTGAGCCAATCAGTAAATTCGTATAGTACCATGAAGCAAGATAACCGATAAAAAATGACAATAATGTTATCGTTACTAATCCTGCCCACTTCGATAAAATATAAGAAGAATACGGAACTGGTTTACTCATGACCATTCCCGCTACCCCATTTTGTCTTTCAACTGAAACAATTCCCATTGCACTCAGTACAAGAATTAGAATCCCTAGCATTCCATAATTTGAAATAACACTCATCAATGCTTCCGCTCCTGTAGGAAGTGGCATCTCAATTATTGTGCCTTCCGGTAAACCTCCGAGAGTATCTAACATTTTCGGCATATAATAGGAGCTAATTGGCTGCATTACACCGAGTAATATAAAAACTAGAGGAATCCATAATAGTTTAAAATTCCTTATCATTTCCATTAGTTCTTTGCGATAAAGTACCCTCCATTGTGTCATGCCTTCACCACCTTCATAAATAAATCCTCTAATGTTGTTTGTGCCAGCTCAAACTTTCTAATAGGTAGATTTTGATTTACGATTTCATTTAAAAGAATGTGTCTCCCCTTCGCCATATCAGTCACACTAATATTCGCTACATTCCCTTGAATATTTACCTCTGATACAAAGCTATAACTTTCGACTTCTTTTATCCATGAAGAAGCATCAGAATCAAATTCAATTTGAATAATTGGTTGTCTGTACTGCTCTATCACATTTTCTAATTCCCCTGAAATTGCGATATCTCCCTCATTGATGATAATAATGTCGTCGCTAATTTCTTGTGCATCGTGAAGTACATGGGTGGAGAAAATAACGGTTGTTTCTTGTTTTATCTCCCGCATCATGTCCAGTACCTCTCTTCTCCCTAGTGGATCAAGTGCAGAAACAGGTTCATCTAATATTAGTAATTTAGGACGATGAATAAGTGCTTGTGCTAAACCGAGTCGTTGCTTCATGCCACCTGAATATCCGCCGATTTTTCTTTTCTTCGCATCCAGTAGGCCAACACGTTCCAGTAATTCTTCACTTCTTTCTTCTGCTTCTTTTCGATTTAATTTCGCTAGCTCAGCAGTAAAAACAAGAAATTCCTTACCGCTCATCCAATTGAAAAAAGAGGGGTATTGGGGCAAGTAACCAATGTATTGTCTAATGTCCTTTTGCTTAGTTCCCTGAAACGAAATACTTCCGGAGGTTGGCTCGAGTAAACCCGAAAGCATTTTCAACGTTGTGGTTTTTCCGGCTCCATTAGCTCCAAGTAGTGAAACACATCTACCTTCATCAATATGAAAGGAAAGCCCATTTACTGCATTTGTAGAGCCATATTTTTTGACCAAGTTGGTTACCCTCAGCAATTCCATTAATCATTTCTCCTTCCAATGACAAAGTAAAGGACAGGTCCTATAATGTTTATGAATAGAATAACAAGGATCCATAACCATTTCGGTCCGTTTGTCTTTTCCGCTCTTATACATGAGGTTAACGCAATTATTACCAGTAATAACTGAATTACAAGAATTGGAGCGATTACTCCCCATGGAATCCCGTTTAATATTTCGTTCATATTTCTCCTCCATTTTGTCTAATGATAGGTTTTTTCATTTACAAAAATGAAATGACTAAAAAAACAGTCAGTGGTACTAAGATAATTACAAGCCCGATCGGATTGGCAAAATTCAGTGTCCAACCAACACCAAAACGCTTTTCAACAAAAATAGAAGGATCATTTTTATTGAAGTAGAAGAGTCCACCCTTCCAATATTTATCTTCGTCTAAATCCATAATTTTAGCTTCTACTGTAGTCTCCATCACTTTATCGGAACGCCCTACTTTTATGGCAAAGATAAGTGTTCCTATTAATACTAAAATAAGAAAAGAAAATGGAATTATCAGTTTTACAAACCCTTCACCAATTTCCGGATGAATCGTCATTAGCTGGAAATAGCTCATTAACATCGTTATTCCCAACAACACAACAAATAACAGCCAGCTTGAATATTTTCTTAAAGATAATTGGCGATTACGTGATGATTCTAGAGAAGTAGCACTCAGCTTGATTCCTGATTTCTTTGTTGCTATATGGATTCCCAAAAACATTAATTGCATCATTAACAAGCCCAGTGACAGTTTGATCGCTGAGAATGAAGTTTTATCTGTAAATGCGTCAGCCTCCCCACTCGGTCCCCAATGAGTAGGAATTTGATTTGGAAGGATATCATAATTCATCAAAGTGTAAATCATTAAACCAATTGTCGAAATAATCGGCAGTAAATATAAATACCAAGGCAACATTTCATCCTGACTGCGAATTGACAAATCCGTTACTTTCATAGGTTTTAAATTCTCAGCCCAGTTGTTTTGCTGCTTTAGCTGTTTTGTTTTCGCATGATAATACAAATAGAATGTGATACTTATAAAAATTAACGCAAATTCAATAACGGCACCAGTCAAAGCAACCTGATTGTCTAAGCGCTCATTGCTTAATACCCATACAAGATAGGAGACTAAAATGACAATCGATAACAATGCCACACTTAAGGAATAATACTTTTTATATTTTTTGATTGTTTTGTCCTCAATATATTGCTCCGGTACCATAACACCGAAAACAACCGTTCGATTCACTAAGTACGGAATCGCTGTCTGTATCACTGCGATAAATAGCGTAATAATGAAAAATATTATAAACGACATACTTCTTCCCCCTTTACCTTTCTTTCATTTGATTTAACATACCACTCACTAATTCCTCTATTTCTTTTTTGCTCATACCTAATACGAATGCTTCAGCAATTACTGGTTTAAAACCAGCCTCAATCAGCTGTTTTTTCTCTTCTGTCATTTGCTCTATGGATGAGATTATTGCGCCTGATTTCGGAACAATTTTGATAATCCCTTTTTTCTCTAGCTCATGATAGCTTTTATTGACCGTATGCATATTAACGCCAAGATCTGCTGCAAAGGCTCTAACTGAAGGCAACGAATCGCCAGGAGCTATTTCTCCCCGTGCAATACCTTCAATGATTTGATTTGTAAGTTGTGTATAGATTGGTATATCTGATTCGGCCTCAATATGAATAATCACAAAATCCCTCCAATCTGTTCTACATATATTAGAACAAAACTGTTATACAATCAATATAACACCTTTGTTCTATAAATGGTAGAACAAAATTGATTTATTTTTATGTTCTCAAAAAAACATGTTAATAATTTCTGCATTTTTGTTTACCCTAAAAGCAAATGGGAATACGTAAATTGTTCAGATAATTCTTTTCTTTTCCTATTTAAATAGTTCAAGAATTAGTTATGATTTTTACTACGGATAACATTTGCTAGAATTAACACATTTTTTGTCGAAAAATGATTGCTACAGAAAAAATATTTCTGTATAATCTGTCTTATTGTTCAACTTTAGTTTAGTGCTAAAGTTGATAGCTCAGGTTTGTTTCACTAGGTTCTTCCGTGTTTTTTACTGTAGAATGTAGAATGGTTACTTGCCCTGACACAAGTAATTTATTATGATGCCGCGCTCAGTTAGAAACTAAGCGTACAGGCTTAAATTTTAGGGGGTTATAAAGAATTGGGTAAAGCATTGATTATTGGTGCTGGCGGTGTTGCTAGCGTTGTCGTACACAAATGTGTACAAAACTCAGAAGTATTCGAAGAGATTATGATCGCAAGTCGAACAAAATCTAAGTGTGATGCTTTAAAAGAAAAATTAGACGGTGGAAAAACGATTATCCATACTGCGCAAGTGGATGCGGATAATACAGACGAGCTAATTGAATTAATCAATGGATTTAAACCAGATGTGGTAATTAACGTAGCTTTACCATATCAAGACTTAACAATTATGGATGCATGTTTAGCTACAGGTGTGCATTACGTTGATACTGCTAACTATGAGCCACCTGAAACAGCTAAGTTTGAATATAAATGGCAATGGGCTTACAAAGAGAAATTCGAAAAAGCTGGTTTAACAGCTCTTTTAGGTAGTGGATTTGACCCAGGTGTAACAGGCGTATTCTCTGCATATGCATTAAAGCATTATTTCGATGAAATTCATTACATCGATATCTTAGATGCAAACGCTGGTGATCACGGGTATCCGTTCGCTACAAATTTCAACCCAGAAATCAACATCCGTGAAATTACAGCAAACGGACGTTACTGGAAAGACGGCGAGTGGGTAGAAACAGCACCACTTGAGCATAAAGAAGTTTATAACTTCCCAGAGATAGGTCCTAAAGATATGTACCTTCTATACCATGAAGAATTAGAATCTTTAGCGAAAAACATTACAGGAATTAAACAAATTCGTTTCTGGATGACTTTCTCACAAAAATATATCACACACTTAAACGTACTTGAAAATGTAGGAATGACTTCAATTGAACCTATCGAATACGAAGGTCAAATGATTCAACCACTACAATTCCTAAAAGCAGTATTACCAGATCCAGCTTCTTTAGGACCACGTACAAAAGGTAAAACAAATATCGGGATCATCGCTCGTGGTATTAAAGATGGCGAAGAGAAAACTTACTATGTATATAACGTGTGTGACCATGAAGAGTGCTACCGTGAAGTTGGCTCTCAAGCAATTTCATACACAACAGGTGTACCAGCTATGATCGGTGCAATGCTTGTAATGAACGGCACTTGGCAAAAACCAGGCGTATATAATGTAGAAGAGTTCAATCCAGATCCATTCATGGAAGCTTTAAATAAATGGGGTCTTCCATGGCAAGAAAGCTTTAATCCTGAACTGATTGATCTTAACTTTGACGAAAAAGAGGCAAAGTAAATGAAAGCAATCGATTGGAAAGCAGCTCCGTCTCCTAGTTATGTAGTGGACGAGCGTTTGCTATTACGTAATTTTGAAATTTTAAAGTCTGTTCAAGATCGCACAGGCTGTGATATCTTACTTGCCCTTAAAGGGTTCTCAATGTTCTCGACATTCCCTATGGCGCGTAATTACCTAAAAGGAATTACATCAAGTTCTTTATTTGAGGCACGCCTTGGCTACGAGGAATTCGGTAAAGAGGTTCACGCTTATGCACCTGCATATGCAGAGCATGAAATTGATGAGTATTTAAAGTATGTGGATCATATTGTATTCAACTCTTTTGACCAATTACACAAGTACAAAGAGAAAGTACAAAGTGTTGAAGGGAAGCATGTTTCTATTGGATTACGTGTTAACCCTGGTTATTCAGAAGTAGAAACACCTTTATATGACCCATGCTACATCAATTCTCGCTTAGGAATTCCTGTGGATTCATTCCGTCCTGATGAGCTTGAGGGTGTTGAAGGTATTCACTTCCACGCAATGTGTGAGCAAGGTTCAGATGTTCTTGAACGTATTTTAGTTCACTTTGAAGAAAAATACGGCAAGTACCTACACCAAATGAAATGGATTAACTTCGGTGGTGGTCATCATGTTACTCGTGAGGATTACGACGTAGAGAAGCTTGTTTCATTGATTAACTACATGCAAGACAAGTACGATGTAAAGGTTATTTTGGAGCCAGGTGAAGCAATCGCTTTAAATACCGGGTACTTAGTAACTACTGTACTGGATATTGTGAAAAATGGTATGGAGATTGCTATTCTAGATACATCTGCAACATGTCATATGCCAGACGTATTAGAAATGCCTTACCGACCACAGATTATCGGTGCAAGTACACCAAATGATAAGCCATACACATATCGTCTAGGCGGTATGACGTGTCTAGCTGGAGACGTTATCGGTGACTATTCATTCGATCAGCCTCTAAAAGCTGGAGACAAAATCGTATTTACAGATATGGCACACTACACAATGGTAAAAAACCATATGTTCAACGGTGTCAACCTACCAAGCATCTGTCTATACAACGAAGAAGAAGGCGTAAAAGTAATCCGCCAATTCGGCTACGAAGACTACCGAAACAGATTGTCTTAGTGTGTACCAGGTACACAAACAATTCAGAAACAATTCTGATAATTGAACTTAAAACAAAAGCTTTGCAGGAGACTTTTTCCCTGCAAAGCTTTTTTAGTTATTCTGCACTTGGTGTGGATTTGGGTAGTGTTAGTTTCCCGAATAGGAGAATGATGAGATATATCAAAAATAGCATTATGGCAATAAACAGTAAAAAGCTGATAGAGTCTACTAGTTCTAAGTAAAGTCCACCTATAAATGGACCTGTTAAGCTGCCTAGACTAAAGAATATTCCACATAGCAGGTTACCTGTAGGGAGTAATTCTTTTGGTGTTAAATCTGCCATATAGGTAATGCCTAATGAGAACAATGACCCGAGGAACATACCTGATACTAAGAAAATACAAAGAACCCACACTTGAGAATGCTCCAGCTGGCTTCCTAGCGCGAAAAGCACTGCCCCACTGAAAATCCCTATTAAGATAACTTTTCTTCTTCCAATTTTATCACCAATTATTCCAATTGGTATCTGAGTTATAATTGCCCCTATCGAGAAGGCGGCTAAAATCATAGAAATCATTGAATCTTTAAAGTCCATACGAAGAGCGTAAACTGGAAATAATGCATTTAAAGAGGTTTCTAATACACCATAAACAAAGGACGGCAAGAAAGCGACCCAGGCGTATTTGAATGACATTTTATAGCGTGAAAGACCATTTGCTTCCACGTTATCCCCTTTTAAAGCTTCTGGCTTTTCATTACGAATAAAGAACACAAACGACCAAGCTATTAAACAAAGTATAGATGAAACAACAAACGGCAGTGTTTCTGAAATGCCTACTAAATTTAACATCAATGGACCCGCTGCAAACCCTACGCCAAATGACAAACCGTAGATGGACATACTTTTCCCAAGATTCCCTTCTGGTGCAGATGTAGTTAACCAGGTTTGGGTAGAAAAGTGTAGACAGTGATCTCCTATTCCAATTAGCAAGCGTAAAATAAACCAAAACATAATATTTTCCCAAAACGGAAACATTAACAATGATAGAAAAACAATAGCTCCCCCGACAATAATAATCGGTTTATAACCGAACCTTCTTAAAGGCTGTTCGATAAATGGAGAGATCAATAAAGTTCCTATGTATAGCCCAGTCGCATTTAAGCCGTTTAACGTAGAGGATACGCCATCTGTTTCAAAAATAACTGATATAACCGGTAATAACATCCCTTGCGAAAAGCCTGAAATCGATACAATGATGATTAACGTCCAAAACCTTCGCCGTTCATAATGATTTGCTGATAACATATATGTCCTCCAACCTTAAACATATCGATAATACCGTATATATTAACATATCATTATTAAAATAGCTTTAATATTTCGCATATTAAAAACCCTAGCATTCAACAATAGTTGGACGCTAGGGTTTACACTTCGATTTCCTCCATTTGTAATTGCATAAACATTATTACGGCTTTACCTGACAGCCGAAAACTTGTTTAAACTCCCTCCTTCTTTTTTGTAGAGTGAGTATCATCTTTTCGACCATCTCCCTTCGATTTGATATATTCAATTTATCATATTATTTCAATTTTGTAAATATTCAAAAAATATATTTTTTCTAAAATTATTCCTTTGTCTTCACACCTCTATTTTCACATATTATTTGAACTCTATTTATAAATTCGCTATGATGGTCATGACGAAAGAGGTGTAATAATGTCGAACTCTATTACAGATAAAAACAAACAAGTGAATTACTTAAAAGAACGCCTTCAAATTTTTGTTGAAGTTTTAGATGCAATTGATCCAGAAACTGCTGATGTTGAAGATATCGACAAACTGATTCAGATGCTTGATGATGTAGAAGACAAAATGGACCAATTTAAAGGCCGCGACGACCTAACAAAAGAATAAAATTCCCAAAGAGATGTCTCCAATTTTTCAGTTGGAGACATCTCTTTTTTCAATGCCTCCCCCCCACGCTATTTTAAAAAGCTTTTATTTATTTGATATATTTCTATGACTCTTTTTTTCATGAAATTAAAAAGGTATAATAAGTGATGGAAAATAAAATATTCTGGGGGGAATATCCATGTCTCAAGTTGCTACTTCTTATTTACAAACACTAGAGAAAAGTCTATATGACTTAGTAAGCGAAACTTCAACGAACTTACCAAAAGATGTTCGTCGTGCAATTAAAAAAGCAAAAGATGCTGAAAACGCTGGCACTCGTGCAGCTATGAGTTTAGACACAATTGCTAACAATATCGTAATGGCTGAAGACAATGTATCACCAATCTGTCAAGATACTGGTCTACCAACCTTCAAAGTAAAAACTCCAGTTGGCGTAAACCAACTAGAAATTAAGGCTGCTATTAAAAATGCAATAGTACAAGCAACACAGGATGCAAAATTACGTCCAAACTCAGTTGATTCTTTAACTGGGAAAAACAGTGGCGATAACCTAGGCGATGGTCTTCCAGTTGTGAAGTTTGAGCAATGGGAAAAAGACTATATCGAAGTTAAGTTAATCCTTAAAGGTGGCGGCTGCGAAAACAAAAATATCCAATACAGCTTACCTTGCGAATTAGAAGGTCTTGGTCGTGCTGGTCGTGACTTAGATGGTATCCGTAAATGTATTTTACACTCTGTATGGCAGTCTCAAGGACAAGGCTGTTCTGCTGGCTTCATCGGTGTAGGTATTGGTGGAGATCGTTCTTCAGGCTATGATCTTGCGAAAGAGCAATTATTCCGTCACGTTGATGATGTAAATCCAAATGAAGACCTTGCGAAATTAGAAGAGTACATCGTTGAGAAAGCGAATACATTCGGTATCGGTACTATGGGCTTCGGCGGTGAAGCAACTTTACTAGGCTGTAAAATTGGCGTTATGCACCGTATCCCTGCTTCATTCTACGTTTCTGTCGCTTATAACTGTTGGGCTTACCGTCGTATGGCTATCGACATTGACGTGAATTCAGGTGAAATCACAAACTGGCATTACCAAGATGGTGAAAAAATCACTTTCCGTGACGAGCCAAAAACAGAAGTACAATCAGAAAGCAAAGTGGTTGAACTGACTGCTCCTATTACTGAAGAGCAAATTCGCGAACTTAAAGTTGGTGACGTTGTTAAAATCAACGGTCGTATGTACACTGGCCGTGACGCAATCCACCATCACTTAATGAGCCATGATGCTCCAGTAGATTTAAATGGACAAGTTATCTATCACTGTGGTCCTGTTATGGCAAAAGACGAAGAAGGCAATTGGACAGTAAAAGCTGCTGGACCAACTACTTCTATTCGTGAGGAGCCATACCAAGGCGATATCATGAAAAAATTCGGTATTCGTGCTGTCATCGGTAAAGGCGGTATGGGTCCAAAAACTCTTGCTGCACTTAAAGATCACGGCGGCGTTTACTTAAACGCAATCGGTGGAGCTGCACAATACTATGCTGATTGTATTAAGAGTGTAGATGGTGTTGATTTACAAGAGTTCGGTATTCCAGAAGCAATGTGGCATTTAAATGTTGAAGGCTTCACAGCTGTTGTAACAATGGATTCACACGGCAACTCTTTACACGCTGATGTTGAGAAATCATCATTAGAGAAGCTTTCCCAATTCGCTGAACGTGTTTTCTAATTAACTTTGTGCACCAACCCCCTGTATGGATCATTGATTCTTACAGGGGGTTTTTTGTTATTCATCATATAGGCACTAGTGCCCTCCTATTTAGTAACACTTTATTCTCCTTTTACATATTTAGAATTGTAGTGCATTTACAATTCTAACACTCTATATTATAATGATTATAAATTAATAATTATTATTTAGAATTTATAAGCTAATTGATAACAATTATCAAGTCGATATTTATTACTATTTTGATAGTGATATTCATTATCAAAAGGAGGCCAGTATGAAACAATCTAATCGAGAAAGCGAATATCTAATTGAGAAAATTAAAGAACATGGTGAGCTGATTGCAGCTATTGCATCAGGCCTCATAATATTACTTGCGTGGCGAATGGAATCAACTGGTTTATCGACAGCTTCAGTTATTGCCTATCTAAGTGCCTTTGTAATTGGTGGTTACGCAAAAGCAAAGGAAGGTATTTTAGATACTATCCAAAACAAAAATTTAAACGTTGAATTATTGATGATACTAGCAGCTATCGGTTCAGCTATTATTGGTTACTGGACAGAGGGTGCTATCCTTATCTTTATCTTTGCACTAAGTGGTGCTCTTGAAACCTATGCCATGAATAAAAGTCATCGTGAAATCTCTGCCTTAATGAATTTACAGCCAGAAGAAGCTTGGCTTGTTCGAGGTGGATTTGAGCCAATCAAGGTAGCTGTTACATCCTTAAAAGTAGGCGATCATTTATTAATTAAGCCCGGTGAAAGAGTCCCTGTAGATGGTCAAATTCTTAAAGGCACCTCTTCAATTGATGAATCTGCAATCAGCGGAGAATCTATGCCTGTTACAAAGGGTTCAGGGGAAGATGTCTATGCTGGGACTGTAAATTTAAACGGTACTTTAACAGTCAACATGACCAAACCAAATTCAGAAACTCTTTTCCAGAAAATTATTACCCTTGTCCAATCAGCACAAAGTGAAAAATCCCCTTCTCAGCAATTCATTGAACGCTTCGAGGGGACTTACGTAAAATTTGTTCTATTAACAGTACTTTTAATGCTATTTATTCCCCACTATTTACTTGGATGGGACTGGACTACAACCTTTTACAGAGCAATGGTATTGTTAGTAGTAGCATCTCCATGTGCTTTGGTAGCTTCAATAATGCCGGCAACTCTAGCGACTATATCAAATGGCGCTAAAAACGGAATTCTCTTTAAAGGTGGCGTGCATTTAGAGCATTTAAGTGTTTTAAAATTGTTAGCTGTTGATAAAACAGGTACTCTTACTGTTGGTACTCCTGTAGTGACTGATGTAATTGTAAGAGATTCATTAAATGAAAGAGAAACAATTGCAACCCTGGCTTCTATCGAATCTCAATCAAATCATCCGTTGGCACAAGCAATCGCTAAATATGCAAAAGAGCAAGACATCCAGCCAACTCAGGGAATTGAAATAGAAGACGTTCCAGGATGGGGTTTAAAAGCCAATATTCAAAATTCTACTTACCTGGTTGGTAAACCTGATTTCGTGGGAAAAGCTGAGGCTGCACAATTTGCTAATTATGCAGCGGAAAATTTGGCCGCAGAAGGAAAAACGGTAATATTCTTAAAGGACGAAGAAGGAATTGCAGCCTTGGTAGCCATGAAGGATACAGTGCGTGATGAGGCTAAACACGCTGTGAAGCTATTAAAGGACCTTGGGATTCAAGTGACTATGCTTACTGGTGATAACGAAAAAACAGCAAAAACTATCGCCTCTGAAGCAGGTGTAAATGAGTATATTGCTGAATGCTTACCTGAAACGAAAGTAAATCATATTAAAGACTACTTTATTAAATACAAAAATGTAGGCATGGTCGGAGACGGCATTAACGATGCACCGGCACTTGCTACAGCAACTGTTGGGATTGCCATGGGTGGCGGTACAGATGTCGCTTTAGAAACTGCTGATGTTGTATTAATGAAAAATGATTTATCCAAAATTGCTTACGCAGTATCTTTATCTAAAAAAATGCAAAGAATCGTTAAACAAAATATTATTTTCTCCATTGCTGTCATTGCCCTATTAATCATTTCAAACTTCCTGCAAATCGTCGATCTACCCTTTGGTGTAATTGGACATGAAGGAAGCACCATTCTAGTTATTCTTAATGGGCTAAGAATGCTTAAGTCATAAGGTTAAGGAGGTGTCTCACCAGTCATGAGACACCTCCTTTTTACGCTATAAGGCTTTAGCGACAATCGTAAAAAGAGCTTTTGCTCTATAGTAGCAAAAGCTCTTTTCAATTTATTCCTTATACCCCTTCTTAACTAAGCTTCTTTTATGCATGGTCGCATTTAGGAGACCACCAAATATGAGAATCATACCTGTAAAATAGAGCCATAGCATAAGAATGATTACCCCTGCGATACTTCCATAGGTTGAAGCATAGTTTCCGAAATTATTAACGTAATATGAAAAACCATATATTAGTGTAACCCATGCTATTGAAGAAAATAGTGCACCAGGAAGTACACTAATAATACGTAGTCGTGGGTCTGTATTTGGGATTATCCAATAGATTAAATTTAACACCAAGAATATTAAGACTGGTGGAATAATCCAACGGACAAGCTGCCAAAAGTCCTTGAAGGTTTCCTCTACCCCTAGATAGTTAAACAGTGAATAAGCAAAATGCTCTCCTAAAATAGGAATGACTAAGGCAATTATAATAATGACAACTAATGCAATAGTAAAGACTAATGACAATGATCGATTAATTAACCCTGATTTCGGCTCAGTTTCATAAGCACCGTTTAATGTTTTGATTAGTGCATTAACCCCTCTTGATGCCGACCAGATTGTCCCTAACACCCCGACAGATAATAGTCCACCACCACTATGCGTCGTTAAAATTTCTGTTAGCGTACCCTGTGTTAATAAGAACACTTCTGACGGAACTACCGTTTGAAGGAAATCAAATACATAATCCACATCTAAATCTAAATAAGGTAATAATGTCACAATAAAAATTAATAAAGGAAAAAATGATAATAAGAAGAAGTACGCTAATTGCGCTCCCATACCTGATATATCAACATCTCGCATACGTACAAATAAATCTTGTATAAACCCTTTTCCTGTTGTTATATCTATTTTGGACTCGTCTGGGTCAAAAAAGGATTTAACTGATGCTACTACTCCATTATTTTGTTTTTTCTTCTCTTCCTTCAAAGCTTTCCCACTCCCCCTTGTTTCACTTTTAGTTCAAATGCTCAGGTTTGTTTAGTTCACTCTTTGTCTCTTTTACTATAGTTTGAACACTGTCTGGAATTTCTTTAACTTCTTCAATTTTACTTACAATTGTATTAATATTTTCTGAGGCATTCACATATATTTTTTGTGCTGCTTCTACTTTTTGATCAATAATTTGCTGAAGCTCTTCACGATTGTTTGCGTAATATACAACCCTTTCCTTCACCTTTTTCGTTGCTTCTATTGTATGTTCTCTCGTTTTGCGGTCAAACATACTAATAACAGCACCAGCAATTGCACCAATTGCAATTGCTTTAAATAATTTACTTTCACTCATCATATTTACCTCCTGTCTAAAGTTAAAACAATAATCAAACTGGTAATTTTTTCTTTACCCTATCATTTTATTAGAAAGCATAGATATCGCCAAGAAATTTAGCCTCGTGATTGTGTTTTACCAGCGTGCAAATTAGGGTTCATTTAGTAAGTATCCTTTAATGCAAAATTGGAAACATGAACTGAGTGACAAATGTTATTGACAAAGAAGGGCATTGAGTGGAATGATTAAAAGGATACTTTGAAAGGTGGGGACAAAATGGATTTGACTAAACCATCAAAAGAAAATGTTTTTTATATGATCGAGCAAATTAAAGAAAAACTACGTATGGTAAATGTTGACGCTATGAAATCAGAACATTTCACAGATGAGCATTATGAAGATATATTGTATCTTTACGAAATGGTTATGAAACGCAACACATTCAGTCCAAGTGAAATGCAGGCTATTGTATCCGAACTTGGTACATTAAGAAAATAAGCTTATTGCCATTATAGTAAAAAAGTTTCCAACGCTAGACTCATGTCTTCTTGGCGTTGGAAACTTCTTTTATATACAAGACTATTTATTTTCGTTTAGTGCAACAGCGATAGCTGCACCAACCTTTGCATTGTTTTTAACAAGAGCGATATTTGCTTCTAAAGATTTTCCTTCTGTTAATTCTTTAACTTTACCTAGTAGGAATGGCGTTACGTCTTTTCCTTTAATGCCCTTTTCTTCAGCTTCAACTAATGCTTTTTCAATAATTCCGTTTATGAAGCTTACTTCTAGTGCATCTTCTACTGGTATTGGATTAGCAATCACAGCTCCACCTTGTAATCCTAAATCCCATTTAGCTCGCATCATATCAGCTACTTCTTTAGCCGAATCTACACGGAAGCTTACTGAGAATTCACTTTCACGTGTATAAAATGCTGGCAACATATCTGTTTCAAATCCCACTACTGGAACCCCTTTTGTTTCTAAGTATTCTAGAGTTAACCCAATATCCAGAATCGATTTTGCCCCTGCACATACAACTGCTACATTCGTTTGAGAAAGCTCCTCTAAGTCCGCAGATATATCCATTGTTTCTTCGGCACCTCTATGCACTCCACCAATACCGCCAGTTACAAATAGTTCGATTCCAGCAAGCTCAGCCGCAATCATAGTTGCTGCTACAGTTGTAGCTCCAAGTTTTTTTGTAGCTACTAAATAACCAAGGTCCCGGCGAGAAGTTTTGGCTACATTGTCTGCATTACCGAACATTTCAAGCTCTTCATCCGTTAAACCGATTTTAATTTTGCCATCGATAATTGCAATAGTTGCTGGTACGGCACCATTGTCACGAATAATTTGTTCCACTTCTCTAGCTGTTTGTACATTTTGTGGGTAAGGCATCCCGTGTGAGATTATTGTAGACTCTAACGCTACAATCGGTAGCCCCTTTTCCTTTGCTTCTAGCACTTCATGTGAATAAGATAAGTATTTTTCCATGTTAGTTGTTCCTCCAATAGTTTAATTCATCTGTTGTAATATTTTGTCTAACTGTTTTATCTGACTGTAAGGTTTTCGTTGCATTCAAGTGACCAAATTTCACGGCGCTCATAAAGGATTCGTCATTTAAAATACCATGTATAAATCCACCAACAAAAGCATCTCCAGCACCTGTTACATCAATAATGTCCTTTACCTTTTCCGCTTTCAAATAAAAGACACCTTCCATGTTGCCAACCATAGCTCCTTGGTCGCCCAAGGTTAAAATAACATTGCTTGCCCCTTTTTCTAAGAGCATTTTGACAGCATTTGAATAATCGTGGTCGTTCAGAATTCGAATATTGAGATACGCCTCAGCTTCGTCTTGATTACAAATAAAATAAGTTACTCCGATTAAATCATCTGGCATATTTTTAATTTTAGGTGCTGATACAGGAATAATTGCAAAAGGAATATTTCTTACGCTTACAAGGCTTTGTAGATATTGTACAGTTTCTTTTGGACAGTTTAGGTCGACAATAATACATTTCGCATTACTTAAAATTGCTTCGTGTTTTTTTAAGATTGATGGCTGCAAGGAATCATAGATTGTCATATCTGCCATTGCCAGTATTAATTCGCCATTTTGATCCAATACTGCACTATACGAGCCTGTCTTTACATTCGGTAATATCTCGGCATAGTCAAGATTTATATAGCCCTGACTTTCTTTGTCGATATATTTAGCACCCTGATCCTGACCCATTAAGGTAATTAGCTTTACTTCATTTCCAAAGCGCCCTAAATTTTCAGCTATATTTCTTGCAACTCCACCTACACTTTCAGTAACCCTTGAGGGATTAGAGGTTCCATATTGTACATGTCCATCAATATAGAACTTTCGGTCAACATTGGCTCCTCCGATAGCAAAAATAGCATTTCTTTCAGGCAACACATAGGCACGACCGACGATCTTCCCTTTTTTAATAAGGCCAGAAATTATATTAGCAAGAGTTGGGCGTGACATATTTAGTGCCTCAGCCATTTCCTGTTGGGATAAAAAAGGATTGTTCTTGATAGCTTGGAGAACTAGCTGCTCTTTTTCATTCAATCCACATTCCACCTCGATTAATAAACATTTGTTTCAAATTATAAACTTTTGTTCGCGCTTAGTCAAAGGAAAATAATTTAATTAGAAAATTGGGCTAGGGACTAAGCCTTTTAGCAATTATCCTTTAGTTAGTTGCACTTATGTGGATAGGAAAAATTTTCTTTCTTATTCATCAAAAAAACCCGAAAGCATAATGGCTTCCGAGTTTTCGTTTAAATTAATTTAGTTCAGGAACTTTACTACCGTCTTCTTGTACTAATTGTTGAATAAGTACTTCAACACGGCGATTTTGTGCTCGACCACCTGCAGTTTCGTTTGATGCTATCGGGTTAAACTCACCGTAGCCCTTCGCACTGAAATATTTTGGATCTAGCGCGGGATTACTATCAATAATCAACTTCATCAGGTTAACCGCACGCATTACGGATAATTCCCAGTTTGAGCTAAACTCAGCTGTGTTTTGTGGAACGTTATCTGTATGTCCGGTAACAACAATATGTCTTGCAGGGTCTAATTGTAGAATTGTTGATAATTCATCAGCAATTGTCACATAATCTTGCTTTACATCAGCTTTACCCGGATCAAATAAAATACTATCTCGGATTGTTATTAATAACCCTGCATCGGTCATTTTAGTAGCGAATGTACTCTCTAATTCATTAACTGCGATAAAATTATCTAATTGCTCTTGAATTTCCTGTAGCTCTCTTTGATCTTGAAGGTATGCGGCCTCCTCTGCAGATATTCCATCTACAACGGTATCAGGTTTTTCTACCACAGAGGTATGATCCATAATGCCAGAACCACCATCTAAAATCTCATTAAAAACATTGGACATCTTATTGAGCTTCTCTTGGTCAATCGAACTTGAAGCAAAGAGTACTATAAACAGAGCTAAGAGCAGGGTCATTAAGTCCGAATAAGGTAAAAGCCATGATTCATCAACATGCTCATCATGCTTTTTCTTTTTAGCTTTCTTTGCCATTATCACCCGCCCCGCTTTCGTCTGTGATTTTACGGCGTTCCTCCGTCGGTAAGTAAGATGCTAGTTTTTGTTCTATAACTCGAGGTGCTTCACCTTCTAATACAGATAAAATCCCTTCGATCATTAATGTTTTTTGTTTTACTTCAACTGCAGATTTACGTTTTAACTTATTGGCAAATGGATTCCATAGTACATACCCAGTAAAGATACCAAGTAATGTGGCAACGAATGCACCTGTAATGGCATGTCCTAATTTATCGATATCGTTCATATCCCCTAACGCAGCCATTAAACCTACAACGGCACCAAGAACCCCTAATGTAGGAGCATAAGTACCTGCTTGTGAGAAAATCTGTGCGCCACTTGCATGTCTTTCTTCAAGTGCTTCTACTTCTTCTGTCAGTACATCGCGAATATAATCAGCATTTTGACCGTCGATTGCTAATGTTAACCCATTTTTTAAAAATGGATCTTCCACTTCACTCGCTTTACTTTCTAGCGCTAACAAACCTTCACGGCGAGCTAAATCTGCCCAACTTGAAAACATTTTTATGATTTCAACTTCACTTGTAAGCTTTTGTTCTTTAAAAAGGATTTTAAATAGCTTCGGTACTCTTTTTAACTCACTCATTGGAAATGCAACTGAAACTGAAGCTATTGTCCCTACAATAATAATTAAAAAGGCAGCAGGGTTAATTAAAACACTTAAGCTTGCACCTTTTACAACCATTCCGACAAATACAGCAATAATTCCGAGTATGACTCCGACTAACGTTGATATATCCATATATGTTCCTCCAAATCTTCTACTATTCTTTTTTTCGACAAAAAATCTATTTTTTTTACAGTCATATGACAGAATGATTAAAACAAGTTAAAAATATTTCAAAATATCTACAAACTTTTTGCTAGCTTTAATCACAATGATGTTTTTATTAGGTAGCATTTAATATCATTTCTATATATTATGAAGTCTTCTCAGTATTTTTTTGAATAGGTTATTCCTTCATAAACCTTCATGAAATTGCCAACATATTTTTTCGTACAACGATACAATTCATAAAAGATATATAGTATAATAAGTTTCAAGACACAAGTGTTAATTAAGAAGGGAGTCTTTCAACATGGGTATGTTTATTTCAACTGTAACTGGCTTTTTCGTTGTGTTAATGATCGCTATGGCAATGTTCATTCACTATTTACGCGTTGGATTAGATTCTAAATCTTCAGTAAGAATTGATTCAAAACCAACTGAAAAATTCTAAAATATTAAGTCAGTAAAACTCTCAAATGAGTTTTGCTGACTTTTTTCGTATATAATATATTTTGTATGAATGATGAATAGGAGTTGTAGAATAATGGGATCTTCTTTAAATGAAATTCTTAGCTTTAATGATTCTTTTGTTAAATTTAAACAGTACGAGCCTTACATCACATCCAAATACCCTGACAAAAAGTCAGTTATTTTAACTTGTATGGATACTCGTCTAGTTGAATTGCTTCCAAAAGCCATGAACATGAGAAATGGTGATGTGAAAATTGTAAAAAGCGCAGGAGCACAGGTCAGCCATCCTTTCGGAGCGATTATGCGTAGCTTGTTAGTTGCTGTATATGCATTAAAAGCTGATGAAGTTTATGTAATTGGCCATCATGATTGTGGCATGAGTGCTATTGACCCAGAGGTAATGCTCTCTAGTATGCTTGAACGTGGTATCAGTGAAGATATCATTAATACTGTAAAATATTCTGGTATCGATTTGGATGAATGGCTTCGTGGCTTTGGTGATGTATCGACAAGTGTTATTAAGAGTGTCGATATTATTCGCAATCATCCTCTAATGCCAAAAATGACACCTGTCCACGGACTTGTCATTGACCCCAACACAGGTAAATTGGATTTACTAGAAGATGGCAATGCCTATTTAGCAGAAAAAGGCGTGCAAGCTGAAGTTTAAAATCTTAAAATATAAAGAGGGCTATCCTACATAAATACATTAGCTGCAAGCCAATTGCATTTTTAGGATAGCCCCATTCTATTTTCTAAAATCATCTTGAAGTAAAGAGTATAGATAATGATCTTCCCAGCTTCCATTGATGTACAAAAGCTCCCTTAATAGACCTTCTCGTACAAAGTGGGCTTTTTCCAGTACTTTGATGGATCCCTCGTTCTTAGGTGATACATAGGCTTCGATTCGATGCAATTTCACATGTCGAAATGCAAACTTAATCACTTCATTTACCGCCTCAGTCGCAATACCCTTTCTTGTGTATCGTTCATCGATCGAATAACCGATAAAGGCACTGTTGTATGGAAGCCTTTTAATAGCATACAAGGAAATATGTCCAATCAATACATTGCTTCCTTTAGGATAGATTCCAAAAGAAAATTCACGATTTGCACGTAATAAATGGATACTTTCTAATATTTTTTTAAATTGTGCCTCTTCCGTGTAGAATTCTTCTTCATGAAGCGGCTCATGAACGGACCAAAAAAATTTATTTCTCCTCATGAGCTCAGCCAAGCTTTTAGCATCCGACTCCACAAAGGTCCGTAATAATAAGCGATCCCCCTCAATCTTTACCAACTTATCACCCTTTTTATGTAATAAATTAAAAAACTTTTTCACCATGACAAAAGTACCCTCAAGCCTTTCTTGAAGTATCTTACAGTTAATCACGCTTCCATTATTTTGCACATCATCTATTTCTTTAATTCAAGCTGTTTTTGTTAAATCCTTCTTTTAAATTTAATAAAAGGGAATTGTTAGTCCTCTTTGTTCCGCTATTGCCTTTACGCGACTAATTGTTTCCTTTAATACATTTATGCGAGCATATTGCTTATTATTTCCTGAAATTAAAACCCATGGCGCATTTATGTTATCCGTTTTTTCGAACATTTCGTTTGCACAAGCTACATACTCATCAAACTTTTCCCGATTACGCCAGTCTTCATCTGTTAGCTTCCATGCTTTCATCGGATTGGTTTGACGTTCTTTGAAACGGGCTAATTGTTGATCTTTATCGATATGAATCCAAAACTTTAAGACAATGTATTGATCATCAGTTAACGTCTTTTCAAAATGAATAATTTCATCATAGGCCCTTTCCCATTCCTCGTTATTTGCAAACCCCTCAATTCTTTCTACTAAGACTCTGCCGTACCATGAACGATCGAATATTCCGATTTGGCCATATTGAGGTAATTTACGCCAAAATCGATGTAAGTAGTGGTATCTTTTTTCATGAGGCTTTGGTGCCGAAATGGGATGTACTAGAACCCCGCGCGGATCAAGATTTTGTGTTAGTCTTTTAATAGCTCCACCTTTGCCGGCAGCATCCATGCCTTCGAAGGCAATTATTAGCCCTATTTTATTATTAAAGAGAAATTGTTGAATATTTAACATTTCATATTGAAGCTTTTCTAATTCCTTTTTGTATTCTTTTTTACCGATAGCTAATTCTAAGTCTAGCGCTTCTAATCTTTTCATGACTAACACTCCTAATCGTCTTATTTAAATATTTTATAATAAGTTATGTTATTGGAAAATGTTGTTCAAAGCTTTGTTAATGTATATAATTTTATAGAAGGGAGCGGAATGAATGAGTCGCCTAATATTATTATTTACTTCGGTCATTGTAGCCACACTCTTTACAATCAATGCATTTTGGCTACAATTAAACGGGCATTCAACTATTGAAATCATAAATCGTTTGCCGTTATTATTTGCACCCGCAAATTATGTTTACTACATATGGATTATTATTTTCATATTTCTTTTCCTTTGGATTTATAACTATATCAAGTTACAACGGACTGATCTCTTTATAACGAAATTACAAACGATATTGTTCATTGTCATAGTGTTTATTCATATTGGCTCTCTTTGGAGCTGGCATAGTGAATACTTTGTTTTATCAACTGTGATTTTACTGATACAGGTTATTATGTTATTCGGACTTTATTTTTCGTATCCATTGAAAAAAGAATGGTTTACATTAAGAATACCCATTTCCATTTACTTTAGTTGGTCAACCTTCTTATTGATTTTACATTGTTGCTACCTTTTAGTGGACTATCAATGGTCTGGCTTTGGAATTAGCAATGCACTTTGGGCGGTTATCGTGATGACTGTTGGAACGGCTATTGCACTCCATTTAAGATATCATCACTTTGACGTCGCCTACCCAATCGTTTTTGTATGGTGCTATATAGGAATTGCCGTACAAAATGGATTTGATGAGCTATTAGTAACAACAGCAGCATTATTCTTGGCTGGTGTGATGATAGTAGGTGTTTTCCTAATTAAAAAGAATCCTGAACACTTGAAATAGCTTCAAGTGCCAGGATTCTTTTTTTAGTCTTCAATTTGTGTAAGAAGAATTGGTTTGTCTTTTGTTACAACAATTGTATGTTCAATTTGCGCAACAAGTGATTGATCTGGAGTAATAAATGTCCAACCGTCTCCAGCTTCTACAATATGCTCTGCTTTTGCTGAAATGAACGGCTCTACTGCCAATACCATTCCCTCTTTCAAAATTGTTGTATCCCAAGCATCAAAATAGTTTAAAACATGGTCTGGTTTTTCGTGTAGAGCACGCCCAACGCCATGTCCAGTCAGGTTCATAATTACCGTTAACCCATTGTCTTTTGCTTCGCGTTCAACTGCTTTACCAATTTGGTTTAGCTTCGAACCAGCTTTAACCTTTGTCATAGCACGGTCAAATGCTGACTTTGCAACATTACAAAGTTTTTCTTTTTCAGGATATCCATCACCGACAACAAAAGAAATTCCTGTATCAGCAAAGTATCCATCCAATGAGCCCGATACATCAATATTAACAATGTCGCCTTCATTAATCACTCGAGAGCCTGGAATCCCGTGGGCTACTTCGTGGTTTACACTGATACAAGTATAGCCTGGGAAGTCATATTCCCCTTTTGGCCCCGAAATTGCACCCGCTTCTTCAAACATATGGCCACCGATTTCGTCTAATTCCTTTGTAGTAATACCAGGTTTTGTCGCAGCTCTCATAGCATCGCGGATTTCAGCACAGATGCGCCCAATCTTTTTTAATGCTTCTAGCTCTTCTTTAGTTTGTACTATCATTTGAAATGTTCCTTCTTCCTATTTACATATCTCTATATAATATACCACAATCCTAACAATTTATTGGGCATGTAAACTTGGTGAAGGGGGCTTTTTTAATAACAAAGAATTTGATGAAATGTGAATTGAGTGACACGTGCGAAGTTTGTGGGATGAATAAGTAGCTCTAGGGAACTAGGGATTAGGAATGCATTTTAATATGCGTATGAAACGTGTTTTGTGCTTATAATTCTTCGTAATGCGTTTCATTCTCTTTATGAAATGCACCACTCTCTCATTTTCACTTCACGATGCAGTTCAGCCATCTAATCCAATTAAAAAAGACGACCAAAAAAACTCGCTGGTCGTCTTTGTACTTTATTTCGTTTGTAATAGTCGTGGTGCTGCTGTGAAGATGAGTATACCTACTATTGCAGTAAGGATGATTGCTGGGATCATGTATGTGCCGTTGTAGATTAGTGTGTAAAGCCATACATTTTGGTCGCCTGCGTACTCGCTGAAGAAGACTGCACCAGCAAGAGCATGAGCTGCGTAACGTAATAAGCCACCCGCTACTATTCCTAATGTAATATACCAAGCTATACTTTTCTTATTGATATCCTTGGCTGCTTGTAAAATTTGTTTACGGAATACACCAGCTAATCCGACAACTGTGAATGCTACTAAGTAATCTAGTAGCCCTTGTACCCAGTGTACAATAAACGGGAAGAACGTCATTTGTAATAACCCAATTATTAGACCGGTTGTCATTCCGGCTAATAATCCCCACCGTATAGCCATAATCAGAATCGGTAGCATTACAAAGCTTATGGAACCACCTTGTGGCCATAATCTAAAGGAAATTTGGTCTAATACTAGACCGATGCCCGCAAATATTGCAATCTCAACGAGCATTAATAGTTTTTTATTGTTCATAACAAGTCTCCTCTCTTCTTATCCAATGTGGAACCTAAGAGAAGGATAGAAATCGTAAAATACAAAGGTTTGATTTCTCCAAAATAAAAATGGCATCAGGACAGAGCCTAAACGCCATTTGGAGTCGGTTTCTATCCACATCCCTACGCAAGTACTAACTTACAGGTTCATAGAGTTAGTGCAATAAGTGCACAATCTCAGCTGACTTCATCAGCTCCCCTTGTGGTAAATAAATTTTGTTTAATTGTTAGAACATTACTAATTGTATCAAACTATATGTTTTTTTCAACTAGAATATGAATACGAATCCCTTTTGTTGTCAATCACTTCCATATATAATTTTTTTGAGGTGAAATATGGAAAATAATAAAATGATATCGGCACTGTGTTATGTTAGCCTATTGTTCGCTCCTTTTTTGCTGCCAATTATCGTTTACTTCGTCATTAAGGATAAAAGGGTAAAGTATCATGCAAAGCGTGCATTGCTGTCACATTCCATTCCTACTGTCCTTTCGCTACTTTTAGTGTTTTTTGGATTTATAGGTGTATTCTCTATGGATTACGATAATATGAATGGATTCATTGTGAAAATGTTTGTTTTGATGGGGATTTACTTTGCCATCACTATTGGCGTTATCATATGGAATTTAGTTCAGGCCTATCGAGTTTTCAGAGTAGGTTTCTAAAGTCACTTCTAAGGGTATTATTAATATAAAGATGAAGGAGTGCATTTCTATGAAATTGGGAAAAACCATTAAAACAATTATGAAGGTAGCACCGATTGTCTATCCAATCGTTAAAAAAGCGATGGATAAGAAAAAAGCATCTAGGACTGGCTATAGAATAAACGGCAGAGACTATTAAGGTCTCCGCCGTTTTTTTACTTAAGTAGGAAGGAAGTTTTACTATAGCCTTCTTTTAATTTTTCCACCTGTAAAATTGCAGGCATTGCTGCTTTCAATTCGGATACGTGAGAGATTACACCAATTATTCTCCCAGATTTCTGAAGATCGATCAGTGTATCAATTGCTTTCATTAGTGATTCTTCATCTAATGAGCCGAACCCTTCATCGATAAACATCGTATCGATTTTCACATTACCCTGGAAGCTTTGAATAACATCAGCCATCCCTAAAGCTAGACATAATGATGCGTTAAATTTCTCCCCACCAGATAATGATTTCACATCACGTGACTGCCCTGTGTAAGTGTCATAGACATCTAGGCTTAAACCGCTTTGGCGACCATGAGATTCCTGTCTATCTGAGCATTGTAAATAGTATTGTCCATTTGATAGATTTTTCAAGCGGATATTGGCAGCCTCTGTAATTTGCTCTAAATACCCCATTTGTACATAGCGTTCAAAGGAGATTTTCTTACTATTTTGACCGCGTAATAGGTTGTGTAAATCAATAATTTGACTTGAAATCTCCTCAAGCTGATAGATTTTATCTGCTACGTGGTCTAGCTTCTCAGAGAAATCAATGGCATGACCTTCATATTGTACCGAGCGATTCAGTATATGAAGTGCATTTTCGTATTCTAACTTTAGCGCATTTAATGCCTCTTCAATAAGTGTTAAATCTACTTTTTCTTTTCCTTCTAATTCTTCACTATCTTGTTGTACTTGCGTTGTAATTGTATGAAGAGCCTTAGAAAACTCCATATATTGATTTTGCAGATGATTGACTTGGAAATCATCGCGAATAGATGACTCAAAATGCTTGTAGTTTTCAAAGCCTGCATCTACCAACGATTGCTTAAACTCATCTTTTGCACGAACTAGCTTTGCTTCTAGGTCAGTAATTTGCTGTGTTGTTTGTTTTACCACCTCTTCTGTTGTTGCAACATACTTCTCAACTTCATGTAAATGCTTTTGTACTCTTTCCCATTGAGTAAATAGAGTCTGCTTATGGAGCTGTGCATCAGCAATTGCCTTTTGTAATTGTGAAATATGCTGTAATTCACTCGGAATTTCCTTTTGTTGTTCTGTTAAAACTGTACTTTCCTTTAAAAGCTGTTCTTTCGTTTGATAATGGTTAGCCTCAAGCTGCTTTTGTCTTCCTTCTAATTGCTCCACCACTGATTTCAATTGTTTAAGATTTTTTTTATAGGAAACTAGCTTTGCTTCATCATTTTTTAATTGCTCAATTTTTAAATTCAGCTCATTAAATTGGTGTATAATTTGCTGTTCTTTCTCAATAGGTGCATTTAATCTTTCAAGCTCTTGTTCACACTGTGTGACTTGCGCTATTTGGCTATTCATTTTCGCTTCAGCTCTATATTTCGTTTGCTCAACCTCTGCTAAATTTGCCTTTAGCTTTTTAATAGTTGTTTCATCAACCATTTCTGTATGCTGACTACTAATCTGCCCGTGCTCAATACTTCCACAAACCGGACAAGGCGAGCCTGGAACTAAACTAGCTGCTAGTCGCGATGCCTGATTCGTTAGCCATTTTCCTTCTTCTACCTCGTAAATCTGTTTTGCAGACTGATATTCCTTCTCCACAGTATTTACATTCAGCTGTAAGCCCTGTAATTCGTGCTTTAACTGATTAAAATTTGAGAAAAGATTAATCACTTGTTTTAAGTAGCTTTGTTGTTCTAATAGCTCATTATAATTTTCTGTCTTTTCTTCAAGTTGTTCGATTAGTTGATTAAGCTGAACAACTTTTTCCTTTTCCACATTCAGCTGCTGCTCGATCGTAACTAAAGAATTTCGTGCTTCCTTTTCAGACACCTGCAAGGATTGAACTCTTTTACTTAATACTTCGATTTGTTCATAACGAGGTAATAATTTTTGAAGATTATTTAAGTGTTCGGAAGCACTTTCACGTTCTTGTTCTTTCGTATACTCTTCCTCAAATGTTTTATTGGCCTTTTCCAAATCTTTTTTAGCCTGCTCTAATTTTTCCGTAACATTTGCTAATTGGTTTTGCTTTTCTACCTTTTCTTTGTGTAAAGCATGGCACTGTTGATTTAAAGGCTGAATTTTACTTGCTCGTATGGCAGCTTCATACTCATTTTTCATCTGTTCGTAAGTAGGTTTTTGCTGTTCTAGCTCTTGAAGCTTTTGTTTTCTATTTTCGAAGTTATCAATTCGGTCATTGATAGCTTTATCTTGCACAAATCTGTTATGTTGATCATCATGCTTCTTTTTTGCTTCTTCATAGAGCTTTTTGTCTTCTTTTATTTTTACTTTATAGTACTTAACTTCTTCATCAAGTGCCTCTTGAATTTGATAGACATTTGACTCTTGTGCAAGAACAGCAAACAATAGAGAATCCCGTTTTGGCAGAGCACCCTCGATTTGAGAAATATAGCTATTTTTTAACGTACGTGCTCGATCTAATTCTGTCTCTGCCTTTCGTTTCTTCTCGTCCAGTTTTTGAGTCATTTCACCATAGCGATTTGTTTTAAAAATTTTGCGTAAAATCTCTTCTTTATTATCAGATTGAGAGGTTAATAGCTTACGAAATTCCCCTTGTGGGAGCATGACGATTTGATTGAATTGGTCATAGGATAACCCAATCAGCTCTTCAATTTTCTGGTTAATATCTGTTACTCTTTGTCTTTCAACGGATGGCAATTCCTGTCCGTCCTCTTGAATTTCAAACAGCTCGTACTTTTCTCCTGTAGCTGTTTTTCGACCTTCCTTCACATGAGAGAGCTGACGTAAAACCCGGTAGGTCTTTCCATGGATTTCAAACAGTAGTTCAACTGCGGTATGAACTGCATCCTCTGCAAAATCGCTTCGTAGCGTTTTTGTTTCTTTACGGTCTTGTCCACTACCAAAACCATATAAGGCAAAGCAGATGCCATCAAATATTGTTGTTTTTCCTGCTCCTGTTGAACCTGAAATCACAAATAAGCGGTTGTCTTTTAGCTCATTGAAATCAATTACTTCTTCACTTTTATATGGCCCGAAAGCCTTCATCGTTAGTTTAATTGGCTTCATTTCACTACCACCTCTTTCGTTGTTTCACGTTCTTCACTTAGCATTTCTTGTAATACCTCTTCAAACAGCTGCTCGGCAATTTCACTTGGCTCTTGCCCCAAAATTTCCTTATGGAATGCCTTAAATAGGCTAAAATCGTCAAGCTGTTCTCTTCTAACAGCTTCCGTTTCACCTTCAAATGTTTCTCTTGGTAGTGCTTTACGCTCTACATGCATAGCGTTTGGATAGACTGTTCGAATTTGCTCCATAGCCCCTACAACAGGAGTTAAATCAGTCAACCGTACAAAAACATAATCCTCGCTGACAGGAGTTCTCAAAATCTCTTGAATTGAGCCTTCGACAATACGTAACTCTCTTCGCGGATTAAATTTTCGTTTTTCGATAGATACTTGTCCATCCTTGTCTAAATCCACAATTAGATAACCCTTTTCATGGTTTGCTTCAGAAGAGGAATACTTTAAAGGCGAGCCTGAATAACGGATTGTTTCATTTAACACATAATGCGCCTTATGCAAATGTCCAAGAGCAGTGTAATGGAAGGGGTTAAAGTATTCCGCACTTACACATTCCGATCCCCCTATTGCTAAAGGACGCTCCGAGTCACTTGTATTATCGAGTTTCTCACCATATGGCGTTACAAAGGCGTGTCCAACGAAGACATGTCGCTTAGACTTGTCCATTTTTTCTTCAATCTTTTCGATTACCTTTTTCATTGCATCGTCATGTGTATTAATAGAATTGTCCTCATATATACTTTTCACCGTTGATGGCTCAGCAAAGGGAACTAAATGAAAATGCACTTCTCCAAATTCATCATTTAGAATAATAGGTTCTAGATTCGTTATTTCTCCAGCAATGTGCAGCCCTGTTTCTTTCATTAGCTTACTACCAAACTGGAGTCTTGTAGGGCTGTCATGGTTTCCTGCGATACTTAACACGGGTACTTTTCTCTTTAACACAATTTCAGCTAATATCTCGTCCAATAAATCAACAGCTTCTACTGGAGGAAGTGCACGGTCATATAAATCCCCTGCAATAATGACTGCATCTGGTTGTTCTTCATCAATGGCTTGTAAAAATTGCTCCAATACATAGCGTTGGTCGTCCGTCATATATACACCTTGTACAAGCTTCCCTAAATGCCAATCAGCGGTATGAAATAGTTTCATTTACACTCAGTCCTCCATTTGAAATGTTTTTTTCTATTATACCATCTTTCGATAAAAAAAGACTGATTTCTACGAACAAACATTCGTAAAAATCAGTCGGAATTATGATGTAATTTTTGGGCGGTTAAACAACATTACGTTGAACGACCATTAAAATGCCCAATTCCCTTTTCGGAAAATTGGCTGTTCTGTTCCATCAGGTAGAATTCCATCGATGTCCATTTCACCACTACCAATCATGAAGTCGACATGTGTAATGGATACGTTGATGCCAAGTGCTTCTAATTGGCCTTCTTCTAGCTGTTGACCACCTTCGTAGCAGGTTGGATATGCTTCACCGATTGCTAAATGGTTAGATGCATTTTCATCAAAAAGTGTATTGTAATATAAAATGCCTGATTCTGAAATTGGCGATTTGTGTGGAACGAGGGCTACTTCTCCTAAGAAGGATGATCCTACATCTTGTGTGATTAGCTCTTGTAACAAATCATTCCCTACTTCAGCTTTCGCTTCAACAATTTTTCCTTTTTCAAAAGTTAAAGAGAAATTATCGATAATATTCCCTTGATATGCTAAAGGCTTTGTACTGCTTACAACACCATTCACCCCGTATTTTGCAGGCAATGTAAATACTTCTTCTGTTGGCATATTGGCAATAAAAGTTGTACCTTCTGGCGTTTTACTGCTTCCCGAAATCCATAAGTGTTTTTCAGGAAGCTCGATTGTTAAGTCAGTACCTGGAGCCTTATAATGCAGTTTTGAAATTTTCATATTGTTAAGTAGGGCTGCACGATCTTGCAATGTATCAATGTGTTTTAGCCAATTTTCAACTGCATTCCCTTCACCAATACGAACCGTTTTGAAAATCGCTTCCCATAAAGCTTCCATTTGCTCTGATTCAGGTAGTTCTGGGAATACCTTTGCAGCCCATTTTTTAGAAGGAACAGCAATGATAGACCAAGCAATTTCATCGTTCATAATCGCTTTACGGTAGCGAACTAATGCAGTACCTGAGGCTTTTTCCTGGGCAGAGATACGTGAAGATGGAATCCCAGCAAGTAGGTCAGGATCTTCTGCATCAATCCATAATAACGCACCTTTGCGTTCGATTAGTTCTTGTCTTTGGGCAACAGTCCATTTCGGAAACTTACTAAATTCCTCTTCTGCACCAAGCTCATAAAAAGAACGTGTAATTTCTGGATCAGTTAAGTTCACCTGCACTCTACCTGCCCCAGCCTCATACGCTTTTTTCACTACGATACGAGTATACTCAAGTGTATCTGTAGACGTATTGATTAATAAATATTGGCCCTTTTGAATATTAACGCCAACCTTAACAGCTAGTTCCGCGTACTGCTCTAATTTCTCCTCAAAAGTCATCCTAGTTCCCTCTCTTTTGTGTAACCGTTTTTGAGTTACCTTCCACTATACTACCTTTGTGCCAAACCTTTTGAACTGCTTTTACTTTCATGTCGCGTGTTAGCTTTTTATAATCTTTTTCATCTCTAAATGAAAGTAAAGTAAGTACCTCACCATCTGCACCAGCACGTCCAGTTCTACCTGAACGGTGTGTATATTGTTCAATCGTACGTGGTACATCCACATGAATTACATGTGTCAGCCCTTCGATATCTAATCCGCGAGCGGCGATATCAGTGGCAATTAAAATACGAGCGTCACCTTTTCTGAAAGCATCTAACGCCTTTTTACGCTCTTCCTTTTTCATATCGGAATGCAGTGTTACAACCTTTGCATCACGGTATTTTAATTTCGTCTCTTTCATCAGAACCTGGTCGATGTTATTGACGAATGCTAATCCACGTAAGCCTTCAATATTCGCAACTCGACGCAGCATATCTGTTTTATCACGTTCATCAACCTTGATAAATGAATGCTCTACCGTTCCTACTTGCACCATGTCTTCTGGCTTAATCTCGATAAGGATTGGCTCGAACATCAAACGGCTTGCTACAAGTTTGATTTCTTCTGTTATTGTTGCAGAAACAACTACGACTTGTCTTCCAAACGCAGCATCTTCAATAAACGATTTAACAGTTACTCGGTATTCACGACTTAATAATTGGTCACACTCATCTAGAACAACGATTTGAACTTCTTTAAGCTTAAATTTGTTCGCTCTTGCTAGTTCGTTTAAACGTCCAGGAGTTCCAACTACGATTGTAGGTTTTTTCTTTAGTTTTTCAATTTGACGAGCAGAGTTAGCTCCACCGATTAGTTGCTGCACTGTGATGTCTGTACCAGCAGTCCATTCACGAATAACCTCAACAATTTGCATTGCAAGCTCTTGTGAAGGAGCTACAATTAGAGCCTGCGTTTGTTTTTTACTACCATCTACTTTATTTAATATTGGTAGTACATATGCCAATGTTTTACCTGATCCAGTTGGAGATTCAGCTACGATGTCTTTACCTTCGAGCATCGCCGGAATCATTTCGTCCTGAACCTTCATTGTTGTTTCATATTTCCATTTGTTTTGTAATGTTTCGTTTAATAAATTGATTACGGACATGATTATTTTACCTACCTTTAGTTACTTGCGTATAGTGTACCATAGATTGAATACTTTACTCGATTTTGACACGATTTTTCTATGCTGTGTGATGGATTTTGAATGGTTTACGACGTTATGGTGTAGATTTATGCTTGGAACGGCTGAATATGGATGGCTTTGCTACATTATGGAACGGTTTTTCACTCGGATCGTCGTAATCCGGCTCGCTTTGCTACCTTGCGAACCGGTTTTCACTCGGATCGTCGCAATCCTGTTCGCTTTGCTACCTTTGCAAACCGGTTTCCACTCGGATCGTCGCAATCCGGCTCGCTTTGCTACCTTTGCGGAGCGCTTTCCACTTGGATCGTCGCAATCCTGTTCGCTTTGCTACCTTTGCAAACCGGTTTCCACTCGGATCGTCGCAATCCGCTTCTCTTTGCTACCTTTGCGAACCGGTTTCCACTCACAACGTCGCAATCCTGTTCGCTTTGCTACTTTATCGAACCGATTTTCACTAGGATTGTCGTAATCCGCTTCTCTTTGCTACCTTTCAAACCAGGTCTCCACTCACAACGTCGCAACCCGGTTCTCTTTGCTACCTTTCTAACCCGGCCTCCACTCACAACGTCGTAATCCGCTTCTCTTTGCTACCTTTCAAACCAGGTCTCCACTCACAACGTCGCAATCTAGTTCACTTTGCTACCTTTCTAACCCGGTCTCCACTCACAACGTCGCAACCCGCTTCTCTTTGCTACCTTTCTAACCCCATCTCCACTCACAACGTCTCAATCCGCCTTTTTTTACTACCTTACCGACTCCATCTCAACCTGCAACGTCGCAATCCGCCACGCGGCTCTACCTTCATCCAACTTATCATCGCCAATTCTCATAGTGAATGACTTCAGTTACTTTGAAAGCTCTTTCCTACCGAAAAAAAACCTGCCTAAAGAAAGGCAGGCTTAGATTTTCACTGGTGTTATTAGTTCATAGCCGCATGCAAGGATTGCACTTTCAGCTAAAACCATTAGCGAATCTATATATCGGTTATCTAATTTCAAGTCTTTATTTACAATTGAAAGCTCTGTACAGCCCAAGATAATTTTGTCGCAATCTAATTGCAACATGGCTTGTTCAATCACGTGCCATTGATGCTCAGAAACTTCTTTTCCAGCCTTTACATAATCATATATAACAGACATTACTTGATGCTGAATGACCATATCTGGAACAACAGGTTCGATATCTTGCTCGATTAGCGCTTGTTGATACACACCAGAAGCAAGAGTTCCATCTGTCGCTAGAACGCCAACTCGTTTTGCTCCAGTAGAAGCAGCTCTTTTGGCAGTTTCACGAATCATATGAAGCACGGGAACTGGAGAAGCTGATTGTAAATCCTCATAAAAGGTATGGGCAGTATTGCAGGGAATACAAATCAAGTCCGCGCCGGCATCTGCCAATTTTACTGCATCCTTTACTAAATAAGGTACTGGATTTTCCTTAGTTTGGTCTAGGATATAAGCTGTACGATCTGGAATCGAAGTATCATTATCTATGATTGTATGGACATGTTCCTGATCTTTGGTGGCACTCGTTCGGCGGACAATCATCTCGCCGATAAACATTGTCGCTAACGGACCGACACCACCGATAATACCTAATGTTTTTCTCATTCTTCCAAACCTTTTTTATTAAAATATTTTTTATATTTACGATAGTAATTTAAATTATTTAGAGTTATTTTAACCCAACGCTTCGGATTCATGTCCTCATTATAGAATAATGAGTTTGTCCATTTTCCTTGACGGATTAAGCTTTTTGCTTCGATTTTCATTTTTCCATTTGAAGCATATTTAAATAAAACGCCTTTTGGAATAATCATCCACAGATGCTTATTATCTGCATAAGTTAATTCTTGTTTAATGTTCAACATACGATCATCTGCTACGTATTTCATTAAGTTATAGCCAGCTGCAGTTACAAAATAGCTAGAACGACCGTTGCGAAGATTGATTTCGAATAGCTTGTACTCTCCATCACGCGCATCGTATTTCATATCGAAGTTGGCAAAGCCAGTGTAGCCGATATCCTCCAAGAAGTGACGCACTTTATCCATCAGCTTTTCATCATAAGTTGTAATGATTGCCGCGTAGCTACCAATACCATCAGGTGAATGCTCTTCAAGGATTGGATTTCCTAGACACATTAACTTCACTTTACCGTCTTGGCCAACATAGGCATTTAGAACACGCATATAGGAATCGTCACCCGGGATAAATTCCTGAACAATCATCGTATCCTGATAACTAGATGCGTAAATCGCTTTTAAAATAGCTGTTTTTTCAGCTTCATCATTGGCTACAAACACTTTCTTTTTACCTGGGAAGCTACAAGCCCAATAAGCAACTGAGTTTGATGCCTTTAAGATGATTGGATATTCAAATGGCGGTGTGAAATCGTGGTAGTTTTCAGCAGTCACTGTTGTTGTCCCAGGATATTTGAAGTCATACTTCTCACACATTTTATAGAAGTTTTCCTTTAATAGAATTTGATCCATTAAAGTTTCGTCAATATAAGGCACTGTGAAGTACTTTTCAAGTTCTGGTTTATTTTTAATAATTAGCTTTGCATAGTCATCCCCACAAGCTAATAGTAATAATTTTTTATCTGGATATTGTTTTGCGATTTTTTCTAGTGCAGGTACGAAAACCTCCTGCTCGTTCAAATTTGCTATTGCTTGGAAATTTAAAATACGGCTATCTTGAGTGGCTGTTAAATGTGAGCGACCAAGTACAAGTGGTTTTAAGCCATAAGCTTCGTAAAATGCACGAGCCATGCCGTACGCGTTCATATCAGAGCCTAATAATATCGGTAAAAATGGTTGTTCCATTATCTTTCATCTCACTTTAATTGTTATAGTATTTAAGAGATTCTATGTACACAAATTATAATCGTACATTCAAATTAAGCTTGAAAAATTATGTTAATTTTATCAGTCTAAATGTTAGTTTAACACATTTTTCTAATATGTTAATATGCATCCTTACCTAAAAATCTCTTCTTAATATTCCTGTAAAATATGAAAAAAAGAATCCTAAATTGAACAATTTGATAATTTTCTGCACTTCTTAGATATTGGGCATTGTCGTAAAACACTTCTTTAAAAATAATGTCCTCTATATTTTACCCAATTCGCTAGCTTTTCAACTTGAATTTATATAAGTTTATACGTTAAAAAAGACTTAAAAGTTCCATTTACGGAAGCTTCTAAGTCTATTAATCACTTTATTATACTGATTCGATTACTAGTGCAATACCTTGACCTCCGCCGATGCAAAGGCTTGCTACTGCGTATTTTCCCCCACGACGCTTTAATTCGTAGCTGCTTGCTAATGCGATTCGTGTACCACTTGCACCAACAGGATGTCCTAATGCAATCGCTCCACCGTTTACGTTTGTTATTTCTCGGTTTAGACCCAGCTCCTTTTCAACAGCTAGGTACTGTGCAGCGAATGCTTCGTTTACCTCAACTAAATCCATATCATCAATTGTTAGATCTGCTTTTTGTAATGCTTGCTTTATGGCAGGCACCGGCCCTATTCCCATTATTGTAGGGTCTACTCCAGCTACTCCCCATGAAACGATTCTAGCAATTGGTTTCAGATTATTTTCCTGCACGAATTTTTCGCTTGCGATTACTGCTGAAGCAGCCCCATCATTAATCCCTGAAGCATTTCCAGCAGTTACAGAGCCATCCTTTTTAAAGGCTGGTCGTAATTTGGCTAAGCCTTCAACATTACTAGTTTCTTTTATATGCTCATCCACTTCAATTGTGATTTCACCTTTTCGTGTTTTAACTGAAACAGGGACAATTTCTTCTTTAAAGTATCCAGCTTCTTGAGCTTGAGCTGCTCTATGATGGGATTGTACAGCAAATTCATCCTGTTCTTGACGAGAGATATCATAAACTTCCGCTAATTTTTCTGCTGTCATCCCCATACCAGATCCAGTATATTGATCAGTTAAAGTAGCCTGCAGCATATCAATGAATTGCAGATTTCCCATTTTAGCTCCATTAAAACGTTGATCAAAATTCGAGTATGGCGATTGAGACATATTTTCAGCCCCACCTGCTAGCACGACATCTGCTTCTCCAAGTAAAATCTGCTGTGCTGCTGTTACGATAGATTGCATACCAGAGCCACATAGTCGATTTAAAGTTAAAGCAGGGACTTCCTTTGGTACACCTGCCTTTAACCCGATATGACGTGCTAAATAAGCTGCATTTACATTACTTGCAATTACACCCCCATAAACTACATGATCCACTTGCTCTGGCGCTACATTCGCTCTCTTTAATGCTTCAATCGCTGTTTGTGTGCCAAGCTCCACTGCATCCACTGCTGCAAATGAACCGCCGAATGCTGTAAAAGCAGTTCGTGCCCCATCTACTATATATACATTCTCCACTTCTTATCCCCCTTAAATTATTGCGCCGTCTCACTTACCTGAGGTCGAAGTGTATGCTTTAACACCTTACCAGAGGCATTACGCGGCAATTCCTTCAAAAACTCTACTTCCATAGGAATCTTATATTTTGCTAATTGTGTTCCGCAATATGTTAGAACCTCTTCTTCTGTTAGCGCTTGATTTTCTTTAGCCACTACAAAGGCTTTCGGGACTTCTCCATATACCTCGTGAGGAATCCCAACAACTGCTGCCTCTAATACTTGCGGTATTTGATATAACACTTCCTCAACCTCTATCGGATAAATATTCTCGCCGCCTCGAATGATCATATCCTTCTTTCGATCAACGATATATAAAAAGCCTTCATCATCGAATTTTCCTAAGTCGCCTGAGTACAACCAACCATTTTGAATCGTCCTCGAAGTTTCTTCAGGATTACGTAGATATCCCTTCATTACTTGTGGTCCCTTTACACAAATTTCTCCTACTTCACCTAGAGGTACTTCCTCTCCTGAAGCATCTACTAATTTGATTTCCGTACGTGGCAAAGGTCTTCCAACTGATCCGATTTTCTTTAAAGCGTCCTGATCTGTTAAAGAGGATGCAGCAGGTGAATTCTCTGTCTGCCCGTAGCAATTTTGAACCTTTACCTTTGGGAATGTATCTTTTAAGCGCTTTACTAATTCATATGGCATTGGCGCTGCACCATAAACAAACATTCTTAAATGCTCAAAGTTATAGCTCTTAATCTCAGGTTTATTTAATAGAAGCGTATACATGGCAGGCACTCCAAAGAATATAGTAGCCCTTGTCTGAACGATATTTTTCAAGGTACGATCAGGCGAAAAAGCTTCTTCAATAACAATTGCCCCACCTTGGTACATGGTTGGTACCGCAAATACATGACTTCCCGCACAATGGAACAGCGGCGTACAAATATACATACGATCATTATTTGTCATTTTCATTGATTCAGACCAAATTTCTGCTGTCTCATATACATTTCTATGGGATAACTGCACCCCTTTTGGTTTTCCTGTTGTACCAGATGTATACATAACTACCGCTGTATCATTTGGTTCTAATGACAACGGCTTGAATTCAGCTGTATCCTGATTAAGGATGTCACGAATTTTTGCTACATTGATTTTTTCTATGAAGCTGTGAGTAGAATCGGCTATTGTTTGTTCAATTTTTTCATCAAAGAATAATAGCTTAGCTTCAGAATGGGAGAAAATATACTCTACTTCTGGTGAAGCAAGCTTTGTGTTTACTGGCATTATCGTAAGTCCCGCCAATTGTACGCCATAGTAAACAGCCATAAATAAATCAGAGTTCAGCATAAATTGAGCAACAATATCCCCTTTTTGATAGCCCTGTTGCTGTAAGTACGCTGCAATTTTTTGTGCATTATTATAAAGCTCACGATATGACCACTCATTGTCCTCAAAAGCGATTGCTAGTGCGTCTGGTGTTCTCGTTGCATGCTGCTTTAAAACATTTAATATAAACATACACATCCCCCTTATTTATGGTGTTATAATCTAATCCCCTTGAAAAACTACTTAATTAAAACTCCATTTATTTTAAAATCTCTTTTGCAATAATCCCCTTCATGATTTCTGTTGTTCCTGCGTAAATTGCCGCAACAGGAATATCCCTGAATCGTCTAGCAATCTCATACTCTTCCATATAGCCATAGCCTCCATGAAGCTGAAGACAGTCTGTAGCTACACGCTTAGCCATTTCGCTAATCCACCACTTAGCCATCGATACTTCTTTGACAATTTTTTCACCAGCAATATGTTTTGCAACAAGATTATTAATATAATTTCGACCAATATCTATTTCAGTAGCCATCTCTGCTAATTTAAATTGAGTATTTTGAAAGTCTGCAATGGTATGGTTAAAAGCTTTTCTAGTTTTGACATACTCTTTTGTAATTCGGAACATTTCTTCTGCTTCTATCTGTACCTCGATTGCAACCAGTAGCCTTTCCTGCTGCAGCTTCTCCATTAAATAGTAAAAGCCTCTACCTTCCTCACCAAGTAGATTTGCTGCAGGCACTTTCGCATCTTCAAAAATCAGTTCACCTGTATCAGAGGAATGCATCCCAATTTTGTTTAGTTTCTTCCCTCTTTTAAAACCAGGAGTCCCACTTTCCACTACAATTAAACTGATTCCGCGATGAGCTGGTTTTGCATTTGGGTCTGTTTTACAAACTACTACAACATAATCTGCATTGATGCCATTCGTAATAAAGGTTTTCTCACCGTTCAGAATATAATAATCGCCCTCTTTACGAGCAGTTGTCCGAATACCTGCTAAATCAGACCCAGCGCCAGGCTCAGTCATAGCTATTGCAGAAATATACTCGCCACTTACACTTTTAGGTAGCCACTTTTGTTTTTGCTCTTCTGTTCCATACTCTTCGATATATGGTACAACGATATCTGAATGCAGCACGATTCCACTCGCCGGTCCAGCACCAACACGTTCTAGCTCTTCTCCTAGAATCATAGAGTAACCAAAATCGAGACCTAAACCACCATAGGATTCACTAACCATTGGACATAGGAAGCCGTTTCCCCCTAACTTCCTCCAAAAATCCCTAGGCACTTCTTTATGTAACTCCCATTCGTCAAAGAAAGGATACGCATCCTTTTCTAGCATTTTCCGTAAAGCAACTCGAAACATTTCATGCTCATCTGTAAAGATATCCCCTAACATAAAAAATCCTCCATCCAGAACTTAGAATTTTCTGAAAATATAACTAGATTTTAACAATCACAAACATAATTATCAATAAAATACTGTTGGTTTTTTTGTTTTTAATAGAATTTTCAAGCTTCAAGTAGAAAAAATATGGTTTTTACGTTGCGTGATATCGCCCCTCCCAGACTTTAAACTCTTTTGCTCCTCTGCCATTGTCCGAACCGCAACCGATTTTTAATTTCATTAAGCACCTTACTTCTAAATCTAAATAATAAAAAAGCTATCCAAGCATCCATCACTTGAATAGCACTATTATTATAATTAGGCATTAGCCTAATTATGTCTTTTTTCGTCAGGGGATTCTTTTCTGAACACTTCTGTAATCAGCTCGTCATCCTCTGCTTTAACTCGCTTATTTAGCTCTTCTATTGGAATTGAATCAACGGTTTGCATATCCTCATGTAGGTCAAACAAACTAATATTATCTGAATCCACCATATCTGGTTTATCCTTGGCTGGTAAATCTGCAAACTCCTTTTTCGACTCGATTAATGACTCCCAATCCTTGTTCATCATTCACACACTCCTTTTGCTTTAGTGTGTGAATCGATTATCAAATTATTCTTCACTAAAAAATGGATTAGCATTACAATTCCTTAAAACTCAATATTAAACGCCTTTACAATAATTCCATCATCTAATGGAATAAAATCATTCTCTGGAACTCGTTTAAATCCAAGGCTCGTATATAGGTTCACTGCTGATTCCATGAAATCTGCTGTATGTAATCCCATTGATTTGTAGCCGTTGTTCTTAGAACGTTTCATACACTCCTGAACTAACGCTTTTGCAACACCTTTTCCTCTTGCTTTTGGAGAAACAGCAAGCATTCTTAGCTCCGGATGATTTAACTGCCCTTCAACTAGTCCTTTATATGCTTCGATTTCTGGAGAAAACAGTGCAACTGTTCCAACTAACTCTCCATCTAGTTCAGCTACCATTCGTTCGATTCCTGCTTGCTCCCCTTCATCAGAAAGAATCGATTGTTTTAAAGCATCCCAATGTGCCTCTGGTATTTTTTCTGCATGCTCTTCATATGACTGTAATCGTAATTCCTTAATCTTTTGGAGCTCTCCCTTTACTGCATCCCTTATTAACATTTCATTCTCCTTTTATTTGGATTTAATATTAAACAATCAGGAATTTCTCCTGTTTTCCACTTAACTCTTCACGGTTATGTGGTGTATTAATAATCGACATATCAGGACCCTTTGGTAATATATTAAGACTTTTTTGGTCATCGCTCGCGATATGATTCGATAGGTGATAGTGAACTTTAATTGCATTAAAGTCTGTTGTATCTCCAAAGCCTGGCGTTTGGTATAAGTCTCTTAAATACCCCCACAAATTCGGGAAATCTACAATTCGATTGCGATTTGCTTTAAAGGCAGCATAATAGGCTACATCAAAACGAACCAATGTGGCATAAAGTCGAACATCCGAATCTGTAATATAATCCCCATGTAAAAAACGGCTAGTCGCTAAACGTTTTTCCAGCTCATCTAATTGATTGAATAACGTATCATATGACTCTTCATAAGCTTCTTGAGAACGGGCAAATCCACATTTATAAACTCCATTATTTACTTCATGAAAAATCACATCATTTAAGGCATCGATTTCTTCACGTATGCTTTCAGGATACAATATTGGTGCATTTTCTTTATGCAACGGTGACCATACTGTTTCGAAATAATTCGTTAAACGGAAATAATCATTATTTACAACCTTTTTCTCTTTGATGTCTACCATAGCTGGAACTGTAGGACGGCCCTCGTAGCCAGGGTCTGCATTCAAATACACTTCACTTATATATTGAACCTCTAATACAGGATCTTTATTTCCCTCATCTAAAGAAAACTCCCAGTCTACACGCGGGATATTTGGACGCATTGGACTAGCTGTTCCTAAACTGATAACCTCTTCTAAACCAAGCACTCTACGGACAATCACAGAGCGATGTGCCCACGGACACACAGGTGACCATAACAGACGATAACGCCCTGCCTCTATTGGTAATTCTCCTGGATTATTTCCAAACGGTGTTGTAAAACGATTTTTTTGACGATTGAATTTACCGCTTTGGTCTACTTCTAACGGTTTTTCTTTTTTTAGATTGCCCATTATGTATCACCTATTCTTTCTTCTTTGTCTACAAATTTTAATATGTAAATATTCTGATTACAATTTATTTGATTTCAATTAATCGGTGACCTTATACTGCTAAGGTCACCTTTAACCTTAATGTGGATGTTGAGTTTGTTTTTTTACTTCATCTATATTTGTATCACTAAACATTTTCGTATTTTTACCACCAGTACTTGCAAGGTATTCCATTACTTCTTTATAGGACATACCAGATGCGGCATTTTTTCTTTTTACCTCTTCGATATCTGTTCCAGAAACTGTGTATTGGTTCTGTTCACTTTGCATGATTAGGCTCCTTCCCATGTATAAAAGAATATATTTTGTACAAATTAGAAAAAAATCTAAGAAAAACGCCCCTAATATAGAGGCGCTTTATAAAATCATTTTTTAAAATTTATTCTTACCTTGTTCAGCTTGTTGGTTCTGGCGTTTTACTTCTGCAATATCTGTACCAGTAACTGTTTTGCCTGCTGAAGGCTGCTGAGAAGGAACATTAAATGGCCCTGCTTCCTGAGCAATTTCTTCTTTTACCTTTTGAATGTCAGTGCCAGAAGCTGTTTTTCCTCCAAATGATTGGGATGATGCTGAAGAGAATTGGCCACTACCAAATGGACCCGCCTCCTGTGCGATCTCCTCTCGAACCTTCTGGATATCTGTACCTGATGCTGTTTTCCCTCCAAAAGACTGGGGGGCTGGACTTTGCGAAAAAGGCTTGTTAAAAGGACCCGCCTCTTGTGCAATTTCTTCTCTTACCTTTTGTGGGTTAGTACCAAAAGCTTGTGCCCCTGAAGAACCCTGTGCATTTTGTCGCTTTACTTCCTCAATATCAGTACCAGCAGATGTGAAACGTTTACCATTATTCTTTTCCATGTCAAAAACACCTCCAAAATGTTATGCCTTTATCATGTCAAAGTAAAGACGATATTATGAGTGCAATAATTTTATTTCTTTTAGTATAAATTCGTATCTATCGTAAGTATCACTAATCACCTGGGTATTTTCTTTTTTATAAAACTACATTAAAATTAAAGTAATAAATTTCCATGTGTGAAGGTGAAGAAATGAGATATGCTCTATTGGGGGATTTGCACTCAAGTATTGAAGACACAAAAGCTGTATTACAACATATACAAGAAATTGCACCCGATTCCAAAATAATCGGATTAGGAGATCTATTTGAATGTACGATTGGCAAGAAAAAAGCCTTAACCATTTCTAATGCCCCATTAAATGCGGCAGCAATCATTGAAGAGGAATTTGAAGATCTCTTAACATTTCCGTCAATTCGGGGAAATCAAGAGGAACGGATAACTAACGTTACTGGTATCAAAAGTTTTGCCGCATTACCTGAAAAAATAGTAATAGAAGGTGCCACATTAATACACGGTCATCAAATTGAGTGGGGCACACATTGGGAGCCCGTTAATATGTCTATGCTAGAAATTGACACCTCTCTTGTTTTCTTTGGTCATAGTCATCGAAGCGGTATTTATATGGACGTCAAAAAACTCCATGAGCCCATCCATTTTGGACAAGCTATTTCATTATCAAATGATGCTTATTGGGTTAATGTCGGTTCTGTTGTAGACAATAGAGAATGGGTTTTATACGATAGTGATAATCGTTCCGTTACTTTTATGAAGATAACTCAATAGATAGAAGGTTAAATAAGAGAGCACCTATTTACATTAGGTGTTTTTATTATTGTTTTTTCTAATGAATTCTTTTCTTTCAATTTCTCTGCTCTTCCATTTTATTTATAACTACCCTCTTAAATCGTTATTTTCTGCTTGATGCTTTCATAAAATGGTGCATGTCCAGTATTGTGAGGAGAATTGCATGCTATTTGTTAAGAAAGGCTTAGCAATCATTGTAGGAAGTATCTTTTTGTCCTTGGGTATCAATGTTTTTTTAACCCCCTATGAAATTTTAGACGGTGGAATCATTGGGCTTTCATTAATTATTTATTATTTGTTCAAGCTCAAAATTGGGTTAATGATTATTGTGTTAAGTATTCCGATTTTTGTCCTTGCTTGGTTTAAATATAAACCCTATTTCTTTAATAGCTTACACGGGTTACTTATTTCCTCTGTGATGATTGACCTTTTTAAGCCGTTGCGGACCTTGCTCCACATTGATCCTATGATTAGCTCCGTAATAGGTGGCATTTTTGTTGGGATTGGTATCGGCCTTATGCTGCGCTTTGAAACAAGTACTGGTGGCACAGACTTATTAGCTCAATTCATCTCAGACAAATTACTCATTAATGTAGGTATTGTCATTTTCGTCATAGACGCAGCCGTTGTTTGTTTAGGTGGAATCTTCATTTCACAGAAAACCTTACTTTTATCAATTGTCACCATTCTTTGTGTAGGTATAACGACCAGTGTACTAACAAAGCGCCATACATAATTTCTTTAAAAGCAAAAGCCGCCTTAAACCTTAAGGCGGCTCTTGTTCATGTTAATTTTTCAACACTCTTCCTTTTTAAAAAGGATAATTTAGTTTCTGAAATCATAATGGCACAAAGAATTAAAACAGCACCAACGACCATTCTTGTTGTTAAAAATTCACTTAAAAGAATTACCGAGAAAATCATTCCCCATAAGGCTTCAGTTGAAAGGATAATTGCTGTTTTTGTTTCATTTGTAAACTTTTGTGCAATCGTTTGGAATAGATACGCTAGCGTTGTTGAGAAAATAGCTAAATATAAAATGGATGATACAGCCTCAACTTCAAACGAAAAGCTTACCTCTCCCTTGAAAATTACAACAATCCACGAAAAAATTGCCGCAAAAAACATTTGTACGATCGTCAGTGTGATTGGATCTTCATCCTTTACATATTTGGCAGTATAAAAAATTTGATAGGCAAAGGCCACTGCACAAGCAAGTGTTAAAATATCCCCTACATTTATATCAGTTGAAAATTGAAGGGATAAAAAACCAATACCTACAATTGCTAAAATAGCTCCAGTTAATTCAAATTTATCGATTTTTCTTTTATAGGCGAAAAAGGCAATAAAAGGAACAATAACTACATTAATAGCTGTTAAAAAGGCATTTTTTGAAGGAGTTGTATACTGTAGCCCTACTGTTTGTAATGCAAAGGCTAAATATAGAAAGAATCCTAACACCAAGCCTTTTAGAATAATCCCCTTATTTAACACCTTTAATTTTTTATAAAAAATTAAACTTAACACAAGAAATCCTATTAAAAATCTACCTGCTAGAATCTGAAAGGGCGTGTAATGCTCAAGAGCAATTGCACTTACTACAAAGCCACTTCCCCAAATAATTGCTGTAATACACAGCATAATTTCACCAATATACTTTCGCATTACTGCCTCCCATATTATGTATGCTAGTATAATAATATATGATAATTAGAAAATTATAAATCTTTAATAGTAAACAGTTATTAGTTCGAATAGCTGTACAAAATTGTAAATTCAACATAGCTTTTTTCATTTAAAAATGTTCGCTTCTGCCATTGAAACTGCTTTTGTTATTATCTCTTTAGGATTTAATATTACCTTTCCATGGCCTGTTGCAAGAAGCTTTGGTGATAGCTGTTGAATTTTCTTGGCACTATTAAAGGATTGCTCTTTATTCCATGTTCCAAATGCTGGAAATGGAAATAGCGGTACAAGTTGACCACTTACAGCAACTTTCCCTTGGGTTTGAAAAGCATCTCCTACGATGACAGATTGATCTTTGTTATTCCAAAGAGAAATTGAACCCGGTGTATGACCAGGTGTTTCTATTACTTCAAGGGAACTAACCATATCCCCCTCTTTCAAATAGATTTCCGGCGTTAACTTTAAGTCTTTTGGTACTCCGCCTTTTATGGGTGTTTGTGGTTCTCCTTCATCTAACGATGTATCTCCTTGTAATAATCGACTATCTCGGATAGAAATCGCAACTTGTGCTTCAGGGAAAATTCTCTTAATATGTTTTAACGAACCAATATGATCGCCATGGGCATGTGTTAAAACAATCTTTTCGAGTGGCTTATTTAACTCTTTAATCAATTTTACAATTCCCGAAAAACTTGCAGGCATTCCTGCATCGATTAATACTAAATGTTTTTCTTCTTCAACAATATAACAATTTACAGGAAAGAACTTTGGCCACAGGGTTAACTGGTACAAATTATTAAATTTCGTAATTCTCAAACTCTTCCTCCTTAACCGTATATATAGATATTATAAAAGAAACGGACTACAAATATTGTAAATTATTTGTAATCCGTTTAAAGTACCTATTCATATTTTTTAAGTCCACCCTTTAATGGCAACGTCTTGGATTTTGCGTTCATGCTCATGTCTTTTAATAATTACACTAATTTTTTGATACCATTTCGAGCATTCCTTAAAAATGTCCTTATACTCATCTAGCTCTTTTGGAATTTCTTGTTCATTATCTAAAAAGACATATTCCGCAATAGGGTCTGATAAATCATCTACCACTATTTTAAGTATGAGCTTTTTAACCTCCTTTGCTTTTTCTTTCTTCTCAGGTAATTCGTCCATCTCATTTACATGGACATCTACCTTTGCTCCCCCATCTATTAGGGACCAACCATGGACACCGCCCTTTGATGTAAGAGCAACATTAGTTCCATCCTCGACAATTGCTATTTCATAGAGCTCATCAAAATCGAACTCCTTCTTATCAAAATCATCATCAGTATGTTCTCTTTCTAAAATTCTTAAAGTATTGGAGTATTCATCAAGCATTAAGGCACTCAAATAATCAGGAGAAATAATATAGCGAGTATGAGGGTGCTGTTCAACTTTTTGAACCGTTTCATTTAATAATGCTTCACTCCGTTTTTTTACATCCTTATTCAACTCATAAAGCCACCACGCACCTAAAACTATTGCAACGATTAAATATAGTGTACTTCCTGATTTAAATGCTAAAAAAAGATAGACAACTTCTAATAATAATAAAAATAATTGAAACAACCTACTCACCCCTTTTAAATAGTTTTGTAGTCAAAAAAACAAAGCTCTATTACCTAAACAAGTGAAACGATGGTTCGTCTCTCAAAACTACTTATATAAGTTTCTAGTAGTTATAAAATATTATTCGAGAAGTTCTCTTTTCATTCTCATTTTTAATAGTTTTTATATAGAATTTATATTTTCTTCAAATTCAAATCTGTGCTTTATAACTTTTCGTATAGTTCAACTTGCAACTACCTATACTTATATTTAGTAAATGTTGTTGAAAAGAGGGGTCATTTTGTCTGTTAGTAAAAGTACACTTTCTATTTTTGCTTTAGGTGGTATTAATGAAATCGGCAAAAATATGTATGTTATTGAATCTGAGAAGGATTTAGTTATCGTTGACTGTGGTGCTAAATTTGCAGATGAGTCGCTACTAGGAATTAATTTAATCATTCCTGATGTTTCCTATTTACAAGAAAACAAACATAAAATTCGTGGACTAGTTGTAACACACGGTCATGAGGATCACATTGGTGGGATTCCCTACTTCCTGAAAAAATTAAATATCCCAATCTACGCAACCAGGTTTACGCTTGGTTTAATCGAGCTAAAGCTACGGGAGCATAAAATTTTACGTGAATCTACTTTGGTTGAAATTCACTCAGAATCCAAATTAGATTTTGGTGAGATTAAAGCTAGTTTCTTCAGAACAAGTCATAGTATTCCGGACTGTTTAGGAATTGTTTTCGATACCCCTGAAGGAAAGGTTGTTCATACTGGTGACTTTAAATTTGATTTAACACCTGTTAACGACCAATATTCTGATATTCATAAAATGGCGAAGATTGGTGAAGAAGGCGTACTTACTCTTATTTCTGAAAGTACAAATGCAGAGCGACCAGGCTCAACACCATCTGAAAGTAAGGTCGGCTCACATATCGAGGAAGCCTTCTTAAACGCTACAGGAAAAATAATTATTTCGACCTTTGCTTCAAACGTGAACCGTGTACAACAAATCGTTCATGCAACGATTAAAACAAACCGAAAATTAGCCTTATTAGGCCGTAGTATGGTGAATGTTGTGAAGGTGGCTAAGGAACGAGGATATGTTGAAATTCCTGATTGGATGCTTATTGATGCTAGGGATGTGAAACAATATCCTCCTGATCGCGTAGTAGTTCTATGTACAGGAAGCCAAGGTGAACCATTAGCCGCCCTATCAAAACTATCCACCAATAATAATCGAGATGTTCGTGTGTTACCTGATGACACGGTGATTTTTGCAGCTTCACCTATTCCTGGCAATGAAAAAGGAGTTTCGAGAATTGTTGATAATCTGTTCCAATTAGGAGCAAAGGTTATTTATGGTTCTTCAAGCATCACGGGAATGCATGTATCAGGACATGGTTATCAAGAAGATTTAAAGCTTATGCTTACATTGATGAAGCCAAAATACTTTATCCCAATTCATGGCGAATACCGTATGCTTCATATACACCGATTACTTGCAGAGGCTGTAGGGGTTGAGCGTAATAATACCTTCATTATCAAAAATGGTGATGTGGTTGATATTCGTGACGGTGAAGCTCGTCAAACTCGTAAAGTAACAGCTGGAGATACTTACGTAGATAATGTTGGTGACGATGAAATTGTTGAAATTGTTCTTCGTGACCGTAAGCATCTTTCTGAAGAAGGTATGCTAGTTATCGTTGTTACAATTAGTAAATCAGACGGTAAGAGAATCTCAGATCCGGATTGTATTTCTCGAGGATTTGTCTATGCAAGGGACTCTGAAGGGTTATTACAAAATATTACTGAAGTTGTAAAAAGAACGATAGACCCATTTAAAGATCCTAATATTATGGGTATGAAGCGAGCTATAAAAAAAGAATTGGGCATTTTCTTATTTGAAAAAACAAAGAAAAAGCCAATGATTCTTCCAATTATTATTGCTATTTAATAAAAAGGGCCAATTGTTCCGTATTTATTACGTAACTATTGGCCTTTCGTATTTATTTATTCATTTATATCATTATGTGTAGAAAAGTGAGGAAGATTCGGATTAGGAATTTGACCAAGAGCTTTAGGATCTTCTAAGTAAACAAATTCACCTGAACCATCCTGCGCGGCTCCTTTAGCCCAGCGTCCATCACTAGATTGTGTCCCTTCAGATAAGTTCCAGAACTCATAAGCATGAGGTTGTGCCTCTAATTCCGCCTCTGGTGGGAATGATGCTGGCGCCACAATACCATGCTTTTCCTCTAATTCTGAAATGGCTGCCATCCATTGGTATTGGTGGTAGCGATCTCGTGCTAACATCTTACGGAAAACCGCACGCACGCTTTCGTCAGTTGTCATTTCATATACACGTGATACCTGTAATCGTCCTTGAGATTCGGCATGTAAATTAGAACGGAAATCTGCAAGTAAATTCCCACTCGCAACGATATATCCCGAATTCCAAGGAACCCCATTTGAATCTCTAGGTGTAGCTCCTAAACCACTCACTATTAAATGCTGAGGATTTGTACCACCAAGGATTGCAGCAATCATCGGGTCCTTTGCAGCCTCAATTTGTTCTGCTGGGGAGATACCATCTAGCAATTGACTAATAAGGTTACACAGCATTTCAACATGTCCAATTTCTTCAGTACCGATATCCATTAACATATCCTTGTACTTCTCTTCCCCACGGCAGTTAAAGCCTTGGAAAAGGTATTGCATCATAACACTCATTTCACCAAATTGCCCGCCAAGCAATTCTTGAACCTGTCTTGCTAATAGTGCATCTGGACGTTCAACCTTCACTTCAAACTGCAGTTCTTTTTGATGTCGAAACATTGATAACCTCCTGAGTATGATTAAATTTTACTTCGAAAAACATTAATCGAAGCTAATAATCATTATCACCAAAGTTCACTTTTTAAACACAAAAAATATTATTTCTTAAGAATACTTTTAATTTATATGGGGAATTATAGTAGCGGTTATTTCTAAATTTATAGGGATAAATTTAACTTAATCCAGATAGTGAATCGAAAGGATGATACCCATGGAAAAAGACCCTTCAAACAAAGGGAAATTTGACACAAATTATGAAGATGATGCAACATTAACCAACAGACAAGGCCATCCGATCACAAATAATCAAAATATCCGTACAGTAGGAAATCGTGGTCCTGCTACTTTAGAAAATTATGATTTCATCGAAAAGATTAGTCATTTCGATCGTGAAAAAGTACCTGAGCGTATTGTGCATGCTCGTGGTTCTGGTGCACATGGATACTTTGAAGCATACGGTACAGTTGGCGATGACCCTGCTTCAAAATATACTCGAGCAAAATTATTCCAGGAAAAAGGAAAACAAACTCCAGTATTCGTTCGTTTCTCATCAGTAGTACATGGTTTGCACTCTCCTGAGACACTACGTGATCCACGCGGGTTCGCTGTAAAATTTTATACAGAAGACGGAAACTGGGATTTAGTTGGTAACAACTTAAAAATCTTCTTTATCCGTGATGCTATGAAGTTCCCAGATATGATTCATGCCTTCCGCCCAGACCCAGTAACAAATATTCAGGATGCTCGTCGTTTCTTTGACTTCTGTGCAAATTCTCCTGAGTCTTTCCATATGGTTACATTTGTTTACTCGCCATGGGGTATTCCTGCAAACTATCGAATGATGCAGGGTTCTGGAGTTAACACCTATAAATGGGTAAACCAAGAAGGTAAAGCCGTTCTAGTAAAATACCACTGGGAGCCCAAGCAAGGTATCAAAAACTTAACTACCAAAGAAGCTGAAGAGATTCAAGGTAAAAACTTCAACCATGCTACACAGGATTTATATGAAGCAATTGAAAAAGGCGATTATCCTGAATGGGAGCTACTCGTTCAAATTATGGAGGATGGCCCACATCCTGAGCTAGATTTTGACCCACTGGATGATACAAAATTATGGCCAAATGATCAGTTCCCATGGCTGCCAGTTGGACGCATGGTATTAAATAAAAATCCTGAAAACTTCTTTAACGAAGTAGAACAGGTTGCGTTTGGTACTGGGGTACTTGTTGATGGATTAGATTTCTCTGACGATAAAATGCTACAAGGTCGTACATTCTCTTACTCAGATACGCAACGTTACCGCGTAGGAGCGAACTATCTACAATTGCCAATCAACGCTGCCAAAAAACGTGTTGCAACAAACCAAGAGGGTGGCCAATTACGTTATTATAACGATAAAGCTCCTGGTCAAAATCCTCATATTAACTATGAACCTTCTAGTATGGGTGGTTTAAAAGAAGCTGAGCAGGCTGGAAAAGAGCATACGCCTCAAGTGGAAGGCAACTTAGTCCGTGAATCGATTGACCGTAACGATAATACAAAACAAGCCGGCGAAACTTATCGCAACTTCGAGCAATGGGAGAAGGACGAGCTCCTAAGCAACTTGGTGAACGATTTAGTTATTTGTCCAAAGGATATTCAAGATAAAATGATTGCCCTTGCAGAACAAGCCGACGAAGAATATGGCCGCCGCTTACGTGAAGGCATCGTTGCAAAAACAGAAGAAATGAAAAAAGAAGATCCAAACTTTAGTCCACATCCACTTGGTGCTAAAAATGCAGATAAAGCAGTGGATGACGCTGTAAACAAAGGACACGAAGCAGATCCTTATTAATGCATAGTCAAAAGCCCGTGAATAAACAAATTCACGGGCTTTTTATATGTGTTCGTCGAATCTTAACTGACTTTTGTTATTATAATGCCTTTCTATAATTCCTTTTCCCATCGTACGTATAAAGCACTGGTTTGTTTTCCACATAGGTTTCTATATGGACTGGGCGTCCCCATAGCTGATAGATATAAGGTAATACTTGTTCTAAGTAATGCGGATCTAATTCCATCCCCTCAAAACCATGCTTTAAGTACATCTCACCGTTTCGGAGGTAGTCCCCATTATCAACAACAATATATGGGAAGCCGCCATTTACACGCATAGATATAAGCTGATCTCGTACATTTCGATAATCCTTATCAGTAATCTTGTAATCAGTACCCTTTTTTTCGAACAAGTACATATCCTCTTGGTCGACTAGCTCTTTAGTTAAATAATTTCGGATAAAGGAAATATCAGATTCGATTTCACGTACTTCAAAGATTTTTTCCCTTCCCGAGCCAGGTTTCACCCCCATTTTAATCATTTCAGGTGTAGGGTTATCGTACCGTCTTTCGATATCCTCAAAAATTTTCAACCCTAAATAATATGGATTAATGGACGTCTTAGATGGCTGCACAACGCCCGCATTTAGTTTTGCATATTCAATCGTTTCATCTGTTGTAAGATTTAATTCTCTCATAATACGTTGGTGCCAATAAGATGCCCAGCCCTCATTCATTATTTTCGTTTCAAGCTGTGGCCAGAAATATAACATTTCCTCACGCATCATCGTTAAAATATCACGTTGCCACTCTTCAAGCTCACGACTATGCATTTCTATGAAAAGAAGAATATCCTTTTCAGGCTTCGGTGGGAACTTTTTCTTTTTATAGCGAACTGGCGACCTTGGTGCCTCTTTTTTGTCTAAATCCCATAGGTCATCATAAGGAGTTTTTGCTACAACAATTTCGTTCTCATCTAATTCATCCTCGTATTCTAGCAATTTCGGTCTTACTAAGGAAGGATCAATATGTTCTTGAATAGCTAAAATTGCATCTAAAAATTGTTCAACTTCTTCTTTTCCATAGAGACGCTCATAGCTAGCAATTCGATCTGCCGTTGCCGTCATACTTTCAACCATATCTCTTCTTGTATTAGAGAAGCGCACATTATTTTTGAAAAAATCACAGTGTGCTAAAACATGAGCGATAATGAGCTTATTTTGCGTTAATGTATTCGTATCGAGTAAGAATGCATAGCAAGGATTTGAGTTAATAACCAATTCATAAATTTGGCTCAAGCCTAAATCATATTGCAGCTTCATCTTATGAAATTGCTTTCCGAAGCTCCAGTGCGAAAAACGAGTCGGCATTCCATATGCACCAATAGTATAAATAATTTCTGCTGGGCAAATTTCATAATGCATTGGAAAGAAATCTAAGCCAAACCCTATGGCAATTTCATTTATATCCTCAATCGCTTTATGAAGTTCTTTTTCCACCTTTTCTCCCCCCAATAGAAAAACACGATTTTCACCAAAAGTGAATATCGATGTTTTTCGTATACTGATTTCGGTGTCAAACATGCTACAAATACTATTCCTTAAACAGTCGTCTCATCACGCTTTTGGAAGAAGCTTTTCAGTGTATCGTACACATCCTTCTTCTGCCTTAAGACATAATGACGGAACTTTGGATTATCAATTTTCTTAAACGTTGACATCAATGAGGAATACCGATTATTTGGGTTAACCTCACCATATCCGAACATACTAGACAGCTCAATAAGTTCATTTACCAGTCTTAAGCATTTCTCATTATCTGTTGAAAAGTTCTCGCCATCTGAGAAATGTACGGGGTAAATATTGTAACGAACCGGATTATATTTTTGCTCGATAAGCTCTAAGGCCTTGGAATAAGCTGATGAACAAATTGTTCCTCCACTTTCTCCCTTTGTGAAAAACTCTTCTTCCGTTACCACTTTTGCTTCTGTATGATGCGCGATAAATTCAATTTCAACAGTTTTGTACTTTGTACGTAAAAACCTAGTCATCCAGAAGAAAAAGCTTCTTGCACAGAATTTTTCAAAATTCCCCATAGAACCACTCGTATCCATCATGGCTAGCACAACGGCTTTGGTTTCAGGCTTCTGTACTTCATCCCAGGTTTTAAAACGTAGATCATCATTATGAATAGGGGCAATTTCAGCCTTCCCTTTCATGGCATTTCTTTTAATAGCCGTTAAAATCGTTCTTTTCTTATCAATATTACCCATTAGCCCTTTTTTACGGATATCATTAAACTCAATCTTTTCTGTAGAAATATCTGCTGTTTCTTTTCTTTGTAAATTAGGCAGCTCTAATTCTTTGAATAACATACTTTGAACGTCTTCCAGGTTTACCTCTGCTTCATAGTAATCATCACCAGGCTGATCCCCAGCTTTCTTTCCTTGACCCTGTGCTTGCTGATTTCCTGGCTTTCCATCACGGGCAACCACATCACCAACTTGGCTATCGCCTTGTCCTTGACCAACATGCTTTGATTTACCATAGTTATAACGAATCTTATACTCATCTAATGAACGAATTGGTATTTTAATAACCTCTTTACCATTTGACATGATTATACTTTCTTCACTAATCAGGTCTGGCAAATTGTTTTTAATTGCATCCTTTACCTTATCCATATGCCGTTGTTGATCTTGGTACCCTTTACGATGGAGTGACCAATTTTCCTGAGAGACGACAAAGTTTCGATTCTGATTTTCACTCATGTTATCCTCACCCATCTTTGATAAAGTTTCATTATCCAATTACAAAGGAAAATCACTTTTCTTATAATATGCGAATTTTCTGACAAATTACACTGCTTTACTCAATAAATTCTTCTTTAATACAAATTATTCTAATAACCCAATATTTATCTCTTCTTACGACCAATTCTAATTAAAGATAAAAAAATGAGTGTCCTAAATTTTATGGACACTCCTTTCAATATATTCCTTCTATTAACTATCTATTTAGTAAACTTCCTACATATCTTAATAATTCGTTGGCTGAGTTGGAGTCATACCCATGCTTATCAATCAATCTTGCAACAACCTCATTTATCTTTTTAAGCTGTGACTCATCAGGTGTTGTAGAGGAAGTCGTAATTTTCACTACATCCTTTAAATCTGCAAACAGCTTTTTCTGGATGGCTTCTCTTAATCTTTCATGAGAATTATAGTCAAATCGTTTTCCTTTACGAGCAAATGCAGAAAGCCTGATTAAAATCTCTTCACGGAAGGCACGTTTCGCATTTTCAGAAATTCCGATTTGTTCCTCAATAGATCGCATCAGTTTTTCATCCGGATTCATTTCTTCTCCTGTAATCGGATCACGAAGCTTATTTTTGTTACAGAAGGCTTCAACATTATCAAGATAGTTATTCATTAAATGCTTTGCAGACTCTTCATAAGAATAAACAAAGGCTTTTTGTACTTCGTTCTTCGCAATTTCATCGTACTCTTTCCTTGCAATGGCAATGTAATTCATGTACTTTTCGCGATCTTCTTCTGATATCGATGCGTGCTGATCCAGCCCCTCTTTTAATGAACGTAAAACGTCTAACGCATTGATAGATGGGACTTCTTTACGAATAATCGCTGAGGAAATTCGATTAATGACATAACGAGGATCAATACCATTCATACCTTCGTTTTGATGCTCTTTTTTCAATTCCTCCACATCTACCGAATTAAAGCCTTCAACACTTTCTCCATCATAAAGTCGCATTTTCTTAACAAGGTCAATGCCTTGCTTTTTCGGAATTTCCAGTCTTGTTAAAACAGAGAAGATAGCAGCAGCTCGGAGTGCGTGTGGCGCAATATGAACATGTGCCATATCACTCTCACTAATCATTTTTGCGTAAATACGCTCCTCTTCACTTACCTTTAAGTTATAAGGAATCGGCATCACGATAATACGTGAATGTAATGCCTCATTCTTTTTGTTTGAAATGAATGTACGGTACTCGGTTTCGTTTGTATGGGCGACGATTAGCTCGTCTGCACTAATGAGCGCAAAACGGCCCGCTTTGAAGTTTCCTTCTTGCGTTAAGGATAGTAAATGCCATAAGAACTTTTCATCAAGCTTCAGCATTTCCTGGAACTCCATCATTCCACGGTTTGCCTTATTTAACTCCCCATCAAATCGATAAGCACGTGGATCTGATTCTGATCCATATTCAGCAATTGTCGAGAAATCAATACTACCTGTTAAATCAGCAATGTCCTGTGATTTTGGATCCGAAGGTGTAAATGTACCAATCCCAACACGTTTATCCTCTGAGAAAAAGATACGTTCAATCAAGACATCTTCAACATGACCACCATATTCTTGCTCAAGGCGCATTGTATTTAATGGAGATAAGCTTCCCTCAATACGAATTCCATACTCTTTAAAGAAGTCTTCTCTTAGGTGCTGGGGAATTAGATGAAGGGGGTCTTCATGCATTGGACAGCCTTTTATGGCATATACTGCACCCTCATCTGTCCGAGAATAATGCTCTAATCCACGCTTAAGTAAGGTAACAATTGTAGACTTCCCTCCACTTACAGGTCCCATTAATAATAAAATCCTCTTACGTACGTCTAATCTTCTAGCTGCTGGGTGGAAGTATTCCTCCACTAATCTTTCTAATGCTGTTTCAAGGCCGAAAATTTCTTTTCCAAAGAATTGGTACATTTTCTTACCGTCTCTTTCCTCTACTCCAGAACTCTTAATCATATTGTAGACACGTGAATGAGCAGTTTGAGCAACTTCTGGTCTTTCTTTAATAATACCTAGGTATTCTTCAAATGTACCTTCCCATTTCAGACTATCCACTTCTTCTTTATAACTTCTAACCCTGCTTAAAATATCGATGATTATTACCTCCATTCAGGGTGGGTTTTTATAAATGTATGAAGCGAGTCCTTCAATGATACCGAATACTTTTTATTATAATTTTATTGGTTCTAGGATATTAAATAGGAAAAGTCTTTTGAACCTTAGAAAATATAAGAACTTCGCTCCACGAAAAGCATATGCAGTATCAAAAATTAATCCTCCTCATTAGTTGTATAGTTTTCGGAATATTTTAATCATGGTACTCATACATATAGGTTGTTAGATACTAGGCTTATCGATAGCATTGTTCAACAAATAAGCCTTAGTTGTCCTTTGTAGATAAGAAGGATTACCAATCTTGTCTGCGATATTGAAAGGAGGATCTTATGTTTACTCAGTTTAAGTATTGGAAACCCTTCGTTGGCCCTTTTGATCCTTGTAAACCAATACGCGTAAAAAGTTACAGTACCCCTCCGCAACTGTATATGAATTTTCAACCACCAGGACTTCCACAATTCACACCACAAGAAGCACTAATGGCCGGTACTCTTTGGCCTCAGCTATATAGCCCATATCCAGATCCACAAAAAGGAGGCAATCCGCATGGCTAAACAAATGCCACCAGAGTATTATCAATGTCTAGAAGAAATTCAGGCGTTAGATTTTGTACTAGTGGAATTAAACCTCTATTTAGATACCCATAATCATGACTTTGATGCTATTCAACAATTTAACGAAACCGCCAAACTGAGCATGCAATTAAAAGTAGAATTCGAAAAGAAATTTCATCCATTAATGAATTTTGGACGAAGCTACTCGAATTATCCATGGAATATCGACGACTCACCCTGGCCATGGCAAGTATAGAAAAGTGGAGAACGCTCGTTCAGCTCTGACAACAACTGGAGGGGGTTTCTGTAAGGACGCTCTTTGTCATTGCAGAAGCCATCGAAGTTGTCGAAGAGCTAGCGTTCGCAACTAGACATCATGAGGAAATCAGCCTAAAAGCGCTACACACGCTCGCAAAGGCTGAGTGACCCACATCGTGTGGGCCTGAACGGGCTCGCTCAGCCGTGAAATAAACTGGCCGACAAAAGCGCCACGTCCATGTGGCGCTGTCGGCACTTAATTTGAAGGAATGTGGGGGGAGGAAAAAAGAATGTTTTATTATGAAAAGAAATTGCAATATCCTGTTAGGGTCAGCACGTGTAATCCCATGCTTGCGAAGTTTTTAATTGAACAATATGGTGGGGCTGATGGGGAATTAGCAGCCGCTCTTCGATATATGAACCAGCGTTATACAATTCCGGATAAGGTAATTGGTTTACTGAACGATATCGCTATGGAAGAATTCTCTCATCTGGAAATGATTGCTACAATGATTTATAAACTAACTAAGGATGCGACGCCAGAACAGATGGTGGCTGCCGGAATTGGCGACCATTATGTCAATCATGATAAAGCATTATTTTATCACAATGCCGCTGGTGTTCCGTGGACCGCATCTTATATCCAAGCAAAAGGTGATCCTATTGCCGATCTTTATGAAGATATTGCAGCCGAAGAAAAAGCTCGCGCAACTTATCAATGGTTAATCGATATTTCAGATGATCCGGATATCAACGACGGATTAAGGTTCTTGCGAGAAAGAGAAGTTGTACATTCCATGAGATTTAGAGAAGCGGTTGAAATCTTGAAAGACGAACAAAATCAAAAGAAATTCTTCTAATCCTTCCTCCCTCTTGCAAAATGCAGGAGGGTTTTTTTGGCTAGTAAACCTTTTAATTTGTTCTTGCTAATCTATCTAATATCATGAGAAGATAGTTTCTATTGATTCTAATAGAAAGATTGGTGAACAAGTTGAATTCAAAAGCTTTATTATTAGGGCTCTTTACTGTTCTCATCTGGGGTTCAACCTTTGCAGCGAATAGCTTTAGTCTGCAGGGTGGCTTTTCAGCAGGACATCTACTGTTATTTCGTTTTGTAGTAGCTTCATTAATTTTTGCTATTATTGCCCGTATACCTAATATGAAATTCCGTTTACCAGAGAAACAAGATATTTGGAAAATTGTACTCTTAGGAATTGTCGGCATTAGTGGCTATCATATTTGTGCAACCTTTGGACAGTTAACAATCAGTGCTGGTACATCCGGAATGTTAATCGGTTCTGGACCTATTTTCACAACAATCTTTGCAATTCTTATCCTAAAGGAACAACTTAGTAAAATGGGATGGATTGGACTAGCCTTTGGATTTGCTGGGATCTCGTTAATTGCTATCGGTTCTGGTGATACAACTTTCGGTATTGCTCCCGGTGTATTTTTAACTATACTTGCGGCTATCGCAACCTCAATCTTTTTCGTTTATCAAAAGCCTTTGTTTAAAAAATATTCAGCTGTCGAGTTAACAGCCTATTTTACTTGGGCAGGTACGATACCATTTCTTATTTTTGCACCTGGTTTACTAGAAGCAATTCAAACAGTACCCGTTGAAGTGAACATAACGGCAATCTATATCGGGGTTTTCCCAACGGCCATCGCTTATTTAACGTGGGCTTATGCATTATCCCAATCAAAAGCAAGCTCCATCTCCACAGTTCTATATCTGGAACCAGTAATTGCGATTATCGTGGCATGGATTTGGTTAAGTGAGCTTCCGAAGTCCATTTCAATCATAGGTGGAATTATTGCCATTTCTAGTGTTATCCTCGTTAACTTCTATGGTAAAAATCAACAGACTATTCAAAAGGAAATTAAGCCTACTCTATAAATATAGGTTCTCCGTTTGAGGTGAAAAAAAGTGGCGATTCTGCATAACGGAATCGCCATACTTTTTTTAATAAACGGAGCATTTTCCGCTAATGTATGGAATGGTGGCTTTAGAGCCGAAATAAGAGGAGTTTTTCCTGTTATCTCCTCAAAATAAGCCAAAATAAAAGAATTTGGTCAATATAACCGAAAAAACTTCCTTTATTTTAAAGAAAATATGGATATTTTTCGACTTAAAAGGAAATTCCTCCGTTATTTCCACTCCCGCTCCCTCCCCACACTCGAACAGCAGCAGAGCCCGAACTCTTCCCCCAATCACACCATACTATTTGGATCGATTGCCGACATTGTTTCCTTTGTTAATAGTCCCTTCTCCTTTAATACCTGCTCTAATGATTTATTTTCTTCATCTGCCTGCATGCCAATTTGAGATGCCAAATCATAGCCCATAGAAGAGCTTAACCCAGTTACTAAAGCAAGACTATTCTCCATATGCTCTCTGCATTTTTCTACATTTCCTTCAATTCCATCAATGCACTTTGTTACAAGAGTTGTTATGGCATTTGTTAGTAAATCAATTGAATGAATTAAAGTAAAAGCCATCACAGGCATCATGACATTAATCTCCAGCTGACCAGCAATTCCTGCTGTAGCCATTGCGGCTTCATAGCCAATGATTTGACAGCTCACCATATGCACCATTTCTAAAATGGCAGGATTTACTTTTCCAGGCATTATCGTAGAACCAGGCTGTACTGATGGTAATGAAATTTCTGCAAAACCTGTTCTCGGTCCTGAACTGAGTAAACGTAAATCACTTGTAATCTTAATAAGGTGCACAGCTAATTCTTTCAGTGTCAGCATTGTACGAATAGCTGCTCTAGGATTTTGTGTAAAGGCAAACATATTTTGTGGGGAACGGAATGGTAATTTTGTTCTCTTACAAACCTCATCCATTACATTAGGGATATATTTGGGATGGAGGTTAAATTCCGTTCCAATCGCTTGCCCGCCAAGTCCGATTTCATATAATGTATCTAAATTTCCCTCCAGCTGCTTTAGAGTATGTGCGATTGTTTCGGCATAACCAGAAAACTCCTGACCTAAACGAATCGGAATTGCATCATGCAAATGTGTTCGTCCAGACTTAACAATCGGCATTAATTCTTCAGACTTCTTTTTTAACGCTTCTACTAGCTTTGTAATTGCAGGGATGAGATTATTAACTAACCCTTCTGCAGCTGCCATATTAAAGGCAGAGTGAAATGTATCATTGGTCGATTGGGACATATTGACATGATCATTTGGATGAACAAGCTTTGACTCGATAGATCCTCCTAAAATTTCAGAAGCTCGATTTGCAATGACTTCATTGACATTCATATTTTGAGAAGTACCTGCACCAGCTTGATAGACGTCTACTACAAAATGATTGTCCCATTTGCCTATTGTTACTTCTTCAGCTGCTTGAATTATCGCCCTTCCCATTTCCTCATCTAACTGCCCATTTTTCATATTCGCCATTGCTGCTGAAGCTTTAATAATTCCCTGTGCCTTTATGATCGAATGCTGTAGCCTTGTCCCGCTTATCTGAAAATTATCCAAGGCTCTCTGAGTTTGAGCACCATAATACATATTTTTTGGAACCTTTACCTCACCAATTGAATCATGCTCTATACGGAATTGTTTTGAAGTATTCATATTGCCTCCCAAACCTTAGTCATTGTTTTAACTACATGGTTGCCATTGACTTGTTGTACTAAACGACAACCTACAAATCACATAAAAAAGCCCGAGAAAATTTCTTCTCGAGCTAAATTGATAGTATTCATGACCACTCACTCTATCGATCACGATGTACAATATTATTTAAAAAGAGCTTTAAAAAGGACGCATTCTGCGGAATTGACTCTAGCGCTTCAATCGCTAAACAATAATGCTCCCACATTTCATTTTTAGCACCCTCTATTCCTAGAATCGTCACAAAGGTTGAGGTTTCATTTTCTAAATCCATTCTTGCTGATTTACCTAGATTCTCAAAATTCCCTTCACTATCCAATAGGTCATCCTTTATTTGAAAGGCAATTCCTGCATGGCGAGAAAATTTCTTTAAAGCATTCATTTCTTTTTCATTTGCTTTTGCTAAAATCGCTGGCATTACAAGAGCTGCTTCAAAGCCTAGAGCTGTCTTATAAAAACACATGGTTTCAAGCTCATCCTTAGAAAATCTTCTGCCCTTTGATTCCAAATCCATGACTTGCCCCTTACAAATATTAGCAGTAACTTGCGCAGAGTAGCGAACTAATTCAAGTACAGTTTTTGAATCGAACTTTTCTAGTAAGGTCTGCTGTTCAATGGCCTTTTGCGTTAGGAATAAACCCGTCAGTTCCCCTATTGCAACATTATACATTTCATGAACAGTTGGTCGACCTCGTCTATAGGAGGCATTATCCTGTGAAGGCAAATCATCAAAAATTAGAGAGGCCGTATGCATGTATTCTAAAGACTTAAAAAGAGGAAGTAGACTCACCTCTTCTAAACCATACATTTCAACTCCGACAAACCAAGCCATAATGGGTCTTAGCCTTTTCCCCTCACCTGTCAAACTATAATTTGCCGCCTCCAAAACAAGATCCTGTTGAAACTCTGCATCTAAATCTGGGGTGATTAAAAGCTCTTGATTAACCATTTCTTTCACTATCTGTATTTTCTCTTTAAATGCTTCTTTTTCAGCTCGTTGGATTTTGAAATGGTCTACCATATGATCTCGTAGTAGCTTATCGAAGAAGTCTACATCATCGCCTTTTTCAACCATTTTTTGTAGAATGGCATTGAACTCAGGAAAGCCAGATGCAAATTGCTTCATAACCTCTTCATACTTTTTCTTACCATGCTTTTCTTTAAATCGTTTCAGTCCATTAATAGCTCTATTTAAAATTACTTCACGGGTCTCACTATGCGAATGATAGACATTATGAATCAAATTTGAAATAACTGCCCAATACATCTCAAAGGGATTAATCAAATCATTACGATGCTGCTGATGCTGAATGTAATACGTATATGGCGTTACAGCACCTACCTTTAAATCATCAAACATATCCGCAAAGTCATCTGCTAATTGGTTGTAAATTCCATATAAAAATGTTCGTTGTTCAAATCCATCGTCATCTTCAGTTTCTTGTATAACTGAACGTGCCACTAATCTTGAAGATGAGGATTTTAAGATAATCGGAACAAACAGCTCCTCATTGGTATAGGTTTTGTTGGACAGTTCCTTTTGTCGATCTATTTCTTGAGAATGAAAAAATACATAAGCTTGCTCGAAAAACTTGCTTGAGGATTGCTGAGTTTGAATATATTCAAACGCTTCTTTTAGCTCTGTATGAATATAAGCTAAAAATTGTAGTGTAGCCTCACTCCATTCACTGCCTAATGGCGGAACCTTACCTGTTAATAGTGAAGTACGAATGAGCTGGGAGAACTGTTCCTTCTCTATTTTAGACAATAAATCAGAATCAAGCAGATCATCGATAAAGGGATATGTTAAACCATAGCAGTAGCCTAGACGTATTGCTTTATCGAGCTTCTCTCTTCGTTCGCTCGGAGAAATATCCTCCTCCATCGCATCGATCGTATGCATCAATACTCCTGCAATAATTTTTATAAGCTTTCGCTGGGCATTCGCTGCATCTAACTCTTCTGGAATATTTGCAGATACTGTATTTAATTTACTTAGCATCCAATCCACTGTTAAAAGGATTTGTTCCTTCTTCCCCTTTTGAATAATCCAGTCAAAGCCAAACAATTCCTTTTTTTCATTCTTTGTCGAATCGATAAGACTTCCCTTTAAATCTCCAACTACCTGATCAATCTTAGACTGTGTGTCTTGATCTTCAAGTGTCTTACCCAAATCACGTAAATAAATATAGGAGATACTTCGTTTTAAATAATCCTCTAATTTATTTGTATAATCTAGCCATTTAATATAATGCATCGTTTCTTTTGAACTCGGCTTTTTCTGTTTCGAAGAAAAAAATGAAAAAAAGGAAGGATGATGGATGTGATTGACTTTCCACTTTTGAAAATCATCAACTAATTTCGGGATATAACTCTTTTTAGTCACCTGCTCATTCAGCAGCTGAAAATAGTGTCTTGCTTGTTCTTCCACTTGCTGATAGCTTTGATCAGCATTTATCACTTCTTTCATTTTTTCACCCTTGCCTTTTACTCTTTTTTAGGTAGAAGTGAAGCACTTCCCTTTCTACTGCTGACTTGCTCTGATAAATCATTATATATATGTAATTAAATAATATTCTAGTCAAGGCATCTAAATACCCTTATGTATAAACAACTAATAAAATGGATGAAATTCCAACATCATTGTATCAAAAGAAATTAATTGGTAAATATTAGATTTAAGGGAGGTGTTTATAATGGCTACAGATGTTCTTTGTGAAGTAGATAGCTGTACATATTGGGCTTCGGGTAATAAATGTGATGCAGCGAGTATCTATGTTGTTACTAGTCGTAACACTGATGAAGCATCAAAAAGTGAAGAAACAGATTGCAAGACATTTGAGAAAAAAGAAGATGATGATATTATTTCTTAAACGAAATACAAGGAGAGGCTCAAACTTATACTTGAGCCTCTTTTTATGTTATTCAAACATCTGCTAAATTTTTTCTCCAAATCATATGATGACTGTTTTCACCCCAATAATTTTCGAGAAACACGAGTGGGGTACCAAACTTCTTAGTCCAAATGATTTGTGCTTGTTGATAGCCACTGTCAAAGCAAAATTCCGAAATCCCCTTATTTCTTAAAGCTTGGTAAATTGCTTGGAGCAGCATATTTCCAATTCCTTGATTTTGATAGTGAGGGTGAACTAGCATAGAGCCTACTTCAGGTATGTGTCTGAGCTGCCCTTTAGTTACTTCAACAAGAATTGAGTTAGGCTCGCCATATGCTATCGAACCAATAATTTGATTTTCATCATAAGCAAATAAGAAAAATCGTTTTCCACCTTTGCTCGCAAAATCATCTGCTAAGAATTTTTTCTTCGTTTCTATTTCATCATTCAGCTCATCTTTTAACTCTGATAAACCTTCTTTTTGATAAGTGTGGGTGATTACTAAATTGAAAAATTCATAAATTTGATTTTGCTCATCGATTTTTGGTCTTCTTATCTCGATTTCACACATTTTTAGTGCCCTCCTACCAAGAACAATAACCTGTTATTCTATCGTAATATTGCCATTATCTGATTCTAACTGAATGATAATTTTACCATCGCCAATAACCTTATCAGTTGTAGATTGACCATAAATATTAACTTTTCCGTTATCAGTCTTCACATTATATTGTAAATTTTTAGATTCGCCTTTTGTTTTCACAAGGATTTCACCATTGTCTGTTTCCAAATCCATTGGCGCATCGATACTATCATTCATCACTGTAACGTCCCCATTATTGGTTTGACCATTGATAACTCCTGAGCTGTTTTCTATTAGGACATCTCCATTATCTGTTTCTACAGCAATTTTTCCACTTTCTACTTCTTTTATATCGATTTCTCCATTATCCGTATCAGCCAATAGTTCTTTTAATTCAATTTCTGATACCTTGATCGCTCCATTATCTGTTTCTATTTTAATTGTTCCGTATTCATTTTTTGGTAAACCAACAATGACTACAGGAGATTTAGAAAAGAAATCAAAAGAAAACCATCTAAAACCTTTTCGATTTACGTCAATTTCTAACGTTTTTCCTTTTACTTTTACATCTAAAGTATAACGATTTTTTTCATTATTCTCTAATTCTATTGAGGCATCATTATCATTTATAGACATTAAACGAACTTCCGCATTGTCACTTTCAATCTCAACATTAGAGAACTCTTTATCAATTATAATGTCTTCTTGCTTACCATTACTAAAAAGATTGAAGACAATTACTGCAATAATGGCAATTAAAGCTACCCATATAAAAACTTTCTTTTTTTCCACTTTAACACGTTCCTTTCCATAATGTTTACTTAAAACCAATGATACAGGGTATATAAGTTAAATATAATGACCCTTTAATGTAAATTACTCTAAGTCTAGAGACGTAGCTTCCACTACACTATTCATTTCGTCATTATATTTATAGCTAATTTGAACATGCTAATTGGAAATACAGATAAAATTTAAGGAGAGTTGTTCATGAAACTCTTTCAAGTTAGAAAGGGACAGTTTGTGTATTTTGAAAATGAGTTGCATAAGGTCTATGCTGTAAAGCCGATGTACAAGAAATCAGTTCATCTCATTAGACTTCGTGATTTAACTCAAGTCTTATCAAGTGCGGCAGAAATTGAAAAGTACCAGCCAAAAGAACAGGATAGCTTTATTTTCAACAAAAAGGTTTATACATTGTCTAAAGAACGAAAGGCAGAGGTTGATGATTATGTATTAATCACTAATCCTAATCCAGATATATTAGATTACTACACATTAAATTCCATTGAGGTCGTTTCTTCTGTTGAAAACAAAGGTGTAATCACTAATGATTCAAATGGCATCAAGCATAACGAATATCTACTGATGGTGCCTGGCCGAAATGAAAAAAGTAATCCAATCGAATATCGCGATCGACCTACCGTTGACAACAATGAATTCACTGATGAAGCAAATAACTTTAACGATTTACTACCTATTATTGGCGATGTCTATAAGAAAAATGACAAAGATTCTGAATTAGAAGTAATGGTTGTCGGTGTCAATGATACCATAGTCTTTCTAGGAAACGGCACCAACGTCCCTCAAGAGGAACTAATGGACACAGAAAAGTGGCTGTTTCAATATAATTTAACCGAGAAATAATAGGATTAGGTCACCCCAATGAAAAAAGCTGCTTGAGGTTTTCCTCTTAGCAGCTTCTTAAACTTATTGTGGTTTGCCTGCTGCTTCCCACCGTTGGATTTCTTCACGAACGATTGGAGCAACTTCTTTTCCTAATAGTTCGATGGATTTCATCACGTCTGCGTGGGGCATTGAGCCGACTGGGCAATGGAGCATGAAGCGTGTAATACCCACTTTTTTACGTAGTAGGATAATTTTCTCAGCTACAGTATTAACATCGCCTGTATAAAGGGCCCCCTCTATGCTACGAGCATGGTCAAAGGATTCACGAGTATATTGTCCCCATCCGCGTTCTCGTCCTAAAACGTTCATGGCTTGCTGTGTTGGCGGGAAGAATTTTTCGATTGCTTCCTCTGTTGTATCTGCTAAAAAACCATGGGAGTGGGATGCAACCGTAAGTTTAGATGGATCATGACCCGCTTCCTTTGCGGCTCTATAGTATAGGTTAACAAGTGGAGCAAATTGTAATGGACTTCCACCAATGATGGCTAAGGCTAAAGGTAAGCCTAAGTAACCTGCACGCGCTACTGATTGAGGGGTACCACCACTAGCAATCCATACAGGTAAAGTCTCTTGGACAGGTCGAGGATATACTCCACGATTTGAGATATCTGCTCGGTGCTTCCCTTTCCAGTTGATGATTTCATTTTTAGTTAACTGTAATAATAACTCTAGCTTTTCTTCATAGAGCTCATCATAATCCTTAAGGTCGTAGCCAAACAATGGGAATGATTCTATAAAAGATCCACGCCCTGCCATAATTTCAGCACGACCATTTGAAATAGCATCTACTGTTGAAAACTCTTGAAAAACACGAACTGGATCATCAGAAGACAAAACAGTAACAGCACTCGATAATCGAATGTTTTTTGTACGTGAAGCAGCTGCTGCGAGTAAGACAGCCGGAGCAGAGCATGCATAGTCTTTTCGATGATGCTCCCCAACTCCATAGACATCCAGTCCTACCTCATCAGCTAACACGATTTCCTCTATTACTTCGCGAATACGTTCTGCATGACTAATTGTTTTACCTGTTTTTACATCTGGTGTTGTTTCTACAAAGGTAGTTAGCCCAATTTCCATCTTCTACACTCCACTCCTTATTTCCTGTAATAATTACCTATTACTATGGAAATACCATATTCTATAATTATTCTCGAAATTAATGATACATGAATAGTGGAAGATGTTTCAATTTTCGTGTATTTATTTTACAACTAACGCGCCTTTTAAAAACCTCTTCTCGAATTCTTCTGTAGCACATGGTCTACCAAAATAGAATCCTTGAATATAGTGGCAATTTTGCTCAAGTAAATATTCTAACTCTTCTTTTGTTTCAACACCCTCTGCTATTACCTCTAGCTTCAAATGCTGGGCCATTTTAATCATTGCAGTTGTAATACTTGCGTTTTCTGATTCTGATGAAATGTTCTGGATAAAGGAGCGATCAATTTTAACACCATCTAGCTGGAAGGTTTTCAAATAATTGAAGGAGGAATAGCCTGTCCCAAAATCATCGATATAAATTTTTACACCTAAATCCTTTAATTCACGGATTGTTTTAAATACTGTTTCTTCATTTTTCATAATGGAGTTTTCAGTAATTTCAATTTCAAGCCATTTACCTTCTAGTTGAAATTCTCTAAGTAAATCACGAATTTCAGATGCAAATTCTTTTTGTAGGAAACGTTGTGAGCTAATATTGACACTGATTGGAACAAGTGGAATACCCGCTTCTCTCCACTCAACTAATTTTTCACAAACCTTTCGCTTCATCCATTTCCCCATTGGGATAATTAAACCCGTCTCTTCAGCAAGAGGAATGAACTCTCCAGGAGAAACTAGTCCTAACTCTGGATGCATCCATCGAATTAACGCCTCCGCACTTACTGTTTTTTGCGTTATTGCATCTACACGAGGCTGTAAATGAACAATGAATTCATCATTCATAATCGCCTTACGTAAATCTCTCTCCATAAGGAATGATTGATAACTTCTCTTATTCATCGATGGATCATAAATTTGATACATATTACGCCCTAAATCCTTTGCTTTATATAAAGCAATATCAGCATTCTTCATTAAATCAATTGCATCCATGCCACCTGTTGGGTACAGGGAGATCCCAATACTTGCAGTGATTAATAATTCGTATTCTTCAATATAAAAGGGATTTACTAATTGCTCTAGAAATTTTTCAGCTATCGTAATCACTTCTTCTTCAGCCGTGATGCCTGAGCATAGAATCAAAAATTCATCCCCTCCCATACGGCAAGCAAAGTGTTTTTCGATGTTGATGCTCGCTAATATTCGTTTACCCATTTCACTTAAAAGCTGGTCACCAATTTGATGCCCAAGTGTATCGTTAATCGATTTAAATCGGTCTAAATCAATTAATAATATTGCAAGCATTTCATCACTTTTACTATTGATTTGCTGTAAGGCTTCTCTTGTTTTTGAGGCCATCCATCTTCTATTTGGCAGCATGGTTAGCTCATCATGGTGAGCTAAATATGCATTCATATCTTGAACCTTTTTTTGCTCAGAGATATCCTTCCCAATCATATAAACCCCTTGAATCTGATTATCTATGATGACTGGCAATATCATAACATTTAGATAAATTTGATTTAAATTTTTATCTCGGAAATCAATTTCGAAATTTTGTATATTTCCTGCCAAAGCCTCTTCTAGATAACCATTAATAGAGTTTGCACACGTGTGTAATAAGATTTTTTCAATATTTTCATATGTACTTTCCTGCTCTGAAAGCTCAAAAAGTGCCAGTGCCTTCGGGTTCATATTAACTATCCTTGCGTTTTTATTGAAAACTACAAGAAAATCCTGGCTAAGCTTTACTAAGGATTCGTATTGCTCCTGATTTAATAGGAGCTCTTCTTGAGTAGATTTTAATTCAGAAATATCAAGTACTGTGCCTACGATTTCAGTAACTTCATTTCCATTCTTAATAGGCACTACATCTACATAAACATACTTTCCTTTTATATCGATTTCATAGTTTACACGTTCTCCTTGAAATGCTTTTTCATAATGAGAATGCTTTATAAACGCAATATCTTTAGGAAAAACTTCAAAGGGAGTATGATTTCTCAATCTCTCATCATATGCTCCGATATCTTCCAATAACTTTCCAATAGACATCGTATAAACAAATTGCCCGTTTTCATCTTTAGCCATTGTAAAAATACCATTTTGAAGGTTTTTAATTTTATCTATAAAATCAATTTTCTTGGCGTCGGATATGTTTTTTCTATGATTATCTGTGACCTCTGTTATAAGTAATATTTCTAATTGCTCTTGTTCTACGGTTATGTGTTGCGACTGTACCTCCAGCTTTACTTCATTTATCCCTGTAAATACAGGCCGATTGCAATGGTTTCTTACAGTACTAGTGGAAAAATCGCAAACTAACTTTGTAATCGATGTATTAAGTACATCCTTAGCCATTACATCAAACAACTTTTCAGTATTTCTATTTATATATGTAATAATTCCTGCCTGGTCCGTCACAATAATATTATCTTTTTGCAGGCTAAAAAGCTGATACAATTGTTCTCGCTTATCGAGAATCCCCTTTATATTTTTTTCCATATCTTCCTCACTCACTAAATAGTATTTTATATTTTTCATACTTAATAATAACTTATCAGCAATACGAAAGTCACATCCAACTTCCCCCATTCTAATCAATAAGTATTCGTTTTATTTTGAAAATAAAAACTACAAAAGTCCCAAAATCAAAAAGAAGGAGAAAAACAATCTCCTTCCTTCAGGTTCAAGCCATTATTTTTTCTTTACTTCTTGAATTAGATAATCAACAAATAAGTCATCTTTTACTAACGCCGCTTCAAAATTCCGCTTAACAAATGACTCGGCTGCTTCAAAATTGGAAAAGCTTTGCTTTACTTCTGTATTATTCTTTTCGACAATCCACAGCTCTTTTTTAGGGAAAATAAATAAAATATCATTTTTTCGATTTTTATATAGGGAACCAAAAGTAGAATTCTTTACGTTGTAGCGATTTCTTTTAGCATCCTCCTGTATCGATTCAAGAGGAAAAGTATCTAGAACATAGTGTTTATAGGCTTCGTCAGTTAATATACTGCCCGATGCCTTCTGATGCCCTCCCCCACCATAATGTCCCGCAATTTCAGATACGTCTACATGGTCGTGGATTGTCCTGTAGGAGATTCTTTTTCCTCCCATATTGAGTATCACTATATAATCTAGATGAGCATATTCTTTTCCTAATTCATTTCCTAGCTCGGAATGATACGATTCTGCATAAACAACACCAGCATAATGATTTCTAACTTTTGCTTGGACAATTTCTCTTTTCTTTCGACGAATATATCGTTCAATTTTATCTTCTTCCATATTCAGCAATCTTTTTTCAAACGCATCAAAATCAAAGTGCTCAGCTGATGAGAGACGTTCAATCATTGTTTCTTCAAAGTCATCTATAGAAACTAAGTAAAAAAGCGAGTTTAGTGAATGAGCTTTTTGATTCTCGTTCTTCTCCCATTCCCAAGTATCATATTGCCTTACCAGCTCAACAAATTCCGATAACGCCGTATTTGCCTCCAAAAAGTTCATGGAGACCAAATACTCATAAAACAATGAGGTAGCAGAAGTTAAATTTCCTAAAGTATCTTCTACTACTACATAGCCCCACTTACAATCATCTAAGTGCAATGCTGATTTATGGTGATCAATCAATTGGATATTCCCATGTTTTTCGTAATATTCATTTAATCTATTTACATTTTCCTCATTTGGCGATAGGTCCGTTATAAATAAATATGTTTCAGTTGAATCATTTTCAAGAAAAAATTCAATTTCTCGATTCAAGGAAGCAACGGAATTATAGCGAACTTTAACATCCGGTCCAAATGCTAGTTTAGCTAAAATACCACAGCCTACTCCATCTAAATCATTATGGGTTAATAGTTTGTACATTTCTTTCACCTCAAGCGGTAGTATGGTTTTTATTGAATAAATTAAGTCCTTTCAAAATCTTCCTCTCTTAAATTTTTATAGAGTATATATTTCTATCTTTAGGTAAAAAATTATATTGTTCAAATTTCAACTAAAGGGATGACACCAATGAGTAAACCTCAAACACGTATAAAGGAAACTAAAATTACACAGGTAATTCTTCTAGGCATTTTTTGTTTTTCCATTGTAGTTGCATTATTAGATTCTATTTCAATTCAGCCCAATGTAACGTCGATATATTTTTACCTATTATTACTAATGGTTATCGCAACTGTCTATAAACCTATTCGCTTATTTTTAGCTAAAAGTGTTTCTTTTATTTTCAAAACACTCTTTTCAAGCATTAAATCCTTATGTACAACTGCCATTTCATTTATTTTACATAAGTAGAAAATTAATATTAAATGAAAAATTGATTTGTTTACCAACTGTCACTTACCCTTTTTCATTTTTTTCATACTATACAATGAGGAGCTGAGGGGAAAGGAGGAGCATAGCATGGTAAACAGAAATCAAAGCCAAGGTCAAAATCGAAATCAAATTCAATCTCAATATCAACTGCAAACTAATGTGGACAATGCTAATTCAGTCATGAGTGAGGAAGAATTCATTGCTAAGCTCAGCACACTAGCTGGAGTGATTCAGACTGTTGGCGGGATTATGTCCACAGCAGCTTCCTTTCTAGCCCTACAGAAGTTCCAACGAGATATCATCATTGATGACGAACCACAGGGAACCGGTACTAGTGCTAACGATGATAGAATTAATGAATTAGAAAAACAAATTCAATATTTAATGAAAGAAATCGAAGACTTAAAAGGACGTCAACCTTAAACAAAAGAAAACTCCACACAGGTTTCCCTTATGTGGAGCATTGAAGAAAATAATGATTAATTAATTGAATACTTACCAAATCCATCAGTACCATCACCTAAATATTTAATAGTGCTTCCTTCTGGAATTGAGTTTACAGCCTTTTTCGATGATTCGAAAACAACATTTGCAGTTGTTGGAAGTGCAGCAAATTTCCAGTTATTATCTGCCGATGGATCGATTGTTTCGTTAGCAATAATATAATCGATAATCGCTTGACGATTCTCATCTGGATATACTTCTACATAAGATGCATTACGCACCCCAGGGAATGTACCGTTTGCACGATAGTTGTTTGTTGCTACAATGAATTCTTGTTTTAAATCAATTGGTTGACCGTTATATTGTAAATTTACAATACGTGATGAACCTTCATTTACTAAATTACCGTTCGGATCGTATTTAGCTGGTTTTGTTACGTCAATTTCATAAGTAACTCCATCAATAACGTCATAGTTATATGAACGGAAATCGGTATTGATTAATTGTTGTTCTTTAGAACTGCTTGCATCGATTTGGTTAAATTGACCTGCTGACATTTCTAACCACTCTTTAACATCAGCTCCAGTTACTTTCAGAATTGCTAATGTATTATCGTATAGGTAAAGGTCAGCTACGTTTTTGATAGCCAATTCACCCGTTGGTACATACGTATAGTACTCAGGGTCGCTGCGTGTACCTGCTTTAAATGGTGCTCCCGCAGAAAGAACTGGATGGCTATCAAATTCAGTACCTTTAATTTTATTTTCTACATAAATAGTTTGTGCATTCGTTACAATTTGAATTGAAGGATCATCTAATACTTGTGAGAAATAACTATGAATATCTGCACTTGTTTTTCCTACTGGTTGACGAACATATTCAATTGTTCCTTCATGTGCTTCTTTTACAGCAGCTGCTAAACCTGCATCTACATCCGAAGAGTCTTTAGCGATTGCACGTACTTCTCCTGTACCAGTTACTACGTCCCACTCTTCACCTTTTTGCTCTAGAGTTAGGTCAATAACACCTAAGTGGCTTCCGTATTTACCAGGCATAATGATAGGCACACCATTCATAGTACCTTTTTCAATATCAACATTTGTTAAAGAAGCGTCAACTGAACCTGGGAATACTCCGTGAGCATGTCCAGAAATTATCGCATCTACACCTTCAACCTTTGTTAGAAGGTAAGATATATCCTCTTCACCAACAGTATGTGTCGCGTCACCTAAGCCCGAATGCGAAAGAACAACAATAACATCTGCTCCGTCTTTTTGCATTTCAGGAATAAGCTTCTCTACTGCTTGTACAGAATCATCAACAGTTACTTTCCCTTCTAAATGAGACTTGTCCCAATTTAAAATTTGTGGAGGTACAATTCCTGTTACCCCAACTTTAACAGTTGAAGTATTCCCCTTTGAATCTACTACTTCTTTTTCAATAATGACAAATGGAGTATACATAAATTCGCCGCTTGATGCATTTCGAATGTTTGCATTTACATATGGGAAGTCAGCATCATCTTCAACTTCATCAAAGAAATCTAAACCATAGTTAAATTCATGGTTTCCTAGTGTTGCTGCATCATAATCTAAATACTCCATCGCTGCTACAGAAGGATGATCTTCACCTTCTACAAGTTTGTCTACAGCTTGTTTATAAGACCCAAGTGGAGTACCTTGAATCGCATCCCCATTATCGAATAATAATGAATTACTGTTTTCTTCACGAGCTTTTTTAATTAGTGTTGCTACTTTTACAAGTCCTAAACTATTAGACTCTGTATCTTTGTAATAGTCATAATTCATAATGTTTGTATGAATATCTGATGTACCTAAAATCCGTAATGATGCAGTTGTTTTATATTCTTTTAAGAACCGCTCCAGGATTAAATCTAAATGTCTATCTGCTAATACATTTTTAAGCTTTAGGGTTTTGTCTGTGTACCCACTTAATAAGCCTAATGAAACAGCTTTTGCTAGCTCATCAAGGTTTTCTTTTTTAGCAGAATTGATATCTTTGTACTGCTTTAAGATATCCTCTGAGTATGTTTTGTTATCTTTTATAACCGTTACTAGACCGACAACTGCTTCTTCACGAGTGATGTTTGCATTTGGCGCGAATCTTTTTGCTGTTTTTCCATCGATGAGTTTTAATTCAATTGCTTTTTCAACGTAAGGTTTTAATGATGCAGGAACATCATTAAATTTCACTGTTTTTCCTGTTCCTAATTCAATTCCCATTGAATCAATTACAGCTTTTACGTATTCTCCTCTTGTTACTTGATCAACTTTTGCTGCGTCTACTTCCTTTACATTTGCAAATCCTGAGACTGCAAGTGATAAGGCTAAAGCAGAGGCGGAAACTTTCTTCCACATTAAAAACTCATCTCCTAATTAACAAAATTCTAAATCAATAGAATTTTATCAAAAAACAAAATATAAATATAGCAATTTTTATATTTTTTTGAAAAAAGGGAGTTTTTTTACATATATTTAATATATTCTCCATTTAAATATGTATAAATTTAAAGGCTGACACAAAAAATAATTTTTGTATCAGCCCTCAGTCACTTGTATTGATTTATTTTAATTTTATTGACCTGAACGTCCTTTTAATTGTGCTTCCGCCATTTGAACAAGGCGTTTTGTAATCTCACCGCCAACTGATCCATTGGCACGTGCAGCATCTTCTGGTCCAAGGTTTACACCAAACTCTTGAGCAATTTCAAATTTCATTTGATTCATTGCTGCCTCAGCACCCGGGAAGAGTAATTTGTTTGAACTTCTTTCAGAAGCCATATCTCTCACCTCCTTCGTAAATTTAGAATGGTCTAGGAGGTGTCCTTAAATACGTTGCTAAACATTCCTACATAGTATCATTTTCCCTTGTATTAAAATAACAAAAAGAAAATAGCTTTGATTCCTTTACTCTATATAATGAAAAACTGCTTTCTACATACTTTATTTTATTGGATTCAGAAAGTAGTATAAGCTAAAAATTCTAAAAACTTACACAAAATGTATTGCATTTGGTTTAATAAAAGCGTATCATGTTAATTAATTAAATAATCACTTATTTCAAGAACTTTTGAAGTAAGGATAGAGGAGCAAAAACCATCAGTACACAGTAAGAGGATTATGAGATCCAAAGACGATTGTGGAAAGGGGAATTTGCCGAAGCTTTTGAGAATCTCATTATCTCACGAGCTGGTTCTGTTATTGAAGAAATGCAGAACTGTCATATAGATTTCTATATGGAGGGCTATCTTACGCAAGGAAATGAACTTTATTTCTTCGCAACAACGAACCCTCGTTGTTGCTTTTTTGCGTTTACTTATCTTAACGCCCTTCTCCCTCTATTTTCTTAGAAAGCTAATGGTTATCGAAATTTCGAAAACATTAGTTGCCTCAAAAGGAGAAAAGAAGCTTATGTCTTTCTTTTCTGCTAAAAAATAAAAGGATGTGGAGAAGTAATGAATTTCGGAAAAATTTTAACTGCTATGGTGACGCCATTTGATGCGTCCGGTGAAATTGATTGGAATGCTACAAAAAACTTAATTAACTATTTAATCGCTAATGGTAGTGATGGACTAGTTGTCTCGGGTACAACAGGAGAATCTCCTACTTTAAGTGAACAAGAAAAACTTGATCTATTTAGATTTACAGTAAAGGTAGTAGACGGTCGAGTACCTATTATTGCAGGCACTGGCTCTTATAATACGAGAGATTCAATTATTTTAACAAAACAAGCAGAAAATGCAGGTGTTGATGGCATCATGCTAGTAACACCATACTACAACAAGCCTTCACAGGAAGGAATGTACCAGCATTTTAAAGCAATTGCTGCAAGCACATCTTTGCCAATTGTACTTTATAATATTCCTGGCCGTAGTGCTGTAAATTTAACTCCTGAAACGGTAATTAGACTATCAGCTATTCATAATATTGTAGCGATTAAAGAAGCAAGTGGTAATCTGGATGCGATGGCTGAAATAATTGAGAAAACACCAGAAAACTTTTCTTTATATAGTGGTGATGACGGCTTAACTTTACCTACCCTATCGATTGGTGGTACTGGTGTAATATCTGTAGCGGCACACATTATCGGAAATGAAATGCAACAGATGATTCAAAAATTCCAAAATGGCAACTTAGCTGGAGCTGCAAGTGACCACCGTAAACTGTTACCAATCATGAAAGCTCTATTTGCAACACCAAACCCAACTTCAGTAAAAGCAGCATTAAATTCTAACGGGATTCAAGTCGGTGGCGTACGTTTACCAATGATTCCATTAAACAACGAAGAATTAGCTTCATTACAAGCAATATTAAATTCTTTCGAAGAAGTGAATATGTAATATATTTTAAACAGGATCCTTAATAATCCTGTTTTTTCATGACAAATTCAATTTGATTACTACAAAATTTCCTTAATATATAGCAAAAACCAGACAAAGAATAACTCAATGCTTTCTTTGTCTGGTTTGATATTGGCAGTACTAAAAACCTCTTTGGGTTATCTTTCCTCAAAATCCTTTGTAAATAACTCCCCTAGCTTTTTAATACCTTCTTCAATTTTTTCAGGAGTACTGGATGAGAAGTTTAAGCGTAGGTGCTTGATACCGTCATCTGGATTTTTACAGAAGTGAATTCCTGGAACAAAGGCGACTTTGGATTCTGATGTAGCTCTTTCAAATAAGGCGAGCACATCCGGTTCACCTGGGAGCTCTACCCATATAAATAGCCCACCTTCTGGCTTTGTGAATTTCGTTCCTTCTGGGAAGTACTTTTCAATACTCGTAATCATTGTATGTAATTTTTCAGCATACATTGCATTTATTTTTTTCAAATGGTCTGGTAATAGACCTTGCTCAAGGAATTCTGCACAAATGGCCTGCGTTAAAGTTGCAGTATGTGTATCTGCACCTTGTTTTGCTACAGTTAGCTTTTGAATGATTTCTGCCTCTGCTAATACTGTCCCCACACGTAATCCTGGAGAAATGATTTTAGCAAAGCTATTTAACAGTACAACGTGACCTGTTTGGTCGAACGTCTTAATAGCCGGTAACACTTCTCCTGAATATCTCAGATCACAATAAGGGTCGTCCTCTAAAACAATCACATTAAATTGTGAAGCTAATTCCGCAACTTTTTTACGACGCTCTAAAGGTAAAGTGCGACCTGTTGGATTTTGGAAAGTAGGAATCGTGTAAATCATCTTTGGATTATGTTCTTTTATCTTTGCTTCTAAATCTTCCATTACTAAACCATGCTCATCCATTTCAACAGGCACTGATTTTACAAAGTACTTATTGAATGTAGAAAATACCCCTAAAAATGTAGGTGACTCTACTAGCACTACATCCCCTGGCTCAAGAAAAGCATCTGCTAACAAATGGATTCCTTGAGAGGCACCAGTAGTCACAATTACATTCTCAACTGTCCCCTTTATTCCTTTTGGGTGAACAATATGTTTTAGATAGGCCTCTTTTAGAGGTTTCCAGCCCTCAGTAATTCCGTATTGTAGAATTTGGTGTCCGTTTTCTGATAGTAATTTGTCGGTAATCCCTTTAATTTCATCGATTGGGAAAGATTCATTTGCAGGACTTCCCCCACCAAATGAAATCATCTCTGGATCTGCCATTGCCTTAAAAATTTCTCGGACTGCACTTGAAGATACTTCCCCCATACGGTTTGCGAACTTATACATTGTAAATCTCCTTTCAAAAATCCCTTATAAATCAATACTTTCATCCTACTCATTATAACCTAAAAATTTTTTCTCTTTTTTAATTCATCGCGTCTATTCTCTAATTGATTAGTGCAGAATAGAATCGGAGGTGATAACTTATGGCAAAGCGAAATAAGCCCCTTAAGAAAGGCAAAAAAGACAAAAAAGCGAATAACCTCGAAGAGATTGCAGTAGAGCAAGATGTAAATGCTGCTGCAGCTGCACAGAAAAATGCTTCACAAAAGAAAAAAAAGAAATAGTTAAATCTAAAAATAGAAGAAATGCTTTTTCTTAAGGGTCTCTTTTGTGAAGAGTCCTTTTTTTATGTGTTGCTTATTTAATTTCGTTTAATCTTCAAAACTCCATTTACAACATAATTGGGTCTTTGCTCATTCATAACCGCTTCAACATTAGACCAAATATTTTCATGTGCTCTGAAGAACGTACTAGTCGAAATACCGCCAATATGAGGAGAAAATAAAACCTTATTTTCTGTATCAGCTGGAAGATTAACTAAAGGGTTGACCTTAGTGGTCGGTTCTGGATAAACCGTATCAAAGCCGGCACCTTGAATTTCACCTTGGATTAATGCTTCTTTCATTGCTTCATTATCTACAATTTCTCCTCTTGCTGTATTAACAAGAAAGGCCGTTTTCTTCATCTTTTTCAAAAATTCCTGGTTAACCATAGCTGTTGTTTCTTCTGTTACAGGCACATGGATGCTAATGATATCGCATGTACTTATTAGCTCTTCAAGCTCTAAGTAGGTAACCTGATGTTGATCTTCCACTTCTTTGGCAAAACGTGTTCGACTGTAATAGTAAAGATTACTCTCAAAGGAAGCTAACCTTTTCGCTACTGCCTTTGCAATATCTCCAAAGCCAATTAGACCAACTTTACAATCAGCAATTTCTGTAATACCTTCAATCATAGCTTTTTCCTTTGTTTGCAATTGTTTACCCTCACGTACACTTCGGTCTCCAGAAGCAACATTCCTTAATAATCCCAGCATCAGTAGAATTGTCTGTTCTGCAACCGCCCCTGAGTTAACTCCTTTATTATTACAAACATAAATACCGCGTTCCTTCGCCGTTTGAATATCAATAGCGTTATAGCCAACACCTTCAGAATGGATAAGGCGCAAATCTGGTAAATTTTCAATGAGGGTTTTACTGACTTGTGCAATAGCATCTGCTAATATAATTTCGGAATCTCTTCCCTTTTCGATTAGTTCTTCATCACTTGTGCCAATTGGAAAATAGAAAATTTCAGCCTTTTTAATAATTTCATTATTGGGCATATACTTTTTATATCTATCCTCATTTCCAATTACTAATACTTTCATTAAATTACCCCCCATCACAAGTAAAGTTTTACGAATTTTCTATATTCTACTATTTTATTACTTTTCCTCAAGTGAATCAATTTAACGGTCTATGCCCTAGTAATTATATGACTAAACTTACTTACCCTAGAAAAAGACTCGGTTCTAACATAATAGAACCGCGTCCCTATTCTTCCTGAATAAACTTTACTACATCATATCCACATTGGTTGCAAACCATTAGATGAGGACAAATTTGATCTTTGGCTGTATTCGGATAACCGTCTCCCATTTTAACGGTTTCTTCATCGTTATAGTGACCATAAGGATCTAAATAGTCCGATACCTTCCCTGAATCATCTAAGCGAGTATTACACTTGGGACAATCAACCTCTAGCACTTTTAGTGAATTACATAAAGGACACATTGCCATCAATACCATTCCTCCCTCTTAATTTACCAGCTTATACTATTGTCCCCCTACTTTTCCCAAGTATTTATGCTATATTTTAGGAGAATAGTTTAATGTGAAGGGATTGAGAGTTAACAATGCAAACTTATAAAATTGCGGTTATAGCTGGAGACGGCATAGGCAAAGAAGTGGTACCAGCAGCCATAGAAGTGCTTGATGAAGTTGCAAGGCTTGATGGGAGCTTCCAATTTGAATGGACTTACTTCCCATGGGGCTGTGATTACTATCTAGAGCATGGGGAAATGATGCCTGAGGATGGGCTTGAAACATTAAAGCAATTCGATCAAATCTTTTTAGGTGCAGTAGGAATGCCTGAGCTTGTCCCTGATCACATTTCACTTTGGGGATTATTGATTAAAATACGCCGTGGCTTGAAGCAGTCCATCAATGTTCGACCGGCTAAGCTTTTAGCTGGACTTGAATCACCTTTAAAAAATCCTGAGAACTTCGACATTACAGTAGTTCGTGAAAATTCAGAGGGCGAGTATTCTGATAGTGGCGGCCGGATGCATAGTGGAGCAGATGAAATCGCTATTCAAAATGCTGTTTTTACTCGAAAAGGAACTGAGCGAGCAATGCATTACGCATTTGAACTAGCGAAAAATTCTCGTCAGCATGTAACAAGTGCAACGAAATCAAATGGGCTAACATACTCTATGCCATTTTGGGATGAAGTCTTTAATGAAGTGAAAGAAAATTATCCTGATATCGATACGGCAGTAAACCATATCGATGCTTTAGCTGCATTTTTTGTCATGAAGCCACAAGCATTTGATGTAATTGTTGCTTCGAATTTATTTGGTGATATCCTAACTGATTTAGGCGGTGCAATTATGGGAAGTATCGGTATTGCCCCTGCTGCCAATTTAAATATCGAGCGGGAATATCCATCAATGTTCGAACCGGTTCATGGTTCAGCACCAGACATTGCAGGTAAAGGCATTGCCAACCCAATTGGCCAAGTTTGGACTGGTAAAATGATGCTCGACTTCCTGGGACATCAAGAAGCAGGAGCTCGCATACTAAATGCAATCGAACAATCTTTAGTAGCTGGTGTGAAAACCGGTGACTTAGGTGGAGCGTCTTCCCTTACTGAAGTGAAAAATTCAATTTTACAATCTCTATAAAAATGTAGAAGCCCAAAAATCCAATTGTGATTTTTGGGCTTTAAATTTAATTATCTTTTAAAGTTTCAATGGCATTCATGCGTATTTTGTGATTACACCTCTCGCAATAAAAAAAATTCACCTTTATTTCATCTCCACAGTCATCCGGATCAATCGAGCCACTAAAGCTGAATTTCCTTTTTTGCTTTAAGAAATTACTCTTATTTTTTCATTCACATGAATAAGCTATAGTAATCGACTAAGAAGAGAAAGGTAGGAAGAATGATAAAGGATTATGTATCTGATATTACCTTTCAAAATTTAAGTCATAAACACATGTCTTTTGAAAGGGTTTTTCGTAATATTGAACAGTTTATGGAGAAAGATCCCACCGGAAATTTCAAATTAATGTTTGGGACCGATTCGCAAGTGTTTAGTCGAGAAACAAGATTTATAACAGGCATCGTCATCCAACAAGAAAGAAAAGGTGTTTGGGCATGCTTCCGAAAAGTCACTATTCCAAGAAGAATGACCAACCTCTATGAACGAATCTCTTATGAAACTACCTTAACAGAAGAAGTAGTAGCCCTTTTCACCGATGAGAAAAAAGACAGTTTAATAGACATTGTACTTCCTAACATCTATAAAGGAGCAAGTCTTTCAATCGAAGGCCATATTGATATAGGCTCAGGAAAAAGAAACAAAACGAGTATTTTTGTAAAAGAAATGATGTCACGCATAAATACAATCGGATTGAAGCCTAAAATAAAACCAGACTCATTTGTAGCCAGCAGCTACGCAAATCGGTTTACTAAATAAGTGTAGAAAAGACTAAATCACCTGTGATGCATTTTTCATAATATTAGACACATAGTTATTAAGTTTTCATTCTATTGTGATAATATTAAGATTGAAAGAATAATATTGGGGGAATTAAATATGTTAGCAAATTTTGAGGAAAATCTACAAAAATACGCGAAGTTATTAGCTGCAAAGGGCATCAATGTTCAGCCTGGTGACTGGGTTAAAATGACTATCACGGTTGATCAAGCCCCTCTTGCACGTTTAGTGACAAAGGAAGCTTATGCATTAGGTGCCGAAAAAGTCATCATTAAATGGTCTGATGATGAAATTACGAAATTGCACTATCTAAACCAACCAACTGAAGTTTTAACAGACATTCCTCAATATGAAATCGATGAGTCTGAAGATCATGTTTTAAATCATCATGTGAGCAGACTTTCAATTGTATCGAGTGACCCTGGCTTACTAAATGAAGCAGACCCTGCAAAAATTGCTGCTTACCAAAACATTGCAGGTAAAGTATTCCATGCACAGCGTAAAGCAACACAAAATGATGATTTAAAATGGACAGTTGCAGCTGCAGCTGGAGCAGGCTGGGCAGCAAAAGTATTCCATAACCTTGCTACAAGCGAAGAACAGGTTGATGCATTATGGGATCAAATCTTTAAAGCTTGCCGAGTGTATGAAGAAGATCCAATTGCTGCTTGGGATGAGCACAAACAAATCTTAAACGAAAAAGCCAATAAGTTAAATGAAATCCAGTTCGATGCAATTCACTATACTGCTCCTGGTACAGATTTAACTTTAGGTTTACCTAAAAACCATATTTGGGCTTGTGCAGAAAGCTACAATCCAAAGGGTGATGAGTTTATTGCTAACATGCCTACAGAAGAAGTGTTCACTGCTCCTGACACACGCCGTATGGACGGTGTTGTTCGAAGCACGAAACCGCTTAGCTATGCAGGTACTTTAATCGAAGGGATTGAAGTACACTTCAAAGACGGTAAGATTACTGAAATCTCAGCTGAAAAAGGCGACGAAGCAATCAAAAAATTAGTCTTTGATAACGAAGGTGGTACTGGCTTAGGTGAAGTAGCACTTGTTCCAGATCCATCACCTATTTCACAATCTGGTATCACATTCTTCAACACTTTATTCGACGAAAATGCATCAAATCACTTAGCAATTGGTTCTGCTTACCCAACTACAATTGAAGGCGGAACAAAAATGAGCCCTGAGGAATTACGTGCAAACGGTATGAATACTTCAACAGTTCACGTAGACTTCATGATTGGTTCAGCTAACATGGATATCGATGGCATCAAAGAAGACGGTACTATTGTTCCAATCTTCCGTAATGGCGACTGGGCAATCTAATACATTATTAATATAAGCTTTAAAAGGCGCTGAATGGTCATCATTCGGCGCTTTTTTATACGAATTTGTAGGAAGGTGTCGATATATTTCCCGAGAAATGTTTTATTTTTGCGATTTAAATCGAAATAGGCATTATTCCCTTTCCAACTCTCTAAGGATTGAATCGTATCTATTACATCTCATCATTTAGTCCGTTATACAGAAACTATGACAATCCACAAAAACACGAATTTTAATTAAAAATTAAAATAAAATGTTCGGTTTTAACTAAAATTCATTATTAAAACAGAGTCTCAACACACCCTTCATTCGTCACTTTTAAATTTTCTAGTAATTTCATGTTTCTTAATCTACAAAACTATGTTACACTTTGTTCTAACAGTGTCCACTACGGAGATACATCTGTACACTCTAATAAAATAATTTACTATCACCTCGGAGGGTCATCATGAAAAACATTGTACATAAGTGGCAACAAATTAGCCTCGTTAGACGAATTTTACTTGGTATTATTATTGGTGTTTTATTAGCCCTTACCATTCCAGAGGCAACTAGCTGGGTATCAATTTTCGGTTCATTATTTGTTGGAGCATTAAAGGCAGTGGCTCCTATTTTAGTTTTGGTTTTAGTCATGAATGCAATCTCAAGCCACAAAAGTGGTAAAAAAACGAATATGAAAACTATTATTGCTCTATATGCAATTGGGACATTTTTAGCTGGAATAGTTGGCGTTGTTGCGAGCTTCTTATTCCCCGTTACTTTAACTTTGACAACTAGTACTAATGAGGTCGCTCCTCCTGAGGGAATTTTACAGGTGCTGCAAACTTTACTTTTTAACATTGTGGACAATCCAATTCATGCCTTAATGAATGCAAATTATTTAGGGATTTTAGCTTGGGCGCTTTTACTTGGATTCGCATTGAAAAAGAGCGCTGATAGTACAAAAACAATGATTGCCAACTTTTCTGACGCAATTACTAATATTGTGAAATGGGTTATCGAATTAGCTCCATTCGGGATTATGGGTCTAGTGTTTGATGCTATTTCAACAAATGGGTTAAAATCCTTAACTGAATACGGTCAGCTTTTAATATTACTACTTGGCTGTATGTTATTTGTCGCATTAGTGGTTAATCCGTTGATTTCATTTATCTTTACTCGTCAAAATCCATATCCATTAGTACTTAGAACTTTAAAAGAAAGTGGATTAACAGCATTCTTCACACGTAGCTCTGCTGCCAACATTCCGGTAAATATGGCGTTATGTGAAAAATTAGATTTAGATGAAGATACTTATTCGGTTTCCATTCCATTAGGAGCAACAATCAATATGGCAGGTGCTGCTGTGACAATCTCTGTATTAACACTTGCGGCTGCACACACTCTTGGTATTGAAGTAGATATTTGGACAGCGATTATTTTAATGGTTTTATCAGCTGTATCTGCATCTGGCGCTTCTGGTGTAGCAGGTGGTTCATTGTTACTTATCCCCCTTGCTTGTAGCTTATTCGGTATTTCAAATGATATCGCTATGCAAGTGGTTGCTGTCGGTTTCATCATCGGTGTATTACAAGACTCTTGTGAAACTGCCCTTAACTCTTCATCTGACGTATTATTTACAGCAACAGCAGATATTGCAAATAAACGCTCAAAAGGATAATCAAATAATTAGAATAGGAAAAGGAGCCGTTTCACACTCATGTGAAATAGCTCCTTTTTCTATTACTGTTGTTCTGATTCGCGATATCGCATTGTCAGCCCTTTTATAAAGTTACGCGTAAAATTATCTCCACACTCTTTATAGTTACGATGATCTGCTTTACGTAAGATTGCCCCGATTTCTCCTTTTGACACATTTAACCTTGCATCATAGAAGATTGTGATCATGTCCTCAGTCGTTAAACTTAGTGCAACCTTTACTCTCTTAATGAAAAGATTGTTTGCTGCATCCCGTTTCCCTGTTGGCTCAGGTGCTTTTGTCTGATTTGGTTTTTGCTCTTGTTTTCCACGCTTAAATGTTATAAACCCGTTTAAAAATGCTTCAAGCTTTTCATAATCACAAAGCATAAAGTTAGGGTTACTTAAGTCAATCTCACCATCTTCATCAAATTGTGGCTTAGTTAAAATTTTAAGCACTTCTTCTTTCGAAAGTTCCATACCGCCCAGTTTAAATATTTCGACCATGTCTGTATTTTTAATATCAAGTGCATAACGTAATCGAATTAGTAAATCATTATTTGTCATATTGCTCTCCTTTTACTTTCTAAAGCGAAAAATTTATGTATTCCTTAATTTATCACATCGAGGACTTTCCATCCATTAAACACTATTATTGACTACCGCTAATCTTACTTACTGATGTTACTTATTTCAATACTTCCTGTACATTAAAACATAAATGTTCTCGCTTTCTTTGACAATTAAAGCAAGTATAGCAAAATCCGCTTACATACTATACTCTCGTCGGAATTTTGCTATAATAAAAAATATTTAATAGCATATGGAGGTCTTTTAATGAGACTAAATGAAAAGGAACTAGAAATCGTAGAAATTCTAGAAAAAGATGCCCGAATCGCAACTGAGGATATCGCTAAAATGGTGGGCTTAAGTCTTGAAGAAACAACGGAGTCCATAAAAAAACTAGAGGAAAATAAAGTCATCGTTCGCTATATTTCCATTGTGGATTGGACAAAGGTTGAAGAGCACCCTGGTGTAAGAGCAATGATTGATGTAAAGGTGACACCAAAGCGTGGGGTTGGCTTTGATGAAATTGCTGAAAGAATTTATCGTTTTGACGAAGTAAATTCTGTGTACTTAATGTCGGGTACATATGATCTATCGATTATTGTGGAAGGGAAATCCATGAATGAGGTGGCAAACTTTGTATCTCAAAAGCTCTCTACCTTAGATTCTGTTATCTCAACAACGACTCACTTCATTTTGAAGAAGTATAAGCATGATGGAATCATTTTCGAACCAGATAACAAAGACAAAAGAATTGTGGTGTCACCTTAATGGAATCAACAAAACGTACGTATGTATCGAAATTGGTACATGATTTAAAGCCATCAGGAATTCGTCGCTTTTTCGATTTAGCAGCGGGAATGGAAGGTGTAATCTCTTTAGGGGTTGGGGAACCTGATTTTGTAACTCCCTGGCATATCCGTGAAGCGGCAATCACTTCCCTTGAACAGGGATATACCTCCTACACACCGAATGCAGGATTATTAGAGTTACGCGAAGAAATTGCCTATTATATGAAAAGTCAATTTAATGTAGCCTATTCCCCTGCTGATGAGATTATTGTAACTGTTGGTGCAAGCTCTGCTATCGATATTGCATTAAGAACAATTTTAGACCCGGGCGATGAAGTCATAGTTGTGGAACCATGCTTCGTATCTTATGTACCTATGGTCGAATTAGCTGGTGGTGTGGCTGTTCAAGTCCAAGCATTAAAAGAACATGATTTTAAAATTTTACCTGATCAAATCGAAGCAGTTATTACAGAAAAAACAAAAGCTATTATGCTATGCTCACCAAATAATCCTACCGGTACAATGTTAAGTAGAAGTGAATTACAGGGGCTAGCAGACTTAGCTAATAAATACGATTTATTAGTAATTGCCGATGAAATTTATGCAGAGCTAGCCTATGATGAAGAATATACAAGTATGGCAGCCATTGATGGAATGCTTGAAAGAACAATTTTAGTTTCTGGATTCTCAAAAGGCTTCGCCATGACAGGCTGGCGTCTAGGATTTGTTTGTGCTCCTGTTGAGATTTCAAATGCAATGCTGAAGGTTCACCAATATGGTTTAATGTGTGCTTCTACAATGTCACAATATGCTGCCATTGAAGCTCTGAAGCACGGTCGAGCAGATGTAGAAGAAATGGTAAAAAGCTACCGTCGACGCAGAAATTATATTGTACAGTCCTTTAACGAAATAGGATTAGAGTGTCATAAGCCTGGTGGAGCTTTCTATGCCTTCCCATCTATCCAATCAACTGGGCTAACTTCTCAGGAATTTGCCGAAAAGCTATTATTGCAAGAAGGCGTAGCCGTTGTTCCAGGGGACGTATTCGGGGAAAGCGGCGAAGGTCACATCCGCTGCTCCTACGCCTCCTCACTAGAGCAGCTACAGGAAGCAGTTAAACGAATAAAACGGTTTATTGATTCACTTTAGAGCCTCTTAGTTATCAATATAAAAAAACGAATTCCCAAAATATCAGGAATTCGTTTTTTATTTATATTATCGTTTTTCTTCTTCGTCTTCCCAACATTCAACATCACCGATATTCGGAACATTTTTCTTGTAGAAGACTGGGTCTTTGCCTTGGTTACGTTGAGCAATATAGTCCTGGATAACTGGTTTTGCCACTTTCCAAAGCATTAAGATTGCCAGTAAGTTAATGATCGCCATTATGGCCATGAAAAGGTCTGCTAAATCCCAAACAACTTGAACTTTCGCAACTGAACCAAACATAACAAAACCTACAGCTAAAATACGGAAAATTAGTAAGCTTGTTTTAGAATCTTTGATAAACCCAATATTCGTCTCACCATAGAAGTAGTTTCCAATAACCGTACTGTAAGCAAATAAGAAAATAGCAATAGCTAAGAAAATTCCAGCCCATTCTCCTAAATTAGAAACTAAAGAAGCTTGTGTTAAATTAATAGAAGCTGCATCCGATTGAAGATATACATCACTCAATAGAACGATAGCTGCAGTTGAAGTACAAACGATTAATGTATCAATAAACACACCTAATGTTTGAATTAACCCCTGTTTAACCGGGTGAGACACTTCTGCTGTAGCTGCCGCGTTCGGTGCAGACCCCATACCAGCCTCATTTGAGAATAAACCACGTTTAATCCCATTCATAATTGCTGCCCCAATCATCCCTGCAAATGCTTCTTCAAATCCAAAGGCAGATTTGAAAATTAAGGCAAACATACCTGGTAATTCTGTAATATTTAATACTACAACAACTAATGCAACAGCAATATAAGCAATCGCCATAACCGGTACGATTACTTGAGTAACGCTGACAATACGCTTTAATCCACCAAAAACAATAATGGCTGTTAAGATTGAGATGATAATACCAACTACAACACGATTTGTACCAAAGCTTTCTTCAAATGCAATAGTAATTGTGTTTGCTTGTACAGCGTTAAATACAAAACCATAAGTTAACGTAATTACTACTGCAAAAAGCACACCCATCCATCTCTTATTTAATCCTTTTTCCATATAATAAGCAGGACCACCACGGTACATGCCTGTGCTAGAATCTTTGACTTTATACACCTGAGCTAATGTACTTTCAATTAATGCTGAAGCTCCACCAATTAAGGCAATCATCCACATCCAAAATACAGCACCTGGTCCTCCTAGCGCAATGGCTGTAGCAACCCCAGCAATATTACCAGTCCCGATACGAGATGCTGCCGAAATTGTAAATGCTTGGAATGAAGAGATCCCTTTCTTCTTCCCTGATTTATCTTTTGGTGATTTTTCAGTAAGTAGCTTGAACATTTCAGGGATTAATCTAAATTGTATTAATTTCGTTTTAAACGTAAAAAATAGTCCGATTCCTACAAGTAAAACAATTAATACGTAAGAATACAAATATGTATTTACTGTTCCTAATATACTTTCAAACAAATTCATAATCCTTCCTCCTTCATTTATTTTCTACTAATTTGAGTACTTTCGAGTTAACTATTTCATATTCAATTAAGCGCTTAATTTTTTCCACATAATTCTTCATTCTAAAAATACTATTCATGCGCTTTCCTACTATTCTTAAAAAAAGAGACTATTTTCACTATAAATAAGGGTTTAACTTTTAGAATGATTGTACGAATACGAGAAAATATAAGTATTCAAACACTTTCAAATTATAACAGTATAATATTACAGAAGTAAAATATCAAAATTTTATTAATATTTCTATAATAAAACCATATAAAACAAAAGAATCAAGCGCTGCTCTACCATAAAGGGATTTAGCAGCGCTTGAAAATTTAGATCCTTAAATTTTAAATTTGTTTACTAATTCACGAAGGTTTTCCGCTAGTTTAGATAAAGAAGCAGCTGCATTTGTTACTTCCTCTGTTGCAGCAAGCTGTTCTTCTGTTACTGCTGCAATTTGACCTGCATTATCTGAGGTTACCTTTGCTAACTGTGCAACCTCCTCTATTGAAGCATTTACTTGCTGAACACTTGCTGATAACTCTTCGGAGATTGCTGAAAGCTCCTGTGTTTGCAAAGTAGAATCTCCGATAGAAGTTTTAATAACATTGAAGGTTTTACCCGTTTCTTCAGCTAAATTCACTCCGTTTGTTACCTCTTGGTTTGCTTCGTGCATCATTTGAACTGCATTTTCCGTCTCATTTTGAATTGTTTTAATGATTTCCGAAATCTGATTTGCGGAGGTTCTCGATTGTTCCGCAAGCTTACGTACTTCATCAGCTACTACTGCAAAGCCTTTTCCATGTTCACCTGCACGAGCCGACTCAATTGCTGCATTTAGTGCAAGTAAATTTGTTTGATCTGCGATACTTGTGATGACTTCTATAATATTGCCGATTTCTTTTGATTTGCTCTCTAATTCTTGTATCACTTGATTTGTTTCTGAATTAGCTTGAGAAATTGTTTTCATTTGTTCAATAACATTCAGTACATTTTTATAGCCCAATTCCGTATGGCTAGTAGACTCTATTGATGATTCTGCTACACTTGATGCATTATCTGCAATTCTTGTAATGGCTATAGTGATTTCATCGATGGCTTGTGCACTTTCCTCTGTATTTTTCCCTTGCACCTCAACATTTTTGGCTACCTCTGTAATAGAAACTGCCACCTGATTCGTTGCAGCGGTTGTTTCTTCAGAGCTTGCTAATAGTTCTTCTGCTGCATTCGAAAGCTGGATAGACGAAGTAGTCACTTCATTAATCATCATTTTTAGGTTTTGAGACATTTCATTAAAGTTTTCTGCTAAATCACTTAATTCATCGCCAGTTTTATCGTCAATAACTGCTGTAAAGTCACCCTCACCAGCCGATTGAAGAACCGTTGAAAGTCGATTTAATCGATTCTTTATTTTTCTTGTAAAGAATGATACGCCAATAATGGAAACAACGATAATAATCAATAATACGATCAAGAAAACTCTAAGTACTTTTGAAATAATACTATCGATAATATCCTGAGCTGCTCCTACGTATAGTATCCCTACAATATCACCTTGTGCATTTTTTAACGGCATATAAGCTGCTTGATAAATATTTCCTTGTACATTTGCTTCACCTAAATAATTCTCACCTTTACCAATAACAATATCTGCAACCTCTTGTGAAATTTGTGTACCAAGAACACGTTCGCCGTCCTTCATAACGTTTGTTGCAACACGTGTATCTCCTTGGAAAATTGTCACAGTATCACCAGTGTCCGCTCCGATTGCGTCTACTAGACCTGCATTTTCGTTCATCAAAGTAGCCCCTTTATATAACTGGTTATCTTTGATTTCCCAATCTCCTGGATATGTACTATCAATATAATTTAAGGATAACTTTAAATCTCCCTCTGCTTTTTGAATGGCAAATTGCTTAATGCCGGCTCGCACTTCATTATTTACTACAAGTCCAATGACAGTTGATAGTAAAAGGATAACGAGAATAACAATTATATTTATTTTAGTACCTAGCTTAAGTTTCATATAATACATCCTTATCATTTAATTTTGATTTTCAAATTTCCTATCTAGCCTTTAATACGTTCAGGTTTGTGATTGGAAGGTCCAATAATTGTTTAATATAAAGTTCACAACAGGAATCACCAGAATGGTAACTAATTCACCTATGACATAATGGAGATTGAAAAGATGAACTATGACAAACATTAATAGAAAATTTAAAAGAAACCCTATTGCTGACACAGTCGTAAAGCGAAGGGCTCTTTGTCGAGTAATGATGCTTCCAAATGTATATTTAACATTTAGAAAGAACGATACAATCGTCATAATGATAAATGAAAGTGCAGAACTCACTACAGGATCCATATACAGACCTTCAATAAAAATAAACACTGAAATAAAATAAATTAATGTACATATACAGCCGACAAAGCTATATTTCAAAAACTTTGTAAACAATGTTTTGCTTAATATCATGACTTCTCTTCCGAATCTCCTTTAAAATGCAGACTTACTATCTATTAGTAGAATCTTAACTTTCAATCAAAGACCTTCCTAGCAATATTCTTTTTTAAGATAGTATTAGGCTGTCGTTTATTTCGATTGATTAATAGAATTAATTGCAAAAAGACAATGGGTAAAAGAGATTTTTTATATGCAAGATATTTAGGCTCCCAATCTGTTGCAAATTTACCTTTAAACTCCTTCAAGCCTTTAAAATTATATTTTTTATTTCCATAACGATAGACATACTGAAGTAACTTTTCACTAATAAATGAATCCTCGCAATTGCCTACATTGGCTAACGGCGCCATACCCAAGCTGCACTTATGGAAGCCTGACTCTTTTGCCCATAGAATTATATTTGTAAATAAAACATCCATTGTCCCATGTGGACTTTGTTTACAATTTCTCATTAAGTCAATAGTGACCGTCTGCTTATAATTTGTTGGTAACGTGGCAAAAGCGATAATTTTTCCTTGTGGATCCTGCATTAGTGCAATCGGGAAACGGGAAACATAATCCTCATAAAAAGAAACCACCGAAAAACCCTTCTCCTTTTCAGTTCCAAGCCAGCATTGTGAAATGCTCTTTATATCGGAAATATGCTGTGGAGAATGTGGTGGTTGTAGAACCCTAAATGTAAAGCCATTTCGGGTAAATTTATTTAATCTAGTTCGTAGCTTTGCTCCCCTTTTCCCATCTAAAGAAAAAGAGTTTAGCTCAATAAGTGCTTCTTCACCTAACTTCATAAATCGAAAACCCGCATCATGATAGAGTTGCATATAACGGGGATTTACCTGATAGTAAATCGGCTTTACCCTGTTTTTTTTACAAAACTCATTGAATTCTTTTATAGCCTTGTGGAAATTCGATTCTGTGCCTAAAGGATCGCCCAGTACTACATATTTATCGAAAATTTTCTTATACACAATCAACACATTCAAGTCTTTTGTCCAAAACTGTTTTTTATCTTTTAAAAAGATTAAATGTGATACATGGTTACCCCCGTTCTTTTTAAAAAAAGTGAGCAAATCATCATACTGAACGTGTACCTGATTTTCTGATAAACCTCTCTTCATAAGCTTTTTTTGAGAGTTAGAAATAGAAATGAGGCTTTTCATTGAAACCATGGGTATTTCCTCCTGTTAATATAACAACATTATCTTTTCTGATAATATCACATAGTAAGTTGTATGGATAGATAGCAATTTTTAACTATAAATTCTAAAAATATTAACATTAATAATTGGAATATATTAGTCACAAAAAAACTAAAGTCCTAGTATTAACAATCACATTTATTTATCGATATAACCATATGAAGATGATTTATAAAAATCTATCAACCATGAATAACAACAAAGGAGAAAAACATCATGAAGTGGATCAAAAATTTAAAACTAAACCAGAAGTTTACAATGCTTTTGGTTGTTACATTAGTTAGCCTTTTATTAATTGGCAGCATCAGCTTTTTCCAATTTAAAAAAATGGGCGATTCGTTGGAGGATATGTATGATAATAAACTTCTGCCGATAGAGACAGTGACTCAAATGAAAAACAATTCACAATATGTACGTTTGGCATTAATTGAGTTAATGATTAATACAGAAGCAAATCGCAACGAGGAGCTACTAACGGCAGTTGGAGATAGACTTGATGCTAACAAAGAGTTAAGAGCGTCTTATCAAACAGATAATCCTGAAGAGCTTGAAATATTGACATCAATCGAAGTATTAATTACTGAATTCAATAAATATAAAGATGAACTGCTTGATTTAGCCAATAAAAATCAAAATGCTGAAGGTTATGCACTTTATGTAGCAAAGGTCGCTCCGATTTTCAATGATTTAGATGATAATTATACTAAGATTATTGATATAAATAGTAACGATGCTAAATTAGTTAACGATGAAAACGAAAAAGAAATCCAAGCATCAAATATCCTATTACTAGTAGTTATCGCGATAGCACTAGCTTTATATGTAGGGATCAGCTGGATTATTGCTCAAGCGATTTCTAAGCCAACTCAAGAAATGGAAAAGCTAATGATCAAAGCAGCGCAAGGAGATTTAACAGTTCAGAGTACATATGTATCTAAAGATGAAATTGGTTCACTTTCACATTCATTTAACGATATGCTTACTCAATTAAAGCAGCTCATTATGAATGTACGTGAATCTTCTGACCAAGTAGCAGCTTCTTCAGAGCAATTAATCGCAAGTGCTGAAGAAACTAGTAATGCATCTCAACACATTGCAGAAGCTAGTACTTATTTAGCTGCTGGTTCTGAAAGTGCTGTGAAGCATACAGATGAAATTTCTATTTCTACACAAGAAACAGCGATGAGTATTAGCCATATCGCTAATTCCATTTCACTAGTTTCTGAAGAGTCAAATGCAACAACTGAAGAATCAGAACGTGGAAATATAGCATTAAATAAAACCATCGAGCAAATGAAATCTATCAATAGTACTGTATTAGCTTCATCAAATGTTATTAAGGATCTTGGCAGTCGCTCATCTGAGATTGAGAAAATTGTAGGGGTTATCTCTGGTATTTCAGAGCAAACAAATTTATTAGCTTTAAATGCAGCAATCGAGGCAGCACGAGCTGGTGAAAACGGTAAAGGATTCGCTGTTGTAGCCGAAGAAGTTAGAAAGCTTGCTGAAGAATCAAGACGTTCTGCTGAACAGATTACTCACCTAATTTTAGATATTCAAAACAGCACAATGGAAGCTGTTGCTTCAATGGAACAATGTACATCAGAAGTAGAGACAGGTCTTCATTTAATCAATGAAACAGGGGAATCCTTCGGAAAAATCCTGCTTTCTGCTACAGATGTATCAAAAAAATCAGAAGAAGTATCTGCTACATCCGAGCAAATTGCAGCTTCTGTTGAAGAAATGAGCAGTAAAATCTTGAATGTTTCAAAGAGTGCTGAAGAAGCATCTTCAAATTCACAAACTGTAGCAGCTGGTGCTGAGGAACAGCTTGCATCTATGCAGGAAATTACAGCCTCTGCCCACGCCCTTGCAAAAATGGCCGAAGACTTACGCAGCGTTGTGAACACATTTAAAATCTAGAAGTTAGTAAGACATCGAGTAGGAGGGAGTGATTAACTCCCGACCTCTCACACCACCGTACGTACGGTTCCGTATACGGCGGTTCAATTAAGATGAATAACGCAAAGT
>NZ_QJTJ01000015.1 GCF_003217295.1 Ureibacillus chungkukjangi
ACTTTGCGTTATTCATCTTAATTGAACCGCCGTATACGGAACCGTACGTACGGTGGTGTGAGAGGTCGGGAGTTAATCACTCCCTCCTACTCGATTGTTAGGAGATTTCTTTTTCGTCGAGCGGCATCTTGTTTGTTTGCGGTTTGATTTCGTCCAGTGGAATTTCACTTGTTGCGGCGATTATTTCTTCTAGCGTTGTTTCAACCGTTTCGCTTGGTTTTTTCATAACATAGGTTTCTAAAAATTGTCGAACAGTTTTTTCGTATTCGCCAGGGTTTTCGTTGAAGGATTCGGCATGACCGCCTTTTTCGAAGAGCTTGATCATTTTCGGGCCTTCTTTTTCTTCGTACATTTCTTCTGTCATGTAAGGTAGAATGAAATCGTCTCCCATGCTATGAACGAAGAGTACAGGGGAGGTGATGTTCTTGATTGCTTCCTTTGGTGTGACGCTTTTGAATGTGTAGCCATCACGCAAGCGAAGGAAGAGGTTGGCTAGGTGAATTGGAATTTTGGTTCGCAGATAGGTTGTTTTCATCAGGATTTGTGAGATGAGCTCTGAGAAATTGGAGAATCCGCAGTCTGCGATGTAAAAGTCTGCGCCATCTTCTATGAGTCCTGCGTAAAGGATCATACTTGCTGCACCCATTGATTCGCCTTGGATACCGATGATTGCACCTTCGCCAATGATAGATTTTACGGTTTGTACGACAGCTGCGACATCAAATTTTTCGTAGTAGCCATAGCTTGTCGTTTTTCCACCGGAGTCTCCGTGTCGTCTATGATCGAAAACAAAGGTGTTATAGCCAAGTCTTTCGAACATTCTTGCGTATTTGACCATACTGATTTTGTTCTCGGTAACACCGTGACAGATGATGATTGTATTTTTTGTTTCTAGTGGTTTTAGAAAGATTCCTTTTATCGGATAGCCGTTGGGAGAGTCAATGCTCAGTTCTTCCTTTGGGCATTTGTTAAACCATTTTTCGTCAAAACGTTGTGCTTTTAATTCACGATCATAGACAAAATCAACGTCTTTCTTTTTAATGTACATAAGTTGATTGGTCACAACATATCCGAAGATTGCAGCGCCTGTAGAAAGTATGGATGTAATAATACTTGAAGCCCATAAAAATTTTTTTCGTTTCATAAAAACACCTCGATTCATTTATAGTATTTAACATAATTGTGACACTATTCGCCAATATGTTAATTGTAACACTATCGTTTAAATTTTTAGTGTAATACGTATGAAGATAACCTGAGTTGATTGTTATTATGGGAAAAAACATAGAACTTCTAGGAGTTTATAAATGGAGTTTTAAGGGATATCTATTAGCTAAGGTATATTGGTATGCAGAAATAGAAACTTTTAGATAAAGAAAGGGAAAGTGTGCGTTTATTATATAATATTTTCGCTTTTTCTATTTTGTTCATTTATTGGATATTATTTTACAAAAAAAATAAAGTGTTGTTTATAAAATTTGGTTAAATTGAATTAATCGGAAATTTATGTGGAGTTGATGATTGACCTAGATTGCATTTGTGATATGAAATCATTTCAGGGGGGATAGAAAAGGGGATTTCACTTATATAAGTGTATCCGGGGAGAAAGCAGGTAGAAGCTTTAAAATATGTAGTTTTTTCTAGTAGCTGTATTTTTAAAGAAGTAACGTTAATTTCACTTTTTTAAAAAATAGTGCCTTCATAAGCGAGGGCACTATTTTTGAATAGTATTATATTACTGAATTGTATATCCGCCATCTAATACGATTGCTTGACCTGTCATACCTTTTGATGCGGGACTTGCGATAAATAGGGCAAGGTCTGCAACCTCTGAGACATCAAGTAGACGTTTTTGTGGCACGAGTGGGTAAATAACTTCCTCAAGTACTTTTTCCAATGGTACGTTGCGCGTCGTGGATAAATCTTGTAGTTGGTTGCGCACGAGCGGTGTGTCCACATAACCAGGGCAAATGGCGTTAACAGTGATACCATCAGTTGCAGATTCGAGTGCGGCTACTTTTGTTAAACCTATAACACCATGTTTAGCTGAGTTGTAGGCAGCTTTGCCAGCGAAACCGATTAAGCCATTAATGGATGCCATGTTAATAATGCGTCCAAATTTTTGTTTGCGCATCACGGGTAATGCGTGTTTGATTGCTATAAATGGTGCTGTTAACATGATTTTAATTAGTAACTCGAAGCGATCAGTAGGAAAGTCTTCTATCATCGCAACGTGCTGCATGCCTGCATTGTTGATGAGAATATCAAGATGACCGAACTTGTCAATTGTAGCTTGAATCACACCTTGTATTTCATCTTCATAAGTGACATCACACTTTAGTCCAATTGCATTTTCACCAAGTGACTGTGCGGATTCAATTACTTTTTCTTCATTTATATCCGCTAGTACTAATTTTGCACCATTGGCATAAAAACCTTTCGCGAGTTCGAAGCCAATTCCTTGTGCTGAACCTGTTATGAGTACCACTTTATCTTGCACCATTTTCAAAACCTCCTAAATGAGGAGCTGCAAAGTTAAAGGCAACTCCCTCAAGCTTTAAATACCTAAACCTAAAGAGAATAAAATAATTGCGATAATAACACCGATGACTGGTGTTGCAACGGTTGTAGCTGCTACAGCCCAATAAGCATCTTTATGCTTTTCACCACAGACTGATTGAATCGTTGTTACAACATAGCCATTATGTGGTAAAGAGTCGAGTGCGCCAGAAGAAATTGCTACTACTCGGTGGAGAGCTTCTTGGTTAACTCCTGCATCAACATAGCCAGGAGCTAGTAATGGCAGGGCGATTAATTGACCTCCAGATGCAGAACCAGTCATCCCGGCTATCACTGAAACAGCCACAGCTGCACCAATTAATGGTGAACCAGGAATATTTGCCATTGCCTCAACAGCAACATTAAAAGCAGGTACAGCTTTTGCTACACCACCAAACCCTACAACGGCAGCAGTATTTCCGATTGCGATTATTGCACCGATTGTACCTTCAGAGATAGCACCCCAAGCGTCTTTGAAGTATTTCCAGCTAACGATAAACGTTGCAATAATACCACCTAGTAAGGCTAAAATTAATGCAGATTGTTTAAGTGAATCATGGAAAATAAAAGCAATAACCAATACGACCGCTAATGGAATGAACGCCAACAACGGATTTGGCAATGGACGTTCTGTATCAAATGTTGGGTCTGTATCACGAGATACAAAACGCTCACCTTTATTTACTGCTTTGCTAATTAAACGTTTTAACCACCAATAGCCGAATACAGCCATGAAAATTGCAATGATTATACTAACTTCCCACCCGGCATAAGGAGTTGTTTCTAAATAATCCATCGGAATCCAGTTTTGAATTTCTGGTGAACCAGCAGAAGTCATTGTAAAAGTAACCGAACCTAAGGCTAAAGTTGCTGGAATGAAACGCCTTGGCAAATCTGCTTGCTTGAATAATGAAATTGCCATTGGATATACGGCAAAGGCTACGACAAAAAGGGAAACGCCTCCATAGGTTAAAATTGCACATGCAATGACAATCGCTAATGTTGCGTATTTCATCCCTAATTTTTCAACAACAAACTTAGCAACGGCATCGGCAGCCCCGCTATTTTCCATTACCTTGCCGAATACTGCACCGAGTAAGAACATTAAATACCAGGACATGATGAATCCAGTAAAGCCTGTCATATAGTTTGAGACAAAATTTGCAGCTCCTTCTTCAGCAAGCTGTGGAAATAACGGCATGCCTGAAAATACCGCGACAAATAGGGCAGATAAAGGTCCGACAATAATAATATTCATCCCTTTAAGTGTTAACCAAATAAGTAATATAAGACCACCAATCAGACCAATCATACTAAATACAACATTTCCATCCATCCCTAAATACCCCCTTTAATTTCATTCAGCAAACACTCCCCAATTATTTAAGTTGCTAGTGAATGTAAATTTCCTATTGATTGTTTAAATTGAGACATTCTGCTGTACATTCTCTATGAACAAATGACCCTCTGTTGACTGGACAACTTCTTCAATCGTAAATCCTTCAAACACCTCCTTTAACTCTAAGCCCCTTGGTGTTACTTCAATAAATGCTCTTTCTGTAATAATTTGATGTACCACACCCTTTCCAGTTAAAGGTAATGAACATGCTTTTCTTATTTTGGGAGAACCATCTTTAGAAGTGTGCTCCATGATGACAATGATTTTTTTTGCTCCGTGGACTAAATCCATCGCACCACCCATACCCTTGATCATTTTTCCTGGAATCATCCAGTTCGATAAATCTCCAATTTCAGAGACTTCCATGCCACCTAAAATGGCAACATCGATATGTCCGCCACGTATCATCGCAAAGCTTTCTGCACTTGAGAAAAATGAAGAGCCTGGAATCGTTGATACTGTTTCTTTCCCAGCGTTAATTAAATCGGGATCGACCTCAAGTGGAGTAGGGTAAGGTCCTATGCCAAGTAAACCGTTTTCGGATTGTAATATGACAGTTTTATTTGGTGATATATGATTCGCTACCAAAGTAGGCATTCCAATCCCGAGATTGACGTAATTACCGTCTTGAATTTCTTTTTCAGCCCGAATGGCAATCCGGTCTCTTATCGATAATGACATGTCTAATCCTCCTCTAAACTTGACGTATTGTTAATCGTTCAATTCGTTTTTCTTGCTGTGCTTGTAGTAGTCCCTGTACGTAAATGCTTGGTGTTTGTACTTCGCCTGGTTCAATAGTGCCGACTTCAACGATTTCTTCAACTTCAGCAATTGTAAATTTACCAGCTGCTGCCATCATCGGATTAAAGTTTTGGGCTGTCTTGTTGTAGATTAAATTACCGAAATAATCTGCTTTAACAGCACGGATAATTGCGAAATCTGCAACTAATGCTGTTTCTAAAACGTATTCTTTGTCATTGAAAATACGTGTTTCTTTTCCTTCAGCTACGACTGTACCTACGCCTGCTGGAGTATAAAAGGCTGGAATACCTGCGCCACCAGCACGAATTCGTTCTGCAAGTGTTCCTTGTGGTGTTAATTCAACTTCAATTTCACCTGCAAGCACCTGACGCTCAAATTCCTTGTTTTCTCCTACATAGGAGCCTATCATTTTTTTAATCTGTTTATTTTTTAATAGTAACCCTAGCCCCCAATCATCGACGCCGCAGTTATTCGAAATAATGGTTAAATCTTTAACTCCTTTTTTGACAAGTGCAAGAATCAATTGCTCTGGAATCCCGACTAAGCCGAATCCGCCTACCATTATAGTAGATCCATCTTGAATCCTCTTTACTGCTTCTTCTGCAGTAGCGAATAGTTGTTTCATCACACACAACCTCCTTCTAAAATTCTAAGCTTACAAAAAAATAAGTATGAAAGCGCTATAATTTGTATTAAAGCAGAATATTTTTGCATGCGCAATGGGGATGTGTCAAAGTTGTGACAGCCAAGGTGGGAATGGTTTTCCGGAAAAATGGAATTTTCGAAATGAGTTAAGTGGAAAAGGTGGTAGTTAATGGGGTGAAAAAATCCGAAATTCTGGACAAATGTCCAACGTTTCGGATTTTAGGTCATAAGTTGTGTTTTTTAATTTTTTCATAAAGAGTAGAACGACTAATACCTAGCTTTTGGGCAATCTTCATTTTGTCCTTTTCTTGCTCTAAGTGATCGTGTAAAATTTGTCTTTCAACTTGAAAAAGTATCTCCTCTAACGTGCCATTGCTCTTTGAGAATGTTGGCTTTTGACGGCGAATATGTAACGGAAGGACATCCACGGTAATCTGATGGCCTTCAGCTAAGTGTATAATAGCTTGCAACACATTCTGCAGTTCTCTGACATTACCTGGCCAGTTATATTGTTGTAAATTCCACAAAGCTTTACGGTCGATTTTAATACCACGCCGACCTGCCTCAACGCTATATTTACTCAAAAATGTCTGTATCAGCTCAGGTAAATCTTCAATACGTTCGCGGAGAGGGGGTATTTGTAATGTAATAGATTGAATTTTATAGAATAAATCTTCGCGAAAGAGTTTATTTTTCACCATTTCTGCTAGAGAAACGTTCGAGCTCAATATAAATCGTACATCAACTGAAATTTCTTCATCAGTCCCAAAGGGTTGTACTTTTTGATCTTGTAATACTTTCAATAATTTTGCCTGTAATGTAATGGGTAACTCGTTAATTTCCTGTATGAAAAGTGTACCACCTTCTGCACGTTGAATGCGTCCTTTTTTAACCACCTGATTACGCGACCATTTCCCAAATATCTCTTCTTCGAGTAATTCTTTTGGAATGGTTGAACAATTCAATTTGACAAAATACTTGTCTGCTCGATTCGATAAACCATGGATACTTTGGGCAAACATTTCTTTTCCTGTTCCCATTTCACCTTCTATTAACACAGGCAATTTAGTTGGAGCAATGGTTGTTATTGATTCTTTGATTTTCCTAATCGATTGAGAAATGCCTTTAATATCAGCAAAGTTGTAAAAGGATTCACGGTATTGGTTCATATTTGTCTCGATTTGATCCATCGTTTTACGTACATGTGAGCTTAGTTTTTTCCAATCATTCATGTCACGGAAGATTACACTCCCAAATGCACCAATAATTTCACCATCTATGACAATCGGCACACGGTTTGCGAGCATATAAGTGCCTTTAATGTAGTGTGGTGCGGCAATTTCTGCAGTACCTCGCTCCATTACAAGATGCATTTCACTATTTTCAATGACATCTGCAACATGCTTGCCAATAGCTTCTTCACGGCATACTTCAAGGAAATTACAATATTCATCGTTTATATAAATGATTTTTGCATCTCGATCGACGACGACAAACCATTGAAAGGCTGTTTCTAAAATTTGTGAAGTAACGCCTGCCGAAAGAAATTTCAACCAATTTTCCATCTCTAAACCCTCAATTCTTGATTTTTAGTTGGCGAACTAATAGTTAAGACGTAAATATCTGGACTATGAATCTATTTTTCTATTTTACACATAAAAAAGCTTATATTATAAGTTTTTATGAAAATAGATTGAAAAATAGTTGCTTGGATTGACTATTAGTTAAATACTAGATTTCTAAAATTGGGAGTGTTGTGAAATGTCATGAAAAGGAGTAAGAAATGAGATTTCTCATTACTGGAAAATCGTGTTTTCCAGTAAATCGTGTTAAAATAAAGTGGAATTTGGAAATTCAAGTAGGTGATTATAGATGGGGAAAAAGAGAAAGCAAGGTCAAAATCAGAGCCAGGGCGGTCAAAAACAAAATCAGGCTGTGAAAACTGATGAAGGTTTAACTTTACAGGACCAACTAAATGGCGATGTTCTAGCAAAGCTAAAAGCAGCGAAAAAAAGCTTAGTTGCCGAAGAACAGGCAAAGGAAGAGGAACGTCAAGCTAGACTTGTGTTCGAGCGTAAGCAAAGAGAGAAAAATATGAGCTTTGAAGAGCTATTAGATAAGTACGGCGATCAGGGCTCGAAGTTTTAAAGGAAAAGCAGCACTCATTTTATTTGAACGAATGAGTGCTGCTTCTTTTATTATTTCCTTTTTCGTATTGAGTACGTAATGATAAGAACGATAAACCACACTGGGGTTAGGAGTAGTGCTGTTCTAGTTTCTTCTGCAATAAACATGATTACAAGAACTGCAACAAATAACGTTAATACAGCATAGTTAATAAACGGTGTGAGTGGCGCCTTGAAAATCGAGTTTCTGTGTAAATCTGGGCGGATTTTTTTGTAGCGAATATGTGATATCAGAATAATGCTCCACACCCAGATGAAACAAATCGCACTGATTGTCGTTACGATGCTAAAAGCTGAGTCAGGAATCGCATAGCTTAAAAGGGCACCGATTGACACAACAATGGCAGATAGGAAAAGTGCATTTGACGGGACTGCGTTTTTATTTAATTTTCCTAATGGTTTTGCGGCTTGCTTATTATTGCTTAAGTTAAATAGAATGCGGCTAGTTGAGAATAAGCCACTGTTTCCGGCAGATGCGGCTGAAGTTAACACAACAAAGTTAATAAGGGCTGCAGCAATAGGAATTCCGACAAGTGCGAAAATCTGAACAAATGGGCTACTAGTGGCACTTAGCTCGGTCCATGGCTTGATACATAGGATGATAAAAATAGCCCCTACGTAAAACAGTAAGATTCTAATTGGGATTTTATTGATCGCAGATGGAATATTCTTTTTAGGATTTGCTGTTTCAGCTGCAGAAACACCGACTAATTCAACCCCAACAAAGGAGAACACAACCATTTGGAATGCAAATAAAAATCCGGTAAATCCGTTCGGGAAGAAGCCGCCATGCTCCCATAGATTGGTGACGGAAACGGTTCCTGTGTCAGTTTTGAAGCCGATAACTAATAGGATAATTCCGATTACGATAAGGGCAATGATTGTAATGACTTTAATCAATGAAAACCAAAACTCTAATTCGCCAAATAGCTTTACGGTTAGTAAATTCAAGCCTAGTAGGATGATTAAACAAATGATTGCTGGAACCCATTGCGGGATGTCGAACCAGTATCTTACATATAAGCCAACTGCAATGATGTCAGCCATGGCCGTCATTATCCAGCAAAACCAGTATGTCCACCCTGTAATATAGCCAGCCCATGGTCCAATGTATACTGCTGCAAAGTCGGTGAATGATTGATAGCCAGCATTTGAAAGCAGTAATTCTCCTAAGGCTCGCATGACAAAGAAGAGTGATATCCCGATGATTAAGTACACGAGAAGGATGGATGGGCCAGCCTTTTCAATTGCTTTCCCGGAGCCTAAAAATAGGCCAGTTCCGATTGTGCCACCGATTGCGATTAGCTGTACATGGCGGTTTTTTAAATCTCTTTTTAGTTCTTGCTGTTCTTCCATTTTTTTGCCCCCTATAAAGTGAGCGGTAATGCCTTTGGTTTCGAAGCATGCGAGTAGGGAAGCGAATATTAGATTTGTAGTTCATCGGAGAATTATCCGTCAGCTTTTGTGATATATCCGTTAAATCCCTAAACAAGCATCGAAATCATTTAAAACAATAGCTGAAAAATAAAAAATGAGATAGGAAAATAGTTCTCCCATCTCATGACATTAAAAAAATAACAAAAAGAAAATAGTAAAAAGCATTATTCTACAAATAAGAATAATCCTGTTTCTATGTTGTTACCTTTTCTGTCCTTTTGCCTGAGATTGTGAACCCTTCGGCGTCGCAAAATAATGCGATCTCTCCAGAAATTGCTCCTGCTATAGTCATCCCATAGCAATCACCGCTATTAAATTTGTCTCTACTGAACTCTATATATGAAACGTCCTAGTAGAGCGATCAGCAACCTGCTGATATGTGTCATTATATCAAAAAAGTAAAGACGGTCTAGTAGTTTAGCAAAAATAAGATTGTTAAGAAAAATGACAAAATAATGAGATTGAACAAAAAAGAGAACATAACATAGAAATGTTACATTCTCTAATCGCTCGCACTATTAGTTCTTAATGAGGGACTTTTTATTTTTTGATAGAGGACATATCCAATCTTAAAGACAATGAGAAACGTAATTGCCCCGGCAGTATCAAGGATTACATCGTCGAAAATACCTGTTCTTCCAGCGACAAAGGTTTGTCGGAATTCGTCAAGGGAAGCAACTATAAATGTAGACAGAAGCGCGCAAATTACTGAAAATTGCACTTTGAACTTGCGATACATTAAATAAAATAGAATGGCAATACAGCCATAGCCGACAAAATGCAGTCCTTTTCGAACTAGGAATTCGATGAAATAGTAATAGCCACGAGTTTCAACTGAAATGGTTTTCCCCCAATAAGTTACTTCAATCTTGCTCAATAGATTATAGAAAGGTTGGTTGCCTAACGTTTCCTGTAAGGTTGGTACGATTGTTTGCTGTTCGTAGGTCATACTCGATACACAAAATAATAAAATTAATACGGCAATAATTATGAAGAGATATTTTTTCATCGGTGCTCAGAATAAACTTCTTTCTTAGTAATTTGGTCAATTGGTGAAAAGTCTTTTATTGTTTGTGAATTTTCGTAGGCCTTCAGATTATCCAGGAATTGCTGCTTTGAGCTAGCTCCAATTACAGTTGATGCGATAGCTGGGTGGCTTAAATTGTAAGCGATGCTAAGTGCATGAATATCCTCGTAAGCATCCTGCAATTCTGTTAATGTCTTTTGTAATTCTTCCTTAGAGTAGGTTTGATAGCCATTTGAGTTTTCTAGTCGTTTTTGCCACTCATTTGTTAATAAACCCTTTGCAATGGAGCCTCGAGTCACAACCGATGCATACGTTTCTGAAATTTCGTCAAACCATTCTTCTGCGCGGCGATCTAAAATGCTATATTGCATCATATTGGATATACCATGGCTGCGTTCTAGGAAGGATCTAAACACGTTTGGACGAATAGAGGAGATGCCGTATTGTCTAATATAGCCTTCTTTTTTCAGCTGCTCAAAGGTTGAAATAATTTCATCCCAAGGGTCATCAATAGTTCCACCATGTAGTTGATAGACATCAATATAGTCCGTTTTCAGCCGCTTTAAGCTCATTTTCACGGCGTTTTCAATATGTGCAGGGGATGGATCCCAATGCCAGCCATCTTCGCCAGTATTCCAACGGTTTCCGACTTTCGTTGCAAGTACGATATCGTGACGGTGAGATTTTAAAAGCTCTCCAACAATTTCTTCGTTTATCCCTTTGTCGTAAAGGTCTGCAGTATCGAAATAGTTAACCCCTGATTCAAGGGCTGTTTCTACAATTGGTTTTGCGTCAGCTAATGAGGTTGGAAGGGACATGCAGCCTAAACTGATTTCTGAAATTTCAATATCACTGTTTCCAAGCGTTCTTTTTTTCATTACACAACCCTCTTTCCTTCAAAGAAATTCTTCACTAATGGTACAATGAAAACAATAAATACGACAAGCGAGGGCATTTGAAATGAAGAAATTTGAGGAAAAATCACTACATTCAACTCCAATCTATGCAGGTAAGGTTATTTCATTGAAGGTCGATGATGTTTTATTGCCAAATGGGAAGGAATCAAAAAGGGAGATTGTCACCCATCCGGGAGCAGTTGCAGTCATAGCGATTACAGCTGAAGGTAAACTCGTACTGGTGGAGCAATATCGTAAAGCCCTTGAGAGATCGATTATTGAGATTCCAGCTGGTAAGTTAGAGCCAGGGGAGGCCCCGGAGCATACAGCAAGACGAGAATTAGAGGAAGAAACAGGCTATGGCTGTCATAGTCTAACGTATTTACAAACCTTTGCAACGTCGCCTGGCTTTGCTGATGAAGTGATTCATTTGTTTGTTGCCCAAGATTTATATAAAATAGAGGCAAAAGCAGAGCTTGATGAGGATGAATTTGTGGAACTATTAGAAGTAACGGTAGAAGAAGCAGAGAAAATGGTGAAAGAGCAAGGAATTTTTGATGCAAAAACAGCTTTTGCTGCCCTTTGGATGAAAGCAAATCAGTAGAAGTAGTGATTTTTTGTAAATAAAAGACATAAAAGAAGTATAAAAGTTTGGTTAGAAAATATGATAGATTCCATTAAAAATCTAAACTATTTAAAGAGTAATAATGATAGAGAACGAGCATAAGCTGTAACAACGAAAGGAGAATGCTTATGTTTCGTTCGGTCTTATTTATCCAATACGCTATCATTCTAGCAATCAGCTTTGTCAGTGGTGTCATCTGTTTTCAAGTGTTTCCATTGGACAAGTCCATGAAATTAATAAGCTTTATTGATCCAAGAGTACTTGATATAACAGATATATCGATTTGGGGAACGATTGTACCGCTTATTGCCTGGATGGTGCTGGTGTTATTTTTTGCAACTCATCCCTATTTACATGTCCTAGCAAAATTAGTTGTTGGCGTAAAAATTACTTTCTTTGGATTTAGCTCGGTGTTTCTATTAACACAGCAGGAATCGCTGCTAGTGTATAGTATTTGGTGGTTTCCGTTTCAATTGATTTATTGCTTCCTGCTCTTTATGCTTTGCTCCGTTTACGCAGCTAAAAAAGTAGGCCCAAACAAGAAATATGTCTTTTCACAGAGACTATTTGTTACAGTTTTGATAACACTATCCGTCATTTGTGTAGGTGAAATTGTGTCAATCTCATATATTCTACCTAAACTTTGACAAGTCCTATAAACAAATTTTAGTAGATTCGTACCGAACTGGCGGTTAATAGTGCACGAAAATGCTCGTTTCGTTTGTTTGCATGAATAATTCATCCCTCTCTTGTAATAGCTTTTACTCATTTGTTATAATAGAATGAGTTTAGGAGGGCGTCGTATGGAAAGCCGTATTGATCGTATAAAAAAGCAATTGCATAGTGCTGGCTATAAACTGACGCCACAGCGTGAAGCGACAGTTGCAGTGCTATTAGAACATGAAGAAGACCATTTGAGTGCTGAGGATGTCTATTTATTAGTAAAAGACAAAGCACCAGAAATCGGGCTCGCAACAGTTTATCGAACTTTAGAATTATTAACTGAATTGAAAATTGTCGATAAAATTAATTTTGGCGATGGGGTATCCCGTTATGACCTTCGACAAGAAGGCGCAAAGCACTTCCATCATCACCTTGTCTGTATTGAATGTGGGGCAGTAGACGAAATTCAAGAAGATTTGCTTGAAGATGTTGAAGGCATTGTTGAAAAACGCTGGAACTTTATTATCAAGGACCACCGTTTAACATTCCATGGTATCTGCCACAGATGTCATGATAAACAAGAAGATCAATAATTAAAGGATGTACAATTCGTATTAAGCGCGAATGTACATCCTTTTAATTTTGTGCGGGGATGGGGGAGTTGTGTGTGTACCAGGTACACAAACAACTCAAGAACAATTCAGAATAGTCCGGGTGCCAGGTACACACACAACTCAAGAACAATTCAGAATAGTCTAGGGATCAGGTACACAAACAATTCAAGAACAATTCAGAATACACTAGGGACCGGGCACACATACAATTCTCATACAATTCACGGGCTATTGATTGCTTGTGGAGTTTTGGAAATATATCTATAGTTAGAGGTAGAAGGATAGGTGATTTTTATGCGGGATGCGAAGGAAGCAATTTTGGATTATTTACATTTTTTACAGGTGGAGCGACAGCTGTCAGCGAATACGTTATCGTCTTATCGCCGAGATCTTGAAGGCTATGTGGAGTATTTACATAAAGAAGTACAGCTATCAAATTTAAAGCAAATCGAACGGACACATATATTACTACGCCTTGAGGCATTAAGAACTCAAGGGATTTCGGCAAGAACGATTGCACGACATATTTCGTCTATTCGTTCTTTCCACCAATTTTTGCTGCGGGAAAAACTAACAGAAACGGATCCGACGATTCATTTGGAAATGCCGCAAATTGAACAGAAGCTGCCAAAGATATTATCAATAGAAGAAATTGATATGTTAATTGGAGCGCCAAATCGAAGTAAGCCACAGGGTGTTCGGGATGTAGCGATGCTGGAGCTGCTTTATGGGTCAGGAATGCGTATTAGCGAGCTTATTGGCTTAAATCTAGAGGATGTTCACCTAACAATGGGCTTCGTTCGTGTATTCGGGAAGGGTGGTAAAGAGCGAATTGTGCCTCTTGGGAAGAGTGCCATTTCTGCGATTGATGCCTATTTGCAAAATGCCCGCTCAAAATTACAGGGCAATTATCCAAAAACCGATGCATTTTTTATAAATCAACGAGGAAAACGTTTAACAAGACAGGGTTGTTGGAAATTATTAAAAGAGCATGCTACTAAAGCAGATATACAAAAAGAAATTACGCCTCATACATTACGTCATAGCTTTGCGACACATTTAATCGAGAATGGGGCGGATTTGCGAGCAGTACAGGAAATGCTTGGCCATGCAGATATTTCAACTACACAAATTTATACACATATTAGTAAATCAAGACTTTCAGAGGTTTATAAGCAATTTCATCCCAGAGCATAGGGTAGCCTAACTATTTTCCTCATCTGAATTGCAACTTTATCAAAAAGAAAGAAAAATATATTTGTAAGATGTCTGACCTTTGTTTAATATATAAGGTGTGGAAATTTCATTCAAGAAATGTAAAAGAAACCAAAGCTATCAGCAAAACGAAATTGTTGGTAGCTTTGTACAGTGAACACGTGTTGACCTGAACTTTAGGGGAATAATGTGTAGGCGTAAAACTGCTCATTTTCTTCGGAGTTGGTTGAAAGAGGAGGACATATATTATGAAACCGTATAAAAAAATACATGTTGTTGTAATGGACTCAGTTGGGATTGGCGAAGCCCCTGATGCTCAAAAATTTGGGGATGTGGGTGCTGATACTCTAGGACATATCGCTGAAGAAATGAAAGGGCTAACAATGCCAAATCTTGGGGATCTTGGCCTTTCAAATATTCGTGAAATTAAGGGTATTGAAAAAGTGACTGAGCCAAAAGCGTACTACGGTATGATGCAGGAAGCTTCTGTCGGGAAAGATACAATGACAGGACACTGGGAAATCATGGGCTTAAACATTGACAAACCGTTTAAAGTTTACCCAGAAGGATTCCCTGCTGAGCTTATTCAAAAATTAGAAGAAAAAACTGGACGTAAAGTAATCGGAAATATCCCTGCAAGTGGAACGGGTATTATTGATGAGCTAGGTCCAGAGCATATGGAAACAGGTGCAATTATCGTTTATACATCTGCTGACCCAGTACTACAAATTGCTGCTCATGAGGAAATCGTTCCTTTAGATGAGCTTTATAAAATCTGTGAGATTGCTCGTGAGCTAACACTTGACCCTGAATTTTTAGTTGGCCGTGTAATTGCTCGACCATTCGTTGGAACTCCAAGGAACTTCACACGTACTTCAAATCGTCATGACTATGCACTAAAACCATTTGAACGTACAACAATGAACGAATTACAGGATGCAAATCTTGATGTGATTGCTATCGGGAAAATTTCAGATATCTTCAACGGTGAAGGGGTAACTGAAAGTATCCGTACAAAGGATAACACAGACGGAATGGACAAATTTGCAGAAGTCGTTCGACGAGATTTCCATGGTATCAGCTTTTTAAATCTTGTTGATTTTGATGCTAACTTCGGACACCGTCGCGATCCAATTGGCTACGGGGAAGCACTAGAAGAGTTTGACCGTCGTTTACCTGAAGTGTTAACGGCTTTAAATGAAGAGGATCTTTTAATCATTACAGCAGACCATGGGAACGATCCGACTTTCCCTGGAACAGATCATACACGTGAATATGTGCCGTTAATTGTATATTCTCCAAGATTTGAAAAAGGTAGCGAGCTGCCATTACGTCAAACGTTTGCAGATATTGCAGCTACAATTGCTGAAAACTTTAAAGTCGAAGCACCTCAATTTGGCACAAGTTTCTTATCAAATTTAAAGTAGGGGGCACATTCACATGAGAATGGTCGATATTATTGAGAAAAAACGAAATGGTGAAGAGTTAACAACTGAAGAGATTCGTTTCTTCATTCAAGGCTATACAGAAGGTTCAATTCCTGATTATCAAGTAAGTAGCTTAATGATGGCTATTTATTTCCAGGATATGAATGATCGTGAAAGAGCTGATTTAACTATGGCTATGGTTGAATCAGGAGATCAAATCGATTTATCTGGTATCGAAGGAATTAAAGTAGATAAGCACTCGACAGGCGGTGTAGGTGATACAACTACACTTTCTTTAGCAGCAATGGTTGCAGCTTGTGGTGTTCCAGTTGCGAAAATGAGCGGGCGTGGCCTTGGTCATACAGGTGGAACAATCGATAAATTAGAAGCAATTCAAGGCTTCCATGTAGAACTAACAACTGACCAATTTATGAAGCAGGTTAATGACATCGGAACAGCTGTTATTGGTCAAAGTGGAAACCTAACTCCAGCCGACAAAAAGCTGTATGCTTTACGTGATGTAACTGGAACGGTCCCAAGTATTCCATTAATCGCAAGCTCGATTATGTCTAAGAAAATCGCTGCTGGTGCTGATGCAATCGTTCTTGATGTTAAAACTGGCGATGGTGCCTTCATGAAAACGTTTGAGGATGCACAAAGCCTTGCTGATGCAATGGTTCAAATCGGTAACAATGTTGGCCGTAATACAATGGCGATTATCTCTGATATGAGTCAGCCACTAGGCTTTGCAATCGGGAACGCTCTTGAGGTTCAAGAGGCAATTGATACGTTAAATGGTCAAGGTCCTGAGGATTTAATGGAGCTATGCTATACACTAGGCTCTCAAATGGTGGTTTTAGGTGGTAAAGCAGCAACGATTGAAGAGGCTCGTAAACAGCTTCAAGAAGTGATTGCAAACGGTCAGGCACTTGAAGTATTTAAGAAATTCATCGTGGCCCAGGGTGGAGACGCGTCCGTTGTAGATAACCCGTCTTTATTACCTAAAGCAAAATATCAAATTGAACTGCCTGCACTTGAATCTGGCTATATTGCTAAGATTGAAGCTGATGATGTTGGTGTGGCGGCGATGCTTTTAGGAGCTGGTCGTGCAACGAAGGAATCAACAATTGACTTATCTGTTGGACTTGTCCTTCAGAAAAAAGTTGGAGACAAAGTTGCAGAAGGCGAGTCTCTTGTAACAATTCACTCAAATTCTGAAGACATTTCAGAAGTAAAAGCAAAGCTATATCAACATATTTTAGTATCAAAAGAAAAAGTAGAAGCTCCAACATTAATTAAACAAGTCATTACTAATTAATCGGTAAATTCTATTCCTAATAAAGCTAGTAGCATAAAAATGTGCTGCTGGCTTTTTTTTGTGAAAATCTTTCATATCCATTAATCATTAATTATGTTAAAATAGGGGTCGTTCGTACTAATTTATTGTTAAATGTGTTCGGAAATTTTAATTGAAGAAGGGATAAAATGAGTAAGCTTGGAAATGGAAGATTTGAAGGGTATTCGCTTAACCATTTTAAAAAGGACTTATTATCCGGAACGATTGTCGGAATAGTGGCTGTTCCTCTAGCAATGTCTTTTGCAATTGCATCAGGAGTGAAACCCGAATACGGTATCTATACCGCAATAATCGCCGGAATTTTAATTTCTTTATTAGGTGGGTCAAAATACCAAATAGGTGGTCCGACTGGTGCGTTTGTACCGATTCTTTTAGGTATAGTTATTTCTTATGGGTACGAGAATTTGTTGCTTGCCGGATTAATGGCAGGAATCATGCTTGTTTTAATGGGACTGTTTAAATTAGGCGCCCTTATAAAATACATTCCCAGACCAGTAACAATCGGCTTTACTGCCGGAATCGCCGTGATTATTTTTACAGGTCAAATTGCTAATTTCCTAGGCTTGAGAGAAATTGAACAGCATGAAAGATTTATAGATAATATGAAAGAAATTGGCGGCCACCTCTATAGGATTAATGGCTATAGCATATTGGTTGCAGCGATTTGTTTTGTGGTTATGCTTGTGACACCGAAAGCACTGCCAAAGGTGCCAGGTGCATTAGTCGGTATCGTTGTTTCATCTGCTGTAACAGCTCTTTTCTTAAGCGGGCATGTTGCAACGATTGGCTCGACATATGGGGCCATACCAAATCAATTGCCGGAGTTTGGTATTCCAGAAATCACGTTAGATAAAATTATGATGCTACTGGGACCTGCATTTGTCATCGCCATGCTCGGAGGAATAGAATCTCTTCTGTCAGCAGTTGTTGCTGATGGTATGACAAATAGTAAGCATAATAGCAATAAAGAACTGATAGGGCAAGGGATTGCCAATATCGTCACACCACTTTTTGGGGGAATTCCTGCTACAGGTGCCATTGCAAGAACAGCAACGAATATTAAATCAGGTGCAGTCTCACCAATGTCCGGCATTATTCACGGTGTTTTTGTTTTGCTAACTTTACTCGTTTTAGCACCGTTTGCTGTACATATTCCACTTGCAGCATTGGCGCCGGTCTTGATGATAGTCGCTTGGAATATGAGCGAACGAAAGCATTTTGCTCATATCCTGAAAATGAAATCAGGAGATTCATTAGTATTAGCAACAACGTTTCTATTAACGGTTTTCACCAGTTTAACAGTGGCGGTTGCAGCTGGGCTAATACTGGCGATTGTTTTGTTTGCTAAACGAATGAGTGAAATGCTGGCTGTGTCGAAAGTGCTTCCAGATAGTGAAGGGAAAGTAAATCCTCATGTCGTAAGTTCTAGCCATGATTGTCCACAGGTGAGTATCTTCACAGTAGAAGGACCGCTATTCTTTGGAGCAGCACAAACATTTGAGCAATCGATTCTATCAACAATCCATGCAAAGCCCAAAGTCTTAATATTGCGATTAGGTAAAGTTCCTTTCCTCGATACGACAGGCGAGGAATACTTCCGAAATATTTTACAAGATTTCAAAGGTCGAGGCTGCAAGGTATTAGTTACAGGCGTCCAGCCTGGCTTAAAGAAAATATTGGATCAAAGCGGCCTAACCGAAGAAATAGGGAATGCAAATTTCTACTCTCACACAGGTGAAGCCATCAATCGTTCCATCAGCTGCCTAGATCGTGAGGCCTGTATCGGCTGTAAGCATTTTGCGTTCAGGGAATGTGCTGAGCTGAGTGGGGCTAAGATTGGTACTGGAATGAAAATAGGATAGAGTGCACCCCCTAGCTTGTGGATAAAACAAGCTAGGGGGTGCGCTTTTTTTATTGAGGGAATTCTTAAATTTGGTGAAAATAGATTGCGGGGAGGAATGAAAGACATTATGACACGAGATTGGGAGTGAAGCGGCGATCATGGTGGGAATGAACGCCACTTTAGTAAAAGTTCCGTTGAAAAATGTCTTTCATAAGAGTGATGACAGACAATTTAGAAGTAGCTACATTGAAAAGTGTCTTTCATAAGAGCGATGACAGACAATTTAGAAGGAGCTAAGGTGAAAAATGTCTTTCATAAGAGCGATGAAAGCCACTTTAGAAGGAGCTACATTGAAAAGTGTCTTTCATAAGAGGAATGAAAGCCACTTTCACAGGAGAGAACAAGAGAAGTGGCATTCATAACGCGAACCCGAACCCGAACCCGAACGCGAACCCGAACCCGAACCCGAACCCGAACCCGCGCCCGCACCCGCACCCGCACCCTTACAAATCCAGAAAATTTCTCGCGTACCCCTGAATATTTCCTCTAACTCCTGCCCACAATGGTATTTGTGTGAATTTTTATTCTACTATTAATAGATTCCTGTGATTTTCTACTGTAGAAAATTTGTGTCGCTACAGTGAATCACTCCTATATTCACTGCTTCAAATAACCGATAGAAAAATGGCTGTGACAAAAGTTGGTGTTGCAGCCATTTTTTACGTTTAAAATAAAACTTTTTTTACCATACTTAATTTTGGTAAAGCAATGCTTTTTTAAGTCATGAAAAGTTTAGCTTTCTTATTTGAATTGAAGCAGCTTTGGCTGATTGTGTAGAACAACCTACTCGATTTGCCCGGTTACTAATTTTTTAGCATATTGCAACACTTTGAACACCACTGAGAGCTTGCGAGAGAAACCTCCATTTGCATCTAAAGGAATGGACTAAACCAAGTAAGAACGTGAAGGATCTAAAAGTAAAATCAGCACTCGATTCCAAGGCGTTCTGGTGTGAAGGAATTTGGCCGAATATCTCCTGATTCTGCTTATTAATTTGTCGTATTTTCACTAGTTTCAGCGAAATTCTTCTAGTCTTGTCAGGAATAAAGGATATGACGAGAAAATGTGGAATAATGCTAACTAAAGAGGAGGCGAATTATCAAAATGAACTATGAAATTAATATGCACTTAAATGATATTGCAGTCATCAGGCTCTTTGGTGAACTGGATCACCACGAAACGGAAAAAATTCGCGCACACATATCGAAAACGATAATGCAAGGGAATTTGAGTACGATTATTTGGAATCTAGAAAGACTGAACTTTATGGATAGTTCAGGAATCGGTTTGATTTTAGGACGTATGCGAGAGTTAAGTGCTGTTAATGGACAAACCATTATCTTAAATCCGTCAAATACAATGAAAAAAATCTTTCAATTTTCAGGTTTAGCCTCTTTCATGATGGAGGATACAGAAGCAGATGCAATTTTACACGCAAGGGGGATTGTGAATGGATAACGAAATGACGCTTTCATTTGTAGCAGTTAGTGATAATGAAAGTCTGGCGAGAATGGCAATTACTAGTTTTGTTGCTCAACTTGACCCAACCATTGACGAGCTTTCAGAATTTAAAACAATCGTTTCAGAAGCTGTATCCAATGCAATTATTCATGGATATGACGAAGATGGTAAAGGAATCGTTACTGTTCATGCAGTGAGAGATGGAGATTTAGTATCTGTCGCTGTGAAGGATAACGGAAAAGGGATTTTTGATGTAAAAAAAGCAATGGAGCCTTTATTTACATCTAAGGCAGAAATGGAGCGTTCTGGAATGGGCTTTACGATTATGGAGAGCTTTGCAGACAATCTACAGGTGGAATCAGAGCCGAATGTCGGAACTGTGATTACCTTTTCAAAAAAATTTTATTCAGTAAAGATGCCTCAAATCTCATAGAGTAGCTTTTTATCTAAGCAGATAGTCGTCACTTAAATGGTTATAACAGCTTATTGGTTTTTGACAATTGGAAAGAAACTATCAATTTTATGTGGACGCAAATACGGTGGTATTTGATAGAAGTTAGGGGGATGAGGACAATCGAACAGCCGTCCAATAATGTTTTGTTGACACAAGAAGAAATGCGTGGGCTGATTGAAAAAGCGCAAACGGGTGATGTAGAAGCAAGAAAACAAATGATTGAAGGCAATACTCGGCTCGTTTGGTCGATTGTTCAACGTTTTGCTTCTCGTGGAGTAGAGCTTGAAGATTTGTTTCAAATTGGTTGTATCGGATTGATGAAATCTGTTGATAAATTTGATCTATCCTATGATGTGAAATTTTCAACCTATGCTGTTCCGATGATTATTGGAGAAATCCAACGCTTTTTAAGAGATGATGGCATGGTGAAGGTGAGCAGATCGATACGCGAGCTTAACTATAAAATTCGACATGCAACTGATGAATATTTAAAGACCAATGAAAAGCCACCTTCTATTTCTGAGCTTGCTGCTATGTTAGGGGTATCGCAGGATGAAGTGCTTGTAGCTACAGATGCAATGCGTGATCCAGCTTCCTTGCATGAACAGTTATTCGAGAGTGAAGGCGATTCCATAACGTTAATGGATCAAATGAAGGACGAAAAATCGGAGCTTCCTTTTCAATATATTCCATTAAAGGAAGTTCTGACTAAGCTGGACAAGCGAGAGCAGTCCATAATTTATTTACGGTATTACTTAGATTTAACTCAAACCGATATTGCAGAAAGGTTAGGGATATCTCAAGTTCAAGTTTCGCGGTTAGAAAAGAAGATTTTGGCGCAACTTAAATCTTGGATGGAAACCAATTCATCACGAACTACTAAAAAGACGGTGAGTAAATGAGTAATCAAGTTTTTTCATCAATTGATGAAGCAAAGGATTTTTTGTACAGCAAATTTGGAAAAGATGAATCCTTTGATGTATGTATTAAAGACCTTCATGTAAGGACTTTACCAGTACTTTGTGTTTATATTAGTGGGCTTGTGGATGGTGCTACACTTACGGTTCAGCTGACGCCTCTCTTCACTCATACGTATGAGCTTGAAAATCAGCATGATATTGAGAAAAAGGATGAGGCGCAGTACTTTGATGACCATTTTAATTTTTATGGGAAATCAGAGCCAAAGGATAAAGATGAATTTATCTTAGGTGTACTAAGTGGGCAGGTTGGCTTTATTACAGAGAATGGCTATGGCTATTTAATGGAGTTAAGAAGCTATCCTGGTCGCCAGCCAGATGAGCCAGACAACGAAAAAGTAATTCGAGGATCACGTGATGGCTTTGCAGAAAACATTATGTTAAATACTGCGTTAATTCGTCGTCGAATACGTGCTCCTCAATTACGTTTCGAGCTGCACAAAGTATCGACTCTTGGTCAGACAGATATTGCGATAACCTATATGAAGGATCTCGTGAATCCGAAGCATTTAGACTGGCTTCACAAGAGGCTGAAGGAAATAAAGCATGACGGGCTGACCATGGCGGATAAATCCTTGGAGGAATGGCTGTTCAAGCAGAAATTCCATCCTCTCCCATTTGTTCGTTACACAGAACGGCCGGATATTGTTGCGGCGCATTTACTTGAGGGGCATATTGCCATAGTTGTGGATACGTCACCTTCTGTAATGCTTATGCCGATTTCCATGTTCCATTTACTGCAGCATGCTGAAGAGTATCGCCAGGCGCCACTAATTGGGACGACCTTCCGATTTTTAAGATATTTTGCAGCATTTTTCAGTTTAACGTTGTTACCGATTTGGTATTTACTAGCCACCAATGAACAATATTTACCTGAGGCACTTGACTTTATAGGTGCAAAAGAGGAATCAGAAATCCCGTTATTTTTACAAATCATCATAGCCCATTTAGGCTTAGAATATTTGCGAATAGCAGCCATCCATACTCCGACGCCGCTATCGACCGCCATGGGGTTAGTAGCCGGGATTATTATTGGACAAATCGCAATTGACGTAGGATTATTCTCTCCGGAAGTTGTCCTCTACACTGCTGTTTCAGCGATTTTCTCATTCTCTATCCCAACCTTCGAGCTAAGTACTGCAGTGAAGTATTTCCAATTCTTCATCCTACTGGCGACAGTAGCAGCAGGTCCGAGCGGGTTCTTTTTAGCCGGATGGATTATTTTCTCCTACCTATGTGCACTTAAGCCTATGACTGTGCCGTATATGTGGCCACTTGTGCCATTCTTCCCTAAAGCATTTGCGCGTATATTTATTCGTTTCCCAATGGCAGATGATGCATTAAGACCGTATATTGTTGGATCAAAGCATCGAAAACGTGCATAAAGTGTCGTTGCGTTAAAATTCTACCTATGATAAAGTTCATCATAAGGAAAATAAGTGAAAATGAGGATATTCTCCTCATTTCGCTCGCAACGAAGGGAGAAGCGACATGCATTTATTTGGTACTCAAAAAGTAGATGAAAATGGTCACTTAACGATCGGTGGAGTGGATACAGTAACGCTTGCAAAAGAGTATGGCACTCCACTTTTCGTTTATGATTTACAGCTGATCAGAGACCGTGCACGTGGATTTATCGAAACATTTCAAAATTTAGGTGTGAAGGCAGAAGTAGCCTATGCATCAAAGGCTTTTTCATGTATAGCAATTTACCAGCTTGCTAAAGAAGAAAATCTATCACTAGACGTAGTTTCTGGAGGAGAGTTATATACAGCTATTCAAGCAGGTTTCCCATCTGAGAGAATACACTTCCATGGAAATAACAAGTCCTATTTTGAATTAGAACTAGCATTTGATTCAAATGTTGGATGTATCGTTGTTGATAATTTTTATGAAATAGAGAAGTTAAAAGAAATTTCAGAGGCTAAACAGCAGTCAATGAGAATTTTACTTCGTGTGACACCAGGTGTTGAAGCACATACACATGACTTTATAACAACAGGACAGGCAGATTCAAAATTCGGGTTTGATCTAAACAATGGTCAAGCTGACGAGGCATTTCTAAAAGTGAAGGATCATGAGTATCTAAATGTCCTAGGATTACATTGCCATATCGGTTCTCAAATTTTTGAAACTGATGGTTTTAGTCTAGCTGCCGAAAAATTAATGAAAAAAATCAGTGAATGGAAGCAAGAATTTGATTTCCATTGTACAGTATTAAATTTAGGTGGCGGATTCGGAATTCGATATACGGAAGAGGACAAGCCTCTTGAACCACAAGATTATGTAAAAGAGATGATTGAAACAGTACAAGCCTTTGCTGGTAAGTTAAACTTAACGATGCCGGAAATTTGGATTGAACCAGGACGTTCTCTTGTAGGGGATGCAGGGACATCTCTATATACAGTTGGTTCACAAAAAACTGTTCCGAATATACGCGAATACATAGCAGTGGATGGCGGCATGAGTGATAATATCCGTCCTGCACTTTATGATGCAAAATATGAGGCGGTTGTCGCTAATAAAGCAAATGAAGAAAAAACGAATACTTATACAGTTGCAGGAAAACTATGTGAATCTGGTGATAAATTAATTGTTGACGCCTTATTACAAAATACAGAGCCTGGTGATATTTTAGCTATCTTCTGTACGGGTGCATATGGGTATTCAATGGCTTCTAATTATAACCGAATCCCTAGACCAGCTGTTGTGTTTGTAGAAGAAGGTCAACATCAATTGGCTATTAATAGAGAAAGCTACGAAAATATCATTCAAAACGATCTCCCGCTATCTCTAAAAAGAGGGTGAGCTAGTTTATGAAGATATCAAAGTGGTGGCTTCTTGGAATCTTAATCGTCATTAGTATTATTTGGGCGTTGATTTATATTTTTCTCTTAATTCCTAAACCATCAGTCGAATAAAAAAGTATAGAATCTTATATATTTGTTAATAAATGGTAATAAAGTTGATTCCTTTCTTCAAATCATGTAGTATATTTAAAGATGTTGTACTGATAGAAAACGAGGGAATGTTATTCATGTTAATACGCTATAAAAAATCTTTTGAAAAAATAGCAATGGGCTTGCTTTCGTTCATGCCTTCCGAGAAGGACGTAAAGCATTTAATGGAAACAATTCATTCTTATGAAGAAAAAGACAATTGGCATTTATTTTTATGGAAAAAAGATGAAGAATATATCGGCATTGTGGGAATAATTGAAGAGGATTCAGTTGCTACAATTCAACATATTACAGTTGTCCCTTCCTATAGAGGTGAGGGTGTAGCGATCACGATGCTAAAGGCATTATTAAATACAGGGCAATTTAAAGAAATCAATGCAAGTGAAGATACAAAACCTTTTATAGAAAAATGTTTACCAATAGTAGAAGAGGTTGACGATTCTAAATAGCGTCAGCCTCTTCTTCTTTTTCATTACTTTTTGTTCAATCTTTTTTGTGATAATGCAAGTTTTCGATTATTGCGTGCTTCAAGAATATCTGAACGATCGCGTAGCATATGTTTATGAAGGAGAAAGTCTTTGGGTAATGGAGACAGCTCTATTATTTGTTTTTGTACTAGTGAAGCAAGAGTTTCGTTTGTTATCATAAGCTGAAATGCTTCAAAGGGTTCACCGTTCTCAATAGCTTTCAAGCTGATTTCACAGTTATTACATAATTCATCGAACTCAACGAACTCAAAAAAAGGAGATGTTTGATTCTGTGTGAAATTTTTCTTTGCCTTATTTAATATTTTCAAAGCACCGGCTGTATTGTTTCGGCGCCAATGATACATGCCAGTTGCAAGTTGGACATATCCTACCAGTGGGTGATCTTTTTCGCCAGGAGCACACATTTTCCAATATTCCTCTAAAACTTCGTGACACTCAAAATAATCTTGATTGCCATTAAAATATGTACAAAAATCTACATATAATGGGTGAAGCAATGGATGCATAACAATCCTCTTTCCTTATTACTAATTTTTGATTTAAAATACATAAGGTACACATACTCTTATATATAAAAGAAAACGAACAAACGTCAGGTGGTTGACACATGTATGAAGTAAAATTAGATGCCTTTACAGGACCTCTTGATTTATTATTGCACTTAATTCATCGTTTGGAAATTGATATATATGATATTCCAATGGCAGAGCTAACTGCACAATATATTGATCATATACACACTATGAAAGAACTTGAGTTAAACGAAGCAAGTGAATATTTGGTGATGGCAGCAACACTACTTGCCATTAAAAGCCGCATGCTTCTTCCTATACATGAAGGTGAAATGGAAGATGCGGAATTTGAGGTAGATGGACCTGACCCACGTGAGGAGCTTGTATCCAAACTAATCGAATATAAAAAATATAAAGAAGCAGCCGTAGAATTTAAGGAGCTAGAAGAAAATCGTGCTCAAGTATTTACGCGTACACCAAGCGATCTAACGGGCTTTGTTCCAGATGAACAGCTTGCGCTCTTTGATATGAATGTCAATGTATACGATATGCTAAGTGCTTTTCAAAAGCTGCTGCGTCGTAAACAATTGAAAAAACCATTATCAACAAGAGTTGCAAGGCAAGAGATTTCGGTAAAAGCCCAAATGATTGCAGTTATTGATTCCTTAAAACTAAATGGTGGTAAATCTAAATTTTCTGATCTTTTCCCATATGAAGATAAATCTACAATGATTGTAACTTTTTTATCATTACTCGAGCTAATGAAGCGCCATGTCGTTTTTGTAGAGCAGGAAAATAACTTCGAAGACTTAACAGTGACTTTACAAAAGGAGGATCTTAGCGATGAACTTGAACAGTTTGATGAGTAAAATTGAGGCTCTACTTTTCGTAGTAGGGGATGAGGGCATGACTGCCAAACAACTCTCTCAATTATTAGACGTCGATCTGATGGAAATTGAAGCAGCATTAAGTGAGCTTGAAACAAACTATAGTGAAGCAGAGGAACGCGGTGTAACCTTAAAAACATTAGCTGGTACATACCAACTGACAACAAAACCAGAAATGGCCGATACCATTAAAAAGCTAGTTGAAAACCCAAATAGCCAGGTTCTTTCAACAGCATCGCTAGAGGTTTTAGCAATTATTGCGTACAAGCAGCCCATCACGAGAACTGAAATTGAGGATTTACGTGGTGTGAAAAGTGAAAGACCGATTCAAACCCTCGTCTCTCGTGCTCTTGTACAAGAAGTCGGCAGAGCAGAAGGGACAGGTCGTGCAATTCTTTACGGAACAACGAAGGAATTCCTAAATTATTTTGGTCTAAAGGATTTAACGGAGCTTCCTCCATTACCAGAAGGAAATGCAGTCGATGAAAATGAAGAATCGGATCTATTTATGACCAAGTTCCAAGAAGCGTTCAATTCTCAAGAATAACTATCCTCATTCATCAAATGCCTTCAAAGGAGCATAAGATGATTAGACGAAAAATGTATCTTGATTTTAAAAAAGGAGTGGCTTGTTGAAGAAAATTGCAAAAGTCTTTTTTGCGTTTATGTGTATGATGGTTGTATTTTTCTCTGTAACTCAAGCAGCAAGTGCTTCCTATGCTGTAATTGATGCAGAAACAGGAAGATTATTAGAAGGAAGCAGTCCCCATACTCGAATGCCGATTGCTAGCTTGACGAAAATTTGGACAGCTCTTATTGCGATTGAAAATAGTAAGCTGGATGATGAAGTGGAGATCACTCAAAGAGCAGCCTTAAGCGAGGGCTCATCTATCTATTTAGAGCCAGGTGAGAAAATCAAAGTAGAATCGTTACTTTACGGGTTAATGCTTAGATCAGGTAATGATGCTGCTTATGCTTTAGCAGAGCATGCAGGAGGCTCACTTGAAGGATTTGTTGATTTGATGAATGAAAAAGCGGATTTATACGGTTTAAATAATACAGATTTCACTAATCCATCTGGTTTGCATAATGATATTCATCTTTCTTCAGCCTACGATACAGCACAAATGCTAAGGATTGCCCTGCAAAACGAAACCTTTAAAAAGGTTTCTTCAACAATTAACTATAAAGAGCCGTCAAAAGGAGTTACTTGGCAAAACAAACACCGCTTATTACGCCAGCAGGTTGGTGCGGTTTCAGGGAAGACAGGCTTCACAAAAGTTGCTGGCAGAACATTAGCAACCTATTTTGAACAGGATAACAAAAAGGTAATTGTCGTTACCTTGAGTGAATCAAATGATTGGCAAGTACATAAAGGGCTTGCAAATAAAATTTTTGATAACTATGAGTATGTCACAGTTGCAGACAAAGGAAAATATCAAGCAACAGAAGAAAAATCTGTAGAGCTAGCACAGCCAATTTCCATTCTTCTTAATAAGCAAGAAGCGAAAGAAGTTCGAAATGTGCTGCATTTGTCAAGAAAACAAGGGCAATTTGGTATTTGGCATGTTATGTTAAATGATGAAAGTATTTATGCTGCAAGAGTAAATGTGAAATAAAAAATGAAGTACGATTGAACTGCTGTTAGTATTTTAGGACTGCGTGAGAGCAGTCTTATTTTTTGCATACTTAGAGAAAAATGTCGAAAAATGAAATAGACCGAATTAAATACAATCGAGCTAGGGGATTTCCATCTCCTTTCAAAATAGTTAAACAACTTTTGGAATAAGCTGTTTTTCTTTAATAATGCGGTAGAATATGACATAATTTTGAGGCAGACTTATATGTGCTTACACGGATGAATGAGGTGGAGACAATGGAAAGATTACAAAAAGTAATAGCTTATGCTGGTGTAGCTTCAAGGCGTAAAGCAGAAGAATTAATAGTTGAAGGAAAAGTAAAAGTAAATGGAAAAGTTGTAAAGGAGCTAGGTACGAAAGTATCGAATTCAGACACAATTGAAGTAAATGGCGTAAAGCTTGAAAAAGAGGACAAAGTATACTTCCTACTATACAAACCAAGAGGTATCATCTCTGCTGTTACGGATGACAAAGGCAGAAAAACAGTAACGGATCTCTTTAAAAAACATGTACATCAACGTATTTTCCCAGTTGGTCGTTTGGACTATGATACGTCAGGATTATTGCTGCTAACGAATGATGGAGAATTTGCCTATCAAATGACACATCCTAAATTCAAAATCGATAAAACATATATCGCTCGTGTAAAAGGTATACCAACAATTGATGGTCTGAAAAAACTGCAACGTGGTATCAAATTAGAGGATGGAAAAACAGCACCAGCCAAGGTGAGTATGACATCCTTTGATGAACAAGCGAGTAAAGCGATTTGTGAGATTACAATCCATGAGGGTAGAAATCGTCAGGTTCGTCGTATGTTTGAAGCAATTGGGACACCAGTTGTAAAACTTAAGCGTGAACGTTTTGCTTTTCTAGATCTAGGTGGCTTGGTGCCAGGTGAATACAGAGAGCTAACAAAGCATGAAGTGAAATTACTTCGTGTACTATCTGATACAGGTAAAATTGATTAAGTAAAAATGACAGTCCGTGAAAACGTTCATAATTCAGTCAAAAACAATAGCAAATGCGTTTTTTGAGTTTGCTATAATAAAACAGATTGAATAGTTTTCGCAGGGAGGAAACGACATATGGATAAAAAAAAGAAGCGTTCAATAACTCGTGGTGTTATTCTCGTTGTTCTTTTAGCAGCAATTGTATATGCAGTCTATACTTCTGCAACAAATGACAAGGTGAAAGTGCTGCAGGTTGGCGACAAAGCACCCGATTTTGAACTAGTGGATTTATATGAAAGCGGTTTAAAACATCGCCTTTCGGATTATGAGGGCAAGGGGGTCTTCTTAAATTTCTGGGGAACTTGGTGTGAACCATGTAAAAAAGAGATGCCAGCCATGTCCCGTCAATATGCAAGCTACAAAGAGCAAGGCGTTGAAGTGTTAACGGTTAATATTGCTCAAACAGAATTTGAAGTGAAAAAGTTTCTTGAAAGCTTAGATGTTCACTTCCCTGCTGTTATTGATAATACTAAAGCGGTGATGACTGCATACAATGTCAATCCATTGCCTACAACAATCCTGATCAATCCTGAAGGTAGAGTTGAAAAAATCATTACTGGTGAAATGAGCGAAGCACAAATCGCCTCATATATGGAATCAATTAAGCCAGAACAGGAGTAATTTATATGGAAAAGATTATTTGTGTTTGTGGTCATGAAAATCCAGCAGGTACCAAGCTTTGTGGAAAGTGTGGTCGGCCACTAACAGAAGAAGCAAAAACAAGTAAAATTCTTGATATGAAATACGATGGTGCTGCGATCCGTTCAAAAACGCGCAATAAATCGATTGTTGATAAAATCTGGAACTTCTTTTCAAGTGTAAAAGTAGGTATTACCCTAATTATCATTAATCTAGTTGCAGCATCGATTGGGACGATTTTTCCGCAGGAGTTTTATATCAGTGTTTCAACAGAGGCTCAAAAAGCTGAGTATTATGAGCAAAATTACGGTTCTTTAGGGAAGCTATACTATGAGCTCGGACTTTCAGATGTCTATAGTTCTTGGTGGTTCCAAATCCTGGTAGGGATGCTCGCTATCTCGATTATCGTTGCTAGTATTGACCGAGGAATCCCGTTACACAAATCTCTAAAAAATCAGCGTGTAAAACGACATGCCAGCTTTATGAAGCGTCAGCGTATCATTTCTGAAGGTGCTATTACTGACGGCGATTCAGCTAAAACGTTGAACATCGTTGAAGAAAATATGAAAAAGCTAAAATACAAGGTTCGACGTGATGGCAATGCCCTACTTGCTGAGCGTGGTCGCTTTTCTCGTTATGGCCCATACATAAATCATGTTGGTTTAATTACCTTCCTAGCTGCAGTAATGCTTCGACTTGTTCCTGGATTCTATGTAGATGAGTCAATGTGGGTACGTGAAGGTGAAATGCGTGCAGTTCCTGGAATGGAAGGCTATTTTATAGAGAATGAAAAATTCATATTAGAATTACATGATAATGAGACAACAGAAAACCAAGAGCTACAAGGTGTGAATGTTGTTGCAAAAAACTATCAAACTAACGCAAAGTTATATAAACAAACTGAAGATTCAGTTGCAGGTAAGGCGGATAACTTAGAATTAGTGAAGGAATACGAAATTCGAGTAAATCATCCACTTCAGCATGATGGTTATTCCTTCTATCAAATGGACTTCCGTTTAAATGAAATTAAAACAATGAATTTTGAACTGACAAATAAGGAATCAGGGGAATCTTTAGGTGCTGTAAGTGTAGACTTAACTAATCCTCAAGATGAGTATGTAATTGACGAACAAACTAAAGTTCAATTATTAGGCTATTACCCTGACTTCTCAGGCTTTGAGGATGGGGAGCCACAAACGGCAACGCCAACTCCTAATAATCCAGCATTTATCTTTAAAATGACAACACCAGAAAAACCAGAGGGTGAAGTAAGCTTTGTAGCGATTCAGCAAACAATCGAACCTAATGGTGATAATGCTCACAAAATGGAATTCCAAAGTGTTGAAACAAGAAATATGTCTGGTTTAACAGTTCATAAGGACAGCTCAATCCCAATGCTTGCAATTGGTGGAGCAATCTTTATGATTGGAGTAGCAATCGGTTCTTATTGGAATCACCGTCGTATTTGGGTAGAGCAGCTAGAGGATGGGACAATTCGTCTAGCAGCACATACAAACAAAAACTGGTTTGGTATAAAGAAAGATTTAGATTCACTAACTGAATCTGCACATCTGCCTCAATATATCGATCAGTCTGACGATGGGGAAGACGAAGAAAAAGAAAAGGAAGGTGACAGCACCTTATGAGTTTAATTAGTTTAAGTGGGAACCTACTATTTGTAGCATTTATCGCCTATTTGGTAGGGACATTACTATTTGGCGGTGCTATTAAAAGTAATAAACCTGATGGTGCGGTAAATCGTGCAGATAAATGGGGAAGATTAGCCATAATCGTTACGATTATTGGGTTATTGGCACATCTAGGTTACTTCATTACCCGCTGGATTTATAAAGGACATGCACCTGTAAGTAATATGTTTGAGTTTACTACAGCGTTTGGTATGTTCATCATTGCGGCATTTATTTTAATTTACTATATGTATCGTTTAACAGCACTTGGTCTTGTGGCATTACCGGTTGCCATCTTAATAATCGGTTATGCTGCGATGTTCCCAACGAGTGTGGATCCTCTTGTTCCTTCACTTCAAAGCTATTGGTTAACGGTTCACGTTATTACAGCAGCAATGGGACAATCGATTTTAGCCATAAGTGCTGTGGCGGGATTAGTCTATCTATTAAAAGCCGTTGATCCGAAGAAGAAATCTAAAAGTCGTTTCTGGATGGAAGCAGTACTTTACTTCGGTGTTTTAGTAGTAGGATTTATTCTTGCAACGGTAATTTTCAAGGGTATTGGCTATGAAGCAGACTTTACTTATATTGATACACAGGATAGTGAAAAAGAAATTACGTACTATATGCCAGCTGTATTTGGTATGAATGACTCTACGTTGTTAACAGACAATGCAATGGAACCGATTTTTGAAATGCCAGCTGTTATTAATGCGAAAAAATTAACTACAGTATTCTGGGCTTTCATCATTGGTTCAGTAATCTATATATTGGTTCGATTAGTTACACGCAGAAGTATTCTTGATATGCTACATCCTTTAGTGCAAAAAGTTAATTTAAACCTATTAGACGAAGTTGGCTATCGTTCAGTATTGATCGGTTTTCCTGTCTTTACTTTAGGAGCACTAGTCTTTGCAATGATTTGGGCACAGGAAGCATGGGGACGTTATTGGGGCTGGGATCCAAAAGAGGTTTGGGCTCTGATTACATGGCTATTCTATGCTGCTTACCTGCATTTGCGTCTATCAAAAGGATGGGAAGGGAAAAAATCTGCATGGCTTGCGGTTATCGGCTTTGCAATTATTCTCTTTAACTTAATCGTTGTAAACTTAGTAATTGCTGGTTTACACTCTTACGCTGCATAAAGGAAATGTTGAAAGTTCTTCTCAGAAATGGGGAGAACTTTCTTTTTAGGAGGATCTGGCTTTTTAATGAGATACTTAGCGATCAGCAAAGCTTTCTTCCATAAATCTAAATTTGGTAGTGTCAAGTTAAGATTTCTATTATATTCTTTAAATTTTCGACATGAAATTGTACAATAGGAAAGAGAAAGAATGAGAGGGGTAAAACCTATGTCTGAAAATATTTCTGTGTTAGTAGTAGATGATGAGGATCGTATTCGCCGCTTATTAAGAATGTACCTTGAACGTGAAGGGTATATCGTAGATGAAGCTGAGAATGGGGAAATGGCTCTCACAATGGCGTTAGAAAAAGATTATCATTGTATACTTTTGGATATTATGATGCCAGAAAAAGATGGCTTGCAAGTCTGTGAGGAGCTTCGTTTAGAAAAAACAACACCAATTATTTTATTAACTGCTAAGGGCGAGGAAGCAAACCGTGTACAAGGGTTTGAGCTTGGTGCAGATGATTATATAGTGAAACCGTTTAGTCCTAGAGAAGTGATTTTACGTCTGAAAGCGATTTTACGACGATCTTCAGCATTTTCACCTGTTACAACCCCTACTACATCTAAAGATCTAGTGGTATTCCCGCATCTAACGATCGATCATGATGCACATAGAGTGTCGGCAGATGGAATAGAAGTGAACTTAACGCCGAAAGAGTATGAGTTACTATACTTCTTAGCGAAAGCACCAGATAAGGTTTTCGATCGTGAGCAATTATTAAAAGAAGTATGGCATTACGATTTCTTTGGAGATTTACGTACAGTTGATACTCATGTTAAACGTTTACGTGAGAAGCTAAACCGTGTGTCAGAGGATGCTGCTAAAATGATTGTCACTGTTTGGGGTGTAGGCTATAAATTTGAGGTTGTAAATGAATAGAATTTGGAGCAGTATTGTCGGGAAGCTATGGTTAACCATATTGCTTCTCGTTTCGTTTGTATTGTTCGTCTTTACTGTTTTAATGCTGGAGTTTCTAGAAGACTATCATCAGGAGCAAGCTGATATTTCCTTAAGGCAAACAGCCTCAACTATCGCAAGTATCGTTGATAATTACGATCTAGAGCAGTTAACTGACGAGATTATCAATGAAATGATAACGGATGACACAAATGCATTCATCGCTTCCCAGGAAAAAGAAGTTGTTTCTACCTTTCAAACGGGACTTAATAGCATCCAAATCCAAAATAGCATATTAAAAAACAAAAATTTTAATGAAGTCTTCGAATCAACTGAGCCAATTTTGGATCGGATGATTTTACCTTCTCAATTAGAGGAAGGCAAGATGGAAACTTATATTGTATTGAGCTATCCCTTGAAGAGTGATGAAACAGTACATGGAGCAATCTTTATTTATCAAAATCCAAGTGCGCTTCATAAAACATCTCAGGAAACTACGAAAATTGTTTTTCTATCAGCGTTTATCGCCTTTGTATTAACAACGTTTTTTGCATTTTTCCTTTCTTCTCGAATTACGTGGCCGCTTCGTAAAATGCGTGAGCACGCCTTCGAGCTAGCAAAAGGTAAATTTGATGAAACCTTGCCAACGACGCAAAATGATGAAATTGGTCAACTAGCTGTTGCCTTTAACCAAATGGGGCGTCAACTTAAGCATCATTTAGAGGTGATCAATCAAGAAAAAGAGCAATTAGCAAGCGTGTTAACATCTATGACAGACAGTGTTATTACCTTTAACCGTGATAAAACGATTCTTCTTAGCAATCCACCGGCAGAAAAATTGCTTCAAAAATGGTTTATCCAAAAGAAAAGTGAAACGGATTACCCAATGCCGCAGGAAATCTATGAAATGCTAGAGCATGTTCTAAGCTTTGAGGATAAATTAGAGGAAGATATCGAAATCGACGGCTCTTATTACCGTATTACAATTAGCCCGTTAAAAAATAGTGAACAATCCATTCGTGGTGCTATAGCTGTGATTCGAGATATGACCGAGCGTATCCGTTTAGAAAAATTACGTTCTGATTTTATTGCCAATGTATCGCACGAGCTTCGAACGCCGATTGCGATGCTGCAGGGGTATTCGGAGGCGTTAATAGATGATGTCGTATCTGGTGAGGATGAGCGCAATGAAATCACCCGTATTATCTATGATGAATCCCAGCGTATGGGACGCCTTGTAAATGATTTACTTGATTTAGCTCGCATGGAAAATGGACATACGACTCTTTATAAGGACGAGGTTGAGATTGTTCATGTTGTGGAGCGAATTACTCAAAAGTTCTCTCAGGTAGCAAGAGAAAAGAGAGTACAGCTGCAATTTAAAGGAGATCTTGATGAAAATGTCCAAATTAGTATGGATGAAGACCGAATTGAACAAGTCCTTACTAATTTGATAGACAACGCAATCCGTCATACGCCAACTGAAGGCGGTGTAAAAGTCTCTGTTGAGCAGGAGCTTTCTTATGCCAAAATCCAAGTAGCCGATACGGGGGAAGGGATTCCTCTAGAGGATTTACCATATGTTTTTGAACGATTTTATAAGGCTGACAAAGCACGGACTCGTTCTAAGGGTGGTACTGGACTAGGACTTGCCATTGCAAAAAATATTGTAGAAGCTCATAAAGGGAATATTCGTGTCGATAGTGTAGTAGGACAAGGCACAACCTTTACGTTCTACTTACCATTATAAATTCAGTAATTTGTTGAATGAAATTTTGCCAATTTTTTAGCTATTAGCTGTAGTTTCGGGTATCTCTAAAGTATGTGAATAAAACTTTAGGGATACCTTTTTGTATAGAGTAGGGTATATTTTCAATGAGATACTTACATGTTAAAGACTGGGAAGCTTTTTATTTAACTGAAACTTTTTTACTTAAAATACGACAAATCTAATAAGAACGGGGGTGGCTTGGATTGAAAGAATCCATTTTCCATCGTTTATATGATTCATACCATCAGGATGTCTTCCAATTTTTAATTTATATGGTTAAAAATCGAACGGTTGCTGAAGATTTATCGCATGAGGTTTATGTGAGAGTTCTAAAATCCTATGAGCGATTTCAGGGAAGAAGCTCAGAGAAGACATGGCTATTTGCCATTGCCAAAAATGTAGCAATCGATTATTTCAGAAAAAATGCGGTACGTTCCTCACATGCATTTGACGCTTTTAACTGGGAGACTGATCAGCTTGTCTCACCAACAAAATCACCAGAAATTTTAACTGAGCTCAATGATGACATGCGTGATTTATTAGATGCTTTAGAGAAATGTACAGGTGATCAAAAAATGGTCATTATTATGCGCTATTTTCAAGAATTATCGATTGCCGAAACAGCTCAAGTTCTAAGCTGGACAGAGGGTAAGGTTAAAACTACTCAGCATCGAGCTATCCATAGGCTACGTGAAATATTAACAAATACGACAGAACAAAAGGAGGCAAATCAATGAGTCATGATAAGTGGGAAGACAAGAATATAGAAAACATGCTAAGTAAAGTACCAAAAATTCATGATCAGCGTTCAAAAGAAGACGTGTTAAATCGTCTAAAAGAAGACGGTCAACTTGATGATGAGCCTTTAAGTACAAACACTCAAAAAGACACAAGTAAAAAGGTCAAATGGATGCCTATAGCTGTTTCAATTGCTGCTGTTCTATTACTGGCTATTATCATTCCTTCGTTTTTGAATGAAAATTCTTCTTTCGATTCAGCTGAAGAAAGTGCACAAGTAGAGGATAGTGAATCGATGGATATGGAGCGAGAGATGAAAAGCTCAGAATCGACTGCAGAAGATTCAAGCGCAGGGATGACTATATTCAATTCAGAGAATGGGGACAATCGTACAGCTGTATACCCTGAAGAGCTTGATGGGCATACGGTATTTAAATTAGGGTTATCAAGTGATGCTGCAGATAGTTTGCCAATAACTGTACTAATTCCAAATGACAGAATACAAAAGGATTTTGGTGATGTAACGCCAACAGGGGTCGAGATTTACAACCATTATGCACCACTATTTAACGAAAGTGCGATCGGTTTTACTGATTATCATCCATATGTTGGAACAATTTCTGAATTAGGAGATCAAGTCGTTCACACATTACCAAACGATCAAATCTATGATATGGCTTCTGCCTCTCTGACAACTTATTTTTCTTCGTTGGTCGATACATTTAGTAACAGCTATGAAGAAGTAGCGATGATGGATGAAGAAGGCTCGGCCTTTATATTTAGCGAAGTAGGGGAGCCAGCAGCACCAATTGCATTGAATGGTGAAACCACCCAATATAATTACTATCGATATACACAGGCTGATGGCACATCGTATTTAGCTCCTAATAATAGAGAAGCCTTTACAACAATAGAGGATGCTCTTATATCTATGAAGGAAGAAACGAATGACATTTATCAGTCTGTCATTTTACCTAATGTAGATTATGAAGTAACTGTTGAAGATCAAACGGCAACCGTTCAATTTAAAGAAGAGGTCGATTTGGATGGTTTTGAGCAGGCTGAAGCGATGCAAATGATTGAAGGAATTTTGCTAACAGCAGCGAATTTTGATATGGCCGTACAATTTAAGAATATTGCTCAAACCCAGTGGCAAGGATTTGATTTTTCTGCACCACTTCCAAAGCCTCTAGGAGCAAATGAAATCTCGTTTTGGACTGTGTTTCAATAATAAATAACGAAAAAAGTTTAGTAATTGAGTAGGAATTAGCTAACTTTTCATCTTTACAACATCTCAAAGTCGAGATATAATGAGACTGTAATACCAAATTAAATATTGATTCATCTTCGGGGCAGGGTGTAATTCCCGACCGGCGGTAATAGAAGCTGCGATTTCTGACCATTCACTTGGAGGATATTGCACAAAAGCTTCTTCAGCCCGCGAGCTTGATTTTGAGCAGGATTTGGTGTGATTCCAAAGCCGACAGTATAGTCTGGATGGGAGAAGGTGAAGGTACGGTCTCTTTTCGTTATTCGAAGGAAGCTGTGCGTTATAGTATTGCTAATGCGAAAAAATGCATTACTTTACTGCTATTTGAGTATCTAATTTTTTGAACTTGGATACTTGATTTAACGTACAAATTTTCTTATTTTTAATGTGCCTATTTTCTCCCTTATGCATTTTTTGCGTAAGGGATTTTATTTGTTCATTGGAAAGAATAATGGAATACAAAATGGCTGTCCTTTCTTCTAGCTTAGTTGAATCAGCAAAGAGGAGAGATTGATTATGTTTAATCAAAAGCTTAAATTACGTTCTTTCGTAACAATCGCAATGTTAAGTAGTATCTCGTTCATTTTAATGCTACTGAATTTTCCATTACCGTGGTTCCCAACATTCCTGCAAATCGACTTCAGTGATGTACCTGCATTAATTGCTGCCATTACAATGGGTCCATTAGCTGGCATCCTAGTAGAACTATTTAAAAACATTCTAGACTGGATTTTCTCGGGCACGCCAACAGGAGTTCCGGTAGGGCATATGGCAAATTTTGCAACAGGACTTTTATTTATTCTACCAGTCTATTACATTTATAAAAAGTTCCCAACAATCAAAGGCTTAAGCTTTGGTTTAGTGGCCGGTACAATCATTATGTCAGTAGGCATGAGCCTATTAAACTATATTGCCTTCTTACCAATGTATTCTTACTTCCTTGGATGGGGCACATTCGACATGAAAGAAACAATTGTGTTAGGTATCCTTCCGTTCAATATCGTAAAAGGTATTATGCTCATGGTCATCGTTATCCTACTATTCCGTACAATGAAAGTATGGATTGAAAACCAAAGAGCACAATATTTCCTTATAAAATAAAAGTAGTACGAAAGCTGTTCGTTAAGTCAATTAACATTGACTTGATGGGCGGCTTTTTTGTTATGGTGAAGAAGGTTGATTGGGGATTGAAGTGTGTAGAGATGGATTCTCGGTAAGAGAGGGGGGATCAGTGCCACGAAAAGCAAATTCGGAGGATTATCGGTAAAAGAGGAGTGATGTCAGTGCCCCGAAAAGAATGATTGGAGGAATATCGGTAAAAGAGGAGTGATGTCAGTGCTCTGAAAAGGGTGATCGGAGGAATATCGGTAAAAGAGGAGTGATGTCAGTACCCTGAAAAGAATGATTGGAGGAATATCGGTAAAAGAGGAGTGATGTCAGTGCCCTGAAAAGAATGATTGGAGGAATATCGGTAAAAGAGGAGTGATGTCAGTGCTCTGAAAAGAATGATTGGAGGATTATCGGTAAAAGAGGAGTGATGTCAGTGCTCTGAAAAGGGTGATCGGAGGAATATCGGTAAAAGAGGAGTGATGTCAGTGCCCTGAAAAGAATGATTGGAGGAATATCGGTAAAAGAGGAGAGCTGTTAGTGCCCCAAAAAGCAAGGTGGAAGTTTGGCGGTCGTTTGTTGGATGCTGGTACTTGATTATGGTGTTCGTTGAGGTGGTGGTAAACTTCTTCAAGCTTAAACTTGCTTTAGAAGGTAACAAAAGAGATAGTATTGCGATGTGCAAGCGGGAACACGCTTCGGATGGTAGTGAGATTGGGGGTATTGCGACAATCCAAGAGGAAGCAAGCCTCGAAAGGTAGAAAAGCCCGAGTTATTGAGACGATTCAAGAGTGACCGAGCTTCGGAAGGTGGTAAAGCCCGAGTTATTGCGACAATCCAAGCTGAACCGAGCTTCGAAAGGTAGAAAAGCGAGAGTTATTGCGACGTCACAAGAGTGACCGAGCTTCGGAAGGTGGTAAAGCCCGAGTTATTGCGACAATCCAAGCTGAACCTAGCCTCGAAAAGTAGAAAAGCGAGAGTTATTGCGACGTCACAAGAGTGACCGAGCTTCGGAAGGTGGTAAAGCCCGAGTTATTGCGACAATCCAAGCTGAACAGAGATTCGAAAGGTAGAAAAGCCCGAGTTACTGCGACGTCACAAGAGTAACCGAGCTTCGAAAGGTAGAAAAGCGAGAGTTATTGCGACGTCACAAAAGTACTCAAGCTTCGGATGGTAGCAAAGCAAGCAATCCCCCGAAAGAACAAAAGATGCCACATAATCCATCTAAAACATTAAAATTCTAGAAAAAACGCTCCCATGTCATGCCTTTTCCAATATAAATATCAATATCTCACACAAAATGAAAGCTCCTTGTGAACTGCGATTAGGCAAAAAGACTATCCAGTGTATCTTCCTATAACTAGCTCAAAATTCAACAAATCCTTACAGCCAGTAAGCTTTTCCTATTATCTAAAAATTAGATTAATAAAATCTAATTTTTGTATGTTATTTTTTCTAACATCGTATTGCTATTATAATTAACATAGTTTAGAATAAACGTATGAAAGGGAGGAGATGTCGATGAGTCGAGAGTTTCGAAGAGCTATGCCGTTACTCCCTATTAGCATGGTAATGCAATTAACGGAGTTGACTGCGAGACAAATTCGATATTACGAGGAACATAAACTAATTGAACCTGCTAGATCAGAGGGCAATCGTAGAATGTTCTCACTTGACGATGTAGATGCATTGTTAGAAATTCGCGAACTTCTTGACCAGGGTATCAACATGGCAGGAATTAAAAAAGTGTTCGATATGAGAAAAAATAACAACAATGTGAAATCTTCTAACAAAATGGCAATTTCAGATTCAGAGCTTCGCGCGATATTACGTGAAGAAATGCAGCAAGCCCAGATTATGCAAAAAGCATCATTAAGGCAAGGAGATTTATCTCGCTTCTTCCAAGCGAAGGGTGAGTAAATTATATTTTAAATTTTTTAATAATTTTAAATATTAGGAGAGTGGATTAATTGGTTAAGTACACAAAAGAAGACATTAGACAAATCGTGAAAGATGAAGGCGTAAAATATATTCGTCTACAATTTACTGACATTCTAGGTACTATTAAAAACGTAGAAATTCCATTAAGCCAATTAGATAAAGCCCTTGATGATAAAATGATGTTTGATGGATCGTCAATCGAAGGTTTCGTGCGTATTGAAGAATCAGATATGTATTTAAAACCAGATTTAGATACATTCGTAATTTTCCCTTGGACTGCTGAAAAAGGCAAAGTAGCTCGACTTATCTGTGACATCACAAACCCAGATGGAACACCGTTCGCTGGTGATCCACGTGCAAACTTAAAACGTGTATTAGCTAACATGGAAGAGTTAGGCTTCACAAGCTTTAACTTAGGGCCTGAGCCAGAGTTCTTCTTATTCAAATTAGATGAAAAAGGTGAACCAACATTAGAATTAAATGATGATGGTGGTTACTTTGACTTAGCACCAACTGACCTTGGCGAAAACTGCCGTCGTGATATCGTGTTAGAGCTTGAGGAAATGGGCTTTGAAATCGAAGCTTCTCACCATGAGGTTGCTCCTGGTCAACACGAAATCGACTTCAAATATGCAAACGCTGTTGAAGCATGCGACAACATCCAAACGTTCAAGCTAGTTGTTAAAACAATTGCGCGTAAACATGGTTTACATGCAACATTCATGCCAAAACCATTATTCGGTGTAAACGGTTCAGGTATGCACTCTAACTTATCATTATTCAGTGGCGATAAAAATGCATTCTGGGATCCAGAAGCTGACTTAGAGCTTTCTGAAACAGCTCGTCAATTCATGGCTGGTATTATGAAGCATGCGAAAGCGTTCACTGCTGTAACAAACCCAGTTGTAAACTCGTATAAGCGTTTAGTACCAGGCTATGAAGCGCCATGTTACATCGCTTGGTCAGCTCGTAACCGTTCACCATTAATTCGTATTCCAGCATCTCGTGGTCTTTCAACTCGTGTTGAGGTTCGTTCTGTAGACCCAGCTGCTAACCCATACTTAGCAATGGCTGCTCTATTAGAAGCTGGTTTAGATGGTATCCGTAACAGTTTAACTCCTCCAGCTCCAGTGGATCGCAACATTTATGTGATGAATGCTGCAGAGCTTGAAGAAAACGGGATTAGCAGCTTACCAGGTTCATTACTTGAAGCTTTAGCAGAGTTAGAAAAAGATGAAGTAATTAAAGGTGCTCTTGGAGAACACATCTACGCTAACTATAAAGAAGCAAAAGAAATTGAATACGATATGTTCCGTACAGCTGTTCACCCATGGGAACGTGATCAATATTTAAAAATGTACTAATCTTTAAGGGTTAATGAAGCCGTCTCTTTTTTGAGACGGTTTTTATTATGTTTCAAGATACTTTTATAGGGCAAGCTCATTGAATTTCCCACCAAAGAAAGGCGGGTGGAATTATCTAATTAGTGCAATGCAAATTAGATAATCGCTCATTTTACTAGGTTTCGTTCATATACTTGTAGAAGAATGAGTTTGAAAGTTAGGTGGATGGTATGCCAAGAAAAATAGTAAATATTTGTTTTGCGCTAATTGTTTTAGTTGCTCTAATTTATTCGATTTCGTCCCATTTTTATTCGAAAAATCATAGACAGCTGGATGTGGTGTTCGATGAGGATTTATCAACCTCTCTTGAACAAGCTGTTAGTCAGCAGCCTTTAGTTGATGAGGGTGAGCAGGTTGTAGAGTACCGGTCGATTGATGAGTCGGAATTTTATGAACAAGGTCATGATCACGAGCATGAACAGGAAACAGAGGTAAGGGCACTCAATGTGAAAGCGCCAAATTTCGAATTGAAAAATTTAAACGGTGAAAAGGTTATGCTATCTGATTTAAAAGGGAAAAAGGTTTTTATTAATTTTTGGACAACTTGGTGTCCTCCCTGTGTGAAGGAAATGCCGACAATTCAAAAATTCTATGAAGAGCATGCCCAAAAGGAGGGTATAGAAATTCTCGCGGTTAATGTTACGGATCAGGAATTGAAGGTAGATCATGTAAAGCAGTTTGCACATGAATACAGTATCAGTTTTCCTATTTTGCTAGACGATAAAGGAGATGTGTCAATCAACTACGAGGTTCTGTCCATTCCAACAAGTGTGATTATTAACGAAGAGGGAATGATTATCGAGCAAATAGTGGGACCAGTAACGGAGGAAATGCTAGTCTCGAAATTGTTAAGCTCATAATAGCTTGGGGAAAGGGGCTCGAACAATTGATTTTGGGGACATGGATTCCGAAACCGTTTTATGTGAGCACAAATCCTTTTATGTAATCGTAAACGTATCTAAGTGATTACATATTCATCCAAATGATTCCAAAACCAGCCCCATGATTATAAACGCATCTAATCACATATTTACCCAAATGATCACAATAGCATCTATACAATCACAAATCCACCCAAGCACTCATGCCTACACAATCAACCCAGCCTCACTCAAGACCATTCAAAAAAAGGACTAGCAATCTGCATTATGCAAATCGCTAGTCCTATTTACTTTATCCGATAATATTGTAGCCAGAGTCTACGAAGATTGTTTCGCCTGTTACGCCACGTGATAGGGCGCTTAGCATCACTAGAGTCATATCGGCTACTTCCTCTTGGTTTGTGTTGCGCTTTAATGGTGATTCTTCTTCAATTTTGTGAAGGATTGTGTTGAAGCTAGGGACACCTTTTGCAGCTAGTGTGCGGATGGCACCTGCTGAGATGGCGTTAACGCGAATGCCTTCTGCGCCAAGGTCTGCTGCTAGGTAGCGCATTGCTGCTTCAAGTGCTGCTTTTGCTACACCCATGACATTGTATCCGTCAAGAACACGTTGTCCGCCTAAGTAACTCATTGTTACGATTGAGGCACCTTCAGTCATGAACGGACGGGCAGCGTTAGCTACTGCGACTAATGAGTAGGCGCTTGTATCCTGTGCAAATGCATAGCCTTCACGAGTTGTTTCTACAAAGCGGTTTTTTAAGTCTTCTGCATGGGCAAACGCAACAGAGTGAACGATTCCGTGAACCGATCCAAATTGTTCGCCGATCTGTGCGAATGCTTTCGTGATGCTTTCATCACTATTCACATCACACTCAATAACTGCAGTTTTATAGTCTGTATAATTTTCTAGTACTTTTTCAATTTTCCCTTTAGAACGTTCTTTTCGGTAAGTGAAAATCACATTTGCCCCAACTTCTAGAAGTCTTTTAGCAATTCCCCAAGCAATGCTGCGCTCATTGGCAACTCCCATTACAACGATATTTTTGTCCTTCAATTGTAATAAATCCATCCGATGATCCCCTTTGCTAAATAAATTTACATCAGTTATTAGTACCAACTACTAAATTAAATATTAACATTTCATTCCAAGAAAATCAATAAGAGAATAGTAGCTTGCAATGCAAAGTAGTTGACCGCTATTATGCTTTGCAATATACTGAAGGTAGCTAGTTGATATTGCAAGATAGCTCCTGAATTACATATTGAGCTTAATAGACAATTTAAAAAATAGTGAGGTGAGCGGTTTGTCTATTCGAAGCCAGCTATTAAAGGGAATTTTAGACGGATGTGTGTTGGCAATTATTGAAAAAGAAGAAATCTATGGATATGAATTATCTCAGAAATTACAGCAATATGGCTTAAAGGATATAAGTGAGGGAACGATTTACCCGGTTTTATTGCGCTTACAAAAAAGCCAATGGATTGTAGGGACAATGCGACCATCTGATAGTGGACCCAATCGAAAGTATTACTCTCTGACGAAGGAGGGAAAGGAAAACTTGGATTTAATCCGGAATGAATGGGATTTACTGAGCTCCCCAATTACAAAAATATTAAGAGGTGATGAGGATGCAATTAACGGTTAAAGAGCTGATTGAACATAATAATGAAAAACGTAAAAATTTAACCTCAGAAAACAGTGAGTATTATCAGAATCTGCTTGTGTATATTCGTACAAATGCCTTAAAAAGTGAACGTGCCACAGAGGAGGTTTTACTAGAAATGCTGGATCATTTACTCGAGGCACAAAGAGAAGGGAAGAGTGCCGAGGATGTTTTTGGCAAAACACCAAAGGAACTAGCAGAAGAAATTATCGAAACACTGCCGAAGGAGTCATTTAAATCAAAGCTCGATTTTATACTCGAAATAGGGTTTATGCTATTCGGCTGGTACCTAGTAATCACAGGGATCCCTCCTTTCATTAGTCAAGAAGAGCAAACGGTATACTTAGGTACGCTTCTACTTTCAGGTTTTTTATTAATCGGTAGTATTACTACTTTAATGTTCCTTGTATTTGGATTTCTTAAAAGCACTGCCTTCAAGGATAAAAGCAAGAAAAACAAGGTTAACTGGCTCCTTGTAATACTATTCGTTTTATTTTTCATCGGGGGGATTGGCGCAAATGTGATGTTAGAGCCGTTTGGACCAAGCTTTACAGTTTCCTATATATTACCATTCGGTTTAGGCTGTTTCTTTTTACTTGCCGCGTATTTATTCAAGAAATCAAGAGAATCGAAATAAAACTCAGCTGAAGGTTTCGAGGATTCTTTAACACTATTAATTACATTCAAAAAAAAGAGGTTGGGCAATTGCCAACCTCTTTTAATTATTCATATTTTAAAGCGTCGCCTTCGAATGATTCATCTGCTACTTTGATAGAATCAGTTGGGCAGCCTTCAAATGCATCCTGCATGTCCTCTAGTAAATCTTCTGGTACTTCGGCTGTACCCATGTTATCATCAATAATAACGAAGGCAATACCTTCATCATCATAATCATAAATATCTGGGGCTGCAGCACCACAAGCGCCACAAGCAATACATGTATCTTTATCTACAATTGTAAATTTTGGCATGTTTTTCTCTCCTTTTTCACGTGCGCTTCCAATTAAAGCTTCTTTTCTATTCTAAATCTGTTTAAATTACTTTTCAACCTAATAGTTCGAAATGGAGGGTTGATTTTGTTATTCCAATTCCAACAAATTCTTTTACAAATATTCCACAAATTTAATCAAGAACGCACCATCTCCGCACCGTTTCATCTTCTTAGAGGGAAACGATCAGGTCAAACTGTGCAGGATGTTGGGATTTACCAATTACATAGCTATTTTGGGATTCTGCCAAAATTATCAAGAAAAAAGTATGATGAGGAATTGTCAATCTTTGTGAATGAGCAATTCATCCTTATTAAAGAGGACGGATATTACGAGTTAACTGAAAAAGCCTTTGAGCATTTAAAAAAATCGCAAGAGCTTGTATTTGATGGCTGGCATTACCGAGGAAATGAACATGTATTTTTTGCTCGATTATCACTTGTTGTCCAGTCATTATCTCATCATTTAGCAGGTAAAATGTCATTTATTCCTTATCAAAAGGATGAGCAGATTCAGCAATGGGTGAGAATGTTTTTGAAAACAAATCATTATCAGGATGGGCAATTACAGCAAAAATTATTAAAGGAAATTCTTAATAGTCTAGAACACATAGCTATGGAAGATCGTGCAAAGAATATACTTATTTATCGACTTTCAGGCTATAATGCGGCTGGTTTTACATGGCAACAAATTAGCTTTGAAGAAAATCTGAAGGAAATGGATTTACAGTTAATTTATATTGCTTCCTTACATAGCTGGTTAAATGCAATTTTTCTTCAAGTAGAAGAATTTCCATTATTGCTTCAAATGGTGGAAAATATTCGAGTTAAAAATCCTTTAAGTGGATCTGCTTTTCAAACTGCAGAGCTCTTTTTTAATGGCCATTCAATGGAGCAGATTAGCAGGAAGCGCGGCTTGAAAATGAGTACGATTGAAGATCATATGGTGGAATTGGCTATGAATGACCCACAGTTTGACGTTGAACAATTCGTTTCAAATGAGGATGTACAAGCTGTTTTAGCAGCAGTTGATGATTATAATACTCGAAAGCTAAAGGTATTACATGAGGTTGTACCACAGCTTTCCTATTTTCAACTGAGACTTGTACTAGCAAGAGGTGAACGTGTTGAAGCTTGAGGATATATTAAATAAATATTTCGGTTATTCGGCTTTTCGTCCAGGGCAAAGGGAAGTAATTGAAAAGGTGCTTGATGGAAAAGATGTCATTGCCTTACTTCCAACTGGAATGGGGAAATCTCTTTGTTATCAGCTGCCGGGATATATCTTTGATAAGCCGGTGCTTATTGTTTCTCCGCTACTATCGTTAATGCAGGACCAAGTCGATCAAATGAAGCAATTTAAAGAGAAGCGTGTAGTTGCACTTAATTCTTTTTTAAATCCAATGCAAAAAAGAGCGTCCATTCAAAACTTACATGACTATCGCTTTATATTTATTTCTCCTGAAATGCTTCTACAGGAGCAGGTTCAGCAAAAGTTGAATTCAATGGAGCTTTCTTTAATTGTAGTCGATGAAGCCCATTGTATTTCCCAATGGGGCTTTGATTTTAGACCCGATTATTTGCGTATTGGTCAGGTACTTGGAAAACCAAATCGACCACCAATCATGGCATTATCTGCAACGGCGACACAAAAGGTACTTGGGGATATCGAAGCCTATTTGAATATGGACAGCCCATATAAATTTATTCACTCTGTTGATCGACCGAATATTCACTTGGGTAAAATGCTGTTTCAAGGAAGAGAAGAAAAAATTGAGTGGATACTTGATCACGTAACAAAAACAGCAGGACCTGGCATTATTTACACACAGTCTCGGTTAAAAACAGAAAGCCTCAGCCAACGATTACTTCAGTCTGGCGTTACAACTGCAGCATACCATGGTGGAATGGATCCGTTAGATAGACAATTTATTCAGCAGCAGTTTATAGATGGATCTCTTGATTGGATTGTAGCGACGAATGCTTTTGGGATGGGTGTTCATAAGCAAAATGTACGGCAGGTAATCCATGAATCACTTCCTTCTAATATGGCCAATTACATGCAGGAAATTGGTCGTGCAGGAAGAGATGGCGAGGATTCCCTTGCGATTTTGCTGTATGCAGAGGGTGATGAGGAACTTGCGAAATTTGTTGGTATTGATGATTACCCAGTGGATGCACATGTTGATAGCTATATAAGCTACAGGAGCAGAAACGAGCTACCTACCTCGATGATTCATAATGGTGAAATTTCGGAAACGGCTTTTCGTGTATTGGATTATTGGATGAATCAGCTTCAGCCAGCTGATGTAAAGCAGCGATTATCCTCCATGAAATATGAGAAGATGAGAGCTGTTGAAGAAGTGATGGATTTAATCGAAACAAATACGTGCATGAGAGAACAACTGGTCCATTATTTCGGTCAAACCTTAGAAAATAGACCAGAAGATTGTTGCCAGTGCTGTGGTCTACAGTATGAAAATATCATTCGAGTGCGTGAAATAATAGATGCACCTTCTAAAGAACTAAACTGGAAAAGAAGAATTGAGCAGCTGCTGATAGGATTCTCATAACTTTTAAAATAATTCTATAGCGATTGTCCTAGTTTTCCATATTCTGCAGGATTTATTAAATAATCGACATAAATCTCTTAAAATTTCCAACACTATCATTTACTTTTTAGAGAAATTTCGTCATAATTAGAGAAAGATAGTGTTGGAGGTGGTACTCATGAGTAATGAAGATTACAGAGAGAAAATTGAAGAGCATCGTCAATCAATTGAATTAGAAGAACAGCAAAGCTCTAGAATGTCACGCTCACGTCAAGTAGGTAAAAAGAAAAAGAAAAACAGAAAAAACCCGTTATTAAATATTCTATTATTTGTACTACTAGGTATTCCTTTTTCGTTATTAATCTACGTATCTTTCTTCTATCATCCTGAGGTTATTGAAACAGCAGAGATGGCAGAGAATGGTTCTTTAGTAGAGGTACAAACGAATAATACGGTTTCTTCTAGCGGTAAACAAAAGGTAGAACCTAAAATAGAAGAAACTGATAGTGAACCTACAGAAGTCAACAAAGTAAGCACAGATAGTCAAGACGAAGAAGCAAAGCAAGCTGAAATAGAAGCTGCAAAAAAAGCAGAGCAAGCAAGACTTGATGAAGAGAAGCTTGCAAAGCAGCAAAAAGAGCAAAAGCAGCAAGAACAAGTAGCTAGTAGTAAAACGCACACAGTGCAAGCGAACGAGAACTTATTCCGAATCGCCTTAAAGTATTATGATGATGCAAGTGGTGTTGATAAAATTATAGAAGCTAATAATTTACCTTCAAACAGCATTTCTGTTGGACAAACCCTGATCATTCCGTAGCATGAGCAAAAAATAAATTCTAGAGTAGACTATTGGAAGGTGTAAACCGTTCCTATAGTCTTTTTTTTCTTATTAAAATGCATGGTGAAGATCCATGTAAGACGATTTATATAAGGAATATGGTAAAATATTGTGAAGAAATCTTCCGTGTTTTATTAATGCAATCCTAGAGATAAAAACACTAGGATTCATTTAAGTATTACGTAATTCCTTGAGAAAGGGTGAGTTAATATGTTTGAGCTGTTCGTCGTGGTAGTTATTCTTGTCCTTATGTTTTTTCTTTTTATGCTCAAGCAGGCTTCGGAAAATAATGTCCTTTACCATGATGTCCCGTTGGATGGGGAAAGGGAGCAAGCGTCTTTATTTTTCATTTCAGACGTCCATTTAAGAAAAATAAATGAAGGTATGATTGAAAATATAAATGCCAAAGTGGATGCAGTCATTATTGGTGGTGATTTTTGTGATAAACGGACTCCAATTGAGCGGATTTATGACAATGTTCAGGTACTGCAAAAATTAGGACCTGTTTATTTTGTCTGGGGAAATAATGATCGCGAGGTTGGTGAGGCTAGATTACGTGAAATTTTCAAAGAAACCAACGTAACTATCATAGAGAATGATGCTGTTTTACTACCTACCTTAAGCAATCGTTGCTGGCTAAGTGCTATTGATGATACTTCCTCAAGAAATGTCCATTATGAACGGGCATTTGAAAGCTGTCGAAAGGGTGATAATGTTGTTTTTATCTCCCATAATCCAGAGGTTTTTCCAACGGTTCGTAGCAAATACCATACTGATCTAATGATGGGTGGTCATTTACATGGTGGTCAAATTCGTTTTGGGCCGTATGGGATTCATCCTCATGGGTCATTTTCGATGCGAGAAGCAGTCGCTACACTCATTAGTAATGGCTATGGAACTACCATGCTTCCTCTAAGGCTTGGAGCAAAGCCGCAATGTCATGTTGTCAATCTACATTTTAAAAGAAATGCGAAATCAAATAAAAAATAGCAGTATACTAAGAATAGGTTTTTAAACTGCTCATAAAATTTGGGAGCAGTTAAGAAAATGAAGCACTTTTTGTTGTAAATGAAAAGTGGAATTTTCTAAAGGAGATGTAAAGAATGCAAAATGTTGATGCGATTATAGTAGGGGGAGGTCCCTGTGGATTATCAGCTGCGATTGAACTAGCAAATATCGGTTTGAAGCCAATTGTTATTGAGAAGGGGAATATAGTTAATGCGATTTATAACTATCCAACACATCAAACCTTCTTTAGTTCAAGTGAAAATTTAGCCATTGGAGATGTTCCATTTCTAATAGAAGAACGTAAACCACGTAGAAATCAAGCGCTTGTGTATTATCGTGAAGTTGTCAAAATGAAGAATGTTCAAGTGAACCGATTTGAGAAGGTAAACTCTGTAGTCAAAGAGTCAAATGGAAATTTTACAGTTACAACGGATAAAGAGGTATATGAAACCCATTATGTGGTATTGGCAACTGGTTATTACGATCAACCAAACTATATGGATATTCCTGGTGAGGATTTACCAAAGGTCCATCATTATTTTAAAGAAGCACATCCCTTCTTTGATACGGATGTATTAGTTATCGGTGGTAAAAACTCAAGCGTGGACGCGGCTTTGGAATTACATAAAGCAAAGGCTCGTATTACTGTGGCCTACCGTGGTAGTGACTATTCTCCATCGGTTAAACCATGGATTTTACCTGAATTTGCTGCTCTTGTACGAAATGAAGAGATTACAATGCATTTTAATACAATTGTAAAAGAAATTCGTGAAAATGAAGTAGTTTTATCGGTGGATGGGGAAGAAAAGGTCATACCAAATGATTTTGTTTTTGCGATGACAGGCTATCATCCTGACCATCAGTTTGTGCGAGCGATGGGTGTAACCATTGATGACGAAACAGGAAGACCGCAGTATAATCCAGAAACAATGGAAACGAATATAGAAAATCTCTTTATAGCTGGTGTTTTAGCAGCAGGTAATAATGCCAATGAGATTTTTATTGAAAATGGCAGATTCCATGGCGGATTTATAGCAAATCATATTAGTTCAAAAAAATAAGAAATTTCATCTTAAGCAGTTCAGAAAAATAGAATCTGAACTGCTTTTTTCATTAAAAAAGTGCAGCTAAAGAAATCAGAAAATTTAAAATAATTACAAAAGCATTTTTATATTTCTGAAAATTTTATATAATGAATAAAGTTGCATCTTTGGTTTTTCCTGGTAGTAAAAATCTAGTGGATGTAACAAGAGATAACTATAATAGGGGGTTATATTATGAAGAAAATTACTCTACTTTCATCTTTAGCTTTAGCAGCATTTTTAGCGGGCTGTAGCTCAGATGATGCAGGTAATTCAACAGAAAAATCAGGGGAAGGCTTAGACACAAACATCGTAACGATTGGTACTGGGGGGGCAAGTGGTCCTTATAACATTTTAGGTACAACACTTGCAGATACATATACATCTGAATTCGATGTTAACTCTAGAACGCAAACTACTGGAGCATCAGTTGAAAATATTAACTTATTATCCCAAGGGAAAATAGAAATGGCTTTCGTAATGAGTGATGCATTATCTCAAGCATTAGCAGGAGAGGTTTCGTTCACTGAGCCTGTAGACAACATTTCACAAGTTGCAACGCTATATCCAAACGTTGTTCAAATTATTACTAAAGAAGGCTCAGGCATTAAAACGATTGAAGATTTAAAAGGAAAACGTGTAGCAGTAGGGGACCAAAACTCTGGAGTTGAGGTAAATGCGCGCCAGCTTTTAGAAGGTCATGGAATTACTTATGATGACATTCAAGTGGACTACCTTGGATACGCTGAAGCAGCAAGTGGCCTATCAGCAGGTACAATTGATGCAGCATTCTTAACAAGCGGACTTCCAAATGCCTCGGTATTGGAATTATCTGAAACACTTGGAATTGAACTAGTTTCAGTAGAAGCAAGTAATGTTGAGGAAATTGCAAAAGAATTCCCATACTTCATCTCTTATGAAATTCCAGCAAATACGTATGGAAACGCAGAGCCGATTATGACTGCAGCAGTTCCAAATGCTTTAGTTGTAAGAACGGATATGAGTGAAGAGGATGTCTACAATCTAACAAAAACAATTTTTGATAACTTAGACAAACTAGAAAATTCCCATCAGGCAGCCAAAGAAATTACGTTAGAAGGGGCGCAGGAAAGTGTAATTGCACCACTTCACCCAGGAGCTAAGAAATACTTCGATGAGCAAAAGTAAGAAAAAATGGTGGTTTTGGAGTATAGGGTTACTTATACTCCTCAACTTCTTTTTTATAAGGGTTCCTGTTTTTGCATTTGAATTTGAAGATAAGACCTACTATCTAAAAAGTAATCACTTTGATTTATCTTGGATCCATTCTGTCGAGAAGGAGGAATGGATAGAAACCTATCAACAAAACGGTGAGCAAATGCTCCTAACTGAAACTCATTTTAAAACATTTGGTGCAGGTGTTCCAAGCCAATCAAAAGATGTCTCCATTGAGGATGGTTTTGTGAAAATGCAAATTAACCAGCTCTTTAAAGAATTAAATTTAACTGTTTCATCGAATGTGAAAACTACAATTATTGTAGATGAGCAAGAAATACCGTTGTATAAGTATACGGACGATTACTCTATGGTACATATATTTATAGAAAAACTGCCTATCTGGAAATTAGCTAAAGGAGGCTTCTAATCTTGCAAATTAAAGAAAAAGATACACCTATTATCGAAGAAGCAAATGCAGTGAATGTACAAGAAGTCTTAGAAAAATATGATAGTGATTCCCAAGTGAGAAAACCAAAGAACAAGTCACTTGTGTGGATTATTTCGATTCTAGCAATTTTATTTTCAGCTTTTCATTTGTATACAACATTCCAACCACTACCTACATTGCAGCAGCGTGCAGTTCACTTATTATTTGGGATGGCATTAGTTTATTTAATCTATCCCACATTTAAAAAGCAGGATCGCTCGAAAATTCCATTTTATGATTGGATTTTGTTTGCGTTAAGTATCGTTTCCTGTGGTTATCTGTTTGTTGAATATAATGACATTATGACAACACGTGGTGGTATTGCCAATACAACCGATATCGTAATGGCTATTCTAACGGTACTTTTAGTATTAGAAACTGCACGTCGGGTTACAGGAATTATATTACCGATTTTAGCTCTAATTTTTTTATCTTATCCATTCTTCAGTCATGCTGAGTGGCTACCAAGAATGCTGATGACGCGTCAATTTGACCTTGGAGACATCTTCGGCCAATTATTCTTAAAAACAGAAGGATTATTCTCTACTGCAATAGGGGCTTCTGTTCAATTTATATTCTTATTTATTTTATTTGGTGCCTTTCTATCGAAATCTGGAATGGGGCAATTTTTCAATGATTTAGCTTTAGCATTGGCAGGACATAAACAAGGTGGTCCTGCAAAAGTAGCTGTTATTTCAAGTGCATTTATGGGAAGTATTAATGGTTCAGCTGTTGCTAACGTTGTTGGTACAGGGGCTTTCACAATTCCTCTTATGAAAAAAATTGGCTATGAGAAGAACTTTGCCGGTGCTGTAGAAGCAAGTGCTTCAATTGGTGGACAAATTTTACCGCCAGTTATGGGTGCGAGTGCCTTCATAATGGCAGAAACGACGGGGATTTCTTATGGAACGATTGCTCTTGCGGCGATTTTACCTGCGCTATTATATTTCATGGGTGTTATTATGCAGGTCCATTTCCGTGCTGGCCGAAGTAATTTAAGTGGAATTCCAAAGCCAGATCTTCCACGTGTCAAGGAAGTAATGAAAGAGGGCGGGCATTTAATCTTACCGCTGATTGGTCTAGTAGTGCTACTTGGCTCAGGAGTACCAGTTGCTTATTCTGCGTTTTATACAATTATATTAACAGTTATAGTTGCAGCTTTAAGAAAATCAACTCGTATGTCTCTAAAAGATATTATATTTGCTTTAGAGGATGGAGCGAGACAATCTTTATCCACAATTATTGCCTGTGGTGTAGTAGGAATTGTAATTGGTGTTGTTAACCTAACAAGCTTTGGTTCAACTTTAACCTCTGCCATTATGGAAATTGGAGCAGGAAGTCTTTTCTTAACATTGTTCTTAACGATGATTGCATCTATCATTTTAGGAATGGGTCTTCCATCGATTCCGGCTTATATTATTACTGCTACGATGGCAGCACCAGCTTTAGCTGAATTTGGTATTCCAATTTTAATTGCTCATATGTTTGTATTCTACTTTGGTATTTTTGCGAACATTACACCGCCAGTAGCACTTGCATCCTTCGCTGGAGCAGGTCTTTCTGGTGGAAGTCCGATGAAAACTGGCTTTATATCACTTAGATTAGCTCTTGCTGGGTTTATCGTACCGTATCTGTTTGTTTATGAACCAGCATTATTATTAATCGATCCAACAGGTCTACCTTTAAATGCAGTTGATATACCAATGGCAGCACCACTTGATATTGCTGTAGTTGCGTTTACATCCATTGTTGGTGTTATCGGAATTGGTGCAGCAATTGAAGGATATTTTTCAACTCATATGAATATGATTACTCGGATTGTGTTGGCAATTGGCTCATTAATGATGCTAATACCAGAGCCAATTACAGATATTGCAGGGACAGTTCTTGTTTTAGCTATCTTTGCTCTGAACTATTTTCAAAATAAAAAAAGAGTAGCTTTATAGTTTCTTAAGCTGTAAGTAAAGTCGATTCGTTTCGATTTTATTTACGGTTTTTTGTTTGGAATAAAAAGTTCCTTTGATAGAGGTAAGAGATTTTTCCGTAAGTTTTTAACAGAAAACGATACATGTTTAGGAAACAATTTACCGATTTTCCAAAAAATATTGATTATTTAAAATATTGAATATAAAATTCAAATAACAGATGTAAGCGCTTATAACAGATTTTCAGAGTATCTATTCTTCATACTTTATAAATACATACAGCATGTTTGTTTATAAAGTAAATTTTGAGAGGTGGGAAACCAATTGGGGATGAAGTTTGCACGCTTTAAAAGAAACGAAGAATTATTTTTAGGAGTTGTTGAGGATAATAAAATCTATAAACTCCAAACCAATCCAGATAGTTTTGAAAAGTTTTTAGAGATTGCTTTAGTAGAGGCAAAAGCTTCAGTGGAAGAAAAAAATTTAGAGGAAGTTGAGCTTTCTGATGTAGTGCTATTATCACCAATACCAACTCCATCACAAATTATTTGCCAGGGTGTTAACTACTCAATTCATAGACAAGAGACAGGTATGGATGATCAAAAGCCACCATTTAATATGATTTTTAGTAAGGCGCCAAGTTCTGTTTGTGGTCCTAACGATGCCATTATGCGTCCCGACAATGTAAAGCTGCTAGATTATGAGATTGAGCTGGGGCTAGTAATCCGAAAGCCAATTACACAGGACACAGTCATTACTGAGGATAATTTTTTAGATTATATAGCTGGGTTAGTGTTAACGAATGATATTTCTGCAAGAGACGTGCAACTTACTCAGCTTCAATGGTTAAAAGGGAAAAGCTACCGTACGTTTTGCCCAGTAGGACCTTATTTCTATTTACTAGAGCAGGAGGATGTAGCAAAAATAGCAGATCTTAAGCTAGAGCTGAGGGTGAATGGGGAAATTCGACAAGAGGCTAGTACAGACCAATTGCTTTATAAACCAATTGAAACCTTAAACGAACTAGCACAAATTATGGATCTTCAAGCCGGAGATTTAGTGTTAACAGGTACACCAGGGGGAGTCGCAATGCAGCTATCAGCAGATGAAATGAACTGCATGACAAGCCTTGTTTCGAAATTTGGTGAAAAGGTTGAAGTAATTCAAAGGCAGCATACACTGGGGAACTATTTGAAGGATGGAGACATTATTGAAGCAACAATTGCTAGTACGGATGGTTCCATCGATTTAGGAAAGCAGCAAAATGTTGTGAAGACTCTTCAATCGATTAGTGTTTAAGCAGATTTTAGGATTTTAGTAGTTTTTGAACTGCAATACAGTATTCAATTCATAAAAGGGGTGTTTTTATGTCGATTATTACACGCAAAGTAAAAACAGGAAACTTTGAAACTTTACTTCATGAGGGTGGCGCACATAACGAAGAAACGATTATCTTTATTCATGGTAGCGGCCCAGGAGCAAGTGCAAACTCAAACTGGAAGGATGTATTACCTCAATATGTAGACCAGTTCCATGTATTAGCAATCGATTTAGTTGGCTTCGGGGAAACAGACCATCCAACAGAATACCCTGCAAACGGTGTTGAATGGATGAACTGGCGAACTCAGCAAATATTCGATTTGATGGATGCTTTAGAAATTAAAAAAGCAAACCTTGTAGGAAATTCACTTGGTGGAGTTATTTCCTTATTCCTAGTAATGGATAGCCCAGAGCGTTTTAACCGTATTGTGTTAATGGGGGCAGGTGGTGGTTTAACAGAGCCAACTCCAGAGCTTGCTAAACTGGCAAACTTCCATAAGGACCCATCGCCAAAAGCCTTAAAGAATTTACTTAGCTGGTTCTTATATGATTCAACTGATATGGAAGATAAGCTGGATGAAATCGTAGCAACACGTATGGAGCTATTCAATCGTCCAGAGGTACGTAAATCCTACGAGGAGAATTTCACAAAATCGCATCTTGCAGATATGTTAGTTCCTCCTTCTGCATTAAAGCGTATGAAAAATGAATTTTTAATGATTCATGGCCATCAGGATCGTTTCGTACCACTTGCAAGCAGCTTATATATGCTGGATTATCTAGAAAATGCAGAACTTCATGTCTTTAAACGCTGCGGTCACTGGGCTCAAATCGAGCAAAAGGAGCAATTCCTAAAGTTAACCAAAGATTTCTTCTCTAAAACAAAAGAAGTAAGTCGCGTCTAACAGATAGAGAGATATCATTTTGAAGTAAGGGGTGGGGGATATGGAACAAACAATAATTGATACAAAAGAAATGCTAGTAGAACGTGCAAATGGGCTAATTCCTATGCTGAGAGAAAATGGTCTTAAAATCGATCAAACAAGTGAACTACCTGAAGTAATTATTGAGAAATTACGCTCTGAAGGATTACTGAAGGTTCTGCGTCCTCAAATGTTTGGTGGATATCAAACTGATATGCGAACGTATCTCGAGGTTGTTACTGCCATTTCGAGAGGGAACGGCTCAGCAGGATGGTTTGTTGCCTTAAGTAATATCCGTGATTATATGATCTCCTATGCTTTCGGTCGACAAGCACTAGAGGATATTTTTGGACCAAATCATGACCAGAATGTTATTTTAGCAGGTAATTTTAAACCGATTAAATTTGAAATGAAAAAGGTAGAGGGCGGTTATTTAATAGAAGAGGCTCAATGGCCATTCGTATCAGGTAGTCCCCATGCAGATTGGCTATACTTTGGTTTTCCATTAGCAGATGGTAATGGTGGGATGGAAATGGCTATTATGGTTGTTCCACGCCAGGATGCGATCGTTTTAGATGACTGGAATGTAATGGGCCTAAAAGGCTCTGGCAGTAATAGTGTTCGATTAGAAAATGTATTCGTACCAGAGCATCGAGTATCACTTGATCGTTTAGCAAATCAGGGTCATTACATGATTGAGGAATTGCGTGAGGTGCCATTATACCAAACACCTTTTGTCCCTTCACTTACATTGTCCATTGTAGCACCGGCCCTAGGCATTACAAAGGGTGCAATGGATTTGCACATGGAGCGTGTAGGGAAAGCGGGTATTGGAAATACATTCTATTCAAAAATGAATGAAGCACCAGTAACTCACTTACAGGTAGCACAGTCCCAATTGAAAATTGACCTTGCGGAGCTGCTTTTACACCATGCTGTAGATCTGTTAGATGAGTACTCGGAAAAAGGCCAAAAGCTAACTTTAGAAGAAGGCATTAAAGTAAAGGCTGAATTTGGTTATGTAAATCAGCTATGTAAGGAATCGATTGATTTAATGACTGCTGGAGCGGGATCGGTTTTCTCTTACAATAATAATTTATTCCAATTATTCTATCGGGACTTCTTATCTATGCATTTACATGGATTTATCACACCTTCTAGCTTAGTAGAAACATATGGACGTGTAATGTGCGGGCTAGAGCCGAATACGTATTTTGTCTAATCAAGGAAATGTTTAACAAAAGGGGCATAAATAGATTTATTTCTAAAGGGGGATATATAAATGAGTTACGTTAGAACACCTGAAATCGCAAAATTAGGACATTTTGGTTTAGTTTCAAAGGATTTAGAAAAATCTCTATGGTTTTTCAAAGAGGTTATTGGTCTAGAAGAAACAGAGGTTAAAGATGGAGTGCATTACTTAAGAGCGTGGGGAGATTTCGAGCATCACACTATGACTCTTCGACAAGGAGAAGAGTCTCATGTAGACCACATCGCTTGGCGTACAAAGCGTCCAGAAGATGTAGATGCATTTGCAAAGCAATTTGAGGAAGCTGGAACTGAAGTGCGCTGGGTTGAAGATGGTATAGAGGCTGGTCAAGGCCGTGCTTTCCGTTTTGAATTGCCAAGCGGTCACACATTTGAGGTTTACTTCGATATGGAAAAAACACTGGCTTCACCAGAATCTCGCTCTGTATTGAAAAATCAATCACATAAATCTTGGTCACGTGGTGTATCACCTAGACGAATCGACCATGTAAATATCCTTACTTCTTTACTTGCCAATGAATTATCGGACTTTTTACAGGATAATCTTGGCTTTAACTTACGTGAATGTGTGCAAACACCGGATGGTAATTTAGTAGGTGCTTGGTTAAGTGTAACACCATTAGTTCACGATATCGCAGTTAGTCATGACCCATTTGCTGCATCAACGCAGGAGATTCACCATGTAGCTTATTGGTTAGATAACTCTCAGGATTTATTGCGTGCAGCAGATATCCTAAAAGAGAGTGGCATGTCATTTAAAGGACCAGGTAAGCATGGTATTTCTCAAGCGATGTATATTTACGTAGTAGATCCAGGAAGTGGCGTACGAGTTGAGTTATTTACAAATGGATACTTGATCTTTGAGCCAGACTGGGAGCCAATTGTTTGGGGCTTAGATGAAATGGATTTAGGATTTACTTATTGGGGTGACCAAACAGATACAAAGCCAGAAAATAATCCGACAATCAAGGTGTATGATGACAAAAAATTCATTAGAAGCTAGAATTCGTCTTACTTCTAAACAATAGGGAGAGTTTGCGATGGAGGATCGATTATTTAGAGATGCTATGGGTAAGTTTGCAACTGGTGTAACAGTTGTAACGACCCAGTTTGAAAATGAATCCTTTGGTATGACAGCTAATGCATTTATGTCTGTTTCATTAGATCCAAAATTAGTTGTTATTTCGATTGGACATAAGGCTCGCTTTTTAACTAAAGTTCAAGAAAGTAAAAAGTTTGCTGTCAACATATTGGCTGCCGATCAAAAAGAGTACTCTATGGCTTTTGCTGGTCAACTAAAAGAGGAAATAACGATTAACTTTGAAGACCTTGCAGGACTACCTGTTTTACCAGGAGCTCTAGCACAGGTTAGCTGCGAAGTAATTTCAGAGCATGTTGAAGGTGACCATACTTTATTTATCGGTAAGGTGCTAGATATTAAGGTTACTGATGGAGAGCCATTAGTGTTCTACGCAGGCAAATATCGTGAGTTAGTTCAAAGCGAAATTAAAACAGTATAAAAAAAGGGGAGTATGGGATGAATATTCAAGCCGCTGCTAATGCTTTGCTAGAAGCAGAGAAAACGAAAACACCCATTTCCCCTTTCACTTCTCTAGTAGAGCAAATTACTGCTGGAGATGCTTACAGTATTCAGCTACAGGTGATTCAAACAAAAATTGAAGCTGGAGCAACAGTGAAGGGTATGAAAATTGGGTTAACAAGTAAAGCGATGCAAGAAATGTTAAACGTCTACACACCGGATTATGGACATATTTTGGATTCAATGGTCTATGAGCAAAATCAACCTGTTGATCTAACGCAATTTATTTCCCCAAAAGTGGAATTTGAAATTGCGTTTGTTTTGAAGGAGGATTTAAAAGGACCGAATTTAACAGCTGAGGATGTAATTCGAGCAACGGACTACGTTGTACCTGCTATTGAAATCATCGATAGCCGTATCAAGGATTGGAAGATTAAGTTTGAAGATACTGTAGCTGACAACGGTTCAAGTGCTGGCGCAGTGCTTGGAGCCACAAAAACACCGCTTGATGGCTTAGATTTAGCAGCAGTTGAAATGAAGGCCTATAAAAATAATGTACATTATGATTCAGCAACTGGTGCTGCTGTATTAGGAAACCCGGTTGAGGCAGTAGTATGGCTTGCAAATGAACTTGGCACATATGATATCAGCCTGAAAAAAGGTCAATTCATTTTAGCTGGAGCCTTATCAAAGGCAGTGGAAATAGCAGAGGGCGAGGAATATTCGGCAGACTTTGGAGTATTAGGCAAAGTGTCTGTTTCTTTTGTGAAAGCAGGTGTAACGAAATGAGAAAATGTAAAGTAGGCATTATCGGTTCAGGAAATATCGGAACAGATTTAATGTATAAGATTGTGCGTAGTGAAAACCTTGAAATGAGTGTAATGGTTGGAATTGATCCTGAATCTGACGGTTTAAAACGAGCGGCTGAGCGTGGTTATAAAGCGATTTCTACCGGTATTGATGGATTAATGGAATGCCTAGAATTAGTTGATATCGTATTTGATGCGACTTCCGCCTATGCCCATAAAAAGCATAGTGATCTACTTACAGCTGCAGGGAAGAAGGTTATTGATTTAACACCAGCGGCAATTGGTCCATTTACAGTACCATCCGTAAATTTATCTGAACATTTTGACAAAAATAATCTGAATATGGTGACCTGTGGTGGTCAGGCAACAATTCCTATGGTCAATGCCATTTCTAGAGTAGTGCCAGTGGAATACGCTGAAATCGTCGCAACAGTAGCGAGTAAAAGTGCTGGTCCTGGTACACGAGCGAATATCGATGAGTTCACACGTACGACATCCAAGGCAATTGAGCAGGTTGGAGGAGCAAAAAAAGGGAAGGCAATTATTATTTTAAACCCTGCAGAGCCTCCAATTATTATGCGTGATACGGTTAATGCGCTAGTTGAAGTAGAAGGCAAGGAAGAGGAAATCACTCAATCTATTTTGGAAATGGTAAAGGAAGTACAAAAGTATGTACCTGGTTACCGCTTAAGAGGAATACCTCAATTTGATGGACGCAAAGTTTCCGTTTTCCTAGAAGTAGAGGGAGCAGGAGATTACTTCCCACCTTATTCAGGTAACTTAGACATAATGACCGCAGCAGCTGCAAGAGTGGCAAATGAACTAGCGAAGCAATTAATTGCTGCAAACGTATAAGGAGGAATCGATTGATGGAACGATCAGTTAAAATATTAGATGTATCACTTCGCGACGGAAGCCACGCAATGAGACACTCCTTTACGGAAGAGCAGGTACGTGCAACCGCTAGAGGCTTAGACCAAGCAGGTGTGAGCTATTTTGAAGTAGCACATGGTGACGGCTTAGGTGGATCCTCCTTGCAATATGGTTTTTCCAAAGTAGATGAATTAAAGCTTATTGAAGCAGCTGCAGATGAGTGCGAAAATGCTAAGGTTTCTGTGTTATTAATTCCTGGAATCGGCATTAAAGAGGATTTACAGGATGCAGTAAAGGCTGGCGCAAAAATGGTCCGAGTTGCAACACATGTAACCGAAGCGGATGTTGCTGCACAGCATATCGCATTAGGACGCGAGCTGGGTTTAAAAACAGCTGGCTTCTTAATGATGGCTCATATGGCACCCGTAGAAAAAGTAGTGGAACAAGCCAAATTATTTGAAAGCTATGGTGCTGAAATCGTCTATGTTACTGACTCGGCCGGCTATATGCTTCCAGAGGATGTAACCGAACGAATTTCTGCATTGAAGCAGTCAATTGGCTGTGAAATCGGCTTCCATGCCCATAACAATCTGTCTATGGCGATGGCGAATACTGTTGCGGCTGTAAAAGCAGGTGCTACTTATATAGATGGTAGTTTAAGAGCATTAGGTGCCGGTAGTGGAAACACGCAAACTGAAGTGATGGTAGCTGTGATGGAGCGTCTTGGGTACAAAACAGGCATCGATCTATATAAAATTATGGATGTTGCCAATGATGTTGTTGCCCCATTCATGCAGCGTCCCCAGGAAATCACAGGCTCCAGCCTAATCATGGGCTACTCTGGCGTATACTCAAGCTTCTTGCTTCATACACAAGCAGCTGCCCAAAAATTTGGTATTGACGAACGCGACATCCTAGTTGAACTAGGGCGCCTAAAAGCAGTCGGCGGTCAAGAAGACCTGATCTACGACGTTGCCCAACAATTAGCATTAACAAGAGTATAACCATTTGCGAACCCCTTCAAATTGAAGGGGTTTTTGATTTGGAGTTGAGATGGGAGGGAGGTTTATGAGCGGATAGCGGGAACTGCGTGCACCAGATAAATGCAATCTGCATACCTATACCCCAATCCATCTACCGATCCCCAGAACTACTTGCAAATACTACATCCCCTCAAAAAAAACGCCACCCCTAGCTGACTTAAACTCTCCATATACTTTCCTAAAAAAACATATGTAGTAAAAAGTCCTAGATAAATAGTTAGAAATAGTAAAAAAATTACCGAGTTTCCAAATTTCATTGTAAAAGAAATGATACAAAACTATTATTAAATTAGTATTTGTAAGCGTTTTATTTCTAGTTAAATACAACATTTTGTAGGGGGTGATATCTCGTTGGGGGACGGGTTATGCAGTCGAACATGGTCAATAGGAAATAGAGGGGGTTTTTTGGATGGGTAAAGTAATAAATCGGAATTTCTTGAAATTTTTAATTGTTATTATTGCATTCCAAGATGTTGCAGCAGGTGTTGCTGGATCAATTATGGCAGATATTATCGCTGCCTTCCCGGATTATAATCCGACGATAGTTATGCTTGTTGCAACTTTCCCAGGGTTGATTCAAATTGTTCCTGCATTATTTTATGGGAAGCTAAGTGCAACCTTTAAAAAGAGAACACTATTATTTACAGGTTTAATTTTATTCATGATTGGTGGGGTAATGCCGTTCTTTATTGATAGTCTACCATTAATCATTGCTTTCCGTGGTCTTCTAGGGCTAGGGGTAGGGATTACAATGCCATTATCAGTTGATATTATTTCAGATTTCTTTGATGGAAGAGAACGTGATTTCCTTATTGGATTTGGTACTTCAACAATTGCTTGTATCGGGGCAATTTTCTTCCAGCTAGGTGGAGGGATTTTAGCGGATTCATTTGGCTGGCAATATGGATTCTTAACTTATTTATTCCCAATTTGGATTCTAGCTCTTACATTCTTATTCTTACCTGAACCTGAAAAACGAAAAATTGATGAAAATCAGCCTAAACAAAAGGTTAAAACACCAAGAGTCATTTATGCAGTATCTTTAGGTCAAATTATTTTCTCTGCTTTAGTTTATGGTTACGTAACGAATATCTCTGTAGTGATTCAAGGAGAGAATTTAGGGACGGCAACACAGGCTGGTATGGCGATTTCTGTATTCACATTTGGAACACTGCTGGCTGGGTTTGTATTTGGTCGCATTAAACATATAATTTCGGTTTCATATATACCATTAGCGGTCTTCTTAACTGGATTGGGCATGCTAATTTGCTTCTTCTCCCAAAGTCTAACAATGATTTTTGTTGGTAGTGTTATTGGTGGGGCTGGTATGGGAATTGGACTTCCGGGTGTGTTTGCTCGCGTTACAGAGGCGACTCCTAAAAATAGCAACACATCTTATGTAGGATTAGTAGTTGCTGCACAAGGTGTTGGCGGTATAATGGGGCCTTTCGTTTTTGCTTTGATTCTGGACGCTTTAAGTAAGGATATTGGGCGTTTCCCACTTGCTATTAGTGCGTTTGGTTTATTTGCTTTAGCTATAGTTTGGTTTGTACTGGTGAAACTTGCAAAACAGGCAAGCTCCCCAGACATTGAAGTGACAACATAATAACGAGATTTTGTTATGAAAAATGAGGCTACCTTCTAATCTGGTAGTCTCATTTTTATTATGAAAATTACTTCAACTTAAAAACCAATAAAAACTTACAGAAAATGAAGTGTAAGACAGATAGTTTATGCTCTAGAACAGTAAAAAGTATTTGTGTAAGATTTCAGTATATTCAAATTAATATTGTGTTTTCAACTATTGAAAGTGTAGTAGAGTTGGTTTCTTCAATAGTTAAAAATTCAAATTGAAAACGCATTCAGCAAATCTATTGGGGGAGATTGAATGAGTAAACCTGAACTTTCAAAACTAGGCTATGTAGCATTGGTTACACCAGATCTTGAAAAATCCTTATGGTTTTTTAAAGACGTGATTGGTCTTGAAGAAACGGTAAATGTGGATGGTGTGCATTACTTAAGAGCTTATGGCGATTTTGGTCACCATACATTATCCATCGAAAAAGGTGAAAGTGGCTATGTAAAGCATGTAGGCTGGCGTACGAAAAGACCAGAAGACGTTGCTGCATTTAAGCTAGCTCTTGAACAACATGGTATTCAAGTAGAATCGATTGCAGCGGGTACTACAAAAGGAGTCGGGGAGACAGTGCGCTTCCAATTACCAAGTGGTCATTCCTTTGAACTCTATTACGATATGGAAAAACCGGATGTAGAGGAGCACCGTCGATCTGTACTTAAAAATCAGCCTTATAAAGCTTGGGCGAAGGGTATTTCACCAAGACGTTTCGACCACATCAATATCCACTCAGCGGTAAATGTAAAGGAAACTTATGATTTCTTATTACAGCAACTTGGCTTTAATATGCGTGAGTATGTGGTTGATGATGAAGGCAATACAGTTGCTGGCTGGATGAGTGTAACTCCTCTTGTACATGATGTAGCATTTATCGCTAAGCCATCTTTACCAACTCCAGCAAGACTTCACCATTTATCATATTGGTCGGATGATTCTCAGGATATTTTAAGGGCTGCAGATATTTTAAAGGAAAATGGCTTACAGTTTATCGGACCAGGAAAGCATGGAATCTCTCAAGCTCTTTATCTATATGTCATGGATCCAGGCAGTGGATGTCGTGTTGAACTGTTCACTGGTGGTTACTTAATTTTCGAGCCGGATTGGGAGCCTGTAGAGTGGTCTTTAGAGGAGCGCACATTAGGTAATACCTATTGGGGAGACTCTGTTCAAGATAAAGAACTGAATAATATTACGATAGAAGCGAAATAAAAGCTTCGAAAGAAGGGAGACAGGTGCAATGAGGACGATTGTCATCAATCAGGAAGACATAATTCATTGGCAGGCTAGAATTCCGAATCATGTGATTGCATTGGGCTTCTTTGATGGACTTCATAAAGGGCACAAGAGAGTAATTTTAGAAGCTAAAAAAGTGGCCAATGAAAAACAGCTACCCTTGTCTGTCATGAGCTTTTTCCCGCATCCCAAAAGTGTACTGTCGAAAGGGAAGGTTGAAGTAGATTATCTAATGCCGCTTGAGGAGAAACAGAAGCAGCTTGAGTTATTAGGCGTCGATTATTTCTTTGTCGTGGAATTCACTATGGAATTTGCCTCGCTGTCGCCGCAGCAATTTATTCAAGATTATGTACTAGGTCTTGGAGCAACACATGTTGTATGTGGCTATGATTACACATACGGGAAAATGGGAGCAGGAAATGCCGCGTCAATTGCTATTGATGGCATGAATAAATTAGATGTGTCAATTGTGTCAAAAGTAGATTTATGTGGTGAAAAAATTAGTTCTACGAGAATACGAGAATTGCTTTCAGATGGCAATGTTTCATTTATCTCAGAGCTAATTGGAAAACCATATACGGTGGAATGGTGCGCGCAAAACGGTCTATTGCCATACTACACGCTTCCATCTGCGGGTCAATATGAAGTGACTTTGACAGGTAAGCTAGTCAATGAAAAAGCCATCATTTCTGTAATCAACAAAACGGAAATTGACTATGGCTCTATAAAAATTCCTTCAAATGACCGGGTCACAATCACTTGGCATAGAGAAATTAGAAATGAAAAATACAAAGCTATTAGTTAAAGGGTGAGGAAATGTCGAAAAATACTCAATTTAAATCTTTGTTAAAGCAGCCGAATGCATTTATAGTTCCTGGAGCTTATGACGGCATGACAGCAAGACTTGTTGAAGAATTTGGTTTCCCGGCAATCTACGCAACTGGAGCAGGAATTTCCAATTCTCAGCTTGGCTGGGCCGATGTGGGCTTAACAACGCTGAATGAAATTGTGGATGTTGTGAGTCGTATGTCAGATGTTACAACAGTACCAATCATTGTTGATGGGGACACAGGCTTTGGGAATGCCATAAACGTTATTCGAACAGTGAAATCCTTGGAGCGAGCAGGTGCTTCTGCCATTCAGCTTGAAGATCAGGTTTCACCTAAAAAATGTGGGCATTTTAATGGGAAACAAATTATTTCTAAAGCTGAAATGGTCAATAAAATAAAAGCTGCTGTTGATTCAAGAACTAATGAGAATTTCACGATTATCGCAAGAACAGATGCAACTGCCATCAACGGTATTGAGGATGCAATTGATCGCGCAAATGCCTATAAAGAAGCCGGGGCTGATGTTCTGTTTGTGGAAGCACCAACAACTATCGAACAACTAAAAGCGATTACAGCAAGTGTACCAAACGTACCTCATATTTTAAACATGGTAGAGGGGGGCAAAACACCGCTCGTTTCCTTAAAAGAGGCTGAGGAGCTTGGTTTCCATCTTATGCTTTGTGCAAATACAGTGCTTCGTTCAGCTATTAAAGGAATTCGTGAAAGCTTAAGTGTTCTTAAGCGAGATGAATCTCAAGAAAATATTCATGAGCTCATTTGTACTTGGGAGGAGCGTCAAAACCTGTTTAAATTACACCAAGTTAAAGAATGGGAAGACAAATACTTAAAGGACGTAGATGTAGAGGAGGTCCGTTCATGACACGTCAGGTAGACTTTGACCTAGCCATTATTGGCTGTGGAGCTGCTGGAACTGCAGCTGCTTTAGCTGCTGCTGAGAAAGCAAAGGATGCAAACCAGAGCTTGAAAATCGTCATTCTAGAAAGAGCTGACTACGAGCAACGTGGTGGCAATACAAGATGGACAGCAGCTTATATGCGTATGGAAAATATCGATCAGCCCGCACCAAATTTTGTAGAGGATATGGTAGCATTCTCAGATAATTATGCGGACAAAAGCTATATTGAAACATTGCACAAAAATGCCGGCTCTACTTTAAGATGGGTGGAATCAAAGGGAGTCGACTTTGATTATTTGCCAACAATGTTCTTAACGTCCTCTAAGCCTCGCTTGCTTCCAGTTGGAGGCGGACGTGCCATTATCGATACCTTGTCACTACGTGCACGAGCACTAGGCGTAGAAATTATCTATGAGGCAACAGCCTGGAACCTTTCTCTGGACGAAGCAGGTGCAGTAAATGGCTTGAAGGTTCGCATTAAAGGCGGAGAAACAATGGAGCTTAACGTGAATGCAGTTATATTAGCAGCAGGTGGTTTCCAGGGAAGTCATGAAATGATGGCTCAATATATTGGCCGTGATGCTCATAAAATCCCACCTGTTTGTGAGGGTGGATATTTTAACAAAGGCGAAGCGATCCGTATGGCGATGTCTTTAGGAGCAAAAGGTGCTGGACAGTGGGATGCATTCCATGCTGAGCCAGTGGATCCACGAAGCAAGCGTGAGGAAGCAGGCGTGATGCTGTATCCATATTTCATTTTAGTCAATCAGGATGGGCAGCGTTTTACTGATGAAGGATATACAACAATTGATGAGCAGTATGAGGCAGTTGCACGAAAAATCTTCTATGAATGTCCAAATCATATTGCCTACATGATTGCCGATCAAAAAATGTACGATATCCCGAATTATACGGAAGCACTTCAAACAGAGCAGCCTCCAATTCTAGCAAATACTTTAGAAGAGCTAGCAGAAAAATTAAACATACCAAAAGAAAATTTAACAAAAACAGTGAGCGAGTTTAATAAGGCTGTTCAACCCGGCGAGTTTCTATGGAATAAAAAAGATGATAAAAAAGCACTTGGAATTACCCCCGAGAAATCGAATTGGGCAATCCCGATAGAAAAAGGACCATATATTGCCTATCCGATTATTTCCTGCAATGTATTTACTAACGGTGGAATTGCTACAGATACGGAAGGTAGAGTTCTTTCAAATGATAATGACCCTATCCCGGGGCTATATGCAGCTGGTGAAATGACAGGTCTTTACTACGGGAAATACCCAGGTGGTACTTCAGTACTACGAAGCTTAGTTTTCGGAAAACGTGCTGGAGAGCATGCAATTAGCTATATTTCTTCAAAATAGAAGTCTTATTCATAGATAAGGGAGAGTTGCTTGTGGAGTTAAAGGGGAAAGTGGCTTTAGTTACCGGTGGAGGAAGAGGAATAGGCCGTGAAACCTGCCTATTATTAGCTTCATATGGAGCGGATGTAGCTGTTTGTGCTCGCAGTGAATCTGAATGTGATGAAGTAGTACAAACAATCAAGGATCTGTATGGAACCAATGCCATCACTGTTATTTGCGATGTAGGAAATCTAGATGACGTAAAGAAATGTGTAGCAAAGGTAACTAGTGAATTAGGAAAGATTGATATTTTAATAAATAATGCAGGTGTGATGAGCTTAAAGCCATTTGTTGAGACACCAGTTGAAGAATGGCAATGGGTACAAGACATTAATGTGAATGGTCCATTTTACTTATGTAAAGAGGTTATTCCAGACATGATCGATAGAAAAGATGGAATCATCATTAATATTGCATCTATTTGGGGAACTAAAGGTGGGCCAAACCGTAGTGCTTATATTACTTCAAAGCATGCCATTATTGGATTTACAAAGGCATTAGGTGAAGAAATGAAGCCATATGGAATCCGTGTAAATGCCATTTCTCCGGGACCTGTGGATACGAAAATGATGACGGATATCGCACCTGATTATGATAAGTCAGCTTGGTTAAAGCCAATTGATATTGCCAATGTCATTGTGGATTTAGTTTTACCTAAATCTGTAGCAGTAACAGCTACAACAATTGAAGCCTTCGGAAAAGGTCAGCCAGTATCAAATTAAACTTAAAACAAAGGGGTTATATAAAATGACGGAATTTGTAACAGCAATTGAATCAAAAAATATTAGCTTAGAATTTGCCAATAGATTACTAGAAGCAGCAGTACAAAAGGGGAAGGAGCTTGGAATTCCTTTTAGTATCGCGATTGTCGATAAAGTAGGAAACCTAAAAGCATTTGCGGCTATGGATGGTGCACCGGTGCTTTCTTTAGAGATTGCACAAAACAAAGCATTCTCAGCTGCTGCTTATAATCGCGCAACACATGAATGGTACGACCGTTTAAAGGACGATCCACCACTATTACATGGAATTGTTCATACAGAGCGACTGGTTATTTTTGGTGGAGGCTATCCAATCAAGATTAATGATGAGCTAATTGGTGGAATCGGAGTAAGTGGAGGCCATTATTCTCACGATATGCAAGTATGTGAAGCTGCTCTTGAAGTAGCAAGTGAATTCAACTCAAAGGTTGTGTAGCTATGGGTGGTAGTTACAACGTAATCATTGTCGGTGCAGGAATGGCTGGTCTTTGTGCAGCCTGCGAGGCAGCACAAAGTGGCGCGAAGGTATTAGTGCTAGAAAAAGAGGAAGCCATTGGTGGAAGTTCCCTGCTTAGTGGTAGTTTTATGGCGTTTGCCGGAACGGATCTCCAAAAAAAGGTTGGAATTGTTGATACTTCCGATCTTCTTATTGAAGATATGCTAGAGGTAGGCCAGGGGAAAAATGAAAAGAAGCTGGTTGAGGCATACGGAGCTCACCAATTAGAAACCTATCAATGGTTAGTTGAGAATGGCGTGGAGTTTGAGGCAGTTCGAGCTGCAAGTGGTCATAGTGTACCTCGAGGACATACGATAAAGCCTCTACAGGCGATAACGACTTTATATAATAAAGCGTTGGCAACGGGTAATGTTAGCTTTGAATTAGAAGCTATTGTCAAAAGGCTGCGGAAAAATTCCGATGGTCAAATCTCCGTTGTGATTTATGAAAGAGATGGACTTGAATATTTTGCAAAAGCAGAGCAAGGTGTCATTTTAACCTGTGGCGGCTTTTCAAAAAGTGAGGATATGCTTGAATCCTTTGCACCACAATTACATGCAGCTTTAAGAATTGGTGGAAAAGGGAATGTTGGAGATGGCATAAAGCTTGCCTGGGAGCATGGTGCTTGGGTAAGAGACTTACCATATTTACAAGGTACCTATGGATTCCATCCGACAGCGAGTGGTGAAAAAAAATCCCAAGCACATGTTTTTTATAAGGGTGCCATTATCGTGAATAAGCAGGGGAAACGATTTGTTAATGAATCTATTTCCTATAAATTACTTGGTACCGAGGCTTTGAAGCAGCCTGAAACAGTAAGCTATCAAATTTGGGATCAGGCTATTATGAATGAAAGTGTTTCTGGAGATGCCCTTTATGACTTCGAAAACTTGTACGCCCTTGGCTTAATCGAAAAAGCAGATTCCTTAGAAGAATTAGCGAAAATGATTGATGTACCTGTTGTGAGTCTTAAAGAAACAGTCGCTAAATATAACGAAGATATACAAAGTGGCGGGGACCAGGAATTTGGCAGAACGACATTAACCCATACATTTGGTCAGCCCAAGCCGATAATACAAGCTCCATATTATGCAATGGTAACAACGGTTGCTATGTTAGCTACTTATGCCGGTTTAGAAGTGAACGCAGATGCAGAAGTATTAAACCCCTATAATGAGCCGATTGAAGGGCTTTATGCAGCTGGTGAAATCGCTGGAGGCTTCCATGGTGCTGGTTATATGACAGGAAGCTCTCTTGGGAAAGCATCTATCTTCGGAAGAATAGCGGCTCAAAAGGTAGTAGCTAAGCCTGTTCAAATAAAAGAAAATCTATCAATCTGAATTTAGTTGATAGACTAAAGAGGGTGAAAGAGATGAAAATTTGGCATCAAAGCTTAACATCAATAGAAAATGTGCCTGCCTATCGTGATGCGGTTATTGCACATATTCAAAAGGTTGCACGCCCAGATGTTGAGGTTGTATTGCATGGAATGTCGAACGAAACCTATCCGACTGAGTATCCAGGACATTTCATTACTTATTCCTATTTACAAAACTTACACCGTGAACAGTTCATTAAAAGCGCCTTGATAGCTGAAAGTGCTGGCTATGATTGTATGTTTATCGGGACAATTCCAGATGTAGGGTTACTAGAGGCAAGAACGCTTGTTGATATCCCGGTGATTGGTTATGGGCAAGCCTCTCTTCATATAGCATCAATGCTTGGCGACAAAATCGGAATTGTCAATTTCTTGGCTCCCTTAGCTGACCAATTAAGGTATAATGCTGGTCAATATGGCTTAAGTGAAAAACTAGGGCCAATTGTGCAGACCAAAATTGGATTTTACGATATTTTAGAAGGCTTCAATAATCCACAGCCAATTATCGATTCCTTTATCGAAACGGCAGAGGAAGCTATTAAACAAGGTGCAGATGTGATTATTCCCGGAGAAGGTCCTATGAATGTATTCCTCGCAACGCATGGGGTAACTCGTGTAGGCGATGTGCCAATTGTAGATTCTTTTGCTGCGGGTATCAAAATGTGTGAATCCCTAACAGACTTAAAGAAAAATTCTGGTGTAACTATGACTAGAAAAGGCTATTATAACGCCAAGCCACCTGAAGAAGCGGTCATCAAGCTTCGCGAATTCTACAACAACCAAAGCAATATCCACGCAGGGTTGGACTATGGATTGTCTGTGAAGGCAAAGCAAATCTAGATATTTTGGCAGCAATATAACATGGTCACCGTTGTGTTGACTCGAGTTTTACGTTTTTTGACCGAATCTCCACCTATGTAAATTTCATTAGCTTCATAGAGGCAACCTATTCGTAGGTTGCCTCGTCATTTTCAAGGAAGATATTTTGTAAAATGTAATTATTTCTCTAAAACAACTGGTTTTTTCTCGTAAATTATCATATTATGTCGTTAAGGTTAATATATATATCTCATAAGGTTTGTATAGATTAGGGGGATTCTATGGTACATTCAGAGACATTTAATCAATATGAAGACAAAATAATATCAACGACCTCCGCAACCTTTGGATTATTGAGAAAAGAGCTAATAAGTAATTTAGGGATGAAGAGAGCCAAAGCGTTTCTATTAAGATATGGCTGGAATCTAGGTGTTGCTAATGCTAAAGAAGTCTTACGCAATCCAGCAGGACTAGAGGAAATGCTAGGTAAGGGCGGTCTACTACACCTACAAACAGGACAAATTTCTAAGATGGTTTCCGAAAGAACCCTAGAGACAGATGAAAACGGAGAAGTTGTTTATATTTTTGCAACTGGAAAATGGATTGACTCCTTTGAAGTAAAAGAGCATCTCAAAAACCATGGGCTCTCTAATTATCCGGTTTGCCATACGCTAGCAGGACTTGGTAGCGGCTTTACCTCAATGATTACAAAGAGAAAAGTTTTTCTAAAAGAAGTTAAATGTCGTGCGATGGGGCATGATGAGTGCTGCTACGAAATGAGATTAGAGGAAGAGTGGCACGATGATACCGAGATGCTTGAAGAAATGCAGTTATATAAGGAAAGCAGCTTCATCGATGAATTGAATTATACCTATGAACAATTACTTGACCAAAAGAATTATATAGAAAAGGTTTCTACCTTCCATGATACTTTGACAACAAAATTATCAGAGGGTCATTCTATTGAAGAGGTTATCAATACAGTATCACAAACACTGGATATTCCGGTTACAATTGAGGATTTGAATTTTCAGGCAAGGCTTTATGTAGGGATTGAGCAGGAAACCTATGACACTTTAAACGCAGATTTTTTAAGCTATATTTCGAGGACAAGAAGTGGAAAAATCCAATCCGCAGCCTACGATAAAACCTTTATCATTCGCGGGAAATTGCATAATCGTTTAGTTACACCAATTGTTGTGCAAAATCAAACGATTGGCTATATGACCTTTATTTATACCGATAAATCTATCAAGCTTGAAAAGGACCTAATGTTTTTACAACGAGCTGCCAGTTCAGCTGCAATTTATTTTTTAACTGAAAAGGCAAGCATTAAAGGTGTAGAAAATATCAAGGGCTACTTTTTAGAACAATTACTGCTAAAGCAATATTCTTCAAAGTCGAATATTATTTATCGTGGATATTATATGGGGATAGATTTAAAAGAACAATACTATATTGCTTCTTTACAATTTTCATCTGACCATCGGGATACAAGTAATATCGAATTTCATGACCAGGTAATTCAGTCGATTACAAGGTATCTTGATATGCAAAGCTATCAAATTTTAATAACTCAATTTGAAAGCCAAATTGTCATGCTGTTACCGAAAGTAAATGAGCTGAATTTTAAGCTAGAAAATATCCTGAGTCACTTAAATAATCAGTTTAGACTAGTCAATTTCCGTATTGGGATAAGTAATGAAAGTGATTCTATCGACAATATTACAGAGAGCTTAGAAGAATCGCAAATTGTGCTACGCATTAACAATCAGGATCAGATTGTATTCTTTGAAAATGCAAATATTATTGGGACACTTATTAATTCTAAAAATATGTCTACAATTCGTCGTAAAGCACAAAAGGAATTACAGCCAATATTACAGTTAAAAGAAGTGAAGAGAGACGAATTATTAAAAACGATGTATGTGTTTTTGATGAATGGCGGGAATTTACAGCAATCCATTAGCGATCTTTCTTTATCAATGAGTGGTTTGATGTACCGAATCTCAAAGATTGAAAAGCTATTAAATAAGGAATTGCGAAATCCTATTGCTGCTTATGAATTATTATTAATGCTAGATGCACTTAAGATTTTAGGAGATATTGATGTATCGTAGCGAAAGTGCGTTAGTTATAAGAATGTGTAAAAAATTATTGAAAATAAGGGTATTTTATCGGGTGAGCTTTTGCCAGATAAAATGCCCTTTTTTATTACTGCACTTTAGGTGAAACGCTTTCACGGTAAATTTAAAAACCAATAAAATTTATCGAAAAACGACTTCATTCTTGAAGGGTTTTTCACCTTACATTTCCTAACAAAAATCTATAAATTTGTATTAAGTAATTCATATTCTTAAGAGGGGTGTAGCATATGGGTCAAGTATTAAAACAAGAGAATCCAGTGGAGGTTGCAAAATCACTGGTTATAAAACTACAAGAACGAGCACAAGAAACAGAGGATAATAGAAGAATACCTGAGGAAACAATACGAGAGCTTAAAGAGGGCGGCTTATTTACGATGCTGCGTCCAAAAAAATATGGTGGTCAGGAGCTAAACTTACGTACCTACAGTGAGGCTGTCGTTGAAATTTCAAAAGGCTGTGCATCTACTGGTTGGATTGTAGCGCTTTGTGCAATTCGTGAGCTAATGGTTGCAGAGTCATTTACAGAAAAAGCACATGATGAAATATTTGGAGAGAACCCTGAGGACGTATTATTTGCTGGTGTCTATGAACCTAGAAAATGCGTTGTGAAAAAAGTAGAGGGCGGCTATTTAATAGAAGAAGGCTTCTGGATGTTCTGTTCAGGTTCCTTACATGCAACTTGGGGCTATTTTGGTTTCCCAATTTATAACGAAGAAGGCGTCATGGTAGATCAAAAGCTAATGACTGTACCATTTAAAGAGCTAGAGATCAATGACGATTGGCATACGCTTGGATTAAGAGGAACAGGTAGTAACAGCGTCAAAATGACAAATGTATTTGTACCAGATCACCGTATTACATCATTTAGCTCAGCGTTAAATGGAAACTTTGAATCTAGTCATTTACGTGATATCCCGCTTTACCATTCTGCACTATTCCCAGGGCTAATTTTATCTCTTGGATTACCTGGTTTAGGAGTATTGAAAAATGCATTGGAGAGTTTCAAGGAATCTCTTCCATTTAGAAGAGCAGCACATATGGGAGTTGAGTTTGTAAAAGATGCGGCAAGTACGCATGCGATTTTAGCAGAGGCTTCCTTAAAGGTTGAAACGGCCGAGCATTATTTCTACGGCTTAGCAGATGAAATCGATCGTTGGGCAAATGAGAAAAAGTATATGGAGCGTCAAGCTCGTGTAAAAGCACTTGCTGATATCGGCTACGCTAACAAATTGTTAAAAGAAGCTCTTGATTTATTGCTTGCAGGTAGTGGCTCAGGTTTTGTATATGATGGGCATCCGATGCAGCGAGTTATACGTGATTTCTTAACATTACACTCACATCGCTCACTTTCTCCAATTATTACTTTAGAAAACTATGGACGTGAGTTAGCAGGCTTAAAAACAAATGCAATAAGATATTAAGCAAAATTTTGAATGCGATTACAAAATGTAAAAGGGATTTGGTGCTAGACATCCGAGTCCTTTTACGCTTTGACTATTTTCATATGTGGGGGGAGCTTTATGACAAAGCCTGAAATTGCGAAATTAGGATATGTTTCTCTAGTTACACAGGATTTAGAGAAATCATTAGGTTTTTTTAGAGAAGTAATCGGTTTAGAGGAAACAGAAGCAATCAATGGCGTGCACTATTTACGTGCCTGGGGTGATTTTGAGCATCATACTTTATCGCTGGAGCAAGGTGAACGTGCCTATGTAAAGCATATCGGCTGGCGTACGAAGGCTAAAGAAGATGTGTCTGGATTTAAAGCGCTACTGGGGGATGAAGGGATAGCTGTTGAGACTATTGCCCCCTGGAGTACTCCTGGAATTGGAGAAGCGATTCGTTTTGAAGCACCGAGTGGACATACCTTTGAAATTTACTACGATGTAAAGAAACCAAAAGCGCCGGAGCATCGACGTTCTGTATTAAAGAACCAAACCTATAAAGCTTGGGCTAAGGGGATTTCCCCACGCCGTATTGATCATGTGAATCTTCATACCTCCGAGGATTGGCAGGTAACCTATAAATTCTTCCAAGAGATTTTAGGGTTTAAATTGAGAGAGTATTTAAAGGTAGATGATGGCGACCAAATTTTGGCTGGTTGGATGAGTGTTACGTCGCTTGTCCATGATGTGGCACTTGTTTCCCGTAAAAAGGATGAAATTCCAACCAATGCCCGCCTGCATCATCTTTCCTACTGGGTGGATGATTCACAGGATGTTTTAAGAGCAGCCGATATTTGCAAGGAATATAATCTTCCAATCTGTGGCCCTGGAAAACATAGTATCTCCCAAGCGTTATATCTGTACGTAGCAGATCCAGGCAGTGGTTGCACAGTGGAGGTATTTACTGGTGGTTATCTAATTTTTGACCCTGATTGGGAGCCAGTTGCATGGAATGAATCAGAGCGTGCACTTGGAAATACGTATTGGGGAGATAGTATCTCAGCAAAAGAAATTGTCAAATACACAATTGAAGCTTAAGAAAGGGAGAGTTGATAGAATGGTGAATGTTGTAAGTGGTGTAGTGAAAACAGAAGGCTTTGAAACCTATTTAAATCGTTCAGGTGAGGGGAATAAGGAAGCAATCCTATTTTTACACGGCTCTGGTCCAGGGGTTACAGCGATTGCAAACTGGAGACCGGCACTTGAAGCTTTAGGAGAAGAATTCGATTGTTTAGCACCAGACCTTTATGGTTTTGCAAACAGTAGTCATCCTGAGGTGCCTTTAAAAAATCGCCAAGCTTGGATGGATGAGTGGGTCAAGCAAGCTATTGAATTAATTGATGAGTTAAATATTGAAAAAGTAAACCTTGTAGGGAATTCATTGGGCTGCTCAGTTGCTTTAGAGCTATTACTTGAATATCCAGAGCGCATCAATAAAGTCGTTTTAATGGGGCCAGGTGGAACGCCAAATACAAAAATAAGCTTTGAACTAGCACGAGCAAAAAGCTTCTATGATAATCCTTCCAAGAAAAAGCTTCAGCAAATTATGAGCTGGTTTGTTTATGATGTAGAAAAAATGTGGCCACTGATTGAATCAGTAACTGATTATCGTTATGAAAATGCCATGAGACCAGAAGTGAGACGTTCAAATGATTCCATCTTTGCAACGGCCGCTGTGCCAATTCCAACGGTTGCTTTAAACCGTATCGAAAATGAAGTACTGCTAGTGCATGGTTTAAACGACAAAGTATGTTCAATTGAGTCAAGCTACTACTTAGCTGAGCATTTGAAAAATGTACAGCTTCATATTTTTGGTCAATGTGGTCACTGGACGCAATTAGAAGAAAAGGACCGTTTCAACCACCTAATTCACACTTACTTTTCAGGGAAATTATAATTTAATTGCTTAGGCGAAGCGAGGTGGGAAAATGACACAGGAATTTCAATATACGGCAGATGTTGTGGTAATTGGTGCAGGTAATGCTGCAATGTGTGCAGCGATTGCAGCAAGAGAAAATGGGGCGAAAACAATTGTGCTAGAAAAGTCGCCTGAAAAAGAAAAAGGTGGCAACACTACCTATACACATGGCTCCATTCGATTTGCTTACAATAACAATGAAGAAATTAAACAAATCATTCCCGATTTAGAGGAAGAGGATTTTAAAATTACGGACTTTGGTAGCTACTCCGAGGAGCAATTTTATGATGATCTTTGTCGGATGACAGATTATAGAACAGATCCAACACTTGCAAGCTTACTGACAGGAAAAAGCTATGAAACGATGAAATGGCTTACCTCTCATAATATAAGGTTCATCCCAATCTATGGAAGGCAGGCTTTTAAGGTTGATGGCATCTTCAAGTTTTGGGGAGGCATGGTTCTAGAATCGGTTGGTGGTGGGCATGGTTTAGTGGAAGCTCTTCATCAGGAAGCAAAAAACAATGGGATATCTATTCTTTATGACACAATGGCCGTAGAGCTTATTCACACGGATGATGGAATTGCAGGTGTGGTTATTAAGGAAAAGGGAAAAACTAAAACCATACAGGCGAAGTCAGTAGTCATCGCTTCAGGTGGCTTCCATGCAAATGTTGAAATGCGTACGCGTTATTTAGGTCCTAAATGGGATGTCGTTCATACAAGAGGAAGCAAGTATAACACAGGAGAAGGCATCCAAATGGCACTCAATATCGGCGCATTGCCAGCCGGGAATTGGTCACAGGCGCACTCGGTGACGGGAGATCGCTATTTGCCTGATTTTGAAGAAGGCTTCCAAAAGTTAAGCTATCCTTTTGGCGTCATCGTGAATAGTGAAGGCAAACGCTTTGTCGATGAAGGTGCCGACTTTAGAAACTACACCTATGCCCAGTACGGGAAAATGATTTTGGAGCAGCCCAATAATTGTGCTTGGCAAATCTTTGATGCCAAAGTATCACTGTTTTTACGGGAGGAATACAAAGGAAGAAAAGTGACAAAGGTAAAGGCTAATACGTTGGAGGAATTAGCTGATAAAATCGGTGAAATCAATAAGTCGTCGTTTTTAAGTGAAATACAAGCCTATAATAATTCGATTGATGACTCCATTCCATTTAATCCAAATATTAAAGATGGTAGGAAAACGGAAGGGTTAGCCATACCAAAAAGTAATTGGGCTAACAAAATTGATACGGCACCCTTTGAAGCCTACGCAGTCACATGTGGCATTACCTTTACTTACGGTGGGGTCAAAATCAACGAAAACGCACAGGTACAAAGTATATTATATGAAGGAATTCAAGGTCTTTACGCTGCAGGTGAAGTAGTGGGAGGTTTATTCTACAAAAATTACCCCGGTGGAGCTGGCTTAATGGCAGGCTCGGTTTTCGGCAAAATCGCCGGAGAAAACGCAGCAAAACACGCTTTAACTCAGCCGGAGTCAACATTAAAATCATAATAGTATTTGAAGTAGCTACTCACGACGCGGGGTAGCTGCATTTTTGATTTAAAAGGAAAAGATGCTCATAAGGATGATCAATAGTCCTCCTCCGATAAAATAACCGCCCCAGCCAGTTTTCTTATTTTTGATATCATCGTAGCCCGTAATAAAGAAAAATATGCCCAGTAATAACTGCCCAACAGAACTAAATCTATAGTCCATTGTAATTATACTGTATAGCGATAGAGCTACAACTAATATTGGAAGTAATATTCTAGTTAATTTCATGCCAATCCCCCCTTATTTAAGGGTAACAAAATGATTTGTAAAATAAAACCAAAAAATGATAAATCTCTGTGCAGCAAAAGGTGGTGGGATACTTGATTGTGCTAAGTGACAAGCAACGTCAGTGCCCCAAAAGAAGCGGAATCATCAAGAACGGGAAGAGAGAAGCAGTGTCAGTTCCCCAAAAGAAGCGGAATCATCAAGAACGGGAAGAGAGAAGCAGTGTCAGTTCCCCAAAAGAAGCGGAATCATTAAGAACGGGAAGAGACAAGCCGTGTCAGTTCCCCAAAAGCAGTGGAATCATCAAGAACGGGAAGAGAGAAGACGTGTCAGTTCCCCAAAAGCAGCAGAATCCTCAAGAACGGGAAGAGACAAGACGTGTCAGTTCCCCAAAAGCAGCAGAATCCTCAAGAACGGGAAGAGACAAGCCGACTCAATTCCCCAAAAACAGCAGAATCCTCAAGAACGGGAAGAGACAAGCCGACTCAATTCCCCAAAACAGCGGAATCCTCAAGAACGGGAAGAGAGAAGCCGTCTCAGTTCCCCAAAAGCAATGGAATCATTAAGAACGGGAAGAGACAAGCCGACTCAATTCCCCAAAGCAGCAGAATCCTCAAGAACGGGAAGAGACAAGACAACTCATTACCCCAAAAGCAACTGAATCCCCAAAACCGGTAACTGACAAGCAATCTCATGCACCCCAACAGCCAACCAAAAAAAGTTCTCCATCAAAAGACGAAGAACCTTTATTCACTAAAGCTATTTAATTGAAATATTCCTTTAAGTCAATCGGTGTGTTTTCTTGGTTTAGGCCGATTAATAGCTTTAAGCGGGCTTTTTGGCCGTTGATGCCGTTTGCGAAGATTACGCCCATGCTTTCAAGGCTTTTTCCTCCGCCTTCATAGCCGTAAATACCTTCTGCAATTCCGTTAAAGCAGCGGGATACTAAAATGACCGGAATTTTAGCGTCTAATAATTTTTGGATTCCCACAGCAACATCAGGTGGGACGTTTCCTTGACCTAAGCCCTCTAGCACAACACCGTCATAGCCTAAAGTTAATATGGCTTCTAGCAAGTCTCTTTCCATTCCAGCATATACTTTTAGAAGTGCTACTCGTTTTTCGATGGAGTTGACCTCCACATAGCGGCGATTCACTGGCGCTTGGTGAATATGGACCATTTTCTTTGTTACTAATCCAATGGGTCCATATTGTGGGCTTTGGAATGTATTGACACTCGAAGTCGATGTTTTGGTAATGTTGAATGCCTGATGGATTTCATCGTTCATCACCACAAGAACGCCTTTGTCTCTTGCCTCATCACTACATGCCACTCGAACTGCTTCAACTAAGTTATAAACACCGTCTGCCCCAAGCTCATTAGAGGATCTCATTGCACCGGTTAAAACAATTGGAAAATCATATTGTGTTGTTAGGTCTAAGAAATAGGCTGTTTCTTCTAATGTATCTGTTCCATGAGTAATAACTACACCATCAACAGAATGATCCTTTTCATATTGCACTAATACATTACGTAAATGGAGCATTTCCTTAGTCGTGATATGAGGAGACGGATAATTAAATGCTTCCATTTCAACAATGCTAGCATATTTGTTTAGTTGTTCACTCACACCTAAAAGGGGATTTTTTTCGTTTGGAAGTACCGCTCCAGTTTCATTCATTTTCATGGAAATTGTACCACCAGTATGAATTAATAAAATATTTTTCTTCATGGGAAAAACCTCACTTAACCATCTTTTCTATTGCTACTAATGTTATAATAACATTAATGAAGTTTTATGGAAGGAGTGTAGCTCATGTTAATATTGTTATCCGCAGCCGTAGCTCCCGGATTGGCTTTGTTAAGCTATTTTTATTTGCGAAATCAAATGGCAACAGAGCCGAGAAAAACGTTATTACAGGCCTTCTTCTTTGGGACATTAATCACTTTTCCTATTATGTTTATTCAGTATGTCGTAAAAGAGGAGGAAGCCATTACAAACCCATTTTTTGCAGATGTATTATTTTCCAGTGGGTTAGAAGAATTTTTTAAATGGCTTGTTATCTTTACGCTTATTTTCAGGCATATTGAATTTGATGATCCTTATGACGGGATTTTGTACGGTGCCAGTGTTTCACTCGGCTTTGCTACAATCGAAAATGTACTTTATTTACTTACATTTGGGATTGATACAGCATTTGTCAGAGCAATTTTACCGGTTTCTAGTCATGCCTTATTTGGCGTTGTTATGGGATATTATTATGGGAAAAGTAAATTTGCGCAAAATGATAAGCAAATCGAATACTTAGTTCTTTCTTTCTTCGCACCCTTGTCATTACATTTCACTTACAATTCCATCTTAACATTCCAAGGGTATTGGGTTTATTTAATAGCACCGTTTATGTTGTTCTTATGGTGGTTTGCTTTGAAAAAGGTCAAATTAGCCCATCAACACCTCGTGCAGCATTTGTTTGAACAAAACAAAATTTAAAAGCTTCTATTTTCATTCCAATTATGAAAATGGAGGCTTTTTTAGTGTGGAAAAATAGGGTTTATGTAAATCAATAGAGCCTTGGCTGAGTAAAATTTGTTTTTGTCATTTTTAGCTTTATATGTTTTTTCTGAGTAAAAACGTATAAAAGTGAATCTTTTTTACATGCTATGAGAAAGGAGTGAAATAAATGGTAAGAAGTATTTTTATGACTATCATTTTAATATTTGGCACACTTACAATTATAAAGCCAAATGAACCATTAGCATTTTCGGGTCAAACAATTGAACGCGGAGCATTTGGAGATGATGTTATCGAGTTACAGGCTCGGTTACAGTATGTTGGGTTTTATAAAGGTAAAATTGATGGGATTTTTGGATACGGAACATACTGGGCTCTGCGCAATTTCCAAGAACAATATGGACTTGGGGTAGACGGTATTGCAGGAGGTCAGTCTAAGGATAAGCTAGTAAAGGCAAGTGAGTACCATAGAGATTGGGTTTATGAACAAATAGAAAAAGGAAATCGATTTACTCATTATGGCGGGAAACCATTGGCGCAACAAACAAGTGCTGGTGCTGGAACAGCTGAAAGTAGTGATGTTCAGCTTCCGGTAAAATATTCTGAAAGAGATCTGCAATTAATGGCTAATGCTGTTTATGGAGAAGCGCGTGGTGAACCTTATGAGGGACAAGTGGCTGTAGCTGCGGTTATTTTAAATCGATTAGAATCGGCAGAATTCCCAAATACGATTTCTGATATCATTTTCCAACCGGGAGCATTTACAGCCGTAGCAGATGGGCAAATTTGGTTAACGCCTAACGCGAGAGCAAAAGAGGCTGTATTGGATGCCATGAATGGATGGGATCCAACTGAAAATGCACTTTACTATTTCAATCCAAAGACTGCTACTAGTAAATGGATTTGGTCAAGACCGCAAATTAAGCAAATTGGTGAACATATATTCTGCTACTAAAGGAGGGACAATATGAAGAGTGCTATCTATTTACTTTCCATTGCCGTGTTAGCGCTAGGGTTATATTCTTATGAAGTGAGAAAAGAAAATACGAATTTACAACAAACCGTTCAGGCACAATATACTAATTCCTTAACAAACGCTTCAGACAAACTATCGACCTTGCAGGAATCCGTTTCACAATCTTTACTATTCCAAGACGAAAATGCACTAAATAATGAACTGGATAATATTTGGCGTATTAGTAACGAATTTCGTTCAACTATTAGTAGCCTTCCGCTAAGTAGAGAAGTATCAAATGAATGGCTTCGATATGTTGGGAACATCGGTGAAGAAGCAAAATATGCAGCAGACAATGGTGACTACGAATCTTGGCAAAAACGCATGCCTGTTGTAAATCAGAATTTACGAGCCTTAGCTGATGAATGGACTGTCGCAACAGCGAATTTTTATCAGAATGATGCCAGTATTTCTGAATGGGCTTCTGTAGCTGAAAAAGAAACAAGTGAGTCTCAATTTAAAAATGTTACGGCAAATTTAAAATCCTATGGTGAAACAGATTTCCCATTAACAGCTAGTGAATCTGATTGGCTGAAGAAAAGAGAGCTTCAAAATCTAGATGATAAAGAAATTACAAAAGAACAGGCGATAGATAAGCTTGAATTACTCGTACCAGGTGTTAAGGATGCCACTTACACGGTAACAAAGAGTAAGGATGATGCCCCATATCCTTTCTATCACATCCAATTTGTTAAAGGAAGTCGAATTGGATATGCTGACATCACTGAAAAGGGCGGCTATATATTATCCTTCTTATCTGAACGTCCTGTTCAAGAAAAAACAGGAATTACTCAACAACAAATTCGCGATCAAGTTATGGAACTATTAAATCGAGCAGGTTATAAAGATTTACAATTGGTTGAAATGCGTGAAAACCATCAAGCATGGCATTTGTCTTTAGCTCGAGTTGTTGGGGATGATAAGGCGCTTGTTTACCCAGATGGAATTCAAGTAAAAATCTCTAAGGATAGCGGAGAGCTATTAGGGCTAAACGCTATGGAATATGTACAAAAAGAAGAAATCAATGAAGACCAAAAAGTAGAACCAATTGATTGGGAAGCGTTCTTCAGACCGGGTACTACTGTTGAAGAAGAGCAGTTAATCTTTACTGAAAATGAAGCTTTCCAGCTAAGAAAGTGTTATCAAGTCATTGCACGCTTTGATAATGATTTAAATGAAACATTCCGAGTTGTTGTTGATGCAGAAAATCATGATGTTATAAAGGTTGAGTACATGAATTAATCCCTTGCCTCCACATATAGCTTTTTTATCTAGGTGAGCACTTCATTCCCATGGATTATTCTAATAGTTCTTTATGAATATCCATGAGAATGTAGTAAAATCTCCTGATGATATAGAAAAAAAGTAGTATTCGTGCAATAATGAAGTCATTATGATTGTGCGAGGCGAAGATTATGCAACTAAAAATAGGGACTGCATTGACTTTAGAACCCACTTATACAGATAGAGTCGAAAAATTCCGGTGTAAAATAGTTGAACAAGAAAATAACATAATTTATATAGACTATCCGGTTAATACTTTGACAAACAAAACAGCTTTTTTAGTAGATGGTGCACAATTTCGTGCCACATTTGTATCAGAAGATAAAGTGAGCTATGCCTTTAACACAGAAGTTTTAGGCCGTAAGCTTGGTAATATTCCTACGATTTTGCTATCGTGTCCTCCAATTGAAGATTTTGTGAAGATTCAAAGACGGGAATTTGTTCGAGTTAATACCTCTGTAGATATTGCACTTGACTATAATAATAAGTTTTATCAGTTTGTAACTGAAGATATAAGTGCTGGTGGCTTAGCGATTCATTTCAATAAAGAATTTCCATTTAACGAAGGGGAGAGCGTAAACCTGACAATCGTTTTACCTTTTATGAACGGAGAAATCCGTTATGTTAAAACAGCTGGAAGTATCATTCGTATAATAGAAAAGAATCGTATTTCCATAGCCTCACTTCAATTTACAGATACAGAGGATATTGACAAGCAGTATATCGTCCGATTTTGTTTTGAAAGACAATTGCTAAATAGAAGGAAACTAGAAGCAAATACAACTAACTAATCAGCTGTCCCAAGGGTTTGTGCAGACAAACTTTTGGGGCATTTTTTAGGTAATTGTTTAAAGTGGGCCTGCATTTTAGAGAAGAAAATTTTTGTTGTAAATGAGTGATTGTAGTCACAAAAATATGGACAATTACAGGTGTAACAACTAAGTAATTACTTCGTGAATATGGTACAATATTGTAGGAAAGTAGGGATTTTATGGATAAACAAATTCAAATTGCAATCGATGGACCAGCAGGAGCTGGAAAAAGCACTATAGCAAAAATTGTTGCAGAAAATTTAGGCTTTACCTATATCGATACAGGTGCAATGTATAGAGCAGTTACGAATAAAGCAATATCTCAAAACATAGAATTAAGTGATGCAAACTCTTTAGAAATTATGTTATTAAATACTTCAATTATTTTAGAGCCTTCACCAAATGGACAACTTGTTTTTGTTGATGGGGAAAATGTAACAGAAGCAATTCGTTCAAACGAAGTAACAGCAAATGTAAGTGAAGTTGCAGCACATGCAAATATTCGTGAAATCCTTGTGGCAAAGCAACAAGAACTAGCTGCACGCGGTGGAATTGTCATGGACGGAAGAGATATTGCAACACATGTTCTTAAGGACGCGGAGCTGAAAATTTTCATGTCGGCTTCCGTTGAGGAAAGAGCAAAACGCCGATTCATCGACAATGAAAGAAGAGGTATTCCTTCTACAATTGAAAAACTACAAGAAGAAATCGCATTACGCGACAAACTTGATAGTCAACGAGAAGCATCTCCATTAATTCAAGCAGAGGATGCCATTTATCTTGACACAACAGAGCTTTCAATTGAAGAAGCAGCTGGTGAAATTTTAAAATTAGCCAAACAACAAATGGCTTAAAATCAGCCTCTGTTTAGTACTTCAAGAAAAAAGTTTATGAAATTTCTGATATTAAAGGAAAATTTTTTGTTTTTATGGACAATTTAGAATAAAATAGAAATTGGAAGATGCGAAGGAGGGTTACATATGTCTGAAGAAATGAACTTAGGATCAAACCAAGAATTTCGAGAAGGAGATATTGTGAAAGGTGTTGCTGCTCAGGTAGATGAAAAAGCAGTAACAATCTCAATCGAGGGTGCTCCTTTCGATGGGATATTACCAATCAGCGAACTTTCAAGCTTACACATTGAAAAAGCTTCTGACGTTGTATCAGTTGGTGATGAGCTAGAGCTGATGATCACGAAAGTGGAAGATGAAAACTTTGTTTTATCTAAACGCAAAGTCGATGCGTTAAAAGCATGGGATAAGCTTGAAGAACAATTTGCATCAGGAGAAGTGTTCGAAGCAGAGGTTAAGGATGTTGTGAAGGGCGGCCTAGTTGTAGATTTAGGTGTACGTGGCTTCGTTCCAGCATCACTTGTGGAAGATCATTTCGTAGAAGATTTCGAAGACTATAAAGGCAAAACATTAACTTTTAAAATTACTGAGCTAGATAAAGAAAAGGGTCGTCTGATTTTATCTCACCGTGCTGTACTTGAGCTACAAAAAGCGTCTAATAAAAAACGTGTTTTACACGAAATTAACGCTGGTGATGTAATTGAAGGAACTGTTCAACGATTAGCACCATTTGGAGCATTCGTTGATATTGGTGGTGTGGACGGATTAGTTCACATTTCACAGGTCTCCCACGATCATGTAGACGATGTAAGTACAGTATTGTCAGAAGGGCAAGCTGTAAAGGTAAAAGTACTTTCTGTTGACCCGGAAAATGAGCGTATTTCATTGTCTATTAAAGATACATTACCTGGACCTTGGGTAAACGTTGCTCAACAAGTAACAAAAGGTGCTATTCTAACTGGTACAGTAAGACGTTTAGTATCATTTGGTGCATTTGTCGAGCTGTTCCCAGGAGTAGAAGGATTAGTTCATATCTCTCAAATTTCACATAAGCATATTAACACTCCTCATGAAGCCTTAAAAGAAGGTGAAGAGGTACAAGTGAAAGTCCTAGATGTGAACGCAGATGAAAAACGTCTGTCTTTAAGTATCAAAGAACTTCAAAATAATCCTGAAAAAGAAGAAGTATTCGACTATGAATTACCAGAAGAAACTACTGGCTTCTCTTTAAGTGATGTAATTGGAGATAAACTAAAAGGCTTTACAAGTAAATAAAGCTACAGTTTAAAGGCGTGCCGAATTCGGTGCGCCTTTTTTGCGTGTGTGCCAGGCATGGCAACTATCTAGGTGGTGAAAGTCCACTGTGGGGGTACACATCGACCAACCACTAAGGAAGCGCAAGGTACTTATCGTG
>NZ_QJTJ01000016.1 GCF_003217295.1 Ureibacillus chungkukjangi
ACTGTAAAATACTAAAATATAAATCTATAAAAAATAATTTTATGAATTGATAAAAACGGGTTAAACCGTTGATATATCAACATTTATAGAGGGAGTGGGTTAAGTGAAAAGGTTAGTCTGGCATTTTTTCATTTTAGTTAGTGTTTTCTTGTTAATTAGTTGTCAACAATCTCCTTTAGAACAGTCTGGTGAACAATATAAAAAGTCTACGGAGCATAAAGTCAATAATCCTTTAGACTTTTTTAAGAATAAATTAATGGATAAGCCGATACATTTTCTTGTCGTAGGTGTAGATTCAAGAGATGAAGAAGAATCGCGAGCTGATAGTATTATGATTGTGCAATATTCTGCTGAGAATCGAACAATAAAGGTTGCCTCAGTGATGAGGGATTCTTATGTTGAAATCCCTGGATATAAACAAAAGTATGGAAAATTAAATCTTTCTCACTTTTTAGGTGGGGAAGAGCTTTTAAAAGAAACACTTCAAAATAATTTTAGTGTAAATATTGATTATACGATCACAGTCGACTTTCATGGATTTGCTACCATGATAGATACACTGGTTCCGGATGGTTTAAAAGTAAATGTTAGCTCAGAAATGATTAATGACATGAATTTTGACATGGAGGTTGGTGAGAATATTCTTCATGGGGAGGATCTTCTGAAATATGTCAGATTTCGTCATGATGATTTAAGTGATTTTGGTCGGGTCAATCGTCAGCAGGAGGTCTTACTCCAATTAAAGAACGAGATCAATGAAAAAATTAGCTCTTTAGACGGTGTTACACATATACCTGACTTTGTGGATATGGTCGTAAATAATGTGGAAACAGATTTAACCTTCAGCCAAATGTTTACATTATGTTCGAATATTTTTCTTCATCCAAGTGAAGAAATCGACACCCTTAGAATTCCCGTAACTGACGGATACACCAATAAAGAAACACCTCATGCTGGAGCGGTACTGGAATTAGATTTCCCTAAAAATCAAGAAGTACTATCAAAATTTTTCAATGAAACTTTAACAGTCAATGAATAAAGTGCTGAGTAATTACCGCGAAGTCCTAAGAGGATTTCGCGGTTTTATTTTATAAACTATCAAAAAATGTATAATATTTACAAATGATAATATGATAAGGAGCTGAGTTGAATTGATTCATGAACTAATTGCACGATGGAAAGAATTTTGTATACCTGAAAATTTTATTGGAATCGGTTCAACTCGAAAAGCCTATAAAGTAAATGATTATGTGATTAAAGTACATATACATCCAATTGGCTATAAACAATCAATAAGAGAAGTTGAAAAATATGTCCATATGAAAGAAAGAGGCTATAATCATTTATTTGCCCAGCCCTTTTATGTAAATAACTCAATTTCCATACAAAGGTTTTACCGCCCTTTAGAATTAGAAAATAACCAGAGCTACGAAATTGACACTCAAAAGCATGCAAATTACATTCCAGAAGCCTATCACAAAATCATACAACTATTAGATTCAGAGTTCGATAGCTTTGACTTGAAGGATAGTGGTAATTACGGATTGAATTCGAATGGAAAGCTAACATTCATCGACTATGGAATGAGTAAAAGCGTTTACGAAAAAGAATGGATACCACAAGCTGAAGCTGGAATTATACCTCAAATAGAATTTGACATATGTAGTAATTGTGGTGATGAGAAAGAGCTTCGAATGTATGGCGACCAGGATATGGATAAAAGATGCTATCACTGTGGGAAGGAGTAAAAGAACGAATTTATATTTGGAGAAGCTATATATATGGCTAGTAAAGTGATTGAATTGATTCCTTATTAAAAATGTTTCCTACTCATTTTGTTACGTTTACAAAATTGAGTAGGATTTTTATTTTAACTTTAAATTCCTTTTTTAAATTAAAATGGAATTATCATTATACATATTAAATTTTTTTATGAGAATAAAGTCTTCTTTAAGCGATGTATTAAGTGTAAAGGATTTACAGCTTAAGAAAGGGTGTTTGTATGATAATTACAAGTGAGAATTTTATAAAGCATTTAAAGAAAGGAAGAGAAGAGGCATTAGATTTTATTCTAGAAAATTATGCTGGCCTAGTAAAAGCCGTGATACATAATAGTCTGAAAAATTATAATGATCCTCAAATTATTGAAGAATGTATCAGTGATACTTTTATGGGAGCTTATGAAAATGCCAAGCAATTCAAGGGAAATGAAGAGGATTTTAGAAAGTGGATTTGTACAATAGCTAAATTTAAAGCAATTGACATACAAAGAAAATTACACAAGGTACCACAGCCATCTGAATTGGATGGTACGAGTAACCCTGTAAAATCTGCTGAGGAAGAATTTTTGATAAAGACTTCTACAAAAGAGCTGCTAATAATGATGAGTAAATTGGACCAATTAGATCGATATATCTTTACTATGAAATACTTTCTTAATATGAAGAATGATGAGATTGCATTGCATCTTGGAATGACTAAGGCTGCTATTGATAATCGGTTATATCGCGGAAAGAAACGGCTACATCAGATGTATTTAGGAGGGATTTTGACATGAAAAAGGTATATAAACAATTAAACCGCTTAAATATAGGATTTGAAATAGAACCCATGGAAGTCAGCGAAATTGAAAAAGAGCGAATTAAACGAAATATATTAAAGGAAAAAAAGAAAAATCATTATACAAGAGACTTTGTGGCAGCAGCTACTTTCTTGGTTGCCTCAACTATTACAATTGGTATGGGATTCCCAGCCTTTGCAGCAAACATTCCAATTATCGGGAATGTATTTGAACTATTTAATGATGACAATGATTCTATGTTTGAAAAATATAATGACCATTCTTCTACTATAGGTATAACGCGTGAAAGTAATGGAGTGGAAGTAACAGTCACAGATGCTGTATATGATGGAGAGAACATAACGATTGCTTACACCCTGAGAAGTGAAAAGGATTTGGGAGAAAGACCTGCACTTTCGATTAATCTAATTGCCGAAGAGCTTAAAAATACAATCAAAAATGGTTACTACTCCACCCACTATATAGTAGAAAAATTAAATGATAACGAATACGCTGTCATTTATATATATGAATTGTTACGGAACCCAAGACCAGAGGAGCTTCTTATAACATTAGAAGCAGGTGAAATTGTTGATTTAAATAATGCTAATAATTCAACATCAGGCGACTGGAATTTTAAATTTAAGATAACTGCACTTGAAAGCAAGAAACGAGAGCTAGCAAAAGAAGATCTAAAAACAGAAGTTAATGGTATAGAAATAAATGCAATACAAATGACGGAGACACCTATTTCTACAACAATTTATTTATCTGAAAAAGTCGACGTGAGAATGGTAGCTAAAGAGGACGAGAAATGGCGAAGTATTGGATTCGACTATCAGGTGACTGATAATTTGGGAAATTCCTATGATTTGGTTCAATATAATGGAGTGGGGCATAGTACAGATTTTGAAAGAATGAGAAGTGAACCTCGAATTACTATTAAAAATTTAGACAAGCAAGCAACAGCTTTAATAATAACTCCGACGGTAAATGTTTATAAAATGATAACAAGTGAGGGACAACTAGCTACTACATTTGACCCATATTCAATCGAACCGATTACGATTCCTATAAAATAGTAATCGTAATCTAAAGAAGAATTTACTAAAATAAGTTATAACCTACAGAGGGCTTAATTATCTAATTTTTGCTAAATTTACAAAAATTACGTTGACACTCAATTTTGAAGCGTTTACAATTAAATTAGTTAATAGACATTAGAGTATTCAGTTAGTTATTCTACTTGATTTTGAAAGATGAAATGAGTTGTTAATATGGCATTAAGTAAAGATCGTCGTATTGGTAAAAACGCTATCTTACTTTTGCTTTCTGAGAATCCAAAAGATCAACTGGATATGCTAGAGCAGTTGAATTGGAAGAGCTGTACAGGAAAAGTTGGATCGATGGATGCACATAAGGTAGTAGCAGCAATTGAAACGGCAGCCAAGAAAAATGGTGTTATAAATCCGGACCTTTACCGAGAATCCCACGCATTGTACCATGCGATAATAGAAGCCTTGAGCGGGATTACGAGAGGTCAGGTGCAAATAGGATCTGTATTAAGAACAGTCGGTTTATCTTTTGCGGTTTTACGTGGAAATCCATATGAAAATGAGCAAGAGGGAGAATGGGTTGCTGTATCCTTATACGGAACAATTGGAGCACCAGTAAAAGGATCTGAGCATGAAACAATTGGCTTAGGCATTAATCACATATAATAAGCCCATAGTATTTAGTAAATAGGGGGCTATATCAAGAAATCATTTTTAGTGATTTTTTTGATATAGCCCCTTTTCTATTGAGCTTTTATTTCACTGAAGGAATTTGAAGGGAGACACCTAGATGGTTACATTAAACGGTCAGTCACTTACTTTTACAGACGTACAAAAAGTTTTATTTGAAGAAGAAAAAGTAATTTATTCTGAGGACAGCATGAAAAAGGTCCAAGAAAGTCGGAAAGCTGTCGAAAAAATCGTTTCGGAAGAAAGAATAGTCTACGGTATTACAACAGGTTTTGGGAAATTTAGTGATGTGCTTATCGACAAAAATCACGTTGAAGCACTGCAGCTAAATTTAATTCGTTCACATGCTTGCGGTGTAGGAGAGCCTTTTCCAGAGGTCGTATCACGTGCGATGCTTCTCCTTCGGGCAAATGCCTTATTAAAGGGCTTTTCCGGGGTTCGTCCTATTGTGATTGAGAGATTGCTAGAGCTATTAAACGCTGGGATACATCCTATAATTCCTCAGCAGGGTTCACTTGGTGCAAGTGGAGATTTAGCCCCGCTTTCCCATTTGGCATTAGTGCTGATTGGTGAAGGAGAAGTCTTCTATAAAGGCGTGAAAACACCAGCAATACATGCATTAAAGAAAGAAGCAATCTCCCCAATAACATTAACAGCAAAAGAGGGCTTGGCTCTTATTAATGGTACCCAAGCGATGACGGCAATGGGAGTAGTTGCTTACATGGAGGCAGAAAAATTAGCATACCAATCCGAGCTAATTGCGTCCGTCACTATGGAAGGATTACGGGGGATTATTGATGCATTTGACGAAGATATTCATTTAGCACGCGGCTATAAAGAACAAGTAGAAGTGGCAGAACGTATTCGAGGCTACTTGTCAGATAGCACTTTAATAACTAGACAAGGAGAGCTTCGTGTACAGGATGCCTATTCAATTCGTTGTATTCCACAAGTACATGGTGCTACATGGCAGGCATTAAACTATGTAAAAGAAAAATTAGAAATCGAAATGAATGCAGCTACTGATAATCCATTAATTTTTGATAACGGTGAGAAAGTCTTATCAGGTGGTAATTTTCACGGTCAACCGATTGCATTTGCTATGGATTTTCTAGCTATTGCAATGAGCGAATTAGCAAATATATCAGAGCGCCGGATAGAACGACTTGTAAATCCGCAACTAAATGATTTGCCACCGTTCTTAAGTCCAGAACCAGGCTTACAATCAGGTGCAATGATAATGCAGTATGTTGCTGCATCACTTGTATCTGAAAATAAAACCTTGGCACATCCAGCAAGTGTTGACTCTATCCCTTCTTCAGCGAACCAAGAGGATCATGTCAGTATGGGGACGATTGGAGCAAGACACGCGTATTTAGTTATTACGAATACCCGTCGAGTGTTAGCAATTGAAGCCATTTGCGCTATACAGGCTGCAGAAATACGAGGGAAAGATAAGATGGCTAAAGCAACAAAGGAATTATTAGAGAATGCTAGAAAAATTGTTTCATATATTAATGCAGATCGTGTATTTTCCAAGGATATCGAGGCCATGAATGACTGGTTAAAGGTTGGTAGCTTTCAATTTAATAAATATAAAGCTTTAACTTAGAGATAAATTCATTGGCAAATAGATTCGTAAGGGAAACAAATATAAGGCGTCATCATTATAGGATTTAAGGATCCTAACTAGGAGGTTAATAACTATGCAAGCTGAAACAAACAATAAAATTACACGTTTAGAAGGTACAAAACTAAATACAAAGGGCTGGCAGCAAGAGGCCGTGCTCCGTATGCTGATGAATAATCTAGATCCAGATGTAGCTGAAAGACCAGAGGATTTAGTTGTTTATGGTGGAATTGGCAAAGCTGCGCGAAACTGGGAGTCTTTTGATGCGATTGTCAAATCACTTAAAGAGCTAGAAAGTGATGAAACGCTTCTTGTACAATCAGGGAAACCAGTTGCAATTTTTAGAACACATACTGATGCTCCACGTGTGCTACTAGCAAATTCTAATATTGTTCCTGCTTATGCAAACTGGGAAACCTTCCATGAGCTTGATAAAAAAGGCTTGATGATGTATGGACAAATGACAGCAGGGAGCTGGATCTATATTGGCTCACAAGGAATCGTCCAGGGTACTTATGAAACATTTGCGGAGTTAGCGAAGCAGCATTTCAACAATTCTCTTAAAGGTACAGTCACTGTTACTGCTGGTCTAGGTGGAATGGGTGGTGCTCAGCCACTTGCTGTAACAATGAATGGTGGCGTGTGTATTGCAATCGAGGTTGATGAAACAAGAATTGACCGCCGAATAGAAACTCGCTACACAGATGTAAAGGCTTATAAGTTAGATGAAGCGATTCAGTTGGCTGAAGAAGCGAAGAAGGATGGGAAGGCATTATCTATTGGTTTATTAGGAAATGCCTCCGATATTCTACCTGAAATGATTGCAAGAAACTTCATTCCGGATGTATTAACAGATCAAACCTCTGCCCATGATCCACTGAATGGTTATGTTCCTTCAGGGATGTCACTTGAAGTCGCAGCAGATTTACGAAGCTCGAACCCGCAACAATACGTAAAGCTTTCGAAAGCAGCTATGGCAACCCATGTAAAAGCAATGCTTGAAATGATGGATAAAGGAGCCATTACCTTTGACTATGGGAACAATATTCGCCAAGTAGCTAAAGATGAAGGCGTAGAAAATGCATTCGATTTCCCTGGATTTGTTCCAGCCTTTATTCGTCCACAATTTTGTGAAGGAAAAGGACCATTCCGTTGGGTAGCGTTGTCAGGTGATCCAGAGGATATTTATAAAACAGATGAAGCGATTTTACGTGAATTTAGTGACAACGAGCATTTATGTAACTGGATACGTATGGCACAAGAAAAAATACAATTCCAAGGCCTTCCTTCGCGCATTTGTTGGTTAGGATATGGCGAACGGGCTCGTTTTGGAAAAATTATAAATGATATGGTAGCAAGTGGTGAATTAAAAGCACCTATCGTAATCGGTCGGGACCATTTAGATTCTGGATCTGTAGCTTCACCTAATCGTGAAACAGAAGCGATGAAGGACGGGTCAGATGTTGTAGCAGATTGGCCAATCTTAAATGCCATGTTAAATGCAGTTGGTGGTGCTACATGGGTTTCAGTACATCACGGTGGCGGGGTAGGAATGGGCTACTCCTTACATGCCGGAGTAGTGATTGTTGCGGATGGTACGAAGGAAGCGGAGGTACGTATTGAGCGCGTATTAACAACAGATCCAGGAATGGGTGTGGTCCGTCATGCGGATGCAGGCTATGATCTCGCAAAGAAAACTGCTCGTGAAAAAGGGATCAAGATGCCAATGCTTGATAAAGGAGCCGATCACTAATGACTAAGCCTATTTGGATAAAGCATGCAAAACAATTGGCAACACTTGCTTCAGAAGTATCAGGACCACGAGCTAAAGAGGCGATGTCAGATTTAGGTTTAATAGAGGATGGTAGCTTATGGATAGAGGCTGGAATCATTCAAGCTGTCGGGACAACGGAGGAGCTTGAAAAACGCTATTCAGATAAGCTGCATTTAGCCGAGATTATTAATGCTACAGACCATTTAGTCACTCCCGGTTTAGTCGATCCTCATACACATGTCGTATATGGGGGAAGCCGGGAGCATGAATTTGAAATGCGGCTGCAGGGTGCTACCTATATGGACATTATGAATGCTGGTGGAGGAATTCATGCGACAGCTCGTTTCACAAGAGAAGCAACAGAAACTGAGCTTATCGAGCAAACAACACGGCGTCTCGATTCCTTTCTAGCACATGGTGTAACCACTATCGAAGGAAAAAGTGGGTATGGGATGAATCTTGAAACAGAGCTCAAGCAATTGCGAGTGATGAAAAAGCTACAGGAGCAGCATATGATAGACATCGTTCCGACTTTTATGGGAGCACATGCCGTTCCACCTGAATATAAGGGACGTGAAGATGAGTTTGTGAAACATTTGATTGAAGACATGCTACCGTTAATAGCTGAGGAAAATCTGGCAGAGTTTAACGATGTATTTTGTGAAAAGGGTGTTTATACACCAGAACAATCTGAGCAGATTTTAGAGGCAGGGAAACGATTAGGACTAATCCCGAAAATTCATGCAGATGAAATCGAGCCGTATGGAGGAGCAGAGTTAGCTGCAAAAATCGGAGCCATTTCTGCAGAGCATTTACTAAAAGCGTCAGAGGAAGGAATCAAAGCGATGGCCAAATCTGGAACAATCGCGTGTCTACTTCCAGCAACTGCCTTGTATTTACGAGAAGAAGCAGCCCAAGGAAGAAAAATGATCGACTTAGGTGTACCTGTAGCGATTTCGACAGATTGCAATCCAGGCTCATCACCAACAACATCCATGCCACTTGTTATGAACTTAGCTTGTATTTCTATGCGTCTTACTCCGGCCGAAAGCTTGACAGCAGCTACTTATAACGCGGCTTGTGCCATCAATCGGCAGAATCAAGTGGGCTCTTTAGAAGTCGGCAAACAAGCTGATTTCGTAATTTGGAATACGAAAAGCTATCAGGAGCTGCAATATTTATTTGGTGTAAATCATGTGAAAGCCGTATGGAAAAAAGGTGTAAAGGTCGTGTAATATGAGTGAGCATTGGCTGCAAGTACCAGAGTGGACTTGGAATTATTCTTCAGATGGAAGTGCCCCTGTTTATGTACATCAGTGGGTGCATCAGCTAAATAATATAAAAACTTTACCTGATATGATTCTTTACGGTGCCCCTATTTCTAGATCATCGATTAGTGTGTCAGGAGCTTCCTTATACCCATCAGAGTTTCGACGAGGCTGGAAAGGTTTCGCTACGTATAATTTGGACGAAACTGTTGACTTATCTCCATACAAAGTAGCTGATGCTGGAGACGTATTGATGCATACGACTGATATTCTTTTATCTCATCAAAGAATTCAAAAGTCAACTCAATATTTAGTAGAACACTTTCCTAACACAACAACCTGTATGATTGGCGGTGACCATTCAACAACAGCATGTGCAGTTCGCGGCATTAAAGAAGCTTTTAAAGAGGAAACCATAGGAATCCTTCAGCTTGATACACATCTTGATGTAAGAGATCCAAAAGAATTGGGTCCTGCAAATGGTACACCAATACGGCAATTAATTGATGGGAATATTGTTAAAGGGGAAAACGTCATCAATATCGGTTTACATGGCTACTTTAATGCAAAGCCGCTGATTGACTATGCGAACGAACATAATATTCAAATGGTTACTTTAAAGAATGCACGAAAAGCTGGGTTGATCAATACTATCCAAGAAGCACTCGTGCGTTTGTCCTCAAAGGTCGATCGCATCTACGTAACAATTGATATGGATGTGCTTGATATATCGGTAGCACCAGGTGTACCGGCATCCACTCCAGGCGGTATGACAACGATTGAACTGTTTGATAGTTTGCTAGAAATCGGAAAGCATCCGGATGTTTTGCATATTGATTTTGTATGTCTAGACCCTAGCAAGGACTCGGCGGTTGGTCAGACAGTTAAGAGCGGGGTATATGCATGGTTACAATTTGTGACTGGCCGTATCTTACAGATTAAATAGCTTAAGTGAGCGGACTATTGATTGGTTTCTAGTATTGAGCGTAGTCTTCGTGGAAGTTGCAAAAGAAATAAAAGGAAATATTTCGGTTATTTTAGATTACAGAGCTAAAAAGGTTGAAATATGGGGAAATATTCTGGCTAACTGCTCAAAATTAGGTAAAATAAAAGGATTTTGGCATTATAACAGAAAAAATTTCCTTTATTTTGAGTAAAATAAGGAGATTTTCAAATTTAACAGTAAATTTTCCTGTTATATTCCAAAGCACTGAAATAAGATTCAATTAGTAGCAAAGTCTAATTAGCTTACATGATAATACGCAATACAAAATTAAGAAGACATAACAATGGGTGGGTTCAAAAGCCACTCTGTTATGTCTTTCACTTTATTTATAAACTTTTTCGGAAAGAATAACAAAACTTTTCAAATGCAAATTTCCCCTCATAAAATCTATGTGCATCCAATCTCTGAAGACCTGACTCCAATGCAATATACACACAATTATTCTCTGAAGCATAATCAGATAAAAATAGCATCAACTCTTTACCATAGCCAGATGATCTAGATGCAGAGCTTGTTACTAAATCATATACCCATAGATGCTTTTTGTTATAGAAATTTGTTTTAATAGCAACTCCTGCTAATGCTTGAATTTCTCTATCATTATATAGTGCATATAGCTCGTAGCCCTCTTGCTCCATAACTTCATATAATTCAAGATACGATTCAAGTGTTAGATCTGTTCGTAATTCTTTCATAATCTCAAAGCTTTTAATCAAAGCAGCTCTTTCTGTGATTCTTATAATTGTAGTAGCTATCGACATTGTCTTCTCCTTCGTTATAAAAAAATAGATTGACAGAATTTTAAAAATCTAATATAAGTATAGGTTAATATAGAATTTATTTCCATCTGTTAAAATATATACAAATGAATTTAACGCTTAAAATTGTGATTAGAAACTATCTTATCATAATTAAGTTCTTATAAAGGGGTGATCTAATGAAAATCGTTATTGCTGGCGGCTCTGGTTTTATTGGCAATAAACTATCTAATCTTTTTATTAGTGAAGGACATGAAGTGAGTATCCTAACAAGAAAGGAAAAATCTACAGCAAAAGATGTTTCATATGTAAAATGGCTGAACAATGGGGCTACACCTGAGAAAGAGTTAGAAAATATAGATGTTTTTATCAACTTAGCTGGGGTCTCCATAAACGATGGCAGATGGTCAGAAAAGCACCAAAAGCAGATATATGATAGTCGGATGGAGGCTACGGACGAGTTACTCAGAATCATCAGCAAATTACCCAAAAAGCCAGCTGTTTTTATCAATGCTAGTGCCATCGGAATTTATCCAGTCTCATTAGATAATGAATATACTGAAGCTTCCATTTACACACCTAACGATTTTCTAGGTAGGACTGTAGATGATTGGGAGAAAAAAGCGAAACTAGTGGGTCAGTATGGGACGAGAACAGTCTTTATGCGTTTTGGGGTGGTACTCGGTGATGACGGTGGTGCACTTCCATTAATGGTTTTACCATATAAGCTATTTGCCGGGGGGACAGTTGGATCAGGTAAACAGTGGGTTTCTTGGATTCATGTAGCAGATGTAGTAAGAGCAATAGCGTTTGCTGTGAAAAACAATAACTTGAATGGACCTGTGAATATTACATCGCCAAACCCTGTAAATATGAGGGATTTCGGTAAAACAATTGGAGTAGTTTTAAGTCGTCCTCATTGGTTTCCAGCACCATCTTTACTTATGAAAGTGGCACTTGGACAAAAAAGTAAACTAGTCCTTGAGGGACAAAAAGTATTACCTAAAGTTCTGCTCAAAGAAGGATTTGAATTTAGTTTCCCAACCCTTGAAAAAGCTTTGAAAGATTTATTAGGTTAATTGTTTAGTTGGAGGTTGTTTTATTGACAAAAAAATCATTTATTCACTGTTTGTTGATTTTAATTATTGCAATCTTTGTATACTCCAATAAATTTTACTATCCACCACTCCCAATCGAAAATGTAAGTAAAAGAGAAGTGCTTAATATATTGAATAGCTCAAGTAGCCCCATTGTATCGCTAACCGCTGAAAAAGGTTATGAATGGTTCATTATTAACAGCCAGAATCAAATGGCAGTTGATGAAATTATCAAGGATAAGGTAAGTCAAAGTGGGTGGAAATTTACTAATAAAGATGGTAGCGGGCTCTTTTTTGAGAAACTAGGTGAAAGATTGATAGTTACTACTGAAAAATGGACAGGTAATTATTCAATAGCACAAATTCCCGATGATTTTAACCAGAAATAGGTTTGTTCTCTAGCTGAGGCAAATCTTTTTTTATGAACTTCTTTACTTCTTAAAATATAGTAGAAAATGGAAAAATGAGGTAAAATATGGTTAGACTATTCAAAATTGGAGGAACTAGGGTGAAGGAGACTATTCATAATTTTGAAGAATTACTGGAAATGCTCGATTCATTGTTACGTGATCCAACAGATTTTTGGGATAGCTTTTATTCAAAGCGTAATAAAAGCATCCCGTTTTTTGTTAATTTTCCAGATGAAAATTTAGTTGAATGCTTTGAAAAAGAGATATTTCAACAAGGAGATGTTCTGGAATTGGGTTGTGGTCCTGGGAGAAACGCAATTTATTTTGCTCATAAAGGTTGTCATGTTGATGCAGTTGATATATCAAAAGAATCTATAAAATGGGCTGAGGAACGTGCTTTTGAGCAGAATGTGAAGGTCAATTTTATACATGAAAATATATTCGATTTAGATATTGTTGAAAGCAGCTATGACATCGTATATGACTCAGGTTGCTTTCATCATATTGCACCACACAGAAGAATTGGTTATCTTGAGCTAGTAAAAAAAGCATTAAAACCAAATGGTTATTTTGCTATCAGCTGTTTTGAACAGGGTGGGGCAGTAGGAGGATCTGCTATCTCTGACTGGGAGGTTTATAGATTACGAAGTCTACAGGGGGGATTAGGATACACAGAAGAAAGATTAAGATCTATATTTCAGGATTTTAAAGAAATTGAAATTAGGAAAATGAAAATCGTGGAACAACCAGATAAAGTCTTTGGTATTTCAGGATTATTAGTTGGATTATTTCAATATCAGAAAAACAATTATTTTGAAATGAAAGGTGGATAATTTTGAATTGTAACCATTGTCAAAGTGAATTGATTAAAAATTGCGAAGTAAATGTCGAGGGTGGCTTGTATGGAGTGAAAATAATTAAAAAGAAAAAAGGATTGTTTAATAATGTTTCCGAAAAAACAAAGGCAGCAGTATGCCCAAGTTGTGGATATGTTGCATTCTATATCGATAATTATAAAGAATTCATTTAAAAGTCAGTCAATTAATTAAAAGATTTGATTTTGAACTGTTTCATAAAAGGCATGGAAATAGGAGGTACCACTATGGTCAATTCATTTGGAATAGCATTAGATCCCCCATATACGTTTAATTTTTTAATCTATATTCAAAATATTTACCTCAACCAAAAAAATACTGAAGAGGATTATTTTTATAAGCATCCCTATATACCATCGAAAATTTCATTTAAGAAAGATTTTGAATTGCAATTTAATGACTTATTTGATGAGATATCGCACAGGATTATGAAAAATGATCACGATTTGGTCATTTTTTATGAAGAAAACGAGTTGATCTATAATAGATTGTTTGAACAGACTCCAGAAAGCTTCAATAAATATAATGACATCTATAAAGCCTTTCAAGTTTGGTGGAGAAGTACTGCAGGACAAAGCTCTATCGAAATGCATGTATATGAAAGGACTAATAGCTTGTATGAGGCATTAAGTACTTACTTAAAGAAAAAGAAAATTATTCCTAGTAAAGGTTTGAAAATAAATCTAATCTTTGATAAGTGTATTTTGTCGAATAGTAACTTCCATCCTTATTTTGCAACTGTTTCTATTGAAGAAATTATATTTTATCAGGAAGAGCTAGCCTCTAATTTAAAGGGATGTTTATCATGAAGTTTCCTAAGAGCATCTTTGAAACAGATAGTAAAAAATGGTAAAATAGTGTTAAAAAGATGAGGGTTTAAGGGGGATATTGATGGGCAGCTCTTCACTAGATTTTGTAACTCCAGAAAATTTTGGGCATGTTTTTTTACATGGAAATCCAGAATTAATCTATAACCAATGCAGCATAGAGTTTAAGCAGCTAATTACACTATCAGACTTTAAAAAAATGGTTCAAAGCTTCAATAGAAAAGTAAGAAGCTATCAATTTCTGCAAAGCTCCTCTTTAGGCTTAATACAACAGTATTTGTGGCTAGATAATCATAGAAAAAAGGCTGTCTGTGTTGCTTTTGATTCATCAAATACTATTCACCGTTTATTAATAAAACCCTATTTAACCTTCCCTAAGAGTGATAAACGTTATACAAAAAACTTCTATAATATGCCTATCAACAAAGAATGGTTTGTTTTCTGGGGTGGAAATAACGAATTTCTCAATTATCACTACGCCTATAAATCGCAAAGATATGCTTATGATTTAGTCATCATGAAGGAACATCAAACCTACAAAGATAGTACATCGCAAAATGAAAATTTCTATGCATTCAATCAAGAGGTTGTTGCTCCTGATGCTGGTACAGTAGTGAAAGTGGTAAATCATGTCGCTGACAATATCCCAGGAGTGATGAATGCTTCAGAGCCAGCTGGAAATTATGTTATTTTAAAGCATTTAAATAACGAATATAGCTTATTAGCACATTTTAAACAGAATTCTATAAACGTAAAAAAGGGCGATAAATTGAAACAGGGACAGGTGATTGGATTATGTGGGAATTCAGGACATTCTTCTGAGCCACATATTCATTTTCAAGTAATGAATTCACCAAATCTAAAAAAATGTAAATCGATTAGTATCCGCTTTTCAAACGGTGTACAGCCAGTTCAAGGAGATTTTGTAGGAGAAGGTGCTCTCTTTCATAACACTGCCGATAAACGGACTCCATCCCTTGATAAAGCAGAGCTGTTTGTACTTATAGGAGAGGCGTTAATTACAATACCTCGTTTCTTTCTGTCATTTTTCAGATGATTCTAATGAATGGATTTTTCCACTGAGTATTTGTAAATTTATTTAATTGAAGGTGTGTTATGGACTATAAAAGTATTTTGCATCAAATCGAGATTGCGGTTAATACAATTGTACAAATGATAGAAAAGTTAGAAGACGTAGATTTGCAAAAGAGACCTACACCAAACAAACAATCTATTGGTGAACTCTTAACTCATTTAGCAGTCATTTGTGAAGCTGATTGGCGAAATTCCAATGAGGCAACAGAGTCACAAATGACGGCATTTTATTCAGAAAATGCTTACACAACTTTGCAGTCAATAAAGGATGTACTTCTTACAAGCTTTCAAGCATTAAAGGATAATTACTCGGGTTTGTCAGATGAAGAGCTTATTGAACAAACAACAGCCTACTGGGGGATAACTTACACAAGATATGAATGGCTATTAGAAATAATGGCACACATTTACCATCATAGAGGTCAGTTACATGCTATGCTTGTGCATTGCTATAGTAAAGATCCCAAGATAATGATGTTTGAATAACCGAGAAAAGATGAGGTATCTTCATGGAATTTAATATTCGAAAATCAAATGAATATGATATTCAAAACCTTTGCACAATTAGAAACAAGAAAGAGTAGCTCCAAAGCTAAGTGATCTATTTGTTCATTAAGAATTTCGTGGTCATGGTGTAGGTTCAGCATTAATAAAGTTTCGTGAAAAATTAGCGAGAGAAGAAGGGTTTTCTGAAATATTCGTAAATGTAGATCCCTTTGAAAATCCAAAGATGCTTCAGCTCATTACAACTTTTGAACGATTACTTTTTCCCTAGAAATAATTGTAAAAAGTATAATCTTTGATAAAATATGTATATTAAAAGAGAAGAAGCAGAAAAGGTGGTGAATGACGATTCTTAAGAAGTATTTTTTATTAATTGGTTTGTTGATACTGGTATCATGTGTTGATAAGAATTTCACGAATCAAAATCAAAATCAAAATCAAGTAGATAATGATGATACCTCTACTGTCAAAGAAGATAATATCTCCAAAGCTATAGAGGAAGCAGATAAACCTGAACCGAAAGAGCCTGAATATTATTCTGCTACCATCTCGGCAATTGGTGACATTTTAGCTCATAGTCCAGTTTACAAAGAAGCTTATATTGGAAATAATCAATACGATTTTTCTATAATGTTTACAAAAGTGAAACCATACATAGAAAGAGCTGATATTACAGTTGCAAATAGTGAAAGTATTGTTGGCGGACAGGAAATTGGCATCTCAAGCTATCCTCAATTTAACAGCCCTTACGAATTAGCGGATATTTTAAAAGCTGTTGGAGTTGATGTAGTGAATATGGCCAATAACCATACATTGGATAGAGGAGAACAAGCAATCCAAAACGCAACCAACTATTGGCGTGAGTTAGGTATCGAGTATGTCGGCGCAGCTACAAGTCAAGAGGAAGCAGAGCAAATTAAGACTTTAACTGTCAATAATATCACCTTTTCCTTTTTAGGCTACACTTATGGCACAAATGGTATACAGGTACCAGATGGAAAAGATTATCTGGTGAGCTATATTGAAGAAGAAAAAATGATTCAAGACATTCAACGGGCCAAAGAAATCTCTGATCTTGTTGTTTTAAATTTACATATTGGGGATGAATACAGTCGTTCCCAAAATGAGTATCAGGAGAAAATTGCCCAGCTGGCCGCTGATAATGGTGTTCATATTATTTTCGCCCATCATCCACATGTATTACAGCCAGCAAAGTGGTATACCGGTGTCGAAGGAAATCAAACCTTTGTCATTCATTCATTAGGAAATTTCCTTTCTTCGCAAGATAAGCTTTATCGACAAATTGGAGCAGTTCTCGAATTAGAAGTCAATAAAACCATCACTTATGATAAGGTAGGTAATGCAAATACCTTAATCGAGGTAAAAAATCCGAAGCTATTACCAACCTATGTGAAATTTTCCAATTGGAAGGATTTCGAAATTATTCCGATGTACCAACTAACAAATGACAGTTTACCCAATGCTACGGGTGTTTACGATGAAATTAAAAAGCATATGTCACAATACGTTCCAAATATAGAATTTATTGAAACATAATGATAAGCCAAGTTAGAAGGATTTATCCTTTTTAACTTGGTTTTTCTATTCATAGTGCCTCTTCACTTGGATATGTTAAGTAGTAAGAAACTTTAGGAGAAAAACGCATGCAAGAATTTAAAGTGACTTATTTTTTTGACGAGCAGCATTATGTAAGACGGTTTATTCATGTGGAATCTCAAGAAGTAGCAGAGGCGTTAATTCGAAAGGAAAGAGATCACTACATCGAATTTACCGATAGTAGAGGAATTTACCACGAATTAAATACTCGGAATGTACGGGTTACGCAAGTATCTGCATATCACCGGAAGAAGAAATAATATTATGAACTGATAGAAGGAAGCTATACATTTAAAAACGAAGGGAGTTAACCTATGCCATTACATCATTATATCGAGCAATTTTTTCAGCAAAATCTTGAAGCGCGAAGTAAAGGTATTTCTTTAGAAATTCCTCCATTAGAAAAACGACCAAAGGTGCTTAGTGTTGAGGACCTAACAGTAGATACACACACTCATCAAATCCCCATTAGAATCTACACACCGGATGATAAAATGGATTATTACCCCCTATTCGTTTTTTTTCATGGTGGTGGATTCATCGATGGCAGTATAGAAACGCATGATGTTTCTTGCCGCTTATTTTGCCAGCTTTCCGGCTATAAAGTGATTTCTGTTGATTACAGGTTAAGCTCAGAGTTTCCTGCACCTGCAGCATTTCAGGATTGCTACACTGCAACAAAATGGGTATTCGATAATGCCTCTGAGCTTGGTGGGCGCAAAGAGCATGTAGCTATAGGAGGACCTAGTGCTGGTGGGAATTTAGCAACCGTTGTTACTTTAAAGTCAATTGCGACAAAGGATTTTACTATAATGAAACAAGTTCTTCATTATCCAATACTTGATATAGATATCACAAAAAATGGAAGTGAATATCAGTCAAGAGCATTGTATAATGCAAAATATGGTGTAGACATAACAAAGAGTCAAGCTGATTTACTTCATACCGAACATGAAAATCAACCCTATAAATCACCACTTTTTCTTGACCAGCCAACCCTCTCACAAATGCCAAAAACATTACTGTTTACAGCAGAGTATGATCCTCTATGTGATGAAGGGGAGCTATATGTAGAAAAATTAAAAGAGGCTGGTGTTGATGTGAAGCTAGTACGATTTGATGGAGGAATTCATGGCTTTATGCAAAATTTCCCTGGGTCACCGGATTATATGCGAGGATATGACATTACCAGCGAATTCCTAATAGGTGAATAATAAGGAGTAGTACGATTTCCATATAGGATTCGTGCTGCTCCTTTTATTTGTAATTAATTTTACATAATAAGCTTTAGTTTCAACAAATTTTTCACTCCTTTAAAACGTATACATACAGTATCTATTAAGAAGGAGTGTGCTAACTATATTGGATATCCTCTTCAAGCTATTACTAATCATTCATATTCTCGGTGCGATTTGTGGGTTAGGAGCTACATTTGCTTCTCCTTATATTATGAATAGTGCCCGTAACGTCCGCACAGCCTTTACTGCACATATGATTAATGCCCAAGTGGAAAAACTGGCAAAGATAGGGAGTATTGCTTTATTGACATCTGGTCTCATTATGGGCTTTATTCATCCCTATTTATTCATAACAGGCTGGTACATAACTTCAATTGTTTTATACATCCTTACGCAACCAATTGTCGCCTACTTAATACCTAGATATGAGAGATCAATGCTTGAAATCCTTGAGCAATCAAAGAGTGAGGACCTGCCAAGTGAATACATTCAGATCGCTAAAAAGACCAAGCCCTTAACCCTCACAACATATGTCTTACTTGTCCTGCTTGTCTTCTTAATGGTCTTTAAGCCTTTTTAAGATTATGTCCCAAAGATAAAACTTTGGGGCATTTTTTCATTAAAAAAGAAGATAACTTATAACTGATATAAAGCAGAAGCATTATCTTACAAAAATAAATGTAATCGTTAAGTGAAAACGAATAGGAGTATAAAAATTACGAATACTTAAGAAAATAGGAATAGGTTCCTATCTAAATAAGAACTGTCGGTGATATGTAAATTTTCTCCAGAGGGATATCATGTATTTAATCGACTAGATATACTGCAAGATAATTATGAATTTATACAAGAATTTCTATTAAATCAAATACAAATACTATAAATATAAACAAACTGTAATCTATAGGTCTGATTCGTTCGGGGGTGACAGTTAAACATAATAATTAAAAGCTTGGAACTAGGAGGAATTTTTTGATGGGATTTTCACTATTACCTAATATGAAAAAAAATAAAAAACAACATACAGAATCAGATAGCTCATATTTTACAAATGAAAATATATTTCATTTATTGTTTGATCAGCATCCTGATGCTGTTTTCACATTAAACCTAGATGGTAAAGTTAATCTCTATAATCAATCATTACTATCTATTTTCGGATATTCCGATAAACAAATTGTGACTGATTTTAATGAATTGTTTTTTAATGAAAATATAAAAAAGAAATTCAAACTTGTAGCAAAAGGGAAAGCGCAAAGTTTCTTTGAAATCGTACAACATAAGGATGGGCATGAAGTGAATGTGGGTCTTACACTTGTCCCATATTTGAAACCAGATATGGAAGTGCTTTCGATTTATGGTATGGCAAAGGATATAACTCAATATATACAGCACGAACAGAAAATTCAAAATGTATTGGATAAATTAGAATTAGCTCAAAGCTGTGGAAATATTGGTTCGTGGGATTACGATATTGAAAAAGATGAAATTTTCTGGTCGAATCAGCTTTATATCATATGCGGTATGGAAATAGAAGAAAATTACACACTTAATATTGCTGAAGGTTTAACTTATGTACATCCAAGTGATCGTGAAAAATATTTAAAATATTTTAATCAGATAGTAGAAAGTGGTGAAGGAGATTCCTTAGAATATCGTTTACTACGAAGGGATAATACTATCCGTTTTGTATCTGAAAGAATCTCAGTGGTAAAAAATCTTAATGGTAAACCAGTTCGTTTAATTTGCAATACGCAAGACATTACAGATCGAAAACTAGCTGAAAATGAACTGCTCGAAACGGAAAAAAGATTCGAACATATCTATGATAATCTTTCTCTTGGCATAAGATCCTTCGATACAATAAAGAAAAAATATATTTTAGTAACTCCAGGTATTGAGTTAATGCTTGGTTATCCTACTGAGATGTTTTACGAAAAAGGAAGCTTGGAAAAAATAATTCATCTAGAAGATCGTTCATTTTATATGGATGCATTTCAAGGTGTTTTGAATGGGGAAGGCTTTGAAATCCAATATCGAATTTTTCATAAAAATGGTGAAATTGTATGGGTTCAAGATAAAACACTTCCAGTTTTAGATGATGCAGGAAAAGTCATCCGAATTGATGGGATTATTACCAATATTACTGATCAGAAAAACTATGAAGAAAAAATTAATCAATTAGCTTTCTATGATAATTTAACAAATTTACCAAATAGTCTCTTATTTAACCAAGAAATAGAGGCTCTTATCGAACAAGATAAGCGATTTACTGTCATGTTTTTAGATTTAGATCGTTTTAGAAATATCAATAACACATTGGGTCACACGATTGGAGATATTATTTTAAAGCAATTTTGTGAGCGAGTTGATAATTTACTGACGGGTTCCTATATGTTTTCAAGACTTGGTGGGGACGAGTTCGGGTTAATCTTATGGGGATATGAGGATAATTGTTATCCTGAAACTGTTGCTAAAAATATTATTAACCATTTAAGTATGCCTTTTGCAGCAAATGAATTTGAGCTATATCTATCAGCTAGTATTGGAATTAGTGAGTGTCCGACAAATGGTAATACAACGACGGAAATATTAAAGAATACTAGCTCAGCTGTACTACGTGCAAAACAAAACGGAAAAAACAACTACCATATCTATTCTTCGACTTTAAATATTTCGTCATTTAAAATATTTGAATTGGAAAGAGATTTAAGAAAATCGATTATTAACAATGAATTAGTACTACATTTCCAGCCTCGTGTAGATGCGAAAACAGGTAAATTGTTAAGTGCTGAAGCATTAATTCGTTGGCAGCATCCCGTTTGGGGGCTAGTCTCTCCAGGAGAGTTTATACCAATTGCAGAAGAAAGTGGCTTTATCAATGATATTAGTGACTGGGTATTTAAAGAGGTTTGCCGTACAATTGCAAAATGGAAAGAGAATCATTTAACTGTTGTACCTGTATCTATAAATGTCACTTCCCAAAGATTCCTTAGAAGTGATTGGGTTACTCTGATTCTTTCTGTTCTAAACGAGTATGAGATAGACGCTTCCTTGATTGAATTTGAAATCACTGAAACAACCTTGTTCGAGCATGAGAAGGAAGTAGAGTTTGCAATTCAATTTTTAAAAGAGCTTGGTATAAAAATTGCTTTAGATGACTTTGGGACAGGCTACTCATCCCTTGCTCATATTAATGATTTTTCGATTGATACAATTAAAATCGATAGATCCTTTATCCAAAAAATTAATAGGGATGAGAAAGTAGAAATGATTATAAAATCCCTTATTTTTATGGCAAAAGGAATGGATATGAATATTGTTGCAGAGGGTGTTGAAACAATCGAACAGCTTGAGTTTTTAAAGGAACAAGATTGTAAAGAAATACAAGGGTATCTCTTTAGTCAAGCTGTACCGGATGATAAATTTCAATCGTTTTTGAAACAAGCTTATCTGAAACCACAATATAGTGAGGATAATCACAAACAATTTGAAAGAAGGGCATTTTATCGAATTGAATTGCTGTTCCCTCTAAGTAGTAAAATGACTTTGACAACTTTCCAGGATAGAAAAGTAAACCTTGGTAAAACAGAAGTTATTATTGATAATATCAGTCCAGGTGGTCTAAAATTCACCTCTAATATGCAGCTTCCTGTTCGCTCGGATGTTTTCTATCAATTTGAAACAATGATTGTGAATTCTAAAATAGTAGTAAATGGCTACATTGTTTGGAAAAATGAATCGAAGGATGGATTTTTTGAATATGGTGTCAAATTTTCGATTGATGACAATGAAAGAGATGAATTACTAAAAATCCTAGAGAAATTTTCTAGGGAATTAAAGAAAGATCCTTTTGAAGCCAATAGTAATTTAATAAAAGAAGACAAATTTTATTATTTAAAGAAAATAACCGCTAGTGCAAGTTAATAATACAGCAGAAACATCTAATTACTTTTTATTTCATCAAATAATTAATGTAATTAGATTTTTTTATATGATAAATTTATCAAACTTTTAAAAACGTAGTCATAAAGTAATGTGAAAGTGGTTTTAACTAAAATTTATACGGGATTATATCTCCCATCCCATTAAATAGTATGGTATCCTAATTACTACCAAAGTATTATGATTCTGTATGTTTGGTTGGGGGGAAAAGGTATGAATCAAGAAAATAGAATAAATATTTTATTAGTTGATGATCGTCCAGAAAATCTATTAGCTTTGGAAGCGATTATTGAAAGAGATGAATATAATTTAATAAAAGCATATTCCGGAGAAGAAGCACTGAAGTACCTATTAAAATATGATTTTGCAGTTATCCTCCTTGATGTTCAAATGCCAGGGATGGATGGTTTTAGTACTGCCAAAATTATTAAAGCTCGTGAAAAAACGAAAAATATTCCAATCCTCTTTATAACGGCTAATAATTTAGATTCCGAGCACATATTCATGGGCTATTCTGTTGGTGCAATCGATTATCTTTTAAAGCCCTTTGACCCACTTATTCTTAAGTCAAAGTTAGAAAGATTTGTAGAGCTATATCTGTTAAATAAAAAAATAATAGAACAATCTAAGAGCTTAGAAGACAAAAACAAAACAATTGAATATATTGCTTATCACGATGGTTTAACAAGCTTACCAAATCGAAGAATGTTTCATGATGTAATGATTCAAAATCTTATGAATGCGAAAAACAAAAATGAAACTCTTGGATTAATGTATTTAGATTTAGACCGATTTAAGTCTGTAAATGATTCTCTTGGTCATTTAATGGGGGATAAGTTGCTTCAGCAAGTATCTAAAAGATTAGTTAACGCTGTAAGAGAGTATGATTTTGTTGCTCGTCTTGGCGGGGATGAATTTGTTATCGTGCTATCAAATAGTAATCGTGAGGAATGCTTGGAGGTTGCTGAAGAAATACTTAGTAGCTTTAAAGACCCTTTCTATATAGATAATTTTGAGTTTTATATCACTACATGTATCGGGCTTTCAATTTTCCCATATGACGGGGAGGATTCGAATACCTTAATGAAAAATGCAGATGCTGCACTTTATCGTGCAAAAGAACAAGGCAAAAACGAATATAAGGTATACCATTCTGGCATGAATATTGAATCCTATCGTAAATTCTTAATGCAAAACGAGCTAAGAAAAGCAATTGAGTTAGATCAATTTTCGATTGTGTATCAGCCCCGTATTGACGTAGAAACTGGTGAAGTAGTTAACGCTGAGGCACTTATTCGATGGAATCACCCAAGCTGGGGAGTTGTTAGACCCGATGTCTTCATTCCGATTGCCGAAGAATCTAATTTAATATTCGAGATTGATAAATGGGTACTAAAAAAGGTTTGTGAGCAAATGAGTAGGTGGAGCAATATTCCCTATCTATCTATAAAGGTCTCAGTAAATTTCAGTGCTCAGCATTTTTTACAGCGAGATTTAATAAAACAAATTAAACAAATCCTAAATGTTTCTAAGATGAATCCGAGCATGCTCGAAATTGAAATTACAGAATCAGCACTCTTACAAAATGAAGAGACTGTATTACAGGCCTTACAACAGATAAAAGATCTGAATATTCAAATTGCCCTTGATGATTATGGGACGGGTTATTCATCTATTAAATATTTAAGAGAGTTTCCATTTGATACGGTAAAAATCGATAAATCCTATATTCAAGATACTACAAATCCTGAGAAAAATAGCCGTGTCATTGTAGATTCAATTATCACACTAGTCAAAAATTTAGGGATCCATGTTGTAGCTGAAGGTGTTGAAACAATCGAACAGCTTAATGTGATAAGAAACCTACAATGTAACGAAGTACAGGGGTATTTCTATAGTCGACCTTTACCACCAGAGGATTTTGTCCTATACGTTGAAAAACTGAATATGGAGAACCGTCAATCAAAAACTTCTAAAAATATAAAAAGCGTAGATAACGTTATCATTTTAGAACCAAAAGAAGAAATAGGAATAAACAAAACACTTATTGAGATTTCCATTCAAATTATTAAAAGGGAAAACTCCCTTTCTACCCGTGAAGTGGATGTATTCTCTTTAATTGTTGAGGGATTAAGTAATAAAGAAATCTCTGAGAATTTATTCATAAGTGAGCACACTGTAAAAAATCATATTACGAATATCCTTTCAAAATTAAATGTTTCTGATCGCGTACAGGCAATCGCTTTAGTATATGAAACATGTATTAACGAGAAAAAAATAAAATAGAGTAATACATTTTATATGTGTTTATTGGAGCGTGTAGCCATGAAGGTACGGACAAAAATGCTATTAGCAATATCAACATTACCTATTTTAGTGCTATTAATTATCGGTAGTGGATGGTTACAAATCTCTCATTTGAATGCTACTAGCGAGCAAATCCATGGAAATTTTAATTCATCTGTACTGGCAGCTACTATTCGTGCAGATATTAAAGACCAGGGAATGTATTTAAGGAATCTAGCTATTTATTTTAACGAACAAGCCATCACGGAAGAACTGGCCAAAATTGAAGTAGAGAGCAAGAATGTACAACGAAATATACTTCTTTTAGAGGAAAATGTAAAAAGTAAGAACCATAAAGAATTAGTAACCCGTTTGAAAAACGTAAACGAGGATTTTGAAATTTATAAAAATCAAATGGTTTCACTAACCAGAGAGAATAGAAGAGAAGACGCGAGAAGGCTTATTAGTGAAAGCTCAGAACAACTGCATGAAAACTTTACAATCGTGTTAAGAGATATCGCTGCAGCCTACGATGAGGAGCTTGAAAACTCTTTAGTCGAAATGAGTAATAATACACAAAGGGAAACACTCCTAAGCTCAATCTTATTGGCTGTTGCCATTCTGATCATCATGACAATCATCCTAAAAAATGTTTTTTCGGTTTCCAATCGCATTATGAAGATGACGACCATCATGCGTAATATTTCAGCAGGTAAAATAAGCCTGACAACAAAAATTGATGTAATAGCTAATGATGAATTCGATAGAGTGGCTAAATCCTTTAACCAATTGGCCTTGATATTAGATCGACAAATTGAGTTAGAAAAAGAATTGACGTGGAGAAAGTCGAATTTAGCCGAGATTTCTTCTAGTATAACTGGGTCGCACAATCTTGAATATCTAGGTAAGACTTTGCTGTCAAAGGTTGTACCTTTAGTAGAGTCGAACCATGCCGTATTCTATGCAAAGGATTTTAATAATCGAAACAAAGATCAATTTAATCTCATTTCAACCTATGCACTAGAAGATGTGAAATCTATAAAGAAGACAATTCTCTTTGGAGAAGGGTTACTTGGACAAGCAATTGAAGAAAAACGAGCCGTTTTTCTTTCTGAACTTCCATCAGATTATATGAAGATATCTTCTAGTCTAGGTGCAACAACACCAGTAGATGTGGTAATTTTACCAATTCTATTTGAAGGTGAGGTTAATGCGGTTCTTGAAATTGCTGCTCTAAAGCCAATAGGCGAAGCCCATAAAGCATTCCTAGAAGAAATGATTGCAAATCTAGGAATTATTATTGAAAGTGTCGTAAGTCGTTTACAATTAGCTCAGCTTCTTGAGGAATCGCAAACTCTGATGGAGGAGGTTCAAGCTCAATCAGAAGAATTACAAAATCAACAGGAAGAGCTAAGAGCAACAAATGAAGAGCTTGAAGAACAAACTCAAAGCTTACGCCAATCAGAAATTAAGCTACAAATTCAGCAGGAGGAATTAGAGCAAACAAATGCAGAACTAGAGGAAAAAGCAAAGAGTCTGGAAAACCAAAACGTGAAGTATGAGGAAGCCAACCGTATTGTTGAACAGGCGAGAAAAGAGCTTGAAGTAAAAGCTGAACAACTAGCCCTAAGCTCTAAATATAAATCAGAATTCTTGGCTAACATGTCTCATGAATTGAGAACACCTTTAAATAGTTTAATCATCCTATCAAAATTATTAGCAGATAATTCAAATGAGAATTTGTCTGATAAACAGGTCGAGTATGCAAAAACGATTTATTCATCTGGGAATGATTTGTTGATTCTAATTAATAATATTCTAGATCTCGCAAAGATTGAATCAGGTAAAACAGACATTATTCCTAGTGAAGTTTCAATTCAGGATTTAGTGGAATTCGTCGAAAATAATTTCGCAGCTTTAGCGGATAATCAAAAAATCAACTTCGAGGTGAAGGTCCTAGAGGACATTAGACCAACGATTTTCAGTGATCAAATCCGAATACAACAAGTGTTGAAAAACCTGTTATCAAATGCGTTTAAATTCACGCCAGCCGGGGAAGTTTCCTTACAGATTTCAGAAGACACGTTGAAAACGAAAAAGTATGGGAAGCCTGTAATTGCGTTCTCGGTTGTTGATACTGGTATTGGACTTTCTAAAGATAAGTTACATATTATTTTTGAAGCTTTCCAGCAAGCGGATGGAACGACTAGTAGAAAATATGGTGGAACTGGCCTAGGTTTATCCATTAGTAGGGAAATTGCCTCCCTTTTAGGTGGGGAAATTGAAGTGGAAAGTGAAGAAGGAAAGGGAAGTCGATTTACCTTCTATCTTGCCGACTATGAAGAACAACTAGTAGAGAATCTGGTGACAAGTCCTCTAGAAGTAGCAGCTACTTCTTTAGATACGAGCGTTGAACCCGAAATACCGGCTATTAATGTAGCTTTACCAGATCAATTTACTGAAACTAGTCATATCAAACGGCTACTAATTGTTGATGATGACCTGAACCAAAGAAATAGCTTGATGGAGCTTATTGGGAATATGGACTTTATTATTAAAGCTGTGTCTTCAGGAGAAGAAGCCATTGAAACGTTAAAAGTTTCGGCAGTTGATTGTATCATTCTTGATTTAGGGCTATTAGATACAAATGGCTTCGAATTACTAAGTAAAATAAAAAATAATGTGGCCAATGAACATATAAAAGTGTTCATCTATACAGGTCGTGATTTAACACTTAAAGAAGAAATCGACTTAAACAAATATGCCCATGCAATTATTATCAAAAATGAGCATTCTCCTGAAAGATTAGTTGCAGAGCTTGAAGCTTATTTGGAAGATTCAAGCATGCTGCCTCATAATACAGATCTATTTATTCAGCGTGTTCAGTCAAAACAGGGGTTATTAGGAAAAAAAATTCTCCTTGTAGATGATGACATTCGAAATGTATTTGCTCTATCAAGTGTTCTTGAAATGGCAGGCATGAATGTCGTATTTGCCGAAAACGGATTAGAAAGCTTAAAAATGCTAGACGACCATCCAGATATTGACCTTGTGTTAATGGATATTATGATGCCTGAGATGGATGGCTACGAAGCGATTATTAAAATACGTGAAAATCCACTTTACGAAAATCTTCCACTTATTGCTCTTACAGCTAAGGCAATGAGGGAAGACAAAGAAAAATGCCTGGAAATCGGTGCCTCAGATTATATTGCAAAACCTGTAGAGCCCGATCAATTAATTTCTCTTATTAAAGTATGGCTATATTAATGAGATGAGGAATGCATAGCAATGGACCAGCTAACTCTAGAAAATAATCAGGGAGAGGATTTCGAAAAAATCGAGATTTACCTACTGCTTGAGGGTATTTATTTGAAATATGGCTATGATTATCGAGACTATGCCTATCCTTCTATTAAGAGACGAGTATGGCATCGAGTCCATGCTGAAAATTTAAATAGAATTTCCAGCTTATTGGATAAGGTTTTACATGATTCGTCCTGCTTTGAACGGTTAATCGCTGACTTTTCTATAAACGTAACCGAGATGTTTCGGGATCCTCTATTTTTCAGGACGTTTAAAGAGAAGGTCATTCCTGTATTAAAAACTTATCCTTCTATTCGAATCTGGCATGCTGGCTGTTCTACAGGTGAGGAAGTGTATTCGATGGCCATTCTCCTCCAAGAAGCGGGACTTTACGAAAAGACAAAAATTTACGCAACTGACATCAATACGGAAGTTTTAAAAACTGCAAAAAACGGATGCTTCTCCTTAGAGCATATGAAAAAATACACAAATAATTATATGCAGGCCGGTGGAGATGAGGCGTTCTCTGATTATTATAAAGTAACTGATGCAGGTGTAAAGTTTCATACGTTTTTAACGGAAAACGTAGTATTTGCACAGCATAACCTTGTTACTGATAGCTCCTTTAATGAGTTTCACGTCATCCTTTGTCGAAATGTCTTGATCTACTTTAACAAGGACCTACAAAATAAAGTACACACTCTTTTTTATAATAGCTTAGGGAAATTCGGCGTTCTCTGTCTAGGAAACAAAGAATCCATCAACTACACGAACTATAATAAGATGTACGAGGAGATAAGCCCTTCCCAAAAGATTTACAAAAAAATAAAGTGATCCCTACTACTATTCTCGAAAATGCTTCTGGACGCATTTTCGAGTTTTTTTATCGTAACTTATGCTGCTTTTAACGAGAGTCATATTCGCCCCTTATTGAATACACTAATTGTTGGAGAAGGATGTCGAATTAAGGGGGGCTTGCAAATGAAAGCTATTTTCATTTTCATGATGCTAGTATTGTTGACTGGATGTAGCGAAGAAAGCACTGAAGATGCTCCAATTCAACAAAGTGTTACAGAAGAAAGTAATCAACACGTAGACGTAGAAAATCCTCAACAAGAGGAGGCAACCTCAGAAGAACAATCAAAGACCACTGAACTTACCGGCGAAATAAATGTATTCGATCCTGTTACAAACTCTGTTATCGCTACATTTTCCACTACTGAATTAGGATATCATACAGATTATTATTCTTACGTAAACCAAATCAAACAGCTAGCAAAAGACTTAGCTCAAGGCACCGATTCAACAGAAGGCTATGATCAGCGAATGTTCCTTGATAAAGTAAATGAAAATGGGGAATTAATCAAAGGCCATCCTATGGTTATATTAAAAGAAAGTGAGCTTGTGGAACGAATTCTTGAAATCTCTCCAAATGGAGGCAATGTGGAATTGCCTATTTATATTACGGAAACAGGATATGACCGTAGTGAGTTTGACTCACTCGAAGAAGTGATTATTGCTTCATATACAACCTATTTTAAAGCTTCAGATGTGGGTCGTACGCACAATATCCGTCAGTCCTCTGATGCGATTTCAAAGGTGATTGTAGGGAATGGAGATTATTTTTCATTTAATACAATGGTCGGTCCAAGAACAAAGGAAACAGGCTATCAGGAGGCACTTGAAATCGTTAATGGTGAATTTGTATTGGGGATTGGTGGGGGGATTTGCCAAACTTCTTCAACTCTATTTAACGCAGTAGACCAACTATCAGTAGAATATGTTGAATGGCATCATCATTCAAGAGATATTGGTTATGTGCCAAAGGGTAGAGATGCTACTGTGTCATATGGGACCTTGGATTTTAGATTTCATAATACCACCGGTTTTCCATTTATGATTATTTCAACAACTACTGAAAACTCGATAACCATTGAGATTCGAACTTCCGAGCATTATACCTATCATTAACTTAAAACAAACGATATTGTCTAAAACAATATCAGGTTTCCCCTTTAAAATAGGCACTTTTATCGTGCCTATTTTTTAATATAAAAAAGATAAACTCTTAAAAAATTACTATATTATAAAATTTTACATACTTTTTAACTAGTTTATATTTTCCATTTAGTAGTAATGTTCTAAAATTATATTTAATTACCATTATTTTTAGTATATAATTAATTCTGAAAATAATATTTTTAAAGGGAGGATTTTACTGCATACACTTCATAATTCCTAAAATTGAATACTAGAACGGCACCAAGGGGGTTTCTTTATTGTTTAGCAAATATCTAAAGCCAAACAAGCTTAAAAAACAGAAAATTCAAAAGGATCCAACAGAATCTAAAAAGAGAAAAGCTCAGAAAGAACCGCGTAAGCAGAAGCCTCTCAAAGATTCAAAGAAAAAGAGCAGGATTAGTATCCGTACTAAATTTGTAGGGGCTATTTTACTCATCTCTATTATTCCTTTAATAGCAGTATCTTTCTTTATTCAAAATAACAATAGTAGTATTTTGATAGAAAAAGAACAAAATGCTATGCAGGATTTAGCAGTAAGTAAGTCCTTATCCATTGAACAATGGTTTAACACACAAATCTCTGAAATGCAGGTTGCTGCTGCAAGTGATGTTATGAAAACAATGGATACTGAGAGTGTGTTATCATACATCAATATGCTAGAAAATCGTTCAGATGTGTTTGATACTATGTTTGTTATTGATAAGAACCGAACAGTAGTAGCACATACCCTCAAAGGTGAGGTTGGTGCAGATTATAGTGATCAAAGCTATGTACCTACTGTGTTTGGTGGTAAATCTGTTATTTCAGAGGTTATCACACTAGATAATTCGGACAAGCGAGCTGTAGTTGCTGCTACACCAATTATGAATGACAAGGGTTTAATTGTAGGTATTTTAGCTGGTGCAGCTAATCTTGATGCCTTGATTAGTACATATTTAGCTGAGGATGAAAACTCATCAAATTCTATTACATTAGTCGATGAGCAAGGAATTATACAGGAGCATCCATCAGAAGAGTTAATTGGAACAAAATTTAACGAAGCAAATCTTGGTGAATTAGGGTCTTATTTAGAGAAAAGTGCTAAAGAATCAGGGATTTCTACATTTGACTTTAATCATGAAGAATACATCGTTTCTTATACACCTATTAGTTCAGTAGGTTATGGGCTAGCTATTTATACACCTAATGATGAAGTACTTTCCGAGTCAAATGCACTTCGTGATGCAACAGTCATAATGATTATCATTGCTGCAATAGCAATTATAATAGTAACCTTTGTGATTGTAAGAAGTATCACAAAACCAATTTTAGTTCTATCCTCGAAAATGGAGAAAATTGCAACAGGTGATCTGACGACATCCATTATTAAAACGAAGAGAAATGATGAAATTGGACAGCTCTCAAAAAATTTCAACCTGATGATTGACAATATTAAGCATCTTGTTTCAGAGATTAAGAAAGCCTCTGATAAAGTTCTTTCTTCTTCTGAAGAATTATCTGCAAGCTCAGATGAAACAGTGCAAGCAACGGAGCAAATTGCTGCATCGATACAAACGATTGCTTCGAATACTGAAACTCAAGTAAGCTTTACAGAGAACGCCAAAAATGTAGTTGTTAATATATCAAATGGTATTTCTACGATAGCTGATAATATCGAAAGAACGAATGAGCTTTCAAGCCAAGCAGTCGATGCATCGAATTCCGGTACAGAAGTAATTGGCAATACGATTAGCTACATGAAAACCGTTGAAGAAAAAACAAATGCAGCATCGGTAACAATCAACGGACTAGGGAAGAAATCTTCTGAAATTAATGACATCATTTCTGTTATTACTGATATTGCAAGTCAAACAAACTTACTTGCACTGAATGCGGCTATTGAAGCGGCTAGAGCGGGTGAGTATGGTAGAGGTTTTGCAGTAGTAGCTGATGAAGTTCGCAAGCTAGCTGAACAATCCAGTAAGGCATCTGGTCAAATTAGTGAGCTGATAAAAGATATTCAACATGAAATTTCCTTATCGATTCAAGCTATGGATGAAGGGAATACAGCTGTAAATGACGGAAAAGAGTTAGTCGTAAGAGCTGGCAGTGAATTTGAAAACATTGCAAAAGCCGTGGATAAGGTTTCAATTCATATGAGAGAAATTTTAGAGGAGAGTCAGCATATCAACAGCTCTTCCGAGAAAATGGTTGATGAAATTGACCATATTTCCAAAATCTCGATAGAAGCATCTCGAAATACACAAGAAATCGCTTCGGCATCAGAGCAACAAAATAGTTCTATGGAAGAAATCGCAGCCTCGGCAGATAATCTAGCTACTATGGCAGATAATCTAAAGGCCGCTGCACAAGCATTTAAAATGTAACTATCAGGCAATATTTTCGTGTAACAAGCGAAAATATTGCCTTTTTCATCTAAACAAAAAGTATAGATCTATGCTATTCAGACAATCCTATGAAAAGATAGGAAATGGAGAGAAATTTATGTTTGGAATGAAAAAGATTAGAAAAATAAATAAATCAAATGATTCTTCGGCGAAAACTGAAGCTAAACATATTAAAATTCCGTCGTCTAAGGTGGAATTCATTGAAAAACTAAAAGAGATTACACACTCACCAGCAGATTTAATGATAAAGGAAATTAGTGACACCATTACGATTATCTATGTTGACTTTTTAATTGATGTAAATACTTTAAATGAACAGATTTTACCAACACTTGAAAAAACAGATTGTGCAACACCCAGAATTATAAAAGAGAGCCTTTTAGTTGCTGAAGTTGACTTAGGTTCAGAGTTGAATAAATGTGTACTTGAAATGTTAATTGGTGCAGTATTAATTCATGTCGAGGGGAATTCTGAACTCGTCATTGCTAAGATATCAGCGTACCAGACGAGAAGTTTAACAACCCCTGAAAATGAATCCCAAGTTATCGGGTCACAAATAGGCTTCAATGAAAGTCTTGCAACGAACATTTCATTAATCCGTAGGTATATTACAAACCCTAACTTAAGTAATGAAAAATATGTTATAGGGAAAGAAACTAATACGTCATTATCCGTTTTATATATTAAAGGCATTGCCTCCGAAGAGTATGTGAATACTGTTCGCCAAAGAATTATAGATTTGGATGTTTCCGATATTTTAGATAGTGCAATTTTAACTGAATTAATAGATGATAATTCTTTAACCATTTTCCCTCAAATGCTTTTAACTGAAAGACCCGATAGATTTTGTGATGGACTATTAAGTGGAAAAGTTGGCATAGTGGTAAACGGAAGTTCTATGGCTATCCTATGTCCTTATACCTTTTTCGAATTTTTCCAGAGTAGAGAAGACCAAAACCTTCGTTGGCCAATAGCTACCTTTTTAAGGTTATTAAGGTTTAGCGCTATCTTAATATCAATCTTTTTTACACCTATATATGTTGCTACCTTAACATTTCACTATGAAGTGATTCCACAGCCTCTATTAGTACCTTTAAGTGAATCGAGAGCGATAGTTCCATTTCCACCAATTATCGAAGCTTTATTTTTGGAATTAATAATTGAACTATTACGCGAAGCTGGGGCACGTTTGCCTACCAAAGTAGGACAAACAATCGGGATTGTTGGAGGGATTGTCCTGGGAACAGCAGCTGTTCAAGCAGGGATTACAAGTAATATTTTAATCATTATTATTGCTTTATGTGCCTTATCTGCTTTTACTACTCCAAATTATGTGATGGGTAATGTAATTAGAATTTTACGTTTTCCAATCATTTTTTTAGCTGGATTTTGGGGCTTTTATGGCATTATGTTTGCTTTTTGTTTACTAATTATTCATTTATTAAGACAATCGAGCCTTGGTGCTCCTTATTTGCAACCATTCTATCCACCGAGATGGAAAGACATGGCTGATAGTGTGATAAGGTTACCTCTCCCGTTTATTAATCGTCAACCGATACTTACATCTAGAAAAGTAAACGATAAGGCGTCAAATAACAACTCTTCAAATGAGGAGAAGATGAAGCAATCATGAAATCCTTACTCCAAATAAGCAACGATCAAAAGTTTAATGCACCTCTCCTATTTTTTGTAGTGGTAACTAGTCAAATAGCGGTTGGAATTCAGGGATTTCAACGTCTTATCGTAAAGGATGCAACTCACGATGCATGGATTTCAATCTTATTGAGTTTTCTATTTTCTCACTTTATTGTATATGTCATGTTTAAAACACTGGAAATATATTCAACAAACGATTTGTTTGGCATTCAGCTAGATTTGTTTGGCAAATACCTTGGTCATTTAATAAACTTTTCATATGTTATTTACGTATCTTTCGCCTTTTTTGTGGTATTAAAAAATTACACTGAAATCATCACAACATGGGTTTTTCCAAATTTATCACAGGTATTTATCTCAGGAACTCTTTTGATACTTGTCATTTATTCATTTACAGGTGGGTTGCGGGTAATAATTGGAGTTTGCTTCATTAGCGTTGTTTCCACTATTTGGATGCTACTTCTACTCCTCTTCCCTTTAGAATATGCACATTATAATCACCTTCTACCCGTACTATCAAATGATCTTGTAAGTATCTTAAAAGGTGCATATTCAATGACGTTTACAATTGTTGGATTTGAAGTTGTCAATATCCTGTACCCATTTGTAAAAGATAAAAACAAAGCACAAAAATATGTTCACTTTGGTTTGTTTTTTACTTGCTTTGTATATGTATTTGTTATGATTGTTACCATAGTATATTTTAGCAATGAGCAATTGGAAAAGACAATTTGGGCATTGCTTACATTATTTAGCATTATAAAGCTTCCTTTTATTGAGAGAATTGAAATTATTGTTATCTGTTTTTGGTTAATTATTATATTACCTAATCTTTGTTTATTTTCTTGGTCTGCATACCGGGGCATTGTTCGGATAAAGAATATTAAAGGAACAACATTTATTTGGATTTTTACTATTTTAATTTTTTTTGTTTCATTACCAGTCCAATCACGACATGATATAAACCGGATAAATAATATATTTAGTAAAATTGCATTTTACGTCGTTTTTATCTATCCATTGTTTCTCTATATTATGGCATCAACTAAAAAGATTTTGAAAAAATGGGTGAAAAGTAGTTGAGAAAAATAAAATTAATTTTAATCTTGTTAATATGCTGCTCGTTAATCACTGGGTGTGCGGAAACTAAAATTCTAGAAAGAATAAGTTTAGTAACGTTAATTGGTTATGATAATGGAGATGAGGATAAGGTAACGGCCACTACAGTTGTTCGACAAATTAACCCGGAATTTGAAAGTAGAGTCGAAACTCAAACGGAAACCGAAGCAACGAGTAAAGGAACACGAATCAAAGTAGACATGAAAACTGCGAAGAAATTAGCAGCTGGTCAATTGCGGGTTGTACTATACGGTGAAGAGCTGGCGAAACAGGGGATAGAGGAATCCATTCAAACCCTGCTTTCAAATTCTGAAATTAGTACAAGTGTCTATTTAGCGGTAGTCAGAGGAGAGTCAAAAACCTTGATAGAACAGAACTATGAAGGAATATCTGACATTGGCCAACATCTGTATAATTTAATAGACCATAACATTGAGCAACAACAACTAATCTCTTCAACACTTCATGAAATAGGACGGGATAATCAATCAAAAGTACGGAATTTTGCATTACCAATCCTTAAAAAAGAGGGACAATTTATCGGAATTACTGGTACTGCTTTTTTTAATAAAGGAAAAATGGTTGGTGAACTACCATCAAGTGATATCTCCTATCTCGTGCTGATTTGTGATAGTTTTAAGTCCGGTACACTTGAACTTTCCTTGGATTCGGAATCAATAAGTCCCACAGTCGAGACGAAAGGTGACACCCTCAATTTGGCTGTTGACTCAATAAAATCAAAAAGTATTATAAAAGTAACCGATGCAAAAAAGAACGAATTTGATTTAAACATACTATTGAAATGTAGATTGTTGGAAACTTCTAATAAAATTGATATAAGTGATCCAAAAGTTAATAAGACAATAGAAAAAGCCATGAATGAAAAAATTGAAAGCGAAATCTCCAGGATTATTAAGTATACGAAAGAAATTGAATCGGACATCTTTGGTTTTGGGGAAGAATATAGATCGCAGGTTAGAGGCGCGAATCTAACAGAGGAGAAATGGATGGAAATGTATAAAAAAATGAAATTAAATATAAATGTGGATGTTGAGATTATAAGAAATGGCGTATATGAATAATAATTTATGATATTTCATCACGATTTGGGCAAGATAAACTCAACTACAGACAATAGTTAGGTTGGGTTTAGCGTGTTAATGAATAAAATTATACCGATTCTGATTATTCTTTTGCTTTCAGTCAATATCACAACGATTCAAGCTGAAAAAGAGGGAGACGAGTCAATCTCTTCTAGAACGATTAAAATTATAGATCCTTTTACAAAGGATCTTATTAAGACTTTTACACCGAGTGATTACGAGATCGCAATAGATATCACTCAATATAAGAAGCAAATTAAAGTGTGGGTGCGTGATTTTAGTGATGGCTATCGAAAGCCAATGATCTTAGATAAGATTGAAGAAAACGGCGAGCTCATCAAGGGAAGACCGCTAATAACTGTTAATGAGGAGGAGCTTGTTGAACAAATCGTTCAGCATTCGTTATCAGGTGGGGAAATTGAGCTTCCACTAAATTATAGTCAAAGTGATTATAGTGAGAAGGATCTCCCTTATTTTAATGAAGTAGTCCTTGCCTCTTACAGTACACGCTTTAGAGCATTTAACTCTGGACGCAGTAAAAATATCGAGCTTTCAGCAAATGCCATAAATAATGTAATAGTCGGTAACAACGATATATTTTCCTTTAATTCGGTCGTTGGGCCAAGAGATGTTGCATCCGGCTATCAAATGGCACCAGAAATAATAAAAGGAAAGATGGTCATGGGAATAGGTGGGGGCATATGCCAGACCTCTTCGACATTATTTAATGCGGTAGATCAGTTAGGCTTGAAAATTATTGAACGCCATAATCATTCAAGGGATGTTGGTTATGTACCAGAAGGCAGAGATGCAACAGTTTCCTTTGGAGGACTAGATTTTGTATTTCAAAACACAATTGGTGTTCCCTTTATTGTGAAAACCTATTATCAAAAAGGGGCTATTACTATACAGATTAAAACGTCAAAGGAATACGAACAGATTCTAAAAAATGAACTCAGTCATTTACAGTAAAGACACGTAAATCTCGTGTCTTTTTTCTTTTGGAAAAGAAAATCCCTTACTTGAGCTTTAAGCAGTAAAATAGCATAATGAGAATTAGTAGAATATACAGAAATTTTAGTTCGAAATATAAATGTAAATCCAAAAAATTTACGTAGAGAGGTTTGGTAAGATGAAAGATTTATGGCATGGCGGGACAATCTATACAATGACTGATGAGAATGATAGAGTAGAGGCTGTTTTAGTAGAGCATGGTAAGATTATAGAAGTAGGAGCATTCGAGAAACTAAAAGTACAAGCTGATACTTTTCATGATTTAAAAGGAGCTACAATGTATCCTGGATTTGTAGATAGTCATCTTCATATCATAGGCCACGGGGAGAAATTACTGCGTCTTGATCTATCAAATGCAACCTCAGTAGAGGAAGTACTTTCCTTAGTACGTGAAGCAGCAAAGAATACGCCGTCAGATAAATGGTTATTTGGAGAAGGATGGAATGAAAATAACTTTAAAGACAAGCGTATTCCTACTATTCAAGAGCTTGATGCCATCCGATCAGGTCCCATCCTTTTAACACGTGTATGTCATCATGTCCTTTTGGGTAACACAGCTGCACTGAATGCAGGAGAGATTCATGAAGACAGCATTTCTCCAGCAGGAGGTAAAATTGGCCGTGATTCCAATGGTAAATTAAACGGTCTCTTATATGAGCAAGCTACAAGTCTAGTTAATAATGCGATTGTTCGAGAAGGAGAAGCCTATGTTCAAAATTTAGTAGAAGCATTGAACTATTCGATTGATGACATGCTATCTAAAGGTTTAACAGGTGGTCACAGTGAGGATATGAGCTATTTTGGCAGTTATACGAATCCTCTAACCGCTTATGAAAGAGTAATAGGAGAAAAGCGTCATTTCCGTGTGAATTTACTTCGGCATCATGCTGTTTTTAAAGAGATGATGGAGGCAAATCCTTCCTATGATGAACCCTTTATTGAACCAGGTGCTATGAAAATCTTTGCTGATGGTTCGTTAGGTGGAGCAACTGCTGCATTAGTTGAACCATATTGTGATAATCCGGAGAATAAAGGATTATTTATTCACACTGATGAAGAACTAGAGGAGCTTGTAAAATTAGCACGTAAATATAATGAGGCAATTGCTGTTCACATGATTGGTGATGCTGCTACTGAGCAAGTTTTGAACGCTATTGAAAAATACCCTGTACCAGCAGACAAACGCGATCGATTAATACATTGCTGTGTTTTAAATGAGAATCTAATGGAACGAATAACAAGGTTATCGGCAGTTGTGGATATACAGCCAGCCTTTGTTTCTTCAGATTTCCCTTGGGTAATTGAAAGACTTGGTGAAAATCGCTTAGAGTATGCTTATGCTTGGAAAAAAATGCTGGATAGAGGCATTATGTGTTCTGCTGGAACAGATGCACCAATTGAAGATATCGATCCTCTTTTATCTATTTATGCTGCAGTTGAACGTAAAAAGCCTGGAGCACAGCATGAGGGATACATTCCTGAAGAGAAGCTAACTCGCTTTGAGGCAATCCGTGCTTATACGTATGGTAGTGCACAAGCCATTGGAAAAGAAGCTGTTCGTGGGTTCATCAAACCAGGCTATGATGCTGATTTTTCTATTTTTAATCGTGATTTATTTGAAGGGTCATCAGAGGATATGCTAGAAGCTATAGCTGTGAAAACAGTTGTAGCAGGTCGAGTTGTTTTTGAACGATAAAGTAGAAAAATAAAAACCAATCCCCTCCACAGTGCTTTTAGAGGGGATTGGTTTTAAAATTTATATGTGATGCCTGTAAGCTTTTCTGAAAGGATCCATAGATTACTGGATACATTTTCAACAAATTGCTGATCTAATATTTCTAGTTCAGTAGGGGAGCCTTTTATTCCTTTACGTCCATCTGGTCCGATATATTCTCCTCCACGAATCGAATAATCTGTTGCTGCATACAAAATTGGATTCGCAGCAGCCTCCGCACTTTGACCAATCATTTTTAATGAAGCCCGTGTAAGGCGCGTCTTAAGCTTACGAGAACCCTTCCCGAAGATGTAGGTTTGCGCAATTCCTGGATGACAAGCAACGCTTATTGAATCAATATTCCGCGCACGAAAACGATATTGAAGCTCTTTAGCAAAGTACATACAAGCAAGTTTACTTTGAGCATAGCGCTTCATGGCATTAGATTTCACCTTAGAGCCAAGAAACTCTTTAAATTCTGGCTTAATGGAATGCGCAGAAAGACTACCAAGTGAAATTACCCTAGAATCCGGTGTTTTAATGATTAAATCGAGCAATAATCCTGTTAAAGCAAAATGCCCTAAATAGTTGATGCCGAATTGTGATTCAAAACCGTCCTTTGTCTCTTTTTTGGGCGGCATCAGTACACCTGCATTATTAATCAGTATTGATAAGGAACGAAATTTTTTACGAAAATCCTCGGCGAATTCTTTAATACTTTCTAAATCATTTAAATCGAGCTTTAGTACATGTACATTTGCGTTAGGAAATTCTCTTTTAATCTTATCTACAGCTTCATGTCCTTTGTTCAGATTACGAACTGCCAGTATGACTGTAGCGTAATTTTCAGCTAATGCCAAGCTTGTTTCATAGCCGATTCCACTATTTCCCCCAGTAACAATTGCTACTTTTCCTGTAAGATCTCGTATGTCTTTTTTTGTCCATCCTTTACTCATACTTACACACTCCTTAAATTACTTCAAATCAATTGATGGAGTTGAAATTTTCTGCTCAAGTCTAGTAAATTATGTTTTATTATATGTTCAAAACCGCGAAACAGAAGAAACCTTGTAATGTTATTTAAGAAATGTGTTTTGAGTTAGGAGTTTATATATTTAATAAGGGAATTTTATATTAAAAAGCGACACACATTTATTTTGTGTGCCGCTGTATTCTAACTGTCTAAAAACCCTGGTTCTAAATAACTTGGGTTAGGATAGGAATAGAAGCCTAGTTTAGTTTCTGTACCCAATTTTCCCTTCTCAATATACTCAGATTTTAGGACATTAGCTAATTTTTTAAATTCTTCATTACCAGCTTCGCCCTTAGCGTTCGCTATGTTATAGGCTGTATTGATTCCTACAATGTCTAATATTGCAAATGGACCCTTTGGAGAACCAGTTGCAATCATCCACGTTTTATCAATTGTTTCTACATCAGCAATCTTCTTGACTAATAGCATTTGAGCAGCTTCTAGGAAGGGAACGAGTAAAGAATTTAAAATGTAGCCAGGTTGTTCTCTTTGAATAGGTAATGCTACCATTCCAATCGATTTGGCAAATTCGATAACCTCATCAAATACTGTTTTTTCAGTATTAGGATGTTTCATAATTTCGGCAGTATTGTTTAACCAGATTTCATTAGCAAAATGTAACGCAAGAAATTTATGAGGTCTACCTGTTATTTCTGCAAATTGACTTGGCAGCATCGTAGAGGAGTTGGTTGCAAAAATCGCCTTTTCGGGTGCTACTTGACGTAGCTGTTGATAGAAAGTCTTCTTAATCTCAACTACTTCTGGGACAGCTTCAATAACTAAATCTGCGTCTAGAACTGCTTCTCCTAAATCTGTATAGAAGGAAATACGATTATAAGCTAAATTTACAGCTTCTTCTGTCGCTTCAAGGTCTTGAGTATAGCGTACCTTTAGATTCATCATTCGATTTTTCCCACGATCTATTGCTTCATCATTAATATCATATACTGCAACATCATATCCTTTAAATGCAGTTTGAAACGCAATCTGACTTCCTAAAACACCACTACCAGCTACTACAATCTTTTTATAGTCCATATGAAAACCCCTTACTTAGTTTTAAACAAGCTATATTGTTCACTTTTCATGATAGACATGCTACTGTTTTTTATACTGATTTTAAATGTTCTAATGGGCTGTTGTGAGAAATACAGTTCTTTCATTCGTTTTAAATGAATATAATGGTAGGAAAGGAGCGAATCATTGCATGTCTATTGCTGTTATTTACGGAAGTACTCGCGAAAATGGGAATACGGAATGGCTAACTGAGCTAGCGATAAATGATTTGCCTGTCGAAAAAATATATCTAAGAGAATATAACATACTGCCCATTAAGGATGAGCGGCACACAAAGGCAGGGTTTCAGGAGGTGACAGATCAATATAACATTATTATTGATAAAGTTTTGAAGCATGACATACTTATTTTTGCTACTCCTATCTATTGGTATAGCATGAGCGGAACAATGAAGCTGTTTATTGATCGGTGGTCTCAAACTTTACGTGATAAAGATCGACCTGCCTTTAGAGAAGAATTAGCGAAGAAAAGTGCCTATGTGATTGCGGTAGGAGGAGATAAGCCGACGATTAAAGCACTTCCGATGATACAACAGTTTCAATACATTTGCGATTTCTTTAATATGGCTTTTGAAAGCTATATTATTGGCAAAGCGAGTAAGCCAGGGGAGATACCCAATGATTCAAAGGCTATTGCAGCAGCTAGGGAAATGAATGCGTCCTTAAAGAATAAGTTGAAATTGAATTAGATGGCTAAAAACGAGTTGAAGACATTGAATCTCAACTCGTTTTTAGTTTAATTTAAGCGAGGATTTCATCTATATAGGGTGTTATAAACCCAATGTATTCTGACTTCATATTATCTGGTAGTTGAAGTGGGGAATAGTACGTCAGCGCTTGTGACTCATGATTTATCCTTAGCTTGCCACTAACGTTTTTTGATAGAAAAACAGCTGTAACAGAATAAAATTCATCACCATTTTCAATTTTACTGAAGTAATCTTTGCCAGAAAATACGCCTAATAATTTTAAATCACGTACAGTTAAGCCAGTTTCCTCAAAAACCTCTCGGTATGCGACTTCCTCATAGCTTTCTCCTAGATCCATCAAGCCACCTGGCAAGCCCCAGCTCCCATTAGGTCGCTGTTGCAGGAGAATATCCTTTTTGTCATTTACAATAATTACTACTGAACCAGGTAATAGTAATGGTTTATTACCTACATATTTACGAATTGCTTTATAATATTCCACTTATTTTACCTCTCTTAATGCGTATTCTTTCCTTACTAGTTCAATGCCTATATTTAAAAACCTCTATTTAAATACAAAAAAGCGAGAAGTCATCTTCTAGAATCACTTCTCGCTCTAATTATTACGCTAAATATTCATATTTAAGTTCGTCTGCTTCTATATTTACATCAATTAGTAGATCATGCTCATTAAAAAACCAAAGGTCGTCTTTTTCAATGTAGAAATGAACTCCATCAATCGTTTGCTTTATGCCAACATCATGCCACTCCTCACGATTCATGCCAAGGGAAAACCCTTCATGAAACGGGGAAGAACCACCATAACGTGCGTAAAAACGAATCATATCGCCAGGAGATACTTCCATCTCTTCTTTAAACCACTGTAATGCTTCTTTGGTAACTTTTATGTTCATACATAAACATCCCTTCAGACCGATCTTTAAATCCATTTTACTTTTGGTTCTGTTCCTTCTTTTATACGCTTAAGATTTGCACGGTGACGATAGAATATAAAGACAGTTAATATTAAGATTAAAATCAATAAAGCGATATCTCCAGTCACAATCATATAAATAATGCTATAAATAACTGCTATAACTGAAATAATCATCGAAGATAAGCTTACAATTTTGGTAACCTTTAATGCTAAAAAGAATGCTACAATTAATAAGAGGAATAATGGCCATGCATAGCCTAACAGTACTCCGCCAGAGGTTGCGACAGCCTTTCCACCACGGAATCCAGCAAAGATAGGAAACATATGTCCAACAACTGCTATTGCTCCTAATAATAGCGGATGTATTGTTGTATCTGCAAAAAACGGAACAAGTGGCAGTAATGTAGCAGCTGTCCCTTTTAAAATGTCCAGGATCGTTACGACAAGTCCCGCTTTTTTACCTAAAACACGAAATGAATTTGTCCCACCTAAATTTCCACTACCATGCTCTCTAATATCTTTTTTGTAAAAGATTTTACCAACCCAAAGGCCAGAAGGAATGGAGCCAATTAAATAGGCAGCCAATATAAGTATAATTACATTAACCATAGAATGTTCCTTTCAAAAAATTAATAGTTGGTACTAATACTTGTAATAACAATATACCACCTTTTTAACCATTTGAGGAAGATGTATTTGTATTTAGTTCTTTTATCGATCAAACTAAATAGACCCCCAACAAGTGTGACGGGACGAGTAGTTTTTTATACTATTGCGAGTCTGTAGCTCAATCATAACAAAGTTTTTTTAAAGAAAATGAATGAACTTGAAGGAAAAAGTAAAAATTATCGTGAATAAATGTACAATATGTTTTTAGATTTACAGTTATAATAAAAATATGTAAACACTTTTACCTTTTTAAGTAGGTTATCCATTACTAGAAGAGATACGAGTAGTTTGATAAATATTTCAAAGAGCACGGGTATATATACAAGCCGAAATTGATTTGCCTATAATATAGTTCAATAAAGTTTCAAATACGCCAAGCCACACTTGATTTTATAAAGTTCTATTTGTGCAGAGTGACTTGAGTTTGATACAATAAAAAAGCTTATTTCTGGTAAAAGGAATATTGACAGAAATTACTATACTCATTACGATGGATATAGAAACAGAACGGATGTTTGTATTTTTGGAGGGGGATTTGATTTGGCAATAAATCAGCCAGGGATCGCATATGATGACGATGCCATTCAAGTATTAGAAGGATTAGAAGCGGTTCGAAAACGACCAGGAATGTATATTGGCTCCACAGACAGTCGAGGTCTTCATCACTTAGTTTATGAAATAGTTGATAATGCAGTGGATGAAGCTCTTGGTGGATTTGGATCACATATCATTGTAAGGATTCATGAGGATGGATCTGTGAGTGTTCGTGACTATGGTCGAGGCATGCCAACCGGAATGCATAAAATGGGGAAGCCGACACCTGAAGTTATTTTTACAATCCTTCATGCTGGAGGTAAATTTGGTCAGGGTGGCTATAAAACAAGTGGTGGTCTACACGGAGTAGGTTCGTCTGTAGTTAATGCACTTTCTAAATTTTTAGAAGTAACTATTTATCGTGATGGTCAAATTTTCCGTCAGCGATTTGAGCAAGGCGGAAAGCCGGTTACAACACTTGAAGTAATTGGAACAACAAAAGAAACGGGAACGAATGTCAGCTTCTTGCCGGACAAAGAAATATTCTCTGTGACAAAATTCAATTACGATATATTAGCTGAACGACTACGTGAATCAGCCTTTTTACTTAAAGGGTTAAAAATCGAGCTTATTGATGAGCGCGGCGAGGGACAAGCTGATGTTTTCCATTATGAAAACGGAATTGAAGCGTTTGTTACATACTTGAATGAGGAAAAAGATGTTCTTCATCCTGTTAAATATGTCGAAGGCTCTCAAGAAGGTATTGAGGTAGAATTCGCATTTCAATTTAACGATGGTTATTCAGAAACAATCCTTTCATTTGTTAATAACGTTCGTACACGAGATGGCGGAACACATGAAACTGGTGCAAAATCAGCCATGACAAAGGTATTTAATGAGTACGCACGAAAAGTTGGGCTTTTAAAGGAAAAGGATAAAAACCTAGAAGGTACTGATATTCGAGAAGGACTTTCGGCTATTGTATCTGTTCGTATTCCAGAGCATCTTTTACAATTTGAAGGGCAAACGAAAAGTAAGCTTGGTACAACTGAAGCTCGTTCTGCAGTAGAGAGTGTTGTACTTGAGCAAATGCTTTATGTACTAGAAGAGAACGCTGAATTGTCTGCTTCGCTTGTTCGTAAGGCTATACGTGCACAGCAAGCTCGAGAAGCAGCCCGTAAAGCTCGAGAGGATGCACGTAGTGGCAAAAAGAAAAAGTCCAGTACACTTCTTTCTGGTAAGCTGACACCTGCACAATCGAAAAACGCTGCTCGTAATGAGTTATATCTAGTAGAGGGTGATTCTGCCGGTGGTTCGGCTAAGCAAGGCCGTGACCGTACATTCCAGGCAATCTTGCCTTTGCGCGGAAAAGTAATTAATACGGAAAAAGCAAAGCTATCAGACATCATGAAAAATGAAGAAATTTCTACAATCATTCATACAATTGGTGCTGGAGTAGGAGCAGATTTTAATATTGATGATTCCGCTTACAATAAAGTCATCATTATGACCGATGCCGATACTGATGGCGCTCATATCCAGGTATTACTTTTAACTTTCTTCTATAAATATATGAGACCATTAATTGATGCTGGTAAGGTATACATTGCACTACCACCTCTTTACAAAGTTTCTCGTGGTACCGGCAAAAAAGAAGTAATCGAGTACGCTTGGACAGAAAAAGAATTGCAAGCTTCTATCCAAAAGGTTGGTAAAGGCTATATGCTCCAACGTTATAAAGGACTTGGTGAAATGAATGCCGATCAGTTATGGGATACAACAATGAACCCTGAAACACGAACTTTAATTCGTGTAACAATAGAAGATGGCGCACGTGCTGAACGTCGCGTTACAACATTAATGGGCGATAAGGTTGAACCTAGACGTAAATGGATTGAATCCAATGTAGATTTTGGTATGGAGGATGACTTAAATATTTTAGATAGCGATTTCATCCAACATGAGGAGGATTTAGAAGTATGACGACACCCGAACGATTTCAAGAATTACCGTTAGAAGAAGTGATGGGCGATCGGTTCGGTCGTTATAGTAAATACATCATTCAGGATCGCGCTTTACCTGATGCACGTGACGGTTTAAAGCCTGTACAACGACGAATTCTATATGCCATGTTCAATGAGGGGAATACGAACGAAAAACCTTTCCGTAAATCTGCAAAAACAGTCGGAAATGTAATCGGTAATTTCCATCCACATGGAGATACATCCGTGTATGATGCAATGGTTCGTTTAAGTCAGGATTGGAAAATGCGCCATATGCTTATAGAGATGCATGGGAACAACGGTTCGGTAGATGGTGATCCACCAGCAGCGATGCGTTATACAGAAGCAAGGCTTTCTTCAATTGCTGCTGAAATGCTTCGCGATATTAATAAGGGAACTGTAGATTTTGTTCCAAACTTTGATGACCAAGATTTAGAGCCAACCGTTTTACCTTCAAGATTTCCAAACTTGCTTGTAAACGGTTCTACAGGGATTTCTGCAGGTTATGCTACAGATATACCGCCTCATAATTTAACTGAATCGCTTGATGCAGTACTTTTGCGTTTAGATAACCCCCAATGTTCCGTTGATGAATTAATGACAGTTATCAAGGGGCCTGATTTTCCTACTGGTGGAATTATTCAGGGTGTCGAGGGGATTAAAAAGGCTTATGAAACAGGTAGAGGAAAAATAATCGTACGTTCTAAAACTACGATTGAAGCAGTAAAGGGTGGTAAAGAACAAATCATCATTACCGAACTTCCTTTTGAAGTGAATAAAGCTAACCTAGTAAAGAAAATAGACGAGCAAAGAGTAGATAAGCGATTAGAGGGTATCTCTGAAATTCGAGACGAATCGGATCGCACAGGTCTTCGTATCGTTATTGAACTTAAAAAGGATGTACAAGCAGTTGGTATACTAAACTACCTATATAAATCAACTGAACTACAAGTCAACTACAATTTTAATATGATTGCCATTCATAATCGTCGTCCAACAATGATGACATTACCTTTAATGCTGGATTCATATATCAAACACCAAAAGGATGTAGTGACAAAACGTTCTAAATTTGACCTTAAAAAGGCTAATGATCGTTTACATATCGTTGAAGGTTTAATCAAAGCTATTTCAATTTTGGATGAAGTAATTATAACTATTCGTGCTTCAAAAGATAAACGTGATGCGAAAAATAACTTAGAACTACAATTTGGTTTTACAGAAGCTCAATCTGAAGCAATTGTTAGCTTACAGCTGTATCGCTTAACTAATACAGATATTACTGAGCTGCGTGCCGAACAAGAAGAACTTGAGAAGTTAATCTCAAAGCTAATGGATATTTTGGGGAATGAAAAAGAATTGATTAATGTCATCAAATCAGAACTAGCAGAAATCCGTGCTAAGTTTGCTGAAGAGCGTCGTTCAGTCATTCAAGCGGAAATTGAAGAAATTAAGTTAACTCTAGATGTATTAGTTCCAAGTGAAGAAGTTGTAGTAACAGTAACAAAGGACGGATATGTGAAACGCACAAGCACACGTTCTCATTCAGCTTCTAATGGTCAGGATTTTGCAATGAAGGATTCTGATTATCTATTATTTGAAGAGACACTTAATACTCAGCATCATCTAATGCTCTTTACAAACAAAGGAAATTATATTTATCAGCCTGTTCATGAGCTACCTGATATTCGCTGGAAGGATCTTGGCCAGCATATTTCAAGTATTGTTCCTATCGAGCAAGATGAGGAGATCATAGATGTCATTGGTATTGATAAATTCGATCAAGAAAATGTTTATATCCTCACAGCAACAAAAGAAGGACAAATTAAACGCTCAGCATTAGCAGATTATGCAGTTACTCGATATTCTAAACCAATTAAGACTATGAACCTTAAAGGCGAAGATGAAATGATTTTTGTAAGTCTTATTTCAGCTGAAAAAGAAGTGTTGTTAACATCTTACTTAAGCTATAGTCTACGATTTGATATTGACGAAATACCTGTAACTGGTGTAAAAACTGGTGGCGTTAAAGGTATCAATTTAAAGGATGGCGATTTATTAATAGCCGTAAACCTGCTCAATTCTGAAGAAAAGCAAGAAGTAGCGATTGTTACACATCGCGGATCTGTCAAACGCATGAATGTAACAGAGGTTGAGAAAAGTACGCGTGCAAAACGAGGCGTAGTCACATTAAAAGAGTTAAAAACGAATCCACATCGAATTTTTGCTGTAAAAGTGGTTTCAGCAAACGATACTGTGTTATTAGAAACAGAAGAAAACGTACAAGAAACGATTGAAGTGAAGTCATTATCAAAAGCAGACCGCTATTCAAATGGATCTTTAAAAATTGATGTATCCAATGATGGTGAGCTAATGCGTGTTAAAGTTATTCCTTCAAGCAATTAAGATTTAATCTATTATCGATATGTAAAGGCGACTATCCGCTTTTACATATCTTTTTTGGTTTATATAGAATTTATAATCTTAAATTTATGTTGCTTTCAATAGATATAACGAATAAGATAGACTTGTTTCCTTTATTTTCTAGGAGGTCTAATATGAACTTACAGGGTAGAACAAAAGGGATTATTCTAGTATTAACTGCAGCGTTTTTCTGGGGTATCTCTGGGACAGTTTCTCAATATCTCTTTCAAGAATTACATATCAGTGCAGAATGGCTAACTACCGCTAGACTGTTGTCTGCAGGCTTCTTACTTACATTAATAGCCTATAAACAACATGGGAATCGGGTATTTGATGTATGGCGTCACAAAGCTGATATTTTGGGAATTGTAATTTTCGGAATTATAGGGATGATTGGGGTACAATATACATACTTAGCTGCGATTAAGCATGGAAACGCAGCAACTGCTACTGTTTTACAATACTTAGGTCCAGCTATTGTAACTGGATATTTTATATTAAAAGCTAAGAGACGACCAACTTCAAAAGAAATGATTGCGGTTTTCTTAGCGCTATTTGGTACATTTTTACTCGTAACTCATGGTAATATCCAAAACTTATCAATCTCAAAGCTAGGCTTTCTATGGGGGATTTTAGCTGCTTTTGGACTTGCATTTTATACTATTCAACCAATCGAGCTTCTAAAACGCTGGGGGTCTACTATCGTAGTTGGCTGGGGCATGATTATCGGTGGGGTTGTGTTCAGCTTTGTAACACCTCCCTGGAGCTTTGAAGGGGAATGGTATTTCTCTACAAGCTTAGCCTTTTTATTTGTAGTTGTTTGCGGTACAGTCCTTGCTTTTTATAGTTATCTTGAGAGTTTAAAATACTTATCTGCATCTGAAACCAGTCTATTGGCTTGTGCCGAGCCATTGTCGGCTGCTGTAACATCCGTTCTATTTCTAAATGTTGCTTTTGGATGGATCGATTGGCTTGGTACTGTACTGATTTTACTAACCATAGTCGTATTAACTAAAAAACAAAAGGCATCTCCAGAAGAATCATTGTGATTGTCCTGGAAATGCCTTTTATGCTTCTTATAAAATTTATTTAAGGATTCCTGCTTTGTCTTTGTCATTCGTTCATGCGTACTAAACTTTACATCTCCCCGTTGTATAGTTACATCTTTACCTTGCTCACGTAGTACACGCAACCTGTTTTTCTTAGCTCTTGAATTCGACATTTACCTTCACCTCTTGATATTATTTGATTTCTATATTATTCCATTATGAGTAAAAAGGGAAGTAATAAATATAAAAACCTCGAGCAACTAGTGCTCGAGGCCATTTTGTGTATTAGTGTGATACGTCTTGAACAGAAATACCAGTTTGAGCTTTAACTTCAACTTCGCGATATTTCGCTTCATCAGCTTCTTTAGAAAGTAGGGTACCAATCCATCCACCTAAGAATCCTAGTGGAACAGAGATGATAGCTGGATTTCCTAATGGGAATAAAGCTTCTCCAACGAAGATTGCTGCACCTTCTACTGGATTCCAAACGTTTGGTGAAAGCGCTACTAAAATTAATGCTGAAATTAAACCAGTTAACATTCCTGTAACTGCACCCGTTGTATTGAAACGCTTCCAGTAGATTGTGTAAATTATTACTGGTAGGTTAGCAGACGCTGCGATACAGAATGCTAAAGATACTAAGAACGCAACGTTTAGAGTTTGTGCTCCTAATGCTAATACGATAGAAATTACAGAAATAATAATTGAACCTGTACGAGCAGCAATTACTTGTTCTCTTTCAGTTACTTTACCTTTTTTAATGATTTGACCATAGATATCATGTGAAAGGGCAGATGCTCCAGAAAGTACAAGACCTGCTACTACTGCTAAGATTGTTGCAAAGGCAACAGCACATACGAAGGAGAATAGAATATCTCCACCTAAAGCTTGTGCAAGAAGTGGGGCAGCCATGTTACCAGCAGCGTTTGCAGCAACAATTGCATCTTTACCTACGAATGCAGCAGCACCAAATCCTAAGAAGATTGTTAACACATAGAATAAACCAACAATCCAAGTTGCCCAAATTACTGAAGAACGAGCTGTTTGAGCATCCTTTACTGTGAAGAAACGCATTAAAATATGTGGTAAACCTGCAGTTCCTAATACTAAAGCAATTAACATTGAAATCGTGTCAATTCCATTTGTATATTTTAGACCAGGGTTTAAGTATGCTTCACCAGCTTCTGTTGCAGTAGACATATGTGAGAACATAGTTAAGATATTAAAATCGAATTTAGCTAATACTAAGAATGAAATAATGACTGTACCTAACATTAAAAGACATGCTTTGATAATTTGTACCCAAGAAGTTGCAGTCATACCGCCAAATAATACATAGACTGTCATCATGAAACCTACAAGAAGTACTGCTACCCAATAATCAATTCCTAATAATAATTGAATAAGTGCACCTGCACCAACAAGCTGAGCGATCATATAGAATAAAACAATTACAATTGAACTTAAAGCAGCTGTTCCACGAACCTTTTTTGCATCAAAACGAGCAGAAATCATGTCCGCTAAAGTAAATTTACCAAGGTTACGTAATGGTTCAGCTACGATATATAAAACCACTAAGTAAGCTACTAAATAACCAAGTGAGAAGAAGAATCCATCAAATCCAGCTAAAGCGATAGATCCAGCAATACCAAGGAATGAAGCAGCAGATAAATAGTCACCTGAGATAGCTAGTCCATTTTGCCAACCTTTTAAACCTCCACCAGCAGTATAGAAATCGCTAGCAGTATTATTTTTTCTTGATGCCCACCATGTGATAGCTAATGTTAAGCCAACAATCCCGACGAACATTGCAATAGCAGTAATACTCATTAATTAACACCTCTCTCATACTCTTCGATAATCGCTTTTGCTTCCTTATCGAATGAATTCGCCTTTGATACGTATAGATGAGCTAGTCCCCATGTCATGATAAATAGCCCAGCAGAGTAGAACCATACCCACGTAATTTCTCCTACAGCTTTATGATGTAGAATTTCAGTAAATGAAGTTAAGATAGGTAATAACAAGTAAGCAACTAAAAAAATAACAGTAAGAGTCCATAAGAAGTTGTTTTTTCTTTTCGTTAACTTTTTGAATGATTCCATTTGTGCAATCTTGTCATAATTAATATTTTCTCTAATTTTCCCCGCCATAATTATCCCCCTTTTTTAGGTTATTATTTTCTACTTTGTGTTCGTAAAATTCTAGTTTAATAGTTTTTACATTTCTCATTTTATTTTGTCGTTCACAAAATTGCAATACTTTTTATTTAAATAATAAATATATTTTTGAAAATTTATTAGTTTTTTAGAGAATTTCTATACAAAAACGATTAAAAATAGGTATTACCATTAAAAAAACACAGATTTCATATATACACGAAAGAGAAAATATGAAAACTTTTGGTTATTGACAAAGCAAAATTTCGCAATTATTCCAGCCTGTAAATAGTGAAAATAGTTTATAATAGTATTCTGTAATAGGCTTTTTGCTAACTTAGTAGATGGTTTATTTGGAAAATTTCAATAAAATTTCACAGCATTTTTTGATTGAAAATTGTTACGATTAATAGGATGAATTCGATGTAAAATAATATAGCTTATGGAGGGGTTTTACGGTGTCTAAATTCAGTTTTGTAATTATAGTATTAGCCATTGTATTGAATTTATCTGCTTGTGGAGACAATGAAGATGCTGCTCATGATATGTCACAAGATGATAAAGAAGAAACTACACAAATTGACCATTCAACAATGAATCATTCAACTGATGGCAAGTTACCAGATGGTTTAAAAGAAGCTAGTTATCCAACATACTCAGTCGGTAGCACAGCTATAATACAAGCAAACCATATGGAAGGCATGAATAATGCTGAAGCTACAATTGTAGGTGCTTATGATACAACAGTTTATGCAGTATCTTATACACCATCAAATGGTGGAGAACCTGTTACAAATCATAAATGGGTGATTCATGAGGAACTAAAGGGAGCTGGTGAAGATCCTTTAAAGCCAGGTGATCAAGCAACCATTAATGCAGACCATATGCACGGAATGCAAGGAGCAACAGGAACAATTGATTCGGCAATAGAAACTACTGTATATATGGTAGATTACATTTCAACAACAGGAGAAAAAGTAACAAATCATAAATGGGTCACAGAAAGTGAATTATCAAAAACAAAAGAATAAGCTTGAAAATACAGCTTGGGAAGTCTAGGCTGTATTTTTTTGCCTAAAGCAACAGGTGTTAATTTATAAACACTATAAGATTAATGGTACTAGTTGAAGATTAAAAATTGGTTTCAGAGCTATTTTGGTTTCTGTCTCACTATTAAGAGTATACTTTTTAAATGATACTTAGCTTCCTATAATAGATATTACGACCACATCCCTATTTATAGAAGTATAAAAAGGAGTATCTAAATACTCCTTTGCTAACTTTCAATACGATATCTCCATTTACCATCTTTAACTTGCTCAATATCAATTAAGTTGCAACTTGCTTCAATAACATCATTTAAATTCAATTTATTATCCTTAGCAAATACTCTAAGATTTTCTAGTACTTCTTTATTACATGTTGTTCTGAATTCAACTCGATCCTTGGGTCTGTTTTTTTTATCGAAGTTTATATAATTTTCTTTTAAAATCTGCACAAATCCAGTTTCTAATAAATATCCTACATGTGTATTATGTTCGTCTGCTAGTTTTTTTAGCTCTGTTAGCAATGATTTACTTATACGTGTTTTATATTCAGCCCTAGTATCGTCAACCGTTTGAATTAATCTACCATTAACAGATTTCCACAAAATACTTCACCTCCGTTTCTTTAATCCATTGTGTAAGCCTCTCACGTTTTGTATATACATAATTTTCTTCACAATTATTATAAATAAGCCTAGATAGCTCTGAAATACTTTCTTTACCTTTTACCCAAACTCTATATACTTTTCGCCCTGAATTTGTCAATTGGTTTGTTATTTCAGTTTTCAAATTCCATTTTTTAAATATGTTATATAATCCTTCAGCGAAATTATAACTAGCTGTAGTAATATTCATTACATAACCACGGTCTTGTACCCACCCATCCCCGTCCACTACCCCTCGTACAAATGAGCCCATAAATTCTTCCGGCACGTCTGGAAAAGGTAAAGTTAAAGATTTATTGGAAGTAACTCCTAAATTAGCCAGATCATTTTTAATTTCTTTTGAGTTTATAACTAAGATGGGTACGGTTCTAGTGGTGCTGATTGGTCGTACTACGTAGGCTACTTCCATATATTTGGCCACTAGTTTAAGGATTCTTTCATCTTTTTGAGCGAAGTTTATGCTATGTGCATTTCCACTAACTGTTCCATCCGTAACAAATAATCCAAATACCCAAGCCATTTCATGGGACCAGATTTTAAAAAAGTCTTCATTGACCTTATGTTTTCTTGGTTGGCCACTGGATGGCTCACGATTAACGGTGACATTATGCTTAGCAATTACATTATAGATGGCTCGATTAGATAGCCCAATAATTGGAACCATCTCTTTATAAGGCATGCCACTTTTGTACATCTCTATAATCATATCATCAGTTATTCCTTTATTTCTCGGCATCTTAAACCCTCCAATATAATTAGGCTTTATGCTATAAACTAAAGGTGTTAATACAATTATACAAACATATGTTCTTGTTTTCAATAATTTACACTCAATTTAAATGAAATAATTTCCAGATGATTCAAATAAAAAGTTCAACCAATATTGGCTGAACTTTAGATATTTCTCTTACAATCTTATAAGCTTCTTCCACCTGCAATACCTGGATGCGTCATTTCATATGGATCTAATATTTTATCTAACTGTTCGGCAGTTAGGGCACCTGATTTAATACATAACTCACGAACAGAGTTCCCTGTTTCAATTGCCTCTTTTGCAATTTGAGCAGCAAGCTCATATCCAATATGAGGATTTACAGCAGTAATAATCCCTACACTTTGTTCGACATATTGTTTTAAATGCTCTACATTTGCTTTAATACCTAATACACATTTCTCTGTAAACACTTTAAATACATTATTCATAATCGAGATAGATTGAATTAAATTATAGAATAGGACAGGCTCCATTACGTTTAATTCAAATTGGCCAGCTTCAGAGGCTTGTGAAATCGTTAAATCATTCCCCATAACTTGAAAAGCAACTTGGTTTACTACTTCTGCCATCACGGGATTTACTTTACCAGGCATGATTGATGATCCAGGCTGACGAGCTGGTAACACAATTTCAAATAATCCATCGCGTGGTCCAGAGGCCATTAAACGAAAATCATTGGCAATTTTAGACATATTAATCATGCAAACCTTTAACATGGCAGATACTTCAGTATAACAATCCGTATTTTGAGTTGCATCCACTAAATGTTCTGCTCCACTTAATGGCAACCCACTTAAATCCCTAAGATTTTGTATAACTGCTTCAATATACTTCGGGTCTGCATTTAAGCCTGTACCAACAGCGGTTGCCCCCATATTCACTTCATATAAATGCTGAATAGATAGTGACATACGTGATATATCACGAGAAATCACTCTAGCATAAGCCTCGAACTCTTGACCAAGTAATATCGGTACAGCATCTTGTAAATGTGTACGGCCCATTTTTATAACACCGGCAAATTCTTTCGCCTTTGACCCAAACGCATCTTGCATAGTTTTAGTTGAATCGAGTAATTGATGCATTAAGCTTAAGACTGCAATATGAGTTGCTGTTGGAAATGCGTCATTTGTTGACTGAGACATATTGATATGGCTATTGGGACTAATGACTTTATAATTCCCCTTTTCCACTCCCATAAGTTCAAGTGCACGATTTGCAATTACTTCGTTTGAATTCATATTGATAGATGTCCCAGCACCACCCTGAATCGGGTCAACAATAAATTGGTCATTCCATTTTCCATCAATCACTTCATCACATGCTTGTATAATGAATTGTCCAATTTTATTGTCTAACATACCCACCTTCATATTGGCTAGTGCGGCAGCTTTTTTTACAATACCTAAAGATTTTATAAGCACTGGATGGATTCGGTATCCAGTAATTGGGAAATTCTCAATAGCCCTCATTGTTTGTACGCCATAATATGCGTTTTTTGGTATTTCCTTTTCACCTAAAAAATCTTTTTCAATACGAAATTCGCTCATTACCATAATACAAATCTCCATTTCTGATGTCTTCTAAATTAAAAGCAAATTATTTTATATAAGAATATTCCAAAACCTATCTCTAGATTAGCACAATTTAATCTAATTTTGAGATAGAAAATTAAATTTTTTAATGTTCGAATATTATGTGAATAAATCTTCGAAATCCAATATATGGAAACTAATTGATTTACAGTAATGAATTGATTATATATAATTATAGTAATATCGTTTAGAAAGTGAGGAGTTTCGGTGGGAAACAGTAAGGTGAAGGCTAAAATAACATCAAATTTAGTAGTACCAGCCTTTTTCGGAGCTGGTATTGGCGCATTTTTAGGTTTGTTAGCATATGTTAAGGATTGGCTCTCTTTTTTATAATTAAATAATGTAAATAGTTATCTGGTTAAATTTTAAAGGGTTTTTACACGACGCTATACGATCGTGTAAAAAACCCTTTAATAATGTTTATGGTGTTATTTAAAAGTGCCCTCAAAAATTGTTTCATTTAATGGGCGACGTGTAGATGGCTGTTCACGACCTTGTAAATCTTCTGGTAATGCCTCTTTCTCACCTTGGTAGCCAATGGCAATTACAATTTGAAGATCGAAGTTGTCAGGAATATTTAGAACTTCACGGGCCTTGTCCTTTTCATATCCACCCATCGCATGAGTTACTAAACCTTCTTTTGCAGCCTGTAGTGCTAAAAAGCCCCATGCCGTGCCACTGTCAAAAGCATGCACTGGATCTTCCTTATCTGAAATAAGTACAGCTAATACTGGAGCTTTTTCGCACCAGCGACGGTTCCCATCTAAGATGAAGGAATTGAATTTTGCTCGATCCTCTTCACTTCGTGCAATGATAAATCTCCAGGGCTGTAGATTGATTGCAGAAGGAGCCCAGCGTGCTGCTTCAAACACGCGCATTAGAACGTCCTCAGGCACCTCTTTCTCAGAAAAAGATCTAGGAGACCAACGATTTAAATAGATAGGATCCACATCATGCTCTGATTGGCGGAATTGTTTAATTTGTAGTTCATTCATTGTAATTACTCCTTAGAAATAGTTTAAATTTAATGGGCAGCATCGTATGTATTTTTACACTCTATTGCCATTCAAAAGTTTAAACCAGTTGCAGGGAATAATCCAAAGGAACGACTTATAGTGAAAGCGTTCGATTTTGTACATTTTCTATTTCTAGCTTTTTCAAACAATCCATCACTGTATCTCCAAATGACCTAACATCCTCTAAATAGTCATAGCCTTCTGGTGAACCATAGCTATTAAACATACGAACTGCAACTATGTCTTCATCTGGTATGACCAACAGTGTCACGCCTGTATATCCAAGGATTTGAAAGGCTCCTTTTGGGACACTCGCACCAATCTCTGTTTTTGTTGCAGGTAAAGCCTTAACAAACCATAAAAAACCGTTTTGAGGGAGATCTTTATCTATTGTTGAAGGACTTTGTAATGAAATAGCTAAATTTAGCAATTCTTTTGGTACTATCTGTTTCCCGTTAATATTTCCTTCTTTTAAATGTAAGTACCCCCAGAAAGCCAATTCCCTTGCAGAAACAAACATATTCATCCTGTCACCATCAGTACTTTTGTCGATGTTCCATTTCCTGTGCTGACCGTCCGTAAGAATAACATCTACAAGTTTTTCGTGTGAATTGCTATACCAACCAGTTTCTTTCAAACCTAATGGCTCAAAAACTTGTTCATGCAGGATATGAGAAACTGTTTTTTGGGTAGTCCGGTTGACCAGTTCGGTTAGGGTATTTATATTGACTTGCCTATATGTCCAATTTTCACCGACTGGATATTCGCGGAAAATTTGCCCGTCTAATTCATTTAGACCATGTGTATGGGTTAATAAATGTCTTATTGTGGTATTCTCCCAGATTTCAGTATCAAGCTCTGGTAAATATTGAAGGACGTGATCATCTATACTCTGAATTTTGCCGGTAAAAATTGCGTAAGCTACTGCAAAACCAATATAGCTTTTTCGAACAGATGCTACGTGAAATTGGGTGTTTGCTTGAACAGTCCGTGCATCATTCTTATTGGATTGTTTACCCCAATACTCTTCAATGACAACTGTATCCTTATGAATAACAAATGTAGCAGCTCCTGAACAAACGACTTGATTAGCGGTATTTTTTACATGCTCAACTATTGGAGTAAAATCATTATTACTTTTAAAATTTAGATTCATAGAATGCTCCTTTATTGATTTAACTGCATTTTAAACTAGATAAGAAGATAGCAGCTTTTCTCTAATTAATAACGTTTTTTTATCGTTCAGCTTATATTGCATGTATATTTTTACTGATGGTAGCTCGAATTCTGTAAACGGTATGACATTAAACCGACCCTCCATCATCTCTCTACGAATAATAAGCTTGGGTAAAAAGGATATTCCCAGGCCATCCTTTATGAACCTTTTCACAATATAAGATTGAGGAATGGAAATCGGTTTTACATAATGAAAATGATTTTTGACTAATAGATTGATGCTGGGAAAGATGCTGGATATATGATTTGTAAAGAAAGGATAAGTTCTAAAAAGCTCGTGGATATCAAAGTTGACACCTGTTTCATCATCATATTGATCTAGCGGCACCACGAACTCTAGCGGGCTAGTATGAATTAATTCATCCTGTATAAACTCACTATCACTTGGTGTCAACCCAATTCCGATATGCGCTTGTCCAGATTGCAATAAACTTCCTATTCTCTCAGATTCCACAACCATTAAGGTTACCTCATAGGATGGGTTTTCTATTATAAATTGATAGATTATCTGAGGTATAGTTGAATCAACCAGCATCGGTGAAATCACAATAGTAAGCTTGACGTTTTTCTTTTCTGAAAACAATTTCAGGTTCTGCTTCCCTTGCTCAATTTTATTTAGGATTTCCTCTGCCTCAGTTAAAAAGAATTTCCCCTCTTCTGTTAAAGCGACCTTTCCACTCTCCCTTTTAAATAATTGAATTTGTAGGTAATCTTCTAATTGATGAATATGTACTGTTATTGAAGGCTGAGAAATATAAAGAAGTTCAGCGGCTTCTCGAAAGTTTTCAGTTTTACCAGCAACTACAAAGGATTTCAAACATTTTGTTTCCATTTTCATCCCACCAATTAAAAATCTTAATCGTAATAATTAAAAAGTATTAATTTTCATAATTTTACCAAAAGTATACACTTAACTTAATCAATCAACAAGGGGATGATGAAATGGATGATTATAAAAAAAACTTTCAACAATTCGCCGACAAAGAAGCGAAAGGTAGTAGTGAGCTATATGCTTATTTGAGTATACGAGTTATCGAGGATTTGGAATTACTTGATATTATTGATAAAATTCCAGCTTCTCAGCCAAAACCAAATCTCTTTTTTGCATCTATTCAATATCTTCTAACGAAATCTGATGCTCCTTTGCGAAATTATTACCCGTCTTTAACTGAAAATCCCTTACCATTTGATGAGTGCTTTGAACCTTTTAAAGAATTCGTACTTACACATAAAGAACAGCTTCTTGACTTGTTTCATACAAAGCTAGTCCAAACAAATGAGGTGAGAAGAGCTGCCTATCTATACCCGACTTTTTTAGATATACAAAAGAATACGAACAAGCCTCTAACACTCATAGAAATCGGCACAAGTGCTGGGCTATTGCTTTGTTTAGATGCTTACAATTATGAATATAAAGAAGATAATCAATCATTTAGAGTAGATAATTTCGATAATTCGATAACAATTCAATCTGAAAACAAAGGAGGAAATTTACCAAATACTATAAATGTAGACTTGAAAATAGAAAAGCGCATTGGAATTGATTTAAATATTGTGGATTTAAGTAATAGAGAAGAATTCGAATGGATGCTTGCATTAATTTGGCCAGAGCACCAAGAAAGAAGGAAGCAGTTTGTGGCAGCCAGTAAAATTGCAAATGCAGTTGAAAAAGAAATGTATGAAGGAGACCTATTAGAACTATTACCGAATATTATTCAATCCAATTCACCTGAAAATCAAATTGTTTTGTTCCATACTCATGTTGCAAACCAATTTCCTGCACAGTTAAAAAATGACTTTAAAGCGTTATTAAATAAAATGAGTTACACACGCTCTATTTACCATGTCTATAACAATATGTACGATTTAAATCTTCATCAGGAGCACCTTGAAAATGGCAAAGTCGTTTCAAAAAAGACATTTCTCAAACCGGATGGGCATGGAAGATGGTTTTATTGGAATTAAATTGATTTTTTCGTAAATAAAAAGCGTATCACTAAATATAGAGATACGCTTTCCTACTATAAAACTAGCTACTTAAAGGAGAATTCTAATATTCTTTCGGTCTTACTTCTTGTTCTTAGTCAGGCATGAAAGTAATTATTCCACTAAAAATAAGAAATATAGTTACTATCACTATGGCAGCAATATTGCCCCACTTAAACAGAGTCATTTGTAAATCTGAAAACTCGGGCTCTTCGCTATAACGCCATCTATCCATAAAAAGAATCATATCTTGCGGATAATATAATCCGAAAATTGCAAAAGTATATATAGGTAATGAAAAAACGATTGCTAAATAAAGCATAATAAGTCAGCTCCAAATTTTTCTAGTACTAGTATTTACGAGCTATACATTTAAAAGTTTCAAATTTTTGTATATTTACAACAATAAAAATACAGATTATTTAGCTTTCTATTTTTTGAAAGGTCTAAAAAAAGTGTCAATTAGATGACACCTTTACTTTGCGACTTTCTGTTCAAAACGTTTCTTTAAATCTGCTAATTTATTTGTACCCTCTGTTCGTTCTTCATTTGCTTTACTATAAATATCTTTCACATCTTCAATCCCCTGGATAATCGTTCCCCAGGTCTTTTCAAGCGATTCTAATTGAATCAAGCTACCATTTGTTAATCGTGCCATCGCTTTTTCTTGCAAGGCGGCATTATTAGCGTTTTTTAACAATAATTCATTTGTTTGAGCATCTAAAGTCTGCTGAGCTTTTTCAATCACCTGCTGACGTTTCAGTGCTACCGTTTGAGCTAGAGCCTGCTTGAATAATGGCAGAGTAATTATAAATGAAGTATTGATCTTTTGAACTAATTCGTCATTCCCCGTTTGTGTAAGTTTAATCATGGGAAGACTTTGCAGTGCAACATTTTCAGCTAGCTGTAAGTCGTATACCCGGTGGTCCAACATTTCTTTAGCCTGGACTAAGGATTGTAATTTTAACTGGTCTAACTGATTGCCAGATACCTTCGCCTTTTCTTCCCACTCAGGTATAAGCTTTGTTGATAATTCCTGAATAGCAATTTCTCCAGCTGCAATATATTTTTGAAGCTCCTCGTAATAGGCAAGATTATGATGGAACATTGTTTCTAACTGATCGTTTTCCTTTAGAATTTCAGCCTCATATTTCTTTAGAGTTATGCCAACTTGTTCGACATCCATTTGCATTGTTTCATATTTCTTAAAAATCGTTTCCATCGAGTTTTTCGCTTTCTTGAACAGCTTTTGAAAGAAACTAGGCTTTCTTTCCTTATCAAAATCATTTAAATCAAATTGATCCATGATTCTGCTAAGTCGTAAAGTTAGATCCTTAGCTTCTTCAATTTTAGCTCGCCGAATAGAATTTAAAATCATATCCGAAAATCTTGATATCTCTACAGTCGTTTTACTACCAAATGTGACGAGGGAATTCAGATTTTCGATATTTAATTGACGACGAATAGCTTGTGTTTCAGGAGAGATTTTAACCTTTTTTAGAATCTCACTTGTTCTTTGCTCTAATTCATTTGGTAATTGAACCTTATAATTTTCTGCTTCCATCTTCCTTCCTACCTCCCTTTGAGTTAGAAATGAATTATCGTTTAAAGAATCTTTTTAAAAAGCCTGTTTTAGTTTTAGGAATATCATTTGGAATTTCCAAGTCAAATTGAACAGCTGGTAACTGATGGATATCAAAATAGTTTCGGTTAATCCAAGCTTCAATATTATTGTAGTTTGTGGGTGTATAAATAAGAATATCTGCCCCTATCAAATTGAAATAACATAATAAGATAATGTCTGTTTCAGAAAAATTATCTGGCTTATTATCATAAATAACAATTTTAGGAACCTTACCAGTAAAGTCGAATGACTCAACTAGCCTCAAAAAGTCTTTTTCCAATGTTATAACTGTCATTAGTATTTTGATTCTTAAATCATCATCCATCTCTTTCAAAAACATATCTGATTTAATTAACTCGTTCATCTTACTTACAACAAAGTCTTGTACAGTTTGATTTAAATATGCCAGCTTATATAACGGGTGCTTAAACAGCTTTTCCTTTTCAATCAATCCATTTGCATCGAAAACAAAGGAAGTAGAATACATTTCCTGCCTGCTATAAGTAATTGGTGTAAAATCTACTTTTTCTCTAAAAACAGTATTAACAGTTTCCTTCATTTCAAATAGTTCTTTCCAGTAGTCCTCTAATTGAGGATATGTTCCACTTACCTTGACAAACAAATTCGGAACATAGACAATTTCATTCTTCACTTGAAATTCAGGTCTTATTTTTGCATCCTCATGCCATAAGATTTTCATTTCGTCATGAGTAGTTCTTAAAGTGATAGGCTTTGTTAAACCTGTTTCAAATTGCCTTGTTTTAAAAATCCCTACCTCTTCTCCATATAAGAAGCTTTCAATTTCCTCTTTTGCTTCATAGGTAACAGTTTTCTTTCGTACTCGTTTTGCCTCTTGAGGGAACGGTTTAATTGGGAAGCTGTTGGAGTAAACCATTCTTTTGGAGAACATATCGTTTGAATCAATTTGGGAAAACCTCTGCTCTTTTGCTGGTTCTGTATGAATGTATAAAATATCAATGCCTAACAACGAAGCAAAGATTAAGAAATAAACCTCATGAGCTTTTATATCTCCATAGAAAATGATTTTGGGTATATCCTTGTCTGGCTGACTGGTTGGATATAATTTTTCAATAATTCGCTGCAGCCAAATCAATATTTTAACAACGAAAGTCTCTACTTTTGATGTATTGAGGAAGGATTCATTTTTTAGAAATAAATCAAGAACCTGTAAAAAGGCTTTATGAATAACAGCATAATGACTATGCCCATAGAAAATACGTGAATTAAAAAATAGAGATAAGCCTTGCTTCCTAAGAGCTGTAGGATCTTGTGTTAAGGATTTCCCAATAAAATTTTTAAAATAGCTCATTTCATTGTTTTGTGGTGTGAGAATTGAACCATCAAATCGAACATAACGCCCATATGCCGATAACTGTTCGTCTAATCGAAACAACTCATTTATATATATATTAAAATCGTTTTCTTCTTCGCCCTCTACCCCCAGTAAACGATAAAAATAAATTGGTATAACGGGTGTCTCTCCCCCGACATATCCAATCCTTTGTTCAACCGGGACTAATATATCCTCTAAGGGGTTTCTCGTCTCCTTCAAAGAAACAACAAAGTTTGAACTCATAAACTCACCATCTTTTGTATAGTTAACTTCAATTATACATCTTTTATCTATTGGAAGAGAGTGTTTATCCATATTTTCTCATTAATCTTTTATATGCTTGTTATAATTTGCAAACCATAGCATCAGTCATGTATTTTATAATACATTGTTTTTCTAAAAATTATTGAATTCAGTTCTAAAACTCATGCAAACACAATAAATTAGTAGAGTGGGCTTTCTATGTATTTTTATAAGTACAATTTTTCGTTCAATTGTTTTGAGTAGGAATAATTCATAAATTCTCAACACTTTTTGCTATTGTTTCATAAGCGAAAGAAATATAATAGAGGTAATGGAGGTACGGTATGCTTAAAATTAAACATATTGAATTTATAAAGACAGTTTATGATGAATCTCTTTCACATAACATATTCTCAATAGCTAATATTCAATTCTCCAACTATCCCCCAATCAACGGGGCTCTTTTGTATTGGAAGAAAAATACGTCTCGTTCAGATTTTACTCCTGAGGGTGATTTTAAATTTTTCTATGATATGTCCAATATTACATACTACGCTTCTGTAAAATTCCCTAAAAATATTAAGCTAACACGTGACCAAAGACAAGAATTAGCTTATATTTTGTTGGACGAGCGTGGATCAATTGGTACTTATAGCTTAAAAACTGATCCTAGCCGAAAAAGAAAATTCAGACCCCAAAAAGCATTGGAAAAGTTGAACTTCCCTATGGGCTTTGATTTAAAATCAATCCCCTCTTATGTGGGACCAATCATTGATGAGATAGACTTGTCCCAATTGATAAAAGACAACGGTAATATGTCAGAAAAGTTCGTCCATGATTATTGTTTTTGGCGATATAATTTAGTAAAGCTTCACCCGTCAGAGTTTGAGAAATTTTTGGACTATGTTGATTTTGCATATATTTGCTATGCTTGTGACCAGTTAACTGAAGAATATTTAATTGAACATATAGATAAAGTAGATGTTTCTACCCTGCAATATAATTACCCTGTATTATCAAGGCTTTCTGCTTCCTTTAAGAATTATATTGTCGACGAATTAAGACGTCAAAATCTGAAAATAAATGATCATTTTGAGGAAGAAGTCGAGTTGTTTATTGAAGATGAAACGTATTTCAGTGAATACAGTACAATTCACTTACTTGACGAATATGAGGTTGAAGAAGAGGAAGAAAAGCAAGAGTATCATTTTTTTGAGTTTGATCGTGGTCAATATAAATGGCCTGGAAGTGAACACATGGTAAAAGGAATTCCCTCATTAGCTAGTCAAATATATGACGATATGGGCTATAAAAAACGAACAAATAAGGAAATGGACGCTCACTTCGAGCAATATTCTGAACTACAAATTCAATTGATGAGTGCTGTATTAGAACCTCATTGGCTGCATCGCTACAGAAATAAAATCGATTGGCAAATTGTTTGTAAATATAACGAACATTTAACAGACGATTTCTTAGTCTCACATGCTCAATTTATTGATTTTGAAGCACTTGGCAATAATTTATGGTGTGAGTTATCCGTGGGATTCATAAAAAAGTATTTAAAACACTTTAATCATCACCAGCCTATACCAATCATAATTCGCCATTTAACAGAGGAATTGTATATGAGTTACAAGGATATGATTCAGGTTAATTCTGATTTATTATTCCAATATTATGATGCAGTTGGCAATTATGATGAATATGAACGTTTACTAGAGCTATTAAAAGAATAAAAGAGTATGCTGATTTCAAAATTCAACATACTCTTAACTAATCAGGAATAGTTTTAAGGCTATTCCTGATTTTCTATTCTGATAATTCACTTTGCATTTTCTTCGTTATATCAATAACATTTAAAGGTTTACTGAAATAATAACCTTGCACATACTCGCAATTATATTGTTTGAGGATTTCCATTTCCTCAATGGTTTCTACACCTTCTGCAACTACCTTTAACTTTAATGCATGGGCCAAGGCTATGATAGCTGCAACCATCGCTATACCTGATTCCCCTTCACTAATATTAACGATAAAAGTTCGGTCTATTTTAAGCGTATCTACTGGGAATTCTTTCAAATAACCTAAAGAACTATAGCCTGTACCAAAATCGTCAATCGCTACCGTTAGCCCTAATTCTTTTACTTCCTGAATTTTATTTATGAGATCATCATTATAATCCATCATGCTCATCTCAGTTATCTCTATTTCAAGATGCTCTGGCTTCACCTTTGTCTCTTCCAGAATCTCAACAAGTCGAGCTACAAAATTAGGTTCTTTAAAATGTAAAGGAGAAATATTAACTGCAACCCTCAAATTAAAATTAAATTGCTTTTCCCATTCTTTAATTTGTATGGCAGTTGTTTTTAAAACCCATTCTCCAATTTCATTGATTAACCCACACTCTTCAGCAAAGGGAATAAAATCATTTGGAGGAATATGACCTAATTCCTCATCATTCCAACGCAAAAGGGCTTCCATCCCAATAAGTAGTTCAGTCTTCACATCCATTTTCGGCTGATAATGAATTTCTAATAGGCTTTCTCTTATAGCGTTGCGGAGCTTAGATTCTAATATCAGAATGTGGTCATTTTTCCCTTTCATGACCTTCTTGAAAATCTCATATTGATTTCCTTTTCTATTTTTCGCTACATACATTGCCATATCAGCATTTACTAGTAAGCTATCAACGTCATTACCGTGTTTAGGGAAAATACTTATTCCAATGCTAATCGTCGAATAAAATTCATATTTGTTAAAGACATATGGCTGTTCAAACATTTTCATGAGCTTTGTCGCCATTTCTGACAAAATACTAATATCTTCAAGTAGAAATACAAATTCGTCTCCATTCAATCGATAAAAGGAATTGCCAGTCTTATCAATAGATTTAAAACGTTGTGCAACTTCAATTAAAAATAAATCCCCGACATTGTGCCCAAGTGCATCATTAATATGACGGAATCTATTAATATCTATGAAGAATAGGGCAAATTTTGATTGATTTTCTTTACTTTTTTCAATTAACATATTTAACTTTTGCGATAGATATCTACGGTTTGGTAAACCAGTTAACACATCATGATTTGCAAAATGGGTTAACATTTGTATGTTTTTTTGTTCAGTAATATCTGTTCGAATAGATATATATTGCTTTGGTTTCCCCATTTCATTTAAGAAAGGAACTATCGTTGTCTGAACCCAATAAAGTGAACCGTCTTTTGCGCGGTTACAGATCTCACCATTCCACGTTTGACCACTACCTATTGTTTTCCACATAGTTTTAAAGAATTCTTTTGTATGAAATTTAGAATTTAAAATGCGATGATTTTGACCAATTAATTCTTCTCGCCTATATTTTGAGATTTCACAGAACCGATCATTTACAGCAGTTATTATCCCCTTTGAATCTGTTACTGCCATAATAACGGCTTCATCAATTGCTGTCTTTATATCTTGTAATTCTTCATATGTATGCTCCATGAGTGAGGTTTCTGTTGACTGAATATCTTTATTTATCATGAATTCCCTCCGTTGCAACTTGTCTGAAATCTCGCAATATAATTATTTGTAAGTATTATAGAACTATTATACAGCTAAACCAGGTAAGATAATAGATAAAATGTCGAAAAATGTATAATTGTAGTTACAAATTGTTCGTTTTTATTTAGTAAAAAAGTCTTGATTTTTAAAACAAAACAACCTTACTTGACAAAAACTTCAAGTAAGGTTGTTAATTGGCGTATTCTAGATTTACATCAGTTATCAAAATTATTCCCCCTCTTTTGAGTAGTACGTTCATTGTAAGCCTCCAATTGCGCCTTGGATAAGCTCAATAAGTAGAATGCAAAATTAATAGGCTCTAGTCCATATCCCTGGCAAGCTTGCTTGTAGTAATCATATCCAAGATTATACTCAACCATCCTACTTACATCCTTTCATAAGCTTTGCTTGTTCATTATAAGAATTTAGCTGCTCCTGTGATAGCTGTTTAACAAAATAATAAAAGTTTATAGGCTCTAACCCAAAATCCTCACATCTCATTACATAATAGTCATAGCCTTCTTGATAAATTGACATTTTCATCATTTCCTTCCTTAGATGTTGTTATATAACAGCATATTATTATACACCATAATATAGAACAGAATTAATTTTAAGTCAATAAAATTTTCTGAATAAATAATTATTTATTTCGATTTTTACTACCTTTCTATGCCAAAATTAAAACCCACGTCCTTTAACGTGGGTTTTACATCAACTTACCTTATTAAATTAAACTTTTTACGGCTCTGGACATTGTTGCTCCGTCAGCTTTACCTGCAAGGACTGGTTTTGCAATTTTCATTGCATCCCCCATATTCATACCTTTACTAATGCCAGCTTCTGTTAAAACTGCCACAATTTCTTCTTCTGTTAACTGTTTTGGTAAGAAGCTTTTTAAAAGTGTCAACTTTGCTTCTTCCTTCTCAATAAGATCCTCTCGGTTTGCTTGTTTAGCACCATCTAGGGATTGGTTGGTTTGTTTTATTTCACGATTCACAATAGCAATCTCTTCTTCATTTGTAAGAGCAGCACCTTTTTCTTTTTCTGCTGTATCTAATGCGGATTTTAAAAGTGTCAATACTCCTTTTGCTAGGACATTTTTTTCCTTCATCGCAGTTTTTAATTGTTCAAATACTGTTTCTTTAAGCATTAATAATCTTCCTTCCCATATTAATCATTTAATAACCCAAATAAATATATTATTACTATATTAAATAAAGTGGATTTATGCCAATAATAGAGAACTCCGGTAAATAAATTAGGAATAGAAGAACATTTAATAAGAATCGATCAGAAAAATGATATATTTTTTATTAGTCTAATTTCTCTAAAAAAGCGTTTCCATTCTCTAAAACAACTATAAATTATCAAATCAATAAATAGTCAGAAAATTTCGTATTGAAATAATCTTCTAAACTAATATAATAATCCTTACATTACATGCTGATGTTATATAAGAAAAAAGACATCTTAGAGGGGATTTGTTGCATTATGAAAAATTTTTTTAGCAAGCTATTAACTGGGATGAGCTTAGGAATTGTTGTTTGTTTAATTCCGAATGCTCTAGTTGGAGAAATATTAAAATTAGTTATTCCATACTTCCCGTTTTTCGAAACTGTTTTAAACGCTTCTGTGATTGTAATGAGTTTACTTCCAGTGGTAATCGGGATTATGGCAGGAATTCAATTTAAGTTAACTCCTATTCAAACCTGCTCAGTTGGTTTAGCTGCTTTTATCGGTAGTGGTGTAACAACAATCACAGAAGATGGTACTATAACAATGGCGGGAATCGGGACAGTTATAAATATCGGTTTAACATCTGCCCTAGCAATTTTATTTGTTCAATTTCTAGGTACGAGACTAAAAGACTGGACATTGCTTGCAATGCCAGCATTGACAATTTTCATCCCAGGTTTAATAGGACTTGCTATTTTACCTTACATTAAAAACAGTTCACTTTTAATAGGTAATGGAATTATGTATTTAACAGATCTTCAACCGGTACTAATGGGTGCACTTATTGCTATGATTTTCTCAATTCTAATTATCTCTCCAATTTCAACAATTGGGGTTGCGACAGTAATCATGCTTTCTGGAATTGGTGCTGGAGCAGCAAATCTAGGCGTTTGTGCTTCAGGTGTTGGGATGTGTATCGCAAGCTATCGTTCAAATAATTTTGGTACAGCAATTGCTCACATTGCCTCAGCTAAAATCCAGATGCGTAATTTCCTCATGAAGCCTAAAATCGCTTTACCAATGATTTTAACTGCTACTATTTTAGGAGGCCTTGCAGGTGTATTCGAAATTGAAGGGACTCCTTATAGTGCCGGTTTTGGTTTAGCAGGATTTGTTGGCCCTCTTAAATACTTAGATATTGTAGGCTGGCAGATGGAAAGTATAATCATTTCATTAACATTATTTATTGGTTTACCGATTCTTTTAAATTTACTATTCATTAAAATGTTTGAAACAAAGTTAAAATGGGTTAAATCTGAAGATTATAAAGTTAATTACGAATAATAAAACCCCCTAATCTACGTTACAATTTAAGTAGATTAGGGGGTTTTTGTATCCGATCAAGTCGTTCTTGTAAAACACTTTTACGAGAATAACCATAACGAGCAAATAAATCCTCTAGCTGCTCACCATGCTCCTTTTTAATATCTGTATCAATCAGTGTATAACGAAGAGTAGTAGCTGTAACTTTAAATCCTAGATTATCAGTGAGCTTCTGGAAAATCCGTTCAATTGTTTTCACAGTTATAGGTTCATTTTGTTTATTTCCAAGGCCAAGCCAGACAAACTCTGCCTCTTTACTGTTGGGTAATAACATTTCTGTTTGTTTGCGATATACCCTGAGCCAAATAAGATTTGCTGTAGAAAGAAATAATTTTCTAATCCTTTTACCATGAATAATCGTGATTTCATTCTCTTCCATATGTCCCCACTTCATATTTACTACTTCAGAAGGCTTTAACCCGATTTCAAGCATTATGTTCACGATGCAAAAATTTCTTAATGCAATCCATTTATGGTCTAAACCTACAGTTGCTTCAAAGACTTCCATCCAATAATTAGAAACACTTTTGATCTGATTAGTGGATAAGGTATGAATGGTTAGCTTTTCTTTCTTAATCGGCTTTAATAAGTTATCTGGGAGCTCGTTTATTCTTTCTCTTTGCCTTAAAAATGTTAAAAAGTGATGCAATGAGGCCTTCTTTCGATTGATGCTTGCAACAGAAGAAAATGCTTCTGCTAAATAAAGATTATAGTTTTCAATTAATTTTACAATAGAATCATCAAATGTAAATAAGTGATCCTTCATAAAATTTATAAATTGCTGTGTATCTATACCGTATTGCTTTATAGTATTTTGTGATTTATTGATTGATTGCAGGTAAGCTTTATAATAAGTTACAATGTCATCCATTTAAGTATCTCCTTATAAGCTATTCGTAAATTATTTTGTTTTTCAGTAGATAATGGGCGTGAAATATAGATATTTATTATTGTAATTGAAGTGTCGGATAATATGCAATGAATTCAGTCTTAAGGTCTTGTGCATAAGGGTAAATTATAACAGAGTTTGAAATCTAGTAAACTTTTAACTTATGTATGACTACGTTAATAATTTGGAGTTTTTTTGTTGAATATTCAATTTATGATGCTAGTAAAAGTTATTGTAGTATATAATGTGAGTATTAATACAAAGGGGCTGTTTGAATGCAGGTAAGAACTACAAGACTACAGGAAGAGGATGCAAAAATTATTTATCAAGAAACTGCCGGACTCGCTATTATTACAATCCACCGACCCCAATTAAAAAATGCTTTAACAGCAAATATGTGGTCGCAGTTAGCGAAAATAGCATTACAGACTCTTGATAATCCGAAAAATAAGGTCTTAATTCTTCGAGGATCAGGGGAAAACTTTACAGCAGGCTCTGATATAAAGGAGTTTAACTCGATTTCATTAGAGCAGGCAGAAGAAGCATTTGTGCATATGGAGCAAACCATTTCTACAATTGAACGATTACCTATTCCCGTTATCGGTGTTATTAACGGACCAGCAATGGGAGCTGGCCTGGAATTGGCACTTGCCTGTGACATTCGAATAGGTTCAGAAAAAGCTCGTATGGGGATTCCTGTTGGAAAGCTAGGTATTACCCTAAATAATAAATTTGCCAAACGACTTGTTGATTTAGTTGGCCCATCAGCTACGAAGGATTTTGTTTTTACTGGCCGAATGTATAAAGCTGAAGAAGCATTTAATACTGGTATGTTAAATTATTTAGTAGCTGAAAAGGATTTAAATAAATTTGCTATTCGTATGGGTAAGCTGGTTGCTGGGATGTCCCCTTCATCATTGCTGGCAGTAAAGCGCTCAGTACAGGAATGTGTTGATTCCGCGCCTGTTTTATGGAAAACTTCCACGCCCTTTGTGGATCCTAATGATTTCCCAGAAGGTGTCCGCTCATTTGTTGAAAAACGTCAGCCGAAATTTAACCGAAAATAAATAATAGCCTACCTTGAAAGAAACTTCCTTCCAGGTAGGCTATTTTAAAATCCTCAAATGATTCCTTTTACGTTAATCTTTATCATCGAAGGCTCAAATTCAAATTGACGTATAAATTGCTCTAATATTACCTGCTGTAGACCGCGCATCTTTTCCATCACATCATAATTGACTGGTGAGGTTATATAAATTGTTATATATAAGTTTTGACTATAATCCTTCATAACAAAATGGACAGCATCAATTTTTGCAATTACTCGGTACTGACCGATTATATATTTCACGAATTCAACATATACATTTTTTGATATATAGATCATTTGCTGGTGAAAATCGGGCTGAACAATTGTCGTCTCTCCCAGCTTTTCACGATTTTTTGAAAAGATCGCAAAGCCTCTTTGAATAAATCGCTTAAAAAAATTTTGTTCAACCTGCCTATAAGGAATAGGCATAACATGTTTCCCTTGTGTATTCCTTATGAATTTTGCCATATGAATTTCTCTTTCTGACCGAATATCTTCAATTTGGTGAATATGGTCGATGGGCTCAAGCTTAAGACGTTTAGCAATTTTATTTGTCATTTTATCTGAAGTTCCAATAATGAGAACTGACTTAACCTTAAACTCTTTTATGGCGTTTAAAACCTGCTGTCGATGATCCTCATCCTGGAAAATTGCTCGACGTACTGCAGTAATCGTATTTTTTTCAAATTTAGCGGAAGTACCTGCGATTTTTTCTCCATTTAAAATCAAAAGCCCATCATCAATGATTGCTTCAATCTGGTTTTCATAGGCAAATTGAATGGCACTCGTACTTTTTCCAGTACCACTGGCTCCACTTAAAGCATGTACAATCATCAAATCCACCCCTACTTTTTTTATAGTATAAATGAAAGCCTACTACTATTCTATTCTTCTTTTTTACTCAATAACAATCAAGGCTTTTGCTATTAAGAACAAAATGTCTCTCTATATTATCTATTTATTTCATTTTTTCTGAATTTGAACAGAATTTCTATAGGCTCTATGATAAAATGTGATTTATATTTTGATAGAGTATAAGGAGTGTTCAACCTTGAAAATAATCCCCTCACAGAAAATGTCCCAATTTGAACCTGCGATATTTACAAGCTTAAAAGTCTTTGCCAAGCAGCAAGAGAAAATAAATGGCCTTAGTTTAATAGATTTAAGTTTAGGCAGCCCAGATATCCCTCCGCATGACATTTTACTTAAATCAATGTCGGACCTAAGCAAACAATCTTCTTCCTACGGCTACACATTAAATGGATCACCTGAATTTTATGAGGCTGTAGCGAGATATTATGCCCGTGTTAATAAGGTGGATCTAAATCCTGAAACTGAAATTGTTCAAACGATTGGTTCACAGGAAGGTTTAGTTCACTTACCTATTGCATTCTGTGACCCAGGAGATTACGTCTTAACAACGAACCCTGGATATGTAGCATATGCAGCAGGTATCACCTTAGCAGGAGCAATACCATATTACATACCACTTGAAGAAGAAAGAGGCTTCCTGCCAAATCTCAAAGCGATTCCAGAAGATGTCGCACATAAAGCAAAGCTATTAATCTTAAATATGCCGGGAAATCCTGTTCCAATGGCGCCATCTCTCAACTACTTTGATGAGGTAGTAGCATTTGCCAAAAAGTATAATATTATTGTTTTACATGATGCAGCATATTCGGAATTTTACTTTACTGGAGACGCTCCAATTAGCTTCTTAGCAGCACCTGGAGCAAAAGATGTAGGTTTAGAAATTAACTCCCTATCCAAAAGCTTTAGTTTAGCAGGTGCTCGGGTGGCTTATATTGCTGGCAATGCTGAAATGATAGCGATTATAAAGCAATTAAAATCAAATTTGGACTTCGGTATTTTTGATCCAATTCAATTAACAGCAGTTCTTGCATTAGATAATGCAGAAGTAATTACCTCTTCTTTAAGAGAAACATTTTCCAAACGCCATACAACACTCTTGACAGGTCTGAAGGAATTAGGCTGGACCGTAGCGCCATCAAAAGGAGGCATGTTTGTATGGGCAAAATATCCTTACAAATTAAATAGCGTAGACTTTGCATTTAAAACTATTGAGCAGTGTGGCATTCTAATGGTGCCAGGTACAGCATTCGGCTCTGAAGGTGAAGGGTATGTTCGTCTTGCACTTGTTCAAAATATAGAGACTTTAAAAGAAGCCATAAAACGACTAGAAAGCTTATCACTATAAAAATAAAGACTGTCTCTAATAATTGGAGACAGCCTCTTTTCATGCTAAATATCATATTTGTTTTCGATATCCCGTTCATATCGATTATATCTTCGCCTTACTAGCCCAAACAAATGACTAACTAACACTTTAAACAATGCATATGCCGGGATTCCCAGAATAACTCCTGCAACCCCAAACAATGAACCAAATGTCAAAAGGACAAAAATGATTGTAATCGGGTGAATAGAAAGGGATTTCCCCATAATGTTCGGGGTAATGAATTTCCCTTCTACCAACTGAACAACAGTCCAAACAATAATTAAATAGACGACCATTATTGGTGAAGTAACAATAGCGATAATGAGCGCTGGGGTAATTGCTATAACTGGTCCTAGGTACGGGACTACGCTTGTTACCATTGCTAAAATCCCTAACAAGAAGGCATAATCTAATTTGATAATTAAAAACCCGATCGTCATCATGACACCAATACAAATGGACACTAATATCTGGCCAAGTATGTACGAGCTTACTTGCTTGTCCATTTCTTTTAATACTTGCCCTACTTCATTGCGAGCGCGTGGCGGAAAAATTCGTAAAATGAATTTCGGTAATTTTTCTCCCTCATACAGCAGATAAAACAAGATAAAAGGAACTGTTACAAGGGATAAAAGAATTCCAGTTAATGTTGAAACGAAACCAGTAATTCCTGTAGCTACTGACGAAGCGATATTCGTTAGTGTATCTCTCATTGTGGTTACAAGATCGTCTGTCACATTTGTTAGCATCTTATCATAATCAAAATTAAATTTTGTAAATAATTCATCAAAGCTAGAATTGTTTAAAAATGTAACCGACGTCTCTACAAACTGCATAAAGTACATTGGAAACTCTTCCACTAAATTTGTAAATTGGTCACGTAAAAATGGATACACGAGAAGTGAAAGTAAGGTCATCAGCGCTGCTACAATTACATAAAGAATTAAGATTACAATGCTGCGCGGTACTTTTCCCTTTCCACTTTTATCTGCTAACCGTACGAACGGTCGTAATAGATAATAACCGATAATTGCTAACACACCTGGTAAAATTACTACCTCAAATAAAACCTGAAGTGGATAAAAGATAAAGTCGACTTGATTGAATACAAAGATAATGCATCCAGCAAGTAATAATGTAATAAGTAAAAATAACAGATTTTTCCCACCTAAAAAGCGGATAAATCTTGTTTGAAAAAAGGATGATCTTTCCCTGTTTAACCGATCCTCATAACTCTTTTCTCTTTCCAAAAAACCACCTCGTCAAACTATGAATTTAGTATTCATTCTATTCTATCATGTAAACTGATTTTCCATAAAGTGTTAGAACTGCCAACGATTAAAATTTGTGTAAAATGACATTCTTAAATTGGTAACAAAGAGGGAAATTACTCCCCCTCCAGCTGTAAAAATGAGTGTATTTCTTGTTTATTCTTTTCAATATCGATTTCTATAACTTCACCCGCGTGCGGATAGGATTGATAATCATAGCTTCCTTCCACTGGAATAGTCATTTTATCTATGTCTACTTTTCCCCCAACAGCTAAAGATAGTACTGTTTTTATCTCCTGAGCTGTCGATAAATCTGTCGTAATATACCCTTGTGACGCCCCAATTAGTTTTGGAAGGTTATTTATATTACTAGGAGATAACAATTCATCCTTAAGTGCATCAATGACCTTTTGCTGACGCTCTACACGACCAAAATCCCCCTCTGAATCATGACGGAATCTTGCATATCCTAATAGCTCTTGGCCATTTAAATTTTGTACCCCCTTAGATAGTGATACACCAATATATGCGGACATATCCTTTTCAACTTCCATTTCAATGCCATTAGGCGCAAGAATATCGATCAAGGATTCAAAGCTTTTAAAATCTATTAAAGCATAGTGATGTATTGGTACATCAAACATTGTTTTTAATGTATCCTTTAAAAGCTGTACCCCACCAAGATAATAGGCTGTATTTAATTTATATGATTTATAGCTTGGGATATCTGCATAGATATCTCGCATGAAGGATACAAGCTTTAAATCATTTGTCTCTTGGTTCCAGGATAATACCATCATCGTATCTGAACGGGATTCCTCTTCCCCGCGACTATCAACACCGAGGATTAAGTAGTTTTTAATAGTCTTATGCGCTTCATCTGCAACAAACTCTGCCTCAGGTAATTTTGTTTCAGAAGCGATTTCGAGTCCCTTTTGATATTGGAAATAAGAATAGATTCCAATAATCAGTAGCACTAGTATTAAAAAAGTAAAGAACAGTCTTCCTTTTCGCAGCTTCTTCTTTTTATGTCGGGTCTGTCTTTTTTCTTCGATTTGATTTTCTTCCATATTGCTTCTCCCCTTTGAAAATTCAATTACGAGACGTTCGAAAAGATAGAAAGGTTCATTTTTCCATTATTATACTACGGCTTGTGACAACAAGCTTGAAATATCCTATAAATAATTGTAATAATTTGTTTCCTTATCTATATCATGTTACAATACTATTTATTTTAAGCATTGGAGGCGTAAATAAATGGAAAAAGCGACATTTGCAGGTGGTTGTTTTTGGTGTATGGTTAAACCTTTTGTAGAGTGGGATGGTATACATAAAGTAACTTCTGGCTATATGGGTGGGGCTATAGAAAACCCTACTTATGAGCAAGTAAAAGAAGGAAATACTGGACATTTAGAAGTGGTGCAAATAGAATTTGATTCTTCTATTTTCCCTTATGAAAAATTACTAGAAATCTACTGGATGCAAATCGATCCTACTGATGACGGTGGACAATTCCACGATCGTGGTGAATCCTATAAAACAGCTATTTTCTATCATACAGAGGAGCAGCAAAAGCTTGCTGAGTTCTCTAAGCAACAATTGGCAGATAGCGGTCGCTTTAAAAAGCCTATAGTAACTCAAATTATAGAGGCAGCTACTTTCTGGGAAGCAGAAGATTATCATCAGGACTACTATAAAAATGAAGAAAAACATTACAAGGAAGACCGCGCAATTTCTGGTCGTGACCAATTTATCGATAGTCATTGGAAATAATAGAGAAATCAATCATTTCATGGGCAATAAGATGAAATAACAAAAGGCGACAAACTCCAAGTTGGAATTTGTCGCCTTTTATATTTTGTTGACTATATTCGCAAAAAAACTCGTATATTAAAGTGTACTAAATTCATTAATGGCATCAAGGAAGATGGCGCCATAGCGTTCTAGCTTGTTTTGTCCCACTCCACTCACCTCTAGGAACATTTGTTCGTCAGTCGGTTTTTTCTCACACATATCCTTTAACGTCTTATCTGAAAAGACAACAAATGGAGGTACTCCCTCTTTTTCAGCCAGTTCCTTACGAACAGCCCTCAAATGCTCGAACAAAGGATCATCCCGCTTGACTATTGTTTCTTCGGGCTTAGTCCGACGTAATACTTTCTTTTTCCCTAAAAGAACATCCTTTCCCTCATCCGAAATATAGATTGTTGGGAATTGACCTGGTTGAACTAATAATACCTTTTCCGAAATCAAAAATTCTATAAAGCTGGAAATCTCTTTTGCTGTCATCGATTTCAAAATGCCAAATGTTGATAAGTGTCTAAAGCCCTCTATTTTTTTATTGCGTGCGCCTGCAAGTACTTGGGCAGTAATCGTTTTACCAAATTTTTGACCCATTCGAAAAACACAGGATAATACCTTTTGAGTATCTTCCGTTACATCCATTTTTGGTCTTCCATCAATACAATTACTACATTGTCCGCACTCATTGTTTTGAGATTCACCGAAGTATTGTACTATGTAGGATTGCAAGCAATTCTCTGTATGGCAGTAATCGACCATACTTTGAAGCTTCTTAAGCTCTAACGGTATTCGAGAACGATCTTGAGCTTGATCTATAAGGAAACGCTGTGTTTGCTCATCCGACGAGCTATATAATAGTGTACACTCACTTGGTAATCCATCACGCCCCGCTCTTCCGGCTTCCTGATAATAGCTTTCCATATTACGAGGCATTTGATAATGAATAACAAAACGTACGTTCGTCTTATTGATACCCATTCCAAATGCATTTGTGGCTACCATCACCTGAACTTCATCCTGCAGGAAACGATTTTGTTCCTGTGTTCTATCGGTTTCTCCCATTCCACCATGGTATTTGGCAACCCGCACACCATTTTTTGATAGAAGCTCATAAACTGCTTCTACTGATTTTCTTGTAGCAGCATAAATAATCCCCACTTCATTTGGATTATTTTTTACATATCTTTTGATGTATTGATCCCTGTTTTCACCTATCAAAACCTTAAATGACAGATTTTCGCGAGCAAAGCCTGTTATGAAACTATCATGTTCACTGATATGTAATAAAGAACAAATATCATCGCTAACAGTAGGTGTTGCTGTAGCAGTTAAAGCGATGACAGTCGGTTTTTTATGCCATAGTGAAACGAGTGAGGAAATCGTGCGATAACTTGGTCTAAAATCATGTCCCCATTGGGAAATACAGTGGGCTTCATCAATTGCAACTAAAGGGACATTTAGCTGTGAAAGTTCATTTCGGAACATTTCGTTTTCTAATCGTTCAGGCGCAATATATAAAAGCTTTACTAATCCATTTCTTACATCTTCCATTGTTTCGTTTATTTGACTATAAGTTAATGAGCTATTAATATAAGCCGCTTGTATCCCATTGGAATGAAGTAGATCCACCTGGTCCTTCATTAATGAGATTAAAGGTGAAATTACAACGGTTGTGCCTTCAACACACAATGCAGGCACCTGATAACAAAGAGACTTCCCTCCACCAGTTGGCATAACGCAAAGTGTATCACGACCATTTAGCACATTCTCAATTACCTGTTGCTGCCCTATACGGAAACTATCATATCCAAAATATTGCTTTAAAACTTGCTGTGCTTTTTGTATCATAGATTACCTCTCTATTTCAGTGGTTCTCTTATTATACTAGAAATCCAGTAAAAGAAAAAATCGTGAATTTAACATTAATCTTAAAACTGCCAGGAAACTTAAGTAATACCAGTGATTTCTAGCTTTTGTAAGCATCCCATGCTATAATAGAAACATTGTGTACAAAAGAGATTTTTGAAGCAATTTAGCTGAATATAAAAAGGAGGAGCTTACATGATTCAAGTTAGCAATGTAGGTCTTCGCTATGGCGATCGTAAACTATTTGAAGACGTAAATATTAAATTCACACCGGGGAACTGTTATGGTCTTATCGGTGCGAATGGTGCAGGAAAATCTACTTTCCTTAAAATTCTATCTGGAGATATCGAGCCTCAAGAAGGTAATGTTTCAATGGGGAAAGACGAACGTTTATCCGTTTTAAAACAAAACCACTTTGAGTACGATGAGTATAATGTTCTTGATACTGTTGTTATGGGGAACAAGCGTCTTTGGGAAGTAAAAGCTGAAAAAGATGCGATTTATATGAAAGAAGAGTTCTCTGACGAAGACGGCATGCGTGCTGCAGAATTAGAGGGTGAATTCGCAGACTTAAATGGTTGGGAAGCTGAATCAGAGGCTGCAACATTACTTAACGGTCTAGGTATTGGCGATGAGCTTCACTATGTACAAATGGCTGACCTAGAAGGTTCAGATAAAGTCAAAGTATTATTAGCTCAAGCTTTATTCGGTAAACCAGATGTTCTATTACTGGATGAGCCTACCAATCACTTAGATTTAAAAGCGATTAAATGGCTGGAAGAGTTTTTAATTAACTTTGAAAATACAGTTATTGTTGTATCCCATGACCGTCACTTCTTAAACAAGGTTTGTACGCATATTGCCGATTTAGACTTCTCCAAAATCCAGATTTATGTTGGTAACTATGATTTCTGGTATGAGTCAAGCCAATTAGCACTTAAAATGGCTCAAGATCAAAACAAGAAAAAAGAAGAGAAAATTAAAGAGCTACAAGCATTCGTTGCACGTTTCTCTGCAAATGCTTCTAAATCAAGTCAAGCGACTTCGCGTAAAAAAATGCTGGATAAAATTGAACTAGATGATATCAAGCCTTCTAGCCGTAAGTATCCATTCATTAACTTCCAAATTGGCCGCGATATTGGAAATGACGTATTAACAGTAGATGGCTTATCAGCTACTCAGGAAGGCGAAGTATTATTTAAAGATGCTCGCTTTATGATGAACAAGGAAGATAAAATTATTTTACTTGGTAATCCAATCGCTAAAACAGCGTTGTTGGACATTTTAGCAGAACAACGCCAGGCTGATAGCGGTACATTTAAATGGGGTGTGACAACATCTCAAAGCTATTTTGAAAATGATCACGATAAATACTTCACAGGCTCTGAAAAATCATTAGTTGAATGGCTTCGTCAATATTCACCTGAGGATGAAACAGAAAGCTTCTTACGTGGCTTCTTGGGTCGTATGTTATTCTCTGGTGAAGAAGTGAAAAAATCCCCTTCTGTTCTTTCAGGAGGAGAAAAAGTTCGATGTATGCTATCTAAAATGATGCTTTCGAACTCAAACGTATTATTACTTGATGAGCCTACTAACCACTTAGACCTTGAGTCAATTCAAGCTCTAAACGAAGGTTTAACTCGCTTTAAGGGTGCGATGATTTTCACATCTCATGACCACCAATTTATCCAAACAATTGCAAACCGTGTGATTGAAATTCAGGAAGACGGTTCAATTCTAGATAAACAATTAACTTATGATGAATTCTTAGAGTGGAAAGAAGCTCAGGGAATTAAATAATTCGTTCTTTTATATGAAGCATTGATATTACTTGTGTGTTATACAAACTATATATTTACAACTCACCGTTATCACCCATTCTTCCCCAACTAATTTGGGGAGACTTTGGGGAAGTCCTTATAATATTTTATAAGAGCACGGGCAGGTACAATAAAACCAGGTAGCGTAATGCTATCTGGTTTTTTATTTTTTGAATTGTAACATTTGATCGGGAGGATAATGAAAAATAAACACTACATTCAAATGGCTTTAATTATTTCAAATTTAATAATGTATTTTAAATGTAGTAGAGAAATCGCATCCTATTCGATTAAACCTAATAATTGTTTTATTTCATTCTCACAATGATTTTTAAGCGCAATATTATTATATTTCACATTAAAATCACGTCTTTGTTCGGTAACGGTGTATATCGTGAAGCCATCTTCGGATTTACCTGGATGTACCTTTGCGCCGATTCTGCCTAATTCACCTTTAATGTTTATTAATTCCGTATGTAAATCTTATATTTTTCCATCGATCCACATCTCAAAAGCTCTTTGCATTTTCAACTTTTTTAAATGCTTGCTATCACGTTCAAGTGTTCGTATAGTTAGATCAAGTATAATCTGTCTATGGGCCAAATCACTAGCAGCCTGAGTAATCAAATAACTTCACGCTCTTTTATTATTACAGGCACGAGTGCAAGAACACTGTCGATTAGAAAGGTGCGTTTTCCCTGCCTAGTAAAACAAAATGCAGAAAATGATCCGTCTAAAACTTTAACAATCTTAATCCGCCTTTTACTAATTTCACCCGATTTTGAGACGTACATAATATCCACCAGTTGATTACGTTGCAAAGCTTTTAACACCCGACTCTTCATATTTAACCCTCCAACAATCGAACTAACGTTCTCATTCTATTCAATTATAGAACCAATGTTCTCGTATTACAATATGAAGAAGCCAGGTAATTATTACCTGGCTTTTTGACTTGTTCAACTTAAAGATGTTTTCCTATAACCCAAAATTTAGGTGCTCACGTTTGTTAATCTATTACATGAACTAAACGATTAACAGAGTATTAATATATCAGTGCAATTTAATTCCGATACTTCTGTAGAATTATTTTATTTTATATCCAATGTAAAGGATGATAAACCAAATAGGTGCTACATATAGCGCGATACACATGTCCGGTATAAATGCCATCAAGACAATGACAAATGCCAAAAAGGTTAAAGCTATATATGTAGTAATTGGATGTAGAGGTAATTTAAATTTTAGCTTTTCAACTTCCTCTTTTGTTTTGGTTTTTCTAAATTTCAATTGTGTAATTAAAATGATTGTCCAGCAGGTAATGACCGCAACCGTTGCAACAGCAGAAATATACAAAAACACTTTTTCAGGAACGATATAATTCAGGAATACTGCCACTAATAAAAAGAATGATGAAAACACAATTCCACGTCTTGGACTACCATTTTTGTGTAGTTTTCCGAAATACTTAGGACCGTTATTTTGAAGGGATAAATTGTACAGCATTCTTCCCGAACTGAACAAACCACTATTGAAAGCTGATAAGGCTGCTGTGATAACTACAAAGTTAATGATATGTGCAGCGCCAGGTATTCCAACATTCTCAAAGATTAATACAAATGGGCTACCATTAGTCCCAATATCATTCCAAGGGTATAAAATCATCATGATGCCTAGTGCACCAATATAAAAAATTAATATCCGAAAGACCACATTATTGATCGCTGATGGAATTGATTTTTGAGGGTTTTTTGCCTCACCAGCCGTAATTCCGACCAATTCTATTCCTCCAAATGAAAACATAACAAGCACCAATGACAATAAAATACCCTCTGTTCCATTTGGCATGAATCCACCATGAATCCACAAATTTTCAAATCCGATTGGCTGACCACTATTCCCAAACCCAAGGAAGATGATTCCTAACCCTAGCAAAATCATACCAATAATGGCTACTATTTTAATCATCGCAAACCAAAATTCAAACTCTCCAAATGCTTTGACATTTGCTAGATTAATGAATGTAATGAGAATCAAAACAACAAGCGCTGTCAGCCATTGTGGAATTTCTGGGTACCAATAATTCACATAGACTCCAGTAACTGTTATTTCCGCCATTCCAACAACAATCCACATAAACCAATACGTCCATCCAGTTAAATATCCTGCAAAAGGACCTAAATATCGATTGGCATATGTACTAAATGAACCCGACACCGGTTCTTCTACTGCCATTTCACCTAACGCCCTCATAATAGTGAAAATAACCAGTCCCCCAACTAAATAAGAAAATAAAATAGAGGGGCCAGCCATTTGAATGGTCGCACTGGAACCATAAAACAATCCTACTCCAATTGAACCACCCAGTGCTATAAACTGAATATGCCTATTATCTAAACCTCGTTGCAGTTTTTCGCTTTTATCCACCTTGTTCAATCAATTTACCTCCTCATAATCTATTTCAAATATTGCAAGTGTAATAAGAAAAAAATAAAAAAAACGCCCTTTTGGATTAACCAAAAGGACGATTCAACTCGTGTTACCACCTTAAATTCATAAGCAACTTTCATTACCTATCTTAGTAAGTACAGCCATAAGACGATACTTTAGCACATGATGACGGGTGCTTTGCCGGTGTAGCCTACTAAGAAATCCAATTCAGTACACAGCTCCAAGATGAATTCGCAATCCGTCAACACGCACCTCTCATCAACCGGTAACTTTCTGTAGTGTTTATGTGATTGCTACTATTTCTTTTCATAGCCTTTATTCTTATATTCCGAGATGCTTTACAACTCTTCAATCTGCAAATATTGATTGTTAATAATTTTACCTTTTATTATTTATTTGTCAATACAGAATATGACTTTTCTATTTTGGATTCTTACCTAGCCACAGTTACCCCCACATTTAGTGATATACATATTTACTTCTATGTATTTCCAGTCTATAATTTTACATTCAGATGTTTCTCCGCAATTTATTTCTTTCCAATTATGTTGCATTCTCACCTTATTCGTTCAACCCAAGCACTATGATTTCCCCCGCGAGTAGGATTTCGTCAGCCAGAGCGTTACGGTAAATTCATACAAAGTGGTTCTATAAATAACTATTTTACTATGTGTAATATTACAATAAACGTTCTCACAAAAAAATATTGAAACATATAATCCTCTTTCTAACCAACTATACAAAACAATTTTAGTCTACTCTCTAAACTATTAAAACAGTAAAAAACCCATTTTATTATTTAAACTATTACGCTAAAGATTATTCAAGATAATAGCCCTTAAATGAAAAATGAGCGCATTTCTTTTTCAAGAATTGGCCCCTTTTGTGGAATATCGTTTTTTCAACTAAAGACCACTTTAATTAATGAATGAATAGAGTTAAACTTTCTTCCGATAAAATTAGCAAGTACGGGATTGAGCTCTAATTCTCTTGACCAAATAGAGAGTTGACCAATGTGATGTATTTCGTGTGCAATTATATGATGTAATATTTCCACAACAGTATATTTATCTTAATCCCCAGGCACACATACAACTATCTCTTTTAATTCATCTAATTTATTTTTTAGAAATTCTGCTATTTCATTTCGGAGTCTATCAGAAAGAGATTTCAACTTTTCAGGCGTATCATATTCAGCAAATTCAACTACGATGTCTTCTTTGCCTTGAATACCACGAAGCCAACTATATACAACATCAATAACGTGAAATAAGTATATAAAATACTCCCTACTCCACCAGTTCGATCTTTTATCAATTCCTCATTTGATAGTTGGTAACACCATTCAAACCATTCGTCTCTTACCTGCCAATTATATTTAAAAAAATTTAACAATATGAACACGAACACTCCATTATAATTGTTTATAACTATTAGTGATACAATGTGTCTTATTAAAATATTTATATCAAAATAAAGAAGACCCTCTCGTTTGAGATGGATACCTCTTAATCATTATCCAACTAAAGCGCCCGATTGTTGAATATCATTTTTTAAGTTAAAGCAACTAACTGTTACTTCAATAATGCTTTTTAGCATATAAGAGTTCTATATATTTCTCCTATAATACCTTCCATCTGATGAACACCTAATTCAGTATTTGTCATGATGACTGCACCTTTTTCTAAATACGGAAACGCCACCATCATACATTGAAAACCTACTCCCCAACCGAGTGATTGAATTTCTATTTCTTTTTCAGAACCTGCTAGAAACACACCTAGTCCAACCCAATCTTTTCCTCTTTGCGAGCTTATCATGTCTTTTATTGCATTTGAAGAAATACCAACTTTACTTTCTCCTTTTATTGCATCCATTAATTCAATAACCAATTTTGCTAGATCCACCGAGGTTGTCCAAAGTCCAGAAGATGCTGGGTAGGGATATAAAGGATATTTTCCATCCACTAATTTACCATTTTTGTTATGACCACAAGAAAATTTTTCACTACTCATAACAGGTATTGACATATCCAATGTGCTATTTCCCATTTTTAATGGTTCAAATATAAGTTCTTTCATCATTTGATGAAACGGTTTTCCAGTCACATCTTCTAATAATAGCTGGATTATACAATAACCTGCATCAGAATAGTCGAATCCACTCTCTGGTTCGTAATTCACTTCAATAGGAACTTTACAATAAGGGGTTTTTCCATCTAATAATTCAACCAACGAAGGAAAGCTTGGAATTGTTTTAAGCTCACCAAAACTGTTTTCAGGGTCTTTTATTCCAGATTGATGGCTAAGTAAATTTCGTAATGTTACTCTTTTGTTTTTCGTTAAATCATTTTCAGGTATTTTCCACGAAACGAGTCTATTGTTTACATCCTCATCTAAATCAAGTAGTCCTTGGTTCGTTAGTTTCATAACAAGCATTCCCGTTAGAAACTTACTAATTGAACAAGCACTAAAAATCGAATTCTCATTTACGTACTTATTACTTTCTACCTCTAATAAGCCGTAATTTTCTGTATCACATATTTGTCCATGATTAATTAACGTAATACTTAAACCTTGCACATTATAATGTTTCATACGCTCTTGAATGTTGATGTTTTCCATACTCTCCCCCCAATTTAGCAGCCTCAGCTTCAATAGAATTATAACACGAACGTATTTTCTATTGTATGTATATGGAAAAAGCAATTTCAATTAATCTGTGAGAAGTTTAAGTGTAAACCTTCACATTTTTCACTTTAGATTAAAATTATTATTCAACAATATGGCCCTTTAATGAAAAATGACGCAATCCTCATTAAAGAAATGCGCCATATTCTAGAACAAGTATATATGGGTCTTAATTTATTACTGATTTATTACCGCGTAACCAATCCATCCGATTAGAATAATATTTGGTGCAATCAAGAGTGCTGATAGCCATCTAATATTTTTTCTTAGTGATAAAGCAGCACCGAGGTAAAAGAAAGGGAATATCAAACCCCACCATTCAAAACGTGGCGATGCAGCTAAGTAAAGCGATAATGGAATTATCAATAGACTGGAAATCACAAGAAACATTGGCTTTTTCATTACTAAAGAAATAAACGAAAGTACAATCGAAGCAATCATAAATGGCCAAAATAACAACCCCATAGAGAACCCCCTTAAAGTTTTCCTCTTATCCTGCGATGTTCTGAATACTCAATATAATTATCTCTAATTCCTATAATTCCCACAATGAGTTATTTAACAATCTGCCCTATTGCTGAAAAAGACACAATTCCTCTTCAAGAATTGCGCCATTTAATCAAAGAAGGTTCAGCTAAAAATACAAGGGACAACATATTTCTTTTCTTTACTTTTTTCCCGTTTTTATCATTAAAAAATCCAAATACAACAGCCAATGAAATAATAATAGCAACTAATGAAATAATAATAGCAACTAATGGAATCCGTCCTTTATAAAGTAACAAGCGAAAGTAAAATATGTGGAGATTTTTCGGTTATATGCCAAATGAAGCTCTGTTTTGGGGTACATAAAGGGAAGAATTCCGAATATGTTAAAAAAATCCTCCACTTTCTCGTTCTTTGAGTCGATAGGCGATAAAGTCCATATAATTGTGTAAAAAGAAAAAGAGTCATTTTATTCTCTCTTGGATACAATGTTTTCAGCGACGATAAACATGAAAAGAGGGAA